>NZ_FNDG01000017.1 GCF_900100535.1 Phytopseudomonas flavescens
GCTACTACCGCGGCCTGGGCATACGGATTACTCGCATCATGACCGACAATGGCGTCTGCTACCGATCCAAGCGCTTCCGGCGTTTGGTGCGCAGGCTTGGCTTGCGTCATCTGTGGACCAAACCCTACACACCGCGCACCAACGGCAAGGCCGAGCGATTCATCCAGACCAGCTTGCGCGAGTGGGCGTATGCCTGCAGCTATGACACTTCAGAGCAACGGGCCGCCCACCTGCTACCTTGGCTTCATCATTACAACTGGCACCGACCTCACGCCAGCCTAGGCTACCTACCACCCATCAGTCGCGCGCCACTTCCACTGAACAACGTACTGGGTTTACACAGCTAGGCGTATTCGATGCGTTGGCTCAAACCGTCGCGCAGCGCATCGATCAGTTGCCTGACCTTGGGCGACAGATGCCGTTGTTGCGGGTAGAGCGCCCATACTGCGGTATTCGGTGGCTGGTGATTGTCGAGCAGGGACACCAGGGCGCCACTGCGCAGGTGTTCTAGCACGTAATAGTCGGGTAACTGGCACAGGCCCAGTCCACCGAGCGCCGCATCCAGCACGGCCTGGCCGCTGTTGCAGCGCCAGTTGCCTTGAACCCGCTGCGAGGCTTCGCAGCCGTCGAGCTGGAATGTCCAGACATCGCTGCTGCCAACCAGGCAATTGTGTCGAGCCAGCTCCGAGAGGCTGTGCGGCCGGCCGTAGCGCTGCAGGTAGTCAGGCGATGCGCACAGGTACATGCGCCTCGGCGCCAGGCGCGTCGCGAGCATTCGCGAGTCTTGCAGGCGACCCAGGCGAATGGCGATGTCGAAGCCGTCCTGGAGTAGATCCAGGGTGCGATTGCTCAATTCGATATCCACGGAAAGCCGCGGGTGGCGGGCGGCGAATGCGCTGACCAAGGGCACGATGAATCGCTCGCCGTAAGCCACCGCACAGGTCATGCGCAGCAGCCCCTTGGGCTCGCCGCCTAGATCGCCAATCGCATTGAGCGCTTCCTCCCGTGCATCCTGCAGGCGCTGGCAATGCTGCAGAAAGGTCTGACCCGCCTCGGTCAGCGCCACCTTGCGCGTGGTGCGATAGAACAGCCGGGTATGCAGACGTTCTTCCAGGCGGGCGATTTGTCGGCTTACCTGGGATGAGGACAGACCCAGGCGTTCAGCTGCAGCCGTGAACTGGCCACATTCCGCGACGGCGACGAATTCGTCCAGGCCTTCCCAACGATTCATGTTCTTCCCTTTTGCCTGGCCAGCGATTGATTATCCCTGTATAGCAATAATGTTTTGCATTCTGCCTGATTATCTCTCGCTGTGGGTCTACTACACTCCCTCCCCATCGCTTTCCCATCAGGAGATTCTGGATATGATCAAGTCGCGCGCCGCCGTAGCCTTTGCGCCCAACGAGCCGCTGAAAATCGTCGAAGTGGATGTAGAGCCCCCCAAGGCTGGGGAAGTGCTGGTACGTATCGTCGCGACCGGCGTTTGCCACACCGACGCCTACACCCTGTCCGGCGCTGACTCCGAGGGCGTGTTCCCCTCGATCCTAGGCCACGAAGGTGGCGGCATCGTCGAAGCCATCGGCGACGGCGTGACATCAGTGGCCGTAGGTGACCACGTGATCCCGCTGTACACCGCGGAATGCCGCAAGTGCAAATTCTGCCTGTCGGGCAAGACCAACCTGTGCAGCTCGGTGCGTGCTACGCAGGGCAAGGGCCTGATGCCCGATGGTACGTCGCGCTTCAGCTACAACGGCGAGCCGATCTACCACTACATGGGCTGCTCGACGTTCTCCGAATACACCGTCCTGCCGGAAGTCTCCCTGGCTGTCATTCCGAAGGACGCGCCGTTGGAAAAGGTCTGCCTGCTCGGCTGTGGCGTGACCACCGGTATCGGCGCCGTGCTCAATACCGCCAAGGTGGAGGAGGGGGCCACCGTGGCCATCTTCGGCCTGGGGGGCATCGGCCTGGCAGCGATCATCGGTGCGAAGATGGCCAAGGCCTCGCGCATCATCGCCGTCGATATCAATCCGGCCAAGTTCGACGTGGCCCGCGAGCTGGGCGCCACCGACTTCGTCAACCCCAAGGACTACGACAAGCCGATCCAGGACGTGATCATCGAGTTGACCGATGGCGGCGTGGACTACAGCTTCGAGTGCGTCGGCAACGTGCAACTGATGCGCGCCGCACTGGAGTGCGCGCACAAGGGCTGGGGTGAAAGCGTGATCATCGGCGTGGCCGGGGCCGGTCAGGAAATCAGCACCCGTCCGTTCCAACTGGTAACCGGTCGCGTCTGGCGTGGTTCGGCTTTCGGTGGCGTCAAGGGCCGCACCGAGCTGCCGAGCTATGTGGAGAAGTCGCAGAGCGGCGAAATTCCGCTGGATACCTTCATCACCCACACCATGGGCCTGGAGCAGATCAACGACGCCTTCGATCTGATGCACGAAGGCAAGAGCATCCGCACCGTCATCCACTATTGATCAGTGGGGCGGATAACGCCGTCGCCCGACGGCTTGTCCGCCGCCCGTGAGGACTCGTCATGACTTTGGAAATCGTTTCCAGCAACAAGAGTTTTGGCGGCTGGCACAAGCGCTACCGTCATCGCTCCACGTCGCTCAACTGCGACATGGTGTTCGCCGTCTACCTGCCGCCGCAAGCCGAGAAGGGCGCCAGGCTGCCGGTGCTGTACTGGCTCAGCGGGCTGACCTGCAGCGACGAGAACTTCATGCAGAAGGCCGGCGCCCAGCGCATGGCTGCCGAGCTAGGCCTGATCATCGTCGCGCCCGATACCAGCCCGCGCGGCGAGGGTGTGCCGGACGACGCCAATGGCGCCTACGATTTCGGTCTGGGTGCCGGCTTCTACGTCAACGCGACGCAGGAGCCCTGGGCGCGCCATTACCGCATGTACGATTACGTGGTGCAGGAACTGCCAGCGTTGATCGAGGCCAACTTTCCGGTATCGGACAAGCGCGGCATCTCCGGACACTCCATGGGCGGCCACGGCGCGTTGATCTGCGCGCTCAAGAATCCGGGGCGTTATGCATCGGTCTCGGCCTTTTCGCCGATCGCCAATCCGGTCAACTGCCCGTGGGGGGAGAAGGCGTTTTCCAACTATCTGGGTGAAGACCGTTCGCGCTGGCGCGAGTGGGATGCCAGCGTGCTGATCGCTGATGCGACGGAGAAGTTGCCGATTCTGGTGGATCAGGGAGATCGTGACGATTTTCTCGATGGCCAGCTCAAGCCCCAGGCGCTGGAGGCGGCGGCCAAGGCGGCCAACCATCCGCTGACCCTGCGTCTGCAGCCGGGGTATGACCACAGCTACTACTTCATCGCCAGTTTCATCGACGACCACTTGCGCCATCATGCCGAGGCGTTGGCCCGCTGAATGAAAAAGGGCGCTGCCGGTTCAACCGGCAGCGCCCTTCTTTTGGCTGCTACAGATCACTCACCCAGGCTGGATCTCAGCATCCAGGCATTCTGCTCGTGCACACCGATGCGTGCTACCAGCATGTCGTGGCTGAACAGGTCACCGGCTTCTTCCGCCAGTTCAGCGAATTCGCTCATGCGCCGAGCCACTGCTTCGTTGTCCTTCACCAGCTCGCCGATCATCTGCGGTGTAGGTTTGTGTGGCGCTTCATTGTCGATGACGGTGAGCGCGCGGAAGGTTTCTCCACCGGTCGGCGCCAGTTTGCCCAGGGCGCGAATGCGCTCGGCAAGCTCGTCAGCGGCCTGATGAATTTCGTTGTACTGCGCGTCGGTCAGCTTGTGCAGGCCATAGAAATTCGAGCCTTGCACGTTCCAGTGCACGCCCAGGGTCTTGACGTACAGGGTGTAGCTGTCCGCGACCGCCTTGGTCAGTGCTTCAGCGACCTTCTCGCGGGCAGCGCCATCGACGCTGGTATTGATGGCCAGGCCATCGCCTTTGAGTTTCTGTGCGCTGGCTTTTGCCTTGGGTTTTGCTGCTGTCGGCTTGCGTGCTACGGCCATGATGGTCTCCATGGTTGCTAGAAATGTTTTGCTACCTCTTGTCGACTACCGGCAGGCCGAGAACATTCCAACATTTTCGCCGTGGAGGTTTTGGCGAAGGCGGCCAAAGGCATGGCAGTGGAGAATTTTGCCGTTTTTCACCTCGACGGTGTATGGGTATTCAGCCGTCGATGGCGCTGCCTCAGGCCTGTCGCCACATGGCTGAATTCTTGCTCGACAGGTGGGCCGTGAAAATGCGCAGCCGGTAATGGGCTTCATTCCATTGGTTGATTCGGTCGCCGGGCAAGTCCGCCTCCGGTTGTTCTTTCGGGTAGAATCGGCCTTTTTGCGAGGGCGTCGGTTCATGCGCATTGGCCACGGTTACGATGTACACCGCTTCGGCGACGGAGATTTCATCACCCTGGGCGGTGTTCGTATTCCCCACACGTTCGGCCTGGTCGCCCACTCCGATGGCGACGTGGTCCTGCATGCCTTGGCCGATGCCTTGCTGGGCGCCGTGGCGCTTGGCGATATCGGCAAGCATTTCCCGGATACCGATCCCGAATTCAAGGGCGCCGACAGCCGTGTGTTGCTTCGGCATGTGCTGGGACTGGTTCGCGGCAAGGGCTGGAAAGTCGGCAACGTCGACGCCACCATCGAGGCCCAGGCGCCGAAGATGGCGCCGCATATCGAAGCCATGCGCCGTCTGATCGCCGAGGATCTGCAGGTCGAGCTGGATCAGGTCAACGTCAAGGCCACCACCACGGAGAAGCTGGGTTTCGTGGGGCGTGAGGAAGGTATCGCCGTGCATGCGGTCGCCTTGCTGGTCAGCGCATGACCGAACTGGAACTGCTTGGCCCCCGCGCCCATGGCGAGCCCTGTGGGCAGGCGGTGCTCAAGGCCACGGCCGAGGATTTCCAGGTCGATGAGGTGCTGGACATCGAACTGTCCGGTGCCGGCGAGCACCTGTGGCTGTGGGTCGAGAAGCGCGGGCTGAACACCGAGGAAGCGGCGGTTCGCCTGGCCCGAGCGGCCGGCGTGCCGGTGCGGATGGTCAGCTATGCCGGCCTCAAGGACCGCCAGGCGCTGACGCGCCAGTGGTTCAGCCTGCACCTGCCGGGCAGGAACGATCCGGACCTGGCCAACGCCCAGGACGAAACCCTGCGAGTCCTCAGGCAGGAGCGCCATTCGCGCAAGTTGCAGCGCGGTGCCCATGCGGCCAACGGTTTCACCCTGCGCCTGACCCGACTGCAGGCCGATCACGCCAGCCTGGACGAGCGTTTGCAGTGTATCGCCGCCCAGGGTATCCCCAATTACTACGGTGCCCAGCGCTTCGGTTTCGAAGGCGGCAACGTCGCGCATGCCCGGCATTTCGCCGAGCGCAGGGAGCTGCCGGAAAAGCGCAATGTGCGTTCACGGGTGCTGTCGGCCGCGCGCAGCTTCCTGTTCAACCGGGTACTGGCCGAGCGAGTCTCTGCCGGCAACTGGAACGAGGCGCAGCCCGGCGACCTGCTGGCGTTCACCGACAGCCGCAGTTTTTTCGCTGCCGGTGAAGCCGAATGCCTGGATCCGCGTTTGGCCCTGCTGGACCTGCACCCGACCGGGCCGTTATGGGGCGAGGGCCCGTCGCCAGCGGATGGCGCCACCGGAGATCTCGAGCAGGGTATCGGCGATGCCGAAGCGCAACTGGCTCAATGGCTTGCAGAAGCGGGCATGGCGCACGAACGGCGTATCCTGCGCCTCCCCATTAGTGGTTTGACGTGGCATTATCCCGAGCCTGACATTCTGCAACTGGAATTCGTTCTGCCGGCTGGATGTTTCGCGACTGTTCTGGTGCGCGAAATCGTCGACCTTTTGCCGGCAGGGCAGACGGACAACCCATGCGTATTCTGATTTCAAACGATGACGGCGTGGCCGCACCGGGCCTCGCCGCGTTGCACGCTGCGCTGGCCGATTACGCCGACTGCACGGTGATTGCCCCCGATGGCGATCGGAGTGGCGCGAGCAGTTCGCTGACCCTTGATCGTCCGCTGCATCCGTGCACGCTGGCCAATGGTTACATCAGCCTCAACGGTACGCCGACCGACTGCGTGCACCTGGGCCTCAACGGTCTGTTGCCCGAGGTTGCCGATCTGGTGGTGGCGGGTATCAACCTGGGGGCCAATCTGGGCGACGACGTGCTGTATTCCGGCACCGTGGCCGCCGCCCTCGAAGGCCGTTTCCTGGCCCGCCCGGCATTCGCCTTTTCGCTGCTTTCGCGTTCTGCCGAAAACATGCCGACCGCCGCTTATTTCGCTCGCAGGCTGGTCGAGGCCCATGAACAGCTCGATCTGCCGCCGCGCACCGTGCTCAATGTCAACGTGCCCAATCTGCCACTCGAGCATATCCGTGGCGTGCAACTGACCCGACTCGGCCATCGTGCGCGGGCCGCAGCGCCGGTGAAGGTGGTCAATCCGCGTGGCAAGGAGGGCTACTGGATCGCGGCTGCCGGTGATGTGGAGGACGGCGCTCAGGGCACCGACTTCCACGCGGTGATGCAGGGCTACGTCTCGGTAACGCCGCTGCAGCTCGACCGCACTTATCAGGAGGGTCTGAACCGCCTGAAACCCTGGCTGGAGGGGCTGATGACATGACTCGGGAGCATGACCGCCACGGGATTGGCATGACCTCTCAGCGCACCCGCGAGCGCTTGATCCAGCGTCTCTACGACGAGGGCCTGTCCAACGCTCAGGTACTCGAGGTGATTCGCCGCACGCCGCGCCACCTGTTCGTCGACGAAGCCCTGGCGCACCGTGCCTACGAGGACACGGCCCTGCCGATCGGCCATAACCAGACCATCTCGCAGCCCTACATGGTCGCCCGCATGAGTGAGTTGCTGCTCGCTGCCGGGCCACTGGACAAGGTGCTGGAGATCGGCACGGGGTCTGGTTATCAGACGGCGATTCTGGCTCAGCTGGTCGAGCGGGTGTTCACGGTCGAACGTATTCAGGGGTTGCAGGAACGGGCGAAGGAACGCTTGGTCAAACTCAGCCTGCGCAACGTGGTGTTCCGCTGGGGCGATGGCTGGGAGGGTTGGCCTGCGCTGGCACCCTACAATGGCATCATCGTCACGGCAGCGGCATCCGAAGTGCCTCAGGCGTTGCTGGATCAGCTGGCTCCAGGTGGGCGTCTGGTCATTCCTGTCGGTTCAGGTGACGTTCAGCAATTGTTGCTGATCATTCGAGAGGAGCAGGGGTTCTCTCGGCACGTCCTCGACACAGTACGCTTCGTGCCCCTGCTCAACGGCCCCCTGGCTTGATTCGATCATACGGAAGGATGCATGAAGAAAACCCTGTTGCTATATACCAAAGGGATAGCCATGGGCGCTGTCGACGTGGTGCCCGGATTTTCCGGTGGCACCGTCGCCCTCATAACCGGTATATACGACAAGTTGCTCGCCTCGCTCGCCAGTATGCCCGAAGCCTTGCTGCTGTTCGCCCGCGGTCGTATCAAGGAGGCCTGGCAGGCATGTAATGCCAGCTTTCTGCTGGTCGTCATGCTGGGCATGCTCAGCAGTATCTTCACCCTGGCCCGTGCGATCAGCTACTTGATGAACGAGCACCCGGTGCCGCTCTGGGCGTTTTTCTTCGGCCTGGTTCTGGTGTCCGTCTATCTGGTGGGGCGCGAGGTCAGTGCCTGGCGCACCAACCGGCTGGTGGGATTCGCCACAGGGTTGGCATTTGCGTTGTGGATCACCCTGGCTGTGCCCATGCAGCTTTCCGCGGATCCGCTGATGCTGTTTGTCTCCGGGGCCATCGCCATCAGTGCGATGATCCTGCCCGGCATCTCTGGCAGCTTCATCCTGGTACTGCTGGGCCTTTACCCGGTCGTGCTGGGGGCGGTGAAGAATTTCGATCTGACGGTTCTGGCAGTGTTCTGTGCCGGCTGTGTGCTGGGCCTGCTGACCTTCTCCAAGCTGCTGAGCTGGCTGCTGGCGCATGTGCGTGACCTGACCATGGCCTTCCTGGCCGGTCTGATGCTCGGTTCGCTGGTCAAGGTATGGCCCTGGAAACACACGCTCAGCTGGCAAACCAACCGTCATGGTGAATCGTTTCCTCTTGAACAGGTCAATCTATTGCCATGGCAATTCACCGAGGTCAGTGGTGAAGAGACGCAGTTGCTGCTGGCCATTGCCTTGAGCAGCTGTGCCATCGTTCTGGTTCTGGGTGTGGAATGGCTGGCGCGCCGCCGTCAGTTGGAAGTGTTCTGAGGTGCCGGCGTCGGTTACCGGCCCCTCAAGGGCGTCTGCAAGGGAGATACGGGTGAGTTTCACAGCCAATCAAGGGCACTACCGCTCGGGCATGCTACGCCATCTGCTGGTTCTGACGGTGCTGAGTACCGTGCTGGCCGGATGCGCCAGTTCGCACTCCGGCAATGTACAGGTCGTGGATCGCAACAATGCCGCAGCGCAGCGTCAACCGGTCACGTCTGGGCAGTACCGCGTGCAACGAGGCGACACACTCTATTCCATCGCCTTCCGCTATGGCTGGGACTGGAAGGCGCTGGCTGCGAAAAACGCGATCGCGGCTCCGTACATGATCCGTGTCGGACAGATCATTCGTTTCGGCCCGGGTGGCTCGAGTGGGCCGGTGGCCACTTCCGCACCGTCCGTCAGGTCCCCGATAGTGACTACACCAAGCCGGCCGGCCACACCCGTCCAGGGCGCTCCGGCAAGGACGCCCACCCAGCCCTCGGTGCCCGTCGTGGTGGCGCCCGCCACCACTCCCGTACAGCCTGTTCAGCGCTCTGCAACGGGGTGGGCGTGGCCTGCCAGTGGTGTGATTATCGGTCGATTCTCATCAAACGGCAGTTTGAATAAAGGCGTTGATATCGCCGGGGAATTGGGACAGCCTGTCCTTGCTGCGTCTGGTGGATCCGTTGTCTACGCCGGGAGTGGGTTACGGGGCTACGGCGAATTGGTGATCATCAAGCACAGCGATACCTACGTGAGTGCCTACGGTCATAATCGGAGACTGTTGGTACGAGAGGGGCAGCAGGTCAAAGTCGGGCAACAGATTGCCGAGATGGGTTCCACGGGAACTGACCGGGTGAAACTTCACTTCGAGATTCGCCGCCAGGGTAAGCCTGTAGATCCAATGCAATACCTGCCACGTCGTTGATCTGTCGCTCGTTCGCCCCTTCATGTGGGATGGACGGGCTCGGATGTCGCCAAGGAGAATGGCGCGTCGGAGCTTGCTGGTCGAACTCAGCAAGGGACGGAAAACAAAATGGCACTCAAGAATCAAGAAGCGCCGGAGTTTGACATCGAGGATGAGGTGCTCCTGATGGAGCCCGACATCGATCTCGACGATGGGAGGGGCGAGCAAGCTGGAATCAAGCCCACTGTGCGTTCCAAGGCCAAGCCATCCGCTGGCAGCAAGCAGCACAAGTACATCGACTACACACGGGCGCTCGACGCCACTCAGCTCTACCTCAACGAAATCGGCTTTTCCCCTCTGCTTACTCCGCAGGAAGAGGTGTTCTTCGCGCGCCTGGCGCAAAAGGGCGACCCCGCCGGCCGTAAGCGCATGATCGAGAGCAATCTGCGGCTGGTGGTCAAGATCGCCAGGCGCTACGTCAACCGTGGGCTCTCGCTGCTGGATCTGATCGAAGAAGGCAACCTCGGCCTGATCCGCGCCGTGGAGAAATTCGACCCCGAGCGTGGCTTCCGTTTTTCCACCTACGCGACCTGGTGGATCCGGCAGACCATCGAGCGGGCGATCATGAACCAGACCCGTACCATTCGCCTGCCCATCCATGTGGTCAAGGAGCTCAACGTCTACCTGCGTGCAGCGCGCGAGTTGACCCAGAAGCTCGATCACGAGCCCTCGCCTGAGGAAATCGCCAACCTGCTGGAAAAACCGGTGGGTGAAGTCAAGCGTATGCTCGGCCTGAACGAACGCGTATCGTCGGTGGATGTATCGCTCGGCCCGGACTCCGACAAGACGCTACTCGACACCCTCACCGATGACCGGCCCACCGATCCCTGCGAGTTGCTGCAGGACGACGATCTTTCCCAGAGTATCGACCAGTGGCTGTCGGAGTTGACCGACAAGCAACGGGAGGTTGTGGTTCGTCGCTTCGGTCTGCGTGGCCATGAAAGTTGCACCCTCGAGGAGGTGGGCCAGGAGATTGCCCTGACCCGCGAGCGGGTGCGGCAGATCCAGGTGGAAGCGCTCAAGCGTCTGCGTGAGATACTCGAGAAGAACGGCCTTTCAGCCGACTCCCTGTTTCAATAATTCCCGGCCTGCCAAGCCTCGTGCCAGTCAGCCTTGCTGACTGGCATTTTTATTGGCAGCGTGGTCGACGGGGCTATGGTGTATCGAGGCTTTGCGCGGTGATCATCTTGCGTGCAAAGACGGCGCCTTAACGGGCGCCATCTTGTCTTCACGCTGCACGGTCAGGCCGGCAGTGTGCCGTTCAACTGCAGCAGAGCATCCGAATGCGACTGCACGGCCCGGTACTGCTCGGCATCGCTGCTCAGCACCGAAGATGGTGCAGGGAATATCTCCTGCAATTTGCTGCTCCACTCGGCCGAAGCCGCCTGCTCGGGGAAACAGCGTCGGATCAGGTCGAGCATGATCGAGACCGTTACCGAGGCGCCCGGTGAGGCGCCCAGCAGGGCGGCGATGGAGCCATCCTTGGCGGCCACCAGTTCGGTGCCGAACTGCAGGATGCCGCCTTTCTTGGCGTCTTTCTTGATGATCTGCACGCGTTGCCCGGCGATCTCCAGGCGCCAGTCACTGGCTTTGGCTTCTGGGTAGAAGGTGCGTAGTGTATCGAGTCGCTGATCCTGGGATTGCATGACTTCCTTGACCAGATAGCGGGTCAGGTCGAAGTTGTCGCGTGCCACCGCCAGCATCGGGCCGATGTTGTTGAGGCGCACCGACAGGGGCAGGTCGAGGAACGAGCCCTTCTTCAGGAACTTGGTGGTGAAGCCGGCGTATGGCCCGAACAGCAGGGATTTCTTGCCGTCTACGACCCGCGTGTCCAGATGCGGTACCGACATGGGGGGCGAACCCACCTCGGCCTGGCTGTACACCTTGGCCTGGTGGCGATTGACCACCTCCGGATTGTCGCAGCGCAGCCATTGGCCGCTGACCGGGAAACCACCGAAGCCCTTGCCTTCCGGAATGCCCGATATCTGCAGCAGCGGCAGGGCACCGCCACCGGCACCGAGGAACACGAAGCGTGCCTGAATGCTGCGGTGGTTGCCGTTTTTCGTGTCCTTGGTGCTCACCCGCCAGCCGTGCTCGTTGCGGGTCAGGTCCGTGACTCGCTGGTTGCAGGTCACGCGGGCATTGCTCTGCTGCACCAGATAATCCAGCAGGCTCTTGGTCAGTGCACCGAAATTGACGTCGGTACCATTGGCCACGCGAGTCGCTGCGATCGGCTCGCTGGCATCGCGACCAGGCATCATCAGTGGCATCCACTGGGCCATGGTGTCGCGGTCTTCGCTGTACACCATGTCCGCGAAGGCATGGTGCGCACGCAGGGCTTCGAAACGCTTCTTCAGGTAATCGATACCTTTCTGGCCGCGAACGAAGCTGAGGTGTGGGACCGGATTGATAAAGGTCTTCGGCGAGCCGAACGTGCCTTTGTTGACCAGGTAGGCCCAGAACTGTTTGGACTCTTCGAACTGGGCGTTGATGCTCACCGCTTTCTTGATGTCGATGGAGCCGTCTTCGGACTCAGGGGTGTAGTTCAGCTCGCACAGGCCCGCATGGCCGGTGCCTGCGTTGTTCCAGGGATTGGAGCTTTCCACCGCGCCGCTGTCCATGGCTTCCACGACTTCCAGGGTGATGCCCGGATCGAGTTCCTTGAGCAGTACGGCCAATGTCGCGCTCATGATGCCGGCTCCGACCAGCACTACATCTACAGCTTCGTAATCGTTCTGCGCCATTACCACATCTCCAAAAAATCAGCTTCCAATCGATGGCCTTTGGCCTGGGCGTAAGTGCGCCTGTCAGCGGTTGCAGAGCTGTCCTGGGGATCCGGATGACGGAAGGGGGTCGCCTTGTCCTGCCGTAAGATGATTCATATGTTCGCCACACTCTCGTGAAGTTATTGAAACCGTTTTTTCACGTCCTTTTGGAACGCGAACCTCAAAAGTTCATGTGCCTGTTGGGCCTTTCTCGCCAGCAGATGTTCCGCGAAAACGCGGCAATCGCAGCATATAGAGCGAGAAGGGCTGTCGATATCGAGCAGCACGAAGTGGGCGACTCTCTGTGGCGTTGCCGATGGCGTGAACTGCATCAGCGGTACGGCGAGGCCGATCAGGAGGCGTCCTTATAATCGGGGCGCGATTATAAGGCGAAAGCGAGGGCGTTGATCAGATGCGTGTGACTTTTATTGCACACGCCGTGCCGTGCGCGAACGCGTACAGGCACGTTCAGCCGGCGCTGAAGGCGCTCTTGGGGAGTGGGCGGCCTAGCCATGCAAGGCGTTTTTCGTTGACCTCATGCCAGCTTGAAGGCCCCGGCTCCTGGGCGCTCTGGCGAAATGCCCGGCATATTCCCTGCTCATCCAAACAAGCGAAAATACGCGGGCGTGGTGAAGGTGACAGCTTTTCCAGTAATGCGCGCATCAAACAAACTTCCATCATGCAAAGCGACCAAAGTCTTATACCGCCGGCATGTGACCGGCACATGACGCGGAACCGCGTTCACCCATCGCGGGTCGATTCGTTATACTTCGCGACGCCTTATGCGCCCCTCCATGGAGAACCGAGTATGAATCGCCTGTTGTTTGGTCTGCTTGCCGCTCTGAGTCTGGCTCTTGTCGGTTGTGCCCACAGCCCGCAGCAAATCAGTCCGCAACCCAAACTCACCGGCCCGCTGACCGCTGTCGGTCAAGGCCAGCCGGTGGTCGTGCGCGTGGTCGACGGCCGGCCATCCCCGGTGCTGGGTACCCGTGGCGGCCTGTATCCGGAAACCAGCGCCATCAGCGTCGCTGGCCAGGATGTGCTACCCAAACTGCAAGCCCAGGCCGAAGCCGCAGTCCGTCTGCTGGGCTTCACGCCGTCAGCCAACGCCTACAATGCGCCCCAGCTGACGCTGACCCTGGCCGAGCTGAAATATCAGTCCCCCAAGGAAGGCCTCTACGTCACCGAGGCGGACATGACTGCTTCCTTCCGTGCCGACGTGCAGAACAGCAAGCGCCGTTACAGCGGTCGCTACGGTGCTTCCCTGAACCAGCGCTTCGGCATGGCGCCCAATCAGGAAACCAACACCAAGTTGGTCAGTGATGTGTTGAGCGACGCGCTGACCCGAGCGTTCAAGGACCCCACCCTGTCGCAGGTCCTCAGCGGTCAGTAAATCGGTCACGCAGTACGGAAAAGCCCCGACATGTCGGGGCTTTTTCATTTTTGAGCGATGCGCGTCTGCGCGATCAGAGCGGCAGGCCGGCCTTGATGCGATACTGGTTGCGCACCGGCATAGCGTACTGCTGTACCAAGTAGGGGCGGTGCTCGCTCGGGCATTTGCCCAGGCGCTGCTGCCATTGCTCCCTGGCGGCGGCTAGTTCGGCGGCGTCGAACAGCGTCTCGGCCGCAGGAACATCGAGCTGTGCATCGCGCTCGCTCCACATCGCATAGGCCAGGTAGTGCACGGGGAACAGCCGATAGCCGGTGAGGATCTGCGCATCGGTGATGGCGGCCAACTGCTTGGCATCTTCGAAGCCGCTGGTTAGCGGGTCGCCGAAATGCACGTGTACGCGCCCTTTGTAGCCGGTAATGCCCAAGGCGATGCTCTTGTCGTCTTCACCCGGCTGTTTGGTGTAGCTGCCGGTCGTCGCACGGGTATAGAGCTCACGGGCCTTGGCGAGGTCGCAGGGATCATATTCATAGCTGATCGACACCGGAGTCAGCTTGAGGCTGCCGATGACCTCGGCGAACGGCTCGTCCTTGCGGCTCATGTGAAACATCTTGAGGATCGCCGAATCGGTACGGTCGTCTCCGTCCTTGGCGCGACCTTCGGCCTGGGCGATCCAGATCGACTCGCCGTCGTGGCGAATCGAGTGGCTGATATAGGCCGACAGCAATTGGTAGGCTGCCAGCTTCTCGCGGCGGCCGCTGATCGAGCGGTGTACGATGAAGCTCTTGTTCAGGCGCATCAGGTCGCTGACGAAAGGCTTCTGCAGCAGGTTGTCGCCGATGGCGATACGTGGCGTCTGCAGCCCGGCGTGATACACCGCGTAATTGACGAAGGCCGGATCCATGACGATGTCGCGGTGGTTGGCCAGGAACAGGTAGGCGCTGCCTGACTTGAGGGTTTCCACGCCGGAGTAGGTCACGCCGTCGGTGGCTTTCTCGACGGTGCGGTCGACGTAGGGCTCGATGGTGTCCTGCAGGGCTCTCACCGAATCGATGGCGCGCAACCGCGAACGCAGCCGATGAGCTATAAGAGGTTTGAGCAACCAGCCGAATGGTCCCGCAAGACGCGGGAAACGAAACTGGGTAAGGATGTCGAGGAACGCATCGTCGGCCAACAGGCGCGCCAGAACCGCTGGAATTTCCGCGTCGGCGTAAGGTCGGATGCTATCGAATTCGCCCATCATGATCTCTTGTGATTGTCGCTGCGATTGAGAGGTTGAGCGCCCCGTCGAGTAGAGCCGCCGCCGTTCGGGCCCGTGAGCACGACGACAGCAGACCCGAGAGGCAGCAATAGACCGCCCATTATACCCTGCAAGTCACAGGGAGGCGCCCCATGCTGGAAACCCAGGATTATCAATGCCCTTATTGCGGCGAGCCGGTCGAGGCCGTGCTGGATCTGTCGGCCGGCGATCAGCAGTACATCGAGGACTGTCCAGTGTGCTGCCGGCCAATCGTGTTTTCGCTCAATACCGACGGGGTGGATTGGCAACTGGATGTGCGCGGGGAGAACGACTGATGAAGCGAGTCTACGAACCCCAGGACCTCATGGAGGGCGAGTTATTGAAAGGCATGCTCGCCAGCGAGGGTATTCAGGCACACCTGGTCGGTGGCCATCTGGTCGGCGCGGTGGGCGAGCTGCCGGCCTGCGGCCTGCTGGGTATGCTGGTCGAGGATGATGATTGCGAGCGCGCCCGCCAGTTGATCGCCGAGTACAATGGTGCGCAACCGCTGCCCGGTGACGAGCCGGATAATTTCCAGGGTGTGTTGCTGTGTTGATGCAGCTGCGCATCCATCCTGATCGGATCACCCATGAGTGGACGCTTCGCCCTGTTTCGCTGGACACCTGCTTTTGCGGCGCTGGCCGGTTTTCCCGCTGATCAACAGCCTCACTGGAATCTGTCGCCCGGCGCTCAGGTGCTCCTGCAGCGCGCCGATGGTGAGCAGCGTTCGCTGGTGCGGGCGCGCTGGGGGCTGACGCCGCCGTGGCTCACCGATCTGTCGAAGACGCCGTCCCATGCACGTGCCGAGACGCTGGTCGACCAACCCATGTTTCGCGACGGCTTTCGTCTGCGCCGCGGCTTGATCCCGGCGAACGGCTTCTACGAGTGGCGCGGTGCCGCGCGCAAGCGCCCCTACTGGTTGAGCGGCCAGGATTCTCTGCTTTATTTCGCGGCCATCTGGGAAGCCTATCCGGTCGAGGGGCATGTCTACCTCAGCACTGCCATGGTCACCCAGGCCGCTGCCACGCTGCGTCGCCCGCTGATTCTCGATACACAGGATCAGCAGCGCTGGCTGGCTGTGGATACACCGTTGGAGGAACTGAAGCCGCTGCTCGTCGGCGCGTCACCGGCCCTGAGGGAACGGGTGTTGAGTAACCTGGTCAACGATCCGACGCTCGACGGGCCGGAGTGTCTGACGCCCGCCTGAACGCGCGGCTTGCGCTGCAACACGAGCAGCCCCTAGCATACGTCGCTCAGTTCCCAGGGAGACCCAGCATGAAACCGTCGTTGTCTTTCACCACGCTGGCAGCGGCCCTGCTGTTGGCAGGATGCCAGGCCGTCAATACCACCAGTGGCGGTGCGGTGGGCGTCGAGCGCAAGCAGTACATGTTCAGTGCGCTGTCGACCGATGAAGTCAACCAGATGTATGCCCAGTCCTACCAGGCGACGCTCAAGGAAGCCTCCACCAAGGGCGTGCTGGACAAGAACAGTGCCGATGCCAAGCGTCTGCAGCGTATCGCCGACCGCTTGATCAAGCAGGCGCCGCTGTTCAGGCCCGATGCCGCGCAGTGGCAATGGGAAGTCAATCTGATCGACAGCCCGGAGCTGAACGCCAATTGCGGCCCGGGTGGCAAGATCATTTTCTATACCGGCATCATCGACAAGCTGAAACTCACCGATGACGAGATCGCGGCGGTGATGGGCCATGAAATCGCCCATGCCCTGCGCGAGCATGGCCGCGAAGCGATGTCCAAGGCCTATGGCGTGAACCTGGCCAAGCAGGGGGCTGCCGCGCTGCTGGGAGTGACATCGGACAAGATGGCCCTGGCCGATGCCGCCGTGAATTACGGCATGACCCTGCCCAACAGCCGCAGCAACGAGAACGAAGCTGACCTGATCGGCCTGGAGCTCTCGGCGCGGGGCGGTTTCAATCCCAACGCGGCGATTTCTCTGTGGGAGAAAATGGCCAAGGCCAGCGAAGGCGCGCCGCCCGAGTTCATGAGCACTCACCCGGCATCGTCGAGTCGCATCGCCTCGCTACGGGCCGCCATTCCAAAAGTGATGCCGCTGTATGAGCAGGCGAAGAAGTGATTCCCGCGCTCCCCCTCGAGTTCGCCCGCTAGCGATCTCCCGGGCGCCCGGGAGCCTTGCGTGAGAATCGCCGTCGTCGGTGCATCGGGCCTGCTCGGTCATCATGCGGCGCGCGCGATCAAGGCCGCCGGGCATCAGGTGGTGCTGGTTCATCGGTTGTCCTCGCGCATCGAGCGCCTGGCTTACCTCGGCGCTGAATGCCGGGCGGCCGAGCTGCTCGACCGGCGCGCGCTGACCAAGGCGCTGCACGACGTCGACGGCGTGATCTTCTGCGCCGGCCATTACCCGCAGCGGCCCCGTCACTGGCAGGACGAGGTCGCCAGTGCGCTCGATCAGACCCGGCGTTTCTATGAGGCCTGCCAGGCGGTCGAATTAACCCGCATCGTCTACGTGGGCTCGGCGATCGCCCTGCCCAGGCACCCGTTGGGGCAGCCCGGGCATGAAGGGTTGTTCTACGACGAAATGCCGCGCTCGCGCAATGCCTACCTTCTGTCGAAATGGGCCTTGGACCAGCAGGCCCGTGAGCAGGCGCGTGCCGGGCTGCCGGTGGTGATCGCGATCCCTGGCCTGTGCCTTGGCGAACTGGATGCCGGGCCAAGCAGCGGCCGGCTGATCACTGCCATCGACAGCGGTGAAATGCGCGGTTACGTCCCGGGTGAACGCAACCTGATAGACGCCAGTGAGGCGGGCAGGGGGTTGCTGCTGGCCCTCGAGCATGGCCGTGTGGGGGAGCGTTACCTGATCAGTGGCGAGAACATTCAGATGGCGGATCTGATCGGTCGTATCGCCGAGCGTCTGGGCGTCACCGCACCGCCAGAGTTGTCGCTGAACAGGGCCAACGGCCTGGCGGCCTGGGGACGGTTGCGCCATCGCCTCACCGGCGCCTGGCCATGGCTGGACGAGACGGCCATCGCGCTGATGTCCGGCAGCCAGTTCCTCGATGGTCGCAAGGCCCGCGAAGAGTTGGGTTTCGTCGCCCGCCAGTCGGTGGACGATACCTTGCAGCGCAGCATTCAGTGGTTCGCCGACAATGGCTATCTGCGTCCTCGTCCGGCCTAACGATCATTTACCGACGAGCCCACTCAGCAGCAGTGCCTGATAAGCCGCATAGAGCGCCAGTGCCAGAAAGGCGGTGGCGGCCAGGCGGCGGATCAGGGTCAGTGGCAGGCGATCCGCGGCGAAATTGCCGGCCAGCACCACCGGTACGTTGGCGAGCAGCATGCCCAGGGTGGTGCCGATCACCACCATGATGAAGTGGGGGTATTGGGCGGCGAGCATCACGGTCGCCACCTGGGTCTTGTCGCCCATCTCGGCCAGGAAGAAGGCGATCAGCGTGGTCAGGAACGGGCCATAGCGTTTCAGGTTGGAGCTTTCGTCGTCGTCGAGCTTGTCTGGAATCAGCGTCCACAGCGCCACGATGATGAACGAGGCCGCCAGTATCCAGCTCAACAGTGCGGGGGACAGCAGCCCGGCGACCCAGTTGCCGACCGCGCCGGCCACCAGGTGATTGGCCAGGGTGGCGACCACCATGCCCCAGATGATCGGCCACGGCCTGCGAAAACGTGCTGCCAGCAGCAACGCGAGCAATTGCGTCTTGTCGCCGATTTCCGCCAGGGCGACGATCAGGGTGGGAACGAAGAGAGATTCCAGCATCAGCTTTCCTAGAGGGCGGGTAGACACGGCTATGACACGTACAGCCTTCCCGCCCCGGGTAAGGTGTTCGTGTCATAGGTCTTGTCAAACCCTGCGCGGCACCCGTGCTGGCTGTGGCCGGGTCGCGCAGACCCGTCTAGGCGGGTCTTTGGGTCGCACGCACCATGGTCGACTGACCAAGTATGTTGATGCATGCCGGGCGAGCTGGCGCTCGCGGGAGACTACTCCCCTAGGACGCGCGCATTCTGCCCAAACGGGGCGTTTTGGGCAAGGCCTGCGCCGCTGTGCCGCAGGCCCGCAGCGTCAGCGGCTGAGCGCCTTGTAAATGCGAAAACCCTCGCTGTCGGCAAGGACCTGGCAGGTGCCGACATGCTGCTCGATCAATGGCGGGTACTTGAGGAAGCGGTTGGCCACCAGGCGAATCTGGCCACCCTGGCGCAGGTGTCTGGCGGCCTGGCGCAACAAGTCCTCGCTGGCCTGATAGTGGGTGTGCACGCCCTGGTGGAAGGGAGGGTTGCTGAGGATCGCGCTCAGCTCCGAGGGCGCCGCGGCGATGCCATCGCCGCTGATGACGTCGGCTTCCAGGCCGTTCGCGGCAAGGGTCAGGCGGCTGCTGGCGACGGCGAACGCATCGACATCCAGCAGGGTGACGTGGCTGTGCGGATAGCGACGCTTGAGCACCGCGCCGAGTACGCCGGCGCCACAGCCGAAGTCCAGCAGATGACCGCTCGGCAGCTCGTCCAGGTGGTCGAGCAGCAGGGCGCTGCCGATATCCAGTCGGCCGTGACTGAACACGCCTGGAAGGGTGATCACCTCGAGCGGGCCGTCATCGAGCGGCAGCCTGTAGCGCTGCGCCAGCGCGGAGAGGTCCGGGGTGGCAGGGGCCTGTTCCACGCGCACTTGCCACAGTTGGCAGTGACGCGCACTGTCGAGCTTGTGCGGCACGCCATAAGCGGCCATCTGTTTGGCCGCACGCTCGACACCTGCGCGCTTCTCACCGACCAGATAGAGCACGCCGCCTGGCAGGCGGGCGGCCAGGGTATCGAGCAGGTAACCGGCCAGCTCGCGGGACTTGGGCAGGAACAGTACGGCGGAGTCGAAGCTGGCCTGCGGCGGGGCCACCCCGAAGGTGCTGCGTTCGGCGAAGCGCGCCTCGAGTCGAGCGTGGTCGCCGGCGTGCCAGCTCCAGCCACGGGCCTGTGGCAGGTGTCCGAGCAGGTCATCGGCCGCGAGTCCTGCCAGCAGTAGCGGGCCGCTGAACAGCCCGGCCTGGCGCAGCAGCACTTCACTTCTCGGATCCATGGGATCTCCCCGGCAAAAGCGCGAAGGGTAGGGGCGGCCGCTTCAAGCTGCAAGCCCAAAGCCACAGGTGGAGGAATGCCGCCCTCAGTTCACTTGGCGTATTACCTGGCTTGCCAGAAAGCCCGCTGCATTTTCCGCCAGTTGCCCGACGATCCGCTGGCGCGCCTCGCGGCTGCCCCAGGCACTGTGGGGCGTGACGATCAGGCGAGGAATGTCGCCAGCCAGCAACGGGTTGCCATCGCGGGGTGGTTCCTGAGTCAGTACATCGGTGGCTGCGCCGCCGAGCTTGCCGGCACGCAGGGCATCGGCCAGGGCCTGCTCGTCGATAAGGCCACCACGCGCGGTGTTGATTACGAAAGCACCGGGCTTGAGCAGGTCCAGTTCGCGGGCGGTAATCAGGTTGCGGGTCTGCTCGGTCAGCGGGCAATGCAGGGTCAGTGCGTCGACCTGCGGCAGCAGCTCATCCAGCGGCAGGCGATCCGCCCGCAGCGGGCGGCCTGGCAGTTGCCCGTAGAGCACGCGCATACCGAAGGCTTCGGCAAGCCGGGCGACGGCACCCCCCAGTTCACCGTGACCGAGCATGCCCAGGGTCTTGCCTTCGAGTTCGACGATCGGGTGGTCGAGCAGGCAGAACATCGGCGATTGCTGCCAGCGACCGGCGCGGATGTCGTGCTGGTACTCCGCCAGGCTGGTGGCCAGGGCGAGTAGCAGGGTGAGGGTGTGCTGCGCTACCGAGGGGGTACCGTAGCCCTGGCAGTTGCAGACGGCGACGCCACGGCTGCGGGCGGCCTCCAGGTCGACATTGTTGGTGCCGGTGGCGCTTACCAGTACCAGCTCGAGATCCGCGCAGGCGCCGAGCACCGAGGCGTCGATCACAGCCTTGTTGACAATGGCCACGCGGGCGCCCTGCAGTCGTTCGATGACCTGTTCCGACGTACTCCGCTCGTGGAGCACCAGCTCGGCGAACTGCTCGCGCAGCGGAGTCAGGTCCAGATCGCCCAAATCGAGGGAGCGATAGTCGAGAAATACTGCGTGGCCGGTTTTACTCATCAGCTGTACCTTTCTGGCTGTCTTGTCGGGAGGTAAAGTGCAGCCTATCAGAGCCTGTTCACCATCGGCCGCCGGTTTGACCCACGAGGGTCTAGAGTTGACCGTTGGGGGACGATCACGGTTTGAAGCCCGATGCGGAGCCGCTATGTACTGGATGGAGTTCTTCACCGTCGCCCTGATCCACCTGCTGGCAGTGGCAAGCCCCGGGCCGGACTTCGCCATCGTGGTGCGCGAAAGCGTCGCGCACGGGCGGCGCACGGGTGTGTTCTGCGCGCTGGGCGTGGGTATGGGGATCTTCGTTCACGTGGCGTATTCGCTGCTGGGTATCGGCCTGATCGTTTCCCAGTCCATCGTACTGTTCAATGCCTTGAAGTGGCTGGCCGCCGCCTATCTCCTGTACATCGGCTTCAAGGCACTGCGCGCCAGGCCGGCGACTGCGGATGCCACCCGCAACCAGGCTCCAGCGCTTGCGCGCACGCGCCGCGGGGCCTTCGTCACGGGCTTCGTCACCAACGGCCTGAACCCCAAGGCAACGCTGTTCTTCCTGTCGCTGTTCACCGTGGTGATCAACCCCCATACGCCGCTGCTGGTGCAGGCCGGGTACGGCATCTACCTGGCGGTGGCCACTGCCCTGTGGTTCTGTCTGGTGGCCATGCTCTTCAGCCATCAGCGGGTGCGTGATGGTTTCGCCCGCATGGGCCACTGGTTCGATCGGCTGATGGGCGCCGTGCTGGTCGGCCTGGGGATCAAGCTGGCCTTCACCGAGCTGAAGTAAAGAGCGCCACGCGCCAGGCCTAGACGATTTCCACGGCGATTGCCGTCGCCTCGCCACCGCCTATGCACAGCGAGGCGATGCCACGCGTGCCACCGGTCTGGCGCAGTGCATTGATCAGCGTGATGATGATCCGCGAGCCGGTCGAGCCTACCGGGTGACCCTGGGCACAGGCGCCGCCGTAGATGTTCACCTTGCCGTGATCGAGGCCGTGTTCGCGGATGGCCAGCATGCTGACCATGGCGAAGGCTTCGTTGATTTCGAACAGGTCGACTTCGTCCTTGTGCCAGCCGACCTTGCGCAGCAGGTTGCCGATGGCGCCGATCGGGGCAAGGGTGAACTCGCTGGGATCCTGGCTCTGGGTGGCGTGTGCGACGATTCTTGCCAGCGGTTTGAGGCCGCGCGCCTTGGCCTGTTCGGCACTCGTCAGCAGCAGCGCGCTGGCGCCATCGGAGATCGAGCTGGCGTTGGCGGCGGTAATGCTGCCGTCCTTGCTGAAGGCAGGCTTGAGGGCGGGAATGCGCTCGATCCTGGCATTCAGGGGCTGCTCGTCCTCGCTTACCTGGACATCGCCCTGGCGGGTGCTCAGGGTGACCGGCACGATCTCGTCGGCCAGCAGCCCCGAGGTCATGGCCTGCTGGGCGCGGCGCAGCGATTCGATAGCATAGGCATCCATGGCTTCGCGGGTAATCCCGTAGCGATCCGCCGTCTCCTGGGCGAACGAGCCCATCAGGCGGCCTGTGCGGGCGTCTTCCAGGCCATCGAGGAACATGTGGTCCTTGACCTCCCCATGGCCCATGCGCAGGCCGCCTCGTGCCTTCGGCAGGAGGTACGGGGCATTGGACATGCTTTCCATGCCACCGGCGACCACCACCTCGTTGCTGCCCGCCCTGATCAGGTCGTGAGCCAACATCACGGCCTTCATGCCCGAACCGCAGAGTTTGTTGAGGGTGGTGCAGCCTGTGGCACTGGGCAGTCCGGCGGCCAGGGATGCCTGGCGGGCCGGCCCCTGCTTGAGCCCCGCGGGCAGGACGCAGCCCATGATCACTTCCTGTACCTCGGCTGGTGCGACGCCTGATCTGGCCACCGCCGCGCGAATCGCCGCTGCCCCCAGTTCCACCGCACTGAGCGTCGACAGGCTGCCCTGGAACCCTCCCATCGGCGTGCGTGCGCCGCTGACGATGACGATCTCTGACATGCTTTACCTCGTTCTTGTTGGATAGGGCAAAACGGCTTTCGTGGCTCCGCGAAGGCAGCACAATCATCCTTTCGGTTGATTGAACGGCAGCCTGCCCGTGCTACCGTCGGCCGGAGCCAAGCCGTAGATGCCTGGCCTCGTGGTGTCGCTACCAACAATAGTCCAGAACAGGTGAGCCCATGTTGCAGACCCGCATCGTTCCTCCCGCCGCCAATGCCCATGAGCAACCGCTGCTGATCAAGCACCTGCTGCTGTCCGGTTGTCGCTACGAGAGAACCCGCGAGATCGTCTACCGCGATACCCTGCGTTACAGCTACGCGACGTTCGCCGAACGGGTCGCGCGGCTGGCCAATGTGCTGGGTCAGGCCGGGGTCAGGGCCGGCGACACCGTGGCGGTGATGGACTGGGACAGTCATCGCTACCTGGAATGCATGTTCGCGGTGCCGATGATCGGTGCCGTGCTGCATACCATCAACATTCGCCTGTCGCCCGAGCAGATCCTTTACACCATGAACCATGCCGAAGACCGCTTCGTGCTGGTCAACAGTGATTTCGTGGCGCTGTACCAGGGGATCGCCGGGCAACTCACCAGCGTCACCGGCACGCTGCTGTTGACCGATGATTGCGACTGCCGTGCAGAACTGCCGGGCCTGGTCGGCGAGTACGAGAGGCTGCTGGCGGCGGCCAGCCCGCTGTACGATTTTGCCGACTTCGACGAGAACTCGGTCGCCACCACCTTCTACACCACGGGCACCACCGGCAATCCCAAGGGGGTTTACTTCACCCATCGTCAACTGGTGCTGCACACCCTGTCCATGGCCTGCACCGTCGGCAGCCTGGACAGCATCCGGCTGATGGGCAGCGACGATGTCTACATGCCCATCACGCCGATGTTTCACGTGCATGCCTGGGGCGTGCCTTACGTCGCCACCTTGCTGGGGGTGAAGCAGGTCTACCCGGGGCGTTACGAGCCGGAAATGCTCTGCAAGCTGATCAAGGGCGAACAGGTGACCTTCTCGCACTGCGTGCCGACCATCTTGCAGATGCTGCTCGGCGCGCCGGGTGCCCAGGGGCACGACTTCAAGGGCTTGAAGATCATCATCGGCGGCAGCGCCCTCAATCGTTCGCTCTATGCCGCGGCCAAGGCCAGCGGTATCCAGTTGACGGCGGCCTATGGCATGTCGGAAACCTGTCCGCTGATAGCCTGTGGTTACCTCAACGAGGAACTGCTGGCCGGCACTGAGGACGAGTGCATCACCTACCGCATCAAGGCCGGTGTACCGGTTCCTCTGGTGGAGGCGGCGATCATGGACGCCGACGGTCAGCGGCTGCCGGCAGATGGCGAAACCCAGGGTGAACTGGTGCTGCGATCACCCTGGCTGACCCGCGGCTACTGCCGCGAGCCGGAAAAGAGCGAGGCATTGTGGGCCCATGGCTGGATGCACACCGGCGATGTGGCGACCCTGGACGCCATGGGTTTCATCGACATTCGTGACCGCATCAAGGATGTGATCAAGACCGGCGGTGAATGGATTTCCTCGTTGGCACTGGAAGACCTGATCAGCCGCCACCCCGCCGTGCGTGAAGTCGCGGTGGTGGGCATGGCCGATGAGCAATGGGGCGAGCGTCCGTTCGCCCTGGTGGTGGCAAAGGAGGGGCAGGAGCTGGACGCCAGGAGCATCGCGGAACACCTCGAGCCCTTCGTCGAGCAGGGGCACATCAACAAGTGGGCCGTGCCGACCCAGATCGCCCTTGTTACCGAAGTTCCCAAGACCAGTGTGGGCAAGTTGGACAAAAAACGTATCCGCGCCGACTTCGCGCGGTCGCAGGACGCTGGGCGCGGATTTTCATCGACGCTGTAAGGCGCGAATTTCAACGGCAAAAAGGTGACTGATCAGTCAAACAAGCGTTTGGCTTGCTAATTGCTGGTTTCAGGCCATTCTTGGCTTGTCACGGATGGGACTGATCCGTCGAAACCTGCGAGCCAGAGTGTCTCGAGCACTGCCGTTCATTCTCTGGGGTGATCGACCGGCAGGGCTCGCTGGCTCTAGTCAATCAGCCATAACAAAAACAAATGGAGTAGCGTCGATGACCAACACAACAAGGCCGTTCTGGCGTCTGGCTAAGCTGCCGCTGGCTGTCAGCCTCGCGTCCACTCTCAGCAGCGCGGCATTTGCCGTCAATTTCAATATCGGCGAGATCGAAGGACAGTTCGATTCGTCGCTGTCGGTGGGGGCCAGTTGGTCGACGTCCAAAGCCGACAAGAACCTGATCGGCGTCAACAATGGTGGCTACGGGCTTTCGCAAACCACTGACGATGGCCGGTTGAACTTCAAGCGTGGCGAAACCTTCTCGAAGATCTTCAAAGGTATCCACGATCTCGAACTCAAGTATGGGGATACTGGTGTTTTCGTACGTGGCAAGTATTGGTATGACTTCGAGCTTAAGGACGAGGGGCGCGAATTCAAGGACATCAGTGATTCCAACCGCAAGGAGGGCGCCAAGTCATCTGGCGGCGAGTTGCTGGACGCTTTCGTTTATCACAACTACAGCATTGCCGATCAGCCCGGTACCGTGCGTCTGGGCAAGCAGGTGGTTAGCTGGGGCGAAAGTACCTTCATCCAGAACAGCATCAATGCGATCAACCCGGTAGACGTCGCTGCGTTCCGTCGTCCCGGTGCCGAGGTCAAAGAGGGGCTGATTCCGGTCAACATGTTCTACGTGTCGCAAAGCCTGACCGATAATCTGTCTGCAGAGTTCTTCTACCAACTGGAGTGGGATCAGACCGTCGTCGATAACTGCGGTACATTCTTCTCGCAGCCTGATGTTTATGCCGATGGCTGTAGCGACAATCTGGCCGTTCTCAGCCCTGCACTCGGAGCGCTGTCCGGGTTTGGCGCCGCCGCCGGTGCAGGCTACCGCACCACTTCCGAAGGCGTGATCGTTCCCCGTGGCGCCGACAGGGATGCCCGTGACGATGGTCAGTTCGGTCTTGCGCTACGTTGGTACGCTCAGGAGCTGGACACCGAGTTCGGTGCCTATTTCATGAATTATCACAGTCGTGCACCGATCTTCAGTGGGCAAGCCGCTTCCGCTGCGACGGTAGCCGCTGCACGGGCGGCACCTACCGGGCTGGCTACTTCGTTGATATCTGCCCGCTGTGCGACGCTCGGGGCTACATGCTCCACACCAGGAGGGTTGGCCGCAGTCAGGAATGCCGTGCTTTCCAGCGCTCAGTTCCAAACGGCCGCAACCGGCCTGGCATCTGCTGCGATTGCAGGCAATAGCCGTTACTTTATCGAGTATCCCGAAGATATCCGTCTTTACGGTTTGAGTTTCTCCACCACGTTGCCAACCGGCACTGCGTGGAGTGGTGAAATCAGCTATCGGCCGAATGCTCCCGTACAAATCAACTCGACCGACATTCTCTTCGGCGGTTTGACCCTTATCGATCCTTCCGTGTCTCCGATTCAGGCAGCAGCGGGGCAGGACAGTCACGGCTATCGACGCAAGGAAATCACCCAACTGCAAACCACCTTCACTCACTTCTTCGATCAAGTCATGGGCGCAGCCCGTATGACCGTCGTCGGTGAAGTCGGCTGGACACATGTCGGCGGCCTGGAGAGCGTTTCGGAAATCCGCTATGGCCGCGATCCCGTATTCGGTCCCGGTCCATTGGCGGGCGGGCGTTGCCAGTCGCTCAACGCTAGCACCATCGGTGCAGGCGACGCGCGCAACGTCAGCCGCTACTGCGAAAACGATGGTTTCACCACCTCGGATTCGTGGGGTTATCGCATGCGGGCCATCTGGGATTACAACGATGCATTCGCCGGCGTGAACCTAAAGCCCAACGTGGCCTGGTCTCATGATGTGAAGGGTTATTCCCCTGGCCCTGGTGCCAACTTCGAAGAAGGCCGCAAAGCCGTTAGCCTGGGCCTGGACGCCGAGTACCAGAATACCTACACGGCCAGTCTCGCTTACACCAATTTCTTCGGCGGTGACTATAGCGTGCAGGACGATCGCGACTTCGTCGCCCTCAGCTTCGGCATGAACTTCTAAGCGCCCGTATTCATAGGAAAATGCATTTATGAACACAACGAAAAGACTGTTGCAGACCGGCGCTCTGACCTTGTCGCTGCTGGCCTGTAGCGTGATGGCGGCGGTATCTTCGGATGAGGCCGCCAAGCTGGGTAATACGTTGACTCCGGTTGGTGCGGAGAAAGCGGGCAATGCCGATGGCAGCATTCCAGCATGGACGGGTGGTTTGCCGATCAATGCCGGGGCTGTGGATGGTGGTGGTTTCCTGGCCGATCCATTCCCCAACGAGAAGCCGCTGTTCACCATCACCGCGCAGAACGTCGAGCAATACAAGGACAAGCTCACGCCGGGCCAGTATGCGATGTTCAAGCGTTACCCGGAAACTTACCGGATGCCGGTGTTTCCCACCCATCGCTCTGCGAACGTGCCGGAAAACATCATCGCGGCGACCAAGCGCAATGCCACCAACACCAAGCTGATTCAGGGCGGCGAGGGCCTGGAAAACTTCGAGCTGGCCAACCCCTTCCCGATTCCCAAGGATGGCCTGGAAGCGATCTGGAACCACATCACCCGCTACCGTGGCGCCAGCGTTCGACGCCACGTCGTACAGGTGACGCCGCAGGCCAATGGCTCGTTCAGCCCGGTCAGCCTGGAAGAGGAGTTCGCCTTCCGCGGCATGATGAAGGACGTCGATACCAGCAAGCCGAGCAATATCCTGTTCTACTTCAAGCAGCGGGTAACCGCGCCTTCACGCCTCGCCGGCAACGTGCTGTTGGTGCATGAGACGATCGATCAGGTGAAGGAGCCGCGCATGGCCTGGCTGTACAACGCCGGTCAGCGCCGTGTGCGCCGTGCGCCGCAGGTGTCCTATGACGGTCCGGGCACCGCGGCCGACGGCCTGCGTACCTCGGACAACCTGGACATGTACAACGGTTCGCCGGACCGCTATGACTGGCAGTTGCTGGGCAAGAAGGAAATCTATATTCCCTACAACAGCTACCGCATCGATTCGCCGAAACTGAAGTACAGCGATATCGTCAAGGCTGGGCACTTGAACCCGGATCTGGCCCGCTATGAGCTGCACCGCGTCTGGCACGTGACCGCTACCCTCAAGCAGGGCGAGCGTCACATCTATGCCAAGCGTGACTTCTATCTTGACGAGGATACCTGGCAGGCCTCTGCCATCGACCATTACGACGGTCGCGGTACCCTGTGGCGTGTAGCCGAAGCCCACTCGCAGTACTACTACGACAAGCAGGTGCCTTGGTACGCCGTAGAGGTGATCCACGACCTGTTGTCCGGCCGTTACCTGGCCCTGGGCCTGAAGAACGAAGAAAAGCGTGCTTACGAGTTCGACTATCCGGCCAAGGAAAGCGATTACACCCCGGCAGCCCTGCGTCAGTCCGGCGTTCGCTGATCACCTCCCGCAATGCAATAGCCGACCGCAGGGTCGGCTTTTTCTTGGCCGTCAGGGCCGCCTTCTTCTGTGCAACATCCAAGACAGGCGCTGTGCCATGCCTTGGGGGCGCCAACGCGTCGATGCTGGCGCCGCTGTTGCTGGAGTTGGAGTGCCGATGTTTTGGCCTTCTTTGCCCTTTTACCCGATCTGTCTGCCAGGAACGTCCATGCTTCTCGATCGCCCCGCCCTGATCCGCGAAACCTTTCCCGTCGGCCCGTTGCAGTGCAACTGCACGATCATTGGCGATCCGCTGACCGGCAAGGCCCTGGTAGTCGACCCGGGTGGCAATCCGGAGTTGATCATGGCAAGGCTCGAGGTATTGGGGCTGACGGTGGTGAGCATCGTCCATACCCACGCGCACCTCGATCATTTTCTCGCCTCTGGGCAGATGAAAGAGAAGACCGGAGCGACGCTGCACCTGCACAAGGACGACCAGTTTCTCTGGGACAACCTCGAAATGCAGTGCCAGGTGTTCGGCGTTCCCTATACGCCCGTACCTGCGCCCGATCAGTGGCTGGCCGATGACGAGGCGCTCGCCTGCGGCTGTGGGGTGGCGTTGCATACGCCGGGACACACGCCGGGTTCGATGAGCTTCTGGTTTCCCGAGAACAAGTTGCTGATCGCCGGCGATACGCTGTTCAGGCGGGGCATCGGGCGTACCGATCTGTGGGGTGGTGACTATGCCACCATCGAACGCTCGATCAGGCAGCGATTGTATCGCCTGGACGAGGAGGCGACCGTGGTCACCGGCCACGGTGCCGATACGCGACTGGGCGACGAAATGCGTGACAATCCCTTCGTACGGGCTTGAAAAACAAGCCGTTACGTTGGGTTGCCCCGGGAACTCGACGCCCGTCGGCGGTTCGAAACGGCTGGCCAAATCTTACATTCACACGTAACGACACAAGGGAATCATTGATGAATAAGTGCCGCGCTCTGATGGCTGCGATGGTCGTACTGGCGGTTCTGTCCGGCTGTACGGCGAACCCCTATACCGGTGAGAGCCAGGCTGGCAAGGCCGGGATCTATGGTGGTGTCGGTGCCCTGGCAGGCGCGGCGATCGGTGCCGCGACCTCGAGCAAGAAGGATCGCGGCAAAGGCGCCCTGATCGGCGCTGCAGTAGGCGGTGCCGCGGGCGGTGGCTACGGCTACTACGTCGATACCCAGGAAGCCAAGCTGCGCCAGCAGTTGCAAGGCACCGGCGTTCAGGTACAGCGCAATGGCAACGACCTGACCCTGATCATGCCGGGCAATATCACCTTCGCCAGCAACTCGGCAGACATTTCCAGCAGCTTCTACGGGACGTTGAACTCGCTGGTGCTGACCTTCAAGGAGTTCGACAAGAACGGTGTGAATATCGTCGGGCATACCGATAGCACCGGATCCGCCGACTTGAACCAGAGCCTGTCGACCCGTCGTGCTCAGAGCGTGGCCTCCTATCTGGCGGCCAATGGCGTCGCGGCATCGCGTATCTCCGCCTACGGTGCCGGCCCCAGCCAGCCCGTCGCCAGCAATGCCAATGAAGCGGGGCGTGCGCAGAACCGCCGCGTGGAGATCAATCTGCGCCCGCTGTAAGGGCCGCCGATTCATCCGGAACCCCGCCCAGGCGGGGTTTTTCATGCCTGCTATTGTGCAGGCCGCCACGTGGCTATATGGCCGGGCGTGGCTAGACTGTGTGGAGTAACAACCGAACGCCGGGACGAGGTCGCCGCTGCCCCTCAGAGGGCGACGGCCACTTGCCCGGCGACGCAGTCGTGGGCATGGAGGTAGCTGTGCAGGATCAGGATGAGACGTTGGGCATTCTCGTGGTCGATGACCGCTGGGAGAACCTGGAGGACATGCAGGAACTACTGGAGGAGGTCGGCCGGCCGGTGCACTGCGTCGACTCCGGCGCCAAGGCGCTGGAATACATGCAGCATGCTCACCTGGGCCTGGTGCTGCTCGATGTGCAGATGCCACGCATGGACGGTTTCGAGGTGGCAAGGCGCATGCGCGCCGAGCCGCGCACCCGGTTCACGCCGATCATCTTCATCTCTGGAATCAGCCAGACCGATGACGTCCTGAGCAAGGGCTACGGGGCGGGGGCGGTGGATTTCATTTCCAAGCCGGTGCAGCCGGCGATTCTGTTGCACAAGGTACGGGCGCTGCTCGAGCATGAACAGTATCGCAGCGGCCTGTTGCGCCTCAGCCAGCAACTGGAGCGTGAGCGCGCCTTCAATGCGTCGATTCTGGAGAACACGGCCGAAGGCATCCTGGTGGTGGGCGATGATGGCCGCATCCGCTTCGCCAACCCGGCGATCGCCAGGATGCTTGGTTGCCACGGCGATGAGCTGGCCGGCAGCGAGCTGCTGGCCTGGATCGACACCCCGCGCGAGGATCACTGGCAGACGTCGAGTTTCCATCAGTACTGGTTGCGCCGGGAACACCTGCGCCTGCATGACGCCAATCTGCGTAGCCGGGATGGCAGCGACGTGCCGGTGGCGTTGTCCTGTTCACCCTTGCCGGATGATCAGAACGCCATGATTGTGCTGGCGTTGGACATGTCCCTGGTTCGTGACCTGCATCGCCAGCTAGAGTCGCTGGCGATCACCGATGCCCTGACCGGCCTGCTCAACCGAAGGGGCTTCCTGCGGGAACTTCAGGCCTCGATCTCGCGTAACGAGCGCACCGGCCAGCAGGCCGCCTTGCTTTACCTCGACCTGGACGGCTTCAAGCACATCAACGATACGCTCGGGCACGAGACGGGGGATCAGGTATTGCGGCGGGTGAGTGAGCAACTCAAGGCCTGCCTCAGGCCGTACGATCGCCTGGCACGTATCGGTGGCGACGAATTCACGGTCATTCTCGACAGCCTCGGTGGCCCGGCGGACGCCGCATCGGTGGCGGAAAAGCTGGTTCTGCAGGTATCCGGCGAGCAGCCCGAGGTTTCCCAGGGCGTGCAGTTGGCACTTGGCGTCAGCATCGGTATTGCCTGCATACCGGCCGATGGCAATAGCGTCGAAGATGTGCTGCGCGCCGCGGATACCGCGATGTATGCGGCCAAGCGCGGCGGGCGGCGGCAGTTTCGTTTCTACGCCGACGGCGGCGATTCGGTGAGCCGAGGGCCGGCCTGATGCAGGGCGTCGAGTTGACGGTCCTTGGCTTGCCACAGCGCGTTGATCCAGTGCTGGAACTGCGTGCGGTAGGCTTCGTCCTGGTCGTAGGCCCGACCGATGAAATGAGCAGGGATCGGTAACCGCTCGATGAGCACCACCACGTCCTCCAGCTGGCCACTGAGCAGTGTCCAGAACCCCGGGCTGCCCTGTGGATAGTGCAGGGTCACGTTGATGATGCCATGCAGTTGCTCGCCCATGGCGTCGAGCACGAAGGCCAGGCCACCCGCCTTCGGCTTGAGCAGGTAGCGGTAGGGCGATTGTTGCTCCTGGTGCTTGGCAGGGGTGAAACGGGTGCCCTCTACGAAATTGAAGATGCCTACCGGGTTGTGTCGGAACCTGGCGCAGGTGCGCCGCGTGGTCTGCAGGTCCTTGCCCTTCTTCTCGGGGTACCTGGCCAGGTATTGCTTGGAGTAGCGCTTCATGAACGGGAAGCCGAGCGCCCACCAGCACAGACCGATTACCGGTACCCAGATCAGCTCCTGCTTGAGGAAGAACTTCAGCGGACGGATGCGTCGGTTGAACAGGTACTGCAGTACCAGGATATCCACCCAGCTCTGGTGGTTACTGGTCACCAGGTAGGAGTGCTGGTAATCGAATCCCTGCGCCCCTTCGACCTGCCAGCGAGTATTGCCCAGAAGCTGCATCCAGGCCTTGTTGCAGCTGATCCAGCCTTCGTGGATGAAGGTCATCAGTCGATCGCAGCCACGCTGCAGCACGGGCACTGGCAGCAGGATGCGCAGCAGCGTCACGGCAAACAGCGGCCAGCACCAGAACAGGGTATTGAGGGCCAGTAGGGCACTGCCCAGTAGACCGAGCAGGGGGGCGGGCAGAAAGTGCAGCATGGACGCGCGAACCTCGTGCAGGGTGGGCCCCGCGCAGGGCGCCGGGGCAATTGCCGCACAGGTTAACGATTGGCGATGGAACTGCAAGCCGATCCGAGCGCAGTGCGCTCGAACGAGCCGGGCCTCACTGGCGCAGGTTGGCGGCCTGAATGGCGGTGAGCGCGATGGTGAAGACGATATCGTCGACCAGCGCCCCGCGAGACAGATCGTTCACCGGTTTGCGCAGACCCTGCAGCATGGGGCCGACGCTGATGCAGTCGGCGCTGCGCTGCACGGCCTTGTAGGTGGTATTGCCGGTATTCAGGTCCGGGAATATGAACACCGTGGCACGCCCGGCCACCGGGCTGTTGGGGGCTTTCTGCCGACCCACGCTGTCGATGGCGGCGGCGTCATACTGCAACGGGCCGTCCAGAAGCAGATCCGGCTTGGCCTGGCGCGCCAGGCGGGTCGCCTCGCGGACCTTCTCGACTTCCTCGCCACTGCCGGAGTCGCCAGTGGAGTAGCTGAGCATGGCCACGCGCGGTGGGATGCCAAAGGCCTCGGCGGAGCTGGCGCTCTGCAGGGCGATCTCGGCCAGTTGCTCGGCATTGGGGTCCGGGTTGACCGCGCAATCGCCGTAGACCAGCACCTGATCCGGCAGCAGCATGAAGAACACCGAGGACACCAGGTTGTAGCCTGGCGCCGTCTTGATCAATTGCAGCGCCGGGCGGATGGTGTTGGCAGTGGTGTGCACGGCGCCCGACACCAGGCCGTCGACTTCGTCCAGGGCCAGCATCATGGTGCCCAGCACCACGGTATCTTCGAGCTGGGCGCTGGCCATGGGCGCATTGAGCCCCTTGCCCTTGCGTAACTCGACCATGGGATCGACGTAACGCTCGCGGATCAGATCCGGGTCGAGAATTTCCAGGCCCGGTGGCAGTTCGATGCCCTGGGCCTGGGCCACGCTGCGGACCTCGTCGGGTTTTGCCAGCAGCACGCAACGGGCGATGCCGCGGGCCTGGCAAATGGCTGCCGCCTGCACGGTGCGTGGTTCGGCCCCTTCGGGCAGGACGATGCGTTTGTTCGCCGCTTTGGCCTGCTGCACCAACTGATAGCGGAACGCCGGCGGCGAAAGGCGCAACTCACGCGGGCTGCCGCAACGGGCAGCGAGCCAGTCGTGATCGAGGTGGCTGGCGACGAAGTCGGCGACCTTCTCGGCGCGCTCCTTGTCGTCGACCGGGATTTCCTTGTTCAGCCGGTTCAGGTTGGTGGCGGTGTCGTAGGAGCCGGTGCCTACGGTCATCACCGGCAGGCCGCTTTGCAGTGCACCACGGCACAGTTCCATGATGCGCGGATCGGGGGCGAAATCGCTGCACAGCAACAGGCCGGCCAGCGGCATGCCATTCATCGCCGCCAGGCTGGCGGCGAGGATGATGTCGTCGCGATCACCTGGCGTCACCACCAGCGTACCGGGCTTGAGCAACTGCACCGTATTGGCCACGGCGCGGGCGCAGAGCACGATCTTCAGCATACGCCGCTGTTCGTAGTCGCCCGCGTTGAGCACCCGCGCGCCGAGCAGTTCGGCGATGTCGCGGGTTCGCGGCGCATTCAGCTCGTCGAGCCAGGGAATGCAGCCGAGCAGGCGGAACTCGGGGTGACGCAGCAGCGACGAATGCTCGCGCAGGCGTGCGGCGAAGGCTTCCAGGCCGTCGTCGCTGCGGATCTTGTTGAGGATCACCCCGAGCACTTTGGGGTCTTTGGGGCCGCCGAACTGCTGGGCCTGGATTTCCACACGGTCACACAGTTCGCTGAGGCTTTCCTGCTCCGGCGCGGAAACCAGGATCACGTCGGCATCCAGGCTCTTGGCCAGATGCAGATTGACCCGGGCGGCGTAACTGGCCTGGCGCGTTGGCACCATGCCTTCGACGATCACCACGTCCTTGTCCCTGGCGGCCTCCTGATAGAGGCTGATGATTTCCTCGAGCAACTCGTCCAGATCGCCATCGCCAAGGCGCCGCTCGACATGGGCCAGCGCCAGTGGCTTGGGGGAGTGCAGGCCGTGGGTGCGGGCGACCAGCTCGCTGGAGCGCTCCGGGCCGGCATCGCCCTGATGCGGCTGAGCGATGGGCTTGAAGAAGCCGACCTTGAGGCCGGCACGTTCCAGTGCGCCGACCAGGCCCAGGCTGATGGAGGTGAGGCCGACGCCGAAGCCGGTCGGGGAAATGAAAAAGGTGTGCATGAGGTTCTCCGTGTCAGTCGAGCAGCGCCAGGGTGTCGAGAGCGATCTGTCGCTCTTCGTTGGTAGGCACCACCAGCACCCGAGTGTGATCTTGCGCGTGGATCGGGCCGCTGACGCCACGCAGGCAACGGTCGTTGGCCTCTTCGTCCAGTCGCAGGCCGAGCAGCTTCAGGTGGGCGACCGTCTTGCTGCGGATCAGCGGCGAGTTTTCGCCGATGCCACCGGTGAAGATCAGCCCGTCCAGGCGCGGTAGCGCACAGCTCATGGCTGCCAGGGATTTGCCCAGGCGATAGCAGAACACCTCGATGGCCAGGGCCGCGCCGGGGTGCCCCTGGTCACGGGCCTGTTCCAGGCTGCGCATGTCGTTGGACAGGCCGGACAGGCCAAGCAGGCCGCTGTCGTGGTTGAGCATGCGATCGATCTGTTCCAGGCTCCAGCCCAGGGTACGCGACAGGTGGCTGTGCAGGTTGGGGTCGACATCACCGCTGCGGGTTCCCATCACCAGGCCCTCCAGAGGCGTCAGGCCCATGCTGGTGTCGCGGCTCTGACCGTTGACCACGGCACAGGTCGAACAGCCATTGCCCAGGTGAGCGACCAGCCAGGCGCTGTCGTCGGCGGCCAGGCCGCTGAGTTCCGCCGCGCGGGCGCTGACGAAGCGGTGGCTGGTACCGTGGAAGCCGTAGCGGCGTACGCCGTGGTCGCGGTACAGGTATTCCGGCACTGCGTAGCGGAAGGCGTGTTCGGGCAGGCTCTGGTGAAAGGCGGTGTCGAACACCGCCACCTGGGGCAATTGTGGGTACAGCGCCAGGGCCGCTTCGATGCCGAGCAGGCCTGCGGGATTGTGCAGCGGTGCGAGTGGGGCGACCGCTCGTATCGCCGCGATCACCTGGTCGTCCAGGCGCTGGGCACTGGTGAAGTGCTCACCACCGTGCACGATGCGATGGCCGATGCCATGCAGGTGGCCACCTGTGGTTTCCTGCACCCGTTGCAGCAGATGAGCGAGGGCGGCGCGATGGTCGTCTGCGGGGATCGCCTGGGTGTGCTTGATGCCGTCTCGCTGCCAGTGCAGGACGGCGTCCGCGCTGCCGAGGCGTTCAGCCAGGCCGCTGATGGCGAACTGGGCCTGGTCCGGGTCGACCAGCGCGAATTTTATGGAGGAACTGCCGCAGTTGATCACCAGAATATTGCGTGCGGGCATTCAAAGATCCTTAGGGTCCGTTGACGTTTCAGACTGCGCTGCGGCACACCAGCCACACATGAAATGCGTGCCGATGCACGCTTGTCGTTGCGCGGCATCGAGCACCCAGGCGCGGTTCTGCCAGGGTGGCTGGTGGCGCAGGTGCTGAGTGTGACCACAGGATAGGACAGCCACCCAGTGGCCGTCATGATCCTGCTCAAAAGCGACCAGGGCAATGCCCGATGTGGCCCGCCCGTCAGGGCTCGGGTCGCTTTCGCATCGACCCTTGGTTACACTCTCGCGTTCATTTTCCTCGAGCAAAAGGTTCGCCCCCATGCAGATTGCCGCCAACAAGGCCGTTTCCATCGACTATACCCTGACCAACGATGCCGGTGAGGTGATCGATAGTTCCGCTGGCGGCGCGCCGCTGGTGTACCTGCACGGTGCTGGCAATATCATCGTTGGCCTCGAGAAGGCACTGCTCGGCAAACAGGCCGGCGACGAGATCAATGTCTCCGTCGAGCCCGAGGAGGCCTATGGCGAGTACAGTGCCGAGCTGGTCGCTACCCTGAACCGTTCGATGTTCGAAGGCGTCGACGAACTGGAAGTCGGCATGCAGTTCCACGCCTCCGGTCCGGATGGCGGCATGCAGATCGTCACCATTCGCGAGCTGGACGGCGACGACGTGATCGTCGACGGCAACCACCCGCTGGCCGGCCAGCGCCTGACCTTCGCGGTCAAGGTCGTCGACGTGCGTGATGCCAGCGCCGAGGAAGTCGCCCATGGTCATGTTCACGGCGAAGGTGGTCATCACCACTGATCCGTATGTCGGCAGCCAATCTTGCGCTGCTGGCCGCTGGTCATTCGTGACTGCTAAGCTGCAAGCAGAAAGGGCGCCTTTTCGGCGCCCTTTGTGTCTCTCCCACGTCCGAATCCGCGTTACCCGGAGCACACCATGAGCGCCTTTCACGACCTGACGCTGCACGCACTGGATGGCCAGGAGTTGCCTCTGGCTCCGCTCAAGGACAAGGTCGTGCTAGTCGTCAACGTCGCCTCCAAGTGTGGGCTCACGCCGCAGTATGCCGGGCTGGAGCGCTTGCAGCAGACCTATGCGGCGCAGGGCTTCAGTGTGCTGGGAGTACCCTGCAATCAATTCGCCGCTCAGGAGCCGGACAGCGAGTCGACGATCGCCACGTTCTGCAGCCTGAATTATGGCGTCACCTTTCCATTGAGCAGCAAGCTCGAGGTCAACGGCGGCGGCCGCCACCCCCTGTACCGACTGCTGGCGGGAGAGGGGGCAGAGTTTCCAGGCGACATCACCTGGAACTTCGAGAAGTTTCTCGTCGGCCAGGATGGTCGTGTGCTGGCGCGCTTTTCGCCGCGTACCGCGCCGGACGATCCCGCACTGATTCAGGCCATCGAGAAAGCCCTGGCCTGAGCGACAATGCCAGCTTGCCGCTGGCAGGCGTTGAAAAAGCATCTGCGTTGCCATCTTGGCGTTGGAAACAGGCTCAAAATGCTCATCCCCAACACCTGGAATTTGCTTTTTCGCCTGTTTTTTCCTTGCGCTGGCTGCCTCACCTACATTTTTCAACGGTCTGTCAGTGCGCCCGCTCCGTCTCGACAGCCAGCGCGGCGTTCTGCGCCAAGGCTGGCCGCTTGGGGTCATGCAGCGCGCCGTGCAGGTGGTTTTCGAACTGCTCGATGATCGATGACCAACCCTGTTTGGCCGCGTGCCGACGTGCATTGAGGCGTACGCGCCGCAGGTTTTCCCGGTCCTCGAGCAGCCAGTGAGCCGATTCGATGAACGTTCGCTGGTCATCGGCACTGGCCAGCATGCCGTTGTGCCCGTGCTCGACGTGCTGGGCGGCTGCCGCCAGGTCGAAAGCGACTACGCCCAGCCCTGCTGCCATGGCTTCGAGCAGCACATTGCCGAAGGTTTCCGAGAGACTGGGAAACAGGAACAGATCGCCGCTGGCGTAATGCTCGGCCAGGGTTTCGCCACGCTGTATGCCGCAGAACAGTGCATCCGGCAGTTGTCGCTGCAAGCTGTCGCGCTGCGGGCCGTCGCCCACCACGATCAGCTTGAGCCGCTGCCCTGCACGTTGTCGCTGCAGGGCCTGGAAGGTGCTCACCAGGAGATCCAGATTCTTTTCCGCAGCCAGCCGGCCGACATGCAGCACGGCGATATCCTGCTCATCGAGGCCCCAACTGCGGCGTAATTCGTCACTGCGCCGGGCCGGGTTGAACAGGTGGGCATCAACGCCACGGGCAAGCAGCTCCAGGCGCTCGAAACCGCGACGCTGCAGTTCGCAGCGCTGGCTGAGGCTAGGCACCAGGGTCATGCGTGAGGCGTTGTGAAACCAGCGCAGGTAGTTGGTCAGCAGCCGGGTCAGCAAAGTGATGCCATAGTGCCCGGTGTACTGCTGGAAATTGGTGTGAAAGCCACTGACCACCGGAATGCGCAGGCGCCGGGCGGCTCTCAGCGCCGACAGGCCCAGCGGGCCTTCGGTCGCGATGTAGAGCACGTCCGGGCGCTGCCTGCGCCACAGGCGCAGCAGCTTGTGGCGTGCCGACTGGCCCCACTGCAGGCCGCGGTAGCCGGGTAATGGCCAGCCGCGGGTGAGCAGCAGGTCGTCATCGTTGTTCGTGGGGCTATCGGTGGCCTGTCGAGGGCGTACCAGTTGCAGGCGATGGCCGCGCGCGCGCAGCCCGGCTACCAGGTGGCCAAGGGTATTGGCCACGCCATTGATTTCCGGGCTGAAGGTCTCGCTGACCAAGGCGATGAATAGTGGGGGAGTACTCATGGCAGCAGTCTGGGCCGCTGTCATGTAGCGTTTGTGACATCAATGTGGCTTTTGCGTGACGGCGCGTGCGCCATTGCCGACGCCGCCCTCGCGTACCCAGAAGAGCGTGGCACCCGCCACGGCTGCCGGCATCATCAGGATATTGACGAAGGGAATCAGCAGCGCGGCATAGGTGATGCCGCCGAAACCCAGGGATTGCCAGCGCTTCTCGCGTAGCCAGGCGAGCATGTCCTGCCAGCTCATCTTGTTGTTGTCGGCCGGGTAGTCGATGTACTGGATGGCCATCATCCATACGCCGAACAGCAGCCACAGCGGTGCGGCGACCAGGTTGACCACCGGAATGAAGGAGAGGATCAGCAGGCCCAGCGCCCGTGGCAGGAAATACGCCAGCTTGCGCGCCTCGCGACCCAGGGTACGTGGCACCATGGCGATCAGCTCGGCCCAGCTGAAGGGTGGGAAATTGTCCTCGCCGCGCACCACCACCTCGACCTTCTCGGCCAGAAAGCCATTGAACGGGGCCGCGACGATATTGGCCAGCAGGGTGAAGGTGAAGAACACCATCAACACCACCAGCACCACGAACAACGGCCAGAGGATGTACTGCAGGAAACTCAGCCAATCGGGCAGGCTCGGCATGAAGGCGTCGACCCAACCGCTGAACTGTTGCACGGCGAAGCCGATCATCAGGCTGAACAGGATCAGGTTGATCGCCAGGGGCAGCAAAACGAACAGCCGCAGACCGGGGCTCAGTACCAGCTTCAGGCCCTCGCTGAGGTATTGCGGGCCGGACAGCACGGGGGGGCGCATGAAAGAGTCTCCAGAAAGTGAACGTCGCGCGACCTTACCCATTTTGCGGGCCTGGCGAAAGCACGGGCAGGTTACCGCTGACGTCATAGAGCCGGGCTATACGCCGGATTGGCAAAGCACATTTCCACCAGGCAGGGCATGCGCTTAGTCTTTCGGCGTTGCTTTCGGGAGCCACCCCGGCAAACCCTCTGCGGTTTCTGAAGGCTTTTTTCTTCGGCAGCTCTGCGGTGAGGAGTCTCAGATGTCCAGTGCACGCCACGCTCGTGTCATCATTCTTGGTTCCGGCCCGGCCGGCTATAGCGCCGCGGTGTATGCGGCGCGGGCCAATCTAAAACCCTTGCTGATCACTGGCCTGCAGGCCGGCGGCCAACTGACCACTACCACCGAAGTGGACAACTGGCCGGGCGACGCCCATGGCCTGACCGGGCCGGAACTGATGCAGCGCATGCAGGCCCACGCCGAGCGCTTCGAAACCGAAATCGTCTACGACCAGATCCAGGCCGTGGATCTCGCCGCGCGGCCATTCACGTTGATTGGCGACAGCGTCTCCTACACCTGTGATGCGCTGATCATCGCCACCGGCGCCAGTGCTCGCTATCTGGGGCTGCCGAGCGAGTCGGCGTTCATGGGCAAGGGCGTGTCGGCCTGCGCCACCTGCGATGGTTTCTTCTACCGTGGCCGTGAAGTGGCAGTGGTCGGCGGCGGCAATACGGCGGTGGAGGAGGCCCTGTACCTGGCCAATATCGCCAGCCGGGTGACGCTGATCCACCGGCGCAACGCCTTCCGGGCAGAAAAGATTCTGCAGAACAAGCTGCAGGCACGGGTGGCCGAGGGGCGCATCGTGCTGGCGTTGAATGCCGAAGTCGATGAAGTCCTCGGCGACGCCTCGGGGGTCACCGGCATACGGCTGCGCGAGCGGGACGGGGGTAGCCGTAATCTGTCGGTTGACGGGCTGTTCGTGGCCATCGGGCATACGCCCAACACGGCACTTTTCGAAGGCCAGCTGGCGCTCAGGGACGGCTATCTGCAGGTCAATGGCGGCCGTGACGGCAACGCCACGGCGACTCGTGTCGCAGGTGTATTCGCCGCTGGCGACGTGGCGGACAGCGTCTATCGCCAGGCCATTACCTCGGCGGGCGCCGGCTGCATGGCGGCGCTGGACGTGGAGCGTTATCTGGATGGCCTTTGATCGTTGAACCCTTGATCACCACCCGGAACGACGATGCCCGTATCGACTGATACGGGCATCTTTTCATTCCGTGGCGAAGAGGGCAGCGTTCTACAGATCGAAGTCGTATTCGGCCAACTGCTTGTGCAGGCGCCGTTCTTCGAGAAAATTGTCGATGATGCGTCGCTTGGTCAAATTGGTTTTCGCCACTTCCACGGGGGCTTCGCCGTTGTCCGTTTCCTCACTGGCGAAATCGTCTTCCAGCTCCAGGTCTTCTTTGCCGCTGCTCATACGCTTTACTCCCGGCTACAGGGGCCATTTGCCGACCTTATAAGGGCAAACGTCAGGCGAGTAAAAAAGATTTTTTCAATCGGCTGATGCAGGGCGTATATGAAGCCTCAATCGTCGGAGGTCTTCAATTTGTATTCGCACAGGTCTTCGATCCGGCAACTGCCGCAGCGCGGCTTGCGTGCCTGGCATACATAGCGGCCGTGCAGGATCAGCCAGTGGTGGGCGTCGAGGAGAAAATCCCTGGGTACGAACTTCAGCAGTTTCTTCTCTACCTCCACCACGTTCTTGCCTGGCGCGATTCCGGTGCGATTGCTGACCCGGAAAATGTGCGTGTCCACCGCCATGGTCAACTGCCGAAAGGCGGTATTGAGCACCACGTTGGCGGTCTTGCGACCGACGCCTGGCAGCGCTTCCAGCGCTTCACGGGTTCGCGGTACCTGGCTGCCATGCAGTTCCACCAGCATGCGGCAGGTCTCGATGACATTCCTGGCCTTGCTGTTGTACAGGCCAATGGTCTTGATGTATTCGCTGAGACCCTCTACGCCCAGAGCCAGAATCGCTTCCGGGGTGTTGGCCACCGGATAGAGTCTGGCGGTGGCCTTGTTGACCCCGACATCGGTGGCCTGGGCGGACAGAATCACCGCGATCAGCAGTTCGAAGGGCGTGCTGTAGGCCAGCTCGGTTTTCGGCTCCGGGTTGTCTTCGCGCAGGCGGCGGAAGATTTCAAGGCGTTTGGCGGCGTTCATCGTCAGGGCGGGTCACGGTAGTCGGGGCGCTCTAGGTGGCGCTGATATGCGCTTGCAGCCGGCGTTCGGCGACGGCAAGGCGTTCGAGTGCGGCATTGAGGGTGGCGCTTTCGCAGGTAACGCTGCGTTGCAACCTGCTCACGTCGGCACGGGCGTAGGCCAGGTCGGTTTTCAGCTGGCGCAACTCGGTGCTGACGCCGGCTTTGTCGACCAGTACCCGCTGCGGAGCCGGTTTGCCGCAGCGCTGTTCGGCGTCGTGCAGGGCCTGTTGCGCCGCCGCGTAGTCTGCTCGCATGGCACTCAGCCGGTCGTCATCGACGCCTCGACGTTCGCCGGACTGCAGCGCCGCGCGGCGGTTGGCAACGTCGATCTTGGCCTGCTTCAGCGCCTGCTCGCCGGCACCGGGTGTCTTGCCAGCGGTGTCGGGTAGCAGCTCGTGCAACTGCCGTTGCGCTTTCTCTGCCGCCTGGCGCAGCCTATCGAGTTGCTCTTGCTGTGGGGCATCGGGGGTTTTGCCGAAGGCCTTGAGTGCCTTGTGCAACTGCGCGCGGCTCATCGCGGCATCGATCTTAGTCCGTTTCAAGGCACCCTCGTCGGTATTCGCCACGGCGCCAGCCGTCGATGGCCTGTGTCGCTGAGCCGCCTGCAGGGCCGCGGCTGCCTGCTCGCTGGCGCTGTGCAGGGCATCCAGCTGTGCCGCGAACGGCGAGCCGGGGTGCATGGCCACCTGTTTGCGGATTTTCTCGTAGGCGACCTTGGCCATCGAGGCTTCGATTTTCAGGCGTTTGAGGCGTGCGTTCTGGTCGCCGTCGTTGGCGCCAGGTGTTGCGGCTGTTCGCGGTTCGGGCCGCGTGACGGGGGTGCTACGCGCGGCGCGGCGGCGTGCCTCGTCGCCAGCCAGGCGTGACAGGCGAGCCTGGTGGCGGGCGCGAAACTGGTCGGCACGCCGGCGTTGAATCGTCGCCTGCGGGGCGCTGAGAGGAACCAGGTCGATGCAGTCTACCGGGCAGGGCGCAACGCACAGGTCGCAGCCACTGCATTCGTCGGCGATCACCGTGTGCATCAGTTTGGCGGCACCGACGATGGCGTCCACCGGGCAGGCCTGGATGCATTTGGTGCAGCCGATGCACTCCGCCTCGCGGATAACCGCGATCTGCGCCGGTGTGGCCGGTAGTGCCAGTGGCAGTTCCGGAACCCGCAGCAGGTTGGCCAGCGCATGGAGGGTGGCGGTGCCGCCCGGCGGGCACTTGTTGATCGCTTCGCCCGCCGCGATGGCCTCGGCGTAGGGCTGGCAGCCCGGGTGGCCGCATTTGCCGCATTGCGTCTGCGGCAGCAGGGCATCGATGGCGGCGATCCGCAGGGCAGTGCTCATGGTCGCCGCACGCAGCGTCGCTCGCACGGGGTCGGCCCGTGCGAGCGCATGCAGGAGAGGTTGCGGGAGTCGATCATCGGTGTTGCAGGTCTGGCTGAAGCGTTGGCCGCACATTATCCGGCATGCGCCGCGCCCGGTACAGCGGCACGGTCACGTCAGCGTGCATTCAGGCCTCGTTGCGAACGCGGCTGGCCTTGCGCCACAGCCAGCGGGTCAGCAGGGCGAGCGGAAACAGGATGAGCACGAAGGGAATGCCGTAGCCGAGCAGCCTGATGGCTTCGGTGGCGCCCTCGGTGGCGTTGTCGAGCATACCGCCAGCGGCTTCGCCGATACGTGCCAGGCGCCCGCTCGGTTCGCCTTCTGGGCTGAAGCTCAGGGTCAGCAGGTTGCTGGTAAGACGTCGTTGCTGCTGGGCCGACTGTTGGGCTGCACCCGCCAGTTGCACCTCCACCTCGGCCAGTTCGCGGGCCAGGGCGAGCATGTCGCTGACGCTCAGGTCATCGCGAGCTTGGTACTGCAGCAGGGTTTTCTGCTGGCGCTCCAGGCGTTGGCGTTGCTGCTCGGTGTCGCTGACCGCCTGGGCCAGATCCTCGGCGCGGGTGTGGCGGCTCTGCAGCTCGCCGCCTTGGCCGGCAAAACCGACCAGCGGCTCGACGCCGTCCGGAACGATGCGCACGGTGATGCTCGCCGCCCGGTAGTGGCCCTGGCTCTGCTCGATGGCCAGCAGGTCGCACTGGCCGAAACGCTGGCTGCTGCACGCTTCACGCACGGCCGCCAGACGCGGCTCGACCTGTTCGATGGGCAGGCGAATGCCCACGCTGTGTTCGTAGGCGAGAAACGCACCCCGCGGCGTAGTTTCGCCAAGCAACGTGGCGCCCGCTGGCGGGGGGCCGTCGCCGGAGGGCGAGCAGCCGGCCAGCGTCAGCAGGGCTAGAGCGGTGGTGAGAAAACGAGATTTGGAGAAAAGCATCCTTGCACCTCAGAAACAGTTCACGATCTATCGCGTATTGCTTGCCAGTGCGTATGTGCGGCAGGCCGATTGGCGGACAATTGTGGGAGTGCGCCATGCGCGCGAAATCGCGGGCGCGGCCCGCTCCCACATGGATTATCGAACGGCCGCTATCGCCGTTAATCAGCCTACTCCCAGCTCTCGAGGACGAGAGTCGGGGTCGATAATCGCTTACTTGACGCGCTGGCCCGGCTTGGCGCCGCTGTCCGGGCTGAGCAGGTAAATGTCTTCGCCGCCAGGGCCGGCAGCCAGCACCATGCCTTCCGACACGCCGAACTTCATCTTGCGCGCTGCCAGGTTGGCCACGTACAACGTGAGGCGGCCCTCCAGCTTGCCTGGGTCGGGATAGGCGCTCTTGATCCCGGAAAACACATTGCGCTTCTCGTCACCGATATCCAGGGTCAGGCGCAGCAGTTTGTCGGCGCCCTCCACGAACTCGCACTTTTCGATCAGCGCAATACGCAGGTCGACCGCTGCGAAGGCGTCGAAAGCGATCTCCGCAGCCAACGGATCCTTCTTCAGCTCGCCATTACCTTTGGGGGCTTCGGCAGCGGCCAGATCCTCCTTGGAAGCTTCGACCATGGCGTCGACCTTGGCGGGTTCGATGCGGCTGAGCAGTGGAGTGAACGGATTCAACTGATGATCGGCCAGCGGCGTGGCCAGGTCATTCCACGTCAGCGGCGCGACGTTGAGGAAGGCCTCGGCATCGCGGGCCAGATGCGGCAGCACCGGCTTGAGGAGGATCACCAGTTGACGGAACAGGTTGATGCCCAGGGAGCAAACCGCCTGCACCTCGTCGGCCTTGCCTTCCTGCTTGGCCAGCGACCACGGCGCCTTGTCGGCGATCCAGGCGTTGGCGCGGTCGGCCAGGGCCATGATCTCCCGCATGGCACGCGCGAAGTCTCGGCTTTCGTAGGCTTCGGCGATGCTCGGTGCGGCGCTCTGGAAGGCGCTCCACAGTTCCGGCTCGGGGTTGGCCGCCACCAGCACGCCGGCATTGCCCTTGTGGATGAAACCCGCGCATCGGCTGGCGATGTTGACCACCTTGCCGACCAGATCCGAGTTGACCTTCTGGATGAAGTCCTCGAGGTTCAGGTCGAGGTCATCGACGCCACGGCCCAGCTTGGCCGCGTAGTAGTAGCGCAGGTACTCCGGATTCAGGTGGTCCAGGTAGGTTCGTGCCTTGATGAAGGTACCGCGCGACTTGGACATCTTCTGCCCGTTCACGGTCAGGTAGCCGTGCACGTTGATGGCGGTCGGTTTGCGGAAGCCGGCACCTTCGAGCATGGCGGGCCAGAACAGGGCGTGGAAGTTGACGATGTCCTTGCCGATGAAGTGGTACACCTCGGCGCTGGAGTCCTTGTTCCAGAACGCATCGAAATCCAGTTCCGGGCGACGCGCGCAGAGGTTCTTGAAGCTGGCCATGTAGCCGATCGGCGCATCCAGCCAGACATAGAAATACTTGCCCGGCTCGTCGGGGATCTCGAAGCCGAAGTAGGGTGCGTCACGGCTGATGTCCCACTCGTGCAGGCCGCCATCGAGCCACTCGGCGAGCTTGTTGGCCACCGATTCCTGCAGGGTGCCGCTGCGCGTCCATTGCTGGAGCATGTCCTGGAACTGCGGCAGCTTGAAGAAGAAATGCTTGGAATCCTTGAGCACCGGCACCGCACCGGAAATCGCCGAACGCGGGTCTTTCAGTTCGGTGGGCTCGTAGGTGGCACCGCATTTTTCGCAGTTGTCACCGTACTGGTCCGCCGCCGAGCATTTCGGGCAGGTGCCCTTGATGAAGCGGTCCGCCAGGAACATGCCTTTTTCCGGGTCGAAATACTGGGTCACCGAGCGTGTGGCGATGTGGCCATTGTCGCGCAGTGCCGTGTAGATCGATTCCGACAGCTCGCGGTTTTCCGGCGAGTGGGTGGAATGGAAATTGTCGAACTCCACCAGGAAGTCGGCGAAGTCGCCGCTGTGCTCGGCCTTGACGCCGTCGATCAGCTGTTCGGCGCTGATGCCTTCCTTCTCCGCCCGTAGCATGATCGCCGAGCCGTGGGCATCGTCCGCGCACACATAGATGCACTGGTTGCCGCGCAGTTTCTGGTAGCGCACCCACATGTCGGTCTGGATGTACTCGAGCATGTGGCCAAGGTGGATCGAACCATTGGCGTAGGGCAGGGCGCTGGTAACGAGAATCTGGCGAGCTTGGGACATTGTCAGGCTGTCATCGGCTGGAGGGAGGTCGATCACTATAAAGTAAGCGGGCGCGATCCGGCCAGCGGGCAAATAGCGCTGACATCGACTTGAATTTAGCGACCCAGGCGGGTTCCAACGAGTACCTTCCGCTCCCAGTAAGGAGATGAACCATGCCTGCAGTTTTACGTCCGCTCGCCTCTGCCACCGCTCTGGCCCTGTTGGTTGGCTGTGCCTCGAACAACCCCTACGACAACGCCGGTGGTGGCGCAGCCAGCGGTGGCGGCCACCGTGCCGCTACCTATGGCGGCCTGGCGGCGCTCGCTGGAGCGGCGGTCGGTGCGGCGGTCAATCACGATGACCGCGGCAAGGGCGCTGCGATCGGTGCCGTGCTCGCTGGTGCCGCCGGTGCCGGCTATGGTTACTACGCCGACCGCCAGGAGGCCGAGCTGCGCCGCAGCATGGAAGGCACTGGTGTGGAGGTGCAGCGCCAGGGCGACGACATCAAGTTGATCATGCCGGGCAATATCACCTTCGCCACCGACTCAGCGGATATCGCCCCGAGTTTCTACACGCCGCTGAATAACCTGGCGACCTCGTTCAAGCAGTTCCAGAACAACAGCATCGAGATCGTCGGTTACACCGACAGCACCGGTTCGCGCCAGCACAATATGGCGTTGTCCCAACGTCGCGCACAGAGCGTGACCAGCTACCTGACCGCCCAGGGCATCGACGGCACGCGCCTGTCCAGCCGGGGTGCCGGCCCGGATCAGCCGATTGCCGACAACGCCACCGCCGACGGTCGCGCGCAGAACCGCCGCGTCGAGGTGAACCTCAAGCCGCTGCCGGGCCAGCCGGTGCAGTGAGTGGCAACGGCCGGTGGCCCCTCGGGTCATCGGTCTGCATCCAGCGCGTCGCTCGGGTAGGATAGGTGTCTATTCCTGCCATCTCCGGAGCCAAGCATGAGCGCTGATATCCGTGCCGCGGTCGAAGCCGTGTTGCGCCAGTACACCGATCCCCATCTCGATCAGGATCCAGTCAGTGCTGGCTGCGTGCGGGCCATCGAGGTTCACGACGGTCAGGTCAGCGTCAGGCTGGAGCTGGGTTACGCTGCTGCCCTGTTCAAGCAGGGCTGGGCGCAACTGCTGCAGTTGGCCATCGAGAATATCGAGGGGGTGCACAGTGCCAGCGTGGACGTTGACTGTGTGATCGCCGCCCACAAGGCGCAGGCTCAGGTGCCTGCCCTGGCCAATGTCAAGAACGTGATCGCCGTGGCATCGGGCAAAGGCGGCGTGGGCAAGTCCACCACCGCTGCCAACCTGGCCCTGGCCCTGGCCCGCGAGGGCGCTCGGGTGGGCATTCTCGATGCGGATATCTATGGCCCCAGCCAGGGCATCATGTTCGGCATTGCCGAAGGTACGCGGCCCCAGGTGCGTGAACAGAAGTGGTTCGTACCGCTCCAAGCCCATGGCGTGCAGGTGATGTCCATGGCTTTTCTCACCGATGACAACACGCCGGTGGTGTGGCGCGGGCCGATGGTCTCCGGCGCACTGCTGCAACTGGTCACCCAGACCGCCTGGGATGCCCTCGATTATCTGGTCATCGACATGCCGCCCGGTACGGGCGATATCCACCTCACCCTGGCGCAGAAGGTTCCGGTGGCGGGGGCGGTGATCGTCACCACGCCACAGGATCTGGCGCTGCTGGATGCCAGGAAGGGTGTGGAGATGTTCCGCAAGGTGAACATTCCGGTGCTGGGGGTGGTGGAGAACATGGCCGTGCACATCTGCTCCAACTGCGGCCACGCCGAGCACCTGTTCGGTGAGGGCGGTGGCGAGAAGTTGGCCGCCCAGTTCGGTGTCGACCTGCTGGCGTCGATGCCGTTGTCCATGGCCATCCGCATGCAGGCCGATGGCGGCAAGCCAACGACCATCGCCGACCCGCAAAGCCAGATCGCCATGCTCTATCAACAGATGGCCCGTCAGGTCGGGGCGCGCATCGCTGCGAGCGCGGCGACGGCCCCGGCCGTACCGACCATCGTCATCGCCGACGATTGATCACCGTTACGCGTCCGCCTGGCGGGCGCGTATCTGCATGCCCGAGGGGCTCGGCAAAAAATGAGGCCATAAAAAACCCCGCCGAGGCGGGGTTTTTTGTAGAAAGAGCAGGTTAGATAACCTGAACTTCCTCAGCTTGCATGCCTTTCTGACCACGGGTGGCCACGAAGGAAACCTGCTGGCCTTCTTTCAGGCTCTTGAAGCCATCGCTCTGGATAGCTTTGAAGTGTACGAACAGGTCGTCACCGGATTGCGGAGTGATGAAGCCGTAGCCTTTCTCATCGTTGAACCACTTAACGGTGCCATTCTGACGATTGGACATGTGATGTCTCCTAAGAACTAAAGAAATAACAGCCCTGGATAGAACCAGGCCGGGACTGAGTGCAACGAGTACTAGGAGTCGGACGATGTTTGGATCGAAATCTAGGCATCATGTAGCGATTCGCGGTGACACATGCAGCACAGTGGGGTCACCATACCCGCTTTTTTCGCTAAGTGCGAATGGTCTGTAAGTCTTTCTGCGATTTCCTTGCATCATTGCCGATTGGGCAGGGCTCGCGGAGCCTGTCGAGAGGCTTTGAACCCTGCCCTCCAGCCCGGTAAGATGCCCTCACTTTTTCACCGCACAGACCTTCAGGACGGCCCCGCCATGAGCATCAAGTCAGACAAGTGGATACGCCGCATGGCCCAGGAACACGGCATGATCGAACCCTTCGTCGAGCGCCAGGTGCGCAACGAAGGCGGTCAGCAATTGATCTCCTACGGGGTGTCGAGCTACGGCTACGACGTGCGCTGCGCCGATGAATTCAAGGTCTTCACCAATATCAACTCGGCCACCGTCGACCCGAAGAATTTCGATGAGAAGAGTTTCGTCGACATCAAGAGTGACGTGTGCATCATCCCGCCGAACTCCTTCGCCCTGGCGCGCACCGTGGAATTCTTCCGCATTCCGCGCAATGTGCTGACCATCTGCCTGGGCAAGAGTACCTATGCGCGTTGCGGCATCATCGTCAATGTCACGCCGCTGGAGCCGGAGTGGGAAGGGCACGTGACCCTGGAGTTCTCCAACACCACCACGCTGCCGGCTAAGATCTATGCCAACGAGGGCGTGGCGCAGATGCTGTTCCTCGAGTCCGACGAGGCCTGCGAGGTGTCGTACAAGGATCGTGGCGGCAAGTACCAGGGGCAACGCGGTGTGACGCTGCCCAGAACCTGATACGCGCCCTCTGCGGGACGAATCCAAGCCGGGTGTTCCCGGCTTTTTTGTGCCTCGCGATTGCTCCCGGGTGGGCACCCGGCGGGATGTCGCGCGACCACAGAACCGCTCACGGAGACTCCTCGCGGCGACGCGCCCTGGGCCGGTGGCCAGCCGCACGCAGGCGAATCGCAGGCAAAAAAAAGGGCGCCTTCAGCGCCCGGAGAAATCAATCGATGCCTGATTTCTGAGTAGGGGCATGCGGTGAAGTTCCACTGATTTATAGGGCGAACTGTTCGCCGCTGGCAGGTCTACATCGTATCGAGGTGCACCACTGTGCGTGCCCGCTGAAATGCCACCTGCCGGAGAGACACTATGAGCCAATGGAATATCGCCTACAGCAGAGATGAGGCGGCAGAAGTCCTCAAGGTCAAATCGAAAGAGAAACCCAGCCTCGAGCAGGCCGTGATCTGGCTGTTGGAATGGGCCGAGGAAAACCTCGAACGCCTCGAACCGAAAGAGCAGCCCCACGAGGAGCAGACTCCCGCTGTCCGCCTGGAGGAGCGCTTCGGCATCACCGTCACCGGCATCGCCCGCGACTGACGCAAGCCCCTCAGGCACGTGCGCGTGCCTTGCCGGTCAGCTCCTCGGTCGCGCCAGCGGCGCCACGGCGCGCACCCATGGGTTCGACCGCGCGCCGCTTCTCGTGCAGGAAGCTCAACACCCTGTGGCGATAAGCGTTGTAGCGCGGGTCGTCGGCCAGGGCGATGCGTTCGCGCGGGCGCGGCAGGTCGATGGTGAGGATTTCGCCGATGGTCGCCGACGGGCCATTGGTCATCATCACGATACGATCGGAAAGCAGCACCGCTTCGTCGACGTCGTGGGTGATCATCAGCACCGTGTTGTGCAGTTCGCCCTGGATACGCATCACCTCGTCCTGCAAGTGGGCGCGGGTCAGGGCGTCGAGGGCGCCGAAGGGTTCATCGAGCAGCAGGACCTTGGGTTCCATGGCCAGCGCGCGGGCGATGCCGACCCGCTGTTTCATGCCGCCGGAAATTTCGCTGGGCAGCTTGTGCAGGGCGTGGCCCATGCTCACCAGTTGCAGGTGATGCAGCGTCCAGTCGCGGCGCTCGGCCTTGCTCTTGCTGCGCTTGAACACCTTGTCGACGGCCAGGGCGACGTTTTCCTGCACCGTCAACCAGGGCAGCAGCGAGTGGTTCTGGAACACCAGGCTACGATCCGGGCCGGGGCCGCGAACCTCTCTACCGTCGAGAATCACCGCACCGCTGCTGGAGTCGGTCAGGCCGGCGACGATGTTCAGCACCGTCGATTTGCCGCAGCCGGAATGGCCGATGATGGAGATGTACTCGCCGCGCTCGACGTCGAGGTTGATCTGGTTCAGCACGTGGGAGGTGACGCCGTCACGCTCGAAGTACTTTTCCACCTGTTCGATGCTCAAGTAGTGCTTGCTCATATCCGTATTCCTCAGGCCGATGTGCCGCGGGTGATGCGATTGCCAACGAACAGCACCAGGCGATCGAGCAGGAAACCGACCACGCCGACGTAGACCAGGGCGAGAATGATGTCGCTGATGCGCGAGGCGTTCCACGCGTCCCAGATGAAGAAGCCGATACCCACGCCGCCGATCAGCATCTCCGCGGCGATGATCGCCAGCCAGGACAGCCCGACGCCGATGCGCAGCCCGGAGAAGATGTAGGGCGCGGCGGCGGGCAACATGATCTTCTGGAAGTACTCCACGCCATCGAGGCGCAGCACCCTGGCGACGTTGCGGTAGTCCTCGGGGATGTTGCGGATGCCCACCGAGGTGTTGATGATGATCGGCCAGATGGCGGTGATGAAAATCACGAACAGGGCCGAGGGGTAACTGTCCTTGAAGCCAGCCAGCGAAAGCGGCAACCAGGCCAGCGGCGGCACGGTACGCAGGATCTGGAACAGCGGATCGAGGCCGCGCATGGCCCAGTTCGACTGGCCGACCAGCACCCCCAGGGCCACGCCGACGACCACCGCCAGGGCATAGCCGTAGGCTACGCGCTCGAGGCTGGCGAGCAACTGCCAGGCCATGCCGACGTCGGTGCCGCCGTTGTCGTAGAAGGGATCGACGATAAGTTCCCAGGTGTCTTCGATGACCTGGCTGGGCGGCGGCAACGATGCGTTGGCACCGCTGCACAGCAGTTGCCAGATCAGCAGCAGAGCGGCGGTGATTATCAGGGGGGGCAGCACCGATTGCAGCAGGGTGTTCGACAGGCGTTTCGACCAACTGGGGGCGATGACGCCAGCCGGCAGGGCCAGCGATTTGACGGGCGCATTCATGGCGTTGCTCCGGTTAGGCCTTTCAGGGACAGGCTGTCGAGATAGGCTTGCGGGTTCTGCGGGTCGAAGGTCTTGCCGTCGAAAAAGGTCTCGACGCCGCGGGATTTGCCCTGCGGAATCTGCTCGGCGGGGACCCCCAGTTCGGCGGCGGCCTGGCGCCAGATGCCCTCGCGGTTGACGGTGGCGATCAGTGCCTGGCTGTCGAAATCCTCTGGCAGGTAGCCCCAGCGTTTGTTTTCGGTCAGGAACCACAGGTCGTGGCTCTGGAAGGGGTAGGAGGCGAACTCGCTCCAGAAACGCATCCGATGCGGGCTGTTTTCCACCACGCGGCCGTTGCCGTAAGCGATGTTGCCTTGCAGGCGCGCCAGCAGGTCCTTGGCCGGTGCGCCAATCCAGCGGCGCTTGGCGCAGATCTCGGCGACCCTTTCCTTGTTCTCCGCGGCTTCGCAGAACATCTGCGCCTCCATCACCGCCTTGAGCAGGGCGCGGGTGGCATTCGGGTTGGCATCCACATAGTCGGCACGCAGCGACAGGGCCTTTTCCGGGTGATTGGCCCACAGCTCGCCGCTGGTCACCGCGCTGTAGCCGATCCCCTGGTTGATCAACTGTGCGTTCCATGGCTCACCGACGCAGAAGGCGTCCATGCTGCCGACCTTCATGTTGGCGACCATCTGTGGTGGCGGGATGACCACCGTCGGCAGATCCTTGTTGGGCTCGATGCCGCCGGCTGCCATCCAGTAGCGCAGCCACAGGTCGTGGGTGCCGCCGGGAAAGGTCATCGCTGCGGCGATTTTCTGCCCCTTGGCCCGCTTGGCGGCAAGCGCCTGCTTGAAGGCGCTGGCATCGCTGCCAAGCTTGAGATCCTGGTACTCGTTGCTGATCGAGATGCCCTGGCCGTTGAGGTTCAGGCGCGCCAGCAGAACCATCGGCAGCGGCGCGTTGTTGCTGGTGATCTTGCCGGCAGCCATCAGGTAGGGCATCGGCGTGAGGATATGGGCGCCATCGATACCGCCACTGCCGGCGCCGAGCATCAGGTTGTCGCGGGTGGTGCCCCAGGACGACTGCTTGAGCACCTCGACATCGGTCATCCCGTGCTTGGCGAACAGGCCCAGCTCATCGGCCACGAACAGGGGGGCGGCATCGCTCAGAGCGATGAAGCCGAGCCTGGCCCGGGTGGTCTCCAGGCCATCGCTGTCCGCCGCCCAGACCGCGCTGCTCAGCCCTGCGGGCAGCAGGTTCATCAACGCGCCGCTTGCAAGCAGGCCCGTGGAGCGCTTGAGAAAGGTGCGGCGCGCTTGATCGGCACTGTCATCAACGGTTGGCGCTGTACGTGGCTTGTCGTCCATCTCGTTATCCCCAAAAGGCGCGCAATAAAAAACGGCGTCACACTCATGGCAGCACACGGGCTGCAACAAGGGTGGACGCCGTTGTCCAGGATTCGGATTGTATGGAGGCAGGGCCTGCCTCTCGGTCATGCACGTAGCAGGTTGCATGCCAGTGGCTGGTGCGACTGGCCCCGCTGGCTGACGATTGCCTGTCGGACTCGCCGTGTGCGCCCCAGCGGTTGAGCGGGAAAGCCTTTCCGGCTGGGCTGGGTGATCTCGCCGATCGCGCATTCCCTCGACTCGGATGCTGGTACCGCACAACCGCGGGGCGTCTGCCGCCTGCGGTGCGCGGCGCAGGTGCATGGGGGAGAGACGACCGATGGGGGTCGGCCCCGGGCATCGCTGCGTTCAGCGCCGGGTTGCCAGAAGGGGGCGGTAGCTTGTGGCGGAGCGCAGCGATACCGGGGCGATTCCCTCAGCCGCGCCTGCTCATGTCGCCGTGCGGGTTCTCCTGGGCCTTGCGGGCGGCGAAGGCGAGCAGGCTCTGGGCGACATCCACCAGGCGCATGCTGCGCTCCATGGCTGACTGCCGCAGGCGTGCGTAGGCATCCTCCTCGCTGAGGCGGTAGTCGTGCATCAGCAGTTTCTTGGCCCGTTCGATCAGCTTGCGCTCGTTGAGGGTTTCGCGGGTTTCCTTGAGCTCGTCGCTGACCCGCTGCAGGCGCTGGTTCTGCGCGTGCAGCAGGTCGAGCACCGAGCGCGCCAGGTGATTGCCCACGGCATCCCGGGGGGCGCTGTCCAGGGTGCTGCTGTGTACGCTGAACAGCAATGCCTGGTCGCTGCCGGCGTCCATCTGCGCCAGGCGCCCCAGCAAGGTGCGGTGGTTGTCGAGGTCGGCATGGGCCTGCGCGATGCTGCTGCGGCAATGCGCAAGCAGGCGTTCGGCCAGATGATTCTCCACCTCCTTCATGGCGTCGATACGCCGCGTGTTGAGTTCGAACCACAGCTCGCAGAGACCTGGATCGACCCTGGCATTGGCCGCGGTACGCCGGGCGATAACGCGCAGGCGGGTGACCTGTTCGACGGCCTCACCGGCGTGAATGCGCTGCCACAGGGCGAGCGCCTCGCTCTCGGTGAACTCGCTGAACACCTCGAAGCAGCGCTCCTGACCGTCCTGGAGTTGCTGCAGGCGTTCCTGCAATTCAGCGTCGAAGAACCCGCGGGAGAAACCCTCGACCCCGGCCGCACGCTCCTGGCCGGCCAGTTCCTTGCCCTGCATGAAGTTGAACATGGCCACCAGCAGCCGGGTGATGCCCGGGTCGACGGCGGTATCGGCAGCCTCGAAAACCACGGCCAGCAACCCGCCGATCAGGCGAGTGAACGCCTGGGTTGCCTGGCGCGTCGTGGGTTGCAGCTCACGGATGCGGCGACGCAGGCCCGGTAGCTCGTCCAGGCCATGCAGCACGTAGGCGATACGGTTGAACAGGCGTGCCCGGTCCGCCGTATTGGCCTGCGCGGTATCCATGGCCATGAAGCACTGGTGTACCTGACGCTCCACCGCAGCCGATTCGGCACTGAGTGCATCGAGTTGCTGCAGGTAATGGCTCGACTGGCTGCCCAGGTAGAGGTTGCAGAAACCGCGTTCTTTTTGCAGTTGGTGCACCAACTGGCTGATATGGGTCACCAGTTGGCAGGTGACGGACAGGCTTTCCAGGCCCTGCAGCTCGCAGCGGCGGGCGGCGAGCATGAAACGCAGGGCGGCAGGCATCGTGGCGTCAGGCATGGGGGCAGTCTTTCCGGCAACACGGTTGAACTGGAACGGTGCAAATAGCAGTCCAACCGACCTGCTACAGGCATGTGTACGGATCCGTCGGGAACCCCTGCCTCGGCGCGACGAGCCAGCCTGCGCGGGCAGCGACCAGGTCGCTAGGCTTCCATGCGCTGCTGTGCCAGCAGGCGCTTGATTTCCGGCACGCAGGAGCCGCAGCCGGTACCACAACCGAGATGCTGCTTGAGCGCATTGAGGTCGCAGCCGCGCTGGATGGCCTCGCGTACGGCGCTGTCGCTGACGTTCAGGCAGGTGCACAGGATCCTGCCGCCCGCTTGGCGAGTCTCGCCGGGTGGGCCGTCCACCGGCGCCAGCAGCCACCGACGCAGGGGCCGGCCATTGTCGTCATCCAGGGCAACCCGGTTTTGCCAGAGGTCATGCAGCCAACCGCGGGCGCGGGTCTCGCCGCTCAGCGAGAAGCCCGTCAGGCGACCGCCGTCGATACGCACGCGCTTGTGAACGGGCAGGCAGCCTGGGTCGCCATGAGGATCGTCGTAACGGATCACCGGACCCTCGTGCAAACCCAGTTTTTCCTGGAGTTGCTTGAGCAGCCCGGCATCCGGCGCGTGGTGGTGGGCGACGCGCATCACCAGTGCCGACGTCTCGCGGCCGGCGAGGCCGAAGCTGGCGTAGGCGAAGGTTTCGCACAGCGGGCGCAGGGCTTCCAGGCGCCGCTGGACATCGCCTTCGACCAGCGCGTGGAAGGTCCAGGGCAGGTCGATGGGCTGTACGTCGATGGCGGCGTGCTTGAGCTCCGGCTGTTTCGACAGCGGATCGAACGCCGGCAAGGTCAGCGCGTTGATGCCCAGGCCCTTGAGAAAGCGGTCGCCCCAGTGCATGGGCAGGAACGCCTGGCCCTGTTGCAGGCCCTTGTCGGCCTGTACGCGCACCACCAGCGTGCCACGGCGGCTGCTTACCTCGACCAGTTGGCCGTCGTGCAGGTGCCGCTGCGCCATGTCCTGCGGGTGCAGGTCGAGCAGTGGTTCTGCGACATGGGCGAACAGCCGTGCTGCGGTGCCGGTGCGGCTCATGCCATGCCACTGATCACGCAGGCGCCCGGTGTTGAGGCTCAGGGGGTAGTGCCTGTCGCGCCGCTCTTTGGCCGGTTGGTAAGCCTCGGCGATGAAACGCGCGCGGCCGTTGGCGCTCGGAAAGCGGCCGTCGCCGTAGAGGCGTGGGGTGCCGCTTTGCTTCCCCTCGGGAAGCGGCCACTGCTGCGGGCCGATTGCCTCCAGCAGGGCGTAGCCGAGGCCACACAGATCCAGATCTCGACCGCGGGTCAGGACCTTGTATTCCTCGAACAACTGCTCGGCCGTCTCGAAGGCGAAATGCCCGGATGGCATGTCCGGCAGGCGGGTTTCCAGGCGCCTGGCGAAATCGCAGGTGATCGACCAGTCGGCCCGCGCCTCGCCAGGTGCCGGCACGGCACGGCGCACGCGGCTGACGCGGCGCTCGGAGTTGGTCACCGTGCCTTCCTTCTCGCCCCAGCTGGCAGCGGGCAACAGCAGGTCGGCGTAGCGGCAGGTTTCAGTGGTGAAGAACGCTTCCTGCACCACCACGAAAGGGCAGTCGCTGAGGGCCTTGTGAATGCGGTGCTGGTCCGGCATGGACTGGGCCGGGTTGGTGCAGGCGATCCACAGCGCCTTGACCTTGCCGCTGCCCAGCGCCTCGAACAGTTCGATGGCGCTGAGGCCCGGTGTTTCCGGCAGTGCCTCGACGCCCCAGTAGGCGGCGACTTCGGCGCGGTGCTGCGGGTTGGCGGCTTCGCGATGGCCGGGTAGCAGGTTGGCCAGGCTACCGGTCTCCCGGCCACCCATGGCATTCGGCTGGCCGGTGAGGGAGAAGGGGCCGCTGCCGGGCTTGCCGATCTGCCCGGTGGCCAGGTGCAGGTTGATCAGCGCGGCATTCTTCGCGCTGCCGGCGGTGGACTGGTTGACGCCCATGCACCACAGCGACAGAAAGCGTGGTGAGCTGCCGATCCACTCCGCGCAGCGACGCAGGTCCGCTTCGTCGATCGCACAGAGTTCGGCGACGCGCTTGGCCGGGTAATCCGCGACCAGGGTTTGCAGGGCGTCGAAGCCTTCGGTGTGTGCCGCGATGAAGGCATGGTCGATACGCCCCTGTTCCAGCAGCAGGTGCAGCACGCCGTGCAGGAGCGCCACATCGCTGCCGGGCGCGATGGCCAGGTGCAGGTCGGCGAGGTCGCAGGTATCGGTGCGCCGCGGGTCGACGACGATCACTTTCATCTGCGGATTGCCGGCCTTGGCCGCCTCCAGACGGCGAAACAGGATCGGGTGGGCATAGGCCATGTTGCTGCCGATGATCAGCAGCGTGTCGGCCTGCTCGATGTCTTCGTAGGAGCAGGGCGGCGCATCGGCGCCCAGGCTGCGCTTGTAGCCGACCACGGCCGAGGACATGCACAGGCGCGAGTTACTGTCGATATTGTTGGTGCCGATCAGGGCGCGGGCCAGTTTGTTGAAGGCGTAGTAGTCCTCGGTCAGCAGTTGCCCGGAAATGTAGAAGGCCACGCTGTCCGGGCCGTTTTGGCGAATGGTTTCGGCGAACCGCTCGGCGGCGTGATCCAGGGCGCTGCCCCAGTCGCTACGGGTACGGCCCAGGTCTTTGCCGAGGCGCAGTTCCGGGTACAGGGCGCGGGCGGCGAGGTCGCCGGTCAGGTGCAGCGAGGCGCCCTTGCTGCACAGTTTGCCGAAGTTGGCCGGGTGCGCGGGATCGCCGCTGACGCCGAGAATGCGCTCGCCGTCGTGCTCGATCAGTACGCCACAGCCGACGCCGCAATAACAGCAGGTCGATGCGGTGCTGTGTGTCACCCCGCTGAGTTCCTGAGCACCCATCAGGCCGCTCCCTGCAGGAGAATCGGCTCGGCGCTGCAGGCGGAGGACAGGCTGCTCACCGCGTGCTCGCCGAACATCAGCATGTCGCGGATATCCGCCACCTGGCGACCTTCGCGGATCAGTTGCAGATACCAGGCGCCGTCGGCGGTATCGCCATACAGGCAGGCGCCGACCAGCACATCGTTCTTCAGCACCAGCTTGCGATAGCTGCCGGTGATCGGGTCGTCGAGCACGATGCTCTGCGTCCCCGGGCCGCCAGCGAAATCGCCTGCGGAGAACAGCTCGATACCGGTGACCTTGAGTTTGGTGGAGGTCAGCGAGCCGAGGTAGCGGCGAAAGCCCTGCATGGCCAGGTGGCTGGCACACACCCGCGCCTGTTCGAACAGCGGTGCCACCAGCCCGTAGGCGACGCCACGGTGGTTGACGCATTCGCCCACCGCGTACACCCGGGGGTCGAAGCTCTGCAGCGTGTCGTCGACCAGGATGCCGCGGGCGCAGGGCAGACCGGCGCGCTGGGCCAGCTCGATATTGGGGCGAATGCCGGCGGCCATCACCACCAGATCGGCGGGCAGTTGCCTGCCATCGCTGAAGCGCACGGCGGCGACCCGGCCGTTGTCGGTGCCGATCAGCTCGGCGGTCTGCTTGCCCAGGGCGAAGTGCAGGCCGCGTCGTTCCAGGGCGTTCTGCAGCAGTCTGCTAGCGCGCTCGTCGAGCTGGCGTTCCAGCAGGGTGGTGCCGTTGTGTACCACGCTCACATCCATGCCACGCAGCGTGAGGCCATTGGCCGCTTCCAGGCCGAGCAGGCCGCCGCCGATGACCACCGCGTGGCGGTGCCGGCTGGCGCTGTCGAGCATGCGGCGGGTGTCGGCGATATCGCGGTAGCCGATCACGCCCTCCAGGGCGTTGCCCGGTATGGGCAGGATGAACGGCCGCGAGCCAGTGGCGATCAACAGGCGGTCGTAGCTGGCGCTGCTGCCATCATCGGCGATCACCCGGCGATGGACACGGTCGATCTGCATCACCTGGCGGCCGAGGTGCAGGCGGATGCCGTGCTCGGCGTACCAGTCCAGGTCGTTGAGCACGATATCGGCGAAGGTCTGTTCGCCCGCCAGCACCGGCGACAGCAGGATGCGGTTGTAGTTGGGGTGCGGCTCGGCGCCGAACACGCTGATGTCGTACAGGTCCGGGGCGATCCTCAGCAGCTCTTCCAGCGTGCGTATACCGGCCATGCCATTGCCGATCACCACCAGTTTCAAGCGTTTCATCCGCTACCTCCGTGGCCCTGAATGAATCGCGACGGCCGGTAAGGGGCCTGCCAGGGATGGCAGGGCACAAAAAAAGCGTCCTGCACCGTGGGTGCAAGGACGCCTTTGTCCGATCCCGATTCGTTTCGGGCAGCTCTGCCGACTACCGGCGTGCTTTATGTGTGCAGGATCATGAGCAGGGAGTGTGCCAATTTCGCGAGGACGGCCTGGTGTGGTGGCAGGGAGGCCGGAAACGGCCCTGCGCACCAGGCAACGGGTTATCGTCAGCCTGCGCGGGCCTGCGTCCTGTCCCGGCGTGGCAGCTTCGGCGCAGCCGGCATCCTGGTACTGGATGCTGCGTCGGCTACGCCTGATACGCGTGGTTCTCTGCGCGTTGTTGGTGCGTTACGCATCCGGGTAGTGCGTCACGGCGTCAGCAACAGGCGTTTGCTGCCATAGGTTTTCTGCAGGTTCTGTTCCTGCATCGGGAAACTCAGGTACTGGGCACGCCGCCAGGCCTCGATGCCATCGGCATAGTGCGGGCTGGCCGGGTTGCCGGACTGCCCGGCGCTGTTCACGCCGATCATCGGTTCCGCGCGGCCGAAGTCGACGATCAGCCGCATGCTCGGGATCAGCCAGGTCGCGAAGTCCTGGCCCCAGTTGTAGGCAGAGACGTTCAGCGTGCTGGCGTCACCGCCCGCGGGGTAGGGGCCTCGGTCCAGATAGCCTTTCAGCGAAGCGATGCTGGCCCGCTGGCCAGTGCTCAGGTAGGGCGCCATCTGCGTGCTGCCGCTGAGCCACTCGTAGGTGTGCAGCTTGCCCCACTGCCAGGCGGTGCGTTCACCGCCCAGGCGCTGTTCGAGCAGCTCGATGCTGGCAGCCAGGCTGCGGGCGAGAATCGCCGGCTTGTCTTCCTTTTGCGCGGTGCGCAGGTCGTCCCAGAAGGGGCTGTCGTCGCGGCCGAGCAGGTGGTCGGCCTGAGCCGAATAGGAGAGGTTGGCCGTGTCCACAAGTGCTTGCCAGGTTGGCGAGGTTTCCGGGCCAAGCTCGTCGAGGAAGATCTGCCGCGCGCTCTCGTGCAGGAAGGCGCCATACACCGCAGCGTCCGCCGAGGTCGCGGAGAGCTTGCCGTCGAAGGCCATCAACCGGCTCAGTGCTTCACGGGCCTTGCCTCGCTGGGGTTCGGCCAGGCGGTCGATGGCCTGGCGCAACGGTCCGGCGATGTTCTGGGCTTCGAACATGTTCTGCAGCTTGGCGACGAAGGGCGAGGTCTGGTCGTACTGCATGGCGATCATGCTTGGCGTGTCGTGGCGACCATTGCCGGCCAGCTGCGCCAGGCGCTCATAGCGTTCCGGGGCGTACCAGGAGTTGGACAGCTGCATGCCGTAACCGCGTGGCACGCTGCGCTGGTTGGCGCTACCGAGCCAGCCTTGCTGCGGATCCTGATCGTAGGGATGGAGCATCGGGTCGGCGAAGCCATCCCACTCGTAGCGGCTGTCCCAGCCCGGTGACGGCACCAGGCCCTGGCCGCCGCGGCGATTGGGATAGCGCCCGGTGACCTGCCAGCCGATGTGCTCGGCATCGGCGAACACCAGGTTCAGCGGCATGGCGCGGATTTCCCGGGCTGCCTCGAAGGCCTGTTCCACCGACTTGGCGCGGGACAGGTCGAAGAAGGCGTCCAGGCTGGCGTCGTTCTCGAACTGGGTGGTCTGCAGCGCCAGGCCGTAACCGCTCTGCACTTGCAGTGGCTGCAGCGGGTGCTTGCGTTCGCCCAGCACGCTGTTGAGCAGCGCGCCGTGACGGGTTTCGTAGAGCGTCTCGCGGATCGGCTGCTGACCCTTGATGAAGAAGGTTTCCTGGCGCTGCTGGGCCGGCTGCCATTTGCCATCGGCGAGGTACAGCAGGCGATTGCCTTCGCGCTTCACCTGTTCCAGGAACAGGTCCTGGTTGTCGCCCATGACCATGGTCATGCCCCAGGCCAGCTTGCCGTTGAAGCCGGCAACCACCGCCGGCATGCCGGCGACCGTTACCCCGGAGGCTTGGAATTTCGGCGCGCGAATCTGTACGAAGCTCCATACCGAGGGCAGCGCGATCGGCAGGTGGGTATCGTTGGCCAGCAGGCTCTTGCCGCTGCGGCTGCGCGAGGGGGCGATGGCCCAGTTGTTCGAGGCGGCGACGCCGAGCATGTGCCGCTCGGACACCTGGGCGGCGGCTGTCTTCACCGCCTGAAGGCCAGGAATGCTGCCGCTCAGTGCCAGGCCCTTGAGCTTTTCGGCTTCCTCGAATGGCAAGGGCTCGTCGGGGTAGGTGGGCAACAGCCAGGGCAGTTTTTCGGCGCCGACCTTCTGGGTCAGGGTCAGTGCCGCGATCTCTTCCTGCAGGTTCACCGACAAGCCGAAATTGAGCAGGCAGAAGATCATCACCGAATCTTCTGGTTTCCAGTACGGCGGCCGGTAGCCGGCCTCGGCCAGGTCCATCGGCAGCTTGTCGCGGTAGCGGAACAGGTAGGCGTTGACGCCCCGGGCATAGACGTCGAAGAACGCCTTCATCCGTGGCGAGGCATTCTTGTAGAGCACCTCGGCACTCTTCTTGAGGTTCACCGCGCGCATGAACCTGTCCATCTCCAGCACGCCAGGGCCAGCCATTTCCGCCAGGCGACCTTCGGCCATCAGGCGCAGGCTGACCATCTGGCTGAGGCGGTCGCTGGCATGAACGTAGCCCAGGGTGAACAGGGCATCGTGAAAACTGTGGGTTTCGATCAGCGGCATGCCCAGGGGGTTGCGGCGTACCGAAGCGGTCTGCGCCAGCCCCTGGACGCGAAAGGTGCCCTGATCCGGGTGCACACTGTCGCCGTAGCGGCTGTCGAGCATCGACTGGCAACCGCTCAGCGCGACCATGCCGGTCAGGATACCAGCGACGCTCAGGGGGGCGAGAGAACGGAAAGCGCGCGGCAGCATGCGGCGGACTCCTAGCGGGAAAGGGTGGTGGGCGGGCCGGAATGGCGCTAAAGGTAGAGAGAGGCATGGCGCCTGGCAAGTGGCGCGATGATCGGTGCGACGCTCGTCACCGACTGGGATCAGGGGCGGGCGATCAGCCCCCCGGTCGGGCAGCACCTTGGTGCGAATCGCACCGTCGATCCGTGATAGCTGGCAGCCGAGCAGGGAGAGGGCCGGCATCCCCAGATCGTCGTGCAGACGCTGGCGCCCCAGTGGCGAGCGTCTGCCTGCCGACGTTGCCTGGCCCAGGCCCGACGGCCCGGATGGACAGCGTACAGAGCCAGGGCGGCGAGGATCAGAACGGCGAGCAGGATCGGCAGCGGGTCAGGCGCCATGGCATTTCTTGAACTTCTTCTCGCTGCCACACGGGCAGGGGTCGTTGCGGCCGACGTCCTTCAGGGTGTTGCGAACCGGCTCATGAGGGGCGTGGTTGCAATGCGGGCCATGCACGTGGCCGTGATGATGGTGGTCGTGAGCAGGGTCATGATCGTGGTTGCAGTCTGGGCCGTGGACGTGGGGTTGCTGGGTCATTGCGAGGTCACTCCGGGATGAAATCACCGGGAATTATCTCGCCATTGCGCGCCATGTGCACGCGGCGGCCGAAGAATAATCCGGTTGTCACCTCGCCCTGCAGGCGGTAACTGATGGGTTGATCCGGTTGCTCCAGCAATGCCACCACCTGGCGAACATGGCGCCACAGGTTGGTGCGCACGGGAACGTCGAACTCGACATGACCACTGGCGGGCACCGTGAACCAGACCTCCGATTCCCCCTCGGCCAGTTTCACCTCGTTGAGGTGTACCACATAGCTGAGGCCACGCACCGGCAAGCTGACGTCGTTGGGGTTGTCGATACGGAAACGCAGTACGAAGCGCTGTTCCAGCAGCTTGGCTCGTATCACGTCGACATTCACGAGGCGAACGTCAGGGTCTTCGAAATCGTCGGACAGCCACGTCGAACAGCCGCCCAGTGTCGAGCCCAGGCCAAGGAATACCATTAGGCTAAGAATTCTTATCATTTGCGCCTGAGAAAACATTTCATACTCCGTTCGAGGCCTCAGTGTAACAAGAGACGGCTTGGCTGCCCTAGGGGCTGTTAACATTTCCGCGTGAGCCGCCTCGCGGCCACGCATCAGGCCTGGTGAGGCGTACGTCGAATGGGCAACGGAGGCGTGGTGGGCGCGGAAAGCTCGGGCATACTGGCCTGCATGCATTCAGATTTTATTACCGTTGCACAGGGCGCGGCACGAAACGACAGAAAGGAGTGTGGTGATGGCGCGATATGAAATCGCATTTTCCGGTGAGCTGGTGCCCGGCGCCCAGCTGGACGTCGTACAGGCCAACCTGGCCAAGCTGTTCCAGGCCGATGCCCAGCGTATCGCCCAGCTGTTTTCCGGACGGCGAGTGGTGATCAAGAACAATCTGGACGAAGCCGCTGCCGAGAAGTACCGCAGCACGCTGGAGCGTGCCGGCGCACGGGTCGAAGTGGTCGACACCGAGCTGCCGGTCATCGAGGAAATCGAACTGGCGCCGCCGCCAGCCGAACCGCCCACCCGGATGGCAGGCGAGCCACGGGCACGCCTGCAGGTGGTGCCGCGCGACGAGTACATGGCGGCCTTCAGTGAGGTCGATGCGCCGGACTTCGGCGTTGCCGGCCTCGGCGCAGATCTGCAGGATGCCGTGGCCGAGGTACCCGAGCCTGCGCTGGATCTGTCGCGGTTCAGCCTCGCCCCGGTGGGCAGCGATATGGGGCAGGCGAAGGCTCAGCCCGCCGCAGTGGCTCCGGACATCTCGCACCTCAAGCTCGTCTAACCGGCCGTTGAAAAATGGCCGGGAGCCATTTTCAACGTCGCTTGCGACGGCCCGCAGGGTGGCCAGGGAGGGCAGGCCATAAAAACGGGCGAGGCAGGAAGCGGAGCCGAGTTGGTTTTTCAACTGCCTGCCTTCTTATAGATAGCCGGCGCAGCATTTCTTGAATTTCTGCCCGCTGGCGCAAGGGCAGGGATCGTTGCGCCCGGCCTGCAGGCCCACGCTGGGGTCGATGAAGTACCAACGGCCCTGGTTCTGCACGAAAGCGGAGCGTTCCCGGTGGCTGTGCTCACCTGTTTCGTCATGCCAGCGGGCGACGAAGGTGACCCGGGCATGTTCCGGTTGGCCTCCCAACAGTTCCGAATGTTCGATCTCGAGGCCCAGCCAGGTGCTCTGCAAGCTCCAGGCGCGGATGCCTTCGACGTCCAGCTTCGCCTGCTGGACCGGTAGCGAGGTTGCCAGCAGGTAATCGATGTTGCCCAGCACGTAGGCGCTGTAGCGCGAGCGCATCAGGCTTTGCGCGCAGGGGGCTGGTGCGCCGTCATGATAGCGGCCGCAGCAGGCCGGCAAGGCGTCGCCGCTGCCGCAGGGGCAGCCGGTTTGCGGGGCTCTGGTCTGCATCGTCACCACCAGTATTTGCCGAAGTTTTCCGGGTTGGCCCAGAACTTGGCATTCAGCCAATCGGGGGCCTGTTTGTATTCCAGCAGGTCGTAGGTGAACAGGCTGAGCACTTGCTCATCCCGTGCGAAGCGCTCGCTGATGTTCAGCGCGAGGGCGAAGAAGTCGGTGTCCTTCCAGCCACTGGCCTGCAGATCGACCAGCACGGCCATGCGATTGGCATTCAAATTGCGTATGCCTCCGAGCAGTTGCAGGCCGTCTCGCTTGGGCAAGTGCTCGAGGCAGTCGACGACAACGGCCAGGTCGAAACGCTGCCCGGCCAGCTCCGCTGGCAAGGCGCCGACGGCGCAGTGGGCGATCATGCTCCGTGGGTGCGCCTGGCTGAAGGCATCGACGGCAGGTTGCTCGCTGGCGCCGATCAGCAGCAGGCGTTCGGGCGCATACCGTTGAAGTAGAGCGGCCAGCGATTGTTGCGGTGTGCGTGGAGAAATGATGTGGCTCATCGAAGACCTCGAAAGAATCACAAAAGACTACCCCGCGTGGATGCAATCAACTAGAACTGTTCGTTCTGCACAGCAGTCGTAACGCTGTCTGGCAGATTCTAAAACGGGCGTCTTTAATCCATGGTGTCGGTTTTTGCACCGATTCCCATTAGGAGACTTGCATATGAGTATTACAAGGAAAGCGGTACCCCTGATCATTGCGTCCACCTTTCTGACGGGGTGTGCCGGCGTGCAAAAATCCGACTGGCCGACCTGCGCCGCGGTAGGTGGCGTCAGTGGCGCTGCCTTGGGTGCCATCGAAAGTTCCGCCTGGGCGGGTGGTGGCGCGGTGATCGGTGCCGGCTTCGCCGCTGCCTATTGCTGGGTGCATGGCGAGGACGGTCAGGAAGAGCTGGTACTGGTCGAGGAGACCATCGTCGAAGAACCGGTGGTTGCCGAGCCGGTCGCCGATGCGGTGCGCGTCGAGCTGGACGTCAAGTTCGATTTCGACAAGTCTCAGGTCAAGCAACAGAGCCTTGGTGATATCCAGAGCCTGGCTGACTTCATGAAGCAATATCCGCAGACGTCCACCGTGGTCGAAGGTCATACCGACTCCGTGGGTACCGACGCCTATAACCAGGCGCTGTCCGAGCGCCGTGCCAAGGCCGTGCGCGACGTACTGGTCAACCAGTACGGTGTCGGTGGCACTCGCGTGGAAGCCGTCGGCTATGGCGAAAGCCGTCCAGTCGCCGACAACGCTACCGAAGAGGGCCGCGCGATCAACCGTCGCGTTGAAGCGGAAGTCGAAGCACGGCCATAAGCCGCTCTCGTCGTTCGTGATGCGCCTGACCGGCTTCACGCCGGTCAGGCGTACGGTGCCGCGCAATGGGCATCGTTTTCGTACCACCCACTGGTCTCCTTACCCGTAAACGCAGTAATGTGCCGCAAAATCATCGGCGGTCGGGGCGGGCAATGAAGACTATCGCGGGGCTGGGTAAACTGCTGGCAACACTGTTCTGGTGTGTCGTGCTCGCCAATCTGATCGATCCATACGCTCAACCTTTCGCCCAGTGGCTGACGCTTGCCGGCGCTGCGGTGCTGGCCCTGCATGCCGTCGAGCTGGCACTGTTCAATGGCCTGCTCGGTGCCCAGCCGCGAGTGGCCGTGGCGCGGGTCCAGGTGCTGGTTTTCGGCATCTTCCACCTGTGGACGCTGCCGAAGGCCGCCCTCCCGGCCGTGCAACCGAACCCCGAGGGGGCCTCCCATGCGTAAGCTGATCCTGCTGGCCGCGCTGTGCTGCCCGCTACTGGCGTTGGCCGAGGCAGTCATCGAGGTCGACTCTCACCACTTCATGCGGCTGCCTGCGCAGGGCAGCGTGCTGCAACTGAACCGACTGACGATTGCCGATAACGGCACTTTGCTGGTTCCGGTCGGGGTCAGCGAGTTGCGTGTCGACGAGCTGTACCTGGGCCGCAACGCGCAGATCGCCATTGCGCCGTCCACTCACAGCCTGCACCTGGACGTACGTTCCGGCGATATCGCGTCTGGTGCGCAGATCAGCGCACCGGGCGCGCCCGGTACCGCCCAGCACGCGGCGATACCCGGGCGCACGCTGGTCATTCGTCTGCAGGCGGTCAACACCGAGTCGTGGTCGCTCGATGCCCGCGGTGGCCGTGGCGCTCCCGGCTACGCCGGCCTGGACGGTGCCGACGGCAAAGCGGGTGGTTGTGCCTGGGGGCAGGCCAGCGAAGGCCATAACGGTCAGAATGGTACCGATGGGCAGCCCGGCGCACCGGGTGGGCAGGTACGGCTGGAAGTCCCGGCGGATTTCCCCGTCGAGCGTTTGCAGGCCCGGCTCGAAGGCGGTGCGGGCGGCCCCGCTGGCATCGCGGGGAGCGCTGGCGCGGGTGGGGCGAGCAAGGGCTGCTGGATCTACAGCACCCGCGGGGCTCGAGATGGCAGGCCCGGCATGGCAGGCCAGGCCGGCGCGGCCGGGCATGACGGGCGCCTGGATATCGTACGTTTCTGAGCGCTGGCGGGCCTGTTTTCAGAGGCTCGGGCGCACGGCGGCAATCGCCACGACTGCCAGTCCCAGTGACAGGTTGATTGCCACCAGGCGGCGGATGTGGCTTAGCACGGCGCCTCCGGCGGGCCAGTCCTGGGCGTCCACTGCACGGCGCAGCGCTGGCACCTGCAAGGCCTGGATACGCAGGAACAGCGCCAGCATCGCCAGGTACACCCCCGTCATCACGTGGACATAGCGTGGCGCGCCATCGAAGCCGCTGAAGCCCATGTGCAGCATGCCGACGCCGCTGATCGGCAGCACCAGAACCGCCACCCACACCCAGACGAAGAAACGCCGAAACACGTCCAGCCATAGTGTCAGCCGCTCGGCGGGCTGCAATGTGGCGGCGCTGGCGGGGCGTAGTACCACCCAGGCGAAGAACAAGCCGCCGACCCAGATCAGCGCCACGAGCAGGTGCAGGGAATAGACGAGCGAATAAGGTTGCATTCAGGTACTCCGGTTACAGGCCTGGTCATGTCGTGCTGGGCGATCGACGCCGGCACCACCCAGGTGGCCGGTCACGGGGCGCCGAGCAGCTCGCGGACGATCCGGCCAGGCGCTGCGCTTCATCCGGTTTCGGCAAGCGAGTCAGCGCGCAGGCGATTGGCGCGTTATGATAGCGGCCGTTTGCAAACACTGAAAATATATCCAGCCTTTTTAGCCTAAGTTCCTCATGCTCAGTACCGAACTCAAGTCCCAGATCCAGGGCGCCTATTCCCGTTTTCTCGAGTCCAAGGGGCTCAAGCCGCGCTATGGGCAGCGTCTGATGATCGCTGAAATAGCCAAGGTACTCGGGACTATCAAGACCGACGACGAGGAGCGCCGCCTGGGCGAGCCTGCCGTGGTCGCGGTGGAGGCTGGCACCGGTACCGGCAAGACGGTGGCTTACGGCATGGCAGCCATTCCCATTGCCAAGGCGGCGGGCAAGCGGCTGGTGATTGCCACCGCCACCGTGGCCCTGCAAGAGCAGATCGTGCACAAGGATCTGCCGGATCTGATGCGCAACAGCGGCCTCAGCTTCAGCTTCGCGCTGGCCAAGGGCCGGGGCCGCTACCTGTGCCTGTCGAAACTCGACGTGTTGCTGCAGGAGGGGCAGGCGCAAAGCTCCACCGCTCAGTTGTTCGAGGAGGAGGGTTTTCGTATCGACGTGGACGAGGCAGGGCAGAAGCTCTTCACCACCATGATCGAGAAACTCGCCGGCAACAAATGGGACGGCGACCGTGACAGCTGGCCCCAGGAGTTGGAAGACAGTCGCTGGGCACAACTGACCACCGACCATAGCCAGTGCACCAGCCGGCATTGCCCCAACTTCGGGCAGTGCGCCTTCTACAAGGCCCGCGAGGGCATGGGCAAGGTCGATGTGATCGTCACCAACCACGACATGGTGCTGGCGGATCTGGCCCTGGGGGGCGGCGCGGTGCTGCCCGACCCGCGCGATACCCTTTACGTGTTCGACGAAGGCCACCACCTGCCGGACAAGGCCATCGGTCATTTCGCCCATTTCACCCGGCTGCGTTCCACCGCCGACTGGCTGGAGCAGATCGCCAAGAACCTCAGCAAGCTGCTGGCCCAGCATCCCCTGCCGGGCGACCTTGGTCGGCTGATCGAGCAGGTGCCGGAACTGGCACGCGAGCTGAAGACCCATCAGCAGTTCATGTTCAGTGCCTGCGAGCAGGTCGCTGACTTCAAACCGGGCGAGGACATGGAAGGCCGTGAGCGGCCGCGCCATCGCTTCATCGGCGGCGTGGTGCCCGAACACCTGATCGAATTGGGCCTGGAGCTCAAGAAGGGCTTTTCCAAACTCACCGACCTGTTCACCGGGGTGACCGAAAAGCTCAAGGAAGCCATGGATGGCGAGGCCGGCAATGGTATCGCCAGCCATCAGGCAGAAGAGTGGTACCCGTTGTTCGGCAGTCTGCTGGCACGGGCCAGGGGCACCTGGGAGCTGTGGCTGGCGTTCACCAGCGAAGACCCAGAGGGCAGCCCGCCGATGGCGCGTTGGCTGACCCTGGCCGAGAGTGGCGCGTTGTTCGATATCGAGGTCAATGCCAGCCCGATCCTCGCCGCCGAGACCCTGCGGCGCAACCTGTGGAACGTGGCCTACGGCGCGCTGGTGACCTCGGCGACACTCACCGCGCTGGGCACTTTCGACCGCTATCGCATGCGTGCCGGCTTGCCGAAGGTGGCCGTGACCGCGGTGGTGCCGAGCCCGTTCCATCATGCCGACGCCGGCGTGTTGCGGGTGCCGGATCTGCAGGCCGACCCACGCAATGCCGCCGAGCACACGGCAGCGATCATCCGCGAGTTGCCAGGACTGGTGCAGGGGTCGCGGGGAACCCTGGTGCTGTTCTCCTCGCGTCGGCAGATGCAGGACGTGTTCGATGGCCTGGAGCGCGACTGGCGCAAGCGTGTGTTCATCCAGGGCAATCTGTCCAAGCAGGAAACCCTCAACAAGCACAAGGCGCGGGTCGACAGCGGCGAGGAAAGCGTGTTGTTCGGCCTCGCCAGTTTCGCCGAGGGCGTCGATTTGCCCGGGGCCTACTGCGAGCACGTGGTGATCGCCAAGATTCCCTTCGCCGTGCCGGACGACCCCGTGGAAGCCGCGCTGGCGGAGTGGATCGAGGCCCGCGGCGGCAATCCGTTCATGGAAATCTCCGTGCCCGACGCGTCACTGCGCCTGGTACAGGCTTGCGGACGCCTGCTGCGCACCGAGGCGGATCGCGGCACCATCACCCTGCTGGACCGCCGGGTGGTCACCCAGCGCTACGGCAAGGCGATCCTCAACGCATTGCCGCCGTTCCGTCGGGAAATCTCCTGAGTGCTGTCCCTGTGACGGCGTTGAAAAACATGCACCGAATCAGCCCTTAATCGACATGCGGGCTTTGCGGTCAGGCACCCATCTGGCGCACTATTGCCGCTTCGCGCGTGAAGCGCGGCAGAGGGCTCGTGGCGGGATTGTCGCGGGCTGTGCTCAATTCGTCGAGTTGCGGGGAGAAGGGGTCTTGAAGGTCAACACCTGGCTGCTGTCGGCCGATCGTTCGGTGCCGTGCGAAGCGCACGCGTGCTCCGAGGGACTGGTTTCCAAAATACTCTCGCTGTGTAGCGCGGCAGTCCGCCCTCGACAGCCCCGGGCGATGGGGCGCCTGGCGCTGGCCGCGCTGCTCGGCCTGCCAGCCATGGGCAGTGCTGCGGAGCGCCAGGAACTGTTCAACTTCGTGCGCCCGATGGATGCCGTGCAGATTGCTGGCGAAGACGCCTACCTGCCCAGCGTTACCGCGGAAAGCGCCGCTCAGGGAGAGATTCTGCGCCGCGCCACCTTCAATCCGGGTGAACGTCCGACCTTGCGCCTGACGCCACAGAGCGGCCACTGGGACTGGTCGGAGTCGAGCGCCATGAGTCTGCGTGTGCAGAATGCCATGGACTGGGCGCTGACCGTCGATGTGACCATTGAAAGCGCCGACGGCAAGCGCCTGACCAGCCAGGTGGCACTGCCGGCCGGGCCTGCGCAGACGTTGCTGGTGCCGCTGGGGGCGACGTCGCCGCGCGCCCAGGGGATGAGGGCCGGAGTGGTGATGCCATGGCGTTATGACGGTCGCTTGCTGCTGCTGGCGGAAACCGTGAAGGGTGAGATCGATCCGGCCAAGGTCACCGCGGTGACGCTTTCCATTCCCAATCCGCAAGCTGCCCAGCACCTGCTGTTGGGGCGCTTCGGCGTGCGCGGCAGCGCCGATCTTGAAGACGCCTACCGTGGCATCATCGATGGCTACGGCCAGTTCACCCGCCGCGATTGGCCGGGCAAGGTCAAGAACGACGATCAGTTGCGCCAGGGTGTGGCTGAGGAAGACAAGCAATTGCAGGCCTGGCAGGCTGATCGCCCTCGGCAGGACAGCTACGGTGGCTGGATCGGCGGGCCATCCTTCGAGGCCAGTGGCTTCTTCCGCACCGAGAAACGGGCAGGTCGCTGGTTCCTGATCACCCCCGAGGGCAACCCATTCTATTCCCTGGGTGTGAATACCGTTACCGGCAGCGAGAGCCAGACCTATATCGAAGGCCGTGAAAAGATGTTCAGCGCCCTGCCGGCTGAAGGCGAGCCACTGGCCGCGTTCTACGGCAGCAGCGATAACCAGGCCGATACCGGCGCCAACCGTGGCCGCGATTTCGACAGCGGGCGCTGGTACGACTTCTATGCTGCCAACCTGCAGCGCACCTACGGTGCCCAAGAGCCGAAGGCCTGGCGCGAGCGTGCGCAGAATCGCCTGCAGGCCTGGGGGTTCAATACCCTGGGCAATTGGAGCGAAAACGACTTCGCCGTCGACAAGCGCATGCCGTACAGCATCCCGCTGTCCATTCACGGCGACTACGCCACCATCAGCACCGGCATCGACTGGTGGGGTGGCATGCCCGACCCCTTCGACCCGCGTTTCGCCATGGCCGCCGAGCGCGCCATCGCCATCGCCACCCGCGACCATCGTGACGATCCCTGGGTCATGGGCTATTACGCCGACAACGAACTGGCCTGGGCCGGTCCGGCGGACGATCCGCTGTCGCGTTACGCGCTGGCCTACGCGACCTTGCGGCTGACCACCGATGTGCCCGCCAAGCGTGCCTTCCTCAAGCAGCTGCGTGACAAGTACCGTAACCAGCAGGGGCTGTCGAAAGCCTGGGGGATCGAGCTGCAGGCCTGGGAACTGATGGAGGATCCCGGTTTCCAGGCGCCGCCCATCAATCCGGCTTACCCGGCCATCGAAAAGGACATGCAGCGGTTCCTGCGCCTGTTCGCGGACACCTACTTCAAGACCATCGCCGATTCGCTCGACTGGCACACGCCCAACCACTTGCTGCTTGGCGGCCGTTTCTCGGCCAGCATCCCCGAGGCGGTGCAAGCCTGTGCCCAGTACTGTGACGTACTGAGCTTCAACTTCTACACCCGCGAGCCGCAGCACGGCTACGATTTCGAGGCCCTGCGCAAACTCGACAAGCCGATGCTGGTCACCGAGTTTCACTTCGGTTCCCGTGACCGCGGCCCGTTCTGGGGGGGCGTGTCCGAGGTCTACAAGGAAGAAGAGCGCGGCCCGGCCTATGCGCACTTCCTCGACAAGGCGCTGGAAGAGCCGCAGATCGTCGGTGTGCACTGGTTCCAGTACCTCGATCAACCGGTGACCGGTCGCCTGCTCGACGGCGAGAACGGGCACCTGGGGTTGGTGGCGATCACCGACAGGCCGTGGGACGGTTTCGTCAAGGCAGTACGCAAGGCCAACCTGCGCGTGCCAGCCAAGGTGCTCGAGGACGCAGCCAAGGAGCCACAGGCCGAGGCCGCACCTGCCCAGGACGCGGCAACCGAGCCTGAAGCCAAGCCGGCCGAAGCGGCCAAGCCCTAATCACCCGGGCGCCGGGCGAGCCTGGCGCCTGCCTCGCAGGAGCAAGCAGTGCAGATTCAGGGTTACTTCGACCTCAAGTTCGAAGCTTTGAAAGACGCCTTCGCCGAATTCTTCGACGATCCCCAGGAGCGCGGTGCAGCGCTCTGCGTTCAGGTTGGCGGCGAAACCGTGGTGGATATCTGGGCGGGGGTCGCCGACAAGGACGGCCAGCAGGCCTGGCACAGCGATACCATCCTCAACCTGTTTTCCTGCACCAAGCCCTTCACGGCAGTCACCGCTCTGCAACTGGTCGGTGAAGGCAAGCTGGAACTGGATGCTCCGGTAGCCCGTTACTGGCCGGAGTTCGCGGCCGCGGGCAAGGAGCGCATCACCTTGCGCCACCTGTTCAGCCATCAGGCCGGGTTGCCGGCGATACGCGATAGTCTGCCGGCCGAAGCCCTTTACGACTGGCAGACCATGACCAACGCGCTGGCGGCCGAAGCCCCCTGGTGGGCACTCGGCGAAGGCCACGGTTATGCGCCGATCACCTTCGGCTGGCTGGTCGGGGAGCTGTTACGGCGTATTGAAGGGCGTGGCCCCGGCGAGTCCATCGTTGCACGCACCGCCAAGCCCCTGGGGCTGGACTTTCATGTCGGCCTGGCCGACGAACAATTCCACCGGGTGGCGACCATTACCCGTGGCAAGGGCAATGTCGGCGATGCTGCCGCCCAACGCCTGCTCAAGACCATGATGAGCGATGCCAAGGCCCTGACCACTCGGGCGTTCGCCAACCCGCCCTCAATCATGACCAGCACCAACAACCCGGAGTGGCGGCGCATGCAGCAGCCTGCCGCCAATGGCCACGGCAATGCCCGCAGCCTGGCCGGTTTCTACACTGGCCTGCTCGATGGCAGCCTGCTCGACAGCGAGCTGCTGACCGAATTCACCCGGGAGCACAGTCTCGGTGAAGACAGGACGCTGCTCACGCCGACGCGTTTCGGCCTCGGCTGCATGCTCGATCAGCCTGCCGTTGCCAATGCCACTTACGGTATGGGCCCCCATGCGTTCGGCCATCCCGGTGCGGGGGGCTCCACCGGTTTCGCCGACCCGCAGCGCGATGTCGCCGTGGGTTTCGTCACGAATAATCTGGGGCCGTTCGTCTTAATGGATCCGCGAGCACAGAAACTTGCGGGTATCTTATGCAAGTGTTTTTAAGAACCTGAGCTAAACTCTTGCGTAATATGGATTTTGGCTGCTGACTCCGGGCTCTCCGGGTGACTCCGACCGACTAGACGTGGATAACCGATGCTTTCCTACAAGACTTGCGCGCTGGCGCTTTGCGTACTGTTGACAGGTTGCTCCCTGTTCGAGAAGAAAGAAGACCCCAAGCCGGCGCCAATGCCACCGCCCGAGGTCACCCAGGCCTGGCTCGACGAGTATGAGCCGCTGGTACGTGAGGCGATCAAGGGCAGCAACTTCGAGATCGAGCGACGCGAGAACCTGCTGGTGGTCACCGCTCCGGTCAAGGGCTCGTTCAACCCAGATCGTCCAGGCATGCTGCTGCCGGTCACCCTCGGCCCGATCACCCGCGTCGCCAAGGTCCTGGAAAAGGACAACAAGGTCGGGGTTCTGGTACTGGGCCACGCTGACAGCAGCGGTTCGCTGGAGACCAACCGCGAGCTCAGCCACGAGCGCGCACGTGCCTTCACCGCCATCTTCCGTCTCAGTGGCCTCAAGCAGGATCGCCTGATGGTGCAGGGGATGGGTCCGGACATGCCGCGTGCAGCCAACGACAGTGCCAATGGCCGTGAACTGAATCGTCGTGTGGAAATCCTGCTGACCCGCCAGGACACCCTGCGTGCGCTGATCGCCCAGTACAGCAGGCCGGCGCCGGCTCCCGTTGCTGCCGACGCCACTGCCGTCGCCGTTGCCGATAAGCCGGCAGCCAAGGCTGACGCAAAACCTGCAGCCAAGGCGGCGAGCAAATCCCCAGCCAAGGTCGTGGCCAAGGCATCCGCCAAGCCAGCGGCGAAAGCTGCTGCCAAGGCATCAGCCAAACCTGCCGCCAAGGCCGTGGCCAAGGCCGACAAGCCTGCAGCCAAGAGCGAAACCAAGCTGGCCGATGCCAAGAAAGTGGTTGCCGCAGATCAAGCCAAATAACAGTTACACCTTTAGACTAGGGTCTTTGTCGCTTCCGAGAGCACTCTCATGACTCAGACCCTGGCCGACATGCGCCGTGACTACACCCGTGACGGATTGAGCGAGGACCAGGCTCCGCTGGAGCCCCTCGCCTTGTTCAGACGCTGGTTCGGCGATGCGGTGAAAACCGAGCAACTTCCCGTCGAACCCAACGCCATGTCCCTGGCCACGGTCGATGCCGGTGGCCGTCCACACTGCCGCGTGCTGCTGCTCAAGGGGCTCGACGACCAAGGCTTCACCTTCTTCAGCAATTATCAGAGCGCCAAAGGCGAGCAGTTGCAGGCCAGCCCCTTCGCGGCGATGACCTTCTTCTGGCCGACGCTGGAGCGCCAGGTGCGTATCGAAGGGCGCGTCGAGCGGGTTTCGCCTGACGAGTCCAACGCCTACTTCCAGGTGCGCCCGCTGGGCAGTCGCCTGGGGGCCTGGGCATCGCCGCAGAGCCGGGTGATCCGTGACCGTGCCGAGCTCGAGGGGCTGCTGGCGCAGACTGAACGACGCTTCGCCGACCAGGCTCCCGAGTGCCCGTCACACTGGGGCGGGTATCGCCTGCTGCCCGAGCGCATCGAATTCTGGCAGGGCCGTGCCAGCCGCCTGCACGACCGTCTCGATTACCGCCGCGAGGGTGAAGCCTGGCTGCGCCAGCGACTGGCCCCCTGATACCGCCACGGCGGCACCTGCCTGTGATTCTGCCTACAATGGCGGCTTCCTTTCCGGAGGCCGCGCAATGCTCGAACTCGACTCCACCCTGGCCCAGCATATCGTTGACCGAGCCATGGCCATCCTGCCGTACAACATCAACGTGATGGATGCCCAGGGCATGATCATCGGCAGCGGGGATCCCGGGCGGCTGCATACCCGACATGAAGGTGCACAACTGGTGCTGGCCAATCGCCGCGTCGTGGAAATCGACGAGCAGGCCGCGACCTGTCTGCGTGGCGTGCGCCCCGGGGTCAACCTGCCGCTGCTGCATGCAGACGAACTGATCGGCGTGTTGGGCATTACCGGGGCGCCCGAGGTGGTGCGGCCCTATGCCGAGCTGGTGCGCATGGCCGCGGAAATGCTGGTCGAGCAACGCCAGGTGCAGGCCGAGCGCCATTGGCAGCGGCATCAGCTGGATGCCTGGCTGCGCCAGTTGTTCGACCCGACGGTTGCCCTCGGTACGCTGGCGGCCGATGCCGAGCGCCAGGGGCTGGTGCTCGGCTGGCCGCGCCAGGTGTGTCTGCTGGAGTTGCAGGAGCAGGGCGAAGCCCTGGCGCAGCAGGCCCGCCTGCTCGCTGCGCTGACAGGCAAGAGCGAGCAACTGTGCGCGCCGTTGGGGACGCGCGAATTGCTCTGGTGCCGACCGCTCGCGGCCGGCCGTGCCGATAGCCATTGGCTGGAAAGTGCCGATGAGCGCGGCTGGGGCGTGGCCCGCCTGCTGGTCAGCGACCCGGTGCAGTCCCTTGGGCAATTGCGCCAGGCCTGTCTGGCGTTGCGTGATCTGCAGGCCTTCGCCCAGGCGCGCTATCCCTCCCAGCGCCTGATCTGCCTGGAAGAGCATCGCCTGCCGACGTTGCTCTATGCGCAGCGCAACAGCTGGTTGCTGCAGGGCTGGCTGGCGCCGTTGAAACAGGTGCTGGCCCAGGATGGCAATGGGGCGCTTCGTGACACCCTCGAAGCCTGGTGCGCCCATGATGGCCAGGTGCAGAGCTGTGCAGCGGCCCTGGGGATCCACCGCAATACCCTGCGTTATCGCCTCGAGCGCATCGCCGAACTCAGCGGCGTGGAGCTGACCCGCCTGGATCGCCGTTTACAGCTGTCCCTGGGCCTCGGGCTGCTCGAGCCTGACTGACCGCCATGCCCCTGAATGGTGCGTACGCACAATAACTGACCATCGCTTTGCCTTCCTCGTAGTGCGGATGAACAGGGTGTCGCCGGCCATTGCCGGGTGACAATGCACGCCAGCTGCAAATCACATAACAACAACGAGGAAACCGGCATGGCTCTGGTCCTGATCCTGGTGGCGCTCATCGCGTTCATCGTGGTGTCCACCACCCGTCTCAAGTTGCATCCCTTTCTGGCTCTGCTGGTCGCCGCGATAGTCGCCGGCTTCGCTTATCAACTGCCCCATCAGGATATTCTCAAGACCGTCGCCAGCGGCTTTGGCGGCATCCTCGGCAACATCGGCGTGGTGATCGTGCTGGGCACCATCATCGGCGTGATTCTCGAGCGCAGTGGCGCGGCCATCACCCTGGCAGAAAGCGTGATCAAACTGCTCGGCGAACGCTTCCCCACCCTGACCATGTCGATCATCGGTTACATCGTGTCGATTCCGGTGTTCTGCGACTCTGGCTACATCATCCTCAACTCGCTGAAGAACGCGCTGGCCGCGCGCATGAAGGTGTCCATGGTGGCCATGAGCGTTGCCCTGGCGACCGGCCTGTACGCCACGCATACCTTCGTGCCGCCGACCCCGGGACCGATCGCCGCTGCCGGCAACCTCGGTCTCGAGTCGAGCCTGGGCCTGGTGATCGCCGTCGGCCTGTTCGTCGCCATGGTGTCCGCCCTGGCCGGCCTGCTCTGGGCCAATCGCTTCATCGGCAAGGACATCGTTCTCGAAGACGACGGCACGCCAATGCCGGGCGCCGAGGACTTCGAGGTGCTGAAGGCGCAGTACGGAACACTGCCGAGCGCCACCCAGGCCTTCGCACCGATCCTCGTGCCCATCGTGCTGATCTGCCTGGGTTCGGTATCGGTATTCCCCAGCCGCCCGCTGGGCGATGGCACGCTGCAGGCCGTGCTGAGCTTCCTCGGCCAGCCGGTGGTGGCATTGCTGGTCGGTCTGCTGCTGGCCTGCACGCTGCTCAATGGCAACGGCAAGCGCCAGCAACTGCATGACCGGGTGACCGATGGCATTCTCTCCGCCGCGCCGATCATCCTCATCACCGGTGCCGGGGGGGCCTTTGGCGCGGTGCTCAGCGCTTCGCCGCTGGGCGGCTATCTGGGCAACACCCTGTCGGCACTCGGTATCGGCCTGTTCATGCCATTCCTGGTCGCCGCGGCGCTGAAGACAGCCCAGGGTTCCACCACCGTGGCCATGGTCACCACGTCGGCCATGGTCGCGCCACTGCTCGGGCAGATCGGCCTGGACAGCGAGATGGGCCGTGTGCTCACCGTGCTGGCGATCGGTGCTGGCGGCATGACCGTTTCCCACGCCAACGACAGCTATTTCTGGGTAGTGACCCAGTTCAGCCGCATGCCGGTAGCCGTTGCCTACCGCGCGCAAACCATGGCTACGCTGATTCAAGGCGTGGTTGGTATCACCACGGTATGGCTGCTGAGCCTGGTACTTCTCTAAGAACCTGCTCTAGGTCTGCTGCGCGTCGGCACTGCAGTGTTAAAACAGGCTCGGAATGCTCATGTACAAAAGTACAGTCACCCGCGACTCCGACCGTTCCTCGCCTGTTTTTGTGGGGGGCGCCTGGCCCTTGCATTGCCCTGGCTCGCTAGACCTAGAGAAGGTTCTCATCTGTTTTCAAACGGGATGTCCCCCGTGGCGTCCCGCTGCCATCGAGGTCTTGCCATGAAAATCGTCATCGCTCCTGATTCGTTCAAGGAGAGCCTGAGTGCGTCCGACGTGGCCCAGGCCATCGCCCGCGGCTGGCTCGCCGTTTACCCGGATGCCGAGATCGCCTTGTGCCCCATGGCCGACGGCGGCGAAGGAACGGTGGATGCCGTGCTTGCCGCCACTGGCGGCGAGCGTCGCGAGCTTCGCGTTCAGGGCCCTCTGGCCATGCCGGTGCAGGCCCATTGGGGCTGGCTGGGCGATGGCACGGCGGTAATCGAGATGGCCGCTGCCAGCGGCCTGCACTGGGTGCCGAGCGCGCAACGTGATGCCCGGGTGGCCAGCAGTTACGGCACCGGGGAGCTCATTCGTGCAGCGCTGGATGCCGGTGCCACGCGGATCATTCTTGGCCTCGGTGGCAGTGCCACCAACGATGGTGGCAGCGGACTACTGCGTGCATTGGGCGCGCGCTTTCTCGATGCAGGTGGCAGCGAGTTGCGGCCGGGTGGGGCGGCGCTGGCCACGTTGCAGCGCGTCGATCTCAGCGCACTGGATGCCCGTCTGCAGGATGTTCAGGTCGATGTGGCCGCAGACGTCGACAACCCGTTGTGCGGGCCTCACGGCGCCTCGGCTGTGTTCGGTCCGCAGAAGGGCGCCAGCCCGGAGCAGGTCAAGGAACTGGACGCCGCCCTGGCGCGTCTGGCCGAAGTGGTCGGTGAAGCGCTTGGCGAAGACTTCAGTACCTTCCCCGGGGTGGGTGCTGCCGGTGGCCTTGGTTTCGCTGCCAAGGCCTTTTTGGGCGCTCGCTTTCGTCCAGGCATCGAACTGGTTGCCGAGCTGTCCGGTCTTGCCGAGGCGGTGCAGGGGGCCGACCTGGTCATCACCGGAGAGGGGCGGCTGGATGCCCAGAGCCTGCACGGCAAGACGCCGGTTGGCGTAGCGCGGGTGGCCAAGGCTCAGGGTGTCCCGGTAATCGCCCTGGCCGGCAGCCTGGGTGAGGGGTATCAACAGGTGCGCGAGGCCGGTATCGAGGCCTCCTTCAGCCTGGCTCCGGGGCCGATCACCCTGGAGCACGCCTGCGCCAACGCTGCGCAGGAACTGCAAGCCCGGGCTGCCGATCTTGCCAGGTTCTGGCGCCTGGCCCAGGCTGCGCGTGGCTGATCGACGGATGGCACATGACCCGGTGGGCTGCCCGGCAGGTGCTCCGATGGGGCGGTTATCAGCGGGGCCGGCTGCTGTCTATACTCCTGCCGACAACATTTCGTTGACTCGCCTATCTGTACCGCTGCTGAACGGGCGACGCAATTTATCGGCAATCACAGTGACCGTCCTGGCGACCGTGCTGTCATAGCGTTATCAGTCCAGTCTGGAGAATCGTCATGCATAAACCTGGTATTTTCGTTGCCCTTTTTGCCGCCGCGACGCTCACGCTCGGCGGCTGCGCATCGAGCCTGACCGGCGACAGCTATTCCCGTGATGAAGCGCGTGCCGTGCAGACTGTGCGCATGGGCACCATCGAATCCCTGCGTCCGGTGAAGATCGAAGGCACCAAGACGCCAATCGGTGGTGGTGCCGGCGCCGTCATCGGTGGTGTGGCGGGCAGCGGCGTTGGCGGTGGTCGTGGTTCGGCCGTGGCGGCTGTGATCGGTGCGGTAGCCGGTGGTCTGCTGGGTGCTGCAGCCGAGGAGGGCATTACCCGTACGCAAGGTGTCGAAATCACCGTGCGCGAAGACGATGGCAGCATGCGCGCCTACGTACAGGCCGTCGAGGAAAACCAGATCTTCCGGGTTGGCGAACGCGTGCGCATCCTGACAGTCAACGGCACCAGCCGCGTGACTCAGTGAAAAGTGACTGACGGCGCCTGGTGTGCCGATGGCGTTGTTCATGAAGGCCGGGTCGCTGCGTCGACTCGGCCTTTTTCATGGCGGCCAGTGCGATAAAAGCCGGCCTGGAGCAACCGCAGGATTTCCGGCAGGGCACGTGGCGATCCACCCGGGGATAGTTTTAGTAATGATTCTATCCATGACGATCTGTCGATAGTTAAGCATAATCGACGCGGTTTTCCCGGCCAGCGTCGCTCAGGGGCTGGCCGGGCAAAAACAAGTCGAACGCCATGGCTGTTTCACCAGTCAGTTACAGCGACCGCACGATAGGCGCAGACTTGATCGACGCCGACCAGGCATGCGCCCAGCCGGGCTGACACAGGCGCAATCGCCGCCTGCCGGGTCGGTATCACGCACACCATCGCAGGGATCGGCCGGGCGACAGGCGCCCGGTATTCTGGCACGCACTAGCTGGCCGTCTGGCTGCACGACGGGCTTGTACAAGGGGTTTAGTGTATGGCGCTCGCGCTGATCATCGCCTTACCATTTCTGGGTATCTTTCTGCCGTTGCTGGCCGACCGCATGGGGCGCTCGCTGTGTGCGCTGGCGGCAGCGCTGGGGCCGGCGATCGCGCTCATCCTGCTGTGGCTGCAACAGCCCGCGGTGTTCGCAGGCGAGGTACGGATCGTCCGCTATCCGTGGCTGTCGGACCTTGGCCTGGACCTGAGCCTGCGCCTGGACGGCCTGGGTTTCCTGTTCGCCCTGATGATTCTCGGCATCGGCTTGCTGGTGATCCTCTACGCCCGCTATTACCTGAGCAAGCAGGAGCCCATGGGGCGCTTCTTCGCCTATCTGCTGCTGTTCATGGGCGCCATGCTGGGCGTGGTGCTCTCGGAAAACATGCTGCTGATGATGGTGTTCTGGGAGCTGACCAGCCTGTCGTCGTTCCTGCTGATTGGCTTCTGGAGCGGCAGCTCAGATGCGCGACGCGGCGCGCGCATGGCCTTGACCGTCACCGGGGGAGGTGGCCTGGCGCTGCTGGCGGGGATCTTGCTGCTTGGCAATATCGCTGGCAGTTTCGAGCTGACCCAGGTCCTGGCGGCCGGCGACCTGATCCGCGAACACGCCCTGTATCCGATTACCCTGATCCTGATTCTGCTGGGCGTCTTCACCAAGTCCGCGCAATTCCCCTTCCATTTCTGGCTGCCCCAGGCCATGTCGGCTCCCACGCCGGTGTCGGCCTATCTGCACTCGGCGACCATGGTCAAGGCCGGGGTGTTTTTGCTGGCGCGTTTCTATCCGGCACTGGCAGGTACCGAATGGTGGTTCTACCTGGTCAGCATGACCGGCATGGCGACCCTGTTGTTCGGGGCCGGCATGGCGCTGTTCCAGCACGACCTCAAGGGGTTGCTGGCCTACTCGACCATCAGCCACCTCGGCCTCATCACCCTGCTGTTCGGCTTCAATACCGACCTGTCCTCGGTGGCCGCGGTGTTCCATATCATCAACCATGCGACGTTCAAGGCTTCGCTGTTCATGGCTGCCGGGATCATCGATCACGAGACCGGCAGCCGCGACATGCGGCGTATCGCCGGGCTCTGGAAATACATGCCGCACACCGCCGTGCTGGCCATGGTGGCAGCCTCGGCGATGGCCGGGGTGCCGCTGTTGAACGGCTTCCTGAGCAAGGAAATGTTCTTCACCGAGACCCTCAATCAGGATCTGCTGGGCATCTTCAGCTGGATGATCCCCGCCGCCGCGACACTGGCCGGGGTGTTCTCGGTCGCCTACTCGCTGCGCTTCATCCACGACGTGTTCTTCAACGGCGAGCCGAAGGACCTGCCCAAGTACCCGCCCCATGAGCCACCGCGCTACATGAAGATCCCGGTGGAGGTGCTGGTCTTCCTCTGCCTGCTGGTGGGCATGCTGCCGGCCTATACCGTTGCGCCACTGCTGGCCTCGGCTGCCCTCGCGACCCTGGGCGGCGAAGTGCCCTATTACAGCCTGTCGATCTGGCACGGTTTCAACCTGCCGCTGGGCATGAGCGTGATCGCTCTGGTGGGTGGAATAGTCGTGTATGCCTGCCGTGAGCCGCTATTCCGCTGGTACAACGGCATGCCGGAGGTGGACGCCAAGCAGATATTCGAGCTGCTCAACAGCCGTCTGGTGAAGAGCGCCCGCTGGATCACCCGGCTTCTCGAAAGCGGTTCCCTGCAGCGCTACGTGGCGCTGCTGCTGATCAGTGCCCTGGTACTGATCACCGTCGCGCTGTCCTCGATGGATTCGCTGGGCGGCGATATGCCGCTGGCCCCCCTCGACGGCATCACCGTGCTCGGCATGCTGGTGCTGTGCGTGATGGCGGTTCTCACGGTGGTGTTCCACCGCAACCGGCTCAAGGCGCTGATGACCCTGAGCTGCGCCGGGTTGATGGTGGCCCTGGCCTTCGCTCGCTATTCCGCGCCAGACCTGGCCCTGACCCAGTTGTCGGTGGAGGTGGTGACCATCATCCTGCTGGTGCTGGCGCTGTTCTTCATGCCCGATCGCACGCCGATGGAGTCGAGCAGCCTGCGTGGCCTGCGCGACGTGCTGCTGGCCGGCGGCAGCGGGATCGCCGTCGCGCTGCTGGCCTACGCGGTGATGACCCGCCCCTACGACAGCATCGCCTCGTTCTTTCTCGAGAACAGCGTCAGTGGAGGTGGCGGCACCAACGTGGTCAACGTGATCCTGGTCGATTTCCGCGGCTTCGATACCCTGGGCGAGATCAGCGTGCTGGCCATCGCCGCGATCGGCATCTATGGCCTGCTCGCCGGCCTGCATTTGCCTCATCCACTCACCGATCCGAACGGCAAGCCCTGGTCGCGCGACAGCCACCCGATGATCCTCGACAGCATTGCCCGTATCCTGCTGCCCATGGCGCTGTTGGTGTCGGCCTTCATTTTCTTGCGTGGCCACAACCTGCCTGGCGGTGGTTTCATTGCCGGTCTGATCACCGCTATCGCCCTGATCCTGCAGTACGTCGCCCATGGCGTCGAATGGACGCAGCGGCGCATGCCGTGGAGCTTCCACAGCATCGCCGGGCTCGGCGTGATGATCGCCGCACTCACCGGCCTCGGCAGCCTGGCCTTCGGCGCACCGTTCCTGACCTCGGCCTTCGACCATTTCCATCTTCCGCTGATTGGTGAGTTCGAGCTGGCGACCGCGCTGTTCTTCGACCTGGGCGTGTATCTGGCCGTGGTCGGCTCCACGCTGCTGATCCTGTCCAACATCGGTCACGTCAGCCAGGACGAATCGAGCAGGGAGGTACTCTGATGGAAGCGTTATTCGCCATTACCCTGGGCGTGCTGGCCGCCAGCGGTGTGTACCTGCTGATGCGTGCACGCATCTACCCGGTGGTCATGGGCCTCACCCTGATCTCCTATGCGGTGAACCTGTTCCTGTTCGCCATGGGCCGTCTCGGCACCGGTGTGCCGGCGGTGATCGGCAAGAGCGCCGAATACGGTGATCCGATTCCCCAGGCGCTGGTGCTCACCGCCATCGTCATCGGCTTCGCCATGACGGCCTTCGTGGTGGTCCTGTCGTTGCGTGCCCTGGGTGAACTGCGTACCGACCATGTCGATGGTGAGGAGCCGCGCTGATGAATCACGCGTTGATCCTGCCCATTCTCATACCGCTGTTCACCGGCAGCCTGCTGCTGGTTCGCTCGCGGCTGTCGCTGACCGCCAAGCGCTGGATTTCCCTGCTGGCCACCTGGGCATTGCTGCCGCTGAGCGCCTGGCTGGTGCTGCAGGCTGACGCCGGCGCGCTGCAGGTGTATGCCCTGGGCAACTGGCAGGCACCTTTCGGCATCGTGCTGCTGCTCGATCGGCTGGCTGCGCTGATGCTGCTGGTGACCGCCGTGCTGGCCAGCTTCGCCATGCTCTACGCGGTGCGCGGCGACGACCAGCGCGGGCCGAACTTCCATGCCCTGATGCAGTTCCAGTTGCTTGGTATCAATGGTGCGTTCCTTACCGGCGATCTGTTCAACCTGTTCGTATTCTTCGAGATCCTGCTGATCGCCTCGTACTCGTTGCTGGTCTACGGCGGTGGCCCGAAGCGGATCAAGGCCGGCATGCACTACGTGCTACTCAACCTGGTGGCCTCGTCGTTTTTCCTGATCGGCGTGGGCATGCTCTATGGCCTGCTCGGCACCCTGAACATCGCCGATCTGGCGCTGAAGGTCGCCGAAGCCGATGCCGACCGTCAGCCGCTCATCGCGGCAGCCGGCTACTTGCTGTTGATCGTGTTCGGCCTCAAGGGCGCCATCCTGCCGCTGTATTTCTGGTTGCCCAATGCCTATGCCGCGGCTACGGCGCCGGTGGCTGCGCTGTTCGCGATCATGACCAAGGTCGGTCTGTATGCGGTGATCCGCGTCTTCACCCTGGTGTTCGGCAGCCAGGCGGGCGAGCTGGCGCACCTGATCGACTACCTGTTGTGGCCGTTGGCTGCCCTGACCCTGGCGAGCGGCGTGATCGGCGCTCTTGCCGCGCGCAGCCTGGGGCGGTTGATCGGCTATCTGGTAATCGTGTCGGTCGGTACCCTGCTGGCTGGCATCGCCCTGGGCACGGCGCAGGGCCTCAGCGCTGCACTCTACTACCTGATACACAGCACCTGGGTCTGCGGCGGGCTGTTCCTGCTCGCCGACCTGCTGGCGCGGCAGCGTGGCGAGATTGGCTTGCGCTTGCGCAAGGGGCCACAGTTGCTGCAGCCGAAATTGCTCGGCGCGCTGTTCTTCATCGGCGCCATTTCCGTCGCCGGCCTGCCGCCGTTCTCCGGGTTCCTGGGCAAGCTGATGCTGCTGCGTTCGGCAGAAACGGGCATGCAGACGCTGGTGCTCTGGCCGGTGGTACTGGTCGGTGGGTTGGGCATGGTGATCGCTCTGGTCCGCGCAGGCAGCACGCTGTTCTGGCGCTGCAGCGGCGAGCCGGCGCCGGCCGCCGAGTTCGACCGGGTGCGCGCCCTGGCGACCATCGGCCTGCTGGCTGGCGGGCCGCTGTTGGTGATCGCCGCGCAGCCGATCCACGAATACGTCCAGGCCGTCGCCCAGCAGTTGCTGGATGTCGACAGCTACCTGCAGATCGTGCGAGGAGGTGCTGCATGAGCCGATCCCGATGGTTGCCCCATCCCATGCTCAGTGTGCTGCTCACGGTGATCTGGCTGTTGCTGGTCAACGCGCCGAGTTTCGGTCACCTGTTGCTGGGCGCTTTCCTTGGCTGGGGCATCGCACTGCTGTGTCGCGGCTTCATGCTCGACGTGCCGCGCCTGCGCCGGCCGGTGCTGCTCTGCCGTTACCTGCTGATGGTGCTCTGGGACATCGTCGTCGCCAACCTGCACGTCGCACGGCTGGTACTGGGGCCTACACGCAAGCTGCGTCCCGCGTTCGTCGAAGTGCCGATGGCCATCGAGAACGAATTCATGCTCTCGGCACTCGCCTGCATCGTCTCGCTGACCCCGGGCACCGTGTCCTCCGGCCTTAGCGGCGACCATAAGACCCTGCTGCTGCACGGCCTGGACGTGGCCGATGACCAGGCGTTGATCGCCGAGGTCAAGTCGCGCTACGAAGCCCCGCTGATGGAGATTTTCCAATGCTCGCCTACGTGATTCCCCTGTGCATGGCGTTGATGGGCGTGGCAGTGACGCTCAACGTGATCCGTCTGGTACGTGGCCCGGACATGCCGGATCGGGTGCTGGCCCTGGACACCCTGTACATCAATGCCCTGGCGTTGATCGTGGTATTCGGTATCTGGCTGCAGTCGGATCTGTTTTTCGAGGCGGCGCTGCTGATCGCCGTCATGGGTTTCGTCGGCACCGTGGCAGTAGGCAAACACCTGCTGCACGGCGAGATCATCGACTGAGGAGCGTATTGCCATGCCATTCTGGATCGAAGCACTGGTGGCGTTTTTCCTGCTGGTCGGCTGTTCCTTCGCCCTGATCGGCGCCATCGGCCTGTACCGCCTGCCGGACTTCTTCACCCGCCTGCACGGCCCGACCAAGGCGACCACGCTGGGTGTCGGCAGCATGGTGGTGGCGTCGATGATCTTCTTCGGCAGCCACGAAGAGGGGCTGAGCTTTCACGAGCTGCTGATCACCCTGTTCCTGTTCATCACCGCCCCGGTCAGTGCGCACATGCTCGCCAAGGCGGCGATGCAGCAGAAGGTCAAACTGGTACGTCGCACCCGTGGGCGGCCCTGGGAGTCCTGAACTGGGCTGCCCGTTTGCCGCCTGACTGTGCCTGTCGGCGTTCCGACATCGCTCCTACACTGCATCGGCACCATCCCCGAGGGAGGCCTGGCAGATGCAGTGGCAAATACGCGCGGCGACCGCCGCTGACATCGAAGCGCTTTGTGCGCTGATCTTCGAGCACGGCCCCAACCCCTGGAATCATCTGCCACGTGCCGAAGTGACTGCCCATTTGCATGACATCGCCGATGGCAGCACGCGCGCGCTGCTGGCGGAGGCAGAGGGTGGGCTGCTGGGGTTCGTCAGCCATGTACGCACCACCTGGTTCCATGAGCACCAACCCCTGAGCCGCCTCGATGACGATCACGCCTATATCTGCGAGGCGGTGATCCATCGCGACATGGCCGGGCACGGCCTGGGTTCGGCGTTGCTACGCCAGGTGGTGGCAGATATCCGCAGCAAGGGCATCAGCGATATCTATATCGACCGCCATGAAGAGAACGCCGCTTCGGCGGGCATGATGCGCAAGGCCGGATTCGTCGAGATCACCCGTTACGATGATCCCGAGCGCCGGCCCAATGGCTCGCGGCGTACCACCCTGTGCCGCTGGCAGCCGGATTAGCTGGCCAACAGCGCCCGTGCCACGCCCTCGGCAACGCGGATACCGTCGACACCGGCGGAGAGAATGCCGCCGGCGTAACCGGCACCTTCGCCCGCTGGAAACAGGCCGTGCACGTTGAGGCTCTGCAGGTCTTCACCGCGGGTGATGCGCAGCGGCGACGAGGTACGGGTCTCGATGCCGGTCAGCACCGCGTCGTGCAGGTCGAAGCCTCTGATCTGCTTGCCGAAAGCCGGCAGCGCCTCGCGGATCGCCTCGATGGCGAAATCCGGCAGGGCCGCTGCCAGGTCGCCGAGCCTGATTCCCGGTTTGTAGGACGGCTCGACGCTGCCCAGTGCCGTGCTTGGCTTGCCGGCGATGAAGTCGCCCACCAGTTGGCCCGGGGCCTCGTAATTGCTGCCGCCCAGCACGTAGGCATGGGACTCCAGGCGCTCCTGCAGCTCGACCCCGGCCAGCGGGCCACCCGGGTAGTCCTGTTCCGGGGTGATGCCGACGACGATACCGGCGTTGGCATTGCGCTCGTTGCGCGAGTACTGGCTCATGCCGTTGGTCACCACGCGATGCGGCTCGCTGGTGGCGGCGACCACGGTGCCGCCCGGGCACATGCAGAAGCTGTACACCGAGCGGCCGTTCCTGGCGTGGTGTACCAGCTTGTAGTCGGCGGCGCCCAGTTTCGGGTGACCGGCGTACTTGCCGAGGCGGGCGCGGTCGATCAGCGACTGCGGGTGTTCGATACGGAAACCTACCGAGAAGGGCTTGGCTTCCATGAACACGCCGCGCTTGTGCAGCGCGCGGAAGGTGTCCCGAGAACTGTGGCCGAGGGCCAGGATGACGTGGCGGCTATGCACCTGCTCACCGTTCTCCAGTTCCACACCGACCAGTTGACCGTCTTCGATCAGCACATCGCTGACACGTTGCTGGAAGCGTACTTCACCGCCCAGGGCCTTGATCTCTTCACGCATGCTGGCGACCACGCCGGTCAGGCGGAAGGTACCGATATGCGGCTTGCTGACATAGAGGATCTCCTCCGGTGCACCGGCCTTGACGAATTCCTCGAGCACCTTGCGGCCGTAGTGGTTCGGGTCCTTGATCTGGCTGTACAGCTTGCCGTCGGAAAAGGTCCCAGCGCCGCCTTCGCCGAACTGCACGTTGGACTCCGGGTCGAGGATCTTCTTGCGCCACAGGCCCCAGGTGTCCTTGGTGCGCTGGCGCACTTCCTTGCCACGTTCGAGAACGATAGGCCTGAGACCCATCTGTGCCAGCAACAGGGCCGCGAAGATGCCGCAAGGGCCGAAGCCGATCACCAGTGGACGCTGTTCCGGGTGTCGCTCTGCCGGGATGTTCAGCGGCTTGTAACGCACGTCCGGAGCGATGCCGAGATTGCGGTCGTTGCTCAGGCGCGCCAGCAGGGCCGCCTCGTCGCGCACGCTGAAATCGAGGGTGTAGATGAACGGCATGTCGCCGGACTTCTTGCGCGCATCGTAGCTGCGCTTGAACACGCTGAACGCGAGCAGTTCGCTGTCTTCGATCCCCAGGCGTTCGACCAGGGCCGGGCGCAGGGCGTCGTCCCCATGGTCGAGGGGCAGTTTCAGTTCGGTGATGCGCAGCATGTGGAGTCCACCTATCAGGGCCGGAGGTCACCCGGCAGCTTTTCGAGGGCGGCGATTATGGACGAAATAATCCCATCAGGCTGCAGTTCGCGCGTTGCAGTCGACGGGCAGCGGCAGCTGGCTCGGTGTTCGGGTGTGTCCCTCTGAGGATCGGGTGCGTCAATGTCAGGTACTCCACTGGCGCAAAAGGACATTCGCATGCAGTCGCACAGAACGCACAGGACGCTCACCCTCGGTTATTTGGCTGGTCTCATCACGCCTCTCTGGCTGGCGCTCGGCGTTGCCCTGGCTGGAGCGCTTTACCCCGGTTACAGCCACTTCGATCAGGCCATGAGCCTGCTCGGCGCCGAAGGTGCACCGACTCAATTCATATCGCCGCTGATCAACAACTTCCCGTTGGGTGCGCTGTTCATGCTGTTCGGTGTCGCCGTGCTGCTGAGCTTCGACAACCATTGGGCGCGGTTCAGCGGCCTGCTGATCATCCTCCACGGCCTGGGTAGCTTCGGCACCGGCTACTTCGCCTGTGACGCAGGTTGTGCGCCGCAAAGCCCATCGACCAGCCAGAACCTGCATAACCTGGCGGGGCTGGTCATGGCGCTCAGTCTGCTGCTCGCCAGTGCGATTTGGGTGTATCTGGGCCTGCGCCTGCTTGGCTCCCGGCGGTTTTCCTGGTTCTCTCTGCTGTGCACGTTACTGGCGCTCGGCACTCTGCCGTTGATGGCGGAGGCTGTACAAAGCGGACAGGGTTTCGGCCTCTATCAACGCATCAATTACGGGAGCTCGCTGCTGTGGCTGGCCACGTTGGCATTGATGCTGATGCGCCGCGCGCGGTGATAGCTCGCGTTTGCTTACGATTTGCCGGTGTCGCCACACGATGGGAGTTGTTAGGGTCTTAGGCTCACATTTAATAGGGATATCAAGGGGGAAAGATGAGCGAGCAACCCTGGGGCGACGGGGCACCTGTCAGCGTTCTGCTGGCCACTGATCTGAGTGTGCGCTGCGACCGAGCGCTGGATCGCGCTGCGCAGTTGGCGAGTGAGTGGCAGGCCATGTTGGTCGGTGTCAACGTGCTGGAGGCAGCTCACGCGCCGGATCTGGTGCTCGGTTGGGCCGGCGCACGGGATGATGCCAGCCTGGTGCGTTTCGCCGAGCGGCAGTTGCAGGAGGATCTGTCCGGCCGCGATGTGCGGGTGCGGCTGCGTATCGAGCGTGGCGAGCCGGTGCAGGCCATCGCCAGGGCCGCGCGGGAAACCGGTAGCGCGCTGGTGGTGGCCGGCGTTGCCAGTAACGAGCTGTGGGGCCGGCTGTTGCTTGGCTCGACGCTCGAGTCGCTGACCCGGCAACTGCCGCAACCCTTGCTGGTGGTTCGCCAGCGGCCGCGCGGCCGCTACCAGCGCATTCTGGTCGCCACCGACTTTTCCGACTCGTCGCGCCATGCACTGCACGCCGCTGCCCGCTATTTCCCGGATCGCGAGCTGGTGCTCTATCACGCCACCGAGGCGCCGATGTCGGACCGTCTGGAGCGGGTCATCGACGACGAAGTACGCCAGCATATCGAGGAGGGCGACTATGCTGCCTTTCTCGCCGCCAGCGAGCTGCCGGAGCATGTGCGCACGCATACCCGCATCGTCATCGAGCAGGGCTCGCTGGGGGCTTCACTGAGCCACTACGTGCGTGAGCATGCCGTGGACCTGGTAGTGATGGGCACCCACGGCCGCAGCGGGCTGATGAGCGCGTTGCTGGGGAGCGCCGCCCGCGAACTGCTGCAGTGGCTGCCGTGCGACACCCTGATCGTGCGCGCGCCGCGCGCCGACGATTAGCCGCTGATGCGCTTCGTCAGCCAGCGCTGGCGCTGTTCGACGTCGTGAAACGTCCAGGCGACGAAGCGGCTCTGCTTCTGGCCCTGGCTCATTTCCACGGTGCGCGTTTCCACGGCGCCGACGTTCTTCAGCGTGGCGTACACGGCGGGCAGGTTGGCGGATTTGGAGATCAGCGTGCTGAACCACAGCACCTGTTCGCGGATATCGGCGCTTTCGCGAATCAGCCGGGCGACGAAGGCCGCTTCGCCACCGGGGCACCACAGCTCGGCAGCCTGGCCGCCGAAGTTCAGTACCGGCAGCTTGCGCTTGGGGTCGAGCTTGCCGAGGTTGCGCCATTTGCGCTTGCTGCCACTGGCGGCCTCGTCTGCCGAGGCATGGAAGGGCGGGTTGCACAGGGTCAGCTCGAAGTGCTCTTGCGGCGCCAGCAAACCACTCAAAACATGCCCGGCATCGGCTTGCAGGCGTAATTCGATCTGTTCGCTGAGGCCGGGATTCGACTGCACGATGGCGTTCGCCGAAGCGATGGCCTGAGGCGCGATATCGGCGCCCAGGAAATGCCAGCCGTACTCGCGGTTGCCAAGCAACGGATAGATGCAGTTGGCGCCGACGCCGATATCCAGCGCCCGTATCGCCGCGCCCCTGGGAATCTCGCCGGCATTGTCGCTGCCCAGCAGATCGGCCAGGTAATGCAGGTAATCGGCCCGACCGGGAATGGGCGGGCACAGGTAGTCCGCCGGAATGTCCCAGTGCGCGATGCCATAGAACTGCTGGAGCAAGGCACGGTTGAACACCTTCACCGCCGCCGGGTTGGCGAAGTCGATGCTCTGCTTGCCGTATGGGTTGATGATGACGAACGCCGCCAGTTCAGGGCTGGTCTTGATCAGCGCCGGAAAGTCATAACGCCCCTGATGGCGGCTGCGAGGGTGCAACTGGCCCTTGGCGGATGACGAGGCAGGCGGTTTCGGCGGACGTCTGGCAGGCATGCTGTTGGATCACGGAGGGTACGGGCCGCACATTTTCCCACAGCTGGCGGCGGCATGCTCGCCAGCTTTCCCTGAGCCATCGCCAGACCGCTGCAAGCCTCGCTCAGGTGTGGGGAGGCGCACTGACACAGGTCAAGGGGTTGTCGCCTGCCCGGTCCTAGACTGGCCGCATCTTAAGGGGATGACAGGGAGGCCGGGCATGGCCTATCTCAGTTGGAGTGATGATCTGAACACGGGCATCGCGGTGATCGATGGCCAGCACCGACGTATCGTCGACATGATCAACGAGCTGTACGTTGCCCAGCACAACGGCGCCCGCGAGGGCGTGGGGCAGGTGATCGAAGAGCTGGTCGACTACACCACCTCGCACTTCGTGTTCGAGGAGGCGATGCTCGAGGAGGCCGGCTATGTCTTCACCAAGGCCCACAAGCGGGTGCACGACATTTTCATCAAGCGGGTCGACGACTATCGCACGCGGTTCAAGCAGGGCGAGGACGTCTCCGATGAATTGCGCAGCCTGCTCGGGCGCTGGTTGTTCGGCCATATCCGCAACGATGACCAGAACTACGTGGCGGCCGTCACCGAAAACCTCCGCCGCCTGGCTGCCGACAGGACCGAAGACAGTTGGCTGAGCCGCGCCAAACGGCGCTTCTTTGGCGCGGCGTAGTCGGATGTTTCACAGCGTTGGGCAATGGTAGATACCGTCTTGCCCATTACCTCGCAAGCGCTCATTCGGCATCAAAAGGCATCCCCGATTTCAGGCCGTAGGGTGGACCGGGACGCGCAGTCAACGCTCTTTTTGTCCACCGTTGCGATTGAAGAGCGGTGGAAGGATAAAGCGTCTTCCACCCTACCGGGGGCTGGTTAGTCAGGCCAGGCGCAGATGGTTGTCCCAGAATCCTGTCGGCAGATCCAGCATGTGGACGACGCTTTACCTGCGCGACCCGACCCGTCCACCGCTTTACGATCGTGCTGGTGGACAAGAAGAGCGTTGTCCACCCTACGCATGCCTTTCTTGATGGTTTCCAGAGCGTCCCTGGATGCATTCCCATGCGCAGGGATATGGCCTCGCTCAGGCTACGCGCTCCACCGAACCTGCGCCTAGAGCGGGAATATCCACGGCACCATCACCACGCTGACGATCAGTACCAGAAGGGTGAACGGCACGCCGATGCGCACGAAATCCCCGAAACGGTACTGGCCCGGCCCCAGCACCAGGGTATTCACCGGCGACGAGATCGGTGTCATGAATGCGGCCGAGGCCGCCAGGGCGACGGTCATGGCGAAGGGCACGGGGGAGACCCCCAGCGCTTGGGCGGTGGCGATGGCCACGGGGGCCATCAACACCGCCGTGGCGGTATTGGAAATGAACAGGCCGATCAGGGCGGTGACGGCGAACAGGCTGGCCAGGATCACCCGCGGGCCGGCTTCGCCAAGCGCCCCGACCAGGCCATTGACCGCCAGATCGATGCCACCGGTTTTCTGCAGGGCCAGGGCGAAGGGCAGCATGCCGACGATAAGGATCAGGCTCGGCCAATGGATCGAACGGTAGGCGCTGGACATGTCGACGCAGCGGAACGCTCCCATCAGCAGGCAGCCGATCAGCGCTGCCATGACGTTGGGTACCAGGCCGCTGATCATCAGCCCGACCATCACTGCCAGGCTCAGCAGCGCATAGGGTGCCTTGCGCGCGGCGGGAGCCACCTCATCGACCTCGGCGGGCAGGCTGAGTACCAGAAAATCAAGGTTCAGGCTTTGCAAGTGGTGGATCTGCTTCCAGCTGCCGGCCACCAGCAGGGTGTCGGCGTGGCTCAGCTTCTCGTCCACCAGCAGGCCCTCCAGGGCCTCGCCATGGCGGCGCAGGCCGACCACGTTGAGCTTGTAGCGACTGCGCAGGCCAAGCTCCTGAATACTCTTGCCCGGCAGATGCGATTCCGGTGGCAACGCCACTTCGGCCAGCCCCAGTTCGTGGGAATGCACGCTGTAATAGGAGTTGCGCAGTGGCAGTGCTTCCAGGCCCAGCTCCTGGTAGGCACCGAGCAGGGCGATGGCCGGGCTGGCCAGATCGACCAGCAGCACATCGCCGGCCTGCAACTGGGTGTTGCCGGTGGCCATCAGCAGCAGGTTGCGAAACTGCCGCTGACGCTCCACGGCAATCACGTTGATGCCGTACTGCGAACGCAGGTGCAGTTCGTCCAGTGCCTGGTTGGCAAGTGGCGAGTCGGCACGGACACGCAGGCGCCGCTCGCGTTCGCTGAGGCGGTAGCTGTTGGCCAGGTCGCTCAGGGTCAGGCGCGGTGGCGCCGAGGCATCGCCATCGGCGTCGCGCTGCAGCCAGCGACGGGTGGCGAGCATGTAGAGCACGCCCAGTACCAGAACGGCCAGGCCGATGGGGGTGAAACTGAAGAAGTCGAAGCCCGGCAGGCCGGCCCGCAGCAGTTCGCTGTGCACCACCATGTTCGGCGGCGTGGCCACCAGGGTCAGCATGCCGCTGATCAGACCGGCGAACGCCAGGGGCATCATCAGCCGGCCTGGCGCGATCTTCAGGCGGGCCGCCACGCCAAGCACCACGGGAATGAAGATCGCCACCACGCCGGTCGAACTCATCACCGAGCCAAGCCCGGCCACCGCCGTCATCAGCAAGGCCAGCAAGCGGGTTTCGCTGCTACCGGCCTTGGCCACCAGCCAGTCGCCGAGGCGGTAGGCGATGCCGGTGCGCACCAGGCCGTCACCGATCACGAACAGCGCGGCGATGAGGATCACGCTGGGGTCGCTGAAGCCGGCCAGGGTTTCCTGGATGCTGAGCACACCGGTCAACGGCAGGGCGACGATGATCATCAGCGCGACTACGTCCATGCGCGGCTTGTCGAGCACGAACAGCACCACGGCCGCCAGCAGCAGGCCGAGTACCATGAGCAGATCGAGGGTCATTGCGAGTCCTTGTCGGCGGTCTTTCAGGGGTAGCCCAGCGCGCTCTTGATCCGTTGCAGGTTTCCGGCAATCCAGCCTTTGTCGATGGCGCCCCAGTCGCGGATCACATAGTGGCCGGCGTTGTTGCGCTGGCCATCGTGCTGCTGGAATTCGCAACGGATATCCAGTTCCTCCAGCGCGCTCAGGGTGTCCTGGGCGGTGCGCCTTGGCATGCCCGTGGCAGCCATCAGTGCCGGCACGCTGTCGGCGGCACCACTGTCGATCAGCCAGGCGACGTAGAGACGGCGGTAAAAACTGGTCTTGGTCTTGCTCACTTCCATTTGCAGGGGCCCGATCATGTGCAGAGTCGCGAGCATACTGCCTGATACCAAACGGCATGCCCATAAACGAAAACAGCCCGCCGGGTTTTCACCGCGGCGGGCCGTCTTCAGCCGAGTAGCGGTTTACAGGCTGGCGATCTTGCCGCGCTGTTCCACCAGATTGGCCAGCGCCTGCTCGGCCTCGGCCAGCTTGGCGCGTTCCTTCTCCAGCACTTCGGCCGGCGCCTTGGCGACGAAGCCTTCGTTGGCCAGCTTGCCGCCGACCCGCTTGACCTCGCCTTCCAGGCGCAGGATTTCCTTGTCCAGGCGCGCCAGTTCGGCTTCCTTGTCGATCAACCCGGCCATTGGCACCAGGACCTGCATGTCGCCGACCAGGGCGGTGGCGGACATCGGTGCCTCTTCGCCGGCTGCCAGTACCTTCACCGACTCGAACTTGGCCAGCTTGTTGAGCAGCGGGGCGTTGTCGTTCAGGCGGCGCAAATCTTCGGCACTGGCGTTGGCGAGGATGACGTCGATGCGCTTGGCCATGGAGATCTTCATCTCGCCACGGATCTGCCGCACGCCGAGCATCAGTTGCTTGACCCACTCGATGTCGCCCTCGGCGGCCGCGTCAATGCGGCTTTCGTTGGCCACCGGCCAGGGTTGCAGCATCAGCGTTTCGCCGCTGACGCCGGCTTGGCCCTTGATGCGCTGCCAGATTTCTTCGCTGATGAACGGCATGAACGGGTGAGCCAGGCGCAGGATCACTTCCAGCACACGCACCAGCGTGCGGCGGGTGCCGCGCTGGCGCTCGATGGGGGCGTTCTCGTCCCACAGCACCGGCTTGACCAGTTCCAGGTACCAGGCGCAGTACTCGTCCCAGACGAATTCGTACAGGGCCTGGGTGGCCAGGTCGAAGCGGAAGGCGTCGAGGTGGCGTGTCACGTCCTGCTCGCAACGCTGCAGGGCGGAGATGATCCAGCGATCGACCGGCGACAGATCCACGGCTTCATCATTGATGCCGGTGTCCTGGCCATCGGTGTTCTCGATGACGAAATTGGCAGCGTTCCACAGCTTGTTGCAGAAGTTGCGATAGCCCTCGACGCGGCCCATGTCGAACTTCACGTCGCGGCCGGTGGTGGCCAGCGAGCAGAAGGTGAAACGCAGGGCGTCGGTGCCGTAGCTGGCGATGCCTTCCGGGAATTCGGCCTTGGTCTGCTTGGCGATCTTCTCGGCGAGCTTGGGCTGCATCATGCCGCTGGTGCGTTTGGCCAGCAGGGTTTCCAGGTCGATGCCGTCGACGATATCCAGCGGATCGAGGACGTTGCCCTTGGACTTGGACATCTTCTGGCCCTGGCCGTCGCGCACCAGACCATGAACGTAGACGGTCTTGAACGGGATCTGCTTGGTCAGGTGGGTGGACAGCATGATCATCCGGGCAACCCAGAAGAAGATGATGTCGAAACCGGTAACCAGCACGTCGGTCGGGTGGAAGGTCTTCAGGAAGTCGGTCTCTTCCGGCCAGCCGAGGGTGGAGAAGGTCCACAGGCCGGAGCTGAACCAGGTATCCAGTACGTCGTCGTCCTGGCGCAGCGGGATGTCGCCCAGGTTGTGCTTGGCGCGTACTTCCTCTTCGTCACGGCCCACAAAGACATTGCCCGCCTGGTCGTACCAGGCCGGAATGCGGTGGCCCCACCACAGCTGGCGGCTGATGCACCAGTCCTGGATGTCGCGCATCCAGCTGAAGTACATGTTCTCGTACTGCTTGGGCACGAACTGGATCTCGCCGTTCTCGACCACTTCGATGGCCTTCTCGGCCAGCGGCTTGGTGGACACGTACCACTGATCGGTCAGCCACGGCTCGATGATGGTGCCGGAGCGGTCGCCCTTCGGCACTTTCAGGGCGTGGTCGTCGATCTTTTCCAACAGGCCGAGGGCATCGAACGCGGCGACGATCCGCTTGCGTGCTTCGAAACGATCCAGGCCAGCGTATTCGGCAGGCAGGCTGGCATCGAGCAGGGCGTTGACGCTGCCGTCGATGTTGAAGATCTGCGCACCCGGCAGCACGGCTGCGTCCTGGTCGAAGATGTTGATCAGCGGCAGGTTGTGGCGCTTGCCGACTTCATAGTCGTTGAAGTCGTGGGCCGGGGTGATCTTCACGCAGCCGGTGCCGAATTCCGGGTCGCAGTAATCGTCCGCGATGATCGGGATGCGGCGGCCAAGCAGCGGCAGTTCGACGTACTGGCCGATCAGCGCCTTGTAGCGTTCGTCTTCCGGGTTCACGGCGACGGCGGCGTCACCCAGCATGGTTTCCGGGCGCGTGGTGGCGACGATCAGGTAGTCGGCGCCTTCGGCGGTCTTGTTGCCGTCAGCCAGCGGGTAGCGCAGGTTCCACAGGTGGCCTTTCTCGTCGTGGCTCTCCACTTCCAGATCGGAAATGGCGGTGTGGAACTTGGTGTCCCAGTTGACCAGACGCTTGCCGCGGTAGATCAGGCCATCCTCGTGCAGGCGCACGAAGGCTTCCTTGACCGCCTCGGACAGGCCGTCGTCCATGGTGAAACGCTCGCGCGACCAGTCCACGGACGAGCCCAGGCGACGAATCTGCCGGGTGATGTTGCCACCGGACTCGGCTTTCCACTCCCAGACCTTGTCGAGGAATTTCTCGCGGCCCAGATCATGGCGATCGATACCCTGGGCGCCCAGTTGGCGTTCCACCACCATTTGCGTGGCGATGCCGGCGTGATCGGTGCCCGGCTGCCACAGGGTGTTGCGGCCCTGCATGCGGCGGAAGCGGATCAGTGCATCCATGATCGCGTTGTTGAACCCGTGGCCCATGTGCAGGCTGCCGGTCACGTTCGGTGGCGGGATCATGATGGTGTAAGGCTCACCGGAGCCCTGCGGGGCGAAGTAGCCCTTCGCCTCCCAGTTTTCGTACAGGGCGGTTTCGATGGCGTGGGGCTGGTAGGTCTTGTCCATGCGCGGCGGGACCCTTATGGCGTCTGAGCGGAAAAGCCGAAAAGTATAACGCCTATGAGCTGCAAGCCATAAGCGGCAAGCTGAAAGCGACTTTTCTCTTTCGGCTTGCAGGTTGCAGCTGGTGGCTGCCTCGAGGCTACTTGCGGGGCGGCAGCAGGCGGTTCAGGCGCGCCTGCAGGCGCCGCTTGAGCTCGGCCTCGATCTGCGGCACGAAGTCGTCGATCACGTCCTGCAGCAGCAATTGGGCCGCCGCGCGCAGTTCGCTGTCGAGGCGATTGATCTCGTTGTCCCGGCCAATGGCGCGCTGCACCGTCTGGCGCAGTTCATCCTCAGATGCCATGCCGGCAACCGCGCCCGTGTTGGCCAATGGCTGCGCGGTGGGGACGGGCGCCACGGCAGGGACGATGTCGCAAAGCAGTGGAATGTCGTCAGGATCGAATCGTTCGGTCAACAAAGGCGGATCGAGGTCGTCATCCAGCAGTTCGCGGATCGACTCGAGGTCGCTCAGCAGGGCGCCGGGCTTGTGCGGAGGGGTCAGGTTGTCCATGGGGAGAATTTACAGTTCGACACGTTTGGGATCATAGCCCCGTTGACGGTAGCTGCGGAAATTCTCCCGGCAGGCGGTCAGCAGGTCGGGTTCCTGGTTGACGATCTCGATCACCCGGCTGAAGTGCTCGACATGGGCGCTGAGCGTGCTGCCGAGGTTGATCAGCACCCCTTGCGCGCTTGCGGGCGCCTCGTCCAGGCCGATCACCACCGGCGCCTGCGGACCATCCTGGTGCAGGCCATGGGGGATGAAGCTTTCCTGACGGAACTGCCACAGCAACTGGTCGAGTTCGGCACACTGTTCGACATCGCGGCCGCGCAGGAATACCGGCAAACCATGGCGCCAGGCCTTGCCCGCTACTTGGCAGGCTGCGCGCAGACGCTCGGCAGGGGTGGTGGAGGACAGGACGTAGAATTCTATTCGTGGCATGGCGGGAAGTTTCGGGTCTTGGGCGGAAAACCGCAAGAGCAGGGCGCCGACTACTAGTAGACGGGACGGGTGCCGCACTGATCCAGGGCTGCTCTGGGTAGGCATGCGGGCGAAAGCCTGAAGACGACATCGTTGTGATTTGTTATTCATTTTTATTTCATATAGATATCTTTTGATTCTTTCGAGTTCTATAAGGTTCCTTGCTAAATTCGGCAGCCTTCATTGCCGCTCGCCATCATCATGCCAGCACGCACCCAGCACAATATCGTCACCCGGTGGTTCCAGCAGAATCATGCCTGGCTGTGCGCGCGAGCCGGGCGGCTAATGGGCAATGCCTGCCGCGGCGAGGACATCGCCTCGGAAACCTTCCTGCGGGTACTGAAGCTGCCGGATCTCGGCGGTGTCCGCGAACCCCGCGCCTTCCTCACCACCATCGCCAAGCGCCTGATACTGGACAACTGGCGGCGTGAGGATCTGGAGCGTGCCTACCTGCAAACCCTCGCCACGGAGCCGGCGAATACTCTGGCCGATCCTGAGGAGCACGCCGTCCTGCTGGAAACGCTATGCCATCTGGATCGCCTGCTGGACGGCCTGCCGGCCAAGGCGAAGACGGCTTTCGTCTACAGTCAGTTCGGCGGCCAGACCTACGAGCAGATCGCCCTGCGTCTGGGTATCTCCAGGAGCCGCGTGCACCAGTATATGGAACAGGCGTTCCTCTGTTGCCTGGAGGTGCTGGACGCATGAGCGACGAGCAGCGCATACGCCGCGAGGCCGCGCACTGGATCGCCACCTTGCAATCCGGCGAGGTCGACGTGCAGGTGCAAGCGGACTTTCTCCGTTGGCAGTCGGCAGACCCCCGTCATGCCGATACCATCGAACGTCTGTACCGCCGCCTCAGGGGCCTGCGGCATTCGCCGTTGCAGCAGGTGGATGAAGAGCACCTTGCCGCTACCCTGGCTGCTCCCTCGCGGCGGCGCTTCCTGCATGGTGCTCTGGCCATCGGTGGTCTCGGCCTGGGGGCGTTATTGCTCGGACGGCTCGGCAGCACCGGGCTGGCCTGGCCGGGCGACCTGTACACCGGCATCGGCGAACGCAAGCGGTTCACCCTGGCGGATGGTTCGGCCCTGACCCTCAACGCTTCCAGCCGGGTTTCCACCGGCGCGCGCAGCCTGCGCCTGCAGCAGGGCGAGCTGATACTGGAGGTTGCATCCGCGGCGGATGGGCCGTTCACGATCGGCACCAACAATTGCCTGGTGAGTAGTGGTCGCAACCGCTTGCTGGTTCGCCAGGAGCCGGGGGCCAGCTACATCCTGGCGCAGCAGGAGGAGTTGCTGGTGAACGCCTCCGGCGGACAGCGCCATACCCTTGCGGCCGGACAGTGGCTGCGTCTGTCCCATGATGGCGTCGTGCACGGCGGCCCGGCCCGGGGCACGGAGTCGCTCTGGCTGCAGGGCCTGATGGATGTGGACAACCGCCCCCTGGGCGAAGTGATCGAGCGGCTGCGTCCCTATCATCGCGGTGTCCTGCAACTGGCCCCGGAACTGGCCGCACTACGGGTCAGCGGCGTGTTCCCGCTGGACGACAGCCGCCACGCCCTGGACATGCTGGCCTTGGCGCTGCCGGTTCGTCTGGTGGCGCATACCTCGCTATGGATTGCTATCCAGCCGGCCTGAGGTTCTTCAAATACGCGACATATGCATATAAGGATCTTGTCTAAATGGCGGCTGGAAATCTCCGCAAGGGCTTCGTCATCGCGATGAATCTGCCAACGACAATCGGAGATCATCCTGATGAGCCGCCCCAAGCTGCCCCGCCTTGGCCTGTGTATGGCCCTGGCGGGTGCTCCCCTGTTCTTCCCCCTGTACGCCCAGACTACCGCCCAGCACTACAGCATTCCGGCCGGATCTCTGGACAGCGCCCTGCTCGCCACTTCGCGGCAGAGTGGGCAGTTGATCGTCTTCGAGCCCTCGGCAGTGATCCGCCACAGCACCAACGGCGTGGAAGGTGATTTCACTCTCGACGAGTTGCTGACCCGCTTGCTGGATGGGCAGGGCCTGGAATACAGCCGTGACAACCGTGGAGCGATCCTGGTCAGAGCAAGTTCGGCAAGCAGCCTGAACCTGCCTTCCACCGAGATCCATGGCGAGTATTCGAGCAGTGCCCTGGCCAGCCAGTCGACACCGACCACCCGTACCGGTACGCCACTGCACCTGACGCCGCAGTCGATCAACGTGATCAACAGCGAGATCATGGAGGCTCAGGGCGCTCGCACCGTCAGCGATGCCCTGCGAAACGTCTCCGGCGTCACCGTGATCCCCAGCTCGCTGGGCTCGGCCAGCCTGAACATCCGTGGCTACCAGGCCAACGTCCTGTCCCAGGGGGTCAATACTTCCAGCCTCAGCACGCCGCTGGCGATCCCCGCCATCGCCCTGGAGGCGGTAGAAGTGATCAAGGGGCCGAGCGCCATCCTGGTCGGCTCTGGTTCGCCCGGTGGCACCGTCAACCTGGTGCACAAGGTGCCGCAGCCGGTGGCCAGCCATGAGATCAGCCTGGGCTACGGCAGCCATGACGAGCGCCGGCTGTCGGCGGACAGCACCGGCCTGCTCGGCACCGACGGGCGCCTGAGCTACCGGGTGATCCTCGATGGCAGGCAAAGCAGCGGCAACGCCGGCGACTATGACGGGCACAAGGAGTTCTACTTCTCGCCCTCGCTGCGCTGGCTCGACGACAGCACTGACTTCACCCTGCGCTACAGCCGCACCGTGCGCACCACGCCCTTCCTGCCCTACACCGTGATGTACCGCGGCGAACCCTACGGTGGTGATCTTCCGGAACCGCTGGGCAACCGCGAGGACAGCCTGCGCCTGCAGCAGAACGAATTCCACTACAGCTTGGAACAGGCCCTCGGCGAACACTGGACGTTCGTCAGCAAGGGCACCTATACCGATGTCAAGGAAGAGCAGTTCGGCTGGTACACCGGCAGCGAACTGCTGCAAAACGGTAGCGTATGGCTGACCAGCTTCGCCCAGGGCGGGGAGAGCCATCAGCACAATCTGGACAACTACCTGCGTGGCATCTACCAGTGGGGCGAGCTGCAGTCCACCAGTGTGTTCGGCGTCAGCGCCTCGCGCACCCGTTCCCATAACGACCGCCTCGCGACCTTCAGCCCCTGGCATGTGGTTTCCATCCACGACCCCCTGCCGGCATTGCCTTCGGCCCGTAGCGGCTACGTCACCAGCTTCACCGAGAGCAAGCCCGTGGGCGCCTACTGGCAGCAGCAGCTGGATTATGGCGCCTGGCACCTGACTGGCGGCCTGCGCTTCAGCAGCAGCTGGAACGGCGTGTTCCGCCGCGACGAGGCGAGCGAATCGCAGAAGCGCCAGGTCTGGTCGCCATCCATCGGCCTGCTCTACGAAGCGACCCCCTGGCTGTCTGTGTATGCCAGCCACCTGCGCGGCTACCAACCGCCCAGCTATGTCGACCGCGACGGCGACCTGCTGCCGGAACAGACCAGCAAGCAGAACGAGGCCGGCCTGAAGTTCAGCCTGCTGGACCAGCGCCTGAACCTGACCACCTCGGTGTACCGCATCGAGTTCGACAACTATGCCTTCTACGACGCCCGGGAGCGCGGCTACGTCAGCGTGCCGGGCTACCTCAGCCGCGGCTTCGAGATCGACGTGCAGGGCAGCCTGACCGACAACCTCGACCTGGTCGGGCACTACAACAACAACCGCGCCGAGTTTGCCCAGAACCGCAATTACCAGGCGGCGCTGCCCAGGCATCGCGCCAGCCTGTGGAGTCGCTACCGCTTCCAGAACCCGGCGCTGAAGGGATTCTCCGCCAGCGTCGGGCTGACCTACACCGGCACCGCCTACCTCGACCGCGACGAGAACTACCGCATTCCCGAGCAACTGCAGACCGACCTGGGCGTGGAATACAGCCATGGCAACTACAGCCTCGAACTGATCGCCCGCAATCTCTTCGACGAGGATCTCTACAGCACCTCGATGAACGGCGATCCCTATTTCATCCCGCTGCAGCAACCGCGTGAATTCCAGCTCACCGCAAGCTACCGCTTCTGATCCATGACGGCGCCAGCCGCATAGCCGAAGAGCCCGTATGACCACATCGGTATTCCCCATCGGTCGCGGACAGGATACCCGCGGCTTCTTTGCCAGAGCCTGGAGGCTCGTCCACCCTTACTGGCATTCGGAGGATCGGCTGCACGCCTGGGCGCTGCTGCTGACCATCCTCGTGCTGTCCTTCGGCAGCGTCGGCATGGCGGTGCTCTACAACCACTGGCACAAGGATCTGTACAACGCCCTGGAGGCCCGCGATGCCGAGGCGTTCGGCTGGCAGATGGCGCTGTTCGCCGGCATCGCCACGCTGACCATCCTGATCTCGGCCTACAACAAGTACCTCAAGGAACTGCTCATCGTGCGCTGGCGGCGCTGGCTGCTGGAGCACTACCTGGACGCCTGGCTGGAAGACAGCCGGCACTACCGCATGCAACTGGAGCGGCCGGTGGACAACCCCGACCAGCGCCTCACCGAGGACATCGAGGCCTTCACCCGGCTGACTCTCGGCATCGTCCTCGGCCTGGTGCAGACCCTGACCAGCCTGGTGTCCTTCTCCATCATCCTGTGGACGGTATCCGGCGGTATCGAGCTGTTCGGCCTTTACATCCCCGGCTACATGTTCTGGGCCGCCGTGTTCTACGCCGGAGCCGGCAGCTTGTTCACCCACCTCGTGGGGCGCCGCCTGATCGGCCTGAACAACCAGCAGCAGAAGGTCGAGGCCGACCTGCGCTTCGGCCTGCTGCGGGTGCGTGAGAATGGCGAGAGTATCGCCCTTCAGCGTGGCGAGGCGGACGAGGGGAAGGGCCTGCGTCAGCGCTTCGGCAAGGTCTGGGACAACTTCCACGGCCTGGTACGCACGGAAAAGAACCTAGCGTTCTTTCTCGCCGGCTACGCACAGTTCTCCTTCGTCTTCCCGTTGCTGGTGGCGGCCCCGCGCCTGTTCTCCGGCGCCCTACAGTTCGGCCAACTGATGCAATTGAACCAGGCCTTTGGCAACCTGCAGAGCAACCTGAGCTGGTTCATCGCCGTGTACCACGACCTGGTCAAGTGGCGCGCCACCAGCGACCGCCTGCTCGGCTTCGACCAGGCGCTGGCCGAGGTGGCGCAGGCGCCGGCCGGCATTCGCAGAACATCTGTCGACGAACCACGACTGTCCTTGCCATGGCTGCAGACCGCACTACCAGACGGTCAGCCACTCCTGCGCATCGACCGGCAACGGATCGAGCAGGGCCGTCACCTGCTCATCCAGGGCCCATCCGGCTGCGGCAAGAGCACCCTGTTGCGCACCCTGGCCGGGATCTGGCGCTATGGAAAGGGTGAAATACAGCTGCCGCCGGCACTCTATGTGTTGCCGCAACGGCCCTATCTGCCGTTGGGCACGTTGCGCCAGGTTTTGCTCTATCCCAGCCCGGTGGACCCCGTCACGGACGATGCCATCCGCGAGGCGCTGCACGCCTGCCGGCTCGGCCACCTGGCCGACAGCCTCGATGAGGACGCGCACTGGGAAAAACGCCTGTCGCCCGGTGAGCAGCAGCGCCTGGCGGTGGCTCGCGCCCTGCTGGCGCGGCCCCACTGGCTGCTGCTGGACGAAGCGAGCTCCGCCCTCGATCCTGAGGATGAAGCCCGTCTGTACCGCCTGTTGTGCGAGCGCCTGCCCGGCGTCACCCTGATCAGCATCGGTCACCGCCCATCCTTGCGGCAGTACCATGAAGTGCTCTGGCAGATACTGCCGGACGGAGCATTACGCAGTGGCCGGATCGACCATGAGCAAGGCCGTGACTGAAGGTCGCGGCGGCCCTTGCGCCATCGCGATTTGTTCACCGGCCTGCGGCCATTCAGGCCCTGAGCGTTGCAGTGCCGACGGGCGCGGCAGAGGACAGGGTGGGAAAGGCTCTTGAGCGGCGGGAGATGCGATCAGGAGCCCTCGCTGTTTCAGCTCCGCGGTACGCGGTCGAGCAGGTACTGGGTCAGCAGGGGTACCGGGCGGCCCGTGGCGCCCTTGTCCTTGCCGCCGCTGATCCAGGCCGTGCCGGCGATGTCCAGATGGGCCCAGCGGTAGCTCTTGGCGAAGCGCGACAGGAAGCAGCCCGCGGTGATGGTGCCGGCCTTGGGCCCGCCGATATTGGCGATGTCGGCGAAGGGGCTGTCCAGCTGCTCCTGGTATTCGTCGTACAGAGGCAGTTGCCAGGCACGGTCATCGGCGTGGCGGCCAGCGGCGAGAATCTCGCCAACCAGGTCGTCATCGTTGCCCATCAGGCCGGATACGTTGCTGCCCAGGGCGACGATGCAGGCACCGGTGAGGGTGGCGATATCGATCACTGCCTGCGGCTTGAAGCGTTCCGCGTAGGTCAGTGTGTCGCACAGCACCAGACGGCCCTCGGCGTCGGTGTTGAGGATTTCCACGGTCTGCCCGCTCAGGGTGGTGACGATGTCACCAGGGCGGGTGGCTCCGCCGCTGGGCATGTTCTCGGCACAGGCGAACAGGCACACCAGGTTGATCGGCAGTTGCAGTTCCAGCACGGCGCGCAGGGTGCCGAACACGCTGGCGGCGCCGCACATGTCGTATTTCATCTCGTCCATGCTGGCGGCTGGTTTGATGCTGATGCCGCCGGTATCGAAGGTGATGCCTTTACCGACCAGTACGAAGGGTTTGTCGTCTTTCTTCGCGCCCTGGTAGTTGAGCACGATCATCCGGGGCGGCTGATCGCTGCCCTGGGCGACGGCGAGGAAGGCGCCAGCACCCAGTGCCTGCAGTTTCTTTTCGTCGAGGATGTCGACCTTGAGGTTCTTGTGTGCCTTGGCCAGTTCCTTGGCCTGCTCGGCCAGGTAGCTGGGGTGGCAGATGTTCGGCGGCAGGTTACCCAGATCCTTGGTCAGCGCCATGCCGATGGCGATGGCGCGAGCTTCGGTGGTCGCGCGCTCGACGTCGGCGACGCTGGCCTTGTCGGTGATCAGGGTGATTTTCTTCAGCGCGCCGGGCGTGGCCTTCTGACTCTTGAAGCGGTCGAACCGGTAACCGGCGTCGGCCAGGCTTTCTACCAACAAACGTGCCTTGCCGTAAGCGTCGCGGTTCTTTACTTGGACATCCTGCAGGGCGAGCAGGGCATCGCTGCCGCCGAGGTTCTTCAATACCGCATAAACGGCGGCGATCAATTTGCGCAGTTGGCGGTCAGAGAGTTCGGCGTCTTTGCCGGTGCCGACCAGCAGCACGCGCTCGGCCTTGAGATTCGGCAGGCCGTGGGCCAGCAGGGTCTGGCCAGGTTTGCCGGCCAGGTCGCCGCGCTTGAGCAGGGCACTGATCGCGCCGCCGCTGGCAGCGTCCAGCGCTTTGCCTGTTGCACCCAGAAGGGCACCCTCGGCAACGGGAATGACCAGCGTGGCGGTTTTCAAGGTTTCCGGGCGAGCGCTTTTGACAATAAATTCCATGCGTGGTGTCCCCAAGACAACGAGTCGCGAATGCAGGATAATAACGAGAATTTTTCGGCTGGTTCGCTAAATGCGCGTACCAGCATGCAGTGCGGTTAGTTTGAGCATAGCCGCCTGAGCCTGACAACCCTGGAGTCTCTGTTTGATCGTCTTCCGATATTTGTCCCGAGAGGTGCTGGTTACCTTGAGTGCGGTCAGCGCCGTGCTGCTGGTGATCATCATGAGTGGCCGCTTCATCAAGTACCTGGCCCAGGCGGCCCAGGGAATACTCGATCCGGGCGTGCTGTTTCTGATCATGGGCTTTCGTCTGCCCGGCTTCCTGCAACTGATCCTGCCACTAGGGCTGTTCCTGGGCTTTCTGCTGGCCTATGGGCGCCTGTACCTGGACAGCGAGATGACCGTGCTGTCGGCGACCGGCATGAGCCAGCAGCGGCTGTTCGTCTACAGCCTGGCACCGGCGGCCGTGGTGGCCCTGCTGGTCGCCTGGTTGAGCATGGGACTGGCTCCCCAGGGCGTTGCCCAGGTGGCGAAGATCTTCAACGAGCAGGACGCGTTGACCGAATTCGATACCCTGGTCCCCGGGCGTTTCCAGTCCATGCGCAACGGTTCCCGGGTTACTTACACGCAGGAACTGTCGGAAGACCGCACCGAGCTGGGCGGCATCTTCATTTCCGACAAGCGCCTGTCCCGTGCCGGTGACAAGGAGCGCGGCATTACCGTACTGGTGGCCGAGAACGGTCGCCAGGAGGTGCAGGCCGATGGCAGTCGCTACCTGATCCTGGAAAACGGCTACCGCTATGATGGCAACCCCGGCCAGGCCGATTACCGGGTGGTGCAGTACGACACTTACGGCGTGCTGCTGCCCAAGCCCTCGGTAGCCGCGGACATCAGCGAGCGTGAAGCCATTCCCACCTCGCAACTGCTGGGCAGCGACGAACCACGCCTGCAGTCGGAGCTGCAATGGCGTCTATCCATTCCGCTGCTGGTGTTCATCGTCACCCTGATGGCGGTGCCGCTGTCGCGCGTCAATCCCCGCCAGGGGCGCTTTCTCAAACTGCTGCCGGCGATTCTGCTGTACATGGCCTATCTCGGTTTACTGGTGGCGGCGCGCAGTGCCCTGGACAAGGGGCGTATACCGCCAGCAGTGGGCCTGTGGGGGGTGCACCTGTTGTTCCTGCTGATCGGTCTGGTCCTGCTTTACTGGGAGCCGCTGCGTCTGAAGCTGGCAAGCCGCCGTATGGTACGGGAGATCGCTCGTGGTTAAGCTGGATCGTTACATTGGCGTTCAGGTGCTGTTCGCCATCCTGGCGGTGCTCGGCATCATCGTCGGCCTCGCGCTGCTGTTCGCCTTCATCGATGAGCTGGGCGACATAGAAGGCAATTACGGTCTGGGCGATGCCTTGTGGTACGTCTTCCTTACAGCACCGCGACGCGTCTACGACATGCTGCCCATGGCGGCGTTGGTGGGTTGTCTGATCGGCCTGGGCACCCTGGCCAGCAACAGCGAACTGACCATCATGCGGGCCGCCGGTGTGTCCATCGGCCGTATCGTCTGGGGCGTCATGAAGCCGATGCTGGCGCTGATGCTGGTCGGCATCCTGATTGGTGAGTACGTTGCGCCCTGGAGCGAGAATCAGGCCCAGGCAGGCCGGGCCATGGCGCAAGGCGCAGGCGAAGCGCAAACCGCCAAGCGTGGCATGTGGCACCGTCAGGGACAGGAGTTCGTGCACATCAACGCGGTTCAGCCCAATGGCGTGTTGTTCGGCGTGACGCGTTACCTGTTCGACGGCCAGCGTCGGCTGGAGTCGTCCAGCTTCGCTCGTCGTGCGAGCTACGAAGGCAGTTACTGGCAGCTTGAGGATGTCGCGACCACTCGGTTCCACGAACGCAGTACCGAGGTGGTCAAGGTACCGAGCGAGCGCTGGGACATCGAGCTCAATCCGCAACTGCTCGGCACCGTGGTGCTGGAGCCGGAGGCGCTGTCGATCAGCGGCTTGTGGCGCTACATCCACTACCTCAAGGAGCAGGGGCTGAACAACGGTAGCTATTGGCTGGCTTTCTGGACCAAGGTCCTGCAGCCGCTGGTTACTGCCGCACTGGTGCTGATGGCCATCTCGTTCGTCTTCGGCCCGCTACGTTCGGTGACCCTCGGGCAGCGTGTGTTCACCGGTGTGCTGGTCGGTTTCGTATTCCGTATCGCCCAGGATCTGCTCGGCCCCTCGAGCCTGGTATTCGGTTTTTCGCCACTGTTCGCGGTGCTGATTCCCGCGGGCATCTGCGCACTGGCGGGTTTCTGGCTGTTGCGCCGGGCCGGCTGATCGGTCGGGTGGCTGCGCCAGCGGCTTCGGGCTGGGCACGCGCTGCTGTCGTTGGGCGGTGTTTCTGTTATTTGCGGTGTGCATTCTTCGGAAGCCGCACGACAACGCTGGCTGAGTAGTGGTCATGCCAGGTGCGTTTGCGTTTGTCCAAGAGCACCCACAGGTAGCCCAGTCCCAGGGCCAGCCACGAAACAATCGCGATCATGAAGCGCAGCAATGCCTGCCACAGACTGATCGCGGTACCGTCTGCATTCTGTACGCGTATACCCCAGACCTGCATGCCCAGTGTCTGGCCTTTATGCGTCCAGAACTTGGCGAAGAAACCGAACAGGGTGAACATCAGCAAGGTCGAGAGCAGTGGGTCGCCGTCCAGGACTCCCGCTTCCGACCATTCACGTAGCTGCGCCTCGCCGTAAATGGCCATTTGAATCAGCTTGTAGACGAAGGTCGCGACGATCAGCAAAGCGATGCACAGAAAACCGTCATACAGGATCGCGGCCAGGCGACGGCCCAGGCCGGCTGCTGGAAAATCGCCCTGTGGGCGCAATGCGTGTTTCGACATGAAGAGCTCGCGCTGGCTGCAAGAATGATCGGCGATGCTAAATGACAGGCATAAAAAAACCCCTGATATGCATCAGGGGTTTTTAAAGCAGCGGCTTATTCCTGGACTTGAACCTGGTCAGCCTGCATGCCTTTTTGACCTTGTACAGCGACGAAGCTAACTTTCTGGCCTTCTTTCAGGCTCTTGAAGCCGTTACCTTCGATAGCGCGGAAGTGTACGAACAGATCCGGACCGCTTTCTGGAGTGATAAAACCAAAACCTTTCTCGTCGTTAAACCACTTGACGGTACCGTTCTGACGATTCGACATGTCTCTTTTCCTTGGAACTAGAGTTGATGACAGCCTCCATGTGTAGAGGACTGAAGACTGGTTGCAAGGAGTGTTGGAAGTCGAACGGGATGTAGCGGATCTTGAACGATCTACTGCATCAGGTCACGATTCTCGGCGACCCATGCAAACACAGTGACTGAACTCTACGCTAACTCTGGAGCAAATGCCAACCCCTCGGGCACGCATAATCCCACGCAGGATTCGTGAGGCTTTGAGGCGAGTTCCAAGTTGGTTTTTATAATGGCTAATTGATTGCGCGAAGAGGCATCGCGCAGCACAGCTTTGGTGCGAACTGTTACAAGCAGGTAACAGTTGAAGGATATAGGGTGCCCAAGGGGAGACTCTCCCCAAAGCGGGCAGCATTGTGCACATTAAGGCAGTTACGTGCAAGCTGTGGATTACCTCATTGTTACGGTATTGCCATCTGTACGGCTTGGGGCAGAAAACGGCTGTTGCGTGATACTGTTTACGCCTTTTCTCCGGTGGGGAGACAGCAGGCGTGGCGTCATATAGGCAACTTTCGTGGTGCTGCGCACCTACATTGTGGGGATCTTTCCTAACGACCTGGTGATCACCCGGCTGATCGGGGTAATGCTGCTGGAGCAGGGCGACGAGTGCTGCCTGAGGCGGCGCTACACGCAGTTGGAGGTCTTGGAGGCGGTCAGCGATAATCCGCAGGCCAAGCTGTCGGCCGTGACCAACTAAGCGGCGAACTCAGTGGCCAAGGCCATGTTGAGTTACACCACTTCTAGGGACACGATCCTTATCAACACCCCCCGCGATGGGGTATCGAAGCCGTGATGATCAACCGGCGCTCGATGGCATTTCTGGATGCCAGTGCTGCGTTATTAAGCGCGCAGGCAATTGAGGTTTGCCAACGGCCAGTGATGCAGGTAACCACCCTTTATGGGAGCTTTCTACACCACTGGTGCCGTAAGCACTCCAACCTCAGGCCAATATGGGTAACGCCGCTGCTTAGACTTTGAATCGGTTGGTCATCTCTTGCAGGCGGGCACTAATGCGCGCCAGTTCCACACTCGATGAGGCAGTCTCCTCGCTGGCTGCTGCTGTTTGCACGGAAATGTCACGCACGCTGGTCACGCTCCTACTGATTTCTTCGCCAGCACTGGTTTGCTGTTCTACCGCGCATGCAATCTGCTCATTCATCGACTCGATGGTCCTGATCGAGTCGGTGATGCTTCGCAACGCGGCGCCGGCCTCCCGGGACAACGACACACTGCTGTCAGTCACCAAGATGTTCTGTTCCAGAACGCCTGCCATGCGGTCTGTGCTGCTGTGCAGGCCGCTAATCAAATGGGCGATTTCGTCCGTGGAGGTTCGAGTGCGCTGTGCCAGGCCACGAACCTCGTCGGCGACCACGGCGAATCCTCGACCGGCTTCTCCGGCTCGGGCCGCTTCAATGGCGGCATTGAGGGCGAGCAGGTTGGTCTGCTCGGCGACGGCCTTGATGACATCAAGTACGCCACCGATGCTTTCCGCGTCAGTGCGCAGGCTGGTCATTGCCATCTTGGTGGTTTCCATTTCAGCAGCAAGAAGTTCTATCTGTGAGACTGCCTTGGTCACCACTTCATCACCTTGCAAGGCTTTCTGGCTGGCTTCGAGGGCGGTGCGAGACGCCTGTGCTGCGTTGCGCGAGACTTCCTGGCTCGTGGCGGTCATCTCGTGCATGGCCGTGGCAATCTGATCGGTTTCGACCGTTTGTGCATTGACCCCTGCACTGGTCTGTTCGGTAACTGCGGAAAGCTCTTCGGCTGCGCTGGCAACCTGGACAATGCCATCTTTTACATCGCCGATCAGGGCACGCAAACCAGCGGTCATGCGCTGCATGCTATCTTGTAGCATCCCCAGCTCATCACGCCTCGACACCACTGCCTGGTAAGTGAAGTCGCCATTGGCGACCTCTTCCGCGATCCTCACCGTCTCCTTGAGCGGAGCGACGATGGAGCGCGAGATAAGCCAGCCAGCCAGTGCGCTGGTGACCAGCGCCAATGTCATCCAGAGCATCAGCATCTGAAACGCACTGGCGATGTCGGTGACACGCGACGCTTGCTGGATGCTGGTCATCTTGTCGGTGACCGCAAACAGGCTTGCGATCGACCGCGTTATTCCGGTCTGGGCCTCATCCGCCCGGGCTTGCATGCTGGCGACGGTTTGCAAGTGTTTTTTATAGTCGCTCAGTGCGCTATTGAGGTTTTCGACCTTATCCTGCGGCAATGAGGTCGATGTGAGGCCATTGACCTGATTCACCATGTCGTCCATGGTTCTGCGAACAGCATCCAGTGATTCTTGGCTGGGCGATGCGGTGTAGCTGCGGAAGCTCACGCGCATTCTTTGAAAAGCCAAAAGTGCCTGCGTCATCTGCTGCCGTGCGACGAAGCTGCCGCTGTCTCCGTTGGCATTTTCAGACAGTTCTTCCAATAGCTTCCCTGTCATCTCCGCTAATGAGGTGGCGGCGTTGCGTGCTGCCTCGCGTTCGCTAGTGGCCGTTACGGCTTGCGTATAAAACTGGCGGTAACCGACAAGCGTAGTGGCAACCTCCTGCAGCAGCTCCTTGTTGGTGGGGCTGTCGAAGTGAGGGGTGATGGACTTTAGCTTGTTGTCGAGGGTGTCGATGGCGTCAAGCCATTTCGCAGCCTGGGCCTGGCTGGCAGTGAGGGAGTACACGAGGCGTTCGATACGCATATCACGAGTCAGCAGGCTGATGCTCGAAATGTCCTCCATGCGCTCACTACGATCGCGCAGGGAGTCGATGGCACTCCAGCCGGTATAGGCGATCAGGAACATCATGACCACAAGAAGAGAGAAACCGTATAGCAACTTGGCGCGTACGCTGATGTTGCCCATAAAACCTGGTGAGTGACTGAGCATCTGGATTACCTGGAAGGGGATCGTGGGTGTTGGGGCGGGAGTACAGCTGGCGGTAATCCCTGAAGCCGGTTTCGAGGTTGAGCCGGGCTGTGTTTGTTTTGTTCGCCTGAGGTTAGCTGCTAGCCAAGCGCAACGGATGTCGACGCTTGCAACTGCCGGGCACACCTCGAACCACTTCAAATGAATCGGTGATGGAGCCAGGTGCGATTTGTAGAGAAGTCTGTATGAACGCTTTCTTTGCAGCAATTAGAATTTTGTAATGGGCCCACAAGGCTGGCTATATCGTTAGTGCGCAATATTTTAGTTTTCGATAATACTTCTCGCCATCTTTTGGAATGGAGCCGAATGGGGCGCACGTGCCAGCTACGACGCTGGTTCGCCGGTAGGAATCGGGAGGAGGCTGCCAAGATGACGATTGCTTGCGCTTATGAGCCAAATGGCGCGGAGTGGCCGGGCAGGTGTGTGTGCTTGAAAGGAAGATTCATGCGGCGCGTTCCCTCGACAAGGCGGGGGGCTCTTCGTAGTCGCCTTCTCGCGGTTGCGCTGGCGGGGCCACGGTTTCATGGATCGAGCCGTTACGCCCGTTTTACGCCAGACATAAAAAAGGCCTTGATTTATCAAGGCCTTTCTTCAGAAATATGGTGCCCCGGGGGAGACTCGAACTCCCACTTCTTTCGAAAACGGATTTTGAATCCGCCGCGTCTACCGGTTCCGCCACCGGGGCACAATGGCGGCGCAGTATAGGGAGCAAGTAGCCGTTGGTCAATGCACTTGCGTGGTCACCGTGTGGGAATTCCGGTAAGCTGCTCCGCCCTGCAAGACGACACCTTTTTCCACCATGCGCGTTACGGACTTTCATTTTGATCTGCCCGATGAGCAGATTGCCCGCCACCCTCTCGCCGAACGTCGTGCCAGCCGTCTGCTGATCCTCGATGGCGCCAGTGGCGCGCTCGCTCATCGGCATTTCGCCGACCTGCTCGAGTACCTGCGTCCAGGTGACCTGATGGTGTTCAACAACACCCGTGTGATTCCGGCGCGGCTGTTCGGTCAGAAGGCGTCGGGTGGCAAGCTGGAAGTGCTGATCGAGCGCGTGCTCGACGAGCATCGGGTGCTGGCCCATGTACGTGCCAGCAAGTCGCCCAAGCCAGGCACGACGATTCTCATCGAGGGTGGCGCCCAGGCGCAGATGCTGGCGCGCCACGATGCGCTGTTCGAGCTGCGTTTCGACGAGGCGGTGCTGCCGCTGCTGGAGCGCGTCGGGCACATGCCGCTGCCTCCTTATATAGACCGAGCCGACGAAGCCTCTGATCGCGAGCGTTATCAGACCGTCTATGCCCGGCACGCCGGGGCGGTGGCCGCTCCCACGGCGGGCCTGCATTTCGACCGCGAGCTGCTGGCCGCCATTGCCGAGAAGGGAGTCGAATCGGCGTTCGTCACCCTGCATGTCGGGGCGGGTACCTTCCAGCCGGTGCGCGTCGAGCGTATCGAGGATCACGTGATGCACAGCGAGTGGCTGCAGGTGGAGGCGACGGTGGTCGATGCCGTGGCTGCTTGCCGAGCGCGTGGTGGGCGAGTGGTCGCGGTGGGTACCACCAGCGTCCGTGCACTGGAAAGCGCGGCGCGTGATGGTGAGTTGCGGCCCTTCAGTGGCGACACCGACATTTTCATCTATCCCGGTCGGCCGTTGCATGTGGTCGATGCCCTGGTGACCAATTTCCATTTGCCCGAATCGACCCTGCTGATGTTGGTGTCGGCGTTCGCCGGTTATGCGGAAACCATGGCGGCCTACGCTCAGGCGGTGGCCGATGGGTATCGCTTCTTCAGTTATGGCGACGCCATGTTCATCACCCGTAATCCCGCACCGCGCGGGCCCGAGGAACACCTATGACGCGCAGTTGCCGCATGTCCTTCGAGCTGCTGGCCACCGACGGCAAGGCCCGCCGTGGGCGCCTGACTTTCCCCCGTGGTGTGGTCGAGACCCCGGCCTTCATGCCAGTCGGCACCTACGGCACGGTCAAGGGCATGTTGCCGCGCGACATCGAAGCCATCGGTGCGCAGATCATCCTCGGCAATACCTTTCACCTGTGGTTGCGCCCTGGCACCGAAGTCATCAAGCGCCATGGCGATCTACATGACTTCATGCAGTGGCAGGGGCCGATCCTCACCGATTCCGGCGGTTTCCAGGTGTTCAGCCTGGGGGCGATGCGCAAGATCAAGGAGGAGGGCGTGACCTTCGCCTCGCCGGTCGATGGCGCCAAGGTGTTCATGGGCCCCGAAGAGTCGATGCAGGTACAGCGCGATCTGGGTTCGGACATCGTGATGATTTTCGACGAGTGCACGCCGTATCCCGCCGAGTTCGATGTGGCCAAGACCTCCATGGAGCTGTCGCTGCGCTGGGCCAAGCGCTCCAAGGTCGCCCATGGCGACAGCACCGCGGCGCTGTTCGGCATCGTTCAGGGTGGCATGCACGAGTCGCTGCGCATGCGTTCGCTGGAAGGCTTGAGTGAGCTGGATTTCGACGGCCTGGCCATCGGCGGATTGTCGGTCGGCGAACCGAAGGAAGAGATGATCAAGGTGCTGGATTATCTGCCAGTGCAGATGCCCAGCGACAAGCCGCGTTACCTGATGGGTGTCGGCAAGCCGGAAGATCTGGTCGAAGGCGTGCGCCGTGGTGTGGACATGTTCGACTGCGTAATGCCAACTCGCAATGCGCGCAACGGCCACCTGTTCATCGACACCGGCGTGCTGAAAATCCGCAATGCGTTTCATCGTCACGATGACTCGCCGCTGGATCCGACCTGCGACTGTTACACCTGCAAACACTTCTCGCGCGCCTATCTGCACCATTTGGATAAGTGCGGCGAAATGCTCGGCAGCATGTTGAATACAATCCACAACTTGCGTCATTACCAGCGTCTTATGGCTGGTTTGCGCGAGGCAATTCAACAGGGTACATTGGCCGCCTTTGTCGATGCCTTCTATGCCCGGCGCGGTCTGCCAACGCCGCCGCTGGATTGCTGATTCGATGGCTAAAAGATCTTTCAACAGGAGTATCAAATGAGTTTTTTTATCCCCGCTGCCTACGCTGATGCCGCCGGCGCAGCTGCCGGCCCGGCTGGTGCCGGTTTCGAGTGGATCTTCCTGGTCGGCTTCCTGGTCATCTTCTACCTGATGATCTGGCGCCCTCAGGCCAAGCGTGCCAAAGAGCACAAGAACCTGCTCGGCAACCTGCAGAAAGGTGACGAAGTGGTGACCTCGGGTGGCATCGCCGGCAAGGTCTCCAAGGTCAGCGACGATTTCGTGGTAATCGAAGTGTCCGATACCGTCGAACTGAAGATCCAGAAAGCAGCCATTGCGGCGACCCTGCCCAAGGGCACGCTGAAAGCCATCTAAGTCCTCTGATCCAGTTTTATCCATCCCGCGGGGCGCAGATTGCGCCCCGCGTCATAAGCGGGCGGCGTCATTCATGCTCAACAAATACCCTCTGTGGAAATACCTGCTGATCGCAGCCGTACTCGGCATCAGCCTGATTTATTCCGCACCCAATCTCTACCCCGATGATCCGGCCATCCAGGTCAGCGGGGCCAGCTCGGCGCAGACCATCGCGCAAGCCGATCTCGATCGTGTCAGCCAGGCGCTGAACGATGCAGGTATCGAGGTCAAGGCATCGAGCGTTGGCGAGCAAGGCCGTAACGGCCTGCTGCGTCTGACCAAGCAGGGCGACCAGCTGCCAGCCAAGGACATCGTGCGCAAGGCGCTCGGCGACAACTATGTGGTCGCCCTCAACCTGGCCCAGACCACTCCCGACTGGCTGCGTAGCCTTGGGGCGAGCCCGATGAAGCTCGGTCTCGATCTGTCCGGTGGCGTGCACTTCCTGCTCGAAGTCGACATGGACAAGGCCCTGGACGTGCGTCGCCAGGTCTATGAGGGTGAGCTCAAGAGCCTGCTGCGCAAGGAACGTGTGCGTTATCGCAGCATGCCGCAGCAGGGCGGCGCCATCCAGTTGGGCTTCGCTGACAGCGAGACCCTGGAAAAGGCTGAGCAGTTGATCCGCAAGGACTTCAACGACTTCGAATTGAATGCCCAGGAGCGTGGTGGCCAGCAAGTGCTGCGCGTGACCATGACGGCAGCCAAGATCGCCGAAATTCGCGAATACTCGATCCGCCAGAACCTGACCACCGTGCGTAACCGGGTCAACGAACTGGGCGTCGCCGAGCCACTGGTCCAGCGTCAGGGTGCCAACCGCATCGTGGTGGAGCTGCCAGGCGTGCAGGACACCGCCGAAGCCAAACGTATTCTCGGCAAGACCGCCAACCTCGAGTTTCGCCTGGCGGCCGACCCGAATGCGCCGCGTGGCACTACCGAGCAGTTCGGCTTCCGCGAGGAAGGCCGTCCGCCGGTGCAACTTGAGCGTGAGTTGATCATCACCGGTGACCAGGTGACCGATGCCCAGGCCAGTTTCGACGAGAATGGCCGCCCGCAGGTGAACATCCGCCTCGATGGTCATGGCGGCGACCTGATGAACCGCGCTACCCGCAGCAACGTCGGGCGCAGCATGGCGGTGATCTTCATCGAGCAGCGGCCGCTGACCCGCTATGTGAAGCAGGTGGTCGATGGCGTCGAGCGGGAAGTGCAGGTCGATTCATTCAAGGAAGAGAAACAGATCATCAGTCTGGCGACCATCCAGTCGCCGCTCGGTAGCCAGTTCCGTATCACCGGCCTGAACGGCCAGGGCGAATCGTCCGAGCTGGCGCTGCTGCTGCGCGCCGGCGGCCTGGCGGCGCCGATGTACTTTGCGGAAGAACGCACCATCGGCCCGAGCCTGGGTGCCGAGAACATCGTCAAGGGTATCGAATCCACCGAGTGGGCGATGATCTTCGTGTCGCTGTTCATGATCGCCATCTACCGCTTCTTCGGTGTTCTGGCGACCGTGGCGCTGGCCTTCAACCTGGTGCTGCTGGTGGGGCTGATGTCGGTGATCGGTGCGACCCTGACCCTGCCGGGTATCGCCGGTATCGTGCTGACCCTGGGCATGGCGGTCGACGCCAACGTGTTGATCTACTCACGGATACGTGAGGAACTGAACAACGGTCTATCGGTGCAGCGGGCGATCCATGAGGGTTTCGACCGTGCCTACTCGGCGATTCTCGACAGTAACCTGACCACGCTGCTGGTCGGTGCCATCCTGTTCGCGCTGGGTACCGGGCCGATCAAGGGCTTCGCCGTGACGCTGTCGATCGGCATCATCACGTCGATGTTCACCGCGATCATGTTCACCCGAGGGATGGTCAACCTGATCTTCGGTGGCCGTAACTTCAAGAAACTGTGGATCTGAGGTGAGGCTATGAAACTTCCATCCCGTATTCCGTTCATGGCGATACGCAACATCGCGTTCGCCATCACCGTGGTCATCAGCCTCATCGGTCTTGGTAGCCTGTTCAAGCATGGCCTCAACTTCGGCCTCGATTTCACTGGGGGGACGCTGATCGAGCTGAGTTACGAACAGCCGGCCGACCTGGAGGTGATCAAGCGCGAGTTGGGGCAGGCGGGTTACCCGGATGCCGTGGTGCAGAGCTTCGGCTCCACCACCGATGTGCTGGTGCGTCTGGCGGGTGATTCTGCCGAACTCGGCAATCAGGTCGCCGCCGCACTGCGCAAGATCGACGTCGACAGCTCGTTCGAGGTCAAGCGCGTCGAGTTCGTCGGCCCCCAGGTGGGTGAGGAGCTGCGTGACCAGGGCGGCCTGGCCATGCTTCTGGCGCTCGGTGGCATCCTGCTCTATCTGGCTTTTCGCTTTCAGTGGAAATTCGGTGTGGGGGCGGTGGCGTCGCTGGCTCATGACGTGATCGTCACCCTGGGTATCCTGGCGTTCTTCCAGGTGCCCTTCGATCTGACGGTGATGGCGGCCGTGCTGGCAATGCTGGGGTACTCGCTGAACGACACCATCATCATCTACGACCGTATCCGCGAGAACTTCCGGGTGCTGCGCAAGGCCGACATCATCGAGAACATCGACGTCTCGGTTACCCAGACCCTGCTGCGTACCATCGCCACGTCGACGTCGACTGCCATGGCGCTGGTCGCACTGCTGGTGTTCGGTGGTGACAGCCTTGCAGGCTTCGCGCTGACGCTGCTGATCGGTGTGTTCGTGGGTACCTACTCGTCGATCTACATCAGTGCTCCGGTGCTGATCTGGCTGAAGCTGTCCTCCGAGGACCTGATTCCTCCGGTGGCCGCAGCAGAGGGCGTCGATGAGCGTCCTTGAGATGTGATTCATTGCTCTGTTCGCAGTGGATAAAGGCGGGCTACAAGGGAACTTGTCGCCCGTTTTGCCTTTCCAAGGCAGGGAGTAAAGCGCAATGGCGCTGCAGTTGTGATCAGGAGGTTCGCATGAACAAGTCGTTGTTGGTTGGAGCTGTGTTAGGTGCTGTTGGTGTCACTGCGGGTGGTGCTGTCGCGACCTACAGTTTGGTCGGCGGCGGGCCTCAGTATGCGGAGGTTCTGGCGGTAAAGCCGGTGACTGAAATCATCAAGACGCCGCGTGAAGAGTGCAAGGACGTGGCGGTCACTCGCCAGCGGCCGGTTCAGGATCAGCATCAGATCGCCGGCACTGCCATCGGTGCCGTGGTCGGTGGTCTGCTCGGCAATCAGGTCGGTGGTGGTAACGGCAAGAAGATCGCCACCGTGGCGGGTGCGGTTGGTGGTGGTTATGCGGGCAACAAGGTGCAGGAGGGTATGCAGAATCGCGATACCTATACCACCACCGAGACGCGCTGCAAGACCGTTACCGACTCCAGCGAGAAGGTCGTTGGCTATGACGTGAAATACGATCTGGATGGCAAGATCGGCAAGGTGCGCATGGATGAAGAGCCCGGTAGCAAGATCCCGGTGCGCGACGGCAAACTGGTACTGGCCGATTCCGAAGCGGACGAGTAATTCGCTCGGCTAGATACACAAAAGGCGCTCCCGGGAGCGCCTTTTTCATAGGCAATAGAAAACCGGCGCCAGGCCGGTTTTCCATAGGTGCAGCTATCAGCTTAGCGCTTGAGCGATGCCGAGAGATGTGGCTGGATCGCGGTCAGTACGGCCTTGAAGCACTTGGTGTTGCCGGCGACGATCTGGCCTTTCTCGAGGAATTCATGGCCACCGCTGAAGTCGCTGACCAGGCCGCCTGCTTCCTGGATCAGCAGGGCGCCGGCTGCCATGTCCCATTCGGACAGGCCGAATTCCCAGAAGGCGTCGAAGCGGCCGGCGGCCACGTAGGCCAGGTCCAGGCTGGCGGCGCCGGCGCGGCGTACGCCTGCGGTCTGGCCGACCAGGCTGCGGAACATGCCCAGGTAGTTTTCCAGGTTGTCCAGCTGGCTGTCGCGGAACGGGAAGCCAGTCCCCAGCAGGGCGCCTTCCAGGCTCTTGCGGTTGCTGACGCGCAGGCGACGGCCATTCAGGGCGGCGCCACGGCCACGGCTGGCGGTGAATTCTTCCTGGCGTACCGGGTCGATGATCACGGCGTGCTCCAGGCGGCCGCGGTATTTGCAGGCCAGGCTCACGGCGAAATGGGGCACACCGCGGATGAAGTTGGTGGTGCCATCAAGTGGGTCGATGATCCACTGATAGTCGGCGCCCTCGCCGCTGCCTTCGAGCAGGCCGCCTTCTTCGCCCAGGAAGCTGTGGGTCGGGTACGCCTTGCGCAGTGCCTGCACGATCAACAGCTCTGCGGAGCGGTCGATCTCGGTGACGTAGTCCTTGGCGTCCTTTTCATCTACGGAGATGACGTCCAGGCGTTCGATTGAGCGGAAGATCATTTCACCGGCGCTACGGGCTGCGCGCAGCGCGATATTCAGCATGGGCTGCATGGAAGTTCACCTGGGGTCGTAATAAAGCCGGCCATTCTAGCAGAAAAGCCTGTCGCTTGAAGTGCCGTCCGTGTCTCGCATGGCATAAAGCGGGGGGCTTCTGTAAGATTTGTCGCCTTGTTTATCCGACGCGGGCGTCTCCCTTGCTGCAGAACATTCGAGTGGTACTGGTCAATACCAGCCATCCCGGCAATATCGGCGGGGCGGCTCGCGCCATGAAGAATATGGGGGTGTCGCGGCTGGTGCTGGTCGAGCCGCGTCAGTTTCCGAGCGAGGAGGCGGTGGCTCGTGCTTCCGGCGCTACCGATATCCTCGAGGCGGCGCGGGTGGTTTCGTGCCTCGAGGAGGCGTTGGTCGGCTGCAGCCTGGTGTTCGGTACCAGTGCCCGCGAGCGGCGCATTCCCTGGCCGCTGATCGGCCCGCGGGACTGTGGTGTGAAAGCTGTTGAGAAAGCTGCGGGCGGCGGTGAGGTGGCGCTGGTATTCGGTCGCGAGCATGCTGGCCTCACCAATGAAGAGCTGCAGCGTTGCCACTTCCATGTGCACATTCCGTCCGATCCGGCATTCAGCTCGCTGAATCTGGCGGCTGCAGTGCAGGTGCTGACCTACGAGGCGCGCATGGCCGCCCTGGCGCTGGAGAATGCGCCCCTTGTGGCGCCTCGTCAGGAGGTTGCTGCCGATGAGGGCGAGCAGCCGGTGACCGCTGACGAGATGGAGTCCTTCTATGGGCACCTCGAGGAATCGCTGGTGGAAATCGGTTTTCTGGACCCGGTCAGTCCGCGCCATCTGATGAGTCGCCTGCGTCGTCTGTACGGCCGCAGTGGCGTGACCAGGTTGGAAATGAACATCTTGCGCGGCGTGTTGACGGAAACGCTCAAGGCGGCGCGCGGCGAGCACCATAAGCGGGGAAAGGCCGATGTTTGAGCGCATGCGGGAAGATATCCAGGGTGTTTTTCATCGTGATCCGGCGGCGCGCAATGCGTTCGAAGTGATCACCTGTTACCCCGGGTTGCATGCGGTTTGGCTGCATCGGGTTGCTCATGGGTTGTGGGTATCCGGCTGGAAGTGGCTGGCGCGCAGCGTGTCGAACTTCAGTCGCTGGCTGACCGGCATCGAGATTCATCCGGGTGCGGTGATCGGTCGGCGTTTCTTCATCGATCACGGCATGGGTATCGTCATCGGTGAAACCGCCGAGATCGGGGACGACGTGACGCTCTATCAAGGTGTGACCCTGGGTGGTACCAGTTGGAACAAAGGCAAGCGTCACCCGACACTCGAAGATGGCGTGGTGGTGGGGGCTGGCGCCAAGGTGCTCGGCCCGTTCACGGTCGGTGCCGGCGCCAAGATCGGTTCCAATGCGGTGGTCACCAAGGCGGTGCCGGCTGGTGCGACGGCGGTGGGGATTCCGGCCAAGATCATCGTCAAGGGCGATGATGGGCTCGAGGCTCAGCGCCAGGCCATCGCCGACAAGCTGGGTTTCGATGCCTACGGCGTCAGTCAGGACATGCCCGATCCAGTGGCGCGGGCGATCGCGCAACTGCTCGATCACCTGCATGCGGTCGACAATCGCCTGGAGGACATGTGCGAGGCGCTCGGTGCGCTGGGCAGCGATTATCGTGCCAAGAAGTTGCCCGAGCTTCGCGCCGAAGACTTCGATGGTGTCTGCAAGGGGCAGGGCGACAAGCCGGCTGCCTGATGCGTGGCCAGCGTGGCTTTGCTATGATTCGCCGCCGTAATGGGCATGCAAGGCGCTAAATCCGAGTGTTTTACTAGGTCTTATAGTTGACTTAAATACTCGGGAATAGGATAATCGCACCACATTGTGATTCCTTGGTAACCCTTCATGCGACTGACTACCAAAGGCCGATACGCCGTGACTGCCATGCTCGATCTGGCGCTGCATGCCCAGAACGGGCCGGTGTCTCTCGCCGATATCTCCGAGCGCCAGGGTATTTCCCTCTCTTACCTCGAGCAGCTGTTTGCCAAGCTTCGTCGTGGGAGCCTGGTGTCCAGCGTGCGTGGCCCGGGCGGTGGCTATCAGTTGTCGCGCAACATGCAGGGTATCCAGGTCGCCGAAGTGATCGACGCGGTCAACGAATCCGTCGACGCCACCCGTTGCCAGGGGCAGGGTGGTTGTCATTCCGGCGACATTTGCCTGACCCACCACCTGTGGTGTGATCTGAGCCAGCAGATCCACGAATTCCTCAGCGGCATCAGTCTGGCCGATCTGGTCACTCGCCGCGAGGTGCAGGAAGTCGCCCAGCGCCAGGATCAGCGTCGCTGCAACAGCAATGGCAGGGCGCACCATCTGGATAAGATTGAAGCGTCCACCGTCGATTGAGCACGCAAGGCGCCGGCCTGATACCTGATTAGGAGATACCGAAATGAAATTGCCGATCTACATGGACTACTCTGCGACAACGCCGGTCGACCCTCGCGTTGCGCAAAAAATGATCGAATGCCTGACCAACGAAGGCAACTTCGGCAACCCGGCTTCGCGCTCCCACGTATTCGGCTGGAAAGCCGAAGAAGCGGTAGAGAACGCCCGCCGTCAGGTTGCTGAACTGGTCAACGCCGACCCTCGCGAGATCGTCTGGACCTCCGGTGCCACCGAGTCCGACAACCTTGCGATCAAGGGCGTAGCCAGCTTCTACGCAAGCAAGGGCAAGCACCTGATCACCTCGAAGATCGAGCACAAAGCGGTGCTCGACACCATGCGTCAGCTCGAGCGTGAAGGCTTCGAAGTCACCTACATCGAGCCCGGCGAAGATGGCCTGATCACTCCGGCCATGGTCGAGGCAGCGTTGCGCGAAGACACCATTCTGGTGTCGATCATGCACGTCAACAACGAAATCGGTACCGTCAACGACATCGCCGCGATTGGCGAGCTGCTGCGCGCTCGTGGTGTGTTCTTCCACGTCGATGCCGCCCAGTCGACCGGCAAGGTGGAAATCGACCTGCAAAAGCTCAAGGTCGACCTGATGGCCTTCTCGGCGCACAAGACCTACGGCCCGAAAGGGGTCGGCGCGCTTTACGTACGCCGCAAGCCGCGTATCCGTCTGGAAGCTCAGACCCACGGTGGTGGGCATGAGCGCGGCATGCGTTCCGGCACCCTGGCGACCCATCAGTGCGTCGGCATGGGCGAAGCCTTCCGTATCGCCAAGGAAGAAATGGCTGCAGAGAACGCCAAGGTACTGGCCCTGCGTGAGCGCTTCTTCAAGCACGTCGACGGTCTGGAAGAGCTGTACATCAACGGCAGCATGACGGCCCGTGTCCCGCACAACCTGAACCTCAGCTTCAACTATGTGGAAGGCGAGTCGCTGATCATGGCGCTCAAGGATTTGGCGGTATCGTCCGGTTCGGCCTGTACCTCGGCCTCTCTGGAGCCTTCCTATGTGCTGCGCGCCCTGGGTCGCAACGACGAGTTGGCACACAGCTCCATTCGCTTCACCTTCGGTCGCTTTACCACCGAAGAAGAAGTCGACTACGCCGCGGAGAAAGTACGCGAGGCAGTCACCAAGCTGCGCGAACTGTCGCCGCTCTGGGATATGTTCAAAGAGGGTGTCGACATTTCCAAGGTGGAATGGGCAGCACACTGAAAGCTGCCGGTGAGCGGCGCCTGATGAAAGAGGATTGATAACATGGCTTACAGCGAAAAGGTCATCGACCACTACGAGAACCCGCGCAACGTCGGCAAGATGAACGCGGAAGATCCTGACGTCGGCACCGGCATGGTCGGCGCGCCGGCCTGCGGCGACGTGATGCGTCTGCAGATCAAGGTCAACGAGCAGGGTGTCATCGAAGACGCCAAGTTCAAGACCTACGGTTGTGGTTCCGCCATCGCCTCCAGTTCCCTCGCTACCGAGTGGATGAAGGGCAAGACGCTGGACGAGGCAGAGACCATCAAGAATACCCAGCTTGCCGAAGAGTTGGCTCTGCCACCGGTGAAAATCCACTGTTCGGTACTCGCCGAGGACGCCATCAAGGCGGCCGTGCGCGACTACAAGCAGAAGAAAGGTTTGCTCTAAGGAGGTTCGTCGATGGCCATCAGCATGACTCCAGCGGCTGCCCAGCATATCCGTCGTTCGCTCGACGGTCGTGGCAAGGGTGAGGGTATTCGCCTCGGTGTACGCACCACGGGCTGTTCCGGCCTGGCCTACGTGTTGGAGTTCGTCGACGAAACCGCCGGCGAAGATCAGGTGTTCGAGAGCCACGGTGTCAAGGTGATCATCGATCCCAAGAGCCTGGTTTACCTCGATGGCACCGAACTGGATTTCGTCAGGGAGGGGTTGAACGAAGGCTTCAAGTTCAACAACCCGAACGTCCGTGGTGAGTGTGGCTGCGGCGAAAGCTTCAATATCTGATGAACAGTTCCGGTCCTTGCCATTTCGCCCTGTTCGAACTGCAGCCGAGCTTTCGCCTTGATCTCGATCAGTTGGCGGCTCGCTATCGCGAGCTGGCGCGCAGCGTACACCCCGACCGCTTCGCCGATGCTTCCGAGCGAGAACGGCGCCTGGCGCTGGAGCGTTCGGCGAGCCTCAACGAGGCTTACCGCACGCTCAGGAGCGACTCGCAGCGAGCCCGTTATCTGCTGGCGATGCGTGGTCCCGAGCTGCCGCTGGAAGTCACCGTGCAGGATCCCGACTTCCTGATGCAGCAGATGCAGTGGCGTGAGGAACTGGAAGAGCTGCAGGACGAAGCCGATCTGGCCGGCGTCGCCGCTTTCAAGGGCCGCCTGAAGACCGCACAGCAGCAGCTCAACGAACGTTTCGCCGAAGCCTGGGAGGAGGATGCGCGCCGAGAAGAGGCCGAACGCCTGATGCGCCGCATGCAGTTCCTCGACAAGCTTTCCCACGAGGTGCGCCAGTTGGAAGAGCGCCTCGACGATTAATGCGCGTACGGCTGCCGTGGCCGTGCCTGATACCCAGATAAGCATCGACTACCTATGGCTTTATTGCAGATTGCTGAGCCCGGACAAAGCCCGCAACCACACCAGCGTCGTCTGGCTGTCGGGATCGACCTGGGTACTACCAATTCCCTGGTCGCTGCCGTGCGCAGCGGCGTCAGCGAGCCGCTGCCGGACAGTGAAGGGCGCCTGATTCTGCCCTCGGCCGTGCGTTATCACGCCGATCGCGTCGAAGTCGGTGAGACGGCCCGTCGTGATGCCGCCAGCGACCCCTTCAACAGTATCCTGTCGGTCAAGCGCCTGATGGGGCGCGGTCTTGCCGATGTGAAGCAATTGGGCGAGCAGTTGCCTTATCGCTTCGTCGCCGGTGAGTCGCACATGCCGTTCATCGACACCGTGCAGGGGCTGAAAAGCCCTGTGGAAGTGTCCGCCGACATCCTCAGGGTGTTGCGCCAGCGTGCCGAGTCGACCTTGGGGGGCGAGCTGGTAGGCGCGGTGATCACCGTGCCGGCCTATTTCGACGATTCCCAGCGTCAGGCCACCAAGGACGCTGCGCGTCTGGCCGGTCTGAGCGTGCTGCGTCTGCTCAACGAGCCCACTGCCGCCGCGGTCGCCTACGGCCTCGACCAGAATGCCGAGGGCATGGTGGCGATCTACGACCTGGGAGGCGGTACTTTCGACATCTCCATCCTGCGCCTGACCGGCGGTGTGTTCGAGGTGCTGGCGACCGGTGGTGACAGTGCGCTGGGAGGCGACGATTTCGACCACGCTATCGCTGGCTGGATCGTCGAGCAGGCCGGTCTCTCCGCCGATATCGAGCCCGGAGCCCAGCGCAGCCTGCTGCAGGCCGCCTGCGCCGCCAAGGAAGCGCTGACCGATGCCGACAGTGTCGAAGTCGTGCACGGTCAGTGGCGCGGCGTACTGTCACGTACCGGTTTCCAGGCGCTGATCGAGCCCATGGTGGCGCGCAGCCTGAAGGCTTGTCGCCGTGCGGTGCGCGATGCCGGTATCGAAGTCGAAGACGTCGGCGCGGTGGTCATGGTCGGTGGCTCGACCCGGGTACCGTGCGTGCGCGAGGCAGTCGGCGGGCTGTTCGGTCGTCAGCCGCTGACCAATATCGACCCGGATCAGGTGGTCGCCATCGGCGCGGCGATCCAGGCCGACGCCCTGGCTGGCAACCGTCGTGCAGACGGCGAAGAATTGCTCCTGCTGGATGTCATCCCGTTGTCCCTGGGGCTGGAAACCATGGGCGGGTTGATGGAAAAAGTGATTCCGCGCAACACCACGATTCCAGTGGCTCGTGCTCAGGAATTCACGACCTACAAAGATGGCCAGAGCGCCATGATGATCCATGTGTTGCAGGGCGAGCGTGAGCTGATCAGTGATTGCAGATCTCTGGCGCGCTTCGAGCTGCGTGGTATCCCGCCCATGGTGGCTGGCGCTGCGAAGATCCGCGTGACCTTCCAGGTGGACGCCGATGGCCTGCTCAGCGTAAGTGCCCGCGAGCTGGCGTCGGGCGTCGAAGCCAGTATCCAGGTCAAGCCGTCCTACGGCCTTACCGATGGTGAGGTGGCGCGCATGCTCCAGGACTCCTTCCAGCATGCTGGTGGTGACAAGGCCGCCCGCGTATTGCGCGAGCAGCAGGTCGATGCACAGCGCCTGCTCGAGGCGGTCGAGGCCGCCCTGCAGGTCGACGGTGAGCGTCTGCTGGATGCCGAGGAGCGCATGGTGATCGACCTGCAGGTGCAGGAACTGCGTGATTTGTTGACGGGCAGCGATGGCCTGGCCATCGAGCAGCAGACCAAGCGTCTGTCGCAAGTGACCGATGCCTTTGCAGCCCGCCGCATGGATTTGACGGTAAAAGCCGCGCTGGCCGGGCGCAGCCTGAATGAGATCGAGGAATAACCGATGCCCGTGGTAACTTTTCTGCCCCACGAGAAATTCTGTCCGCAAGGGCTGGTGGTGGAGGCGCAGCCGGGCACTTCCATTCTGGAACTGGCCCATGAGCACCATATCGAGATGGAAAGCGCCTGTGGTGGCGTGTGCGCCTGTACCACTTGCCACTGTGTGGTGCGCAAGGGTTTCGATTCGCTCAACGAAGCCGACGAGCTCGAAGAGGACTACCTCGACAAGGCCTGGGGGCTGGAGGCTCAGTCGCGCCTCGCCTGTCAGGCGATCGTTGGTGAGGAAGACATTACCGTCGAAATTCCCAAATACTCGCTCAACCATGCGGCCGAAGCGCCGCACTGATCAGGAAGCCCACGCATGAGCCTGAAATGGGTTGATGTGCTCGAAATCGCCATCCAGCTCGCCGATAGCCAGCCGGATGTCGACCCTCGTTACGTGAATTTCGTCCAGCTGCATCGCTGGGTGGTAGCGCTGCCGGAGTTTTCCGACGACCCCCAGCGGGGCGGCGAAAAGGTGCTCGAGGCCATTCAGGCCGCCTGGATCGAAGAAGCGCAATGACTCGCCAGGACGGCTCCGGCCGATCCTGGCGCAAAGGGTGGTGTACCGGCACAGGCTCCGCTCTTATGCTTTTGACTGGAACCCGCGTATAATTCGCGGGTTTAATTTTTGGCTTTAATCCACTGTTTCTGGAGTTTCAAATGGCTGTTCAACGTACGTTCTCCATCATCAAGCCCGATGCCGTTGCGAAAAACGTCATTGGCAAGATCACCACTCGCTTCGAAGACGCTGGTCTGCGCATCGTCGCTTCCAAGCAACTGCAACTGTCCGAGCGCGAAGCTGCCGGCTTCTACGCCGAGCACAGTGAGCGCGGCTTCTTCAAGGACCTGGTTGCATTCATGACGTCCGGCCCGGTGATCGTGCAGGTTCTGGAAGGCGAAAACGCCATCGCCAAGAACCGTGAGCTGATGGGCGCTACCAACCCGAAAGAAGCTGCTGCCGGCACCATCCGTGCCGACTTCGCCGTTTCCATCGACGAGAACGCCGTTCACGGTTCCGACTCGGAAGCTTCCGCTGCTCGCGAAATCGCCTACTTCTTCTCCGCTACCGAGGTAAACGCTCGCATTCGCTAAGGCGAAGCGTGCGAAGGTGACGTCATGACCGACACGAATGGCAAAATCAACCTGCTGGGCCTGACCCAGCCGGAAATGGAGCAGTTCTTCGACAGCATCGGAGAGAAGCGCTTCCGTGCCGGTCAGGTCATGAAGTGGATTCATCACTTCGGCGTCGATGATTTCGCCGCCATGACCAACGTCGGCAAGGCCTTGCGCGAGAAGCTCGAGGCCGCTGCCTACATTCGCGGGCCCGAAGTGGTCAGCGAAGATATTTCTTCCGATGGCACCCGCAAGTGGGTCGTGCGTGTGGCATCGGGCAGCTGCGTGGAAACCGTGTACATCCCCCAGGGCGGGCGTGGCACCCTGTGCGTTTCTTCGCAGGCCGGCTGTGCCCTGGACTGCAGCTTCTGCTCCACGGGCAAGCAGGGTTTCAACAGCGACCTGACCAGTGCCGAGATCATCGGCCAGGTGTGGGTCGCCAACAAGTCGTTCGGCAGCGTACCGGCGAAGATCGACCGTGCCATCACCAACGTGGTGATGATGGGGATGGGCGAGCCGCTGTTGAACTTCGACAACGTGGTCGCCGCCATGAAAATCATGATGGACGACCTCGGTTATGGCATCTCCAAGCGCAAGGTGACCCTGTCCACGTCCGGCGTGGTGCCGATGATCGACAAGCTGGCCGAGGTCATCGACGTGTCCCTGGCGTTGTCGCTGCACGCGCCGAACGACGAATTGCGCAGCCAGTTGGTGCCGATCAACAAGAAGTATCCACTTGCTGTGTTGTTGGCGGCCTGCAAGCGTTATATCTCTCGCCTGGGCGAGAAACGTGTGCTGACAATCGAGTACACCCTGCTCAAGGACGTGAACGATAAACTCGAGCACGCCGAGCAGATGGTCGCGTTGCTGGCGGACGTACCCTGCAAGATCAATCTGATTCCGTTCAATCCGTTTCCCCATTCGGGTTATGAACGTCCCAGTAACAATGCCATTCGTCGCTTCCAGGAGCGCTTGCAAAAAGCCGGTCACAACGTCACGGTGCGCACCACGCGCGGTGAAGATATCGACGCGGCGTGCGGGCAACTGGTCGGCCAGGTCATGGACCGCACTCGTCGCAGCGAACGTTACATCGCCGTGCGTCAATTGAGCGGCGATGCCGATGTGCCGCGTCCTGCCGCCAGCCGTACCTGAGAGGATCTCCATGACCGTGCTGCGCCCCCTGCTGTTTCTGCTGAGTGCAAGTCTGCTCACCGCCTGTGTGTCCACCGGTGACGTAGACCCGATGAAAACCACCGAAGGCCGCAAGAAGGCTTACGACTCTTTCGTCCAGCTTGGCATTGGCTATCTGCAGCAGGGTGAAACCGGGCCGGCCAAGGTGCCGTTGAAGAACGCGCTGGACATCGACGCTTCTGCTCCCGATGCCCACGCCGTGCTGGCCCTGGTATTCCAGCGTGAGATGGAACCGCAACTGGCCGACGAACACTTTCGCAAGTCGCTGTCGAAGAATCCCAAGGACGCTCGCCTGCTGAACAATTACGCCGGTTTCCTGTTCGAGCAGAAGCGCTACAAGGAAGCCCAGCAGCGTTACAGCCTGGCCGCCGAGGACAGCCTCTACCCGGAGCGCGCCCGGGTGTTCGAGAATCTGGGCATGACGGCCATGATGCTCAAGCAGCGTGACGAGGCCAAAGGTTATTTCGAGCGCTCGCTACGCCTCAACAACCGCCAGCCGCGTGCGCTGTTGGAGATGGCGAACCTCTCCTATGAAGACAAACAGTACGTCCCGGCGCGTGGTTATTATGACGCCTACAGCGCCATCGCCGAGCAGAACGCCCGCAGCCTGTTGCTGGGGGCTCGGCTGGCCACGATCTTCGAGGATCGTGACCGCGCCGCCAGCCTCGGCCTGCAGTTGAAACGTCTTTATCCCGGTACGCCGGAGTATCAGCAATATCTGTCGGAGCAAAGATGAAAGCGGCCCAACCTGAAGTTGCAGCAGCTCATCGTGTCAATCCTGGTGAAGCCCTGCGTGCGGAACGTGAGAGCAGGAACTGGTCGGTCGGCGAAGTCGCGACCCAACTGAACCTCACGCCAATGCGCCTGACCCAGCTGGAGGCCGGCGAGTTCGACAAGCTGCCGGGCAATACCTTCGCCCGTGGTTATATCCGCGCCTATGCCAAGCTGCTGGGCCTGGAACAGGCCCCCCTGGTCGCCGACTTCGATCGGTTCACCGGCAGCAATGCCACGGGCAGCAGTGTGCACGCCCTGGGGCGTATCGAAGAACCGACACGTTACTCGCAAAGCATCTTGCGTCTGGTCAGTTTCCTGCTGTTGCTCGGGGTGGGCGGTGCCTGCTTCTACTGGTGGCAGGACCAGGGCTGGCAGTTCGACGACCTGAAGGGCGTGGGCCTGGGGCATGTCGAAGTCGATGGTGCCGACGGCAGCACGCAGATCCATCCCCTCGAAGAGCCGGAAGATCAGGCCGTGGCAGAAGCACAGAGCCAAGGTACTGAACTACCGTTGCCCGGTGTGCCTGCCGAATCGTCAGGCAGTGCTGCCGAGACTCCGCCGCCAGCCACGGCCGGCGAGCTGCTGGAGCAGAATCCTCCTGCCGGCCAGGCCGCTCCGACCGCACCAGCCGATCCGCTGCCGCCTGCCCAGTCGGGCACACCCGCTCCCAGTGCGCCGGCCTCGCCTGCGGCCCCCGCTGCCGCAGCCGCTCAGCCGCAGGCGCCGGTCGCCGCGGGCGAAGGTTTGGTGAGCCTCAAGTTCACCGCCGACTGCTGGGTTCAGGTGACCGATGCCACGGGCAAGGTGGTCGCCAGCGGCCTGAAACGATCCGGCGACAGCCTCGATGCCCGTGGCAAGGCACCCCTCGAGTTGCGTCTGGGCTTCGCCCGTGGCGCCCAGGTGACCTATAACGGCGCTGCCGTCGATGTAACGCCGCACATCTCCGGTGAAACCGCACGCTTGAAGTTGGGTGGGCAGTAATATGCACGGTGAATCACCGATCAAACGCCGTCCATCCCGCAAGATCTGGGTTGGCAAGGTACCGGTAGGGGGCGATGCGCCCATCGCCGTACAGAGCATGACCAATACCGACACCAATGATGTCGCCGCCACCGTCGAGCAGATCCGTCGCCTCGAAGCGGCCGGTGCCGACATCGTGCGCGTATCCGTGCCGGACATGGACGCTGCCGAAGCCTTTGGCCGCATCAAGCAGCAGGTCAACCTGCCGTTGGTGGCGGACATTCACTTCGATTACCTGATCGCCCTGCGTGTGGCCGAGCTGGGCGTCGACTGTCTGCGCATCAACCCCGGCAACATCGGCCGCGAGGATCGGGTCAAGGCGGTGGTCGAGGCCGCCCGCGACAAGGGCATCCCGATCCGCATCGGCGTGAACGCCGGTTCGCTGGAAAAAGACCTGCAGAAGAAATACGGCGAGCCGACCCCTGAAGCACTGGTCGAATCCGCACTGCGTCACGTGGAGCACCTCGACCGCCTGAACTTCCCTGACTTCAAGGTCAGCGTGAAGGCCTCCGACGTGTTCATGGCCGTCGAAGCCTATCGTCTGCTCGCCAAGCAGATCGAACAGCCGCTGCACTTGGGCATCACCGAAGCCGGTGGCCTGCGCTCCGGTACCGTGAAGTCCTCCGTCGGCCTGGGCATGCTGCTCGCCGATGGCATTGGCGACACCATCCGCATTTCTCTGGCCGCCGACCCGGTGGAAGAGATCAAGGTCGGCTTCGATATTCTCAAGTCGTTGCGCCTGCGCTCGCGGGGTATCAACTTCATCGCCTGCCCAAGCTGCTCGCGCCAGAACTTCGATGTGGTCAAGACCATGAACGAGCTGGAAACCCGCGTCGAGGACCTGCTGGTGCCTCTGGACGTCGCGGTGATCGGCTGCGTGGTGAACGGCCCGGGCGAAGCCAAGGAGGCCCACATCGGCCTTACCGGCGGCAGCCCGAACAACCTGGTCTACATCGACGGCAAGCCCGTCTCGAAACTGACCAACACCAACCTGGTGGATGAGCTGGAACGGCTGATCCGCACAAAGGCGGCCGAGAAGGTCGCAGCCGACGCGGCCGTGATCGTGCGCGGCTGACCCGTGCCTAAGGAAAACAAGTGAGCAAGTCCCTGCAAGCCATCCGTGGCATGAACGATATCCTGCCGCAGCAGACCCCAGCCTGGCGTTACCTGGAAACCACCCTGGCAGAGCTGCTGGACAACTACGGCTATCAGGAAATGCGTCTGCCGATCCTCGAGTTCACCGAACTGTTCGCCCGCGGTATAGGCGAAGGCACCGATGTGGTCGACAAGGAGATGTACACCTTCCTCGACCGCAACAACGAATCCCTGACCCTGCGCCCCGAAGGCACTGCCGGTTGCGTGCGCGCCGTGCTCGAGCATGGCATGACCGGTGGTGGCCAGGTGCAGAAGCTCTGGTACGCCGGCCCCATGTTTCGCTACGAGAAGCCGCAGAAGGGCCGTTATCGCCAGTTCCACCAGATCGGTGTCGAAGTCTTCAACCTGCCGGGGCCGGACATCGATGCCGAGCTGATCATCCTGACCTGGCGCCTGTGGAAGCAGCTGGGCCTAGCTGATGCGGTGACCCTGCAGCTCAACAGCCTGGGCTCCAGCGAGGCCCGCGCGGTGTATCGCGATGCGCTGGTGGCCTATCTGCGCGAGCGCTTCGACCAGCTCGACGAGGACAGCCAACGCCGCCTGACCACCAATCCGCTGCGGATTCTCGACAGCAAGGTGGCCGCCACCCAGGCGCTGCTCGCCGACGCGCCGACCCTGCACGACTATTTGGACGAAGAGTCCCGCGTGCATTTCGAGGGTCTCAAGGCGCGCCTCGATGCCGTCGGTATCGCCTACGAGATCAACCCCAAGTTGGTACGGGGCCTGGATTACTACGGTCGCACCGTGTTCGAGTGGGTCACCGACAAGCTCGGTTCCCAGGGCACCGTATGTGCCGGTGGCCGCTACGATGGCCTGATAACCCAGTTCGGCGGTAAACCGACTCCGGGTGTCGGCTTCGCCATGGGCGTCGAGCGACTGGTGTTGCTGCTGGAGACCCTGCAGCGGGTGCCCGCCGAGCTGAACCGCACGGCAGATGCCTTCATCTGTGCCTTTGGCGAGCCAGCCGAGCTGGCCGCCCTGGCCCTGGCAGAAAACCTGCGCAGTGAGGTTCCGGGGTTGCGGCTGCTGGTGAATGCCGGTGGGGGCAGCTTCAAGAGCCAGTTCAAGAAAGCCGACAAGAGCGGAGCCCTGTATGCTCTGATCCTGGGTGAGGACGAACTGGCCAAGCGCGTGGTAGGTTGCAAACCTTTGCGCGATGACAGCGAACAACAAAGCATTGCCTGGTCGGATCTGGCCGGCCATCTGGCGTCCTGCACCAAGCAGGCTTGAGCGATTTAGCGATTAAGGAGTATCTGGGGTGGCGTTGAACAGCGATGATGATGAACTGGCCGGCCTGAAGGACTGGTGGCAGCGTAACGGCAAGCCGCTGCTGGCTGGCGGCGTACTGGCACTGATCGCGGTATTCGGTTGGCAGGCTTGGCAGAAGTACCAGAGCAATCAGGCTCAGGGTGCTTCGGTGATCTACCAGCAACTGCTCGAATCGGCCCTTACCCCGAGCGGTCAACCCGATGCCGCCAAAGTGGCGGCGCTGTCGGGACAATTGAAGAGCGATTTCGGCGGTACCCAGTACGCTCAATACGGAAGCCTGTTCGTGGCCAAGGTCGCGGTCGAGTCTGGCAAACTGGACGACGCCGCCGCCGAATTGCGCAGCGTGGTCGACAAGCCGGCCAATGACACCCTCGGTGAACTGGCCCGACAGCGTCTGGCTCGCGTGCTGGCTGCCCAGGACAAGGCCGAAGAGGGCCTGAAGCTGCTCGAGGGCGATGCTGACCAGGCTTACCTGGCCAGTCGCGAAGAACTCAAGGGCGACCTGTTGGTGAAGCTGGGCCGTACCGACGATGCCCATGCTGCTTATGTGAAAGCCAAGGGTGCACTGTCTGAAGAGGCGGCCGTTGGTGGTCTGCAGATGAAGATCGACGACCTGGCCAAAGGGGATGCATGACGTGAAGCGTTGGAAGAGTGCCGCAATGCTGGCCCTGGCCGTACTGGTCGTTGGTTGCAGCAGCAATAGCAAGAAAGAATTGCCTCCTGCCGAACTGCCTGATTTCAAGACGGAAGTGACGTTGCAGAAAGAATGGAGCCGCTCGATCGGCAACGGGCAGGGCGACATTTACAACATGCTCGAGCCGGTGGTCGACGGCGAGCAGATCATTGCCGCCGACGTCGAAGGGCTGATCGTTTCCATGGAGCGCACCACTGGCAAGGTGTCCTGGAAAAAGGAACTGGAGGTACCGGTTTCCGGTGCCGTGGCCGCTGGTTATGGCATGGTCGTGGTCGGCACCCTCAAGGGGGAAGTGATCGCCCTGGACGCCGCCACGGGTGAAGAGAAATGGCGCGCCAAGGTGCCGAGCGAAGTGCTCTCTGCGCCGGCCATCGGCAGCGACACCGTACTGGTACAGACCCAGGACGACACCTTGGTCGCTCTCGACGCCTACAGCGGCCAGCAGCGCTGGATCTTCGAAAACACCCCGGCGGTACTGACCCTGCGTGGCACCGGCAGCCCGATACTGACCAATCAGTTGGCCATCGCCGGCCTGTCCAGTGGAAAGGTCGTGGCCCTGGACGCCCAGCGTGGCATACCGGTGTGGGAGCAACGTGTCGCCATTCCGCAAGGCCGTTCCGAGCTGGATCGCATCGTCGACATCGACGGAGGGCTGCTGCTCTCCGGTGGCCAGTTGTACGTGGTGACCTATCAGGGCCGTGTCGCGGCTCTCGATCTGCAAAGCGGCCGCGTGTTGTGGCAGCGCGAGGCCTCCAGTTCCATGGGCGTGGCTCAGGGCTTCGGCAACGTCTACGTGACCCTGGCCAACGGCACCGTGGAAAGCATCGACGAGCGCTCGGCCTCGGCCCTGTGGAGCAACGATGCACTGGCTCGTCGCCAACTGTCAGCACCTCAGGTTTTCTCCAGCTACGTCGCATTCGGTGACTTTGAGGGCTACCTCCACCTGGTCAGCCAGGTCGATGGTCGGTTCGTCGGGCGTATCCGTATCGACAGCGATGGCCTGCGTGCCCGTCCCCTGGTGGTTGGTGACTGGCTGTACGCCTTCGGCAACGGCGGCAAACTGGTGGCCTTGACCATCAAGTGAGCCCCTGTTCCGCTCGCCCGGCCACGGCCGGGCGAGCGGGGCGGATAGTGCAGATTTGTGGCCGCTGCCTGTGCAGCGGCTTTTGTATTTTCTGAAATAACGAAGTGGAGAGCCGAATGGTTCCCGTAATTGCCCTGGTGGGTCGGCCGAACGTCGGCAAGTCCACCCTGTTCAACCGCCTGACTCGCACCCGCGACGCGATCGTCGGTGACCTTTCCGGTCTTACCCGCGACCGCCAGTACGGCGAGGCCAAATGGCAGGGGCGTACTTATATCGTGATCGACACCGGCGGTATTTCCGGTGACGAAGAAGGCATCGACGCGAAGATGGCCGAGCAGTCCCTGCAGGCCATCGAAGAAGCCGACGCCGTGCTGTTTCTGGTCGACGCCCGTGCGGGGCTTTCCGCCTCCGATCAGATGATTGGCGAGCACTTGCGCAAGCGTAACAAGCGCAGCTTCCTGGTGGTCAACAAGGTCGACAACCTCGACCCGGATCTGGCCCGCGCTGAATTCGCCCCGCTGGGCATGGGCGAAGCCCTGGCCATCGCCGGTGCTCACGGCCGTGGCATCACCCAGATGCTCGAAGCGGCACTGGGTAGCTTCCCCAAGGACGCCGGCGAACCTGAAGAGGGCGAGGAGGCCGAAGTGGTCGCCGAGGGCGAGGAAGCGAAGCGCATTCCCGGCCCTAGCGAGAAGGACGGCATCAAGCTGGCCATCATCGGTCGTCCCAACGTCGGCAAGTCGACCCTGGTCAACCGTATGCTCGGTGAAGACCGGGTGATCGTCTACGATCAGGCTGGCACCACCCGCGACAGTATCTACATCCCCTTCGAGCGCGATGACGAGAAATACACCCTGATCGATACCGCCGGGGTGCGTCGCCGCGGCAAGATCTTCGAGGCGGTGGAAAAGTTCTCGGTGGTCAAGACCCTGCAGGCGATCCAGGATTCCAATGTCGTGGTGTTCGTTATGGACGCCCGCGAAGGCGTGGTCGACCACGATCTCAACCTGCTCGGCTTCGTGCTCGAGAGTGGCCGTGCTCTGGTCATTGCTCTCAACAAGTGGGACGGCATGGAGCCCAGCGAGCGCGACTACGTGAAGACCGAGCTGCAACGCCGGTTGTTCTTCGTCGACTTCGCTGACATCCACTTCATCTCGGCGCTGCACGGCACCGGCGTCGGTCATCTGTACAAGTCGGTGCAGGCCTCGTTCCAGTCGGCGATCACCCGTTGGCCGACCAGCCGCCTGACGCAGATCCTCGAGGATGCAGTACGCGAGCACCAGCCGCCTCTGGTCAATGGCCGCCGTATCAAGCTGCGTTATGCCCACCTCGGTGGCGCCAACCCGCCGTTGATCGTGATCCACGGTAACCAGGTCGATGCCGTGCCACGTGCCTACTCCCGGTACCTGGAAAACACCTACCGTCGCGTGCTCAAACTGGTTGGTACGCCAATCCGCATCGAATACAAGGGCGGCGAGAACCCCTACGAGGGCAACAAGAACACCCTCACCGATCGCCAGGTGAACAAGAAGCGCCGTCTGATGAGCCACCACAAGAAGGCCGAGAAGAAGCGCAAGGACAAGCGTTGAGCGATGTTCCAGTGCGGTCAGCCCCTTGTAGGCTTTGGTCGCTTCAGGAGAAAGGGGCAGCGACAGGCGTAGCTGCCCCTTTCTTCGTTCCAGCCCCCAGGTATCGAGCCGGGTGCACAGGGCAGGGCAGGGGCCAGTTTGCCTGCCTCGTTCCCCGCCTGTGTCGTACCGCGTCTTCGTTGACCGGCTGCATGGGCCATAACGTGTAAAGCATCGGGCACTCCAGAGCCTTTCAGGCGACTAATCAAGAACCCTACAGCGACAAGAAGGATTTCATGATGAAAATACTGATGGTGCTGACCTCCCACGATCAGCTAGGCAACACCGGGGCGAAAACCGGCTTCTGGCTTGAAGAGTTCGCCGCGCCTTACTATCTGTTCAAGGATGCCGGCGCCGAGGTGGTACTGGCATCCCCAGCAGGGGGCCAACCGCCGCTGGACCCGAAGAGCGACCAAGCGCAGTTCCAGACCGCGCTGACCCAACGTTTCAAGGCTGACCCGCAGGCACAAACGCATCTGGCCAGTACCCTGAAGCTGGAAACCGTCAATCAGCAGGAATTCGACACGCTCTTCTACCCAGGCGGCCACGGCCCGCTGTGGGACCTGGCCGAGTCGCGACTGTCCATCAGTCTGATCGAAGCCTTCGCGCGCGCCGGCAAGCCCATCGGCTTCGTTTGCCACGCCCCTGGTGTGCTGCGTCACGTCAAAGCCGCCGATGGCTCACCGTTGATCAAGGGCCGTCGCGTAACCGGCTTCACCAACGGCGAAGAAGCCGGCGTGGGACTGACCGACGTGGTGCCCTTCCTGATCGAGGACGAGTTCCAGGCACTTGGCGGCAAGTACGAAAAGGGCCCGGACTGGGCACCCTTCGTGGTCGAGGATGGCAGGCTGGTTACCGGCCAGAACCCGGCCAGTTCGGAAGGGGTCGCCAAGGCCCTGCTCGCCCAGCTCCAGTAACGGCTGAGCAGCGCTGAATCGGGCAGGTTCAGTTCGGTAGGGGGGGCGGCAGGCCATCGGCAAGGCGCTACGAGCCAGGCCGGTCGGTAGGGTCCGGCAGCAGGCTGCGGCTCGTAGACCCGTTCATCAGCATGAATCACGGGCAATGAGTGGGCAGGCAACTCTGTGAATCGTATTGTCGTCCCGGCTTTCGATCAGATGCCGCGCTGCACGGCGGCCCATTTCGTAATAGGGCAGTTGCACTGTGCTCAGGGGAGGGTAGAACAGTTCGGCGATGCCAATCATGTTGTCGTAGCCGAGAACCGCCACATCCTCTGGAATGCGCAGGCCGCGACCGAGCAGGTACTGATAGGCGACCAGGGCGATACGGTCGTTGCCACAAACCAGCAGATCGAAAGCCGGTTTGCCCCTGGAGCCGAGCAATTGGTGTTCCAGGGCCAGCCGTGTTTCCTGATAGGCGTCATCGGTGGACAGGTCGTATTGGTGAACGCTGTCCATGGCAATACCGGCCTCCGTGAGGGCGCGGAGCAACCCTTGCTGGCGCCATTGCCTGGCCAGGCTGCTGCGCGGCAGGTTGATGCACAGTGGCTTGCGGTAGCCTCGTTTCAGTGCCTGCCCTATGGCCTGATACTGACCTTCCTCGTCGTCGGGTATGTAGCAGGCGACGCCAGGTACCGAACTGATGCAGTTGCTCAACACCAGCGGCAGGCTGCGCAATACCTGGGGAATTTGCACGCTGCGTAACTGCATGGTGCTGAAGATGATTCCGTCAGGTTGATGGGAGAGCATCAGGTCGATGGTTTGCTGACTCGGCGGCGCTTCGAACAGGTTGAGGATGAAAAGGTTCCAGCCGGTATCTCGTGCCGTGCGCTCCATCGAAAGGAGCATTTCCACGGCGAAGGGGGTGGTCGCGGTATCCAGCGCAAAGACGCCGATGGTCTTGCCCCGGGAGTGACCGCCGCGGGTCCTGCGGGCGGAAAGGCTGGGAACATAACCCAGAGTCTCGACCGCCTGGCGAACTTTCGCCAGGGTTTCCTGGTTCAGCTTTTCCGGGGTGTTGAGTGCCCTGGAAACGGTCATCAAGGACACCCCGGCCAGCCGTGCGACATCTTTAACCGAAGCCATTCCGGAGCCCTTGTTTTTCTGGCCAGGCATCATGTCATGCTTGTTGAAAGCATGACAAGGCGCTGCCCGGTGCCTGTCCCCGTCCGCTGTATCAGCGTTGGGTATCGGCCAGCTCCCAGGTTGAAGCCTCCCCGAACAGCCCGATCCCATTGACGGCGAAAGCGCTGGCCCGGAGGCTGTCGGGCCGTGGATAAATCCGGCTGGTAAGGCTATAGGCACCGTCGTCGACGAACACCTCTATGGACGAGCGATCGAGAAAAATCCGCAGCGCGATATGCGTTTGCCCGGTAGCCACGGGGACGCTGCGAACGCCGCTCACGCCCGCGCCCGCGTATTGCCGGTCGAGCACCAGGCGTCGGGCCATGGCATCGAAATACAGCAAGGTGCGCTCCTGTCCATCCTCGCTACAGCGTAGCGCCAGGCCAAAGCGTTCGGCACTGCTGCCAGCCAGTTCCAGGACGAGTTCAACTTCCAGTAAGGCGCTCCGTACACCGAGTGAACAGGTGGCAGATTCGATTGCCCCGATCTGCAGCACTTGCTGTGACTGCCTCAATGCTGTCAGTTCACGGGCTGGCCGCATGCGCAGCCGTTCGCCGTCGCGGCTCAGCTCACGGGGCAACGACAACGCGCCGCACCAGTGGTGCGCCTGACTCGGCATCGGACTGTCCCACATATCCATCCATGCCCACAGCAGACGGCGCCCGTCTGGTGCCAGCAGGGTCTGCGCCGCGTAAAAATCGTGGCCATGATCAAGCTCGTGAACCTCGCCGCAAGGGCTAAAGCGTCCGCTGTCGTCAAGCTGGCCGATTCGGTAGCTGTTCTGGAATTTGTTCCATTTATCATAACCACTGGGCTGCAGACCTTGCGGCGAATAGAGAAAAACGTCGCAACCATCGAGTTCGAAGAGATCTGGACATTCCCACATATAGCCGTCCGTTTCACGTCGACCTTGCAGGGCGCAGCCCAGATAATCCCAGTGATGCAGGTCCTCGGAGCGATAGAGCAACAGCTGTGGGTCATCTGCTTGCCGAGCGCCAAGCGCCATCCACCATAGCTCGCCACGTTTCCAGACCTTCGGATCGCGAAAATGCATGATGTGCGGTGCCGGCGGCGTTGCGATGACCGGCCCGTGCTTGTTGAAAGTGAGGCCATCCGTGCTGCTGGCCAGGCATTGGACCTGGAGAATGTTCTGGTCATCACCGGGCTCACCCAGCCAAGTGTGCCCGGTGTAGATCAGATAAAGGGTATCCCCTGCAACCACCGCCGACCCTGAAAAACACCCGCCCTGATCGTAAGCATCGCTGGGTGCCAGGGCGATGGGCAGATGCTCCCAATGCACCAGGTCGCCGCTCTTGGCATGCCCCCAGTGCATCGGCCCCCACTGCGCCGAGTAGGGATGGTGCTGGTAGAACACATGGTATTCACCGCGAAAGCAAACCAGCCCGTTCGGATCATTCATCCATCCCGCTGGCGGCGACAGGTGGTAGCCAAGGCGATAGTCGTCACCACATTCGGGGCGCTTTTTTTCGATGGCTTGATGGGCTTTGTCCAGCCGTGCAGCATGCATGGTTTGCTCCTCTCTAGGGTGTCCTAAGGTTTGTAACGGGTGACGGGCTGAGCAATGGCAGGGAGTTCCAGCGAATCAGTAACCCTGCAAGGGGAGGGCTTGCGGGGCGGGTCCGGGCGCAATAGCGTCAATGACAGCAGCAGGCAGCCGCCGACCAGGCCAGCCATCAGCACGTAAACGCTCGGAAAACCAAAATGGTCGTAGCCGTAGCCCACCAGCGGCGACAGCAGCATCGCGGTCAATTGCTGGGCGAACTGGAACCCCACCAGATAGATCGAAGCGGACAGGCGCGAATCGAAGTTGAACGAAATGTACTTGAATACCGAAACCAGCAGGATTGGCACTTCCAAGGCGTGCAACATCTTGCAGGCGGCGATGGTCCAGGCCTCCATTGCCAGCCCGGAACCAAGAATACGAACGAACATGATGCTACCGGCCAGAATCAATCCGTACTTGGCGCCCGTACGGCTCACCACCCAAGGGGCGACCAGCATCAACGCCGCTTCGAGGAACACCTGCGATGAATTCAGATACCCATACGTTCGGGTGCCCGCCTCCGGGGTCGCGAAGAACGAGGCGAAATACACGGGAAACTGTTGCTCGTAGATCATGTAGACCCCGCTGACCCCGGTCAGGTACAGGCCGAATGCCCAGAAGCGAGGCAGCGTCAGCAATGTCCATAGATCGTGCAGGCGTACTGGGCTGGCTGCAGTCACTCCGGCGACCTGGCGCGGGGCGAATCTGCGCAAATCCAGTTTGTACAGGATCAGCAGGAATGCGGCTCCGGCAGCGCTGCTCAGGTAAAAGGCGATATCCGGGTCGATGTCGAATGCCACGCCCGTCACGCCTGTCGCACTGGCCCAGCCCAGCGAGCCCCACATCCTGCTGGTGCCAAACTCGAAGCCCACGTGCCTCGACAGTCGTTCGGTGTAGGACTCGATCACGCCCACGCCCGCGAGCATGGCCAGTGCCAGGAAAGCCGCACCGACCACCGCCCCCAGTACCACGTTATGAGCCAGCAGGTTGGCATAGACGAAAATCGCGAACGGGGCGCTCGCACAGAGCAGGATGCCAATCCAGGCCAGCAGCTTTTTCGACAGGCCAAGGCGATCCTGGAGGGCGCCATAGAACGGCTGAATCAGTAAGGCGGCAACGGCATTGGCGGCGAAGACAAAGCCGGTTTCAGTACCGTTCAGGCCGATGACCCGATGAAGCCAGATCGAGAACAGCGAGTAGCTGGAAGACCAGGAAAAAAAGAAGAAAAATAGCAAGCCGCTGATAAGCCAATACTCGCGTTTGACGGATAGCTGCATGTGGCGGCCTCTTCTTTTTATTTTAGTTAACGTTAACATTGCAAGCCATTACGCGTTTTCGAACGGCCGCTGTCAAGTGGCGTCGAGCGCAAGAGCAGGCTGTCGGGTGGTCTTTCTCCTCGCGCCGCTATTCAGTCCGTAGCAGTAGGCGCCGACTCCGGTATAGGCCCCGCGACCTATTCAGGTGCGGTGGCCCGGGCGCTGATGGTTACCCGGGGCGGGGCTCCTTCGCTGTATAGACCCGAGGCCAACCGCTGCCTCGCCGGACTGGGCGAAGACGGCGCTCTGCTCGCCAGTGCCGGGTGCGTAACAGCGCAGGCAGGTCGCTGAGGTACCACCGGTTATGAGCCGGCAGGGGCCGTGTCCGCATCGATTGCGGGGATCAGGTTTTCGAGGCGGCGGATAAGATCAGCGCTATCCATGCGCCGAGGATAGAACCCGCGCGCGTAAAACGTACGGCGTGGGCACTATAGCGAGGGAATTTATCAGGGGCGGGTTATGGGCGGCTGCAGATGGGTTTGCCGTTCTGGTCGGCGAGGGGGACGGTCCGCAGTGCGCCATCCGGGGCGATGCCCTGGTAGAGCGCGCAGTTCTTCTGGTCCCACTCGATACGCGCGTCCTGGTAATGCAGTCGAGCATCCGCAGCCTGGAAAGCCTTCACTTCAGCGCTGGGTAGGGCATCATTGCCATAGCCGTGTCTGATTTCTCGTTCATGCTGAGCGCAGCCGACCAGCAAGGTGCCAACAACGGCAAGGGTGGTTATCAGCTTCATTCGTACCTCCTAAGTGACTGAGTCAGTGACAGTGATTCGGGCTCGATGTTGCAACGGGTGAGGGCGGCAGCCGAGGGATTGCCGAACGGTCCGATCTCAGCCAATAGCGGCCGCAGCGATCAGCTACTTGGCCACGATCATGCCACTTTCGTCCACCGCCGCCTGCGCATTGTGGCGCTGATCGAAGCCATTGCCTGTCTTCAAGATCCGCGATTGCGGGTCGGGCGAGCTGCTCTGCGTCTTGGCCTCCGGTCGCCGAACGCCTGCACCGTGTAACCCCACACGTGCGTATCAAAGCCTGCGATGTCGACCTGCTGGCAGGCACTGGGCCTTGAGCACCGCGCTCAGGCAGCGGCTGCCCTGGAAGGCGGCTTCAGCGCAACGGTATACGGCAGATTCGCGCTCGCGCTGCTGGGCGGCATAGAACCCCGAGCGGGTCACGTTCCGCACGCTGCACAGCCGAGAAACACAGGCCTGCTTATGGCGCTGATCAATCGCCTGCTGGATCACTTCAGTTCCCGGGAGAAGGCTGAAGCTTTTTAGCAGGGAGACGTCCTCGTGTAGCCGCTGGTTTTCGCGTTCGAGCCCACGAATACGCTGCTGCTCGGGCGTTAGCCGTTTATCGCCCCTAGGCTGGCCCAGCTTTGCGGCATCGTACTGGACCCACCAGCAGCGCACCGCGCTGTCGACCAGCCCCTGATCAAGTCAGACCTGGGCAACGCTCAGGTTTTTTACTCGCGGATCATCTGCACGATATGCAGTTTGAGGGCCACATCGAAGGTTCTACGGGAATGGGTTGTCATGCTGGTCAACGTCCTCTCCGGGGGAATCATCCCCTATCATGGTGTCCACGGGAATTAGACCAGGACACCTGTCCAATGCCCCGGCGTCAACCGGTCTTCTATCTCTGGGGGTGAATCGCCCCGGCTTTCCTAGACACTTTCCAAGCTCTGGAAATAGCGCTTTTCAAAATCCACTGGCGATAGCTGCATAGCGCTGCTGTGCCGGCGTTTAGGGTTATAAAACATCTCGATGTAATCGAACACATCAGCGCGTGCTTCTTCACGAGTGCCGTAGGTTTTCCGCCTGATGCGTTCGCGCTTCAGCAGTTGGAAAAAGCTCTCTGCCACGGCGTTGTCGTGACAGTTACCGCGCCGGCTCATGCTACTGATTAGGTTGTTGGCCTTGAGGAAACTTTGCCAGTCCAGGCTGCTGAACTGGCTGCCCTGGTCTGAGTGG
>NZ_FNDG01000046.1 GCF_900100535.1 Phytopseudomonas flavescens
CGCGGCCTCTGGCTGCAACAGGCCGGCTTCCAGGTCAACGAGAAAATACGGATTCGGGTCATGCAGGGCTGTTTGGTGATTACGGCGGAGTGAAACAAATAGCCCCGGCAGTGCCGGGGCTATTTTTAAAACACTTCATGCCTGAGTAGCTTAAAGAAACTATCCTTCCTGACGACCTCCTCTATAGAAGACGATCGCTCTGTCGCATTTATGTAGAGCAATACGGGAAAGTCCGGAAAATCTTGCTCTACAGGCTCTTCATCAAACGGATCAACATTTACCTTCAGAACATAGTGCTCCGAATCATTACGCCCCCACACGTAGTAAATGCCACCTTGATAGGAACTCTCTCTTTCCTCAAGAGAAACTCCAAGCATTTCTTCCACATGTTCTTTCGCCAACAGAAGACTTAACTCCCGCCCCCCATATAGGTCGTATGCAATAGTCATTTTGGGAGAGCCACGCTTGGAGCTCGGCCTGTAGCTGTTGCTGCAGAGTCATAAATCATAAAGTTAACTTCACGCCCTGCCCGAGAGCTCAACTGGCTTGCCAAATCTTTCAACCCAAGAGCTTGCAAGTCTCTCGCACTTAATGGCCCAGTACGAGTCCCCCCACTTCTCAAGCCTATTCCTAGGGATTGAGCACGCTGCAAAAGCTCCGGGCTTGCCAAAGCAATATCAAAGTCACTAACTCTGCCAACATCAAATGCTTGCCCGGTTCTGAAACTTTGCCCTGTTACAGCACTTCCTTGAAGAATGGGCTCTACATTCCCATAGCCAGCTCGTGTTAAGCCGTCCCGAGTATCTGCACCAAAGCGCGCAAAATCATCTGCACTTGAAAAACCCTTGGGAACTGCAGTTGCTTTTGCCCCGTCAGGCTACCGCAATAAACTTTAAGCCTTCACTCACTATAATCTCTGGCGATATAATTTTATCCACATACAACTCATCCCCTAGATTAAGAATAGAAACCCCCCCCTCTTCAAAAACCAGGCTAATTCCAGAAAAAGTTTCAGAAGCAGATGAGCGCACTAAATAGGCAGAAATTAACTTCTTTCCTACAACACCAAACAACTCCTCAGTCAATATTGGAAAAACTTCTTCCCTGCCATATTCACCAAGATCAACATTGACCATAGCAGTCAAGGAGAAATCCAATGACATACCATCAATTGCACACCCAACACTTCCCATGTGAGACTCTTCAAAATAAAAACATAACCTCTGCGCGGGGTAAACCCTTTCCTCCTCGAAAATATAGAACAGCCCAGACACAGAAATCAGTCTCTTTCCGAGAACGCGGAGCAACCACTCTTTTAACAAGTTAGAAAGCTCCATTCACTGCCCCCTTCAAAGCATTTTTCACAAAGGTATTCCCAATCACTCCATCCTTCAGGATAGTAACAAATGATCCATCTGGCTTTGTCACAACCACGTCGTTTCCTTTTATCCTGAAGAACACATTCCCAATCACACCTCCAGCCCCTTGACCAGAAAAACTCCCAGGGATCACTTTCTCAGGGTTATTCCCGATATCTTGAATTCTATCAAACACCATTTTACGATCTGCAGGGTTAGCCGCATTGCCGCCAAAATCTTGAACGTGTTTACGAAGTTTCTTACCCAGCTGGTTCGAGTCCACCTTAAATACAGCACCAGCACCTACACCACTCACAGGTACAGAAGTATCGCCAGGTTTCGGTAACAAGCTGGGAGCATCCCCTTTTGCCCCGGCACTACCATCCTTTCCTTTTCCATAGCCAGCACCAATGAGAATGGCAGCCGCAAAATTACCACCACCTAGCAAAAACTGCTCTGGCGGCCTGCTCTCGTCCAAGCCTTTTTTCTCAATACCTTCAGCGACTACCCTGCCTGCCCACTGCTCAACGGCGGCAAGCTGCTGCGCCACGCTTTGCCCCGCATCCGTTTCCCCCAGTGCCTGTATCACAGCAAGCTGTATGATGCCCTTCGGCCCCTGTAAAGCGGCCATGCCCCATGAAAGGGCAGTGCTGCCTTCAGGATGCTGCTCCATGAACTCGTTCATGGTGGAAACCATTCGAAGTACGTCTTGCGCGGCTGTCAGCTGGTCATCTGCATGAGCTGGAGGTGAAGGGTCGGAAGGTTTTCCATTGATTTCCAATGCCCCGATGGCAACCTCTGCCACCCGGTCGAATGCTTCCGGAGGTATGCTGTCGATCGCCTTGAGTTGTGCCAGAACCTTTTCCTGAAACTCCCCACTGCCTAGAAGCGCCTTGGCATCTTTGAGTTTCATGCCACCTAGGAGCAAAGCTTCCAGCGCACCCTCCGCAAGCGCAGCGCCACCCGCCTGCTCGGCACCTTGTGGCAATTGGCGACCCAATGCCTTTTCCAGTCGGTTGTAGCTGACATTCAGGCCGATACCGATCTGCTCGAAGTTCTTTACAGCCGTCTCATCGTAAGTAGTGAGTGCTTCAGCCCACTGCTCAATCGTCGCCATCGGATCACTCAATGCCTCGATGGACGACTTGCTCACATATAGATCGGTACGGCTTTCCTCGTCCTTGGTGATTTCATAGGCGCTGTTCACGTCCCGGTTCAGGCCAACAGTCGAGTCGCTGCCT
>NZ_FNDG01000023.1 GCF_900100535.1 Phytopseudomonas flavescens
TTGCCGGCTCCGCCATACAGGCTGTCATTACCTTCACCGCCCAACAGCAGATCATGGCCGTTACCGCCTGAGAGGTAGTCGTTACCCACACCACCGATCAGCGTGTCGTCGCCATTTTCACCGTAGAGATAATCGTTGCCAGCACCGCCATCGAGCACATCATCGCCAGCCTGACCATAGAGGGTGTCGTTACCCAGGCCGCCGATCAGTGAGTCGTTCGTCGCATAGCCAGTGAGGTTGTCGTTACCGTCCGTGCTTTGCAACGCCATCACCTTGACCTGGTCGATGTTCCAGGTGGTGCCATCGGCGAAACGGATTTCCTCCAACCTGTAGGCACTGGTGCCATCGGCGTTGAAGTAGTTACTGACAGAGATACGGTCAGTACTGTCCTTCAGGCTCAGGATTAGGTTGGTACTCGAACGAGTGACGACGATATCGTCCGGCGCAATGCCCTCGGCGAAGACGATGGCGTCCACCTTGTCGCTGCCGGTGTCGTAGTTGTTGATCGTATCCTGGCCCCAGCCACGGCTGAAGCGATAGGTGTCGCTGCCAGCGCCACCACTCAGCGCATCGTTGCCGGCACCACCGTCGAGGATATCGTTGCCAACCTCGCCGTTCAGGGTATCGTTACCAGCGACTCCGTAAAGGATGTCGTTTCCGTCCCCACCATATAAGCGATCATTCCCTTCTCCACCATCAAGAAAGTCCGCACCGGCATTTCCGTACAACGTATCGTTACCCGCTTCCCCGAACAGGAAGTCAGGACGCCCTCCTCCCTGAAGGGTAGTACCGGCCGCGGTATCGATAATGACCTTCTGGTCGGAACCCAATTGCAATCGAAGCGCTTCGAGTTGGGAGGTGCTCAACTGGCGTGCCCACTCGCCAAGAACGGAAATATCGTTTGTCGCCCAGCCTCGACTGCCAGCTACTGACGATGCAAATTCGGACATATCGACAATGGCCTTGACCGGATCGCTGGCATGCACCTCGGTCAATGCTTCCAGAGCGCCACTGAAGTCCAGGCTTACACCAGTTTGCCCCAAGGATATGGAAACCGCGTCCATATAGGGTTTGAGGCGAGTTTGCAAAAGCAATCCGTCATAGACGGAATCCAGCAATGCCTGGTAGGCCTTTCTGATATTGGCTTCCTGCTGAGGGCCAAAACTGAAATCCTCTTCGGTCAGGTAGACCGTGCCACCGAGAATGATGCCTCCGCCCCCTGACCGGCTTTGCGCTCCGGCTTTGTAGGTGGCGAGAACGATACCAGTCCTCTCGTTCTGCGTTGTCGATTGGAACTCAAAAAAGTTCTGGTTGTTGAAAACCTCAAGAACTCGAACCATCTCCAACAGTTCTTTATTTTTTAGTTGTGTCGCCGACGGCGTGGAGTCTGTGCTTGAGTTTATCGGGATACCGGTTATCGTATCGCTATTACTCCCGGAACCACTCGAGCCACCGACCAGATCGGTAATACGGGTCTTGATATCCCATGAATAGGCAAACTCGACATCATAGGCTTTTCCTTTACCCAGATCCTCAACACGCTCATCAAACATACGGAAGTTCGCGCTACCTGCCCAGGCATGAATCAACCCACCCAGCAAGGCCTGCTGTTCAATTCGAGAGCCAGCCTGGGAATAGGTCGCGAGCGCTTCCCGCAGTGAATCACTGGTCGCTGCCGCTTCACGAAGGTCACGCACCGCCCCAGAACCTTGCATATTGGCAAGGCCGGCCAGTTCGGCTGGAATTTCGATGGCGTCGCCAAACTCACGATAGAACGGGTTATCTTCAAAATAAACGTCACCACTGACACCCGTACCACCGCCACGACTCTCATCCCACTCGAAGGTGCCGAAGCCATCGATATGGTTGTTGTTGCCCAGGTTCTGACGCTTGCCGTCGGAACCGGTGCCGATACTCTTGATACCCAGCTCTTCCAAGGTGAACAGTTCACCGCCCTGGCTGATGCCGTCGCCGTTCAGGTCGCGCCAGACCCGCAGGTCGGCCCAGACGGCATCGCTGGCATCCAGCCGACCATCAGCATTTTCATCGACCGCCTGCATGGCCGCGAAACCATCGGCCGCCTTGCTGCCATCGGCCAGCAGGGTGTTTTCGCCAAACAGCTCGAGACCGCTGTCGATGGTGCCATTGCCATTGCGATCCAGAACCAGCAGGCCATCGTCGGACTTGACCCAGCCGGAACCGTCCCTGTGTCCGTCGCCATCGTGGTCAAAAAGTACCTGGCCGTTGGCACCGAAGGTTTCGATACCGTCGCCGTCGAGATCCAGAACAATTGGGGAAGCTGTTTTAAGAGCCAAATCAAAATTAGTATTCACGCCTCCCGAAATAGATCCATATACTCTATTATACAAATCTTTAAACTCTTGCATCCAAGATAGACTTGGGCCATCCAACCCCTCGAGGGAATTATGCTGAATTCGTAGATCACGATAAAAATCCAGATGCAACTTCTTATCCGGGTTTGCAGGCTCAAGCCATCCATACTGCCCATAGTCAGGCGCTGGCGGACTTTGATACCAGCCACCGTCATCTGGATTATATCTATACCCATCAATATAATTCGGATCCTGATAGCCGCCCAATGATTCCGAATACAAAAGCCCTCCCCATCCCTTGAGGGACAGCAGCGGCGCTCCAACCATGCCATTAATACCAATAGACGATAGAAATTTACCGAGAGACATAGATCACCCCCATAACAGTGAAATGATAACAACTATGGAAAAGAGAAAGAAAGCACCAACCACTGACTGAAGCGCCCCCTCCTTGCTTTTATACTTTCCAAATGTGAGAACCTTTAAAGCAACTAGACCCAGGTAGTGGCAAGCAACCTCCCATATAAAATAGATAACTATATCCATTTACCCCTCACTAGAGACATGCCTAACTTGCGGATTAAATCAATAGCACCACACGATTGATCTACTTTAATACGCCGATAATCACTACTGTTCTTTTAAGCTTTCGTCCACGTACTGCTGCAGCGGGCTCAGGAAGTAATCGATCACCTTGCGCGTGTCGGTCTTCACTTCCGCGCGCACCGCCATGCCCGGTGACAGGGCGATGCGCCCTCTGCCCACGGCGATGCTGTCGTCCGCCAGCAGGATTCGCGCGCTGTAGACCAGGCCCAGCTTTTCGTCTTCGATGGCGTCGTTGGAGACGCTCAGCACCGTGCCGTCCACCACGCCGTATTTGGTGAAGTTGAAGGTCTCGACCTTGACCTCCACCGCCTGCCCCGCGCGCACGAAGCCGATGTCCTTGTTTTCCAGCAGCGCTTCCACTTCCACCGGCTGGTCGCTGGGCACGATGGCCATCAGCGGCTGGGCCTCGGTGACCACGCCACCCTGGGTGTGGATCGCCAGTTGCTGCACGGTGCCGTCCACCGGGGCGGTGAGCCGGGTCAGGCGGTTGCGCTGCTCGGCCTTTTTCAGTTCCTGGGCCAGGCTGGCGCCGCGCACTTCGGCGTCGTTGTGCAGGTCGAGCATCGCCCGCCGCGTTTGCGCCAGCACGCCCTGGCGCTGTTGCTGCGCCGCCTTGAGGGCTGCGTTCAGTTCGGCGATGCGCGCCTGTTGCTGGGCCAGTTCGCGCTCCTGGTCCAGGCGGATCTGTTCCTTTTCCAGGTAGGCGTGCTTGGCCACGTAGTGCTTGTCGAGCAGGCGCCGGTAGTCCGCTGCCAGTTCCCGGGTGATCGGCAGGGTCTGGTTCAGGGCTGCAATGGTGGTGCGGATCGAGCGCAGTTCGGCTTCGCGCTGCTCGATCTGCGCCTCGCTCTGGGCCAACGCGGCGCGCAGTTCCAGGTATTGCCCCTGTACCCAGTGCTGCACGCTGCGCTGCTGGGCCGCGCTGGCCTGGGGGATCAGTTCGGCCACCGGGCCGGGCTCGGCCTGCTGGTCGATGGCTTGCAACAATAACCGCGCCCGGGCGCTGTCGATCTGCGCGGCGAGCAGCTCGCTGGCCAGGCGCTCGACATCGGCCGTGGTGATCTGCCCGTCCAGTTCGACCAGCAGTTCGCCGGCCTTGACCGGCTGCCCGTCGTGCACGTGGATGGCCTTGACCACCGCCACCTCATTGGGCTGGATGACCTTGGTCTTGCCGCTGGGGACGATCTTGCCGCTGGCCGTGGCGACCACGTCGATTTCGCCGACACAGGCCCACAGCAGGGCCAGCGCGGCGAACGCCATGATCGTCCACTGGATGAGCCGCGGCGCCGGGTGCACCGGTTTTTCCTGCAGCGCCAGGGCGGCGGGCAGGAACTGCACTTCATGGCTCAGGCGCGGCGGGGCGTCCATGGCCCGGCGGTTGCGCCAGGCGTGGCGCCAGGCACCGCGGTAGCGCTCGAGCAGGTCGCGGCGGGCGCTCATGGTTGTTTTCCTGGGCTTATCGCGGTGCCGCCGGCCCTCTCCCCAACCCCTCTCCCGGAGGGCGAGGGGCTCTGTTGGGCGCTTATAGGGAGGCGCTTCATGCCACATCCCCCTGCTGCAGGCGGTGCAGGCGCGAGTAGTGCCCGGCCTGGTGGGCGAGCAGTTCGGCGTGGCTGCCCTGCTCGACGATCTGGCCGCGGTCCATGACCAGGATGCGGTTGGCATCGCGCACCGCGGACAGCCGGTGGGCGATGATGATCACCGTGCGGCCCTGGCAGATGGCCTGCATGTTCTGCTGGATGACCCGCTCGGACTCGTAGTCCAGGGCGCTGGTGGCTTCGTCGAAGATCAGGATGCGCGGGTTGCCGATCAGGGCGCGGGCAATGGCGATGCGCTGGCGCTGCCCGCCGGAGAGCGAGGCGCCGTGCTCGCCGACCAGGGTGTCGTAGCCTTCCGGCAGTTCGAGGATGAATTCGTGGGCGCCGGCCATCCGGGCCGCCTGCATCACCGCTTCGATGGGCGCACCGGGGTCGCTCAGGGCGATGTTTTCGCGGATGCTGCGGGCGAACAGCATGTTGTCCTGCAGCACCACGCCGATCTGCCGCCGCAGCGAGGAGACGTCGGCCAGCGCCAGGTCCATGCCGTCGACCAGCACCCGTCCGCGCTCCGGGGTGTAGAGGCGCTGCAGCAGGCGGGTCAGGGTGCTCTTGCCGGAGCCGGAGCGCCCGACCACGCCGATCACCTCGCCCGCCTGGATGGTCAGGCTGACGCCGCGCAGCACTTCGGAGCCGTCCGGGCGGTAGCGGAACTGCACCTGGTCGAACTCGACATCGCCCTTGAGCGGCGGCAAGGCGCTGCGCGAGGCCTGGGACATTTCCGTGCGGCTGTTGAGGATGTCGCCCAGGCGCTGCACCGAGACGCCGGTCTGCTGGAAGTGGGTCCACAGTTGCGCCAGGCGCATGATCGGCTGCGACACGCGGCCGGCGAGCATGTTGAAGGCGATCAGCTGGCCCACGCTCAGTTGCCCCTCGATCACCAGCCGCGCGCCCAGCCACAGGGTGGCCACGGTGACCAGCTTGCCGACCAGCCCCACGCTTTCGTTGGCCAGGTTGGACAGGTTCTGGGTCTTGAAACTCGCCGCCACGTAGCCGGCGAGCTGGTTGTCCCACTTGCGGCCCACCTGCGGTTCCACCGCCATGGACTTGAGGGTGTCGATGCCGTTGACGGTTTCCACCAGGAACGCCTGGTTCTCCGCGCCGCGGCTGAAGCTTTCGTTCAGGCGCGCACGCAACAGCGGGGTGATCAGCAGCGAGATGATGAAGTACAGCGGCAGCGACAGGATCACCACCAGGGTCAGCCAGCCGCTGTACAGGAACATCACGGCGATGAACACCACCGAGAACAGCACGTCGAGCAGCAGGGTGATGGCGTTGCCGGTGAGGAAGCTGCGGATGTTTTCCAGCTCGCGCACCCGCGCCACCGAATCGCCGACCCGGCGCGCCTGGAACCAAGACAACGGCAGGGTCACCAGGTGGCGGAACAGGCGCGAGCCCAGCTCCACGTCGATACGGCTGGCCGTATGGGCGAAGACATAGCTGCGCAGCCCCGACAGCAGGGTCTCGAAGAGCATGATGCCGAGCAGGCCGATGGCGATCACATCCAGCGTGGTCAGGCCCCGGTGCACCAGCACCTTGTCCATCACCACCTGGAAGAACAGCGGCGTCAGCAGGGCGAAGATCTGCAGCACGAAGGACACCAGCAGCACTTCGCCGAGCAGCTTGCGGTACTTGACGATGGCCGGGATGAACCAGGTGAAGTCGAACTTCGACAGCTCGCCGCTCAGCGAGGCCTCGGAGCGGATCAGCAGCAGCTCGCCGGTCCAGCGCGCCTGCAGCTCATCGAGCCCGAGCACTTCGGGCCGCTGCGCGCGCGGGTCGTGGATCAGCGCCTTGCCCTCGTCCAGGCGGGCGATGATGAAGAAACGCCCTTCGTGATCCGAGGCGATCGCCGGCAGCGGCGTATGACTCAGGCGGGCAAGGGAACTGCGCGCGGACTTGGCCTTGAGGCCCAGCTTGCGCGCCGCCAACAGCAGTTCGGCACGGCCGAAGCGACGGCCGTCTTCGGCGTATTCGTGGGCGAGTTGTTCGGCAGAAGCGGCGACGTTGTGGAAACGCGCCAGCATGACCAGGCAGGCCAGGCCGGTATCCACGGGCTCGGGGGCGGCTGAATCGTTCAGCATCTATCGCATCCATGCACAGGAAATGGCAAAGCGCCATCCATTGCCAGCGGATATTACGCCTCCGGCGCGGCAGTGCAATCGGCAAATGCTCGATGCACATCACACAACGAAGAGAAACAGGGAACCGCTGCAAGGCCCGTGATAGAGGCGTGCGTGAAATATACAGGGGCTGTTTGTAGCCCGGGTCGAGCGCAGCGACACCCGGGAGAGAGTACCTGGGTATCGCTGCGCTCAACCCAGGCTACGGGCTGCGACCTCGCGGCGAATGGCAACCATGCCGCGAGATAGCTGGACGGCCACCATCACATCGCCCCGGGGGCGGGGCTCCTACAGCAGGGCCCGTCGATCTTGCAAGACGGTATCCCGCCAACCCTAGGCCTTCAGGCTCTTGTCCAGCACCTCTTCGATTTCGCGCTTGATCTTGCCGCTCATGGTCGACAGCAGCAGGCCGAGATCGAGCTGCAGGTACACGCGCTCCTCGCCCACGTCTATATGGCCATTGGCGCCACTGCGCTTGAATTCCAGGGTGTCGCCGCGCCACTGGTAGTGCACGTCGTATTCCCGGGCCAGGCGCTCGGCCAGTAGCTCGGCCTTGTCGAGGGCGGCCTCGCGCCCCAGGTTATGCGGACGTTCGACGGTGATTCTGGCCATCAAGGCTCTCCTGTCTGCTAGGGTCTGTTGACGTTTCAGCACGACCGCGCCGGAGCCCGTTTTACCGCGAGGCAAGGCACGAGCCGCGAAGTTTAGCGGGCTAAATGAGCCGGCGAGAAACGCAGCATCGCGGCAAAACGGGCCCGGCCCTGCGGGTTGCGCGGGAAATCTCGCCATGCGTTGTTGGAGGACTTGGCAAGGGAACGCCATTCCCGGCGTCCTCCGCCTAGCCTGGCGAGATTTCTCGCGGCAACGCGGCTTGCGCTGAAACGTCAACAGACCCTGGGTGGGCGTGACTATACAAGAAAGCGCCCCCTGCCATCCGCAGCGCCGGGGCTTGCAGCTTGCGCGGCGGTTTTCGGTTTAGAATGACGGCCACTGAAGTTTCAGCCTCTCGGGTTTAGGAAAGGGCGACATGAACGATCCGCGCAAGAACGACGGCAGCGAACCCACCACCCACTTCGGCTTCCAGGACGTCCCGGAAAGCCAGAAGGCGGAGAAGGTCGCCGAAGTGTTCCACTCGGTGGCCGCCAAGTACGACCTGATGAACGACCTGCTCTCCGGTGGCATGCATCGCCTGTGGAAGCGTTTCACCATCGAGCTGTCCGGCGTGCGCAGCGGCAACCGCGTGCTGGACATCGCCGGCGGTACCGGCGACCTGGCCCGGCAGTTCTCGCGCCTGGTCGGCGAAACCGGCGAGGTCGTGCTGGCCGATATCAACGCCTCGATGCTCAAGGTCGGCCGTGACCGCCTGCTCGACCGCGGTGTGTCGGGCAATATCGCCTTCGTCCAGGCCGACGCCGAGAAGCTGCCGTTCCCGGACAACCATTTCGACTGCGTGACCATCGCCTTCGGCCTGCGCAACGTCACCCACAAGGACGCCGCCATCGCCTCCATGCTGCGCGTGCTCAAGCCCGGCGGTCGCCTGCTGGTGCTGGAGTTCTCCAAACCCAAGAGCAGCCTGCTGTCCAAGGTCTACGACAGCTACTCGTTCAACTTCATGCCGCTGGTGGGCAAGCTGGTGACCAACGACGCCGAGAGCTATCGCTACCTGGCCGAGTCGATCCGCATGCACCCGGATCAGGACACCCTCAAGGCGATGATGCTCGATGCCGGCTTCGACCGCGTGACCTACCACAACATGACCGGCGGCATCGTCGCCCTGCACCGCGGTATCAAACCCTGATGCTGACCCTGGCCCTGCTCGCCGGCGTCGAGCGCGGTGTCAACCGCGTGCTGGCGCTGGACAGCACCGCCCTGCCGCGCCTGGCCCGGCTCAATGGCCGGGTGATCGCGGTCGAATCGCGGGCACCGGCATTCCAGCTGTTCATCCTCGCCGACGGCCAAGGCCTGCGCCTGGCCAGCCAATGGGCCGGGCCAGTCGACTGCACCCTGCGCGCGCCCGCCAGCGCCCTGCTGCGCCTGGCGCTGGCCAAGGACAAGCAGGCCGTGCTGCACACGCCGCAGGTCGACCTCGACGGCGACAGTGGTGCGTTGATGGAGCTGGCCGGTGTGCTGCAGGACCTCGAGCTGGACTGGGAATACGAGCTGTCGCGCTGGCTGGGCCCGGTCGCCGCGCCGCTGCTGGCCGGCCACCTGCGCAGCCGCACGGGCTGGACGCGGGACAACCTGCGCAGCCTGCAACTGAGCCTGGCCGATTACCTCAGCGAAGAATCCCGCACCCTGGTCGGCCGCCGCGAGGCTGAAGCACGCTTCGCCGAACTGGATGACCTGAAACTTTCCCTCGACCGTCTCGGCGCGCGCATCGAGCGCCTCGCCCAACGCCATAAGCCCATCGCATGAAGCTGCTTGCCGTTCGTCGTCTGTTGCGCATCCTCTACGTGGTCATTCGCTACCGCCTGGATGACCTGCTGTTCGCCCTGCCGCTGCCCTTCTGGCTGCGTGCGCCACGCGTCCTGCTGCCGTGGCGCTGGCTGCCGCGCAAGGCGTCGCCGCTCAACCGTGGCCAGCGCCTGCGCCTGGCACTGGAAGAGCTGGGGCCGATCTTCATCAAGTTCGGCCAGTTGCTGTCCACTCGCCGTGACCTGCTGCCGCCGGATATCGCCGATGAGCTGACCCACCTGCAGGATCGCGTACCACCGTTCGACCCGGCCAAGTCGATCGCCCTGATCGAGGAGCAACTGGGCGTGCCGGTCAGCCAGGCATTCGCCCGCTTCGACAGCGAGCCCCTGGCCTCGGCCTCGGTCGCCCAGGTGCACGCCGCGCAGCTGAAGAGCGGCGAGGACGTGGTGGTCAAGGTGGTCCGCCCGGGCCTCAAGCCGGTGATCAAGGCCGACATGGCCTGGCTGTTCCTGCTCGCCAAGCTGGCCGAACGCGCCTCCGCCGAAGCCCGCCGCCTGCACCCGGTGGACGTGGTCAGCGACTACGAGAAGACCATCTACGACGAACTCGACCTGCTGCGCGAGGCTGCCAACGCCAGCCAGCTGCGGCGCAACTTCGAGGGCTCTGACCTGCTCTACGTGCCCCAGGTCTACTGGGACTGGTGCCGCCCCAAGGTGCTGGTCATGGAGCGCATCTACGGCATCCAGGTCACCGACCTGGCGACCCTGGCCGACCAGCGCACCGACATGAAACTGCTGGCCGAACGCGGCGTGGAGATCTTCTTCACCCAGGTGTTCACCCACAGTTTCTTCCATGCCGACATGCACCCGGGCAACATCTTCGTCAGCACGCGAACGCCGTGGAACCCGCAGTACATCGCCATCGACTGCGGCATCATCGGCAGCCTCACCCCCGAGGATCAGGACTACCTGGCGCGCAACCTGGTGGCCTTCTTCAAGCGCGACTACCGCAAGGTGGCGCAGCTGCACATCGATTCCGGCTGGGTGCCCCAGGAGACCCAGGTCAACGATTTCGAAGCGGCGATCCGCACCGTGTGCGAACCGATCTTCGAGCGCCCGCTCAAGGACATCTCCTTCGGCCTGCTGCTGATGCGCCTGTTCCAGACCGCGCGACGCTTCAACATGGAGATCCAGCCGCAACTGGTGCTGCTGCAGAAGACCCTGCTCAACATCGAAGGCCTGGGCCGCCAGCTATACCCGGACCTGGACCTGTGGACGACCGCACAGCCATTCCTCGAGCGCTGGATGCGCCAGCGCGTCAGCCCGCGCAACCTGCTGCACAACTTGCAGAGCCAGGTCGAGCAGGTGCCGCACCTGGCCAACATGACCCGCAGCCTGCTCGAGCGCATGGCCCAGCCCCATGCCAACGATCCCCCGCCGCCATGGCGCGAGCGCGACGGCTGGACGCTGCGCCTGATCGGCGCGGCACTGATCGGCGGCGGCGTGGTGCTGGCCCTGGGCGTCGCCAGCCTGAGCGAACCGAGCCTGGCCTGGCCGGCCTGGCTGATGAGCGCCAGCGGTCTGTACCTGATCCTGCGCCGATAGCCAGCCTGCGCCCTGGCTGGCACACTTGGCACCAGATAGAAGACGGAAGAGCAATGAACGACTGGCTAGATGAAATCCACTGGAACGACGACGGCCTGGTGCCGGCCATCGCCCAGGATCACCAGACCGGGCGCATCCTCATGATGGCCTGGATGAACCGTGAAGCCCTTGCCCTGACCGCCAGCGAACAACGCGCCATCTATTGGTCACGTTCGCGCGGCAAGCTATGGCGCAAGGGCGAGGAGTCCGGTCACGTGCAGAAGCTGCATGAGCTGCGCCTGGACTGCGACGCCGACGTCATCGTGCTGAAGGTCGAACAGCTCGGCGGTATCGCCTGCCACACCGGTCGCGAAAGCTGCTTCTACCGGGTGTTCGAGCATGGCGCCTGGAAGACCGTGGATGCCATCCTGAAAGATCCGCACACCATCTATGCACCGGAACACCGCCATGACTGATACCCTCAAGCGCCTGGCCGAGGTGCTGGAGTCGCGCAAGGGCGCGGCGCCGGACAGCTCCTACGTGGCCAGCCTGTACCACAAGGGCCTGAACAAGATCCTCGAGAAGGTCGGCGAGGAGTCGGTGGAAACCATTCTTGCCGCCAAGGACGCCGCCAGCAGCGGTGACTGCAGCGAGCTGATCTATGAAACCGCCGACCTGTGGTTCCACAGCCTGGTCATGCTGGCCGCGCTGGATCAGCATCCACAGGCGGTGCTGGACGAACTGGATCGTCGTTTCGGCCTGTCCGGGCATGCGGAAAAAGCCGCGCGAAGCGACACTCAATAAAGACTCTGACGAGGGCAATGCAGCATGGGCATTTTCGATTGGAAACACTGGGTCGTCATCCTTATCGTCGTGGTGCTGGTGTTCGGCACCAAGAAGCTCAAGAATCTCGGCTCCGACGTCGGTGAGACCATCAAGGGTTTCCGCAAGGCGATGAACGAAGACGACGGCAAGCCGGCCGAACCTCAGGCCCAGCAGCCGCAGCAGCCTTATCAGCAGCAAGCGCCGCTGAACCAGCCGCATACCGTGGAAGGCCAGGCCAGCAAGGTCGAAGAACCGCTGCGCAAGGATTGAGGCCAGAGCATGTTCGGTATCAGTTTCAGCGAGTTGCTGCTGGTCGGGCTGATCGCCCTGCTGGTGCTCGGCCCCGAACGCCTGCCCGGCGCCGCACGCACCGCAGGCTTGTGGATAGGCCGCATCAAGCGCAGCTTCAATGCGATCAAGTCGGAGGTCGAGCGCGAAATCGGCGCCGACGAAATCCGGCGCCAACTGCATAACGAACGCATCCTCGAACTGGAGCGGGAAATGCAGGCGGTGAAGAACGATATCCTGCCACCGAGCCCTCCCGCCCCGCAGGCGCAGACACCGCCACCCACGCCGTATTCGGCGCCCGCCGCCGAGCCCGCTGCGACAGCCGCCGCTGTGCCCGAGCCCACGTTCAGCAGCGCGCCAACCTCGACGCCCGTCGCCAGCCAGGACAAGACGCCGCAACCATGAGTCGACTCTCCGACAACGACCAGGAAATGCCGCTGGTTTCCCATCTCGCCGAGTTGCGCACGCGCCTGCTGCGCTGCGTGGCAGCGATCTTCCTGATATTCGCCGGCCTGTTCTACTTCGCGCAGAAGATCTACACCCTGGTTTCCGCCCCGCTGCGCCAGTACCTGCCGGAAGGCGCGACGATGATCGCCACCGACGTGGCCTCGCCGTTCCTCACCCCGTTCAAGCTGACCATGATCGTCGCGGTGTTCCTGGCCATGCCGGTGATCCTGCACCAGGTCTGGGGCTTCATCGCGCCGGGGCTGTACCGGCACGAGAAACGCATCGCCATCCCCCTGCTGATCTCCAGCATCATCCTGTTCTACGCCGGCATGGCCTTCGCCTACTTCCTGGTCTTCCCGATCATCTTCCACTTCTTCGCCAGCGTGACGCCCGAAGGCGTGTCGATGATGACCGACATCGCCAGCTACCTCGACTTCGTGATGACGCTGTTCTTCGCCTTCGGCGTGGCCTTCGAGATTCCCGTGGCCGTGGTGCTGCTGGTCTGGATCGGCGTGGTCGATGTCCAATACCTGCGCAAGATCCGCCCCTACGTGATCATCGGCTGCTTCGTGGTCGGCATGATCCTGACGCCACCGGACATCTTCTCGCAGACCCTGCTGGCGGTGCCGATGTGGCTGCTGTTCGAGCTGGGCATCATCGCCGGCAGCCTGATCCGTACGCGGCGCGGCGAGCCCGACGACGAGGAAACGCCGGCCGACCAGCCGCCCAGCACGCAAGCATGAACCTGCTGCTGCTCGAGGACGGCGACTTCATCGCCGCTGACCGCGTGCGCCTCGATGGACGGCGCCTGATCCACCTGCATGAAGTGCACCGTGCCGAAAGCGGTGACACGCTGCGGGTCGGCCGCCTCGGCGGCGACATGGGCCGCGGCCAGCTGCTGCAACTGGACGCCAACGGCGCCGAGCTGCAGGTCAGCTTCGACCAGCCGCCACCGGCCAAGCTGCCGCTTACCCTGCTGCTCGCTTTGCCGCGCCCGAAGATGCTCAAGCGCGTGCTGCAGAGCGCCGCCGCCATGGGCGTGCCACGGCTGATTCTGCTCAACAGCTACCGGGTGGAAAAGAGCTTCTGGCAGACCCCTTTCCTCGAGCCGGCGGCGATTCGCGAGCAGCTGATTCTCGGCCTGGAACAGGCACGCGATACGGTGCTGCCGGAGGTGCTCCTCGAGAAGCGCTTCAAGCCCTTCGTCGAGGATCGACTGCCAGGCCTGGCGGCCGGCACCCTCGGCCTGGTGGGTCATCCTGGCGACTACCCGGCCTGCCCCCGCGCCGTCCAACAGCCGGTGACCCTGGCCATCGGCCCGGAAGGCGGGTGGATCCCCTACGAGGTGGACAAGCTGGCCGAGGCCGGCCTGCAGCCCGTGCAGCTCGGCGAGCGTATTCTGCGGGTGGAAACGGCGGTTACTGCGCTATTGGCCAGGTTGTTCTGAGTGGTCGCTCGTGGGCAGCTCAATGGCGCATGCCGCGGTCATTCCCGTAGGGTGGACAATGCTCTTTTTGTCCACCATTGCGATTGCAGAACGGTGGATGGGTGAAGCGTCATCCACCCTACAATTGGATGTCCGCTTCTGCCCTACCAAAGCCATCGCTTATCAACGGGACATCCGGTAACGCCTTGCTCACCGCACCGATTTGGCGCCAGCATCCTGTCTGCCTATGATGAACACCTCGCGCCCACAAGGAGCCGCCATGCGCCGCCTGCTCACCGGCCTCACCGTCATCTTCCTGCTGCTGTCCAACACCCTGATTCTGATCGGGCCGATGCTGCTCATCGCCCTCGGCAAGTTCGTGCTGCCGGGCAAGGCCCTGAAAGCCAGTTGCTCGCGCCAGGTCATGTGGGTCGCCGAGTTCTGGGCAGAAAACTGCAAGCGCATCTTCGCTGCGCTCACCCCGACACGCTGGGATATCCGCGGCGGCGGCGAGCTGCGTCAGGACACCTCCTACCTGATCATCAGCAATCACCAGTCGTGGGTCGACATCCCGGCGCTGGTGCAGGCGTTCAACCGCAAGACGCCCTACTTCAAGTTCTTCCTCAAGCAGCAATTGATCTGGGTACCCTTTCTCGGCCTGGCATTCTGGGCGCTGGACTACCCGTTCATGAAGCGCTATTCGAAAGCCAAGCTGGAGAAGCATCCACACCTCAAAGGCCAGGACCTGGATATCACCCGCCGCGCCTGCGAGAAGTTTCGCGATCTACCGGTCACGGTCGTCAACTACCTGGAGGGCACGCGCTTCACCCCGGCCAAACAGGCGCAGCAGGGCTCGCCCTATCGCTACCTGCTCAAGCCCAAGGCCGGCGGCGTGGCCTTCGTGCTGGCGGCGCTGGGGGAACAACTGGACGCCATCCTCGACGTCACCATCGTCTACCCGGAAGGCACGCCGCCCGGTTTCTGGAAGCTGATCAGCGGCCAGGTGCCACGGGTCATCATGGATATCCGCACACGCGCACTCGAGCCTGCGCTGTGGCAGGGCGACTACCAGAACGACGCCGAATTCCGCCTGTACGTGCAGGCCTGGGTCAGCGCTCTGTGGGAAGAGAAGGATGCGCTGATCGCCCGGTTGAAACAGCAAGCCACGCGCTGAACCCGCTATCGCTCAGCTTGCGGCCCTAGTCCGGCAGTGTCATGTGGCCGGACTCATCAAGCGGTGCGAAGGGGTTGTGCGCCAATTCCCAGAGGTGGCCGTCCGGGTCGGCGAAGTAGCCGGAGTAACCGCCCCAGAACACCTTCTCGGGCGCCTTGACCTGACGAGCGCCCGCCGCAACAGCGAGCCCCATGGCCGCGTCAACGGCCTCCGGGCTTTCCAGGTTGTGCGCCAGGGTGATGCCGGAAAAGCCGGCCGGCCCGACTTCGGGCAGGTTGGCATCCTTGGCCAATTCACTGCGCGAGAACAACCCCAGGGCGAGCCCCTTCAGCTTGATGAAGACGATCTGCTCCTGGGATGCGGACGAGCGCGTCCAGCCCAGTCGTTCGTAGAAGGCGGCGCTGGCCTGTACATCGGCAACGCCCAGGGTGATCAAGGAAATACGCCGGTCAAAGCTCATAAGGTGCTCCTGCAGATAAGTCAGACCCAACGCCATCGTCGGGTACTGCGCGCGGCATGGCCCATGCTGCGGTTCATCGCCGATGTCCGGCCAGGCGCTACGGCATGGCGCCCCCATCAGAAGCGGTACAGCCATGCAACGCCCGGATAGTCGGCAAACGCACTTGGGAAGAGAACGTCACCGCGGTACAAGGGGTTATCGAGTCGCGTCCAGGCTGGCTCAAAATCAGCAGCCTGGGTCTTGATGGCCTCAGCGAGCAGCGTGGTGCAATATCGATGTGGCTGGCTGCGGACATCCAGCACGAATGGCGCTCCGATCGTATCGTGCAGCATTCGAGCGGCCGCCTGTTTCTGATCGGCGTTCAGGAACTCGGGACGCGCGATCGCAAAATGGCGCGCCAACGCAGGCTGCAGAAAGTCCTCGAGCGTACTGATCAGGACTTGATTCAGGCGTTGCGGGTCATCATCGGTGGTGGCGTGTACCACCAGCACCTGCGGCTCGGTGGCGACCACCATGCCGATATGCGAATAGTCGCCATCGCTCAGTTGATGCACCAGTCGGCTGTCTGCCGAATGCCCGAGGCGAAACAGCCAATCCCCCGTCTGCAGCGCCGGCAGTTGGCTCAGGTCCGGCCCGCCGCTGACTACCGGCTCCGCCTTTGTCGAGCACCAGAGCACAACCAACCCTGCCAGCATGAATGCGAACGCCAACAGCCACAGGAAACGCTGCCTCAGAGGCGCACCTTCCACTGATCATCCACCTTGGTCAGGCGTACCGACTCGGTCTTGGCGGGCACATCGGCTTTCTTGAAGGTGATGGTGACCTGAGTGGTCGCCTGGGTCTTGTCGTCGTTGTAGGTGGCTTCGCCAGCCTTCACCTCGTCGACGCCGCCCAGCGTGGCCGCCATTTCGGCCCGCTTGGCGACGGCCATCTTCAACTTGCCGCGCACCATCTCTTCGGCACCTTCGCCGGCATCGGCCGGCACGGCAATCAACTTGAACATGGCATCTGCGTCATTGGAAAACGACGCCTCGATGAACGACTCGGCGACCGTCTCGGGTGAGCCACCCGATGAGCAGGCGACAAGCAGCACGGATGTGGCGAGCACGAGGAAACTACGGTAGAGAGCGGCCATGAACGATCCTTGCAGGCAGTGGGGGCGCTGAGCGCGCACCGAAAAGGGCGCACAGTGTAACGCTCGCAGCGCTCTGCCGAAACAACACCGCCCGGATCGGCGAGGCCCCTGGGGCCCCGCCGGGCGCTCAGGCCGCGCTGAAGGTCTTGTGCGGATCGATGACGAATTTCTTCGGCACCCCGGCATCGAACTCGCCGTAACCGCGGGGCGCATCCTCCAGGCTGATCACCTGCACCCCCACCACGTCGGCGATGTTGATACGGTCCCACATGATGGCCTGCATCAGCGCACGGTTGTACTTCATCACCGGGGTCTGGCCGGTATGGAAGCTGTGCGACTTGGCCCAGCCGAGGCCGAAGCGGATGCTCAGGCTGCCGATCTTCGCCGCCGCGTCCACCGCGCCGGGGTCTTCGGTCACGTAGAGGCCTGGAATGCCGATCTTGCCAGCCACCCGCACCACGCCCATCAGCGAGTTGAGCACCGTGGCCGGTGCCTCGTGCTGGGCGCCGGCATGCCCATGGCCGCGCGCCTCGAAGCCCACCGCATCGACGGCGCAGTCCACTTCCGGCTCACCGAGCAGGTCGGCGATCTGTTCGTGCAGCGGCGTGTCCTTGGACAGATCGGCGATTTCGAAGCCCTGGGCCTTGGCGTGGGCCAGGCGCACCGGATTGACGTCGCCGACGATGACCACCGCCGCCCCCAGCAGCCGGGCCGACGCCGCAGCGGCCAGACCGACCGGCCCGGCCCCGGCCACGTACACGGTGCTGCCCGGGCCGACGCCTGCCGTGACCGCGCCGTGGTAGCCGGTCGGCAGGATGTCGGAGAGGCAGGTCAGGTCGCGGATCTTCTCCATGGCCTTGTCGCGATCGGGCAGTTTCAGCAGGTTGAAATCGGCATAGGGCACCAGCACGTAGTCGGCCTGGCCACCGGTCCAGTCGCCCATGTCCACGTAACCGTAGGCACCACCGGCCCGTGCCGGGTTGACGGTCAGGCAGACTCCGGTGTGCTGCTCCTTGCAGGAGCGGCAGCGGCCACAGGCGACGTTGAAGGGTACCGAGACCAGGTCGCCGATCTTCAGGTTCTCGACGTCGCTGCCCTTCTCGATCACCTCGCCAGTGATCTCGTGGCCCAGCACCAGGCCGACCTGGGCGGTGGTGCGACCGCGCACCATGTGCTGGTCGGAGCCGCAGATATTGGTGGAAACCACCTTGAGGATGACGCCGTGTTCGATCTTGCGACCGCGCGGATCCTGCATTTTCGGATAATCGATTTTCTGAACCTCGACCTTGCCTGCGCCGAGGTAGACGACGCCGCGATTACCGGACATATGAATCTCCTTTCTTCTTGTGGATACAAAAACGCGACGGTTGTCGCGCAGGCCGTGTAGCGGCGCATTGAAACCTCGCTATCGGCATGCACCGAAAGCTGGCAGGAGGCGCGCCGGATCGGCGTATCGACGATCGATCGTCGAACGCAGGTCTGAAGAGAGTAGTCAGCGGCTATCGGTTGCGTGGGCACAGAACCGACAGCCGGCGTTCCATGCGCGGCAGATACAGGCACCAGGAGGGGGGGGGGTTGACGCTATAGCACCACGGTACGGTTGGCGTTGAGGAATACCCGGCGCTCGAGGAAATAGCCGACCGCACGGGCCAGGGTCAGGCATTCGATATCACGGCCCTTGGCGACCAGGTCTTCCGGGTAGTGGGCGTGGTCCACCGCTTCGACGCCCTGGGTGATGATCGGGCCTTCGTCCAGGTCGTTGTTGATGAAATGCGCCGTGGCGCCGACCAGCTTCACGCCCTTCTCGTAGGCCTGGTGGTAGGGCTTGGCGCCCTTGAAGCCGGGCAGCAGCGAGTGGTGGATGTTGATCGCGCGCCCGTCGAGCCTGCGGCACAGGTCGGCGGACAGCACCTGCATGTAGCGGGCGAGCACCACCAGCTCGGCTCCCGTGTCCTCGACCACCTGCATCACCTTGCCCTCTTGCGTCGGCTTGTCACTGGGGTCGAGGGGAAAGTGGTGGTACGCGATGCCGTGCCAGTCTGCCAGCGGTTTGAGATCCGGGTGATTGGAGACGATGGCGGTGATGTCCATCGGCAACTGGCCGGTGCGCTGGCGGTAGAGCAGGTCGTTGAGGCAATGATCGGCCCTGGAGACCATGATCACCACCTTGGCGCGATAGCCCGGTGGCGTCAGCTCGGTGCGCATGTCGAACGACGCGGTGCGTTGCCCGAGGCCGGCGAGGAACGCCGTTTCGTCGAAATCGGCCGGGGCGCGGAATTCGATGCGAATGAAGAAGCGGCTGGCCAGCCGGTCGTCGAAGCTGTGGTGCTCGGTGACGTAGCAGCCCTGCTCGAACAGGTAACGGGTGACCACATCCACCGTGCCGAGCAGGCTCGGGCAGTGGGCGGTGAGAATCCAGGTGTCGGGGGTACGGCTCATGGACGCGGATCCTTGTGGTGCTCGTTAAAGTAGCCCGCATCGAGCGCAGCGACGCCCGGCGCAGCCGTGGGGTGGACAACGCTCTTGTTGTGCCGCTTCGCGATCGCGCAACGGTGGACGGATCGGGCCACGCAGGTGAAGCGTCGTCCACCCTACGATGGCCCACGCTCACTGTTCGATCGCCAGCCCGTAGTCGCCGGCGGCATCCTGCAGCCAGGCCCAGATGTAGTCGGCGAAGCTGCGGCGTACCAGCAGTTCCCAGGTATCCGGCGCGGTGTGGCGGATATACAGGCTGGTCTTGGCGAAGTTGCTGCCGACCGCCTTGCCCACCGGGAACTGGCTGGGATGAACGTCGTAGCTGGTGGATTTCATCAACACGTCGCGCGCGTTCGGGCCGCTCAGCTCGAGAATGGTCTGCCCGCCGCTGACGTTGACCACCTGCACATGCTGGCCGGCCAGCGACTCGCGCAGCTTGCGCTCGGTCGCCAGCTCTTCGCCCCGCGGCACGATGATCAGGAACTCGTCCGGGCTCATCCACTGCAGCGAACTCTGCCCGTCGACCACCAGGCGCAGAGCGCTGGGCAGTTCCAGGCCGAGAGCCTTGTGGACGCCCTCGGCGAAGGCGGCATCCCTGCCATCGCCGCGCAAGGTCAGGTGGCCCTGCAGTTTCTTCTCGCGCAGGGTGACACCTGCGCCACTCTTGCCCTTGCCAAGCAGCTCATTGAAACCGGCGTGGTGCAGCGGCGATTCGACCTTGATGCCGAGATCATCGGGGCGCTGCTGGTAGACGTTTGCTGCTGTCATGTCGTCAGTCCTTCATAGGTGGGCGACGCCTTCGAGGACGCCACCCTTTCGCTCTTGCTTGCGGCTTGCGACGTGGCGCTTGCCGCTGCTCAAACCACGTTCTGGCGTTCGCCTTTCGGGTCGTAGAACACCGAGCTGACGATTTCCGCTTCGATCAGGCGACCGTCGCGGGTCGGCGCGAAGACCTTCTGCCCCATGCGCTTGGTGCCGCCCCTGACCAGCGCCAGGGCGATGCCGTGGCCGAGGGTCGCGCTCATGTAGCTGGAGGTCACGTGGCCAGCGGATTTCACCGGTTTGACGTTGGGCTCGAAGACCACCTGATTGCCTTCCGGCAGCACGTCACTCGGGTTCACCGGCTTGAGGCCGACCAGTTGCTTGCGGTCTTCCTTGAGGGTGTCCTCGCGGTTCATGCCGCGCCAGCCGATCCAGGAGAATGGCTTGTTGCGGCCCACGCACCAGCCCATGTTGAGGTCGTCCGGGGTGACGGTGGAGTCGGTGTCCTGGCCGACGATGATGAAGCCCTTCTCGGCACGCAGCACGTGCATGGTCTCGGTGCCATAGGGCGTAAGGTCGTATGGCCTGCCGGCCTCGGCGATCTGCTCCAGCACGCCCATGGCGTAGTCGGCCTGGATGTTCACCTCGTAGCTCAGCTCGCCGGTGAAGGAGATGCGGAACACCCGGGCCGGCACGCCGGCCACCAGGCCCTCCTGCCAGGTCATGAACGGGAAGGCGTCTGGCGACAGGTCGATGTCGGTGACCTCGGCCAGCAGCTTGCGGCTGTTCGGCCCGGACAGGGTCAGGGTCGCCCAGTGGTCGGTGACCGAGGTGAAGTACACCTTGAGCTCCGGCCATTCGGTCTGCTGGTACAGCTCCAGCCACTGCAGCACGCGGGCGGCGCCGCCGGTGGTGGTGGTCATCAGGAAGTGGTTGTCGGCCAGGCAGGCGGTCACGCCGTCGTCGAAGACCATGCCGTCTTCCTTGCACATCAGGCCATAACGCGCCTTGCCCACGTCGAGTTTGGTCCAGGCATTGGTGTAGACGCGGTTGAGGAACTCGCGGGCGTCCGGCCCCTGGATATCGATCTTGCCGAGGGTCGAGGCGTCCAGCAGGCCGACGCTGGCGCGTACCGCCTTGCACTCACGGGCCACGGCGGCATGCAGGTCCTCGGCGCCTTTGGGGAAGTACCACGGGCGTTTCCACTGCCCGACATCCTCGAACTTCGCCCCCTGCCTGACATGCCAGGCCTGCAGCGCGGTGTAGCGCTTGGGCTCGAACAGCGCACCGGCATTGCGCCCGACCACCGCACCGAAGGACACCGGCGTGTAGTTGGGACGGAACATGGTGGTGCCCATCTGCGGGATGCTCACGCCCAGGGCGCGGGCGGCGATGGCCAGGCCGTTGACGTTGCCCAGCTTGCCCTGGTCGGTACCGAAGCCCAGCGCGGTGTAGCGCTTGACGTGCTCGACCGACTCGAAGCCCTCGCGCACCGCCAGCTCGATGCCGGCAGTGGTGACGTCGTTCTGCAGGTCGACGAATTGCTTGGGCGCACGCGCCGTCGGCTTGTCGTGGGGCACCTGAAAGAGACCGACCGGTGCCTCCTCGACACGCTTGTCGGCACGTGGCAGCTCACCGCTGACCGCCGCGAAACCACTCTCGGCCGCGGCCTTGGCACCGGCCTCGAAGCCATCGGCGAGCACATCGCCGAGCTTGAACACGCCATTCACCGCGCCGGCGCAGAGCCGCTCCTGCATGCCCAGGTCATCACCGGGGACGAAGGCAAGGATGTCTTCCTGCCAGGTGGGGCGGCTACCCAGGTGCGACGCCAGATGCACCACCGGGCTGTAGCCGCCGGAGCTGGCGATCAGGTCGCAGTCCAGCCACTCACCGGGGCTGGTGACCTTGAACGACTGCGGGTCGATGGCGGCGATCCGGGCGGCCTCCACGCGCTTGCTGCCCTTGACGTCGAGCACCGAGCTGCCGGTCAGTACGCGCACGCCACGGGAACGCGCCTCCTCGACCCAGCTGCCGCGCGGGTTGCTGCGCGCATCGGCGATGGCCACTACCTTGAGGCCGGCGTCGAGCCAGTCGAGGGCCGTCTTGTAGGCGTAATCGTTGGTGGTGGCGAGCACCAGCTGCTTGCCCGGCGCCACGCCATAGCGGCGCACGTAGGTGGACACCGCACCGGCCAGCATGTTGCCCGGCACGTCGTTGTTGCCATACACCAGCGGCCGCTCGTGGGCACCGACCGCCAGCACCACGCGCTTGGCACGTACCCGGTGCAGGCGCTGCCGCGCCGGACGCTGGGCGAAGGCACCGAGCGGCGCGCTGTCGCCGAGGTGATCGGTGCAGCGCTCGTGGATGGTCAGGAAATTGTGGTCGTGGTAACCGTTGACCGTGGCACGTGGCAGCAGGACCACATCGGGGAAAGCCTTCAGCTCGGCCACCACCTTGCTCACCCATTCGGCGGCAGGCAGGCCGTCGAGTTGCTCACGGGTGTCCAGCAGGCTGCCGCCGAACTCTTCCTGCTCGTCGGCGAGGATCACCCGCGCGCCGCTGCGCGCAGCGGCCAGCGCCGCAGCCAGACCGGCCGCGCCGGCACCGACCACCAGTACGTCGCAGTGGCGATTGACGTGGTCGTAGACGTCCGGGTCGTTGTCCTTCGGCGCCCGGCCCAGGCCGGCCGCCTTGCGGATGTACTTCTCGTAGGTCAGCCACATGTTCTGCGGGTACATGAAGGTCTTGTAGTAGAAACCGGGCGGCATCATGCCGCCGCCGACCTTGCCGAGAATGCCCATCAGGTCGGTGTTGACGCTCGGCCAGCCATTGGTGCTGCCTGCCACCAGACCGGCATACAGCGCCTGCTGGGTCGCACGGACGTTCGGCACCTGGGTGGCTTCCCGGGAGCCGACCTGCAGCACCGCGTTCGGCTCCTCGGCGCCAGCGGCGACGATGCCGCGCGGGCGGGAATACTTGAAGCTGCGACCGACGATGTCGACGCCATTGGCCAGCAGCGCGGCGGCCAGGGTATCGCCCGCGTAACCGCTGTAGGACTGGCCGTTGAAGGTGAAGCTCAGCGGCTGACTGCGGTCGATGCGGCCGCCGTTGGCGAGGCGATTGATCTGGCTCATGCCGTGGCTCCTTGGGCGAGCGGTGCGGGCTCGGCGACTGGCTCGGTCACATTCGGCTGCTCGCCGATCCGGTAGGTCTCGAGAATCTGGTAGCTGACGGTGTGGCGAGTGGCATTGAAGTACTTGCGGCAACCGGCAGCATGCAGCCACAGCTCATGGCGCAGGCCGCGGGGATTGTCGCGGAACCACATGTATTCGCCCCACTCGGCGTCGCTGCAGGCGGCCGGGTCCAGCGGCCGCGGGATATGGGCCTGGCCGGCCGGGCTGAATTCCTCTTCGGCGCGAAGTTCGCCGCAGTGCGGGCAGAAGATGTGCAGCATGGTCATGTCTCCGTGGAGAAACTGTTGCCGTGGCGACGGACAGGGGCCGTCGCCACAGGAATTCGTCGATCAGTGGGCGACCGCCGCGGCGCCGTGCTCGTCCACCAGCGCGCCGGTGTGGAAACGCTCGATGGAGAACGGCGCGGCCAGCGGATGGGGTTCGCCCTTGGCCAGGGTCGCGGCGAACACGTGGCCGGAGCCCGGCGTGGCCTTGAAGCCACCGGTGCCCCAGCCGCAGTTGATGAACAGGTTGTTGACCGGCGTCTTGCCGATGATCGGGCAGGCGTCCGGCGTGGTGTCGACGATGCCGCCCCACTGCCGGTTCATGCGCACCCGCGAGAGCACCGGGAACATCTCGACGATGGCCTCGACGGTGTGCTCGATGATCGGCAGGGAGCCGCGCTGGCCATAGCCGACCCAGCCGTCGATGCCGGCGCCGATGACCAGGTCGCCCTTGTCGGACTGGCTGATGTAACCGTGCACGGCGTTGGACATGATCACGCTGTCGATGATCGGCTTGATCGGCTCGGAGACCAGCGCCTGCAGCGGGTGGGATTCGATCGGCAGGCGGAAGCCGGCCTTGGCCGCCAGCGGCCCGGTGTTGCCGGCCACCACCATGCCGACGCGCTTGGCGCCGATGAAGCCCTTGTTGGTTTCCACGCCGATCACCGCGCCGTCCTGCTTGCGAAAACCGGTGACTTCGGTCTGCTGGATCAGGTCCACGCCCAGGGCATCGGCGGCCCGTGCATAGCCCCAGGCCACGGCGTCGTGGCGGGCGTTGCCGGCGCGCCGCTGTACCGAGGCGCCGAGTACCGGGTAGCGGGTGTTGGTGCCGCAGTCCAGGTAGGGGATTTCCTCGCTGACCTGCTTGCGGTCGAGCACTTCGTTGGCAATCCCGTTGAGCAGGTTGGCGGTCACCAGGCGCTCGGCGTCACGCAGGTCCTGCAGGGTATGGCACAGGTGATAGACGCCGCGCTGGGAGAACATCACGTTGTAGTTGAGGTCCTGGGACAGGCCTTCCCACAACTTCAGAGCGTGTTCGTACAGCGCCGAAGAGTCGTCCAGCAGGTAGTTGGAACGCACGATGGTGGTGTTGCGCGCGGTGTTGCCGCCGCCCAGCCAGCCCTTCTCGATCACCGCGACGTTCTTGATGCCGTGCACCTTGGCCAGGTAATAGGCGGTGGCCAGGCCATGGCCGCCACCGCCGACGATGACCACGTCGTAGACCGGCTTGGGCGTCGGGTTGCGCCACATGCGCTGCCAGTTTTCATGATGGCTGAAGGAATGCTTGAACAGGCCGAAGCCGGAATAGCGCTGCATGGGGGGACTCCTGAATTCTGCTTGCCTGCAGGCGCCCACCTGAACCGCAGGATGGCGGGATCCCTCTTATCGACGGGCCCACCATCCTGCGCTGTCAGAGCCGGTAGCTCCTGCGTGACGACGATGCGTTAGCGATAGACCGGGTAATCGGCGCACAGCCCGGCAGCCAGGCCGGCCACCTGAGCCTCGACATCGGCATCGCCGAGGTGCTCGAGGATGTCGCTGATCCAGCCCGCCAGCTCACGGCACTGGGCTTCCTTGAAGCCGCGGGTGGTGACCGCCGGCGTGCCGATACGCAGGCCGGAGGTCACGAACGGCGACTGCGGATCGTTGGGCACGGCGTTCTTGTTCACCGTGATGCCGGCGCGGCCGAGGGCGGCGTCGGCATCCTTGCCGGTGATGCCCTGCTTGATCAGCGAGAGCAGGAACAGGTGGTTGTCGGTGCCGCCGGACACCACGTCGAAGCCGCGCTCGATGAACACCTCGGCCATGGCCTGAGCGTTCTTGATCACCTGCGCCTGGTAGTCCTTGAAGCCGGGCTCCAGGGCTTCCTTGAAGCACACCGCCTTGCCGGCGATCACGTGCATCAGCGGGCCGCCCTGGGCACCGGGGAATACCGCCGCATTGAGCTTCTTCTCGATGTCCTCGTTGGCCCTGGCCAAAATCAGCCCGCCCCGGGGCCCGCGCAGGGTTTTGTGGGTGGTGGTGGTGACCACGTCGGCAAAGGGAATCGGGTTCGGGTACAACCCGGCCGCGACCAGCCCCGCAACGTGTGCCATGTCGACGAAGAGCAGCGCCCCGACCTTGTCGGCGATGGCGCGAAAACGCGGGAAATCCAGGGTCTTGGAATAGGCCGAGAAGCCGGCGACGATCATCTTCGGCTTGTGCTCGATGGCCAGACGCTCGACCTCGTCGTAGTCGATCAGCCCGGTGGCGGTATCGATGCCGTACTGCACCGCGTTGTACAGCTTGCCGGACGAGCTGACCTTGGCGCCGTGGGTGAGGTGGCCGCCGTGGGCCAGGCTCATGCCCAGCAGGGTATCGCCAGGCTGCAGCAGCGCCAGGTACACCGCCGAGTTGGCCGAGGAGCCGGAGTGCGGCTGCACGTTGGCGTAATCGGCACCGAACAGCTGCTTGGCGCGCTCGATGGCCAGCGCCTCGACCTTGTCGACATGCTCGCAGCCGCCGTAGTAGCGCTTGCCGGGGTAGCCTTCCGCGTACTTGTTGGTCAGCCCGCTGCCCTGCGCCTCCATCACCCGCTTGCTGGTGTAGTTTTCCGAGGCGATCAGCTCGATGTGATGTTCCTGGCGACGCTCCTCGGCGTTCATCGCGCTGAGCAGCGCATCATCGTAACCCTGGATCCGGTCTTGCTTGCTGAACATCACGCATCTCCCCGAAGCGCCTGGCGGCGCCGCATCTGGCTCGGTTGCTCGATATGAGTCTTGTTGCAGCGATGGTATGACTCGCCCTCGACAGCCAGATGCCTAGGCACGCCACGGGAGATTGCGTTTGCGACATGGCTGCGTGTCGCAATTGCGCAGGCTCAGAGGCTGCGCACCGCCACCAGCACGAGAAAATGCGCGGGGTAGAACAGGTAAGCCCAGCGCCGCACCGGCGGCACCACGAAGGGCGGTTGCCAGCGCAACAGCAGTAGGCCGAGCAGCGGGGCGAACAGGCAGATAGCGAGCACGCTCCAGGCGAATGGATCGCCACGGGCAGCGTCGTGATAGAACGGCGCCCAGTAGTTCGCCGCCAGGCAGCAGAACATCGGTAGCAGCCAGCCCCCTCGCGGCATGCGCAGCGCCAGCAGGAACGCGGCCGGCAACACCGCGCCGAACGCACCGAACATCAGCCAGGCATGCCCGAACACGGCGATCAGCAACGCCGCCAGGCCCAGCAGGCAGGCCTGCGGGCGTGGGCGCTGCACGGCAGCGGCGATCAGCAGACCGAGCACCAGGGTCGGCAACACGTTGAGCGACTCCGCCGTGGGCACCAGCAGTCGATAGGGCCACTCGGAGAGCAGCGAGAACAGTAGCAACCAGCCGAGATAGCTCGGCGAGACAGCAGCGCAATCGCCCACTCTCGGCCGGGCGACGTTGGCGGCGATGGCCAGACAGAACAAGGGAAAGGCCACACGGCCGGGTACGTAGAGGAAATACAGGGAGGGCCAGACATGGCGCAAGTGGTCGACCAGCATGGTCAGCAGTGCCAGCCATTTGATCAGGTCGAGGGCCGCGTCACGACGCGAGGGGATGGGCCGAACGGGTGCTGCTGGAGGCATGCGCATGCGTCACGCTGGTGGATCGAAGCTGCACGGTAGAGGCAGCCGGGGCCTGGACGCAACTGAAAAGGCGGCGTGGGGCAGAACCCCGCGCCGCCATCCGTCGGCTTACTTCAGTTTCGCGTTGCAACTGCTCGACGCAGTGACCAGGCGCTTTTGCAGGGCGGGATCCGGCGGGACCTGTTTGCCCATCTCGGCCATTTCGGCCTCGCTGAATTCCTGGCTGACTTTGTCTGCTGCGCAGTCGCAGAAAGCCGTCAGTTGCGCTTTCGAGTGGCCGGACTGGGCGCCCTTCACACATTCCTGCACGAAGGTCGACTTGGCTTCCGGTGACCAGGGTTCGGCTGCCACGGCCGGCAGGGCGAAGGCCAACGGTGCGAAAAGGGCGATCAGATGACGGTAGCTCATGGTGGGCTCCTGTTTCATGGATTCTGCGAGTCGGCTTTTGCGACTCTCTGCAGTGTGAGCCCTGCCAGGCCCATGAGTTCAGAGTAATTGGCCGGCAGAGCGCGGCCCGCGCCGTGCGGGCGGGCTCGCCAGCGGCCGGCCCTGCAGGCCAGCCTGGCGCCCGGTCGGCATTCGCTCAATGGAACAGCTCGGCGATGCAGACCGCGCCAATGAACGTGCCGAACCCGGCGGTCAGCGAGACCACCACGATGCGCCAGCCCAGGCGCCTGAAGGCGGGAATGTCCTTGGCGATCGACAGGCCGGCGAAGGCCAGCATCGGGGTGATCACCGCCATGATGCCCACCGCATTGGCGGCTTCGGTGATCTGCGGCGCCAGCGGGCACCAGGGCGATGTCAGGAACATCGCCACCAGGGACACCCAGCAGACCGCCGGCACCTTGCGCCGCAACAGCTGGCACAGCAACTCGCCGGCGAACGCGGCCATGATCATCACCGCAGCGCCAGTGAAGGCCGCCACCGATAAGGTCTGCGAAGCCACGTAGTTGGCCAGCAGGGCCAGCGCGCCGGCTGCCAGCCAGGCACTGAAGCGCGCGGCCCAGCCCAGGTGCACCGGCTCGTCGACCACGTTCTCGGAAACCGCGCTGCTGGCGAATGACGCCTTGGTGGTGCGGCCGATCAGCGGCTCCAGCACGCGGTAGCCCCAGACCGCCAGCGGCAGGGAGATGAACAGGGTGAAGTAGGTGCCCAGGGTGGTGGTGATCAGGTTCGCGGCGGCAGCCAGCGCCATCACCTCCTTGGCCACCTCCGGGGTCTGCTGCGCAGCGACGGCACCTGCGGCGGCGGCCATGATGCTGCCCGAACCGATGCCCGCACCCATCGCCAGCGAATAGGGATGGAAGATGTTCAGGCTGGCGATGAAGCCGGCCACCACGGCCATGAACACCGCGCCGATGAGCGTGCCGGTGAGGTACTCGGCGAGCACGCCACGGCCTTCCGGCGAGTCCATGCCGTAGCGTTCGCCGATGATCGCCAGGCTCGGCTCGCGGCCAACGGAAAAGGTCGCGCCAACGGCCTCGCGCTTGATGCCCAGCAGCAGCGCCACCGGCAGCCCGAGCATGATGGTACCGACGAAATGCCCCAGTTCCTGGAACGCCAGCGCCCAGCCCGCCGCGATAACCGTGGGCAGCGAGCCGCCGACCACCAGGCCGAGCTTGGCGATGAACACCAGCAGGGCGTACTGCAAGATGGCCGCCGAACGCACCTGGGCCGCGCGGGAGACCGCCAGGGCGGCAGGCATGCGGTGACTGGCCAGGCCGACGGCGGCCCCCAGCAGCAAGGCCCAGATCATCGGCAACAGCACCAGCTTGCCGGGCCCTAGGGGAATGCTCACGGAGCCGACGCTCTCTGCGATCAGCAGCACCAGGGCCGCCCAGAAATAAAGCTTCACGGTGTTGCTGACGGCATGCTCCTGGCCGATGGCCAGCGCTGGATGCGTACTCATTCTTCCCCCTGCGGCCCTTAGGGTCTGTTGACGTTTCAGCACGAGCCGCAGGCCGGGCGCGGCCGTGCGTGAAACATCAACAAACCCTAGTAGCGGGCTCGGTTGTTGGTATGGTTGGGCAGATCGCAGGCCTCAGGGGTCGGTCGACGTCTCAACGTGCGCTGGCGCGGCGGTGCGTGAAACGTCGACAGACCCGGGGGCCCGCTGGGCAGAATCAAAGGGGCTCGCGGGGAGCCGGGTTCGACCGCATGTGCTTGTTCTAGGATGCCGGCTGTGACGGTCGATGGCCCGAGTATGGACAGCACCTGCCGTCTCTCCAATAATCGATTCGGGAAATCATGTTGCGTTTAAAACAACACACCGAGTCCGCCAGCCATGCGCACCATCCACGAACAACGCCTGCACTATTTCGTCGAAGCGGTACGCCTGGGCAGCGTCAGGGCCGCTGCCGACGCGCTGGACATCGCCCCGTCGGCGGTCAGCCGGCAGATCGCCCAGGTCGAATCGGAACTCGGCGTCGAATTGGTCGAGCGTCATCGCCGGGGCGTCAAGCCGACCGAGGCCGGTCGCCTGGTGCTGGACTACTTCCGCCAGCGGCAGACGCAGCTCGATGGCCTGCTCGACTCCATCGCCGACCTGCAGGACATCCGCACCGGCAGCCTGACCCTGGCCATCGGCGAGGGCTTCATCGACGATATCTCGCCGGCACTGGGGGACTTCTCGATGCAACACCCGAACGTGGAGCTGCGCGTGAACATCGCCGGCACCAACGAGGTGATCCGCCAGGTGGCTGAGGACGAGGCCTACATCGGCCTGGTATTCAACCCGCCGAAGGGCTGTAACCTGCGCATCCATACCAGCCGCGCGCAGCCGCTGTACGCGGTGGTGGCAGCGGGGCACCCTCTGGCCAGGGACGGGCGCCCGGCGGTCACCCTGGACGAGCTGAACGCCCACCGCCTGGCCCTGCCGGATATTTCCTACGGCATCCGCCAGATCGTCGAATCGGTCGAGCAGACGGCGGGCGCGCGGCTCGAACCGACCCTGACCTGCAATACCTTTTCGATGCTCAAGCAGTATGCCCTGCAGGGTGGGGTCACGCTGTTGCCCGCCTTCGCCATCACCGACGAGATCCGCCAGGGCTCGCTGCGCGCGATCGCCCTGGCCGACCCCGGCTTCGCACGCCCCCATGCGGACCTGGTGACCCGCCTGGGACGGCGCCTGAGCCGGGCTGCCGAGCGTCTGCTCAAGGACATGATGCAGCGCATGACCGCCTTCCGGTGACGCTCAGCGCGGTGCCAGCTCCTGCCCCACCAGTTCCGTCCACAGGCGTACGCCCGGCTCGATGACCGCATCGTTGAAGTCATAGAAGGGGTTGTGCAGCGGCGCCGAGGGCTGCTCACCGTCGACGCCGAGCCACAGGTAGGCGCCGGGGCGCGCCTCGAGCATGAAGGCGAAGTCCTCGGAGGCCATCGACGGGGCGATGCCGGCAAGGGTCCTTGCCTCGCCGAATGCCAGGGTCGCGGCCTGCAGCACGCGGGCGGCCTGCTGCGGATGGTTCTGCGTCACCGGGTAGCCACGCGTGTAGTCCAGCACCCCCGTCACTCCGTGCGCGGCAGGCGCGTGGGCCACCATCTCGGCGATCAGCGCCTCGACCTGTGCCCGCACGGCGCTGTCCAGGCAGCGCACGGTGCCTTGCAGGCGGGCGACCTCGGGAATCACGTTGATCGCCTCCCCGGCCTGCATCAGGGTCACGCTGACCACCGCCGAGGCCAGTGGCGAGAGGCGCCGCGAGACGATGGTCTGCAACTGCAGCACCAGGTCCGCTGCCGCCACGATCGGGTCGTTGCCGCGTTCCGGCATGGCGGCATGGCAGCCCTTGCCGGTGAGGGTGATGGCGAAGGTGTCCAGCGAGGCCATCATCGCCCCCGGGTTCACCGCGACGGTCCCCGCCGGCAGGCCGGGCCAGTTGTGCAGGCCATAGATGGCCTGCATCGGGAAGCGCTCGAAGAGCCCGTCATCGATCATCTTCTGCGCGCCGCCGAGGTTCTCCTCGGCAGGCTGGAACACGAAGTAGACGGTGCCGGCGAAGCCGCGCCGCTCGCTGAGATGCCGCGCCGTGGCCAGCAGGATCGCCGTGTGCCCGTCATGGCCGCAGGCGTGCATGCAGCCCTGGGCGGTGGAACGGTGCTCGATCTCGCCCAGCTCCTGGATCGGCAGCGCGTCCATGTCGGCGCGCAGGCCGATGCTCGGCCCCTCGCCGTGGCGCAGCACACCCACCACACCGGTGCCGCCCAGGCCACGGTGGACCTCCAGGCCGAAGCCTTCGAGCAGCTCGGCGACGCGTGCCGAGGTACGGTGCTCGGCGAACCCCAGCTCGGGCTGGGCGTGCAGTTGGCGACGCCAGTGGCGGGCGTCGGCCAACAGGGAATCAGGGATACTCATGGTGTCACTCCAGGCTCGCGCCGTAACCGAATCCGGCAGCCGGCTGGGCCGCGGTCTCGACCCAGACGCTCTTCACTTCGCTGTACTCGCGCAGGGCGTCCAGGCCTGACGAACGGCCGTAGCCGCTGTCGCCGTAGCCCCCGAAGGGCGAACTGACGTGAATGGTTTTGTAGCCGTTGACCCAGAAGGTGCCCGCGCGCACCGCGCGGGCCACCCGGTGGGCACGGCCGACGTCACGGGTCCATACCGCACCGGCGAGGCCGAAGCGGCTGTCGTTGGCGAGGCGGATGGCGTCCGCTTCGTCCTCGAAGGGGATCGCCACCACCACCGGGCCGAAGATTTCCTCCTGGGCACAGGCCAGGCCGTTATGGCCGGCCAGTACGGTCGGGTTGACGTAGTAGCCCGGGGTCGCCGGCAGCGGCTCGACACCGTTGTCGACATGCCGGGCGCCTTCGCCAAGCGCCGTCTCCAGCATGCGCCGGACATGGGCGTACTGCTTGCGATTGTGGATCGGGCCGATCTGGGTCTCGTCATCGGCGGGGTCGCCGACCCTGAACTGGCTGGCGGCACGCGCCACGGCCTGGACGAAGCGCTCGTAGATCGAGGCCTGCACCAGCAGGCGCGAACCCGATACGCAGCTTTGTCCGGCCCCGGAGAAGATCGCCGCCTGGGCGCCCTTCACCGCCAGGTCCAGGTCGGCATCGGCGAACACGATATTGGCCGACTTGCCGCCCAGCTCCAGGACCACTGGAATGCAGCGCTGCGCCGCCGCCGTGGCGATGTGTCGCCCGGTCGTCGGCGAGCCGACGAACACCACCTTGCGGATGTCCGCCTCGGCGATGACCTGCTGGCCGACCGTATGGCCCTGGCCGGCCAGCACGCTGACCAGGCCTTGCGGCGCACCGGCACGCTCGACCAGCACGCCGAGCAGCAGCGAGGTCAGCGGGGTCAGCTCGGAGGGCTTGAGGATCACCGCATTGCCGGCGGTGATGGCCGGCGCGATCTGCCAGCCGGCGGTGAAGATCGGCGCATTCCACGGGGTAATCTGCAGCACGGTGCCCAGCGGCTCGTAGGTGACATAGTTGAGGTGGCTGGTCGGCACCGGGATCACCTCGCCGTGCAGCTTGTCCGCCCAGCCCGCGTAGTACTCGAACATCTCGGCGACCTTGATCACCTCGACCCGGGCATCGCGGATCGGCTTGTTCGACGTCGCCGACTCGATGACCGCCAGCGGCTCGGCCGCCTCGCGGACCAGCGCGCCGATACGCTGGATGATGCGCCCGCGGGCCTGCGCGGTCAGCGCCGCCCATTCGCCGCGCGCACGTTTCGCCGCGGCGTCCGCCAGGGCCACCACGCGGGCATCGGCATCCGGGTAGGCATAGGCGAGGCTGTCATCGTGGGCATTACGTACCTCGATGCGTTCGCCCTGACCGTCGACGAAGCGACCGGCCACATAGCTGGCGACCTGCTGGCGATCCCCCCAGAAGGGTTGCAACAGCGTCAGAATCGGCTCGTTCATTTTCATTGCCCCTTACCGAAAAGCTGCTCGCTGGTACGCCGTGCGATACAGCAGAAATCCTCACCGTCCGCCAACGTCGCCGCGCTCTCGGCCCAGGCCCTGGCAGTCGCCGCTGCCAGCGGCAGGTCGAGGCCGAGCTGGGCGATCAGGTCGTGGGCCAGGCCGACGTCCTTGCGCATCAGGCCCATGCTGAAACCGGAGTCATAGGCCTTGTTCAGCACCCAGGTCGGGAACATGCCCTGGCTCGCCGCGCTGCGCCCGGAGCCGGCGTTGATGCCTTCTATCAGCTTTTCCGGGGCGACCCCGGCCCTGGCAGCCAGGGTCACCGCCTCGGCAGTGGTGATCAGGTGTGCGGCCGCCAGCAGGTTGTTGGCGATCTTGGCGATATTGCCCGCGCCCACCCCGCCGACGTGCACGCGGGTCGCGCTCATCGCCTCGAGCACCGGCAGGGCGCTGGCGAGCGCTTCGGCCTCGCCGCCGATGACCATGGTCATGGTGCCCGCCGCCGCGCCTGCCGGGCCACCGGATACCGGCGCATCGAGAAACTGCGCCCCGGCCGCGACGAATGCGGCCGCAACCGCCTGGCTGGTGGCCGGCGTCGAGGTGGTGGTGTCGACGATGACCGTGCCGGGACGAACGGCGGCGACCAGGCCATCGGCGCCGAAGCAGACCGCCTCGACGTGCTCGGCCTTGGGCAGCGACAGCACGATGACGTCACTGCGCCGCGCCAGGTCCGTCAGGTCGGTGGCGATGCCCACGCCGCTGGCGCTGGCCCGCTCGCGAGCGGCAGCGGACGGATCCAGGCCGAGCACCGACAGCCCTTTCGCGGCCAGGGTGATGGCCATGTTGCCACCCATATTGCCGAGCCCGATGACTCCGACGTGCAGTTTCATGTCGCGTTCCTCGATCGATTGTCGGTGCGGCTCGCGCGCCAGCGAGCCTGGATCGAGTATGCGCAGCTGAGGCATCACCTCCAATAAGGTCCCCGATGTTTAACGTTGCGAAAATAGCAACAGAAGACAGCCTCCACCGCCTTGCCCCGCACCCGCGCCAGGCGGCGATCGGCGGCAGTGACCGGCCGGCCGACGGGGCCGGCCGATGCCACGGGCAACTTGAATGACGCCAATCGCTAACCGACAATCGCTCAGCGACCGCCGGTCGTGCCCCTTCGAGCCCCCGCCCTCGAGGGTCGGCAGCGTGACCACGACGAGCGGAGCAGATGATTCGACGGAGAGCCGCCATGCCCGAGACGTCCCAGCAATTCGCCAGTGACAACTACTCGGGCATCTGCCCCGAGGCCTGGGAGGCCATGGCAGAGGCCAACCTGGGCCACCAGCGCGCCTACGGCGACGACCAGTGGACGGCCCGCGCCGCCGACCACTTCCGCCGCCTGTTCGAAACCGACTGCGACGTGTTCTTCGCCTTCAACGGCACCGCCGCCAACTCCCTCGCGCTGTCTGCCCTGTGCCAGAGCTACCACAGCGTGATCTGCTCGGAGACCGCCCACGTCGAGACCGACGAATGCGGTGCGCCGGAATTCTTCTCCAACGGCTCCAAGTTGCTCACCGCCGCTACCGAGGCAGGCAAGCTGACACCTGCATCGATTCGCGAAATCGCCCTCAAGCGCAAGGATATCCACTACCCGAAACCGCGGGTGGTCACCCTGACCCAGGCCACCGAGGTCGGTACCGTCTACCGTGCCGAGGAAATCCAGGCGATCAGCCAGACCTGTGAAGAACTCGGCCTCAACCTGCACATGGATGGCGCGCGCTTCTCCAACGCCTGTGCCTTTCTCGGCAGCACGCCGGCCGAGCTGACCTGGAAGGCGGGGGTCGACGTGCTCTGCTTCGGCGGCACCAAGAACGGCATGGCGGTCGGCGAGGCGATCCTGTTCTTCAACCGCGACCTGGCGGAAGACTTCGACTACCGCTGCAAGCAGGCCGGGCAACTGGCCTCGAAGATGCGCTACCTGTCGGCGCCCTGGGTCGGCATCCTGCAGAACGACGCCTGGCTGCGCTACGCCAACCACGCCAACCACTGCGCCCAGTTGCTCGCCAGGCTGGTGCAGGACATTCCCGGTGTCAGCCTGATGTTCCCGGTGCAGGCCAATGGCGTGTTCCTGCAGATGTCCGAGCCCGCCCTCGCCGCCCTGGCCGCCCGCGGCTGGCGCTTCTACACCTTCATCGGTGCCGGTGGGGCACGCTTCATGTGCTCCTGGGACACCGAAGAAGCCCGTGTGCGCCAGTTGGCAACGGCGATTCGCGAGGTCATGGCCGGCTAGGGTCTGTAGACGTTTCAGCGCGAGCCGTGCGTGAAACGTCAACAGCCCCTGGGCACCGCCCGGATGACACCAGGATCACCCGATCCCGCCAACCTCGCCTCGCCGCTTCGTCACCCCCGGTGACCGCTTCACCAGGCGTGCTGTGGATAACGCCAACGGTTGGCGTCCGCGCGAAAATCGGCGGGCGTTTGCCGACGCATTCGCTGCGATCCCGGGCAGGCGGCATTCAAGCCTGTGGGGATAAGCCACGGCACCATCCCCAGAACAGGTGGACGCTCCTGTGGGTAAGCTGTCGGCAAGCGGCTGCAGGCCAGGCCCTCCGCCGGCTCGCGCATTTCGTACAAAAAACGTTCTATTTCAGCAGCTTATATCCATGGTTACGCACACTCGCTGTGCAACAGCCATTACATAAGCTGTGCATAGGTGCCCAGGCCCCAGCGGCCACGGGCCTTGTGGCGAGGCGATCATTTTTTGTCCAGCACCCGGGGCGGATTGTTCATCCACAGCCCTCCGCCAGCGCAGCTCTCCTGCTGTGGATACTTGTCCCCGCAATCCGTGGACGATGACGTGGATAAGCTGTAGGCAAACCGCCAGGGCCCTTGCCAGGCAAGGGCCCTGGCGATTCGAGTGAAAAACGTTCTGTCTCAATGGTTTGCTGAGTTATCTACACACAGAAGCTGTGCGCTTACCTGTGCATAAGGTGTTCAGCACCGGCTGCAGGCCGGTAACCACGAGGCCCGCACGGGGATGATCACTTTTCGACCAGCGCTCCCTGCCTCGGATGACGGGCGGCCGCCCCCGGTCGCCGGCCGCCAGGGCGGGACAACCCGGTGAACGGATGTCCCCAGAGTCCGTGGATCAAGCTGTGAACAACCTGTCATCATTGCGACGCAAGCCGCTATCCACGGTGCCTGCCGGGCATTGTTCAAAAAACCGGCAATTTGGACCGGGTAAGTTTCCGGCCAACAGGCTGCGCTGGCAAGCCCCTGCCCGATGCCATAGGAATGCCTGTGCACAGTACTGTGGATAACCTGCTTGCCGGAGGGCCTTGACGGCCATCAGCGGCTGTCGATACCCGCAACGGCGGGCTGCGAGGCGCTGCATGGGCGATCAGCTCGAACGGCACCTGGCCAACCGCCAGGCTTGCCCACAATTGCTGTGCGCACGGCTGTGGACAAGCTGTTCGGCACAGGCTGCAGCCCCCGTATCACCTGCCCCGCAGGAGGCTGCACAATTTTCGATCAACGACCGATCAATACTCGATGCTCACGTCGTTACGTGGCACGCTGCAGCAGGACAGGATGTATCCCTCGGCCACGTCCTCGTCGGTGATCCCGCCGTTGTGCTCCATATCCACATCGCCCGCCGTCTTCAGTACCTTGCAGGTTCCGCAAATCCCCATCCCGCATGCCTTGGGGATATGCAGCCCGAGCTTCGCCGCCGCCGCGTGCACGGTTTCGCCGGGACCGACCTGAATGCTCTTGCCGGTACTGGTGAATGCCACCTGATTGAGATCGGCAGCCGGCACGTCCGGCGCATCGGCGGCCTGCTCGGCCAGTTCCTTGACCTCCTCGCGCACGTCCGCCGGTACCGGGCCGAAGGCCTCCTCGTGGTAGCGGCTCATATCGAAGCCCTTGGCCTCGAGCAGCCGCTTGACCGCCGCCATGTAGGGCGTCGGCCCGCAGCAGAAGATCTCCCGTTGCAGGTAGTCCGGCGCCATCAGTTGCAACATGGGCTCGTTGAGGTAGCCGCGGTAGCCCGACCAGGCCTCGCCCAGGCCATGCTTCTCGCAGATCACGTGCAGGCTGAAGTTGTTGATCCGCGCCGCCATGTGTTCCAGCTCGCGGTGGTAGATGATGTCCTTGGGCGAGCGCGCGCTGTGCACGAAGACCATGTCGACGTTGCCGTTGGTGTCGTAGAACCAGCGGGCCATCGACATCACCGGGGTGATACCCACGCCGCCGCTGAGAAACAGCACCTTGTCCGCCGGGAAGTCGATGGCATTGAACAGCCCGACCGGGCCGTGCACCGCCAGTTCCTGGCCTTCGGAGAGGTTATCGTGCAGCCAGTTGGAGACCTTGCCACCCGGCACCCGCTTGATGGTGATGGAGAAGCTGTAGGGCACCGAGGGTGAGCTGGAGATGGTGTAGGAGCGCATCACCGGCTGGCCGTCGATCTCCAGCTCCAGGGTGACGAACTGTCCGGGCTTGAAGAAGAACAGCACCGGCTGGTCGGCCATGAAGCAGAAGGTGCGGACGTCCCAGGTTTCCTGAATGACCTTGACGCAACGCACCAGGTGGCGGCCGTTGCTCCAGGTCTGGGTGGTGACGGGGTAGAGAAAGTCGTTCGACATGGTGATTGCTCTCGCGCACGCAGGCCGCTCACCGGCCCTGTCTTCGCGGCGATTGTGCGCAACGCACCTGCCCGTCATTTACCTGCCAGCGACATCGGCATGCTAACGGCGACCTGCCCCGTGAACACTGGCCTACCGAGTCGGGAACTGATTCGACCATGTCGCCCATGGATAAGGATCGCTCGGCGCCCAGCTCCACACTCGCTTCCAGCCGAACAGGATAAGAGCGTACCCGCAACTCCTCCGTAGAACGCCACTCGGCAGGCGCTCAGGGGTGCGACGCGCCACCTTGCGTACCACCGCAATAGCCACTTTCACGGCCGGCGCAGCGCGCTCGCCCCGAGGAGTTATCCGATGACCGTCATCTCCACACTGAGCCTGGGCGACCCCCTGGATGCGGCACGCGCAGCGACCGCCGACATGCTGCAGAACCGCGAGCGCACCTTTTCACTGCCGCAGCCGTTCTACAATGACGAGCGTCTGTTCCAGCTCGACATGCAGGAGATCTTCCACAAGGAATGGCTGATCGCCGGCATGACCTGCGAGATCCCTACCAAGGGCAATTACCTGACCCTGCAGATCGGCAACAACCCGATCATCGTCATCCGTGGCGCCGAGGGCAGCGTGCACGCCTTCCATAACGTCTGCCGGCACCGCGGCTCGCGGTTGTGCACCAGCGACAAGGGCAAGGTGGCCAAGCTGGTCTGCCCCTACCATCAGTGGACCTACGAACTCGATGGCCGCCTGCTGTTCGCCGGCACCGAGATGGGCGCCGACTTCGACCTCAAGGACTACAGCCTCAAGCCGGTGAACTGCAAGACCGCGGGCGGCTACATCTTCATTTCCCTGGCCGAGAACCCGCCGGCCATCGACGAGTTCCTCGCCACCCTGGCGCACTACATGGAACCCTACGACATGGAGAACACCAAGGTGGCGGTGCAGACCACCATCAGGGAGGCGGCCAACTGGAAGCTGGTGCTGGAGAACAACCGCGAGTGCTACCACTGCAACGGCTCGCACCCGGAACTGCTCAACACCCTGCTGGAATGGGACGACACCAACGACCCGCGTGCCAGCCAGGCGTTCAAGGATCACGTCGCCGAATCCGCGGCCAAATGGGAAGCCGAGAAAATCCCCTACCTGCATGCCGGTTTCGGCCTGCGCAACCGCATCGTGCGCATGCCCCTGCTCAAAGGCACGGTGTCCATGACCATGGACGGCAAGCAGGGCAGCCAGAAGCTGATGGGGCGCATCCAGAACCCGGACCTGGGCTCGATGCGCATCCTCCACCTGCCGCACTCGTGGAACCACTGCATGGGCGACCACATGATCGTCTTCACCGTGTGGCCGATCAGCGCCCAGGAAACCCTGGTCACCACCAAGTGGCTGGTGCACAAGGATGCTGTCGAAGGCGTCGACTACGACGTGGCACGCCTGCGCCAGGTCTGGGACGCCACCAACGATCAGGACCGCCGCCTGGCCGAAGAGAACCAGCGCGGCATCAACTCCAGCGCCTACCAGCCCGGCCCCTACTCGAAGACCTACGAATTCGGCGTGGTCAACTTCATCGACTGGTACAGCGGGCGCATGCTCAACAACCTGGGTGCCGCGCCGGCGCCTTATCTGCGGGATGTGAAAGCGCAGTAAGCGGCTGCGGACAAAAAGCCCCGCCAACGTGATGCTGGCGGGGCTTTGTTTTGCACGCTCCAAATCAAAGTAGCCCAATCCCCCGTCCGACATAGGCCGAACGCGGCGCCGCCTGTTGCGACTCGGCCAGGCGGTTTATCCGCTCTGCGACCTGCCCATCGAACGGCGCCGAGCGCCCGGTCGCCGTGTCGATGTTGATCAGCATCTGCTCGCTTTCGGCGACTACCTGCCCGTCATCGCAGCGCTCGACGAGGTGGTGGATATGCAGGCGCTTGCGATCATGGCCGAGCCATTGGCTGCGTACCTGCACCTCCACGCCGAGTTTCACCTCGGCGAGGAAATTGAGGTGGCACTCCAGCGTGTAGAGCGTATGCGCGGTACGCGCCCTGCCCGCCTCGTCGAGACCGAGGAGCTCCATCAGCCCATCGGTGGCAAAGCTGCAGATCAGCAAGTAGTAGGCATCGCGCAGGTGGCCGTTATAGTCGACCCAGTCGGCCTGCACCGCGGTTCGGTAAGTGACGGGCAGCATGCTCATTCCTCGAAGGTGAAGCCGTGGCGCGCCTTGGTCTGGCGCACGGCATCGAGTACCGCCAGCAGGCAGTCGTCGCGGTAGCGCTCCAGCTCGGCGAGGCTGCGCTGGCCCTGCTGCACACCCGTGCCGGCGACCACCTCGTCGATCAGCGCTTCGGTCAGCTCGGGGGCCTGCAGGTAGCTCCAGGGCAGCTTCAGCGCCGGCCCGAACTGGGCCATGAAGTGGCGCATGCCGGCGTCGCCGCCCGCCAGGGTGTAGGTCAGGAAGGTGCCCATGAACGACCAGCGCAGCCCGGCCCCGAAGCGGATCGCGTCGTCGATCTCACCGGTGGTGGCCACGCCGTCGTTGACCAGGTGCAGCGCCTCGCGCCACAGCGCCTCAAGCAGGCGGTCGGCGATGAAACCCGGCACTTCCTTGCGCACGTGCAGCGGGCGCATGCCCAGTGCGCTGTAGATGCCCATGGCGGCCTGCACGGCCTCAGGCGCGGTGCGCTGGCCACCGACCACCTCCACCAGCGGCAACAGGTACACCGGGTTGAAAGGATGGCCGACCACGCAGCGCTGCGGGTGACGCGCCCCGGCATAGAAATCGCTGGGCAGCAGGCCCGAGGTGCTGGAGCCGATGATCACATCGGGGCGCGCTGCGGCGCTGATCCGGGCGTGCAGTTCGAGCTTGAGCGCGAGGCGTTCGGGCGCGCTCTCCTGGATGAAGTCGGCATCGGCCACACAGGCATCGAGGTCATCGAAAAAGCGCAGTCGATCCATCGCTGCTCCTGGCGCCAGCCCCTGTTTGTGCAGGGCCGGCCAAGCGTTGGCGATGCGCGTGCGCAGGGCCGCTTCGGCGCCGGGCGCCGGGTCCCAGGCATGCACGTCGAGGCCGTGAGCCAGGGCACGGGCGACCCAGCCAGCGCCGATCACCCCGGTACCGAGGGCAGCGAAGGTGTTGATAGCGGTGAGATAAGACATATCAGGCTCCAGATCGCCGGTTCAACGGGGTTTGAGGTTCATCTTTTCGCGCCCTTCGGCCGGGCTCAGCACCCGCCCGCCAAGACGTTCGATGATCTCGGCCGCACGCTCGACCAGCGAGCCGTTGCTGGCCGGCACGCCCTTGTCCAGCCAGATGTTGTCTTCCAGGCCGACGCGCACGTTGCCGCCCAGCAGCATGGCCTGGGCGAGCATGGGCATCTGCAGGCGGCCAATGCCGAAGCCGGCCCAGGTCAGCCCCGGTGGCAGGTTGTCGACCATGGCCTTCATGGTCGTGGTATCCGCCGGTGCGCCCCAGGGAATGCCCAGGCACAGCTGGATCAGCGGGTCGTCCAGCAAACCTTCCTTGATCATTTGCTTGGCGAACCACAGGTGCCCGGTGTCGAAGATCTCCAGCTCGGCTTTCACGCCCAGCTCGGTGATGCGCTTGGCGCCAGCGCGCAGCTGCGCCGGGGTGGAGACGTAGATGAAGTCGCCGTCGCCGAAATTCAGGGTGCCGCAATCCAGGGTGCAGATCTCCGGCAGCAGCTCCTCGATATGGGCCAGACGGGTCAGCGGGCCGACCAGATCGGTGCCGACGCCAAATTCCAGCGGCTGTTCGCCCCGGCCGATCTCCAGGTCGCCCCCCATGCCGGCAGTGAGGTTGATGATCACGTCGGTGTCGCGCTCGCGGATGCGCTCGACCAGCTCGCGGTACAACGCCACGTCGCGGCTCGGCTTGCCGGTCTGCGGATCGCGTACGTGACAGTGGGCGACGGTGGCACCGGCCTTGGCGGCCTCGATGGCAGCAGCGGCGATCTGCTTCGGGGTGACCGGAATGGCCGGATGACGGCCGACGGTATCGCCAGCGCCGGTGACCGCACAGGTGATGATGACTTCATTGTTCATGTTCGATCTCCTCTTCTTCGGGGCGAACGCCGTCACCGCGCATGCACGGTAACGACGATGGATGGGATTAGCGGTTGGCGTTCAGGGCTTCGGCGGCAGGCTTGCCGTCACGGGTGGTGACGCCTTCCAGCCAGCCGGCGACGGCATCGGGGTTGGCGGCAATCCACTCACGCGCCACTTTGTCTGGCGCCTGGCGGTCCATGATCGGCTGCATCAGCTCGGCCTCCTGCGCGCTGGTGAAGCGCAGGCTGGTCAGCAGGCGATTGGCGTTGGGGCAGCGCTGGGCGTAGTCCGGCGACGTCACCGTGGAAACCGTCGCAGCCCCGTCGTTGGGCCCGAACACCCCTTCGGTACCGCTCAGGTAGGTGATCGGCATCTGCAGGTTCATCGGATGCGGCTTCCAGCCGAAGAACACCACCGGTTTCTCGCTGCGCACCGCGCGGCCCACGGCGGCGAGCATGCCGGCCTCGCTGGACTCCACCAGCGTGAACTCACCCAGACCGAAGCGGTTCTGGTCGATCATCTTCTGGATCGCCATATTGGCGCCGGAGCCGGCCTCGATACCGTAGATCTTGCCGTCCAGCTGGCTCTTGAAGCGCGGGATATCGGCCAGGGTCTTGAGGCCCTGCTCGGCGGCGTAACGGGGCACGGCGAGCACCGCCACGGCATCGTTCAACGAGGGCTGCTCGGCCACCTTCACCGCACCGGCATCGAGGAAGGGCTTGATGTTGTCGTCCATGATCGGCTTCCAGTAGCCGAGAAAGGCGTCGACCTGGCCCTTCTGGATGCCGGCGAAGATGATCTGCTGCGAGGCCTGGGTCTGGGTCGTTTCATAACCGAGGCCTTGCAGCAGTTCGCTGGCCACGGCGGTGGTGGCGACCACGTCCGTCCAGCCGACGGCGCCGAGGCGAACGGTCTTGCAACTCGCCTCGTCGGCGGCCAGCAAGGGGGAACTGAGCAAGGTGAAGGTGCAGCATGCTGCGAACGCAGTCAGCGTTTTCATAAGAGGGCTCCTCAACGGTTTGATCTGTTTTTTAGTACCGTGACCGGGAAAGCGCGGATTCCGATGAGCCCACCCTACGCAGTTGCCTCGTAAGCGATTCGCACTATATCGACACAAAACCAGACCCTACCGACTTGATCGCTGGGCGCACCTGCCGTTAGATGCGGACTCCACACGCGGGGATTCCGCCATGTCGCCCCCCTTCTGCTTCTTCCTGCTGCCTGGGTTTTCGATGATGGGGCTGATGTCCGCCATCGAGCCGTTGCGGGTTGCCAATCGCTTTCACGCACACTACAGCTGGCGCCTGCTCAGCGACGATGGCCAGGCCGTACCGGCCAGCAACGGCATGTCGCTGAATGTCGACGACGCTCTGGATGACGAGTTGGCGGACGCCAGCCTGTTCGTGGTGGCCGGTTTCGATCCGCTGGCGACGTTCAGCCCGCAGTTGGCGAGCCGCCTGCGCCGAGCGGATCGGGGGTGCCGGGTGCTGGGCGGAATCGACACCGGCAGCTTCGTGCTGGCCGAGGCCGGGCTGCTGGACGCACGGCAGCGCTTCACCTTGCACTGGGAAGCGCTGGATGCCTTTCGCGAACGTTATCCACAGTTGCAGCCGACCCAGGAACTGTTCGAAATCGACGGCCGGCGCATCACCAGTGCAGGCGGCACCAGCAGCCTCGACCTGATGCTCGGGCTGATCGGCCGCGACCATGGCGAGCCGCTGTCGATTCAGGTATCCGAGCAGTTCGTGCTCGGCCGCATCCGTACGCGGCTGGATCACCAGCGCATGCAGGTCAGCAGCCGCTATGGCATTCACGACAAGAAGCTGGCCCTGGTGATCGCCGAGATGGAGCGCTGCACCGAGGAGCCTCGTTCTCCCGGGCAGTTGGCCGACACGGTGGGCATCACCAGCCGGCAACTGGAGCGGCTGTTCCGTCAGCACCTGAGCACCACGCCCATCACCTTTTACCTCGGCCTGCGGCTCGACAAGGCACGCCAGCTGTTGCGCCAGAGCGACCTCAGCGTGCTGGAGGTGGCGCTGGCCTGCGGCTTCGAGTCGGCCTCCTACTTCGCCCGCCGCTACCGCACCCGCTTCGCCGTCAGCCCGCGCCAGGACAGACACGAAGCGACACCGCCCACCCTACGACCGTGAAAAGGCGCAAGCATCCTACGGGCTGCAAAAAGGCGAAAGCGGCCGTAGGGTGGATGACGCTCTTTTCATCCACCATCGCGATCGCAGAGCGGTGGACGGATGAAGCGTCGTCCACCCTACAAATGTCCGCTAGCGCCTTGTGGCTGCCTGTCAATCATCCCCTGCTCTGGGACAAGTCTTCCAAAAGAGGCGTATCCGATCGCGACCTCGCCTTGACGCTTTCGGCAATCCCCCGGTCGCTTTTGCACCCGGTCGACCAGGCGCCGAGGCATATGCTCCCCACAAAGCGCCAGCAACGAATCTGGTGCCACCAATCAACGGGAGCAGCCTGATGAGCCCAGCCGAATTGCACGCCGACAGCATCGTCATCGACGGTCTGATCATCGCCAAGTGGAACCGCGAACTGTTCGAAGACATGCGCAAGGGCGGCCTGACCATGGCCAACTGCACGGTGTCGGTCTGGGAGGACTTCCAGGAAACCATCGATGCCATCGCCGCCAGCCAGAAACTGATCCGCGAGAACAGCGACCTGGTGCTGCAGGTGCGCAGCACCGCCGACATCCGCCGCGCCAAGGAGCTGGGCAAGACCGGCATCCTGTTCGGCTTCCAGAATGCCCATGCGTTCGAGGACCAGATCGGCTACGTGGAGATCTTCAAGCAGCTCGGCGTGGGCATCGTGCAGCTGTGCTACAACACCCAGAACCTGGTCGGCACCGGCTGTTACGAGCGTGACGGCGGGCTGTCCGGCTTCGGCCGCGAGGTCGTCGCCGAGATGAACCGCGTCGGCGTGATGTGCGACCTATCCCACGTCGGCAGCAAGACCAGCGAGGAAGTCATCCTCGAGTCCACCAAGCCGGTCACCTACTCCCACTGCCTGCCGTCCGGCCTTAAAGAACACCCGCGCAACAAATCCGACGCCGAACTGAAGTTCATCGCCGACCACGGCGGCTTCGTTGGCGTGACCATGTTCGCGCCCTTCCTGGCCAAAGGCATCGACTCGACCATCGACGACTACGCCGAAGCCATCGAGTACGTGATGAACATCGTCGGCGAAGACGCCATCGGCATCGGCACCGATTTCACCCAGGGCCACGGCCAGGACTTCTTCGAGTACCTGACCCACGACAAGGGCTACGCCCGCCGCCTGACCAACTTCGGCAAGATCGTCAACCCGCTGGGCATCCGCACCGTGGGCGAATTCCCCAACCTCACCGAAACCCTCCTCAAGCGCGGCATGAGCGAGCGCACCGTGCGCAAGGTCATGGGCGAGAACTGGGTGAGGGTACTCGCCGACGTCTGGGGCGAATAGGCCGGACGCGCCGCCAAATCCGTAGGGTGGATCGGGGCGCGTAGCTGACGCTCTTTTCATCCACCACTCCACAGCGCGGTGACTCACCGTTCTGGTGGATGGATAAAGCGCCATCCACCCTACAAACGACTTGATTATGGAGTTATCCACATGGCCACCCACGCCCCCGAAATGCCCATCCAGGTCGACGACGAAACCGGCGTCTGGACCACCGACGCCCTGCCGATGCTTTACGTACCGCGGCATTTCTTCGTCAACAACCACAGGGGTATCGAGGAGGTGCTCGGCGCCGACAAGTACGCCGAGATTCTCTACAAGGCTGGCTACACATCCGCCTGGCACTGGTGCGAGAAGGAAGCCGAGTGCCACAGCATCGAAGGCGCAGCGGTGTTCGGGCACTACATGAAACGCCTGTCGCAGCGCGGCTGGGGGCTGTTCGAGATCCAGACGCTGGATATCGATGCCGGCTACGCGCAAGTGAAGCTCAAGCACTCGGCCTTCGTGTACGTGTACGGCAAGGTCGGCCGCAAGGTCGACTACATGTTCACCGGCTGGTTTTCCGGTGCCCTCGACCAGATCCTGGCGGCCAGGGGCAGCGCCCTGCGTACCGTTACCGTGCAGGAGTATGGCGGCTCGGAAGAAGGCCACGACGATGGCCTGTTCGTCACCCGCCCGTTGTAACCAACAGGGCACGAGGCGCCACCCGATAAAGGTACCTCTGCCCGCGTCAACCGTGAACGCTGTGCAGTCGCCGAGGAGAAGGTCATGGCCTTCGAAGCAATGTTCCAGCCGATCCAGATCGGCAAACTGACCATCCGTAACCGCGTGCTCTCCACCGCGCACGCGGAGGTGTATGCCACCGACGGCGGCATGACCACCGAGCGCTATGTGAAGTACTACGAGGAGAAGGCCAAGGGCGGCATCGGCCTGGCCATCTGCGGCGGCTCCTCGGTGGTGGCCATCGACAGCCCGCAGCACTGGTGGGCATCGGTGAACCTGGCGACCGACCGGATCATCCCGCACTTCCAGAACCTGGCCGACGCCATGCACAAGCATGGCGCCAAGATCATGATCCAGATTACCCACATGGGCCGTCGCTCGCGCTGGGATGGCGGCCACTGGCCGACCCTGATGTCGCCATCCGGCATCCGCGAGCCGGTGCACCGCGCCACCTGCAAGACCATCGAGCCGGAGGAGATCTGGCGGGTGATCGGCAACTACGCCCAGGCCGCACGCCGGGCCAAGGAAGGCGGCCTGGATGGCGTCGAGCTGTCCGCCGTGCACCAGCACATGATCGACCAGTTCTGGTCGCCACGGGTCAACAAGCGCACCGACGAATGGGGCGGCAGCTTCGAAGGCCGAATGAAGTTCGGCATTGAAGTGCTCAAGGCCGTGCGCGCCGAAGTGGGCGACGATTTCTGCGTGGGCATGCGCATCTGTGGCGACGAGTTCCACCCGGACGGTCTGTCCCACGACGACATGAAGCAGATCGCCAAGTACTACACCGACACCGGCATGCTCGACTTCCTCGGCGTGGTCGGTTCGGGCTGCGATACCCACAACACCCTGGCCAACGTCATCCCCAACATGAGCTACCCGCCGGAGCCGTTCCTGCACCTGGCGGCCGGCATCAAGGAAGTGGTCAAGGTGCCGGTGCTGCACGCGCAGAACATCAAGGACCCGAACCAGGCCACGCGCATTCTCGAAGGCGGCTACGTGGACATGGTCGGCATGACCCGGGCGCACATCGCCGACCCGCACCTGATCGCCAAGATCAAGATGGGCCAGATCGACCAGATCAAGCAATGCGTCGGTGCCAACTACTGCATCGACCGCCAGTACCAGGGCCTGGACGTGCTGTGCATCCAGAACGCCGCGACCAGCCGCGAGTACATGGGCCTGCCGCACATCCTCTCGAAATCCACCGGGCCGAAACGCAAAGTGGTCGTCGTCGGCGGCGGCCCGGCCGGGATGGAGGCCGCCCGCGTGGCCGCCGAACGCGGTCATGACGTGACCCTGTTCGAGAAACAGGAGCAGCTTGGCGGGCAGATCACCCTGGCCTCGAAAGCCCCGCAACGTGACCAGATCGCTGGCATCACCCGCTGGTATCAGTTGGAGCTGGCACGCCTGGGCATAGACCTGCGCCTGGGTACCGCGGCCGACGTGGACACCATCAACGACCTGCGTGCCGATATCGTCGTGCTCGCCAATGGCGGCCATCCGTTCCTCGAACAGGTCGAGCACTGGGGCGCGGCCGAAGGCCTGGTGGTCAGCGCCTGGGACATTCTCAGCGGCAAGGTGGCACCGGGCAAGAACGTGCTGGTGTACGACACCATCTGCGAATTCACCGGCATGTCGGTGGCGGACTTCCTCGCCGACAAGGGTGCCCAGGTCGAGATCGTCACCGACGACATCAAGCCGGGCGTGGCCATCGGCGGCACCAGTTTCCCGACCTACTACCGCAGCATGTACCCCAAGGAAGTGATCATGACCGGCGACATGATGCTGGAGAAGGTCTACGCCGAGGGCGACAAGAAGATCGCCGTGCTGGAGAACGAGTACACCGGCGCCAGGGAAGAGCGCGTGGTCGATCAGGTGGTGGTCGAGAACGGCGTGCGCCCGGACGAGGGCCTGTACTACGCGCTGAAGGAAGGCTCGCGCAACAAGGGCCAGATGGACATCGACGCGCTGTTCGCCATCCAGCCACAGCCCGCGCTGAGCCAGGCCGGTGAGGGTTACCTGCTGTTCCGCATCGGCGACTGCGTGGCCCAGCGCAACACCCATGCGGCGATCTATGACGCGCTGCGGTTGTGCAAGGACTTCTGATCTAAACGACGCCATGTGGGAGCGGGCCATGCCCGCGATCGATTCGCGCCAAGGTTGCGCCATTCGCGGGCATGGACTAGGCGCCCCCGCCCGCTCCCACGACATTACGTCCGATGAGGACAGACCGATGCTGAACACCCTTCTCCCCATCCTGCTGTTCGCCGCCCTCGGCCTGGCCGTACTCGGCGCCGCGAGACGCTTCTTCATGTGGCGCCGTGGCCGGCCCGCCCAGGTCGACTGGCTCGGTGGCCTGCTGAATATGCCGCGGCGCTACCTGGTCGATCTGCACCATGTGGTCGAGCGTGACGCCTACATGTCGAAAACCCACGTGGCGACGGCGGGCGGCTTCGTGCTGGCCGCCGTGCTGGCGATCGTCGTGCATGGGTTCGGCCTGCACAACCGCATCCTCGGCTTCGCCCTGCTGGCCGCGACGGCCTGCATGTTCGTTGGCGCCCTGTTCGTCGCCAGGCGCAGACGCAACCCGCCGGCGCGGCTGTCGAAAGGGCCGTGGATGCGCTTGCCGAAAAGCCTGCTGATGTTCTCCGCGAGTTTCTTCATCGCCACCCTGCCGGTCGCGGGTGTTGTTCCAGCCGACTTCGGCGGCTGGGTGCTTGCGGCGCTCCTGGCCGTGGGCGTGGCTTGGGGGGTGTGCGAACTGTTCTTCGGCATGACCTGGGGCGGACCGATGAAGCACGCCTTCGCCGGCGCCCTGCACCTGGCCTGGCACCGCCGCAGCGAACGCTTTGGCGGTGGCCGCTCCACCGGCCTCAAGGCACTCGACCTGAGCGATCCCAAGGCGCCGCTGGGTGTGGAAAAACCCACCGACTTCACCTGGAACCAGCTACTCGGCTTCGACGCCTGCGTGCAGTGTGGCAAGTGCGAGGCCATGTGCCCGGCCTTCGCGGCTGGCCAGCCACTGAACCCGAAGAAACTGATTCAGGACATGGTCATCGGCCTGGCCGGTGGCAGCGACGCCAGGTTCGCCGGCTCGCCCTACCCAGGCAAACCACTCGGTGAGCACAGCGGCGGCCCGCATCAGCCAATCGTCTCGCTGCAGGGCAAGGCGCTGGTCGATGCCGACACCCTGTGGTCGTGCACCACCTGCCGCGCCTGCGTGGAGGAGTGCCCGATGATGATCGAGCATGTCGATGCCATCGTCGACATGCGCCGCCACCTGACCCTGGAGAAAGGCTCGACCCCGAACAAGGGTGCCGAGGTGTTGGAAAACCTCATCGCCACCGACAACCCCGGCGGCTTCGCACCGGGCGGACGGCTGAACTGGGCCGCCGACCTGAACCTGCCGCTGCTCAGCGAGAAACAGCGCACCGACGTGCTGTTCTGGGTCGGCGACGGCGCCTTCGACATGCGCAACCAGCGCACCCTGCGCGCCTTCGTGAAGATCCTCAAGACGTCCGGGGTAGACTTCGCCGTGCTCGGCCTGGAGGAGCGCGACAGCGGTGACGTGGCACGCCGTCTCGGCGACGAGGCGACCTTCCAGCAACTGGCCAGACGCAATATCGCCACCCTGGCCAAGTACCAGTTCAAGACCATCGTCTCCTGCGACCCGCACAGCTTTCACGTGCTGAAGAACGAGTACGCTGCCCTGGGCGGCCATTATCAGGTCATGCACCACAGCACCTTCATCGAATCGTTGATGCAGCGCGACCTGCTGCCGCTCGGTCAACACAAGGGCGGCAGCGTGACCTATCACGACCCCTGCTACCTGGGCCGTTACAACGGCGAATATGAAGCGCCGCGCACGGTGCTCAGGGCCATCGGCATCGAAGTCAGGGAAATGGCCCGCTCCGGTTTCCGCTCGCGCTGCTGTGGCGGTGGCGGCGGCGCGCCGATCACCGACATCCCCGGCAAGCAGCGGATACCCGACATGCGCATGCAAGACATCAAGGAAACCGGTGCCGAACTGGTGGCCGTCGGCTGCCCGCAATGCACCGTGATGCTCGAAGGCGTGGTCGAACCGCGCCCGCAGATCAAGGACATCGCCGAGCTGGTGGCCGAGGTGCTGATCGAAAGCGACGAGCCACACAAGAAACCCATTGCTCAGCCTGTAGTAGCGGAGGTGGCCTGAATGAGTGACCTGATCCGCCGTGACCCGCGCGCCGAGTGGATCGCGCGCAATCGACTGCATCCGCTGCACGCCGCCCTGCAGACTCGGCACAGCCAGTGGGCGGGCCCCAACGGCCTGGTACGCAAGAATCCGCACGCCGCTGCCGCCGGCTTCACCGGCCCGGCCGGGCTCAAGCGCATCGACCGCAGCGGCACGCAGCAGGGCGGCTCGAACAAGCGCCAGAGCGCCAGCGTGGAAGTGCAGTTGCCACTGCACGTGGTCGAGCAGCCAGCGTTCGTCATCGCCGTGGTGCCGGACATGGTCGGCGGCCGCCTGAGCAGCCACGACAAGGACCTGCTCGGCCTCGCCCATCAGCTTGCCGGCAAGGACGGCGCAGTGCTTGCCGTGGTGTTTGGCGACGCCAGGGAAAACGCCTTCGACACCGCGGGCGTCGACCGCCTGCTGATGCTCGACGGCGATGAATACCAAGGCTACTCACCGGAGCAACGGGTACTCGCCCTGCGTGCGGTGGAAGGCCAGTTCGCCCCCCGCCACTGGTTGCTGCCGGACAGCCGCCAGGGAGGCGCCGAGTTGGGCCGACGCCTGGCTGCCAGCCTGGGCGAGCGCCCGGCTACGCGCGTCTGGCAGGTCCGCGACGGGCAAAGCAGCGGCCGCGCCGGGGCCGGGCGCGAGGATATCGTGCAGACAACCCCACGGCTGCTGCTGGCCGCCGTGGAATGCGCCGAACCGCTCAGTGAAAGCCGCCACGAAGCACGGCGGGTCGAGCTGTCGGCCCCGGTCGCTCACAACCTGCCGCGCATCGAGAACCTCGGGGCGGTGGCCGTCGACCCGGCGCAGATCCCCATGGCCGAAGCGGAGTTCATCCTCTCCGGCGGCAATGGCGTGAAGGACTGGAGCTTGTTCCACCGCGCTGCCCTCGCCCTCGGCGCCACCGAAGGTGCCTCCCGCGTGGCGGTGGACGACGGCCATATGCCGCGCGGCCGACAAGTGGGCGCCACCGGCACCTGGGTCACGGCCCGGGTGTACCTGGCAGTCGGCATCTCCGGCGCCATCCAGCACCTGCAGGGCATAGGCGCCTGCGACAAGGTGGTGGCGATCAACCTCGATCCCGGCTGCGACATGATCAAACGGGCGGACATGGCGGTGATCGGCGACTCCGCGGCGATCCTCCAGGCGCTGATCGAGCGGGTCGAGGCCCACCGCCAGGGAGCCAGACGCGATGCCGCATAAGCAGCCTGTCACGGGCATGGCCCGCTCCCACGCAGGTGAATTCGTGGGAGCGGGCCATGCCCGCGAAATAGCTCTAACAGGAGAGCCGCAGCATGACTGAACTCAACGTCGTCACCCTCGTCTCCATCGGCACGCACCCGGCATCGGGCCGGCCACGCCGTGCCGAAGAGGATGCCCGCGCCGTGGAGCTGGGCCTCAGCCTGGTCGGCGAGAAACTCGATGTGCTGCACGCAGGCGACCCACAGGAAGAAACCCTGCGCGCCTACCTGGGCATGGGCCTGCCCGGCCTCACCGTGCTCGAACAGGCTCGCGGCGCCGACGCCCTGCCGGCGCTGGTCGATCACCTGCAACGCACCCGGGCGCAGTTGGTATTGACCGGCAGCCAGGCGGAAACCGGCGAAGGCTCGGGGATGCTGCCCTACCTGCTGGCCGAGCGCCTGGGCTGGCCACTGATCGTCGGCCTGGCGGCAGTGGAAAGCCTCGACGGCGGCATCGCTCAGGTGCTGCAGGCATTGCCGCGCGGGCAGCGACGCCGGCTCAAGGTACGCCTGCCGTTCGTCGCCAGTGTCGACGGTGCGGCACCGGCTGCTCGCCAGAGCGCATTCGGCCCGGCGCGGCGCGGCACCCTGGATCGCGAATCGGTGGAGCTGGTCGACGACCCGCTCTACGCCGATGCCCAGTGGCAGCCGGCCCGTCCGCGGCCCAAGCGCCTGAAGGTGATCAAGGCCAAGACCGGCGCCGAGCGCATGAAGGCCGCCACGGCGAAAGCGTCGGGCGGCGGTGGCCAGGTGCTCAACGGCGTCTCGCCACAGGAGGGTGCAGAGGCTATCTTCAAGTTGTTGCTGGACGAAGGCGTTCTGCGCTGACGGGGCGCCGATCTTCACACACTCCACGAGGACAGGACGATGATGCACGCCGAACTGATCGACCAGGACGATCTCCGCGAACGCCTGGTCGCCCTGGGCATCAGCATTCCCAGCGGTGCCAGCGCCGAGCAGGCCTGCGAATACGCGGTCACCGGCCTGTGCCCGGAGCGCGCCGTGGCCTTGCGCCACATGGTCGAAGACATACTCGCCGGTAGCGCTACCGTGCTGCCGACCGTGCGCGAAGCCATCTCGCGCACCCTGCTGCCGGCGCTCGTGCCACGTCGCTAGGGCTGGGCAAGCGCAGCAGCCCTACTCGGCAAACCGCCATGCGTTGCGCACAAATACTGTGCATGCGCCTGTGGATAACCTGTTGAATAACTGCCAGCCGCCCGCCAGTACGGGCGCTGCGCGCGGCTGCCGGTTTTTTGTCCACGCGCCTTTCGGCGGATCGCCGAGAAGCCCTTTCCAGGGCCTTTGCCGTGATAATCACAAAGGATGGGCCACGGTTTCTTCAGTACCAATAGCTTGCGCACAAATACTGTGCGCGTGGCTGTGGATAAGCTGTTTGAAAAGCGCTGAAAGCCCGATGCCATGTGGCTCTCGAGCAACTGGTGTTTTTTTGTGCTCAGCATCCCTGCTGCCACCCTTCGGGACGTCGCAAGCGACGTCAAGAATCGCTACTGGCGATTTTGCTCAGGATGCATCCGGCAGTAACGGCCGTAAGCCGTCACCGCCATCCGGATCAGAGGATGCGCACGCTGGCGAAGGTCGACTCGCCCTGGGCACGGCTGAGGGCCGACATGGCCGAAGACGACTCGTGCATCAGGTCGTCATGGATGGGCACCAGGGAAATCACCTTCGAGGCGCTGCCCGTACGCTCGTCGCGGGGCGGAATGCCGAAGTATTCGCGGTAGCACTTGGAGAAATGCGGCGTGGAGACGAAGCCGCAGACCGAGGCGACTTCGATGATCGACATCGAGGTCTGCTTGAGCAACTGGCGGGCGCGGATCAGGCGCAGCTTCAGGTAATACCGCGACGGCGAACAGTGCAGGTACTTCTGGAACAGACGCTCCAGTTGACGGCGTGAAACATCGACGTAGAGCGCCAGTTGATCGAGATCGATGGGCTCCTCGAGGTTGGCTTCCATCAACGCGACGATTTCCTGCAGCTTCGGCTGGTTGGTGCCGAGCATATGCTTGAGCGGCACCCGCTGATGATCCTGCTCGTTGCGGATGCGCTCGTAGATGAACATCTCGGAGATCGCCGCCGCCAGCTCGCGACCATGCTCGCGGCCGATCAGGTGCAGCATCATGTCCATCGGCGCGGTGCCACCAGACGCCGTGTTACGGTTGCGATCGATGGAGAACAGCCGGGTGGTGATGGCGGCGCGGGGAAAGGCCTCCTGCATGGCGGCAAGAAATTCCCAGTGCACGCTGCAGTCGTAGCCATCGAGCAGGCCGGCTTTGGCCAGCGCCCAACTGCCCGTGCACACCGCGCCCATCTGCCGGCCCTGACGCGCCTGGGCCTGCAGCCACTGCACGTGCTCACGGGTGACGCTGCGCTGGATGTCCACACCGCCGCAGACGATCACCGACCCCAGCGCCGGCGCATGGGCCACGCCGGCGTCGGGGGTGATCCGCAAGCCGTCGCTGGCACCTACCGGCAAGCCGTCGAGGGTCAGGGTGTGCCAGCGATACAGCTCCTTGCCGGAGAGCTGGTTGGCCATGCGCAGAGGCTCCACGGCGGACGCCAGGGAGATCAAGGTGAAATTGTCCAACAGGAGAAACCCGATGGATTGGGGAACACGGCTCTGGAGCGGCGCTCCCGGATTGAACTGTGACATCGGTGAACCCTCACGCTAAGCACGTTGTGAGCCTTCATCGCGAGGCTCTGATTTTCTTGTAGTCACGGCACAAGGCAGTCATGCAGATGGACAAGGGAACGCAAAGGTCATGCCGACATTGAACGGTCGTTCAATAAAAATGGGACCCAGGCTGGAACGCTCCCGGCAGAGCGAGCGCTGGGCGCCCTGAAGTGCCTCGTGAAATCCGCGTAAAGTGCCATGCCACAAGGACCTGAGCATTTTGGTAGCACTGCCGCCGGGGGGTGTTCCCGTACTGTTGAGAGGGTTACCTGGCGGCAGTAACGGAGGCCGTGGCCGAATGGTCACGGCAATGACCATTCGGCCACGGCTCCACCTGCACCAAAAGCTGGCGGATTACCGGCCATCTGAGCGAAAAGCGCCCACGCGCCGACAGGCGGGATCTCCTTCTATCTGCCCCGCCTATCGGCGATGATGTCGCACAACCTGCGGGCAACCGACTCGACCAGCGAACTGGCACGGCCATCTCGCCTCGCACCATCGTGCCGAACCCACGGAAATACGCCATCAGCATGCGGATAGCTGCCACGCCCCCGGATGGGGCCGATCACCGTGATGGTGCAAAGAAGCGCTCTTTCAACGGCTGTTCTGCAGCGACTGACAGGCTTACATACGTTTTTTTTCGAATTCGCTGCAGCCCCCGGCTCATCTAGCCTAAGGCCGACTGAAAAGCTGAGAACCGCGCCACGCGCGGCCTCCAGCTTTGGCCAAGGGTAGAAAAAATCTGTTATGGTTTTTTTAGGCGGCGCACCTTGGTGTCGTCGCCCAACACGTCAGGGTCGCAATTCGATAATTGCCGCGACCGCAAGACTATATCGTTGAGTCAGCCGATTTCGTCGCTGTCGCTCTTGACCAGGGTGGCAGACCGGAGCCCTCCGCTCCGGACCGAAGAACAGATAAGTGCTGGCTACCGCAACAGGGCGCCAGTCCAACAAGAAATTTCGGATGTACGCGCATCTCGGATGAGATGTGAATTCCCAAGGGACTGGGCTTCGTAACACTGCCAGAGGGTTTGGAAAGCAGTTTGCAGCACGGCAACGCACTATTCATTCGACACGAAATCCAGGAATGCCGGGGGCTGCGAGCAGCCAGGGCAGGTCTCTGGGAGCGTGCGCGAGTGCCAGCAGAACGCCATGTGCCAGAACGCTGTCCAAACCTCGGAACCGTGTATATACCCACAAGCAAGAACAGTCGACATCGCCTGACGAACGCCCGGTGGGCGCTCGGCAGGCCGCGTGTAGCTGCTCTGGATGTCTACTGAAGGGGAACCATCCCATGCAGTCTGGAAAAATCGTCGTCGAGAACCTCTACAAGGTGTTCGGCGACAAGCCGCAAGAAGCCATCGACCTACTCAAGCAGGGTTGGAGCAAGGACAGAATTCTCGCCGAGAGAGGCGCCGTCATCGGCGTCAGCGACGTCTCGTTCAGCGTCGAGGAAGGTGAAATCTTTGTACTGATGGGCCTTTCCGGCTCGGGCAAGTCAACCCTTATCCGCCTCATCAATCGGTTGGTCGAACCGACTGCCGGAGATGTTTACATCGACGGGCAGAACGTTGCCAAGTTGCCCAAGGATCAGCTGATCGACCTGCGTCGCCGCGACATGAGCATGGTCTTCCAGTCGTTCGCGCTGATGCCGTCACGTACCGTTCTCGACAACGCCGCCTTTGGGCTCGAGGTGGCGGGCAAGGGCCGCAAGGAGCGCGAGGAACGCGCCATGCAGGTTCTTACCCAGGTGGGCCTGGATACCTTCGCCAGCAAGTTTCCCCACGAGCTCTCGGGCGGCATGCAGCAGCGGGTCGGCCTGGCTCGCGCCCTGGCCGTCGACCCGTCGATGATCATCATGGATGAAGCCTTCTCGGCCCTCGATCCGCTCAAGCGCCGCGAGATGCAGGACATCCTGCTCGAACTGCAGAAGACCGATCGCCGCACCATCATCTTCGTCTCCCACGATATCGAGGAGGCCATGCGCATTGGCACCCGCATCGGCATCATGGAAGGCGGCAAGCTGGTTCAGGTCGGTACGCCACAGGAACTTATCGACCATCCCGCCAACGACTACGTGCGCAACTTCTTCGATACGGTCGACACCAGCCGCTATCTCACCGCCGGCCAGCTCAAGTCCGACAGCGTGCCGATCTACGTGCACAACGGCAAGGCGCCAGATGCGCAGACCGTATGCCGCGAGTTGCAGGAGCAGGACAAGCACTACGCCTTCATCGTCGACGAACACAACAAGTTCCAAGGCTCCATCAGCCTGGAGAAGATCGCCCTGCTGGTCGAAGGCGGCGAATCCTGCTCCCTGAACCAGACCGTCCTGAAGGAAATCAATCCGGTTCCCGAGGATATGCCACTGGATCAGGTGATCGGGCGCCTGGTCGACAACGAGGGGCCGATCCCGGTGGTCGACCAGGACGGCAATTACAGCGGTGCCATCAGCAAAGGCCGCCTCCTGACTCGTCTGCAGGGAGAATGACATGAGCGAGAAACTGGATCTGGGCAGCTGGGTCAACGACTCGGTGCAACACCTGCTGGATAACTACAGCGGTGCCTTCGACAGTATCGGCAGCGTGGTCAGCGGCTTTTCCGAGGGTATCGAGGCGGTACTCATGCTGCCCCCGGCCTGGCTGCTGATCGCCATCTTCGTGGCCCTCGGGCTCTGGCGCATCGGCCTGCGCTTCGCCGTGTTCACCGCCATCGCCTTCGTGCTGATCGTCATGACCGGCTTCTGGGAGCAGACGGTAGTGACCCTGGGCCTGACCTTCTCGGCGACCCTGATCAGCCTGCTGATCGGCATTCCGCTGGGTATCTGGGCGGCCAAGAGCGAGCGTGTGTCGACCATCATCCGGCCGATCCTGGATTTCATGCAGACCATGCCGGCGTTCGTCTACCTGATCCCGGCGGCCATGCTGTTCGGCCTCGGCCGCGTGCCGGGTATCATCGCCACGGTGATCTTCGCCATGCCACCGGCGGTTCGCCTGACCAGCCTGGGCATTCGCCAGGTCAACAAGGAAATCGTCGAGGCCGGCCAGTCGTTCGGCTGCAACGGCCGCCAACTGCTGTTCAAGGTGCAGTTGCCCAATGCGATGCCGTCGATCATGGCGGGCGTCAACCAGACCATCATGATGGCGCTGTCGATGGTGATCATCGCCTCGATGGTCGGCGCAGGCGGCCTGGGCAACGACGTGCTGGCCAGTATCCAGCGTCTGGACATCGGCCTGGGCTTCGAAAGCGGTATGGCCGTGGTCCTGCTGGCGATCATCCTCGACCGTATCACCGAGAGCTTCGGCACCCCGCAGACCGCGGCGAACCGTGCCGGCTGGCTGAACTGGCTGAGCGCTCGTCTGCAACGCCAATGAAGCGGCGATAGCAGCGTACCTTCACCTTCACAAGGATCCACGGATGAACAATTTCTACAAGTTGGCGGGCGTAGGCCTGTTGTCCTGCGCAGTGATGCAGAGCGCCTGGGCCCAGGACCCCGCAAGCTGCAAGCAGGTGCGCTTCGCCGAAATCGGCTGGGCCGACATCGCGGCCACCACGGGCGTCGCCATGACCCTGACCGAAGGCCTCGGCTATCAGCCGCGCAAGACCATGGCCTCGGTGCCGATCGCCTTCACTGGAGTGAAGAACAAGCAGATCGACGTGTTCCTCGGTTACTGGGCGCCATCCATGGACTCGGTGATCGAGCCGTTCACCAAGGACAACAGCGTCAAGGTACTGCCCAAGGCCAACCTCGAAGGCGCCAAGTACACCTTGGCGGTGCCGACCTACGCTGCCGAGGCAGGCCTGAAGAGCTTTCAGGACATCGCCAAGTTCAAGGATCAGCTGGGTGGCAAGATCTACGGCATCGAGCCGGGCAACGACGGCAACCTGCTGATCGAGGGCATGATCAAGGGCAACACCTTCGATCTCGGCGATTTCAAGATGGTCGAGTCCAGCGAGGCCGGCATGCTGGTGCAGGTGCAGCGCGCGATTCGCAAGAAAGAGCCGGTGGTCTTCCTTGGCTGGGCCCCGCACCCCATGAACACCCAGCAGGACATCACCTATCTGTCCGGTGGTGACGACGTGTTCGGCCCGGATTACGGCGCCGCCAAGGTCTACACCGTGGTACCGCCCGATTACGAAGAACGCTGCGCCAACGTCGGCAAGCTGCTGAACAACCTGCAGTTCAACGTCGATATCGAAAGCCAGTTGATGGAAAAAGTGCTGGAGAAGAAAGACCCGGCCGACGTGGCCAAGGAGTGGATCAAGGCCAACCCGCAGGCTCTCGACGCCTGGCTGGAAGGCGTGACCACCTTCGATGGCAAGGACGGCGTTGCTGCCGTCAAGAAATTCGTCGGGCTCTGATCGAGTCCGCACTCACCGCGACCCGGCTGATTTCAGCCGGGCCAGGTACAGACAGGCGGCGCACGGTGCGTAGCCTGTCCGCCGGGAGGCGCGCCTCCCATGCGCCCGGTTTCACCAGGGCCATGCCCTGCTCTGCACAGCCGGTGCCGCAAGGCCCGCGATCAGAACGAGCCAGTAAACACCCAGAACTGCCACTCACTGACGGAGCAAGACCTATGCAAAGATTCAAACGCCTCTGCCTGCAGAGCCTCGGCATCGCCACCCTGGCCATGGGTATGTCCAGCGCCATGGCAGCGGACAAACCCGCCCTGAAGATCGGCTACGTGAATGGTTGGGACGACAGCGTCGCCGTCACCCACGTCGCTGGCGAAATTCTCAAGAGCAAACTCGGTTACGACGTCACCCTGCAGCCGGTAGAACCCGCCATCATGTGGCAGGGCCTGGCCCGCGGCGACCTCGACGCCACCCTCTCCGCCTGGCTGCCAGCTACCCACGGCGAATACTTCGAGAAGCTCAAGGACAAGGTCACCGTTCTGGGCACCAACTACAACGGCGCCAAGATCGGCCTGATCGTACCCGAGTACGTCGAGGCCAAGACCATCGCCGACCTGGAAAAATACGCCAAGGACTTCGATGGCAAAATCACCGGCATCGATGCCGGCGCCGGTGTGATGCGCCGGGCCGAAGACGCGATCAAGGCCTACGACCTGAAGAGCATCAAGCTGATGCCCAGCTCCGGCCCGGCCATGACCACCGCCCTGACCCGCGCGGAAAAGGCGCAGAAACCCATCGTGGTGACGGGCTGGATCCCGCACTGGATGTTCGCGCAATGGAAGCTGCGCTTCCTGGAAGACCCGAAGAACGTCTTCGGCGAAGCCGAGCATGTCGACACCGTGGCCAACCCGGGTCTGGAAGCCAAGGCGCCAGAAGCCGTGGCCTTCCTCAAGAAGCTGTCCTGGAGCGCCGAGGAAGTGGGCGCGGTGATGCTGTCCATCCGCGACGGCGTGAAGCCCGAGGAAGCGGCCAAGCAGTGGATCGCCAAGAACCCGGAGCGGGTCGCCGAATGGCTGAAGTGATCTGACCGCAGCCTCTCGACAATGCCAGCCGGGTGATCCGGCTGGCATTTTTTTCGTCCTGCGCAAAAGCCCGCCGCAGAAGCGGATCGCTCGCGGCTGATCGGGCGACCCAACGGTTTTCCTTCCCTAGCGCCATATATTTTTGTATATAGCGTTACCGCACGTGGCCGCCGTTCGCGGCCGGCATCCAAAGGAGCAGTCCATGCGCACCCGCCTCGTCCGTCCGCTTTTCGTTCTTTGCGCCAGCCTCGCCATGGTCGGCAACGCCCTGGCCGATCAGGTACAGGTGGCGGTTGCCGCCAACTTCACCGCGCCAATGCAGGCCATCGCCAGCGAGTTCGAGAAGGACACCGGCCACAGCGTTCAGGCCTCCTATGGGGCCACCGGGCAGTTCTATGCACAGATCAGCAACGGTGCGCCCTTCGAGGTCTTTCTCTCCGCCGATGACAGCACGCCGGCCAAACTCGAGAAGGAAGGCCGCAGCGTGGACGGTTCGCGCTTCACCTACGCCATCGGCAAGCTGGTGTTGTGGTCGCCGAAGCAGGGCTTAGTCGACGACCAGGGCGCCGTGCTCGGCAAAGGCGAGTTCAAGCACCTGGCCATCGCCAACCCGAAGGCTGCGCCCTATGGCCTGGCCGCGACCCAGACCCTGGACAAGCTGGGCCTGAGCGACACCCTGAAAGGCAAGATCGTCGAGGGCCAGAACATCACCCAGGCGCTGCAGTTCGTCTCCACCGGCAATGCCGAGCTGGGCTTCGTCGCCCTGTCCCAGGTGTACAAGGATGGCCAGATCACCAGCGGCTCGGCCTGGGTGGTGCCAGAAGCGATGTACGAGCCGATCCGCCAGGACGCCCTCATCCTCAAGAAAGGCGCGGGCAATCCGGCAGCCAAGGCGCTGGTCGACTACCTGAAAGGACCGAAAGCTGCCGAGATCATCAAGTCCTACGGTTACCAGCTTTAAAGAGCCTGTTAACGACCTCTTGCGTGCTGATGTAGCAAGGAGTCAGGCGACATAGATGGCTGCTATAAGGCGAAAGCGGCCGTAGGGTGGATGACGCTCTTTTCATCCACCATCGCGATCGCAGAGCGGTGGACGGATGAAGCGTCGTCCACCCTACAAATGTCCGCTAGCGCCTTTCTGCAGCCATCCGTTTGAAATGCTGGAGCCTGCGTCGGAAGATCAGCAGCCGGCTCCGGCGCTTTTTCCGTCCACCACAGCTAAAAGGCCACTGCATGCCCCTGGGCGCCAACGACTTCGCCGCCATCCTCCTCACCCTGGAACTGGCCACCCTGACCACGGTGCTGTTGCTGCTGGTCGGAACGCCCATCGCCTGGTGGCTGTCGCGCACCGGCTCCTGGCTGAAGCGCCCGATCGGCGCCATCGTCGCCCTGCCGCTGGTGTTGCCGCCGACGGTGATCGGCTTCTACCTGCTGATCAGCATGGGCCCCAACGGTTTCTTCGGCCAACTGACCCAGGCGCTCGGCCTGGGTACCCTGACCTTCACCTTCGCCGGGCTGGTGATCGGCTCGGTGTTCTATTCCCTGCCGTTCGTGGTGCAGCCGTTGCAGAATGCCTTCGAAGCCATGGGCCGTGCGCCCCTGGAAGCAGCAGCGACGCTGCGCGCCGGGCCCTGGGATACCTTCTTCAGCGTGGTGCTGCCACTGGCCAGGCCGGGCTTTATCACTGCGGCGATCCTCGGTTTCGCCCACACCGTCGGTGAGTTCGGCGTGGTACTGATGATCGGCGGCAACATCCCCGGCAAGACCCAGGTGGCCTCGGTGCAGATCTACAACCACGTGGAAACCATGGAGTACGCCCAGGCCCACTGGCTGGCCGGTGGCATGGTGGTGTTCTCCTTCCTGGTGCTGCTGGCACTCTACTCCAGCGGTCGCAGCGGCCAGAAGGCCTGGTCATGAGCGCTGCACCGATCCACGCGCGCTTCAACCTGGCCCATCCCGGCTTCACCCTGGATGTCGACCTGCAGTTGCCGGGCCGCGGCGTCAGCGCCCTGTTCGGTCATTCAGGCTCGGGCAAGACCACCCTGCTGCGCTGCGTCGCCGGCCTGGAAAAGCCGGGCAGCGGCTACCTGCAGATCAATGGCGAAACCTGGCAGGACAGCGCCCGCGGCATCTGGCTGCCGGCCCACCAGCGCCCGGTCGGCTACGTGTTCCAGGACGCCAACCTGTTCCCCCACCTGTCGGTGCTGCGCAATCTGCAGTTCGGTTTCAAACGCATCGCCAAGGCCGAGCGGCGCGTGCCCCTGGAACAGGCGGTCGAGCTGCTCGGTATCGGGCACCTGCTCGACCGCCTGCCGGATCGCCTCTCCGGCGGCGAGCGCCAGCGCATCGGCATGGCCCGCGCCCTGCTCACCAGCCCGCGCCTGCTGCTGATGGACGAGCCACTGGCGGCACTGGACCTCAAGCGCAAGGGCGAAGTGCTGCCCTATCTGGAGCGCCTGCATGACGAGTTGGACATTCCGATCCTCTACGTCAGCCATGCGCCAGACGAAGTGGCGCGTCTCGCCGACCACCTGGTGGTGCTCGACGAAGGCCGGGTCACGGCCAGCGGGCCGCTGAAGGAGACGCTGATCCGCAGCGACCTGCCATTCATCTTCGAAGACGATGCCGAAGCGGTGATCGAGGGGCAGGTGGAGCGGCACGATGCGCGCTACGATCTGCTCGCTATCAGCCTGGCTGGCAGCACGGCCTGCCTGCGGCTGGCCCACGCGCCATTGCCGGCAGGCCGTCAGGTGCGAATCAAGATCAAGGCCCGTGACGTCAGCCTGAGCCTGCAGCAGGCCCACGACAGCAGCGTGCTCAACCTGCTGCCGGCGACGGTCGAGCGCTGGTTCGAGCTACCCAACCCGGCGCACCGCCTGGTCGAACTGCAACTGGGCGAACAGCGCCTCATCGCGCGCATCACCCGCTACTCCTTCGACCAGTTGGATATCCGCGCCGGGCAACCGCTGTGGGCGCAGGTCAAATCGGTGTCGCTGCTGGCGTCCTGAGGCGCAACGGGCCCAGTAATGCAAATAACTACAAGGGGGCGAAAGCAGCCATTCGCCGATCCACTGTGGGAGCGCGCCATGCGCGAAAAATCGCGGGCATGGCCCGCTCCCACAGATACTGCACCGATGACCGCTTTCGCCTTTTAACCACCCACTCACACAGTGTCGTATCAGGAAGCCGCCAGCACCGGCGCCCTTGCCTCGGCACGGCGCAACAGTTCGCGCAGGGCGGCGAGCTGGGCTGCATCACCGTCATCGATCAACTGCTCGAGGGCGTGTTCGATGCGTTTCAACGGCGGCGCCGCCGGCAAGTTGAGGTGTTGCGCATCGATCTCGTCGGCGCCGGCGACCAGTAGCGCGAAGTGCACCACGTTCTCCAGCTCACGGGTATTGCCCGGCCAGTCGTGCCGCTCGAGCACGGCCTGGGCAGCCAGGCTGATACCCGGCAGCGGCAGACGCAGGCGCTGGGCGTAGATACCCAGGAAGTACTCGGCCAGCGGCAGTACGTCGCCGACCCGCTCGCGCAGTGGCGGCAATTCGAGGCGGCCATCGCTCAGGTAATGGGCCAGGCGTTCGTCGAACTTGCCAGCCTTCACGGCCTGCCACAGGTCGATGCTGGTGGCCGCCACCAGGCGCACATCCAGCGGGGTCGGCTGCGCAGCGCCGACCCGCCAGGCCTCGCCGGTCTCCAGCACGCTGAGTAACTGATCCTGCAGGGGCAGCGGCAGGTCGGCGATCTCATCCAGATAGAGGGTGCCGCCATTGGCGGAACCCAGCCAGCCAGCGCGGCTGCTCGGCGCGCCCTGATGGGCACCGGCGACGTAGCCGAACAGCTCGGCCTCGGCATGATTGGGACTCAACCCGCTGCAGCTCAGGGCGACGAACAGGCCGGGGCGTTCGCTGGCCCGGTGAATGTGCCGCGCCAGCAGTTCCTTGCCGGTGCCGGTTTCCCCCTGGATCAGGATGGGCACCGGCAGGCCGGCCAGACGCTCGACTTCTTCGCGCAACTGCCGGGTTCGTGGATCGATGAACACCAGCGCCTTGGCACGAATGCTCAGCGGACTCTTGTCCGCATCGGGAAAAATCAGCAGCGACTGGTCGCCAGCCGATGACAGGCTCATAACTCACTCTCTTTGACGTCAGGCCGCGAGCGGCCAATGGGGAAATGGATCGGCGAAGCGCGCTGCCCCCCGCCATGCAAGGTGCGGCCACAACAAATGGTTGTCAGGCGCGGCGGCGCATCTGCTGCTCTATCCGGCTCTGCAAGCGGAACAGATAGGCGAAGCCCTGCTCCCAGCGCTGGTGCCCGGACTTAACGTTGATGTGCCCCGCGCCGCTGAGGATGGCCGTCTCACTGCCCCATTCGCGGGCCAGTTCGATGGCACGCGCGGCGCTGGCCGCCGAGTCGTTGTCGGAGCCAACCAGTTGGCTGGGGAATGGCAGCAGGTGGCGGGGGATCGGTGCGAAATTGCGCAACGCTTCGGGGCAGTTGGGACGCTGCACATCGGCTGGCGCGACCAGCAGCGCGCCCCGCACCCGGCGCAGCGAGGCCACTGGCGCCTGCGCCGCCCAGTGAGCGACGGTAATGCAACCCAGGCTGTGGGCGATGAGAATCGCTGGCCGTGGATCGGCGACGATCTGCCGCTCCAGTGCTGCAACCCAGTCCTCGCGGTGCGGCGCCAGCCAGTCCCGTTGCTCGACCCGAGCACTGTTGGGCAGGCTGCGCTGCCAGTGGCTCTGCCAATGGTCGTCGCCCGAGCCTTGCCAGCCCGGTACTATCAGGTATCGAATCGCTTCACTGCGCATCGAGGCGCCTCCCGTATCTGCATGGCGTGCAGTGTAGGAGCCCAGGTAAGAGACTAAAAAGAATAAGAACTTATTTGCTTATTCCTCATAAGCAAATAACGATCCGTGAAGAGCGGAAACAATGCATATACCCAGAAGAAATATAAATGTTCTTAAACAGTATTTTTAAGAATATTTCAGATTCCCTAGTATCCGCTCCACGCCCCACAGCCGACAGCCGTCGCACCGAGAACGAGGGCAAGGAGCCTTTAGCCATGACCGCAACCCTTCGCAACCTAGAAGGCCAGGATGACGCCACCATCCTGCGTGAGATCCAAAGTGCCCTGAACGGCCTGAAATTCGGCTCGGTCGAAATCACCGTGCACAACGGCCAGGTGGTTCAGATCGAGCGCAAGGAAAAATTCCGCCTTCAGCAATCCGGCAGCAAGAACGCCTGACCCCTCATTCGCCAACCCGACCACGGGCCGCCCAGCATGAACCCTTATCGCTACTCCCGATGTAACCCACGAATGCAGGCCCGAGAGCCCGCAGAGAAGAACTAGCCCAACACGCCCAGCACCGTATTCAGTATCGAGGAGTTCCACCATGTCCATTCGCCGTTTCGCACTCGCTGCACTCGCCAGCGCGCTGGTCGCCGGCCCGGTTTGCGCCCAGACGCTGCTCAACGTGTCCTATGACCCGACCCGCGAGCTGTACGTCGAATTCAACAAGGCCTTCAACAAACACTGGCAGGAACAGGGCAACGAAGCGCTGACCATCCAGCAGTCCCATGGTGGCTCGGGCAAGCAGGCTCGCGCGGTGATCGACGGCCTGCAGGCCGACGTGGTGACACTGGCGCTGTCCGGCGACATCGACGCGATCAACCTCAACCAGCCGCTGATCGACAAGGACTGGCAGAAGCGCCTGGCCGACAACAGCACGCCCTACACCTCGACCATCGTGTTCCTGGTTCGCAAGGGCAACCCGAAAGGCATCAAGGACTGGGATGACCTGGTCAAGGATGGCGTCGAGATCATCACCCCGAACCCGAAAACCTCCGGTGGTGCACGCTGGAATTTCCTCGCCGCCTGGGCGTACGCCAAGAAGAAATACGGCAGCGACGAAAAGGCCCTGGAGTACGTGACCGAGCTGTACCGTCACGCGCCGGTTCTCGACACCGGTGCCCGCGGTTCGACCATCAGCTTCGTACAACGTGGCCTGGGCGACGTGCTGCTGGCCTGGGAAAACGAAGCCTACCTGTCGCTGGCCGAAGAAGGCGGCGACCAGCTGGAGATCGTCACCCCGTCACTGTCCATCCTGGCCGAGCCGCCGGTGGCCGTCGTCGACAAGAACGTCGACCGCAAGGGCACCCGCAAGGCCGCCGAAGCCTACCTGCAGTACCTGTACAGCGAAGAAGGCCAGCGCATCGCCGCGAAGAACTTCTACCGCCCGCGTAACGCCGAAGTGGCGGCCGAGTTCAAGAATCAGTTCAAGGACCTGGAGCTGGTCACCATCGACAAGGACTTCGGTGGCTGGGCTGCCGCGCAACCCAAGTACTTCGACGACGGCGGCGTGTTCGACGACATTTTCAAGAAGATCAATCAGTAAGCCACGCCTTGTCGACGAAGCCCGCCACTCCTGAAGGATTGGCGGGCTTCGCTCTGCGGACCTGATTAAAAGGACTCTCCATGTCTCGTCGAACCTCCTCGGTCATACCCGGCTTCGGGCTGACTCTGGGCTACACCCTGACCTACCTCGCCCTGGTGGTGTTGATTCCGCTGGGTGCCATGTTCCTGTTCTCGCTGCAGCTGTCGCTGGAACAGTGGTGGAACCTGATCACCAACCGCCAGGTGCTGTTCTCCCTCAAGCTTTCCTTCGGCACCGCCCTGGCGGCGGCGCTGCTCAACGGCATCCTCGGCACCATCATCGCCTGGGTCCTGGTACGCTACACCTTTCCCGGCCGGCGCATCATCGATGCCATGGTCGACATGCCGTTCGCCCTGCCCACCGCGGTAGCCGGTATCGCCCTGACCGCGCTGTACGCGCCCAACGGCATGATCGGTTCGCTGTTCCCCTTCAAGATCGCCTATACCCCGCTGGGCATCACCCTGGCACTGGTGTTCGTCACCCTGCCGTTCGTGGTGCGCACCCTGCAGCCGGTACTCGCCGATTTCCCCAAGGAAGTCGAGGAAGCGGCCTCCTGCCTGGGCGCCAAGCCGTTGCAGGTGTTCTGGCACGTGCTGCTGCCGAGCCTGCTGCCCGCCTGGATCACCGGCTTCGCCCTGGCCTTCGCCCGCGGCGTCGGCGAGTATGGCTCCGTGGTGTTCATCGCCGGCAATATCCCGATGAAGACCGAGATCCTCCCGCTGCTGATCGTCTCCAAGCTGGATCAGTACGACTACCCGAGCGCCACCGCCATTGGCGTGCTGATGCTGGTGGTCTCGTTCATCCTGCTGCTGTTGATCAACCTGCTGCAGCGCCGCATCCAGCCGCAAATCTGAGGAGCCCGTCATGAGCCTTGCAACCCTGAGCAAGAACGCGGCTGCGCGCCCGGTACGCCGTTCCCCCGGTGCCATCGCCCTGATCGTCATCGCCTGGGCGGTGTTCGCGGTGATCCTCGTGCTGCCGCTGTATATCGTCGTCACCCAGGGCCTGAGCCGTGGCCTGGCGTTTTTCTGGGAGGCGATCCGCGAGCCGGACGCGATTTCCGCGCTCAAGCTGACCCTGCTGGCCACGGCCATCTCCGTCCCGCTGAACCTGGTATTCGGGGTCGCCGCAGCCTGGGCGGTGACCAAGTTCGAGTTCCGCGGCAAGAGCGTGCTGGTCACCCTGATCGACATGCCGTTCTCGGTATCGCCGGTGGTCGCCGGCCTGATCTACGTGCTGCTGTTCGGCGCGCAGAGCAAGCTGGCGCCGTACCTGCAGGATCACGACCTGCAGATCATCTACGCCGTGCCCGGCATCGTCCTGGCCACCATCTTCGTCACCTTCCCGTTCGTCGCGCGCGAGCTGATCCCGCTGATGGAGGAACAGGGCACCACCGAAGAGGAAGCCGCACGCCTGCTCGGTGCCAACGGCTGGCAGATGTTCTGGCATGTGACCTTGCCTAACGTAAAATGGGCGCTGGTCTACGGCGTGGTGCTCTGCACGGCGCGGGCGATGGGCGAGTTCGGCGCGGTATCGGTGGTTTCCGGGCACATCCGCGGCTACACCAACACGCTGCCCCTGCACATCGAGATTCTCTACAACGAGTACAACATCGTCGCCGCGTTCAGCGTGGCCATCCTGTTGCTGGTCATGGCCCTGGTCGTGCTGCTGCTGCGCCAATGGAGCGAAGCGCGCTTGAGCCGGCAGTTCAAGACGAATCAGGACGATTGAATCATTCCGCCGGCGGCGCCCGACGCGCAGCCCCGGCCACACAGATCAGCAGGTGCACCCATGAGTATTCAAGTTCAAGGCATCAACAAGCACTTCGGCCAGTTCAAGGCACTCGACGACATCAACCTGAACATCGACAGCGGTGAGCTGGTGGCCCTGCTCGGCCCGTCCGGCTGCGGCAAGACCACCCTGTTGCGCATCATCGCCGGCCTGGAAGTCCCGGACACCGGCAACATCGTGTTCCACGGCGAAGACGTGTCCGAGCACGACGTGCGTGATCGCAAGGTCGGCTTCGTATTCCAGCACTACGCCCTGTTCCGCCACATGACCGTGTTCGACAACGTGGCCTTCGGCCTGCGCATGAAGCCCAAGGGCGAGCGTCCGAACGAGAACGTGATCAAGAAGAAGGTCCACGACCTGCTCGACCTGGTGCAGCTAGACTGGCTGGCCGACCGCTACCCGGAACAGCTCTCCGGCGGCCAGCGCCAGCGTATCGCCCTGGCCCGCGCCCTGGCGGTGGAACCCAAGGTACTGCTGCTCGACGAACCGTTCGGCGCCCTCGACGCCAAGGTGCGCAAGGAACTGCGTCGCTGGCTGGCGCGCCTGCACGAAGAGGTGCACCTGACCAGCGTGTTCGTGACCCACGACCAGGAAGAAGCCATGGAAGTGGCCGACCGCATCGTGGTGATGAACAAGGGCGTGGTCGAACAGATCGGCTCGCCGGCCGAGGTCTACGAGAAGCCGTCCAGCGATTTCGTCTACCACTTCCTTGGCGATGCCAACCGCCTGTATGTCGGCGACGATCACCATGTGCTGTTCCGCCCGCACGAAGTGCAGCTGTCGACCGAGGCACTGGACGGCCATCAGGCCGGCGAAGTGCGGGATATCCGCCTGCTCGGCGCCATCACCCGCATCACCCTGAAGGTCGAAGACCAGGACGAACTGATCGAGGCCGAAGTGGCCAAGGACCACCTCAGCCTGGACAGCCTGAGCCGTGGCGACATCCTGTACTTCAAGCCAAAGGGTGGCAAGCCGGTCAGCACGGCGCGCTAATCTGCAGACATGGGGTGGGCCGCGTCAGCCCACCGATCGCTCGCACAGCAACCTGCAATGAGCGGCTTGCCACCATCAAGCCGTCTTGTGCTCACGGATGCAGGTCGGTCCCGCGCGCCTGACCACTGCATGCTCGACCTCCTGGCGCAGGCCAAGGAGAAAGGCGGCTTCGGCGACCACGAACAACGGCCCGACCATCAGCCCCATGACATCGTCGACGAACGCCGGTTTGCGGCCTTCGTAGAAGTGGCCGACGAACTGGATGACCCAACCGACCACGAACAGCCCCAGCCCCGCGACCAGCCACACGGCCGTGCCGCTCATGGCCAGATGGGCAGCGCACCACAGGGAGAGGCCCAGCAGCAATCCCATCACTGCGCCGAAGCGCAGGTCCAGGCGCAGGTAGAACAGGGTAGACGCCAGCGCCAGCGCAGCAGCGGGAGACAGCCAGAATCCGGCAAGCGGCACGCCAGGGCGCGACAGCAGCACGGTGACCGCCAGGACGATCATGGGAATGCCGATGAAATGGGTGACGATATTGCGCCGATCACGATGATAGGCCGCGTATTGGGCCAGGTGATCCACCAGGGTTTTCATTGTTGTTATCCTCTCGGGTACATGCCTGCGCATAATGGCGCTGCCATCTCGCCAGCACTGTCAGCTAGCCGACAAAGCGGAATATCCATGACCGATCTGCATGCCGTGTTGCTTCAGGGCCAATGGTTCGCCGCACTGCCGCAGGCGTTGCAGCAGGCGCTGGTGACGCAGGGCAGGCCACTGCAGTTGGAAACCGGGCAACGCCTGTTCAGCCGTGGCGATCCGCCCGGTGGCCTGTATGCAGTGCTGTCCGGCGCCATGCGCATCGGCACCGTGGATGCCCAGGGCAAGGAGGCGTTGCTGATTCTGGTGGAGGCGCCCCACTGGTTCGGCGAAATCGCCCTGTTCGATGGCCAGCCACGCACCCACGATGCCATCGCAGAAATCACCAGCACCCTGTTGCACCTCCCCCAGGCGGGCCTGTTGAGCCTACTGGACGCGCACCCCGCCTACTGGCGCCACATCGCCCTGCTGATGGCCCACAAGGTGCGCCTGGCATTCATCACCCTGGAAGAGATGAGCCTGCTGCCAGCCGCGCAGCGTCTCGCCCGGCGCCTGCTGCTGATCGTCGATGACTATGGCGAAACCCGGGGGCCACGGCGCATCATTCACCTGGCGCAGGACCAGTTGGCCGCCATGCTGGCCATTTCCCGGCAGACCGCCAATCGCCTGCTCAACGATTTGCAGGTCCGTGGCATCGTGCAGTTGACCTACGGCGAGATCGAGATTCTCGACCTGGATGGCCTGCGCCAGGCCGCTCAGTAACCATATGAAGATTTTGTGACAGCCGAACCAATGGCCAAGAGCCAGTTCAAAGGCTCGCGAGCTTGAGCCAGGCTAGGGCCAGGCGCCCCCACAGAATCGGGCGAAGAAGCGCGGTTCACTGCTGTAAAAGAACATTCTGAGCCCGGTTTCAACGTAGCATGGCCAACGCGCAGCAGACGTTGAACCGGCTCTGAGAGCCATGTCCCTATTCATTCTCTGAAATAAAGGCCTGCCGGCTAACCCCGAGCTGGCCGGAAGCGATCCCGGATGCCGTTGCCAGAAACTCGAGAATCCACCGACCTGCCTGCCGTTCTCGCCGGCCCGATCCTGCGGCGCCTGGAGCCTGGCCGCCTGGTGCTGTGGCTGGTAGGCAGCCGCGCGCTGCAACTGACCCTGCGCCTCGCGCCAAGTGAACAGACCGCTCGCGATTACCCGCTGGGTGACGACGCCTGTCAGCGCCTGGTGATCGGTGAGCACGCGGTCATCCACCTGATCGACCTGCGCCTCGACAACCCGCTGCCCCAGGACGAACGGATCGACTACGACCTGCTGGTCGACGGCCGGCTGGGCATCGCCGATTGGGCTGCGCACCTGCTGTACGACGGCGCGACGCAAGCCAACTTCGTGTTGCGCTCGCGCATCGACCACCTGCTGCATGGCTCCTGCCGCAAGCCTCATCACCCATCTCAGGATGGCCTGCTGTGTGCCGACCGCCTGCTGGCCACGCCACATGCCCCGCACGAACGGCCTGCACTGCTGATGCACAGCGGCGACCAGGTGTACGCCGATGACGTCGCCGGGCCGATGCTGCGCGCCGTCCACACGCTGATCGAACGCCTGGGGCTGTATCACGAGAAACTCGAGGGCGCGGTGGTCGAAGACAGCGCCGACCTCTACGTGCACCCGGCCAGCTACTACCACCGCGCAGACCTGCTGCCGGCGCTGAAAGCCAACGAAACCTTGCGCGAGCGCTTTTTCGGCGGTACCGAAAAGCCCATCTTCACCAGCAGCAACGCCGACAACCACCTGGTCACCCTGGCCGAAGTGCTGGCCATGTACCTACTGGTCTGGGCGCCGACGCCCTGGACGCTGATCGACCTCGAACAGCCCGCACTGAGCGAAGAGGACGCCGAGCGCTACCGCCAGGAGCAGGCCCGCATCGATGCCTTCGTCGCCAGCCTGGATCAGGTTGCCCGGGTGCTGGCGCACCTGCCGAACCTGATGATCTTCGACGATCACGACATCACCGATGACTGGAACCTCTCCGCGCAGTGGGAAGAAACCGCCTACGGCCATCCCTTCTCCAAGCGCATCATCGGCAACGCGCTGATCGGCTACCTGCTGTGCCAGGGCTGGGGCAACAACCCCGACGCCTTCGCCGAGCCGCTGGCCAACACCAACGAACTGTGCGAGCAGGCCAGGGAGCTGGGTTTTGGCAGCCCGGCTCAGGATCGCTTGATCGACGAGCTGATGAAATTCCAGCAATGGCACTACGTGCTGCCCAGCACACCGGCGCTGCTGGTACTCGACACGCGAACCCGGCGCTGGCGCAGCGAACGCACCATCAAACGCCCTTCCGGGCTGCTCGACTGGGAAGCCCTGAGCGAATTCCAGCAGGACCTGCTCGACCACCCCGCCGCCATCATCGTGTCACCGGCGCCGATGTTCGGGGTCAAACTGATCGAAGCGGTGCAGCGGGTGTTCAGCTGGGCCGGCCACCCGCTGATGGTCGATGCGGAGAACTGGATGGCGCACCGCGGCGCGGCCCAGGTGATGCTCAACATCTTCCGCCACTCGCGCACTCCCGGTGATTACGTGGTGCTGTCCGGTGACGTGCACTACTCGTTCTTCTACGAGGTGAAGATCCGCGACCGCCGCCAGGGCCCGACCATCTGGCAGATCACCAGCAGCGGCGTGAAGAACGAATTCCCGGAACGCCTGCTGAACGTCTTCGATCGCCTCAACCGCTGGCTGTATGCGCCCTGGTCGCCCCTCAACTGGCTGACCAAGCGGCGGCGCATGCAGGTATTCCCGCACATTCCCAAGCAGAGCAAGGCAGGCGAACGCCTGTGGAACTCCGCCGGCCTCGGCCAGGTGCTGTTCAACGCCGCAGGCCAGCCCAGCCGCGTGTACCAGCTCAACGCCGACGGCTCGCCCCGCACCGAATTCATCGACGACCGCGACGACGCCCCGGAGCCCCACGAAGAGCCCAAGCGCGCGTAAGTCCGCCACCTCCGTAAGCCCCCGGGCGAACCGACGTCGCCCCCACGATCAAGCGTGGGCGCGCAGCGCCTGCTCAGTCGTCTAGCGCAGCTTCTCCAGCAGCTGGTAGTACCACATGCCCAGCGCCAGCATCGGATTGCCGAACACATCACCCATCGGCACCTTGACGTGCGAACACCCTGCGAAGGTCTCGAAACGTGCCAGTTCGCCGCTCATGGCTTCGGCCATGATCTCGCCCATCACGTGGCTGGTGGCGATGCCGTGGCCGGAGTAGCCCTGGCAGTACCAGACGTTGGGCGACAGCTTGCCCAGTTGCGGGATGCGGTTCATGACGATGCCCATGGCACAGCTCCACTGGAACTCGATGGGCACGCCCTCGAGGCTCGGGAAGGTCCGCTCGATGCCGGGGCGCAGCTCGGCCGCGATATCCCGTGAGTCTCGCCCGGAGTAGTTGGCACCGCCGCCGAACAGCAGGCGCCCGTCGGCGGTCAGGCGGTAGTAGTCGAGCACGAAGCGGCAGTCGTAGACGGCCAGGTCCTGGGGGTTGATCTGTGCCGCCAGCTCGCCCAGCGGCGCGGTGGTGACGATGCCACCCATGGCCGGGAAAATCATGCCCTTGAGCTTTCCAGGCTCCAGCTTGTGGTACACGTCGCCGGCCAGCAGCACCTGATTGGCAACCACCCGCCCTTCGGCCGTCACCAGTGTCGGCGTGCTGCCGTGGACGATCTCCAGCACCGGCGAGTGCTCGAAAATCAGCGCGCCAAGGCTGTGGGCGGCCCGCGCTTCGCCCAGGCACAGGTTCAGCGGATGCAGGTGCAGGTTGCGGGTGTTCTTCAGCGCGCCGAGGTACAGGTCGCTGGCCAGGTGGGCCCGCACGCCACCGGCATCGAGCAGGGTCACGTCGGCGTCCATGCCACGGCGCAACGCCTCGTCATGGGAGGCACGCAGTTCGTCGAGGTGGGCGGCTTTCATCGCCGCGTGCAGGTGGCCGTGCTTGAGGTCGCAGGCAATGCCATAGCGACGCACCCGCTGCTCGATGATGGCGTGGCCGCGCCAGCGCAGGTTCCAGATGAAATCATCGACCTCCCCGCCCAGCCGCTTGCGCATCTGCTTGGCCATGGCAGCGTCGCCAGACAGGCTACCGGTGACCTGCCCGCCATTGCGGCCGCTGGCGCCCCAACCGATGCGATTGGCCTCTACCACGGCTACCTTGAACCCCCGCTCGGCCAGTTCGACCGCAGTGGCCACGCCGGTGAAGCCGCCGCCGATGATCGCCACATCGACGCGCACCTCTCCCTGCACGCCCGGGTAGTCGCTGTCCTGCTCGATACTCGCGCTGTAATAGGACGGGCTGCGCTGGGCTGCCCTCGCCTTGTCTTTCATGAGTGTTCCTTAGCGGCACGCCATGGGTGCCGCGCTTGATGGTGCGGCGGACGGTTCACGCCTGATTCAGGTACCAGCGCCAGTCCTGCTCGCCGACTTCCGCCATGAAACGCCGCTGTTCCTCGCCCTTGACCGCCAGGTACACGCGCAGAAACTCCGCACCCAGCGCCTCGGCTGCCCAGCTCGAGGCCTGCAGCGCGCGCAGCGAGGTCAGCCAGTCGGTGGGCAGAAGAGCCTTGGCCTGGGCATAGCCGTTGCCTTCGATGGGCTCACCGGGGTCCAACTCTTCACGGATGCCGCGGTGAATGCCGGCGAGGATCGCCGCAGCAGCCAGATAGGGGTTGGCATCGGCGCCGCAGATGCGGTGCTCGATGTGTCGCGTGACTGCCGGGCCGCCCGGCACGCGCAGGCTGACGGTGCGGTTATCCACACCCCAGCTCAAAGCCAGCGGCGCATAGCTGTTGGCCTGGAAGCGCCGGTAGGAGTTGGCGTTGGGGCAGAACAACAGAAGCGAATCGAGCAGGCTGGCGAGCATGCCGCCCACCGCGTAACGCAGCAGCGGGGAACCTGCGGGCGCCTCACTGGCGAACAGGTTGCGGCCCACCGCGTCATTCAGGCTGACATGCATGTGCATGCCGGTGCCAGCCAGGTGGTCGAACGGCTTGGCCATGAAGCAGGCCTGCATGCCATGCCGGTGCGCCACACCCTTGACCAGGCGCTTGTAGCGCACCGCCTGATCCATGGCCTGCAACGCATCGCCGTGCTCCAGAGTGATTTCCACCTGCCCCGGCGCGTACTCGGAAATTGCCGTTCGCGCGGGGATGCCCTGGGCCTTGCACGCGGCGTACAGGTCAGCGAGAAACGGCTCGATCTGCTCCAGCTCGCGCAGGCCATAGACCTGGGTATTGCGCGGCCGGCCGCCATCGGCATCCAGGGCCGGCTGCGGGTGGCCACGGGGGTCGCGCCTGGCATCGAGCAGGTAGAACTCCAGCTCGCAGGCCATTACCGGGTGAAAGCCCTCGGCCTGCAGCCGCTCGATCACCTGCACCAGCACATGGCGCGGGTCGGCGATGCTGGCCGGCATGCCTTCCTGCGGGTGCATGCTGACCTGCACCGCCGCCGTGGGAATCAGCCGCCAGGGCAGACGCGCCAGACTGCCGGCCAGGGGGTAGGCCCGGCAGTCGACGTCGCCGACGTCCCAGACCAGCCCGGAATCCTCCACGTCATCACCGTTGATGCTCAGGCCAAGGATGGTGCTCGGCAGCGGTCGTCCGCTGCGGTAAACGGCGAGCAGCTCGTCACGGTGCAACAGCTTGCCGCGTGGCACACCGTTGGCGTCGATGATGAACAGTTCGAACAGCTCGATATCGGGGTTCCGCACGAGGAAATCCTCGGCGTCCTGCAGAGGGGCGAATGGCATGATGGCTTCTCCAGAGGGGCTGTCGCCGTTTCATCAGCAGCCAGGTTACCGGCACTTGAACGAGAACAGCGCAGGATCCACGGGCGGCCGTCACGGCGGCCCCGGATCGACGGGTCGGCTGCACGGGCAGCCATGGGCGTCAGACGGTGAGAAGTACATCCGGCGGGCGGGCATGGCGGCAATGCCAGAGCGCCCAGAAAGCGAGGGTCTGCGGTAGCCCTGTGGGTTCGGGGACACGTCCCTGCGGGCACAGAGCTGGCAGGGCGAGGGCTGGGGCACAGGTGCAGAGCGGGAAAGGCATACCGTTGAGGCTCGCATGGGCAGACGGCCAGGTTAAATCGCTATTACCGCACCTTCACGTGGCCAGCGGCTAAACAATGGCCTGTCACGGCTCCGGCCTGTAGCCCAGCCTCAAGCCCCCCCAATGCCTGCCTTGCACGTGGATCGGCACGGACAGGTCGTGCATCAGCTCGCCGGTGTCACGCATGTAGGTCTGCAACAGCAAGCGTTGCTGATGGCTGCCACAGCGGATCCCGGTACGGTCGTTGAACAGTCGCTTGCTGCGGCTCTTCGCGGTGTCCACGGCGGGGTCGCCGGTGGGGGGCTGGTTGAACGCCTGGTTGTGGGTCGGCACGTAGCCTTCAGGGGTGGTGGCAATGGCGAACACCAGGCCTTCGTGGCGCTTGAGCAGCGGCTCCTGGATGGCGGGAAGCACTTGATCGGCATGGCTGTCGAAGCGCGTGCGGAATTTGGCCGGGAAACTGTTGGCGATCGGCTGGTACTGACGGTCGAACAGATCAGCCAGGCTGATCCGCCCGGCCTGGATGTCCGCCTCGAATTGACGGCCAATCGCCTCAGCGCCCTCCAGGGCCAGCTCGTAGATGCGCTGGTGATAGCTGTCCAGCCCGACGCTGGCCAACTGCTCGCTGACGGTTTCCGCCTGGCCGACCAGCTGTTCGGCCGCCTTGCCCAGGTGGCGGGTCTGATCCTCGCTGCTGCGCACGTCGCTGCGCAGTTGCTCGACCGACACCAGCAATTCGGCCAGGTGTTGGTGATTGCTCGCCGTGCCGGCGCTGATCTGCGCCACCTGGCTATCGACCTCGGCCGCCAGGTCGGCGATGCCGCGCAATTGCTCGCCAGTGAATTCGATCTGCCGAGCGGCCGCTTCCAGCTCCTCGGCCTGCCGCTGGATATGGCTGACCACCGCACCGCTCTGCTGGCGGATATCGGCGATCATCTGCCCGACCTCACCCGTGGCGGTGGCAGTACGGCCCGCGAGGCTGCGCACCTCGTCGGCGACCACTGCGAAACCACGACCCTGCTCGCCGGCACGGGCGGCTTCGATGGCGGCGTTGAGCGCCAGCAGGTTGGTCTGGCTGGCGATTGAATGGATGACCTGGGTGACCTGCTCGATCTGCTCGGTACGCGCGCCGAGGCCATCGATCAGCTCCCGGCTCGCGGCGGCCTGGGCACTGAGTTGCTGCATCCGGCTGATCGCCTGCTGCAGCTCGGCCTGGCCGGTGGCGCTGCTGGCACGCACGGTCTGCGCAGCGCCGAGGGTCTGGCCAGCACGCTCGGCGTTGCTCTGTTCGGTACGGGTCACGGCGTGGGCGCCTTCGCCTATCTGCTCGACCGCCGCCAACTGCGACTGCAGCTTGCCGGCCAGTTGCTGCACGGTGAAGGCCACCTGAGCCGCCGACAGGGCGTTATGGCAGGTATGTTGCGACAGGCTCTGGCTCAGCTCATCCAGCGAGGCCACTGGCGCGGCGTCGACAGCGGCGGTCACCGGACGTCGCCAGGGCCCCAGCCACGGCCATAGCGCCAGCATCAGTAGCGCGATGGCACCGAGATAAGCCGGCAGTTGCACCTGCTGCCAGAGCACCAGCAAACCGAGCAGGCCAAGCACGTGCAGGACCAGCCCCAGTGCCAGCCGGTGACGCATAGAACCAGAATCCATGGCGAACCTCTTTTCTTATTGTGCCGGGGTGGCGGTCGCAGCATGCGCGTCACCCGAGGACAAGCCCTCAACAGCTCATCGGCAGCGCAGGGCATATCTGTAGACACGCGGTGGCCGCCTGGACGAGTTGACCACCTCATCATGCGCCGGGCCATGGCACTTTGGTAGCAGAGGGACGCTCAGCGCTCGAGGCGGTGACGCTTCACGAAGGCGCGGTCGAAATAGTCCTTGCAGCGTCCGTAGAACTGCCCGCCCGCGCTCCATTGCTGCCAACCGAACAACGCACCCCCATCGCCGCTGGCCAGTAGTACGGGGCGCTGGCCGCTGGCCCGGTAATCGCGCAGCGGCCCGCCACGCAGGGCGGCCGTCAGATTGGCGGCAAGCACCGGCACCTGGCGCAGCGAATACAGCCCGCTCTTGCGAACGCCGGGCAGGCTGGCGCAATCACCCACCGCGAATATCTGCGGATGGGAATGGCCCTGCAGGGTCGGCGCGGTATGCACGAAACCATCGGCATCGCAGCTCAGGCCGCTGTCGGCGATCCACGGGAACGCCTGGGCGCCGCTGGCCAGCAGCAGCCGGCTGCCACGCCATACGGCGGCGTCGCCACTGATCAGGCAATCGCCGTCGATGCGACTGATCGGGCAGTGTTCGCGCACCTGTACCCGGCGCATGCGCAAATGGCCCCAGGCGCGCATCCGCAAGCCGGCGCAATGGCCAGCCAGCAGCGGTTCGCCACAGAACAGTGCCAGTTGCGGTACCTGATCGGCCAGCGCCAGGGCCATTTCCACGCCCGCCACGCCACCGCCCAGAATCGCCAGGGGCCGGGGATCACGCCGCCAGGCTTGCCAGCCGGCGATGAAGCTGTCCACCGGCTTGACGGCCAGCACGTCCATCGCGTCGCCCTCACGGGGCGGGCAAGCGACACGGTCACCGACATTCAACGACAGCCAGTTGCCCTGCAACACGCGGCCATCGCCCAGGGTCAGTTGCCGCGTGGCGGCGTCCAATGCCGCCACCGGCGCGACGATCAGCTCGACCTTCGCGGCCTGGCAGAGTGCACGCAGGCCAATCTGGCAATCCTCGGCCGCGTGGCGACCCGCCACCAAACCGGGCAGCATGCCGGCATGCCAGGTGTGTTCGGCACCGGCGAGCAGGCCAATGCGACCCGCCGGTCGCTCGATCAGCGCCCAGCGCCGCAAAACCCCGAGATGGGCCGGGCCTGCGCCTACCAGCAACAGATCGTAGTCAATCATCTACAGCGATTTCCTTGAAAGCCTGGGCAGAGCGACGCGGGGCCGCCCATGGAGAACGAGCTTTGACCGGAACGGTCCAGGAAGGATCCATTGCCGCCTTCGGCAGCATGGCGACAGCAGCCCGTTTCGAGCAAGAGAAGAGACGCTCGGGCCAGGCTTTCGACACATTTTCACGCAATGACCGCGCTGCGCGCAGCCCTTTTCAAGGTTACGCGGGCCTGCGCCATACACCGCACCAGGAGCCCCCGGCAATAGACCCACCCGAACGCAGCGCCCCCGGGAAGGGCAAGGTCTCGGGTATCGCTGCACGCGCGCCAGGGGGTTGCCCCCTGGCCCCAGGCAGAAACGAAAAGACCCGCCGGAGCGGGTCTTTTTTCGACGGTTTGGCTTACGCCAGTTCGTCGAAGCACTCGGCAACGATGGCGATGCCTTTTTCCAGCTGGGCGTCCGGGATGGTGACCGGCATCAGGAAGCGCACCACGTTGTAGTAGGTGCCGCACGACAGCAGGATCAGGCCCTTCTCGCGCGCCTTGGCGACGATCTTGCCAGTCAGCTCGGCAGCCGGTTTGCTGTGGTCACCGCCTTCGAACAGCTCGATGGCGATCATCGAACCCAGGCCACGTACGTCACCGATCACTTTGTGCTTGGCGGCGATATCGCGCAGGCCGGCCTTGAGCTTCTCGCCCACGGCGTTGGAACGATCCAGCAGCTTCTCTTCGTCGAACACCTTCAGCACGGCCAGGGCCGCGGCGCAGGCGATTGGGCTACCGGCATAGGTGCCGCCCAGGCCACCGGGGGCGATCTTGTCCATGATCTCGGCCTTGCCGCTGACGCCGGAGATCGGGAAGCCGCCGCCGACGGATTTGGCGAAGGTGGTCAGATCCGGCACGACACCCAGTTGCTCGGTGGCGAAGAAGGTGCCGGTACGGCCAGCGCCGGTCTGCACTTCGTCGGCGATCAGCAGGATGCCGTGCTGGTCGCACAGGGCGCGCAAGCGCGTCATGAAGGCGGGCGAATTGACGTAGAAACCACCCTCGCCCTGCACCGGCTCGATGATGATCGCGGCGATGTCCTGAGGCTGGGCATCGTTCTTGAAGATGCGCTCGATGCTGGCGATGGACTCGTCCTCGCTGACGCCATGCAGCTCGCACGGCGCGATGGCGCGGTACACACCGGCAGGCATCAGGCCCATGCCTGCGGAGTACGGCGCCACCTTGCCGGTCAGCGACAGGGTCATCATGGTGCGGCCGTGGTAGGCGCCGGTGAAGGCGATCACGCCAGCACGGCCGGTGGCGGCACGGGCGATCTTCACGGCGTTCTCGACGGCTTCGGAGCCCGAGGTGACCAGCAGGGTCTTCTTGGCGAAGTCGCCCGGTACGCGCTTGGCGATTTCTTCACACAGCTCGATGTAGGGTTCGTACGCCAGCACCTGGAAGCAGGTGTGGGTCAGCTTGGTCAGCTGTTCCTGAACGGCGGCGACCACTTTCGGGTGCAGGTGGCCGGTGTTCAGCACGGCGATGCCGCCGGCGAAGTCGATGTACTCACGGCCTTCGACGTCCCACACGGTGGCGTTCTCGGCGCGCTCGGCGACGATCGGGTGGATCTGGCCGACGCCGCGCGGTACGGCGGCCTGGCGGCGTTGCAGCAGGGATTCGTTGGTCTTGCTCATGGCTTCCTCATTCACCGCTCATCGTCGGTGTGGTTCAAGGATGACGCATCCCGGTACAGCCCCGGCAGCATGCGATGATCGACTGCCGGGCCTTGCGGGATACAGGGGGAAACTCGTATTTACGCCACCCCAAAGTGGCGCGGAATCAGGCGTTGTAAAAACGTAGCGAGCGACGGTCAGACAAGGCAAAAACAGGCGAAAAGCGGCCGGGGTCGCGCTCGACTTTACAAGTGTAAATGAGCATTTGAGCCTGTTTTTGACGCTGTATGACCGAGCGCAGCAGTTTTTAAATTGACTGATCAGATGCTCAGGCAGAGGTACTTGATTTCCAGGTAATCCTCGATGCCGTACTTGGAACCTTCACGGCCCAGGCCCGAGGCCTTGATGCCGCCGAACGGCGCCACTTCGTTGGAGATCAGGCCGGTGTTGATGCCGACCATACCGTATTCCAGCGCCTCGGCCACACGGAACACACGGCTCAGGTCACGGGCATAGAAGTAGGAGGCCAGACCGAACTCGGTGTCGTTGGCCATGGCGATCACTTCGGCTTCGTCCTTGAAACGGAACAGAGGCGCCAGCGGGCCGAAGGTTTCGTCCTTGGAGACCAGCGCATTCTTCGGCACGTCGGCCAGAATGGTCGGCTCGAAGAAGGTACCGCCCAGGGCGTGGGCCTTGCCGCCGGAAAGGATCTTGGCGCCTTTGGAAACGGCATCCTCGATGTGCTCCTTGACCTTGGCCACGGCCTTCTCGTCGATCAGTGGGCCGGTGGTGGTGCCGTCTTCCAGACCGTTGCCGATCTTCAGCTTCTCGACCGCGACCTTGAGCTTCTCGGCGAAGGCATCGTAGACGCCGTCCTGCACGTAGATGCGGTTGGCGCACACGCAGGTCTGACCGTTGTTGCGGTACTTGGAGATGATCGCGCCTTCGATGGCCTTGTCCAGGTCAGCATCGTCGAACACGATGAAGGGCGCGTTGCCGCCCAGCTCCAGCGACACTTTCTTGATGTCCTGGGCACACTCGGCCATCAGTTGGCGACCGATCTCGGTGGAGCCGGTGAACGACAGCTTGCGCACGATCGGGTTGCCGGTCAGCTCGCTGCCGATGTCGCCAGCGCTGCCGGTCACCACGCTGAACACGCCAGCCGGGATACCGGCACGGGTGGCCAGCTCGGCCAGGGCCAGGGCGGAGTACGGCGTCTGCGAAGCCGGCTTGAGCACCATGGTGCAACCAGCTGCCAGCGCAGGGCCGGCCTTGCGGGTGATCATCGCGGCCGGGAAGTTCCACGGGGTGATGGCCGCGGTGACGCCGATCGGCTGCTTGATGACGATCAGGCGCTTGTCGGCCTGGTGCCCCGGGATGGTGTCGCCATACACGCGCTTGGCTTCTTCGGCGAACCACTCGATGAAGGACGCCGCGTAGGCGATTTCGCCCTTGGCCTCGGCCAGTGGCTTGCCCTGCTCGATGGTCATCAGGCGCGCCAGGTCTTCCTGGTTCTCCAGCATCAGCTCATACCAGCGACGCAGCTTGGCGGAGCGCTCCTTGGCGGTCAGCGCGCGCCAGGCCGGCAGCGCCTTGTCGGCCGCCTCGATGGCACGGCGGGTCTCGGCCGCACCCATCTTCGGCACGCTGCCGATCACGTCCCCCGTGGCCGGGTTGGTCACCTTGATGGTCTGGCCGCTGTCGGCATCAGCCCAGGCACCGTTGACGAAAGCCTGCTGGCGGAACAGTTGCGCGTCTTTCAGTTGCATGGCGGTCTCCTCTATCCTGGCACCACGGCGCCAGGAGATGACGAAAGAAGCTGGGAGCGAACCCAGGCGTGGGTTGGAGCGACAGGCGAGCTGCAGCCTGAAAATTCGAACGGAGTGCGCCGCCGCGAGTTCAGCCGGCTGACACCGTCGTTTGAAATATCAAACAGATCCTAAGATCAGGTCGAGCAAAGGGCAATAGGCCGTTCAAGAAAATTAACAGCCCGCAGATCGGCGGGGCTACCGGCCGGCTTTTCTTATAGCCCAAACCAGCCGCCGAGGCCCGCCGAACGAGCGCTACGCCGAGCATGGACGCATGCCAGCGACATGCGTATGATTGCGCCCCGCAACGCACCAGTAGCTCAGCTGGATAGAGTACTGCCCTCCGAAGGCAGGGGTCGTGGGTTCGAATCCCGCCTGGTGCGCCAGATCGTTGTTTCTAGTTGTCTACAGATGTCTACGAAACGCCCTACAGAGCCCGCCCCGTGCGGGCTTTGTCGTTCCTGGCGTTCTCACGTCTCCACATAGCCACTTCAACCTAGCACCCATTCATGACCGGGCAGCAGAGGCACTTCCTGATTATTGAAGAATACCTGCGGATGAAAATGCTCAGGACATTGGCCCTGCACCTGCGTGAACACGGCCCCGCTAATTAGTCGAAACGGCCAAGGGCAATGGGTGTCAACTACAGGGTTGTCTGCCCCCACTCAGGAACCTCACCATGGATAACCCAGTCGGTCACGCCAAAGATGAACTCTCTAGAGGCATCGTTTGGCTCGCTCGGACTGGCTATGCAGCACGCGGGGTGGTGTATCTGATCATCGGCATCTTCGCGCTGCTCGCCGCCGAAGGGAGCGGTGATACGGTCGGCACCAAAGGCGCCATCTCGCAGCTGTTGGGGCAACCCTTCGGCGAAACGCTGCTCTGGATCATGGTCGTAGGGCTTGTCGCCTATGCCGCGTGGCGGATGACCCAGGCCATTACCGACCCGGAAGATCACGGCACCGACGCCAAGGGACTCGCCGCTCGCGCAGGCCTTGTTGGTGGCGCCATCAGTTACGGCCTGCTGACCCTGTTCACGCTGGGCCTCCTGGGAAGTTCGCTCGGTGAGCCCTCCGGTGGTGGGGGTGGCAACGGCGATTTTCTCTCCGGCATATTGGGCTGGAAGTACTCGAACTACCTTGTTTACCTGGTCGCGCTGGTGCCCCTGGGCGTCGGCATCGCGCACATCATCAAGGGCTGGAAAGCCAAGTTCGAAAAATACTTCTGCGCTTCGGAGGACATCATGCGTTGGGTAACGCCCATTTCCAGAGCCGGCCTCATTGCCCGAGGCGTTTCATTTCTCGTGGTGTCTGGCATGCTCTTCAGTGGTGGTACACGTTACCAACCCACCGCTCCACCAGACCTCGAGGACGCGCTGAACGCATTGCAATCACTGCCTTTTGGCACCGTCTGGCTGGGGTTGATTGGTGCAGGACTGATCGCGTTCGCGCTCTATAGTTTTTCCGAAGCGATCTGGCGACGTATCGACACTGCGGCAGTCTTTGACTGATACCTCGCCGTCATGAAACGCCCTGACGACACGGGGCTTTTCACTTAACAGGGCGTGACAGACCGCTATCCATCACACCGATGACTCAAGTTGCTTCTCATACTTCCGTTCCGGACACGGTCTTGATTGTCGAAGCCCCAGTGAATGCCTTGAACGAGCAATCACGCGATTGCGACCCAATATAATTCATTACGTATATCAACCGGGATGGCGACGTCCTTTTGCAGGCATGGGAATACCGGTCGAACCGCTGCAATCACAAGTCGCTGTATCGGCAACATTGTTTTCCACGCTGCAACTCACTCCCCATCGATCACCTCCGCGCCCACCAGAAACTTCTGCCGCAATAACGTCTCCCGGGTTATCGCGACCAGCGCATCGATCTGCATATCGGGCATTTCCGTCATGTAGGAGAGGCAAAAGCGGGCCGGGGGGATGGGGGGGTCACAGGGCAGGGTTTTCAGCAGATTGAGGGCGAGCATTTCGCGGATCAGCGGTACGGGCAGGATGCCGATGGCGTGGCCGGCAGAAACCAGTTTGGCCATAAAACTCAGGGAGTTGCTGGAGTGGAAGGCTTCCGACGGTGCGTTGCCGCCCTTGAGCCAGTTCTCGACCACCGAGTAAAGCGTCGAGGGGGCCGAATGGCTGACGATGGGGTAGCTGGCGGCGTGTTCCGGCAGGAAGGGATCGGCGTCGATGGCCAGTTGCGGTGAGGCGACCCACTGGAAGGTCATCCAGCCGATGAAGATGTCGGTGACGTCCTCGCGGGTGGCGGGGTTGGTGAGCAATGCCAGGTCGAGCTCGTGGTCGTTGAGCTTGCGGTTGAGCACCGCGCCGACGTCGATGGTGATTTCCAGGGTGATCTCGGGAAAGTGCGCCTTGATCTCGGCGATCACGGCGGTCAGGCCGACCATCGCCGAGCATTCGTCGGCACCGAGGCGCAGCCTGCGGTGCTGCTTCTGCTTGGCAGCGAACTGCTCGAGTTTCACGCTGTTGTTGAGCGCCAGCTCGGCGTGGCGCAGGGCGATATGGCCATCGGCGGTAAGGGTCATGCGCTGTTTGCTGCGGTCGAACAGCTTGACGCTGAGCAGCGATTCCATCTCCCGAATCCGCGAGGAAATGGCCGGCTGGGTGAGGTGAAGATGGCGTGATGCAGCATGTACGCCGCCCAATCGGGCGGTCCAGTAGAAGGCCTCGATCTGCATCAGGGTAATACGCATGATAAAAATCTTCCCCTCTTCTGTTCGCTGATTTTTATTATCGCCGGAAAAACATGCTTGCTAGGATCGGGTTAACTTTCTTGCCCAAAACGAATAATTAACTAGCGCATGTATATTATCGAAGCACTTCCTGAAGCGATTGATCCAGAAGAACTTTCCGTTCTTTTGCGCGCCGAGCCCGCGACTATCGGGCACTTCATTACCACCGGCATATTGAGCCCACAGATACGGGCGCATTTCGAGAACCTGCGCACCGTGGGCACGGCCGTCACGGTGAAGATGCCCGGCGCCGACGGCGGGATCTTACATTACGCGATGGGGTGCGCGAGGCCCGGTGATTTTCTGGTGGTCGATCGCTGCGGCGAAAGCGTGACCGCTGCCATGGGCGGAGCCATGGCCTATGCCGCCAAGCAGGCGGGCATCGCCGGGATCGTCATCGACGGTTACGTCACCGACCTGGGCGAGATCCGTCAGCACGGCGTACCGGTCTGGTCCTGGGGCGCCAGCGCCATCACCACGCGGGTGAAGGGCGAGGAAGGCGAATTCTGCACCGCGGTGCAGTGCGGGGGCGTCGTCGTTCGGCCGGGTGACGCGGTGATCGCCGACGAGAACGGCATCGTCATCGTGCCGCCCGCCCAGGCACTGGCCCTGGCCCGCCGCGCCATCGAGTTCCAGGAGAACGAGAAGCACACCCTGGCGCGCCTGGCTCAGGGGGAGAAGTTCCCCGACGTGGTGGGCTCGCGCCCGCTGATCGACGCGGCCATCGGCAAAGCACGCTGATACCGCAGTTCCATCGATAGGCCGGCATCACTGCGCGCAAGGTCAGGCGCCACGACAATTCCAATACTGACCCGCTGCACTTTTCATCAGGTTTCTGCCCCGTAGCTCCCCCAAAAGAACAACAGGACTACCATGAAACTGTACTCGCTCCCCAGGGTGATCCTGGCTGCGCTGGGCTGCTCGATTGGCGCCAGCGCGCTCGCGGACGATGCGTCGTCCATCCATTTCAATGTGGTCGGTGGCGGTAGCCACAACTACACCTTTCGCGCCGTCGAGCGTCCGTTCTGGAATGAAACCCTGCCCGCCAACTCGGGCGGCAAGGTCACCGCACGCCTGATGGGCCTGTCGGAAAGTGGCCTCAAGGGCCCGGAGATGGTTCGCGTGCTGCGCTCCGGCGCGGTGGAGATCGGCATGGGCGTGTTCGCCTTCGTGGCGGGCGACGATGCCGCCTTCGAGGGCATCGACCTGCCCGGCATGGCCGCCGACATCGAGACCTCGCACAAGATCGCCAATGCCTACAAGCCGGTGCTGGAGGCAGGCATGGCCGAGCGCCACGGCGTCAAGCTGCTGGCGACCGTGCCCTATACCGCGCAGGTGTTCTTCTGCCGCGATGCCGTGAATGGCCTGAAAGATCTCAAAGGCCGCAAGGTCCGGGTACGGGGCCGCAACATGGCCGATATGGTCGGCGCACTCGGCGGTTCGCCGGTTACGCTGCCGTTCGCCGAGGTGGTGACGGCCATGCAGACCGGCGTCATCGACTGCGCGGTAACCGGCATGGGCTCGGGCAATGCCGCCAAATGGTACGACGTGGCGAGCCATGTCTACGACCTGCCGGTGGACTGGTCGATCGGCTTCTACGCCATGGGCCTGCAGCGCTGGCAACAGCTTTCCCCTCAGGTGCAGCAACTGCTGCAGAGCCAGGCTCAGGTGCTGGAGGATGCCCTGTGGACGGAAACCGCCAGGGAAAACCGCTATGCGCTGGCCTGCAACACCGGTGCGGCCGACTGCCAGATTCACCACCCTGCCAAGATGCAGGCCAATGCCCCCAGCGACGAGGAGCGCACCAAGCTGCGCGCCGTGGTGCTGCGCATCGCCAATGACTGGGGCACGCGGTGCGGCGCCGACTGCGTGCAGCAGTGGAATGCCACGGCGGGCAAGGCGATCGGCGTCAGCCTGAAAGATCCCTGAGCACAGCGAAGGCCTCGCCCGATGCGGCGTTTGCCGCGCTGTCCTGCAACCGTTCGCGGAGAAACCTGCTCATGCAACCTACCGACACCCCGAGCCTCCGGCTCATCAATCGCATCGCCCGGCTCAGTGCCTGGGTGGGCGGCATCGCGCTGATGGGCTCGGCGCTGATGATCAGCATCGACCTGCTGTTGCGCCGCCTGTTCGGCTTTTCCATGGGCGGCGCCGACGAGATCGCCGGCTACGTACTGGCCATCGTCAGCGCCTGGGCCTTCCCCATCGCGCTGCTCAAGCGCTCCCACCTGCGCGTGGACATCATCTACTCGCGCCTGTCGCTCAAGCCCAAGGTCGGCCTCGATCTACTGGCACTGGCCGGCATGGCGCTGTTCGTCGGCACGCTGCTGCTGCATGTCGCCGGGGTGCTGTGGGATTCCATCGCCTATCGCTCGATTTCCACCACGCCGCTGCAGGTGCCGCAGTGGATTCCCCAGTCACTGTGGTTCGCCGGGTACCTGTTCTTCGCCACCACCATTGTGGTGCTGGCCTACAACAGCGTGATTCAGCTGCGTCAGCAACGCTGGGCGGCGGCCAACGCGCTGATCGGCATCAACTCCGTCGAGGAGGAGATCGAAGAAGAATCGCACTCCGGCCGTCCTCACGACATTACCCGGGAGGGCCGCTAGATGTTGGCTTTCACCCTTATCGTGCTGCTGGGCCTGCTCGGCCTGAGCGTGGCCGCGGCGGTCAGCGTTGGCTTGCTGGGCATGTCGCTGGCCGAGCTGTTTTCGGCGCTGCCACTGAGCAACGCCATGGGCGAAATCGCCTGGAGCACCGGCGCCGAATTCCTGCTGGTGGCCATTCCGTTGTACATCCTGATGGGTGAGTTGCTGGTCTGCTCGGGTGTGGCCGGGCGCATGTACAGCGCCGCCGACAAGTGGCTGTCGTGGCTGCCGGGCGGCCTGATGAACTCGAACATCGGTGCCTCGGCGCTGTTCTCCGCCACCAGCGGATCCAGCGTGGCCACGGCGGCGACCATCTCGACCATCGCGCTGCCGGAGCAGGAGCGCAAAGGCTACCCCGCTCCGCTGTTCCTCGGTTCGATCGCAGCGGGCGGCACCCTGGGCATTCTGATTCCGCCCTCGATCAACATGATTCTGTTCGCGTTGATCGCCAACCTCTCGGTACCCAAGCTCTATCTGGCGGCGACCATCCCCGGCCTGCTGCTGTGCGTGATGTTCGTGGCGATGATCGTGATCACCTGCATGATCTGGCCGAAGCTCGGCGGCACCCGGCAGCACGCAACTTGGGCCGAACGCCTGGCTAGCATTCCCGACCTGCTGCCACCGCTGTCGATCTTCGTGCTGGTGGTCGGCGCCATCTACAGCGGTTTCGCCACCGCCAGTGAGTCGGCGGCACTCGGTGTGCTGGCAGCGTTCGGCCTGGGTCTGTGGCGTCGCACCTTCACCTGGCAGAACCTCGGCCAGGCGTTCGAATCCACCATGCGCACCAGCGGGATGATCATCTTCATCACCCTGTCGGCGTTCTTCCTCAACTTCGTACTGTCGGCCATCGGCCTGACGCCTACCCTGGTCAGCTTCGTCACCGACCTGGACATGTCACCGATGGCCACGCTGCTGGCGATCATCCTGTTCTACATCGTCCTCGGCTGCTTCATGGACACCCTGGCGATGTTGATCACCACCGCACCGCTGGTGGTGCCGGTGATCGTGGCGCTGGGTTTCGACCCCTTGTGGTTCGGGGTGATCCTGATCGTGCTCTGCGAGATGGGGCAGATAACACCGCCGTTCGGCATGAATCTGTTCGTGGTGCAGAGTATTCGCAATAAAGGCAACTTCATGGATGTCATCTATGGGGCGCTGCCGTTCTGCCTGGTGCTACTCTTGCTCATCGCGCTACTGATCCTGTTTCCGCAACTTGCACTGTGGCTTCCACAATTCGCATGATGTTATCGATGCCTGCTCTGCACATTGGCACGATCACGATTAATTAAGAAAAGCAGAGCAGATAAAACACCGTGCAAAAGGATTTGCCATGTTCTCCACTTCATCTGGCGGCGCCGAGCAGAAGTTCTATTTGACGCCACAGCGCAGGCACCACAAGCCTCGTGGCACGCGGCGGCGCTCGGCTGCCTGGCCGCTTATATGCGGCTGATGGTTGTAAGACAATAACGCGATAAATCGCGACTTCTATCGGTGCATGCGCGCTTTGGAAGTGCAGCAAGTACAGGTATCCGGCGTTTTTATCAGCCTAATAAAAACATTGAATCCGACTCTTCGGGTAGCGCCGTTGACACTCGAGGGTAATGAGAAAAGAATCGATCACCGCGTATGACAACATACGACCAATAACAAAAAGGTGATACATGCCCGCCTATTGCACCACGGCCAACGCTGCCGTATCGGACACTTTCACGAGTGCCGAAAACAATGATCACGCAACTTCCTTACTTCGCTCATCTGCCCATTCGCTGGAGAGAGCACCGTGAAAAACATTCTGACCATCTACTTCACCGCGCTGAAGGTGCTGATCGTTTCCAGCCTGGTGTGTATCACCCTGTTGATCTTCTTCAACGTCGTCCTGCGCTATGGCTTCAACTCCGGACTGTTCTTCAGCGAGGAGATCTCGCGGCTGGCATTCGTCTGGCTGGTGTTCGCCGGGGCCCAGTTGATGCTCCACGAGAACGGCCATATCGGTGTCGACATCGTGACCAGTCGGGTATCGCCAACCGTCGGCAAATACCTGTTGCTGCTCACCCAGGTGCTGATGCTCTACGTCACCTGGCTGTTCCTGGAGGGCAGCTGGAAGCAGACGCTGATCAACCTGCATGTCGGTGCGCCATCGACTGGCGTGTCCATGGCGCTGTTCTACGGCGCGGGCCTGGTGTTCTCAGTAGTGAGCGCAGCGCTGATCACGATACAGATGATCGACAACCTGAGAAAACCGGCAGGCAGCTACGTCCCACAGACAGCCGAACCCGACACCCACGTCGCACCCACTACCCAAGCTGGGGTACTGAAGTAATGGCCCTCACCGTCTTCGTCGGCGTGCTGATGGCCGCCATCCTCATCGGCGCCCCCATCGCCTATGCCCTGATCCTCTGCGGCGTTGCCCTGATGTGGCTGCTGGGGCTGTTCGATGGGCAGATCATCGCGCAGAACATCATCAACTCCGCCGGCAGCTTCCCCCTGCTGGCCATTCCGCTGTTCATCATCGCCGGTGAGGTGATGAACAGCGGCGGGCTGTCCAAACGCATCATCAACCTGGCCATCGCCATGGTTGGCCACCTGCGTGGCGGCCTCGGTTACGTGACCATCTTCGCGGGCGTGCTGCTCTCCAGCCTGTCCGGCTCGGCACTGGCGGACGCAGCTTCACTGACCGCGCTGTTGCTGCCGATGATGGTCATCGCCGGTTACAACAAGAACCGCTCCGGCGGCCTGATCGCCTCGGTCTCGGTGCTCGGTTCGATCATCCCGCCGAGCATCGGCTTCGTGGTACTGGGCGTGGCGTCCGGCCTGTCGATCACCAAGCTGTTCCTCGCCGGCATCGCTCCGGGGCTGATGATCGCCCTCGCGCTGTGCGTGGCCTGGTGGCTGGTATCGCGCCACGACACCGATGTGAAGCTGACCCCCAAGGCATCCTCCAAGGAGCGCGCCAAGGCCTTCGTCGACAGCATCTGGGCGCTGATGCTGCCGGTGATCATCGTCGTCGGCTTGCGCTTCGGCGTGGTGACGCCGACCGAAGCGGGTGCCGTGGCCAGCGTCTATGCGCTGCTGGTTTCCACACTGGTGTACCGCGAGCTGAACCTGAGGGATCTCAATGCGCTGTTGCTGCGTGCCGGCAAGACCACCGCAGCAGTGATGTTCCTGGTCGCGGCGGCATCGATCCCGGCCTGGATGATCACCATCGCCGACATTCCAGGCCAGATCATCGATTTGATCGCGCCGGTGATGGACAACCCGAAGCTGCTGATCCTGGTGCTGATGCTGCTGATCCTGGTGATCTCCATGGTCATGGACCTGACGCCCACCGTATTGCTGCTCGCGCCGATCCTGGTGCCGGTGGTGACGGCGGCGGGCATCGACCCGATCTACTTCGGCGTGCTGTTCATGATCAATTGCTCCATCGGCCTGATCACCCCGCCCGTGGGTACGGTGCTCAACGTCGTCTGCGGCATTGGACGAATGCGCTACGAAGCGCTGCTCAAGGGCACCTTCCCGTTCCTGATCGCGGAAATCATCGTGCTGTTCTTGCTCGTGGCCTTCCCCGATCTGGTCACCGTCCCCGCGCAATGGTTCGCCAAATAACAACAGCCAACAAAAAGGACTCCCCCATGAAGAAGCAACTGACCGCGCTCGCTGCGTTGCTGCTGGCCAGCAGCCTGAGCTTCGCCGCCGAGTACAACTCGCACACCATCAAATTCGCCGCCACCAGCCCGAAGGGCACTCCACCGGCCATCGGCATGGAACTGTTCGCCAAGAAAGTCAGCGAGCGCAGTGGCGGCAAGATCAAGGTACGCACCTTCCCCAACGGCGTGCTGGGTGGCGACGTGCAGGTACTGTCGTCGCTGCAGGGTGGGGTGATCGAGATGATGACGTGGAACGCCGGGCTGATGCTCAACCACGTCACCGACTTCGGCATCCTCGACTTCCCGTTCCTGTACACCGACACCGCCAAGGTCGACGCCATGCTCGATGGCGAAGTCGGCAAGATGCTCACCGACCAACTGCCGCAGCAGAACCTGGTCGGCCTGGCATTCTGGGAGCTCGGGGTGCGCAACCTGACCAACAACAAACACCCGGTGGCAAAACTGGAAGACATCACCGGCCTGAAGATCCGCGCGCAGCAATCGCCACTGTTCCTCGATGTCTGGTCGGCCCTCGGCGCCAACCCAACACCGTTGCCGTTCACCGAAGTGCACACGGCGCTGGAGACTGGCACGGTCGACGGTCAGGAAAACCCGGCCGCGCTGATCCTCGCCTCCAAGTTCAACGAGGTGCAGAAGTATCTGAGCCTCACCCACCACAACTACAACCCGCAGATCGTGCTGATCGGCAAGACTTTCTGGGACACGCTCAACGACGACGAGAAGAAGCTGATCAGCGAAGTGGCCATGGAGGTGCGCCTCGAGCAGCGGCAGATCTCCCGTGAAGCGGACAGCAAGGCCATCGCCGAACTGGAAGCGTCGGGCATGACGGTCAACGCGCTGCCGGATGAAGAAGTCGCCCGTATCCAGGAAAAGATCCGTCCGGTCGTCGACAAGTACGCCGCCAAGATCAACCCCGAGCTGGTGAAGAAAGTTTACCAGGCCATGGATGTCGCCCAGCCCTAAGCACCGCAGCGTCGCTGCACGAACACGCGCGCCCGATCGCTCGGGCGCGTTCTGCCAGTCATAGAGGAAACCCATGAAAATTTCGGTCGCGCAGATACACCCCGTTCCCGGCAACCCGACCCAGACCATCGAGAAAGTCGCCGAGCTGTCGCGTCAGACGGCACTCGAAGGCTCGCGCCTGATCGCCTTTCCAGAATGCCTGCTCACCGGCGGCTCGTTCGACAGCCGCGAAGACCTGGAGCGTGGCGCGATCGAGATCGAGGCGTTGGCACCTTTGCTGGCCGTGAGCGCGGAGACGGGCATCTACATCATCGCCGGCTTCTACGAACGCCGCCCGGACGCCATCTTCAACACGGCAGCGCTGATCGGTCCCGAAGGTGTCGTGGGTCTGCATCGCAAGCGTCACCTGCCGTTCATGATCGGTGACCGCTTCACCGATACGCCGGATGAGTGGACGCCGCCGGTGTTCGATACCGAGATCGGGCGTATCGGCATGGCCATCTGTTATGAAATCCGCTTCCCCGAAGTGGTACGCACCCTGGCCCTGGAAGGCGCCGACATCGTCGTGCTGCCGGCCGCCTGGCCAGAGCAGGCACGCATGCTGCCGGATATCTTCAGCACCGTGCGGGCAGCCGAGAACATCGTCTACTTCGTGGCGCCGAACCGTAACGATATGGATGGCGGCATGCAGTTCATCGGCATGAGCCACATCATCGAGCCGTCCGGCAAGACGCTGGTACGTGCTGGCGCAGAAGATGGTGTGTTCACCGTAGAAATCGACGTGGAGAAGGCCCGCAACAAGTCGCTGATCCGCGAGCCTGGTGTGTTCGAAGTGCATCCTTTCCGCGATCGCCTGCCCGATACCTACCGCATCTGAGATGACCTGATGACCAGCACGCTCAAACAGTTGATGGCTCGTTCACACACCTATGGCATGAACATCTACGGCACTTCGTCGATGGCCATCGAGGTGGCGGGGAACTGGGGCCTGGATTTCGTTTTCATCGATGCCGAGCACACTTCGCTGGGTGTCGATCGCGATATGGAAAAGCTCATCCTGGCAGCCAAGTGCTCGGGTATTCATAGCCTGGTGCGGGTACGCGGTACCCTAGAGTGGGATATCCGCAAGGCGCTGGAAATGGGCGCATCGGGGGTGATCATTCCGCAGGTGCACAACGCCGAGCAGATGCGCACCATCATCCGCTACAGCAAATTCCCGCCCATGGGCCGCCGTGGCGGTGACAGCTCGGTACGCTCGGCCAACTACTCAGGGCCGAACTTCGACTGGGGCAGTTATACCCAGGCAGAGAATGAACGCAGCGTGATCGTGCCGATGGCGGAGAGCTACGAGTTCTTCGACAACATCGACGAGATCCTCGACGTCGAAGGTATCGACGCCGTGCACTTCGGCCCAGCCGACTACTCCCTGTCACGCCAATTGCCAGTCGACTATCGGCTGGGCAACCCTGAAGTGCTGCAACGCCTGGAGCTGCTGATCGAGAAGTGCCACGCCCGCTCGATCCAGGTCATGGTGCCCTGCTTCCCCGCCGACGGCGAAACCGCCAAACGCCTGCTCGAGATGGGCAGCGACATGCTGCTGATGGGCAGTGACCTGTCCTGGCTCAACCAGGCTGGGCGCAGCATCGCTGCGGTCAAGGAACAGCTGCAGTAACCGAGTAAAGCGCCAAACGACGAAGCCCGCTCTATGCGGGCTTCGTCGTTTTTGGGTTAGATAATCCCAAGCACCAATACGCTCAGCATCGGGCTACATTCCTTGTGCATAAATGAGCAGGCACTTGCCCCCTCGGCTTACGCCTTCGGCTACCCCCGGCTACAGCCGCCTCAAGATATCCGTAGGGTGGAAGACGCTTCATCCTTGCACCACAAACTCTCGTACACCCCGCCTCGTAGCCGGGATCAAGCGAAGCGATACCTGGGAGTGGCCATCGAAGCCAACTGTCCCGGGTTACGCCTGCGGCTAACCCAGGCTACAGCCACCTTTTCCCACGCCGAAAAGACGAAACCCCAGACCTCTGTCGAGATCTGGGGTTTCTGGTAGAAGCTTGACGATGACCTACTCTCACATGGGGAGACCCCACACTACCATCGGCGATGCGTCGTTTCACTGCTGAGTTCGGGATGGGATCAGGTGGTTCCAACGCTCTATGGTCGTCAAGCAATCCGGTTGGGGAGTCGATGTTTAGGTCGCTTCCCCGAATTGGGTATGTGATATCCGTTGGTATTGCGTGTTCTTGCAAATTTTCGGCTTTACTGTCGACTTCAACC
>NZ_FNDG01000024.1 GCF_900100535.1 Phytopseudomonas flavescens
TCCACTCAGACCAGGGCAGCCAGTTCAGCAGCCTGGACTGGCAAAGTTTCCTCAAGGCCAACAACCTAATCAGTAGCATGAGCCGGCGCGGTAACTGTCACGACAACGCCGTGGCAGAGAGCTTTTTCCAACTGCTGAAGCGCGAACGCATCAGGCGGAAAACCTACGGCACTCGTGAAGAAGCACGCGCTGATGTGTTCGATTACATCGAGATGTTTTATAACCCTAAACGCCGGCACAGCAGCGCTATGCAGCTATCGCCAGTGGATTTTGAAAAGCGCTATTTCCAGAGCTTGGAAAGTGTCTAGGAAAGCCGGGGCGATTCAACATCCTTGAAACATCCATGCTTCACCTATTTTAAATGAAGCTTCTGTCGTTCATTTTTTGGGTGTGAATTTTACATGCTTCATTTAGACGTTGATGAAGCATGAGTAGTGCAGATTAACGTTAATGAAGCATTCATGTCTCAAGTGGTGGCGAGTCGGTTATTCGAGTTTCGTTTTGACCGGGGCGGAATTACTCCCTGCTGAGGTGCCATTTTCATATCCATTGGTTCGCTCGAGTAATGCCGCTTGCGGCAGGTTTTTCGCTGCTCTTTTTCAGGCGCTCTGGCGCGGCTTATGCACAAATGCGGGCCGGATAGATCGTTTTCGAAGTTTCCTGCGCAGCGTTTCAGCTATTTTGCAAGCAACTGTTTTATATGGTTTTTCTGGCTGTTCAAAAAACGATCAGCTTGAATTGAGCCTTGCTGGAGGGGGCTTGGCGGTTGTTGCTCAGAATCTGTGAACAGAGTTATCCACAGATTGTGTGCGCAACTCAGGCGCGTTCGGCGAGCAGTAGCAGGTTGCGTGGCGTGAGGTGCGCCGGGCAGAACTGGCCGAGGCGCACCCTGTAGCCCTGTTCCTGCAGGTACAGCGCGCGGTCGAGCACCAGCCAGAGCTCCAGTGGGCGACGGAACAGGCCGCGCAGCAATTCCAGATTGCGCACTTCGGCCAGGCGCTGCCAGCCGGCTGCTTCGAGACGCTGCCAATCGTGCTCTTCGGGTGTCGGCAGTCCTTTCAGTTCTGCCAGGTCGTGGCAGTAGGTGGCGAAGCTTTTCTTCAGCCAGGCGGGTGGCAGTGATGGGGTGGGCAGATAGTCGTCCACGCCACGCAATTCCCGTTGCAGCAGGTCGAAGGCCAGGCGCCGGGCCATGGACTGATCGCGTTGCTGGCGCACTCGGTTGCCGGCGGTGACGGTTTCGCTCATGGGCAGGGCCAGGTCGTCCAGCGACAGGTCGAGAGGCGAGTTCTGGGCTGCTGTGGATAACGCTCGGTAGCTGCTCGCTGCAGTGCGGTTGTAGCAGCACGGAGCGATCGCCAGTTGCTGGCAGCCTGCCGCGCTGGCCAACTGCATCAGGCGCACGTGCAGGTCGCCGCAGGCATGCAGGGCGACGGGGGTATGGGTGGCGAGCACCCGTTTGCTGGCGGTGCCGGCGAGCACGTCCTGTTCGATGTGTTGTGCAGTTATCCCCAGGCGCTGACTCAGCTCGCTGCCGCTGGTCACCAGCGCGGGATCGTGCTCCAGGCAGGTCAGGAACGAACCGTCATGGGCCAGCACGCGGCCCAGGTGGCCTTTGCCGGCGCACCAGTCCAGCCAGTGCCGGGGCGTGCGCTGGAACTGCAGGCTGTCGCTGAAGGCGCGTATCTGCTGCCATTTGCGGCCTGGTACGTCCACCGAAAAGCGTGACGGCAGCGCGTGAGGCGCCTGCTGGGGCAGGTCGCCCATTTCGTTCAGCAGTGCCGCCTGGGCGGCCAGCTCTGCAAAGGGTGCCGGTGCGGCCTGCAGTGCGGTCGGTTGAGTGTGGGCGGCTTCGGCCTGTTCAAGGGTACGACCGCGCAGCCAGCCTCCCAGCTCGGGGTAGCCTGTTTCCCAGGCCAGCGTCCGGTGAGTGAAGGGGCGTGGCCTCCACAATGCCTGGTGCGCGCAGAGAAAGGCGTCCAGCGCCTGGAAGCGCTGGAGCAGGGCGTCGCCACTGAGTGGCTGGAGAGGTTGAGGTTGGTTCATGACGAGGGGGGCACCAGCCCCGTCACTTCAGCGGCCCTGGCAGGCGTCGACGCGCAGCCAGCGCTCCAGCAGTTTGAAGGCGTTGATCAGCACGAAGGTGATCACCAGATAGAACACGGCGGCGGTGAAGAAGAACTCCATGTTCACATAGGTGCGCGCGTTCAGCGTGCGGGCCATGCCGGTGAGGTCGAGCAGGGTGACGGTGCTGGCCAGCGCACTGGCCTTGAGCATCAGGATCACTTCGTTGCTGTACGCCGGCAGGCCGATTCGCGCGGCGCGCGGCAGGATGATGTGCAGCATCGACTGCGCCCGCGACATGCCCAGCGCCCGTGCGGCGTCGATCTCGCCCGGTGGTACTGCCTGGATCGCACCGCGCAGGATCTCGGCGATATAGGCGGTGGTGTGCAAGGTCATGGTGATCACCGCGCACCAGTACGGGTCACGCAGGTAGGGCCACAGCGGGCCCTGGCGAACGGCCTCGAACTGCGCCAGGCCATAGTAGACCAGGAACAGCTGCACCAGCATCGGCGTACCACGGAAGAAGAAGATATAGCTGTAGGGCAGGGCGCGCACGTACCAGTGGCGCGAGGCGCGGGCGATACCCATCGGCAGCGCCAGGATCAGGCCGGCCACCACCGCGACGGCTAGCAACTCGAGGGTCAGCAGCGCCCCTTCGGCCATTTTCGGCAAATACTTGAGGATCAGTTCCCAATTCATTGCGTGCTCCTTGCGAAGCCGCGCGAGGCTCTCTTCTCGAGCAGGTGCAGGCCGATCATGGAGAGGATGGTCAGGCTCAGGTAGATGATGGCGGCGACCAGGTAGAAGGTCATGGCTTGCTTGGTCGCGGTAACGGCGATCTGCGCCTGGCGCATGATTTCGGTCAGGCCGATCACCGAAACCAGCGCGGTGTCCTTCATCAGGATCATGAACAGGTTGCCCAGGCCTGGCATCGCGATACGCCACATCTGCGGCATGATCACCCGCCAGATGATACGCACCTTGGACAGGCCCAGGGCCTGGCCGGCCTCACGGTGGCCCTTGGGAATCGCCAGGATGGCGCCGCGCAACACTTCGGTGGCGTAGGCGCCGAAGCACAGGCCAAGGGCGATCACACCCGCTGCGAAAGGGCTCAGCTCGAGGCTGCCGACACCCAGCGTTTCGCCCAGTTCGCGCAGTACGTTCACCGTGCTGAAATAGATGAGCATCACCCACAGCAGCTCGGGCACGCCGCGCACGATGGTCGAATAGGTGCCGCCAAGCCACTGCAGTGGTTTGTAGGGCGAGGTCTTGGCGAAGGCGCCGAGCAGGCCGAGCACCAGACCAAGGCACAGTGCGCTGAGCGCCAGCTTGATGGTCATCAGGGTGCCGGCGGCCAGGGCCGGGCCGAATCCGGAAAGGTCGAAATTCATGGAAACTCAAGCGCCCGCGCCGCCATGGGCAACGCGGGCAGGCTGCTTAGTAGATGCTGAAGGGGAAGTACTTGTCGTTGATCTTCTTGTAGGTACCGTCGGCGACGACTTCGGCCAGGGCCTTGTTCAGACGCTCGCGCAGGGCATCGCCCTTGCGCACGGCGATACCGATCTTGTCGTTGTCGAATACCGGGTCGCCCTTGAATTCGAAGTCCTTGCCAGCGTCGCTCTTGAGCCATTCCCAGTTCACGAAGGTGTCGGCCAGCACACCGTCGACGCGGCCGGAGGCCAGATCGAGGTAGGCGTTCTCCTGGGTGTCGTAGAGCTTGATGTCGACCACGCCATCGAGGTTGTCTTCCAGCCAGGTACCGGCGATGGTCGCGCGCTGGGCACCGATGACCTTGCCTTTCAGGCTGGCTTTGTCGCTCTTGAAGTCACTGCTCTTGGGCGCGATGAACTGCAGCTTGTTGGTGTAGTACGGGTCGGTGAAATCGACCGCTTGCTGGCGCTCTTCGGTGATCGACATGGAAGCGACCAGGAAGTCGAACTTCTTGGCGTTCAGTGCCGGGATGATGCCGTCCCAGTCGGAGGTGACCACTTCGCACTCGGCCTTCATCTTGGCGCACAGGGCCTGGGCGATTTCCACGTCGAAGCCGCCGACCTGGCCGCTGGCGTCGATGAGGTTGAAGGGCGGGTAGGCGCCTTCGGTACCGATCTTCAGTTTGTCGGCAGCGACGGCACTGGTGCCGAAAGCCAGGGTGGCGGCAGCTGCCAGCAGAATCTTCTTATAGCTATGCATGCGTGATTGCTCCGTGTTTTAACGATTGCTGGACATGAATTGTTTGCAACGCGCCGATACGGGGTTGTCGAACACCTGCTGCGGCGACCCCTGTTCCTCCACCACGCCCTGATGCAGGAAAACCACTTCACTGGAAACCTGGCGGGCGAAGTTCATCTCGTGGGTCACCAGCAGCATGGTGCGACCTTCGTCGGCGAGCGCGCGGATCACATTAAGCACTTCTTGTACCATTTCCGGGTCGAGCGCCGAAGTCGGTTCGTCGAACAGGATCACCTTCGGCTGCATGGCCAGGGTGCGAGCGATGGCCGCGCGTTGCTGCTGGCCGCCGGAAAGCTGGTTGGGGTAGGCATGGCGCTTGTCGGTGATGCCGACCTTGGCCAGCAGCGCTTCGGCGATCTCGGTGGCTTCGGCCTTGCTCTTGCCGAGCACGCGGCGCGGCGCTTCGATGATGTTGTCCAGCACGGTCATGTGCGGCCACAGGTTGAAGTTCTGGAACACGAAGCCGATTTCGCTGCGCAGGCGATTGATCTGTCGGCTGTCGGCGGCGATGAGTTCGCCATTCTTCTGGCTCTTCAGCTTGAGTTCTTCACCGGCCACGATGATCTGGCCCTGATGAGGGTTCTCCAGCAGGTTTATGCAGCGCAGGAAGGTGGACTTGCCCGAGCCGGACGAGCCAAGGATGGAAATCACGTCACCATCGCGTGCGGTAAGGGAAACGCCCTTGAGCACGTCGAGGTCGCCATAGCGTTTGTGCAGATTGCGGATTTCCAGCGCGGGCGGGGCCTCGGCCATCGAGCAGTCCTCTTGGTTCTTGTGCGGATCGGGATCCGGGTATGGCAGGGCTGTGGGCTGCAAACCTAGCATAGGCCCCTGGGGTCGCCAAGGGTACTGCCGGCCCGCTGCCGCTGCGTTCACGGGGGGTGTCGCATCAGTGCAGCGGGTTGTCGCCGCGCCGCAAAAATGCGCGCAAGCCGCTCCCCGGCGGCGCCGACCCCGGCCGCCAGCGATGGGAGCGGGGCGCCTGTAAGCAGGGGAGGCAGGTTGCATGTTCAAAAAAGACGCGAACCCTACCCACATCCGCTTCGCAATTCCAGTGCCAGCAGGTGGTTTTGCCGATTCGCGGGCTGTAGAGTCAGTTGCCGAGCATGCCCTGCACCTTGTCGCGCAGGGCATCCAGGGAAAAGGGTTTGCCAATGATGTCGGTGCGGGTGGCGGGTTCGCCCTCGTCGATCTCCACGCTTTCCGCGTAGCCGCTGGCGAACAGCACCTTCAGCTCAGGGCGCAGTTGGCGCGCCGCGACGGCGAGCTCCTGGCCGTTCATGCCGGGCAGGCCGATATCGGTCATCAGCAGGTCGATGGGTTCATTGCTACGCAGTATGTCCAGGGCTTGTTGCGCCTCGCTGGCTTCACTCACGCGGTAATCGAGTTCTTCGAGCACTTCCACGGTGAGCATGCGCACCACATCGGAATCTTCCACCAGCAGGATGCGCTGGCCGGTATGCGGTGCGTGGGGAGCTTGGTCGGACACAGCGTTACCTCTGTAAGGGATGATGAAACCGCACAGCGTCTGGCTCGTTGTCGATCGGGCCTTGGCAGCGGTTGCGCGGCAGCCCGGCTAGCATGGCACGAATCAGCTATTTGATCTGCACCGTGGGCGTGCCGCTGGGCTGAAAGTACCGCCCTGGCGCGGTGGCGTGCCAGCACTGGCGCCAGCCAGGGGCGCGGAAGATAAGTCGAACCCTGCCTGCCCGCAGCCTGTCCAAGCGCGCGGGCCGTTGAGCGCCGGGCGTTGGATTAAGTTCAGCTGGCGCATTACCATCGCGCCTTCCCAAGACAACCGTGCAGCTCCCTGCATCAGCCCATCGCGGCCAGGAATTTTCGATGACCAACAGCTCTCCGATCGATGAGAACAGCTTCAAGCGGATTCTCAGGCGCAACGTCGCCTTGCCGCTTGGCGTTGGCGTTGCCAGCGCGATCTTCTTCGTGGTGCTGATCGGCTACCTGCTCAACGTGCTCGGCTGGGTGCAGCACACCGACCGGGTGCTCAATAACGCCAATGAAGGCTTGAAGCTGTCGATCGACCAGGAAACCGGTTTCCGCGGTTATCTGCTGTCTGGCGATGTGCGCTTCCTGCAGCCCTTCGAAGTCGCCAGGCCGCGGATCAAGGCGGAGATGGGCGTGCTCGCCGATCTGGTGGCGGATAACCCGGCGCAGGTCGACCGCCTGCGTACCATCGCGGCCCTGCAGGACGAGTGGAACCTGTTCGCGCAGGCGGCGATCACTGCCAAGCGCGACGGTGGCAATTTCCTCGATCCGGTCCGCGATGGCCGAGGCAAGCAATTGACCGACGCGATTCGCGCGGAATACGCCGAGTTCATCGGCCACGAACAGCGCCTGCGCAAGGAGCGCAACGACGCCGCCACTACCACGGCCACCGTGACCATCGGCCTGTTTCTGCTCTTCACCCTGCTGTTCAGCGGCTCGCTGGCGCTGTTCGGCCGTCGTGAACTGTTGAGCCTGACCAATACCTACGGTGCCATCCTCAGGAAGCAGGACGAACACAACGAACGTCTGCAGGCTCAGGCCTGGCTGCGCAACGGCCAGACCGAGATGTCCGAGCGGCTGATCGGACAGTTGGCACTGCCGGTGCTGGGGCGCAACGTGCTGGAGTTTCTCGCTGGCCATCTGGGGGCTGCGGTGGGTGCCCTCTATGTGCGCGAGGAGCACGGCGGCCTGCTTCGTGTCGCCTCCTACGGCTTCTCCCGCGAGCAGGAAAACGCCGAGCAATCCTTCTACAGCGCCGAAGGTCTGGTCGGCCAGGTGGCCCAGGGCCGCCGCCTGCTGACGCTCGATCAGTTGCCTGTCGATTACCTCAAGGTCAGCTCGGGGCTGGGCCATGGCGACCCGCTGACCGTCGCACTGCTGCCCATCGACAACGATGGCGAGGTCAATGGCGTGATCGAGCTGGGTTTCCTGCGTCCGTTGACCGAGCGCGATGGCGAGTTTCTCCAGCAGATCGCCCCCAGCGTCGGCGCCTCGGTCGAAGCGGCCCGCTATCGTAACCGGTTGCAGGAAATCCTCGCCGAAACCCAGCAGCTCAACGAAGAACTGCAGGTGCAGCAGGAAGAACTGAAGACCGCCAACGAAGAGCTGGAAGAGCAGTCGCGCGCACTCAAGGAGTCCCAGGCGCACCTCGAAACCCAGCAGGCGGAGCTGGAGCAGACCAACGAGCAGTTGTCCTCGCAGCGCGATGCCCTGGACGACCGCAACAGTGCCCTGCGTATTGCCCAGGAGCAGTTGCAGGAACGCGCCGAAGAGCTGCAGCGTGCCAGCCGCTACAAGTCCGAATTCCTCGCCAACATGTCCCATGAGCTGCGCACGCCGCTGAACAGTTCGCTGATCCTGGCCAAGCTGCTGTCCGACAACCCCAAGGGCAATCTGGACGCCGAGCAGGTCAAGTTCGCCGACTCCATCTATTCGGCCGGCAACGACCTGCTCAACCTGATCAACGACATCCTCGACATCTCCAAGGTCGAGGCCGGCAAGCTCGACCTGCGCCCTGAGAACGCCAACGTGGTGCGCCTCGCCGAAAGCCTGGAGAGCACCTTCCAGCCGCTGGCCGGCGAGAAGCACCTGGGTTTCAACGTGCAGGTCGCCGAAGACGTGCCGCGTTCGCTGTACACCGACCGTCTGCGCGTCGAGCAGATCCTCAAGAATCTGCTCTCCAACGCCATCAAATTCACCGAGCAAGGGTCGGTCAGCCTGAGCGTCAGCCGGGTCGACGAAGGCGTGGCCTTCGCGGTGCGCGACAGCGGCATCGGCATCCAGGCCGATCAGCAGGCGTACATCTTCGAGGCCTTCCGCCAGGCCGATGGCACCACCAACCGGCGCTTCGGCGGCACCGGTCTGGGCCTGTCGATCTCCCGTGACCTGGCCGTGCTGCTGGGCGGCTCGATCAGCGTTTCCAGCGTGCCGGACGAGGGCAGCGTATTCACCCTGGTGTTGCCACTAAGCTATTCGCCGCTGGAACAGGAAGACGAAGCGGCGCCAGCCGAGCTAGCCGTGGTTGCCCGCAGTTTCACGCCACGTGCGCCCGAGCCGGTCAAGCATGTCGTCGCGGAAAACACCATTCCTAGCTTCCCGGACGACCGGGGCATGTCGGTGCTGGGCGGCCGCAGCGTGCTGGTCATCGAGGACGAGCCGCAGTTCGCCCACATCCTCTACGACCTGGCCCACGAGCTGGATTACCGCTGCCTGGTCGCCCACTGTGCGGAAGATGGCCTGAACCTGGCGACCACCCATCACCCCGACGCCATCCTGCTGGACATGCGCCTGCCGGATATTTCCGGCCTGTCTGTGCTGCAGCGCCTCAAGGAAAATCCTGGCACCCGGCACATTCCGGTGCATGTGATTTCCGTCGAGGACATGGCCGAGGCCGCGCTGCACATGGGCGCCGTCGGTTACGCGTTGAAACCCGCCACCCGCGACCAGCTCAAGGGCGTGTTCAGCAAGCTCGAGGCCCGTCTGACCCAGAAGATGAGACGCGTGCTGGTGGTCGAGGACGACAAGCTGCAGCGTGACAGCATCGCCCGTCTGATCGGCGATGACGACATAGAAATCGTCGCGGTCGAATTCGGCGAGCAGGCGCTGGAGCAACTGCGTCACCATATCTTCGATTGCATGATCATCGACCTCAAACTGCCGGACATGCAGGGCGACGAGCTGCTGTCGCGCATGGGCAGCGAGAACATTCGCAGCTTCCCGCCGGTGATCGTCTATACCGGGCGCAACCTGACCCGTGCCGAAGAGGCCGAGCTGCTCAAGTATTCGCGCTCGATCATCATCAAGGGGGCCCGCTCGCCGGAGCGCCTTCTCGACGAGGTCACCCTGTTCCTGCACATGGTCGAATCGGAGCTGTCCAGCGAGCGGCAGAGCATGCTCAAGACCGCACGCAGCCGTGACCGGGTGTTCGAAGGACGGCGCATCCTGGTGGTCGACGACGACGTGCGCAACATTTTTGCCCTCACCAGTGCGCTGGAGCAGAAGGGCGCCCAGGTCGAAGTGGCGCGCAATGGTCGCGAGGCCATCGACAAGCTCGAGGCCGTGGGCGATATCGACCTGCTGCTGATGGACGTGATGATGCCGGAAATGGACGGTTACGAAGCCACCCGCCGCATCCGCGAGAATCCGCGCTGGCGCAAGCTGCCGATCATCGCGGTAACCGCCAAGGCGATGAAGGACGACCAGGATCTGTGCATGAAAGCCGGTGCCAACGATTACCTGGCCAAGCCCATCGATCTGGATCGCCTGTTCTCGCTGATCCGCGTCTGGTTGCCGAAGCTGGAGCGCATCTGAGATGTCCGACCGTACGCAGGATATCGAACTACGTTTGCTGATCGAGGCGATCTACCTGCAGTACAGCTACGATTTTCGCGACTATTCCGGCTCTTCGCTGAAGCGGCGGATCGTGCATGCCATGCACCAGTTCGACTGCGCGAGCATTTCCGAGCTGCAGGCGCGGATCATCCATGACTCGACCGCGTTCATGCAGTTGCTGCAGTTTCTCACCATTCCGGTCAGCGAGATGTTCCGCGACCCGAGCTACTTCCTGGCGCTGCGTCAGGAGGTGGTGCCCTTCCTGCGCACCTACCCGTCCCTGAAACTGTGGGTCGCGGGTTGCAGCACCGGCGAGGAAGTGTATTCGCTGGCCATCCTGCTGCACGAGGAAGGGCTGCTGGAGCGCTCGATCATCTATGCCACCGACATCAATCCCCACTCGCTGGAAAAGGCCAAGCGGGGCATCTTTCCGGTCGACAGCATGCGTCTGTACAGCGAGAACTACCAGCGCTCGGGCGGCAAGGGTTCGCTCTCCGACTACTATACGGTCGCCTACGACGGCGCGCTGTTCGAGCGCTTCCTGTGTGCAAACGTGACTTTCGCCGACCACAGCCTGGCGACCGACAGCGTGTTCTCGGAGACCCAGTTCATCTCCTGTCGAAACGTATTGATCTACTTCAACAAGGCCCTGCAGGACCGCGCCTTCGGGTTGTTCCACGAGTCCCTGGGACACCGCGCCTTCCTCGGTCTGGGCAGCAAGGAAAGCCTGGATTTCTCCGCGTATGCCGGGCATTTCGAGGCGCTGAATCGGCAGCAACGGGTGTTTCGCAAGCTATGAGCGCGCGGCCACGGGTGCTCGAAGCGGTGGTGATCGGCGCGTCGGCAGGCGGCGTCGAGGCGCTGTTGACCCTGTTCGAGGGGTTGCCGGCCAATTACGGGTTGCCCCTGGTGGTCGTGCTGCACCTGCCCGACGGCCGCGACAGCCTGCTGCCCGACCTGTTCGCCAGGCGCCTGGCCCTGCGGGTGAAGGAGGCGCAGGACAAGGAGGCGTTACAGCCGGGAACGCTATACTTTTCAGCACCGGGATACCACCTGTGCATCGAATCCGACCGGCGTTTCTCCTACAGCCGCGACGAGCCGCGTCACTACTCGCGTCCCTCGATCGATTACCTGTTCGAGTCGGCCGCCGATACCTATGGCGCCAATGTGATGGGCGTATTGCTGACCGGCGCCAACCAGGATGGTGCCGCCGGCCTAAACACAATAAAGCAGCGGGGTGGTGTGACCGTGGTGCAGGATCCGCAGGAGGCGCAGGTTCCAACCATGCCCGAAGCGGCTCTGGCGCTGCATCGCCCCGATTACCTTCTTTCTTTGCGAGGGATTCTCGCGTTGTTAGCCGAACTGGACTCTCGCCCATGCTGAGTAGCACCGGATGCAAACTGCTGATCGTCGATGACCTGCCGGAAAACCTGCTGGCACTGGACGCGCTGATTCGCCGAGAAGACCGTGAGGTGTTCCAGGCCCAGTGCGCCGATGACGCACTGGTATTGTTGCTCGAGCATGAGTTTGCTCTGGCCATCCTCGATGTACAGATGCCCGGCATGAACGGTTTCGAGCTGGCCGAGCTGATGCGCGGCACGGAAAAGACCAAGCACATCCCCATCGTCTTCGTCAGTGCGGCGGGGCGGGAAATGAACTACGCGTTCAAAGGCTACGAGAGCGGTGCCGTCGACTTCCTCTACAAACCCCTGGATATCCAGGCGGTGCAAAGCAAGGTGGCGGTGTTCGTCGATCTCTATCGCCAGCGCAAGGTCATGGCGCAGCAGCTGGATGCCCTGAAACGCTCTCGCGAGGAGCAGGACGCCCTGCTTGCCGAGCTGCGCTCTACCCAGAGCGAGCTGCAGCATGCGGTACGCATGCGTGACGACTTCATGTCCATCGTCTCCCACGAGTTGCGCACACCGCTCAACGGCCTGAGCCTGGACACCCAGCTGCGCAAGATGCACCTGGCCAAAGGCAATATGACCGCGTTCAGCGAAGACAAGCTTGGCGCCATGTTCGACCGCGATGAGCGGCAGATCCACAGCCTGATCCGTCTCATCGAAGACATGCTCGACGTGTCGCGCATTCGCACCGGCAAGCTGTCGATCCGCCCGGTGGAGTTCGATCTCGGGCAGACCGTGCGCAACGTCGCCGAGAACTTTGCCCAGCAGATGGCCGTGGCAGGCTGCGACCTGCAGCTCGACAGCGACGAAGTGCTGCGCGGCAGCTGGGATCAGTTCAGGATCGAACAGGTGATCAGCAACCTGCTCAGCAACGCCCTGCGCTACGGCTCGGGACGTCCCATCGAAGTACGGGCGCGCTCCGACGAAGGTGGCGTGCGTATCGAGGTCCGCGACCACGGCATCGGCATCTCCGTGGAAAACCAGCGGCGCATCTTCCAGCAGTTCGAGCGTGCCGTGAGCAGCGAGGCAGTGGCAGGGCTGGGGCTGGGGCTGTTCATCTCCGACCAGATCGTCAAGGCCCATGGTGGACATATCGAAGTACACAGCAGCCTGGGCCAGGGCTCGCTGTTCAGCCTGTGGCTGCCCCGGAGCAAGCGTGCAGATATAGGTTGAACTCGCTGCACCGGCAAGGTCGAAGCGAAGGAATGAAAAAAGCCAGGAGCAGGGCAATGATGCAACCCACGCGAACCGTACTGATCGTCGAGGACGATCCGCTCCTGCTCATGCTGCTGGTTGAATACCTGCAGGGCGAGGGCTACAGCGTGTTGCAGGCCGACTGCGCCACCGGTGCCTTCGCCATCCTCGCCACCAAGCCGCACCTCGACCTGTTGATCACCGACTTTCGCCTCACCGGCGGAGTGTCCGGCGTGCGCATCGCCGAACCGGCCTTGCTGCTGCGCCCGGAACTCAAGGTGATCTTCATCAGCGGCCACCCCGCCGAAGTCCGCGAAACCGGTAGTGCGCTGCTCGACTCCGCTCCTCTGCTGAGCAAGCCGTTCACCCTCGAAACCCTGAGTGCACAGATCGACCATCTGCTTGATTGAGGGGCGAGACGGCCACGCGTCCATCCAATGTGGGAGCGGGCCATACCGTGAATTCGCGGGCATGGACCAGGCGTCCCCGCCCGCTCTCGCAAACCCATCTCAGGGTGGCCTGATAGCCCGTAGGATGGGTGAAGGCGCTCCTCGATCTGATGTCCTGTGCACATCTTCGCGCGCCGCAACCCATCAGGCATTCCAACGAATGCCCGTACCCTTCCATATATAAATGCGACTCCGGGTATTGCTTCGCTCAACCCGGGCCGTGTGTCGTTCAGCGCTTTTCCGGAGCCGGCTTCCCGGGTTCCTCGATGGGCCGCTGCGGGCTGAACGGGCTATCCGGGTCATCGACGATGGAGCCCGGGTCTTCATTACCCGGATCGTTGATCGGCGTCTCGTGCGGGTCGGCGGGTGGTTGCTTTGGATCGTTGGCGGCATTCAAGGCAATTTGGACATGCATGGCTGGCTCCGGCTGCGTTAAGGCTCGGCATGAAAGGCGCGAGGTCTGTGCATTTGGAGGAGGCGTTGCGCAGGCGTGTTCAGGCTGTCGGCTGGACGGTACTTTTTCGCGGGCAATAAAAAACCGGCCAAGGCCGGTTTTCCATTTTCTCATGTGATGCTGGCACCACCTGAGAAGAAAGGTGGTGCCCAGGGACGGAATCGAACCGCCGACACGGGGATTTTCAATCCCCTGCTCTACCGACTGAGCTACCTGGGCAACGGGGCGTATTAGACGGTTTTCGCTTTTTAGTGTCAAACGTTTTTTTGGAAAATATTTAAATATTCCGGGCGCTTACGTCTTCGGCCCTTATTCGCTCGGGGGAACGTAGCCTTCCGCTTGTGCGTAGTCTTCGCCGGACAGGAACTTGTCCATCTCGGCCTGCAGGAATTTGCGATCTTCGGCGTTCATCATGTTCAGGCGACGTTCGTTGATCAGCAGGGTCTGGTGCTTCTGCCATTCTTCCCAGGCTTGCCTGGAGACGTTCTGGTAGATGTCTTCGCCTTTGGCGCCAGGGTAGGGCGCGCGATCCAGGCCGGGCAGTTGTTGTTTGTGCTTGCGGCACATCACGGTGCGGGTCATGCCATTTCTCCTGTATGCAGTGCGTCGGCCGCGCGTTTCAGCAGTTTCTTCACCGGGGCGGCGAGCCCCAGGCGCGGCGGGGTGGCGAGGTTATACCAGAGCCAGTCGGCATCGGCCACGTGACCGGCAACGCCGTCGGCTTCGATCAGCCAGGGGTCGATGGCCAACTGGAAGTGGCTGAAGGTGTGGGTCAGGCCGTCGAGCTGGCGGCGTTCACCGAGGCGCAACTGGTGCTGATCGGCGAGCGCTGCCAGGGCTTCCAGGTCATCGAGTTCAGGAAGGCTCCACAGGCCGCCCCACAGACCGGTCGAAGGGCGCCGATAGAGCAGGATGGCGCCGTCGCGGCTGACCAGCATCGGCATCAGGGTGCGCTTTTGCGGCAGCTCCTTGCGCGGCTTGGCCACCGGGTAGCGGATCTCCAGGCCCAGCAGGTGTGCTTCGCAGCCGCTCTGCACCGGGCAAAGCAGGCAGGTGGGCTTGCTGCGGGTACACAGCGTGGCGCCCAGGTCCATCATCGCCTGGGTATAGTGGTTGACGCGTTCGTCCGGCAGGAAGCGCTCGGCCACGGCCCACAGCTGTCTGGCCACCCTGGGTTCGCCCGGATAGCCTTCCTGGGCCACGTAGCGGGCCAGCACGCGCTTGACGTTACCGTCGAGAATCGGCGCGCGCAGGCCCATGCTCAGGCTGGCAATGGCTCCGGCCGTGGAACGGCCGATGCCGGGCAGTTCGGTGAGCGCTTCGACATCCCGGGGGAATTCGCCGCCGTGCTCGCGCATGATGATCCGTGCGGTTTTCTGCAGGTTGCGGGCGCGGGTGTAGTAGCCAAGGCCGGTCCACAGGTGCAGCACTTCGTCTTCGGGGGCCTCGGCCAGATCGCGCACGGTGGGCAGCGAGCTCATGAAGCGATCGAAGTAGCCGAGCACGGTGCTGACCTGGGTCTGCTGCAGCATGATTTCCGATACCCATACGCGGTAGGGCGTGATGCCCTGCTGCCAGGGCAGGTCCTTGCGTCCATGGGTGTCGTACCAGCTCAGTACCGCGCTGGAGAATTGCTCGGGGGTCATCGGTTGAACAGGCCCTTGAGTGCGTCTTTCAGTTCGGGGCTGACCTTGTCGCCAAGCTTCTCCTCGAGTTTTTCGTTGATCCGGTCTCCGGCCAGTTTGGCGGCTACCTTGCCCATCCCCGCCTGATCCAGGCGACAGGCTTTGGCACCCAGTTCCAGCGGGCCGCGGCAGTGCAGCGGCCAGGCGACGCCAACGTAGCGACGGTTGACCTCGCAGGCCGGATCCGGCATCTCGCGCTGATCGCCCTCGATGGTGATGCCCACGCGGTAGTCCATGCCCAGCACGCGCAGGTCGAGGTCGCCGTCGCCGGTCACGCTGAGGCCGGGGATGCGCGCTTGCAGATCCGGGTTGCTGGCCACGCCGTTACGGATGTCGAGGCTGCCCTGCAGGCGCTCGAACGGGGTGTCCTTGCTGCGCGGGTCGCCACTCAGCGATTTGCGATTGAGGCTGGCGATGCCACGGCATAGCTGCTGCTCGAGGTTGGCATCGACCAGTACGCCATCCTTGAGCAAAAAGCTGGCGGTGCCGTTGAGTGCATCTACCCAGGCTTTCTGACTGTTGCCGCTGGTGGTCAGGTCGCTCTTCAGGTCGAGCAGGCCCTTGAGCGGCGAAGGACGTTGTTCGTCCTTGAGGAAGGGTTCGACCGGGATGCCGTTCAACTGCGTATGCAGGCTGAGCACCGGTACGGCCGGACGCACGTCGGCGTCGGCCTTGATGGTGAAGTTGCCGCTGCCGAGGTTGCCACGCAGTTCTTCCAGATTCAGCATGCCGCCCTGGCTACGAGCCTTGACGCTGAACGTGTCGATGGCCTGCTTCTGCACGGTCAGTTGGTCGAGGTTCAGCGTGGCTTGCAGGTCCAGTTTGCGCAGCGTGGGGATCGGCAACACTTCGCTCGAACTCCAGGCCTGCTGGGTCGGCGCGTCGGGCACTGGCGTGCTGCCTGCCTGCCCGGCGTTGGCGACGGTTTCGCGCACCTCGGCCTTGCGGGCGGTATCGCTGTCCTTCTTGTCCTTGCTCTGCGCTGGCAGATAGCGGTCGAGATTCAGCTTGTCGCCCTTGAGCTGTACACGCAGTGCCTGCTTGGCGAAATCGGCGACGGCGATCTTGCCGGTGAAGGTGCTGTCATCGAGCTTGAGGGTCAGTTCATCCAGCGACAGGCTGTTTGGCGTGCCGCCGAGCTGGGTCACCAGTTCGAACTGCGCCAGGGTCTTCTCGTCGCTCATCGGCGGTAGCTTCTGGCCGAGGCTGGCAAGGAATTCGCGCAGGTTGACCGGAGCGACCGACAGGCCACCAGACACCTTGGGATCGCTCTGCAGGTCGCGAATCTTCAATTCACCCAGAGCGCGCAGCTGGTTGGCCGAGAGCTTCAGGCCGTTCCACTCGGCCACCTGGGCCGCCAGGTCGACCAGCAGTTGGCCCTGGGCAGCGTAGGTGAGGGTCTGGCCGTTGAAGGGCTCGCCGGAGGCCTCACCGGACAGGCGCGCGTCTTCGAGCTGATAACGCTTGAGCACGCGGTCGAAACGCAACTCGCCCTGCAGTTCGCTGCGTGCACGCATCACCGGATGGTTACTGCCGAAGAAGGCGCTGAGCTTGATCGGCACGCCAGCGCCCTCGCGAATCGCGCCGGTGGTGAGCTGGATGCTTTCGGCGCTGAATTGCTGGCCCTTCTGAGCGTCGCGGTAGTCCACCCGGGCGCCGTTGACGATCAGGCTGTCGATGTCCAGCTTGATCGGCTGGGCACTGCTTTCCTGGGCGGGTTCGGATTGCGGCTGCTGCGGGTCGCCAGCGGCGGTCTGCTCGGCCGGCTTTTCGCCTGGCTTGGCGGCAGGGCGGCCGACATCTTCCCAGTTGCCATGGCCATTCTCGTCGCGCTGCAGGTCGAGGTTGAGGCCATCGACGCGGATGTCGCTCATCTGCACTTCCTTGCGCAGCAGCGGCAGCACACGCACCGACAGGCCGAGCAGGCGCAGGTTGGCGAAGGGTTTGTCCGGCGTGCTGGCGCTGGCCAGCGTGGCGTCGGTCAGTTCCAGGCCCAGCCAGGGGAACAGGCTCCAGCCGATATCGCCGTTGAGGGTCAACTCCAGGTTGGCCTTGTCCCGCGCCAATTGGCGGATTTCATCCTTGTAGTCGTTGGGATCGAAGAGGTGAGTCAGGGCAAAGCCCAACGCCACGATGATCAGCAGCAGTCCGAGGAAGAACAGACCCAGGATTTTGCCGAGCGCTTTCATGGACGAGTCCTATGCAGTGACGAGAAATGTGGATTCGCGAGTATAACGCCGACGGCGGGCCCGCGGCCAAAGCCTGTGGGCGATGTTTGGCGAACGCCCTTGGCCTGGCCGGATTGGCTGCCGAATCGCTTCGCTCGCCGAGGTAGACCGCGACTCGGCGCTATGTGCAGCAGGTCGTCTCATTGCGCGGTAGCTGGCCAACCGAGTCTTGGCCGGTACCTATCTGCTGAATGGCGGCTTGAGCGGCGAGTCGGCGGCTCTGCAGCCCAGGGCAATGCCGTGTGGCCGAGCCCTCAACGGCGCATGCCTGTCGTGGCAGTGCCGCCTGCTCAGGCGCGTATCGCCCGCACCTGAGCAGGGCTGGCTCATCCCGTTATCGGGAAGGCTCAAGGGTGGTAACGCCTTTGCCGACGGGCAGATTGCCATCGGCTAGGGCGTGGCCTGCGGACGCCGGGCCATCGATGCCATGCAAAAGTTGCCCCGGGCGGCTAATTGTGCTGCCTGGACGGCTGCACAAGCGCTATGGCTGTGTGACACAATGTCGCGGGATCTTTAGGGTCTGTTGGCGGTCCAGCGCGCGGCTTGTGCTGAATCCTCGACAGACGCTGGCGTCCTGCTGGCTGCGAATGACTCGCTGAAACATGTTTGCTGTGTCGCCCCATCACTACCCGTATTGCCGGTAGTGATTTGTTTGCCAACCTAAAATCAGAGAAGAAAAATGACTGACGCCATCGTGCAAAACGGTGCTTCGGTGACCCCCGCGTTCTTGTCCAAAGCGCGCATCATCGCTAAGCCCGGTTTCAACCGCTGGCTGGTTCCGCCAGCTGCCCTCGCCATCCACCTGTGCATCGGTATGGCCTACGGATTTTCCGTATTCTGGCTGCCGTTGTCGAAAGCCATCGGGATCGGTACCGCCGTCGCCTGTGCCCCGGAGATCGGCTTCTTCGAGCAGATCTTCGCCAGCAACTGCGATTGGCAGATCTCCATGCTGGGCTGGATCTACACGCTGTTCTTCGTCTTCCTGGGTTGTTCGGCTGCCGTATGGGGCGGCTGGCTGGAACATGCCGGCCCGCGCAAGGCCGGCCTGGTGTCGGCGGTGTGCTGGTGTGGTGGCCTGTTGATTTCCGCGCTCGGCATCTACACGCACCAGATCTGGTTGATGTGGATCGGCTCCGGGGTGATCGGTGGCATCGGGCTGGGCCTGGGTTACATCTCCCCGGTATCGACCCTGATCAAGTGGTTCCCGGACAAACGCGGCATGGCGACCGGCATGGCCATCATGGGCTTCGGTGGTGGCGCGATGGTCGGTGCCCCGCTGGCGGCTGCGCTGATGGGCCATTTTGCCAGTGAAACCGACGTCGGCGTGTGGCAGAGCTTCGTGGTGATGGCGGTGATCTATTTCATCTTCATGGTCGGCGGGGCTCTTTCCTATCGCGTTCCGCCGACCGGCTGGAAGCCTGCCGGTTGGGTGGCTCCGACAGCCAAGGCCAACAACGCGATGATCACCAAGGGGCACGTACACGTGAACACCGCGTGGAAAACCCCGCAGTTCTGGCTGGTGTGGGCCGTACTTTGCCTGAACGTCTCTGCCGGTATCGGCATCATCGGCATGGCTTCGCCGATGCTGCAGGAAGTATTCGGTGGCAAGCTGATCGGCCTCAGCCTTTCCTTCGGCGAATTGAATGCCGCACAACTGAGCCAGATCGCTGCCATCGCTGCCGGCTTCACCGGTCTGCTGAGCCTGTTCAACATCGGCGGGCGCTTCTTCTGGGCATCGTTCTCCGACCTGATCGGCCGCAAGGCGACCTATTTCGTGTTCTTCGCCCTGGGTTTCAGCCTGTACGCGCTGGTTCCATGGACCGGTCACCTGGGCAGCGTGGCCCTGTTCGTGTTCGCCTTCTGCCTGATCCTGTCCATGTACGGTGGCGGCTTCGCGACCGTGCCGGCCTATCTGGCGGACCTGTTCGGTACCCAGATGGTCGGCGCGATCCATGGCCGCCTGCTGACTGCCTGGGCGTTCGCTGGCGTGCTGGGTCCGGTACTGGTGAACTACCTGCGTGAATATCAGCTGAGCATCGGCGTCGAGCGCGCTGCTGCCTACGACATCACCCTGTATATTCTCGCTGGCCTGCTGGTGCTGGGCTTCATCTGCAACCTGCTGGTTCGTCCGGTGGATCCCAAGTACTTCATGAGCGAAGAACAGCTGGCTGCCGAGCGCGCGCACGGCGAGAAATCCAGGCCCACCGCCAACGAGCTGGAGTGGGCTGCCGATCCGTCGAGCAAACCGCTGGTCATCGCTGCCTGGCTGGCCGTGGGTATACCGCTGGCATGGGGAGTCTGGGTGACCCTGCAGAAGACCGTCGTGCTGTTCCAGTAACGGTCCGTCGTTCGCAAGAATCCCGCCGGTGCCCTGTGCGCCCGCGGGATTTTTTGTGGGTGTCATTTTTTCCAGCCAGGCCTCACGCGTTTTTCGTCCATTTTTGCCGTGTGGCTTTATAGGTTCGCTGCTTATCAGCCTATAATGGCGACCCTTTCGCCCAACGATTTTGTGGAGCAGGTGATGGCCGAACGTACGGCATCCGTCGAGCGCAATACCCTGGAGACCCAGATCAAGGTCTCGATCAATCTGGATGGCACCGGCAAGGCCACGTTCGATACCGGCGTGCCGTTTTTCGAGCATATGCTCGACCAGATCGCCCGCCACGGCCTGATCGACCTCGACATCTTCTGCAAGGGCGACCTTGAAATCGACGACCACCACACCGTCGAAGACGTCGGTATCACCCTCGGCCAGGCCTTCGCCAAAGCCGTCGGCGACAAAAAGGGCATGACCCGCTATGGCCATTCCTACGTGCCGCTGGATGAAGCGTTGTCGCGTGTGGTCATCGACTTCTCCGGTCGTCCGGGCCTGCAGATGCACGTGCCCTTTACCCGCGCCGTGGTCGGCGGATTCGATGTCGACCTGTTCCAGGAGTTCTTCCAGGGCTTCGTCAACCATGCTCAGGTCAGCCTGCACATCGACAACCTGCGTGGCGTGAATACCCACCACCAGATCGAAACCGTGTTCAAGGCCTTCGGTCGTGCCCTGCGCATGGCCGTGGAGCTCGATCCACGCATGGCCGGCCAGATGCCGTCGACCAAGGGCGTGCTCTGATGCAGACGGTTGCAGTCATCGACTATGGCATGGGCAACCTGCACTCTGTGGCCAAGGCACTGGAGCACGTCGGTGCCGGCCGGGTGGTGGTGACCAGCGATGCCCAGGTGATCCGCGAGGCCGACCGCGTGGTGTTCCCCGGGGTTGGCGCGATCCGCGATTGCATGGCCGAGATCCGCCGCCTGGGCTTCGACGAGCTGGTGCGCGAAGTCAGCCGGGATCGTCCGTTCCTGGGCATCTGCGTGGGCATGCAGGCGCTGCTCGAGCGTAGCGAGGAGAACGACGGTGTCGACTGCATCGGCCTGTTCCCCGGCCAGGTGCGCTTCTTCGGCAAAGGCATGGTCGAAGACGGCGAGCCTCTGAAAGTCCCCCATATGGGCTGGAACGAGGTTGCCCAGGCGGTCAAGCACCCGCTGTGGCACAGCATTCCCGACCAGGCGCGCTTTTACTTCGTGCACAGCTACTACATCGAAGCCGGCAAGGCGCAGCAGGTCGTTGGCCGTGGGCATTACGGCAAGGATTTCGCTGCTGCCCTGGCCGACGGCTCGCGCTTCGCCGTGCAATTTCACCCGGAAAAGAGCCACACCCACGGCCTGCAACTGCTGCAGAACTTCGCCGCCTGGGATGGCCGCTGGTAATGGCCAGGCTGAAGAGCCCGATCCTCACGCTCACGCCCGAGCAGGAAAGCGACGCGGTGCACAAGCTGCAGCGCTTCCTGGCCGACCGCTACGAGCTGCAGTTGGGGTCTTTCGAGGTGCTGGAGCTGCTCGAACTGTTTGGCCGCGAAGTGGCGCCGCATTACTACAACCGGGCGGTCAACGACGCGCACGGCCTGCTGCGCGAACGCTTCGAAAGCCTCGAAGTCGACCTGTGGGCGCTCGAGAAAGATTGATCCCAGCCACGCTGATTGAACTGAACAAGGTGTACAGATGCTGATTATCCCCGCTATCGACCTCAAGGACGGCGCCTGTGTGCGTTTGCGTCAGGGCCGTATGGAAGATTCCACGGTGTTCTCCGATGACCCGGTGAGCATGGCTGCCAAGTGGGTCGAAGGCGGTTGCCGTCGTCTGCATCTGGTCGACCTCAACGGTGCGTTCGAAGGCAAGCCCGTCAACGGCGACGTGGTCACTGCCATCGCCAAACGCTACCCGAACCTGCCGATCCAGATCGGCGGCGGTATCCGCTCCCTGGAAACCATCGAGCATTACGTCAGGGCGGGCGTCAGCTACGTGATCATCGGCACCAAGGCGGTGAAAGATCCGCAGTTCGTGACCGATGCCTGCAAGGCCTTCCCAGGCAAGGTGATCGTCGGCCTGGATGCCAAGGATGGTTTCGTCGCCACCGACGGCTGGGCTGAAGTCAGCACCGTGCAGGCCACCGACCTGGCGCGTCGCTTCGAGGCCGATGGCGTCTCGGCGATCGTCTACACCGACATCGCCAAGGACGGCATGATGCAAGGCTGCAACGTCGAGGCCACCGCGGCCCTGGCCGCTGCCAGCCGCATTCCGGTGATCGCCTCGGGTGGCATCCACAACCTGGGCGACGTCGAGAAGCTGCTGCTGGCCCGCTCGCCGGGCATCATCGGCGCCATCACCGGCCGGGCCATCTATGAAGGCACCCTGGACGTCGCCGAGGCCCAGGCCTTTTGCGATTCCTTCAACGGTTGACGTTACGTCAGGCGACAGCCTGGCTCGGTACAGGGAACCTGCAATGATCGAATGCCATTCAATCGACGAGGTGCGTACGCAGATCGATGCTCTTGATCGGCACATCGTCCAGTTGCTGGCCGAGCGCGGTGGCTATGTTCGCCAAGCCGCTCGGTTCAAGCGTGACAGCGATGCCGTACGGGCGCCACAGCGGGTCGAGCAGGTCGTTGCCAAGGTCAGAGAGCTGGCGCGTGAGTCGGGGGCCTCTCCCGAGGTGATCGAGCACGTCTACCGTGCCATGATCGCTGCCTTCATCGAGACCGAACTGACCGAGCACGCCGGCTTGAATCCATCCGCCTGACGTCGTATTCCGGAGAGACCCTATGGCATTGGCCAAACGCATCATCCCCTGCCTCGACGTGGACAACGGCCGTGTGGTCAAGGGCGTCAAGTTCGAGAACATCCGCGATGCCGGCGACCCGGTGGAGATCGCACGCCGTTACGACGAGCAGGGCGCCGACGAGATCACCTTTCTCGATATCACCGCCAGCGTCGACGGCCGAGATACCACGTTGCATACCGTCGAGCGCATGGCCAGCCAGGTGTTCATCCCGTTGACCGTGGGCGGTGGCGTACGCACCGTGATGGACATCCGCAACCTGCTCAATGCCGGTGCCGACAAGGTATCGATCAACACCGCCGCGGTGTTCACCCCCGAGTTCGTCGGCGAGGCTGCCTCGCGCTTCGGCTCGCAGTGCATCGTCGTCGCCATCGATGCCAAGAAGGTCTCCGCCCCGGGCGAAACGCCGCGCTGGGAAATCTTCACCCATGGCGGTCGCAAGCCCACCGGCCTCGATGCGGTGGCCTGGGCGCAGAAGATGGAGGGCCTGGGTGCTGGCGAAATTCTCCTGACCAGCATGGATCAGGATGGCGTGAAGAGCGGCTACGACCTGGGCGTGACCCGTGCCATCAGTGAGGCCGTGGGCATCCCGGTGATCGCCTCCGGCGGCGTCGGCAACCTGCAGCACCTGGCCGATGGCATCATCGAAGGCAAGGCGGCGGCGGTGCTGGCGGCGAGCATCTTCCATTTCGGCGAATACACGGTGCCAGAAGCCAAGGCCTACCTGGCCAGCCGCGGCATCGTGGTGCGCTGAACCGCACACGCAGCGCCTGGAGGTAATGGTTGCTCATCCAGGGTGCATTTGCGCTTTGGGATGCCCTTTAATGGCGCTAAGCTAGCCGCCGTGTGACAGGGACCGGTCGAGCCAGGGCGTTTAGCCCGGTATTTATGACCGAACCGCCTGTTCGCTCCGGGCGTCACCTTTCCGGCCGCCCGTCAACGCTCTGAATTGGCAGGTAGTCGAGTTCATGTACAAACGTCTGTGGTGGGCAGCGGCGACGGCCCTGCTCGTGATGGCATCGGCGGCACGCGCCGAAATCGACCCGAACTACAACGTGGTGTTGCTGACGGAAAACTTTCCGCCTTACAACATGGCGATCAATGGCAAGAACTTCGCGCAGGAAGACAACATCGATGGCATCGCCGTGGACGTGGTGCGCGAGATGTTCAAGCGCGCCGGCGTATCCTACAGCCTCACCCTGCGTTTCCCCTGGGATCGTATCTATAAACTCGCCCTGGAGAAGCCCGGCTACGGTGTGTTCGTGACCGCGCGTCTGCCTGAGCGCGAGCAACTGTTCAAATGGGTCGGGCCAATCGGCCCGGACGACTGGGTGCTGCTGGCGCGTGGCGACAGCAACCTGGTGGTGAGCAATCTGCAGCAGGCCAGGCAGTACCGCATCGGTGCCTACAAAGGCGATGCCATCGCCGAGTATCTGGATAAGCAGGGGCTGCAGCCGATCACCTCGCTGCGTGACCAGGAAAATGCCAGGAAACTCGTCAATGGCCAGATCGACCTGTGGGCCACCGGTGATCCAGCCGGCCGCTATCTGGCACGCCAGGAAGGCGTCAGCGGCTTGAAAACGGTGATGCGTTTCAATAGTGCGCAACTGTATCTGGCCCTCAACAGGGACGTGCCGGACGAGGTGGTACAGAAGCTGCAGTCGGAACTGGACAAGATGCGTGCTGAGGGTTACGTCGACTCCATCCTCAACAGCTATCTGTAGGCATGAAGGCCGTTGGAAAGTACCGCGTCGGCTGCCGAGGTCGCCTGCGCGGGGTCGATGACTGGTTTTCATGCAGCAATGCGTGCCTTGGCGCGGCATGCGCCAGTCATTGCCATGGAAGGTGGTGATGGGGATTCGGCAGGAGGCCGCCCAACATAACCATGACCACGGCGGGACGACTGATGTTGAATACGTTGAAAGCGCTTGTGCTGTTGCTCGCTTTCGCGGCAAGTGCCGCCAGGGCCGAGCTGCCACCCGACTACAAGATGGTGTTGCTGACCGAGAACTTCCCGCCGTTCAACATGGCGGTGGACGACAAGAATTTCGCCCGCGAAGACGCCATCGATGGTATCAGTGCCGACCTGGTGCGCGAGATGTTCAAGCGCGCACAGATCGATTACACCCTTACCCTGCGCTTCCCCTGGGATCGCCTTTACAAGCTGACCCTCGACAAGCCCAATTACGGTCTGTTTTCCACCACCTTCACCCCTGAGCGCCAGCCACTGTTCAAGTGGGTCGGCCCGCTGGCCAAGACCAGTTGGGTGCTGCTGGCCGCGCCCGGCAGCCGCCTGACCGTCAACAGCCTGAAGGAAGCTGGCCAGTACAGCATCGGCGCCTACAAGAACGATGCGGTCAGCCAACACCTGGAAGGCCAGGGCCTGGTACCGGTCAACGCCCTGCGCGACCAGGAAAACGTCAAGAAGCTCACGTCCGGCAAGATCGATCTATGGGCCACCACCGACCCGGTCGGCCGCTACCTGGCCAAGCAGGAGGGGGTGAGTGGCCTGATCACGGTGTTGCGCTTCAATGAGGCCGAGCTTTACCTGGCATTGAACAAGGACACCCCGGACGAAGTCGTGCAACGCCTGCAGAAGGCGCTCGACCAGTTGCGCAGCGAAGGCTTCGTCGACGAGATGACCAACAGCTATCTGTAGGCGCCGCGCGGCTATTGCGGCGAATAGCTCCAGCGGGAGCTGAGCAGCACCACCAGAAACGATGCCAATGCCAGTGCCGCCGCCACGTACCAGAACACTGGCTGTTCGGACAGGCGCTGAGGGTAGATGCTTTGCGCCGCACCCAGGCCGATGAAGTTGCCGCCGGCAACCAGCACCGCAGCGGCGTAATCATGGAAGCGCCGCGCCTTGTTGGCGCTGTGCGACCACTTGTGGTCGGTATTGTAGCTGGGCAGGCTCAGGTTGGCGTCGCCCAGGCGTTCGAGTAGCGAGAGGAAGGTGCGCAGGTTGGTGATCGCCCGTTCGGCCTTGTAGTTGAGAAAGGCGAAGCAGATCGCCGCGACGGGAAAACCGAGCATCAGCCATTCGATGGGGGCGGGGTTGCTGGCCGTGGTCGGGCGCAGGGCCACCAGCGCGGCGAGCAGGCTGACCACTATGGTCACATACAGCGCCAACGCCTGCTGGCGTTGCGCGATGCGCGCATTGACTTCCTGGTAGGCGGCTATGAAACGGTAGTTGGCATCGACGATCGATTTCGACATGCAGGGCTCCTGGCGATGGTGGGGCTGCCGTTCAATGGTGGAATCTAACAAGAATCCTCTGCTGCGGTCAGTGGCCGATTCCATGAAAAAGCCCCATTGCAGAGAGCTGCAATGGGGCTTTTGCCGAGCGCGGGGGCGCTAGTTGCGGGTGACGTTCAAACCTTTGAGCAGGTTCAGCGCCTGGCTCAGCTGGTAGTCGTCATCCTGTGGGCGGGCGGCCTTGCCGGCCCCGCCCTGGCTCGGGCGGTCGGCGCCGCCGTTGCCGTTACCGAGGTGACCCTGCAGGTCGGCTTCCTTGAGGCTCGGGTCGTCGCTCTCGCGGGTCAGCTTGGCGCGCGCCACCTCCACGTCCGGGACGATACCCTGGGCCTGGATGGAACGGCCGTTAGGGGTGAAGTACAGCGCGGTGGTGATCTTCAGCGCGCGGTCGTTGTTCAGCGGCAGGACGGTCTGCACCGAGCCCTTGCCGAAGCTGTCGGTGCCCATCACCACACCGCGTTTGTGATCCTGCAGGGCGCCGGCGACGATTTCCGATGCCGAGGCACTGCCACCGTTGATCAGCACCACCAGTGGCACGCCTTCGCTGGCGTCCAGGGGATCGGCAGAGAAACGCAGCTCGGAGTTGGGGATACGGCCCTTGGTGTAGACGATCAGGCCTTTCTTGAGGAAGTGGTCGGCCACTTCGACGGCCGACTGCAGCACGCCGCCCGGGTTGTTGCGCAGGTCGAGCACCAGGCCGCTGAGCTTCTTGCCATTCTCCTTGCGCAGCTTGTTGAGCGCCTTGCCGACCTCTTCGCCGGTGTTGACCTGGAACTGGGTGACGCGGATGTAACCATAGCCCGGGTCGAGCAACTGGCTGCGCACGCTGGTGACCTTGATCACCGCGCGGGTCAGTTGCACGTCGAACGGCTTGCCGCCTTCGCGCACCAGGGTGAGCAGAATCTTGCTGCCGGCCTTGCCGCGCATCCGGTCCACGGCTTCCATCATCGACAGGCCCTTGGTCGGCTTGCCGTCGATCTTGACGATCAGGTCGCCGGGGTGAATGCCGGCCTTGGAGGCGGGGGTATCGTCGATGGGCGAAACCACCTTGATGAAGCCGTCCTCGGTGCCGACTTCGATGCCCAGGCCGCCGAATTCGCCGCTGGTGCTTTCCTGCAGCTCGGCGAAGGCTTTCGGGTCGAGATACGCCGAGTGCGGGTCGAGATTGCTGAGCATGCCCTTGATGGCGTTCTCCAGCAGCTCCTTGTCGGTCACCGGCTCCACGTAGGCGGCCTTGATGCGATCCATCACCTCGGCGAAGGTGCGCAGCTCCTCGAGCGGCAGCGGCGCGGCGTTCTGGTCGGCGGCCGGCGCAGGGGTGATCGGAGCCTGGTCGGCATGCAGCACGGGTGCTCCACCGAGCAGGGCGATCGCCAGGGCCAGGGAGGTGAAGCGAGACAGTTGCGGCATTCGAGCTAACTCCTACGACAATGAGATGGCGCTTATCCTTGCGCCCGACACCATTGGGCCGGATCGCTGGCGCGGCCCTGCTGGCGAATCGCGAAATACAGGGCTGGCGTGTCCTGCCCGCCGCTGGTACCAACGGTGGCGATGGGGTCACCGGCCTTGACGATGTCCCCGGCGTCCTTGAGCAGGCTCTGGTTATGCCCGTACAGGGTCAGATAGCCATTGCCATGGTCGAGGATGACCAGAAGCCCGGATCCGCGCAACCAGTCTGCGAAGACCACCCGACCGCCATGCACAGCGCGTACCTGACTGCCGGCGGACGCGCCGATCAGTACGCCGTCCCACTTAGTCCGAGCGTCTTCGCCGCGCGGGGTTCCATATCTCGCCACCAGGCGGCCGTTCACCGGCCACGGCAGCTTGCCCTTGGCACTGCCGAAAGGGCCGCCGTAAGTCGCGCCGGAGCTCACCAGTGGGCCATCGACCTGCTTCCTGGTGGTCGGCGCGGCGGGTTTCTCACGGGCGGCGGCGAGGGCGCGCTGCCGTTCCTGCTCGGCTTCGCGGGCCTGGCGGGCCAGGGTTTGCTCGATGGTCTTGAGTACTCGACCGAGATCTGCCTGTTCCTGCTCGCGGGCCTTGAGGCGTTCTCCGCGGGCGGCGTAATCCTTGTTCAGTTTGGCCAGAGCGACCTGGCGTTCCTTGCGCACGGCGGCCAGTTCGTTGCTGCGCAGATCCAATTGGCCTTTCTGCTCCTGCAACTGAGCCTGGTGATGACCGATGTCCTTCTCGACGTTGGCCAGTTGGCGCAGCGTTTCATTGAAGGTCGTCAGCTGTTCCATGCGGGCTTCGGCGAGGTAATCGTAGTAGGTCAGGGTGCGGGAGAATTTTTCCGGATTCTGCTGGTTGAGCAGCAGCTTGATGTATTCCTGACGGCCCCCCTGATAGGCCGCCCGGGCCTGGATACCGATCAGGCGCTGCTGCTCAAGGCGCGCGTCCTGGAGTTTTTTTTTCTCCTGATCGAGGCGCTTGAGTTCCTTTTCGCTTTCATTCAACTCGTCACGCAGGCTCTTGACCTGGTTCTCCAGGTCACCCATTTCGGTTTCGGTGGACTTGAGCTGCTTCTGTACGCCGGATCTTTCCTGCTGCAGTTGCTCCAGCAGCTTTTTCAGCTCGGCGACGTCGGAGCGCGCGGCTTCCAGCTGTTTTTGCGTATCGGCTTTCTGGTCGGCAAAGGCCGGCACCAGCAGGCTGGTCAGGAGGACAAGGAAGAGGGCACGAAACATGGGGCAGGCGGTACCTGGCGGGGGAACGTTAGGGGCTGTCGATGCTTCAGGGCCAGCCGCAGGGCCCGGCGCTGCCGTGCTGAAACGTCAACGGAGCCTAGTATGCCCGTGGTGCGGGGTAAAAAAAACGCCTTGCGTGGCGAATGCCGACTCAAGGCGTCTGGTGGTCGACCGGTGGGGCTCGGGCGATGCTTTTCATCACTCCCGGCTATCGCAGGCGGCTGCCTGCCCGGATCAATGTGGCGTTCACTTGATGGTGACGATGCTGGTACCGGTCATTTCCCTGGGAACCGGCATGCCCATCAGCGTCAGCAGGGTCGGTGCCACGTCGGCCAGCACGCCGCCTTCGCGGATGCTGACGTCGCGCTTGCCGACATAGATGAATGGCACCGGCTCGCAGGTGTGAGCGGTGTGCGCCTGGCCGGTACACTCGTCCTGCATCTGCTCGACGTTGCCGTGGTCCGCGGTGACCAGCGCCTCGCCGCCGACCTTGTCGAGGGCTTCGATGATGCGTCCGACACAAGTGTCAAGGCACTCCACGGCGGCCACGGCGGCCTCGAACACGCCGGTGTGGCCGACCATGTCGCCGTTGGCGTAGTTGACCACGATCACGTCGTAACGCTGGTTCTCGATGGCATCGACGATCTTGTCGGTAACCTCGGGGGCGTTCATCTGCGGCTGCAGATCGTAGGTGGCAACGTTCGGCGATGGGATGAGGATGCGTTCCTCACCCGGGAAGGGCTCTTCGCGGCCGCCGGAGAAGAAGAAGGTCACGTGAGCGTACTTCTCGGTCTCGGCGATACGCAGTTGGGTCTTGCCGTTGTTGGCCAGGTATTCGCCTAACACGTTGACCAGCGGCTCAGGCTTGTAAGCACTCGGCGTGTCGATGCTCGCCGCGTATTGCGTGAGCATGATGAAGCCGGCGGTCTGCGGCACGCGGGCGCGCTCGAAGGCATCGAAACCCGGCTCGACGAAGGCGCGGGTCAGTTCGCGGGCGCGGTCGGCGCGGAAGTTCATGAACACCACGGCGTCGCCGTCTTCGACGCTGACCGTCTCGCCGATGCCGGTGGCCTTGACGAATTCGTCGCTTTCGCCGCGGGCGTAGGCGGCTTGCAGGCCGGCGACGGCGGTATCGGCACTGAACTGGCGCTGCCCGGCGGCGATCAGGTTGTAGGCCTGGGCGACGCGATCCCAGCGATTGTCACGGTCCATGGCGAAGTAGCGGCCGATCAGCGAGGCGATACGACCCTTGCCGAGCCTGGCGAAGGTGGCATCGAGCAGCTCCAGGGAGCCCTGGGCGCTTTTCGGTGCAGTGTCACGACCGTCGAGGAAGGCGTGCAGGTAGATCTTTTCGGCGCCGCGGCGGGCGGCCAGCTCGGCCATCGCCACCAGGTGATCCTGATGGCTGTGCACACCGCCGTCGGACAGCAGGCCGAGGATGTGCACGGCCTTGCCGGCGCCGACGGCTTTATCCACAGCGCCGGTAATGGCCGGATTGTCGAAGAACTCGCCATCGCGGATCGCCTTGGTCACCCGGGTGAAGTCCTGATACACCACGCGCCCGGCCCCCAGGTTCATATGGCCGACTTCGGAATTGCCCATCTGGCCGTCCGGCAGGCCGACGTCCATGCCGCTGCCGGAGATCAGCCCGTGGGGCTGGGTGGCACGCAGGCGGTCGTAGACCGGTGTGTTGGCGGCGAATATGGCATTGTGCTCGGGCGTGTCGCTATGGCCGAAGCCGTCGAGAATGACCAGAACCAAGGGTTTGGGCGTTGCGCTCATACGGGGCTCGCTCTGCTTGAGGGACGCGTAAAAATGATCAGACATTCTACGACCCTGGAAAGATCCCGTCACCGCCGTACGGCCTTTGGTGGGACTCTCGTGGCTGTGTATACTGGCCGGCATTTTACCGTCCCCGGAACCGCGTGATGCTTGCCAACCTGATTGAATTCGCTACCACCCACTTCATCCTCAGCGGCCTGTTCGTCATCATCCTCGCGCTGCTGATCTTCACTGAGCTGCAAAAGGGTGGTCAGAGCCTCAGCAGCCGCGAAGTCACCGCGCTGATCAACCGCGACGAAGGCGTAGTGATCGACATCCGCAACAAGAAGGACTTCGCCAGCGGCCATATCGTCGGCGCGCTGAACATTCCCCTCGACAAGCTGACCTCGCGCATCGCCGAGCTCGAGAAGCACAAGGCCAAGACCCTGATCATCGTCGATGCCCTGGGCCAGCAGGCCGGCACCGCCGCCCGCGACCTGAAAAAGGCCGGTTTCACGGCCGCGCGTCTGGGCGGTGGTATCGCCACCTGGCGCAGCGACAACCTGCCCGTGGTGAAGTGAGATGGCCAAGGTCGTCGTCTATTCCAGCGACTGGTGCCCCTACTGCATCCGCGCCAAGCAGCTGTTGACCAACAAAAACGTGGCGTTCGACGAGATCCGCGTCGACGGTAAACCGGACCTGCGGGCAGAGATGACCCGCAAGGCCGGTCGCACATCGGTGCCGCAGATATGGATCGGTGATACCCATGTGGGTGGCTGCGACGACCTGTTTACCCTGGAACGGGCAGGCAAGCTTGATGCACTGCTCCGTGCCTGATAGACCCAGAACCTTTCTTTAAGTCCATACAGCAGAAGGCTTTGCCCATGACCGAACACGTTACCGGCGCCGCCCAAGGCGACCAGAATCCTCAGTTCTCCCTGCAGCGCATCTATGTGCGCGACCTGTCCTTCGAAGCGCCGAAGAGCCCCGAGATCTTCCGTCAGGAGTGGACCCCGAGCGTCGCGATGGACCTCAATACCCGCCAGAAAGCCCTGGAGGGCGACTTCCACGAAGTGGTGCTGACCCTGTCGGTGACCGTGAAGAACGGTGAAGAAACCGCCTTCATCGCCGAAGTGCAGCAGGCAGGTATCTTCCTGATCAAGGGGCTGGATGCCGGCTCGATGAGCCACACCCTGGGCGCGTTCTGCCCGAACATCCTGTTCCCGTACGCCCGTGAAGCCCTGGACAACCTGGTCGTTCGCGGTTCGTTCCCTGCTCTGATGCTGGCGCCGGTGAACTTCGATGCCCTGTACGCTCAGGAACTGCAGCGCCAGCAAGCGGCCAACTGAGTTATCGGCTGCTGCATAAAAAAAACGCCCTTCGGGGCGTTTTTTTATGGGCATATGCTTCGTAGCCTACGGTTGAGCGCAGCGATACCCAAGGATGCCGTCCCGGGTTTCTCTGCGCTCGACGCCGGGTTATCGAGCTGGCTCAGCCATGCTGAAACCGTGCTGGCGCCAGGCTTCGTAAACGGCCACCGCCACCGTGTTGGACAGATTGAGGCTGCGGCACCCTTCGCGCATCGGCAGGCGCACACGTTGCTGTTGAGGCAGGGCTTCGCGGATTTCCTGAGGCAGGCCGCGGCTTTCCGGGCCGAATAGAAAGGCATCGCCCGGCTGGTAGCGCACGTCGTGGAACGGCTGCGAGCCCTTGGTGGTGAAGGCGAACACGCGTGGCTGGCCGAGGCTTTCCAGGCAGGCCTCGAGGCTGGCATGGCGCTGCAGGGGGGCGTATTCGTGGTAGTCCAGGCCGGCCCGGCGCAGGCGCTTGTCATCCAGTTCGAAACCGAGGGGTTCGATCAGGTGCAGGTGACAGCCGCTGTTGGCACAGAGCCTGATAATGTTGCCGGTGTTGGGCGGGATTTCCGGTTGAAAAAGGATCACATGAAACATGCACGGCTCCGAGCCAGAAGATGGCCGACATTCTACGCCCGATAAGCCGCCAAGACCGCGCCCATGGGTGCGGGTGATCGGTTCGTTGGCGATCTTCGGCTTTCTGGTCGGCTTGATGATCGGCCGCCTGTTCCATCCCGATGCGATGCATCTGAAGGAAGTGGAAGCGGGCGATGAGCGACTGGTGCTGTGGTTCAACGTCGAGCCGCAGGTACGCATCGGTGAATTCCAGGGCACCTTGCTGCTGCGTTTCGAGGGACTGGGCCGCGAGCAGCGGGGCCAGTTACAGGTTGCCGGGCGCACGGCCAATTGGCGCGTGGTACGGGAGGGGCGCGAGTTGGAGCTGCGTGTGGTGGCGGCTCGCCCGCTGCGCGGGGAGTCGATTGCCGAGGAGGTCGAGGGGCGTTGGCGCCTGACGGTTCGTCTGGCGCCGCAGTAGGGGATAAAAGAGGGGACACCCAGCCTGCCTGTACCAGGGCCCCGAAGAAAATGGGGGTTCTCTGACCTGCCTGTATCAGAGCCCCCTAAGAAAGAAGGGAGGTCTCGGCCTGCCTGTACCGAGGCTCCCAAAGAAAGAGGGGAATCCCCGGCCTGCCTGTACCAAGGTCCCCGAAACTGGGTTATCGATACCATTGCAGGGGGCGTGCCAGTTTCAGTTTTTTCCCTGCAGGTACCGTGTTCACTGGCCTGCCGGCGCGTGTCGCGGTTTTCTGCCAGGTGTCGAGCCGGGGACGGGTGATCCGCTCGGGTGCATGGGCGCGCATTGCGTGCGCCGATCGCGTGCATTTTCATGCCGCACGTGCAGGGACGCCACATTGCGCCAGGCTGGCAACCACAGGGTCATGGTCATCGCCAACAGACAAGCGCCCGGTGGTGGGCGGCCCAGGGTAGGCTGCGCCACGTATGCCGGATCAGATGACGGCCGGCAAGAGCCACGGTGATGACGTCGAGGCCATCCGCGAAACCGGGTGGTCGGGGCGGATCGGCGGGCATGGGCTGGGTGCGCTCAGTCGATCGGCATCAACCGAGCGCGTCCGGGGGCCGCACCGCCCCGCTAGGCTTGCAGTTTGGCCAGCGCGGCGCCCGCATCGAGGTAGGCGCCGGCCTGTTCGCGGAGGGTCAGTTTGCCGCTCGTTGGAGCGGTGACCTGGGTTTCCATCTTCATGGCTTCCATCACGGCGATCACCTCGCCGGCTGCCACCTGGGCGCCATCTTCGACCAGCCAGGCATGCAGGTTGCCGGAAATCGGCGCTGTCACCAGGCCTTCTTCCGCTGCGGGGGCCGCTGCCTGGGGAGCCGCTTGGGTTTCACCGGCCAGCGGTGCCAGGCCTTGCAGCAATGCACTGGGCAAACCCAGTTCATGGCGTTTGCCGTCGATCTCGATGAAGGTGCGCAGCACGGCGGCATCAGCGGCCGGCAAGGTGCGTGGCGCCAGGGTGATCTGTTCGGCGAAATCGGTCTCGATCCAGCGCGTGTGCACGGCGAAGCGCTCGGGGCCGGTGAAGTCGTCGTGGGCCATCACGGCCTGGTGGAACGGCAGCACCGAGGCGATCCCTTCGATCTGGAATTCGGCCAGCGCACGGCGGGCGCGAGCGATGGCCTGTTCGCGGGTGGCGCCGGTGACAATCAGTTTGGCCATCATCGAGTCGAAGCTGCCGGGCACTTTCGAGCCGCTTTGCACGCCGCTGTCCAGGCGCACGCCGGGACCGCTCGGGGGGCGGAATGCAGCGATCTGCCCCGGGGTGGGCAGGAAGCCCTTGCCGGCATCTTCTGCGTTGATACGGAATTCGAAGCTGTGACCACGGGGTGTTGGCGTTTCGCTGAACGACAGCGGCAGGCCGTCGGCGACACGCAGTTGTTCGATCACCAGATCGATGCCGGTGGTTTCTTCGGTGACCGGGTGTTCGACCTGCAGGCGGGTGTTCACCTCCAGGAACGACAGGGTGCCATCGGCGCTGAGCAGGAACTCCACGGTACCGGCGCCGACGTAGCCAGCCTTGGTGCAGATGGCGTGAGCGGCCTGGTGGATGCGCTGGCGTTGCTCGTCACTGATGAAGGGCGCAGGTGCCTCTTCCACCAGTTTCTGGTTACGCCGCTGCAACGAACAGTCCCGCGTGCCGACCACCACCACGTTGCCATGGGTATCGGCGATCACTTGCGCCTCGATGTGCCGTGGACGGTCGAGGAACTGCTCGACGAAGCATTCGCCACGCCCGAACGCCGCCTCGGCTTCGCGTACTGCCGAGGCGTACAGCTCGGCGACTTCATCCATGCGCCAGGCCACTTTCATGCCCCGCCCACCGCCGCCGAACGCGGCCTTGATGGCGATTGGCAGACCATGCTGCTCGGCGAAGGCCAGCACTTCGGCAGCACTTTGCACCGGGCCGGGCGTACCGGCGACCAGGGGCGCGCCGACCTGCTGGGCAAGCTTGCGGGCCTCGACCTTGTCGCCGAGCACGTCGATGGTTTCCGGGTTGGGGCCGATCCAGATCAGCGCGGCGTCCTGCACGGCACGGGCGAAGTCGGCACGCTCGGAGAGAAAACCGTAGCCCGGGTGCACGGCATCGGCACCGGCGCGTTTGGCGATGGCCAGCAGTTTGCCGATGTCGAGGTAGGTGTCGGCAGGGCGCTCGCCGTCCAGGGCGTAGGCTTCGTCGGCCTGGCGGACGTGCAGGGCGTCGATGTCGGCGTTGGCGTACACGGCCACCGAACCCACGCCGTGATCACGACAGGCGCGGGCAATGCGCACGGCGATTTCACCACGGTTGGCGATTAGTACTTTTTTCATGGGATCTCTTTCACGTCGGCAGTGGAAAGGAGGGCGTCGGCCTGCAGCTCGGCGAACGCATCGATCGGATTGAAGCGGATCTGCGCATTGATCGGTATCTGCCCGGCCAGGTCCAGATGGTGGCTGGCCACGGCGGCGATCACCGGGTAGCCGCCGGTCAGCGGATGGTCGGCAAGAAACAGCACCGGTTGGCCACTGGCAGGCACCTGAATGGCGCCGAGCGAGGTGCCTTCGCTGGGCAGCTCGTCAGGGTTGCAACGCTCCAGCGGCACCTCACCGGCGAGGCGAATGCCCACCCGATTGGATTGCGGGGTGACGCGCCATAGCTGGCTGCTCAGCCGTTCGATGGCGGCTTGGGTGAACCAGTCGCTGCGCGGGCCCATGACCACATCCAGGGTGATCACGTCGTTAGCGGTCGGTAGCGCGAAGGCGGGCGCTTCCTGCACCGATACGCTGCCGCCACCGCTGGTTTCGTTGAAGCCCAGCCGGTCGCCGGCAGCCAGGGCCGGGGGGCCGACCTGGGCCAGGGTGTCGGTGGCCAGGCTGCCCAGCACGGGCGCGACAGCGAAGCCGCCGCGAATCGCCAGGTAGCTGCGCAAACCCGCCTTGGGGGGACCCAGGCTGACGCGGTCGCCGTCTTCCAGTTCGATGGGCTGGTAATTGTCAGGCTGCCACTGCAGGCCGCTGGCGGTGGTCACGGTCAGCGGCGTCTGCGCGCCGGTGACGGCGATGATGGTGCGTCCATGGCAGACGAAGCTCAGGCCGCCGAGCACCACTTCCAGGCCGGCGCTGGCGGAGTCGTTGCCCACGGCGCGATTGGCCGCGCGCAGGGCGCCACGATCCAGCGCGCCGGACATCGACACGCCCTGGTCGGTGTGACCGGCGCGGCCGAGATCCTGCAGCACGCTCTGCAGGCCGGGGGTGAGAATTTCCAGGTGGGCGCCGCTGCATGTTTCGCTGGCCGCGGGCTGTTCGTGCGCTGGCAGGCCGCCGGGCGGTAGTGGCCCGGCATCCGTGAAGCGCACCTTGTAGCCGGGGCGCAGCAGGGCCGGTTCGTCGCGCCCCAGATCCCACATCTGCAAGGGCGTGACGCCGATGATCTGCCAGCCGCCGGGGCTGGCTTTCGGGTAGATGCCACTGAAGTTGCCCGCCAGCGCCACCGCACCAGCCGGGATGCGCGTGCGCGGGGTTGCTCGGCGCGGTACCTGAAAGCCCGCGCCCCCGGTGAGATAACCGAAGCCCGGCGCGAAGCCGCAGAAGGCGACCTCGTAGTCTGCGCTGGTATGGCGGCTGACTACTTCTTCACGGCTGATGCCCAACAAGCTGGCGACCTCGTCGAGATCCTCGCCGTTGTAATGCACGGGGATCTCCACGCGGCGGCTTTCCCGCGTGCTGCGCTGGCTCAGGTCGCGGCGGGCGATGTGGTTGATCAGCACCTGCCGGTCGACAGCACTGGGTCGGTACTGGATCAGCAAGGTGCGCGCTGCCGGGACGATTTCTTCGATGCCGGCTATGGGGGTGGCCTGCAGCGAGTCGAACAGCGCCAGGGTTTCGTCCAGATCGGCCAGTTCCACCAGCAACGCATCCAGATTGACGGGGAGAAAACGCACTGCAAGCTCCTACACGTGGTACGTGCTGTCGGGCACGTCGGTGATGAACATATGGCCTGGCGAATGGGTAATCGCGAACGGCACGCCGGAAGCCATGACGGCCGCCTGGGGCGTGACGCCGCAGGCCCAGAACACGGGTATCTCACCTGCGTCGATACGCACGGGGTCGCCGAAATCCGGTTTCTGCAGGTCGGCGATACCCAGGCGTTGTGGCTCGCCGATATGCACCGGGGCGCCATGCACCGAGGGGTAGCGCCCGGAAATCCCGGCCGCTTCGGCGACGCGATCCGCCGGGATCGGCCGCATCGACACCACCATCTCACCGTGCAGACGGCCTGCGGGGCGGCAGGCGCGGTTGGTGCGGTACATCGGTACGTTGCAGCCATCGGCGATATGCCGTACTTCGATGCCGGCTTCCTGCAGGCCGGTTTCGAAGGTGAAGCTGCAGCCGATCAGAAAGGCCACCAGGTCCGGGTGCTCCGCCCAGGCTGCGCTCGCATCGCTGACCTCTTCGGCCAGCTTGCCGTCGCGCCAGATGCGGTACAGCGGAATGTCGGTACGCAGGTCGGCGCCTTCGGCCAATACGGTACGCGGGCTGCCGGCGTCGCTGACGTCCAGCACCGGGCAGGCCTTCGGGTTGCGCTGGGCGTAGAGCAGGAAGTCGTAGGCCCAGTCGCGGGGCAGGGCGATCAGGTTGGCCTGGGTCATGCCGGGAGCGATACCGGCGGAGGGCGCGATCAGGCCGTTACGGTACCGAGCGCGGGCTTCGCGTGCGGCGGCGATGGCGGCCTGTCGGGCGCGTTGCAGGGCGTTCATCGGGCGGCTCCGGCAAAGGATTGCAGGGCCACGCCGGACTTCTCCAGCAGCTGGCGGACCTCGAGGGCCATCTGAATGGCGCCGGGGCTGTCGCCATGCACGCAGATGGAATCGGCCTCGATCCGCGTCAGGCTACCGTCGATGGCTTCTATGCTGCCGTCTTCGACCAGACGCAGCATGCGCTGCGCGACGTTCTCTGCATCGTGCAGCACGGCGCCCGGCTCACGGCGTGACACCAGGGTGCCTTGCGGGGTGTAGGCACGGTCGGCGAAAGCTTCGGCAACGCAGGTCAGGCCTTCGCCCCGAGCCAGATCGACCAGGCTGGAACCGGCCAGGGCGACCAGCACCAGGCTGGGGTCGACGACGCGTATCGCCTCGATCACCGCCAGGGCCTGGCGCTGGTCATGGGCAATGGTGTTGTACAGCGCACCATGGGGCTTCACGTAGCGCACCGACGTGCCGGCGGCATGGGCCAGCGCCTGCAGTGCGCCGATCTGGTAGATCACATCGGCGGTCAGTTCGTCACTGGCCACGTCCATGTTGCGGCGGCCAAAACCGACCAGGTCCGGATAGGCCACGTGGGCGCCGATGGTCACGCCCTTGGCCGTGGCGGCTTTCAGGGTGCGCAGGATGCCGGCCGGGTCGCCAGCGTGAAAACCGCAGGCGACGTTGGCGCTGGTCACGATGTCGAGCATTGCGGCATCGTCGCCCATGCGCCACTGGCCAAAGCTTTCGCCCAGGTCGCTGTTGAGGTCGATGTTCGGCATGTCGGGTCTCCTTGAGTCAGGCCACGTTGAGGAAAGCGAAGATCGGGACGACCGATTTGGCCGCCATGTACCAAGTCAATGCGCAGGTCAGCGCACCGAGTACCAGCAGCCAGCGCGGGTAGTGGTAGCCCTCCATGAGGTCGGAGCGGCACCAGCCCACGTAGATGAAAATGCTCAGGCCGATCGGCAGGATCAGGCCGTTGAAGCCGCCTGCGAAGACCAGCAGGGCGGCAGGTGGTGTACCGAGCATCAGGTAGACGCCCAAGGATAGGGCGATGAATGCCACGGTCGCCAGGTTGCGGCCGCGCTCGTCGATGGATTGGTTGAAGATGGTGATGAAGGACATCGAGGTGTAGGCCGCACCGATCACGCTGGTGATGCCCGCTGCCCAGAGGATCAGGCCGAAGGCACGCAGCCCGAATTCACCCGCTGCGGCCTGGAAGGCCTGACCCGCCGGGTTGGCGCCCTGGCCCGAGGTATCGATGACCACGCCACTGGCGACGACGCCAAGAATGGCCAGGAACAGGATGTAGCGCATCACCCCGGTGACCATGATGCCGCTCAGTGCAGCCTTGGATACCTCGTTGATGTTTTCCACGCCGACCGTGCCACGATCCAGCAGGCGGTGGGCGCCCGCGTAGGTGATGTAGCCGCCGACCGTGCCGCCTACGATGGTGGTGATGGTCGCGAAGTTGATTTCGTCCGGCCATACCGTCTGGCGCAGCGCCTCACCGAGCGGCGGGTTGGAAGCGAAGGTCACGAAAAGGGTCAGGGCGATCATCATCACCCCCAGTACCACCATGATCCGGTCCACGGCGATGCCGGCGCGGTGCGACATGAAGATGCCGATGGCCACCAGGGCACTGAGTGCGCCGCCCCATTTGGTATCCAGGCCCATCAGTGCGTTGAGGCCCAGACCCGAGCCTGCGATGTTGCCGATATTGAAGACCAGCCCGCCAGAGATCACCAGCACCGCCAGCAGATAGCCACTGCCGGGAATCGCCGCGTTGGCGATGTCCGACGCGCGCATGCGGGTCAGGGTGACGATGCGCCAGACGTTCAGTTGCACCACGAAGTCGATGAGGATCGAGGCCAGGATACCGAACGCGAACGCTGCACCCATGTTCGCCGTGAAGGTAGCGGTCTGGGTGATGAAGCCAGGGCCGATGGCCGAGGTCGCCATCAGGAAGATGGCCGCTATCAGGGAGGAACGACGTGAGCGGGCGAAGTCGCCGGTGGTCTGGGCCTGCATGGAACACTCCTGGTGGCTGGGTGACGTATGCAGGTTGTCAGGCAATCAGCGTGCCAAATGACAGTCTGTGCGCTGTAATTGTTGATTTTATTTGCTTTTATTGTTCAACAATAATTATTTGATTGATGATCTATCTGCACCTTTTTGTTACCTCTTTACTCCGTAGTGATTCGCCATGGTGCGCCAGGTGACACTGTAGCCTCTTGCCTGAAGCGCGCCGCTCGGAGACCATCGTTGCTCTTCGGCTCTGCTTCGTTTGCGTGGAGCCGCCAATGCTCGGTGGACCGGTGATGAACAAAGACGTGCCTGACAACCCGCGAACGCTTGGCGAAACCGTGACCGCGGAAATTCGTCGCAAGCTGGTCGATGGCGAGCTGGTGCCTGGGCAACGGCTTTCCGAGGCGGCGCTGAGCGAAAGCCTGGATATTTCCCGCAACACCCTGCGCGAGGCTTTTCGGGTGCTGACCCAGGAAGGGTTGCTCAAGCATGAACCGAATCGCGGGGTGTTCGTGTCGGTGCCGGACATGGCGTCGATCATCGAAATCTACCGGGCGCGTCGATTCATCGAGTGCCAGGCCCTGGTACAGGCCTACCCCAAGCATCCGGCGGTCAAGCGCATGCGCGAAGCGGTGGCCTCGGCACAGCGCAGCGCCGAAGTGCCTGACTGGGGCGCGGTAGGCACGGCCAACATGGCCTTTCATGCCGCCATCGTCGAACTCGCCGATAGTCAGCGGCTGAACACCTTCTATGGGCACCTGTCCGCCGAGTTGCGCCTGGTGTTCGGCCTGCTCAACGACGCCGAATTCCTGCATGCGCCCTACATCGAGATGAATGCGGCGATTCTCGAGCGCCTGGAAGCGGGGCGGCCAGAGGAGGCGGCCAAAGCGCTGGACAGCTACCTGGTGCAATCCGAGCGCACCATCCTGGCGGCTTATGCGCGGCGTGGCGCCTGAGATCAGTCGACCGTGTAGCTGCCTCGATCCTCCGCGCACAAGCTGCCGCTACTGTTGGCGGCGGTCGCGCAGTTGTCGATGTAGGTCGCCAGGTGATGCAGTTCGATGAACTTGGGCGCCTTGGCGCTGCTGTCCAGGGTGGTCACCGGCAGGTTCAGGCGCCCCGAGGTGATGGCGCGGATGAAGTTGTCCGGACTCAGGTGGCGAAAGTAAACCGTGCGGACCCGGTCGATGGGCACCAGCACGTCGCCGTGGATGCGGAAAAGTAGCTCCAGCGTCTGTAGCGGCACTGGCTGCTCAGGCTGAGTGTTCATGGCAAGGCTCGATGTGGGTAATGACGCTCGTTCCGGTTGACAGGTCGGGTGATCATTCTTCGGCGAAGCGCGACGACTTGAGAATGCCGCCCACCAGGTGGATCTTGCTGACTCCGGCCTGCGGTATGTGGAGGGGCGGGTGGTTCTGGTTGACGCTGTCGAAGCGGTACACACCGTCGCGCAGGTAGATGTACTCCTTGATCATCGTCTGCCCGTCCGAGGTGCGCACCATCACTTCATCGCCCGTGTGGAAGGCCTTGTTCGGTTCGATCAACACGTACTCGCCGTTCTTGATCCGCGGGTGCATGCTGTCGCCGCTCACCCGCAGGCCATAGGCGTTGGGGTCGTCGCTGTGGATACGCAGGTAGCCGTCGCCATGGCCGACGGGAAAGTCGATTTCCTCGAAATACCCATGGGTGCCCAGTTGCGCATGCCCCACCACCGGCACCGTGCCGCCGCGGGCGTGGCCCACGTCCAGGGTGTCTGCCCGTGGCGCGAGTGCCGAGGGCAGCGCGTCGCCACCTGCCAGCTCGGCGAGGCTCACCCCCAGTGCTGGCGCGAGCAGCAGCAGGTCCGCGAGGCTGGGCTCGCGCAAGTCACTTTCGTAGTTGCCGATGCGCGACTGGGATGACCAGCCGCACGCTTCGGCCAGCGCTTGCTGGCTGAGCCCCATGCCTTTACGCAGGTGCTTGATGCGTTTGCCGAGGGTTTCCATGGTGACGCTCCGTTAATCACGATGTGAAATACTTATAGCGTAAACCCACCTTGAATAAAACACGGTTTGTGATTATTTTCAGGGTGTCGGTTACCGCAAAGGCCGGTACCGTCCTTCAACCCGTCGGGCGTCATGAGCGTCAGGGGCCGAGCCGTTATCGCCACCGGCAGGGTGGCAGGAGGAGCGTGGTGATTTCCTATATCGACGAGGCATTGCAGCTGTGGGCCGATGAGCGCCGAGCCGGCGACAACGATGCTGTTTCACTGGGCTGCAACGTCATCGCCTCGCTGATGGCGTCCCAGGGTGTGCTCTACCGTGGCTCGCCGGGTAGCCGTGTGCTGCTCGACAGAGCGGCGGAGATCGAATGGATCGTCGGCAAGCACCTGTCGCCGGAGCTGCGACAGGTGGTCATCGAGCAGTATTGTGCTGGCTCGTTGCCGAGTCATAAGTGGTCAGCCTGTGGCTGCAGTCGCTCACAGTTCTATCGGCGCCTGGGGAAGGCGCACACGATCATCCACTCTCAACTCCTGAAGCGCGCCGCCTGAGCGCGCGTCTCATTTCTGCGCCTGCCGATTCTCCAGCCTGCAGCGCCGCCCGGCGCACGTTTTCCCTCCTGACACCTGGATGTCCTGGCGACACGCTTCGATCACCGTGTCGGCCAGTGCGTACGCCCCTGTTTCGTGGGGCTGCGCTTACCAGACCCGATCGTGTCCGTTTTTTTTCGGCGGGTCTCCGCTGATGGCGGGCGGTGTGTTGTGACACCGGGAATCGGGGGATATAAATTCATCAACGTCAACGAGCTGGGCCCGTCGCCAGCTTGGCGGAGCCCGGCCGGCACGGCCGGGCTTTTTGTTGCCAGCCCTCTGGCGGGCATCCTGCGGGGCGCCGCAAACGGCGTCAAAGATCGTGCACGGCGACTCTTCGTTGCCGTCATCGACTGACCTGATCGGGCAATTCGTGACCCAGAGCCGCGCACGCGCGCGGGCCTCTTTCTTCCGTCCGCAGCGAGACTCGCGACTGTCCTCAGGCAGGCATGAGCCGGTTGCCGTGGCTTCCAATAACAACCCTGTAGATCGGGGACGTCGTCGTGGCCGTTGGCCACGGGGAGGATTTTGATAATGAGCGAGCCCGTAAGCGTGTTGATAGCCGGCACCTTGGGCGTCGACCTGCCCACCATGCTGAATGGCATCAACGGAGAGGCGGCGGTAGGCGCCTTGTTTGGAGCACTGGTGTACTTCACCACCACACACGAGTTGCCGCTATGGAACCGCCTGGCCTTCTTCTTGACCTCATTCGTGATGGGCTACCTGTTCACGCCGGCGATCGTCGATTTCGAACTGTATGGCATGCGTCCTTTTGCCTATTCCGGGCCGGCGGGATTCGCCGGAGCGGGGCTGGTGGTGACGATCATGCTGGCGGCAATCAAGCGTCGCGGGGCTCCACCCGGGGTCGGCACGCGGGGAGGCAACGATGATTAGTGTCGTACTCACACACACGACGTTCTGCCTGTGTGGCGCCGTTTTCGTGCGCTTGTTCACCTACCGCCGGCAGGGTGCCCGGTTCAGGCGCGGCATGAGTTGCATGGCGATGCTGCTGATGGGCAGCTCGGGGTCGGCAATGCTACAGATCATGCTGGGCGACCTGAGGTTGCCGGCACAAGCGTGGTCGCTGGTGTTGCTGCTGGCGGTATTCGCCGTGGCGGTGTTTCGCTCGGGAGGCAACCTGGCCGGGGTCATCCGCGAGAGCCACCCCCAGGGCCCGCCGGTGCATGCCAGCCAGGACAATGAGCGAACCTGACACCGTATCGGGCCGAACTAGCGGCATCGTTTCATAACGAGCGTGTGGCGCCGCACTGCGCTGCGATCACATGCATTACCCCAGGGCCGCTTGCCGGCCCCTTACCCAATGACCTGTTTCACCAACGCCCGCTGTCATGCGGGCTTTTTTTCGTCTGGAGGAAATACCATGAGCATTAAAACCTTCGACCAGATGGTCGCAGCCGGCGAATTCCCGCTGATTGGCTTCAGCGCCGCGGGGCTGGGCAACAACCCTTACGTGGACCCCATCACCACCGCTGCACTCGATACGCACTACCGCACCATCGCGCCTCGAGGGCATCAACCCGACTACATCCAGTCCTATGCGGGCGGCCTGGATGGCAAGCCGTTCGCCGTGCGCCTGCCGTTCGCCGGTGAGCGCATCGCCATTCTCGACGGCGCAGGTGGTTTCACCTTGCGCTCGGGCTACATCGAGGAGATTCGCAAGGCCATCCGTCATGTGCACAGCTGGGGTGGTTATTGCTTGCTCGACATGCACAACTACGCCCGCTGGTACGTGCGCGCATCGGGCCCGGTCGCCGAGCGCACCGTGCAGTCGTTCGCAGACGGCTACGCGTTGTGGACGTCGATTGGCGCCCCGGATTGTCCGGTCGATTACCCCTTGCTGGCGAGTATCTGGGCAGCCATCGCCGAGGCGTTCCAGGACGAGCCCGGGCTATTTGGCTACGGGTTGATGAACGAGCCGCACAATGCCGGTACCGAGGCCGATGGGGGGGTGGACGTCGAGGCCTTATGGGCCGCCAATGCACAGCGCCTGATCAGCGCCGTGCGTGCCGTGGATTCTCGGCACTTCATCACCGTGGCGGGCAATGCCTTCAGCTCGGCGCTGTACTGGCCGGATCGCTCCGACATGCTCAAGGACCTGGTCGATCCCGCCAATCGCCTGCTTTATGAGGCGCATCAGTACCCCGACAAGGAGGGCGTTGGCGGCGGCAAGTGGACGCAGGCCAACGAGTCGGTCAGCTACCGCGATCGGGTGGCTGACTGGCACCCCTACATCGACTGGCTCATCGCCAACGGTAAGCAGGGGATCGCGGGTGAGTTCGGCGGGCCGGATCACGTATCGGGTATGCGCAGCTACTTCACGGCGTTGCACAAATACTTCGATGCCAACCACGTCCTGCGTTTCCAGTGGCTGGCCGGCCCCGGTGATGCCGACGACGCGCCCAACGGCATGGATCGCAAGGACGGCACCCTCAAGCCCAATACACGCTCGCTGATGGCGCGTATCGGCAACACCACCACGGCCTACGGCCCTCGTTGAAGCCATCGACATGGCCCGCTTCGGCGGGCCATGTCGGGCAGGAGAATTCTCATGGCTCGTATCACCGCTGCCCAGGCGGGCGGCACCAACGTACTCGCCTTTCTCGACATGCTCGCCTGGAGCGAAGGCACCTCGACCGTTCCCCACAGTGACGACGGTTACAACGTATTGGTGGGAGGCACGCTGTTCAGCGACTACAGCGCGCACCCGCGCAAACGGATCGACCTGCCGCGCTACGGCATCACGTCCACGGCGGCCGGGCGCTACCAGTTCCTGGCTGGCACCTGGGATTCGATCGCCAGTGTGCACCACTTCCAAGGCCGCTTCACACCGCAGGCGCAGGATATGGGCGCGGTGAAATTGCTGGATGAGTGTGGTGCACTCGGGCATCTCCGTGATGGGCGAATCGAACACGCCATCATGGCTGCTGCGCCGATCTGGGCCAGCCTGCCGGGAGCCGGCTACGGCCAGCGTGAGCACAGGCTCAGCGACCTGTTGGCCAGGTACCGCGCAAGCGGTGGGCAGGTGGAGGCATGAGCGTGTTATCGCTGATCCCGTCGAACTACCGGCTGCTCATGGCGGCCGGCCTGGCCCTGACCTTGCTGGTCGGCGCCGCGGGCCTCGGCTGGCTCGTCCAGGGCTGGAGGCTGGGCGAGCGGATGGCCGAGCAGGGGCGGGAATTCGAGCAGCAGATCGCCCAGCGCGACAAACGCTACGCCGACACCCTGGCCACGGCCCAGAGCGCCGCTGCCAGCGAGGTGCGGCTGGCGCATGACAGACGTCTGACGCTGGAGCGGCAACTGCAGGCCATATCCCAGAACCAACACCGGAGACTTACCGATGCGCAATCAACTGCTACGCGCCTGCGTGATCGCCTGGCTACTGCTGAGCTACGGCTGTCAGTCCTACTCGCCAGCCCCGGTGCCGCAGATGCCGGTGCCGGCGCAGTGTCCCCCACCACCAGTGCCGGACGCCTGGTGGATGGAACCCGTCGAGCCGACATTGACGCAGGATCTGCTCAACGAATTGTCGGCATCGTCGAACGAGGAGACCGGGCGATCATCGCCCTAGGGATGTGCCAGGCATACGCAAGGACGCTCAGCCAGGCGCCTTAGCGCATGGCTATCCGCTGAGCGCCGCCCGGCCGTCAATGGCGGCGCCTGCTGCCCGGGGCGGACGTCGGGAATCCGCTTGTGCCAAGAGGCTTCGGCTGGCTCGAGGCCAGCCTTGCGTCCCGTACCAAGCCAGGTGCAACTGATGCCGATCAGGGGTTGCCGGGGTGTTCGACGATTTGTTCGGCTATCGCCGTGCCGGCCACATCAGCTTGGCTGTCGATGAAGATGGCCAGGTGGCGGATGTCGATGAACTTGGGGGCCTTGGCGCTGCTGTCGAGCGTGACAACGGGCAAGCCGAGTCGGCCAGTGTTCAGGGCCCGGGTGAAGTTGTCGCCGTTCAGGTTGCGAAAGTAGCGGTCGCGTACCAGTTGGACGGGAGCGAGCACGTCGCCAAATGTGCGAAACAGCATCTCGACGGTCTGCGCACGCGGCACTGGTGGTGGGCACAGCGCATGCTGGCTCATGCCACGTCCTTACTGGTCGCGGCCAGTTGGCTTGCCAGGCGTTGCAGGGGCAGCGTGCCGCTTCGCCGGCCGGGCATCGGCGCGGGTGTTGACTGTTGGGTACTCGCAATATCGCGCTTGAGGGTGGCCACGCATGTGCGGGCGGTCGAGCCGAACGCAACAAAACGAGGCAGCGGGGATGTGCTGGTGTGCGGTTCGACGATGGCACCAAGCTCCACCCCCTCCAGTCCATCGCCCAGGCGCAGCACCGCACGGACACGGTATTGGTCACCCAGGTCTTTACGCATGTGGTCCAGGGTCGCCTTGAGCAGCATATGCTCGCGCTGCAGGGACGCTCTTCTGCTGGACAGCGACACGCCGGCTGCCGTGGCGGCTAGCGTCAGGTTGGCCAGAACCTTCTCTGGCGTGAAACGTTCGCGCTCGAGTTGCAGCAACTCGATCAACAAGGTCTCAATCAATTCAGTGTCCATGCTGCTTCCTCTTCGGGTGTTCCCAGGCGATCTCTACGTGCGTGCACCAGGGCGCTCAGGTGTTGCGCCCTTTTCAGGCATTGCTTTGAGCATCGAGCGCCGCATGGGGCCAGGCCGTTTGGCGGGCTCTTCGAAAGGCTGGCTGAGGTTCATGGCGGTCTCTCATGCTGCGGCCGCGTTTCGCGGTGGCGCTGGTGTGAGTCCGTTCGATGGCCATCAGCAAGGGTTTGACGCACTCGGGCTCGCTGCCATGCACGCTGAACAGGGCATTACGCGTACACAGCGACCCAATCGGTTTGGCTGGTCCGTAGCGTGCGCCTGCCTTGGACCCAGCCTGGCCGGGGGCGAAGATCAACTTGGCTGGGCTGCGTGGATACGAAGGGGCTGTTACAGACATGGCGGGCTACCTCGGCTCCGTGATGAAGAGACGAGATAAATCTACAGGCTGGATTGTTACTTGGTCAACAGTTTTGCTTGTTATAGTTGTTGCACTTTCCACATCCCCCGGCCACAAATCTGCCACTCTTCGGTGACCTGGATGTAGCGCGGCTTCCAGTCGGGATTCAGCGCTTCAAGGAACCACATGCCGTCTTCCTGGCGCAGCCGCTTGAAGGTGACCGAGTTGGAACTGGTCAGCTTGGCGACCACGAAGTCGCCGGGCGTGGCTTCGCGGCTCGGGTCGATGACCACCTTGTCGCCGTCGTTGAAGCTGATCGGATCGGTTGGGCTGTGCATGCTGAACCCCTCGATTCGCAGCACGAACGCATTCGGCCCAACAGGGCCAGGCGCGTCAATCCATTCCTCCGCGTCGCCAGGCTGGAAGTTATCGACAGCTTCGCACCAGGTGCCTGCGGCTACTGAACCTATCACGGGCAGTTTCCTTTCTGCTGTTCCAACCACTACCGCGCTGGCGTAGTGGGGCGGTGTTTCCTGGGCCGTGTCAGGGCCAAGGCCGACGGGGTCTATTGCCTGAGGCGGGATGCCGAGAACGCGCGCAATCTGTGTCAGGTACTTCGAGTGCTTGGTCTTGCCGCTTTCAATCGCAGCGTAGGACTGCTGGGTGAATGCAACGCCTCCCAGCAATGCGCGGACCCGGGAAGCGACCTCGCCCTGTGACAGCTTGAGTTCGTTACGGCGTTTGGTGAAAAGGCCGGCGATGACCTTCTGGCGTTCGGCTTGAGTATTCATCGCTGCAGTTTACAAATTTATTTGTAGACAGGAAAACAAAAAAAACTGTTGATTGCCTACAGTTTTGCTTGTAGCTTGGCTCGGGCTTCACAAGAGGTTTATACCGGGGACTTCTATGCCGTTCATGGCCGAAGCGTTCGCCGTGGCTGCAGGTACCACCAGGGGCCGCTCCGCTTTGTCGAGAATGCTGCCTGACCGAGGTCGTGGGTTTTCCGGCCATTCGCTGCAGAGCCCGCCGCCGAACCTGAAGTCACATAGAAAAAAGGCGCCATGGGCGCCCTGATTCCCGGTGCCGCTGTCGCGGTAACCGCCAGTGCACGGATGCCCTGGGTTGCCTGCCGTCTCCACCACAGATCGGGCGGGCTGGAGCTGCGGGGCTCATGCGGAGCATGGGCCTCGCTACTTGGGTGCAAAGGTCTCTCCACCACAGATCGGCCGTTGCACGTGACCACATGACGAGTGACCACGACGCAACTGTATCAAGCAGAGGTACCGAGGTCACTGGCAGCTTATAGAGGAGCACTGCCATGTACCGTTCAAGTCGGTGCAGTGTCGAACGCGTCAAGCGTCCGACCCTGACACCCTTTCAGGCACTGCGCAATGCCGCAGGCGATCATCCGGGCGGCGTGACCGCCGTTGGTGGCTACAACCTCACGACGCTCGATCCCGACGGGGCCAGTACCGCCCGTATGGGCGTTGAGCCGAGCATTCGCGATGGTGCGTTTTCGGAGGCGACCCGTGACCGGTGCATCGTCGACGCGGTGCCACTGTCGACTGGCCATGCCGAGCACGGGCGACGGGCAGTACTCGTGCATGAAAAGCACACGGAGGACCGCACGGATGGCTGATATAGCGGATATCGCGAATGACCTGATGCAGTTGCGGTTGGATCATCAACTGGCAAGTCTCAGGCTGGCCAGGCAATGCCCGGTTGCTGAGGCGTGTGAGGAGTGCGGCGATGTCATTCCTGTCGAGCGCGTACAGGCGCTGGCCAAGATGCCCTGCCTTCGTTGCGTTGAGTGCCAGGACTTGCATGAGCGGCGCGGAGGTGAAACGTGGGCGTAAACACACCCGTCAACCAGCATGAGTACCTGAAGGATGACACCGGTAGCGGGCCGGGCTACACGCGTGGTCATGCGTACATCAGGCCTGCCGAATGGAAGAGCGGGCCTGTTGCTCTTGGCCAGCACAGAAAGGAGTATGCATTTTGATTCCCGAGATGGATGAGATGCTCAAGTTGTGGGCGCGTGATATGCACGGCGGGCCCGATACAGGGGGCGCCGGCAGTTCGGTATTGGGGCAACTGATGGATTGCAAGGGAGACGTGATCCGGGGCTCGCGTGGCGGATCGCGCATGTTGCTGCCGTGGAGTGCCGATATCGAATTGATCATCAATAAGCACTTGGACGCGCAGCTCGCCCTGGTGCTGCGCGAGCACTACTTGTGTCGTGACCCGGATCGACTGGACAGCCAGAAGTACACGGCATGTGGTTGTGGTCGTTCGCAGTTCTATCAGCGCCTGCACAGCGCGCACCTTGCCGTCGCAGGCATGCTACTCGCTCGCGCCGTGTAATCGGCGTACCTTCCTTGCTCGTCCCACCTACGCTTTGAGCGGGTGGGACGCCCCTGGCCCGCTTCGACCGTGGCGCCGTCCCGCTTCCCCACTTCCCCATACGCACGCGCAGGGCAGTGCGCGTGTATCGCGTGCAGCATTATTTCTCACTCTCCCTGCGGGAGAAGCGCGTGAGAACTGAGACGGCAGGGCAAGTCGTTGATTCTGATGGTTTTCAATCGTCCCTCTCGGTTCCGGGTCGGCGGGGGCGGTAGGCCGTCTCTCTGTGCCGGGAGCACTTAAAACGTTGTATGTCCGTTTTTTCTCGGTACGTTTCCGCTGATCGCAGTACGGCTCGACCTCTCGCTTGCTGGCACCGGAATGGAGGGGTATAAATTAGTCATCTTCAACGAGGTGCGTTACCAGCCCTCGGATCTAAAGCCCGGCCCCAGCGCCGGGTTTTTTGTTTGTGATGCTCGACAGTGGGTGCGCAGTGCCCATGAGCGGGATACTTAAAGGAAAGCCTCGTCGAACAGATGGTGTGAAACGGGGCTTCTTTGTTTATAGCCGTTTGCCGGCAGGGAGATTTCATATGAGCGACCCGGCAAGCGCTGCTGCTTTCACGGTTGCCGGCGCTGCAGGTGCAGGGCTCGCTGGTTTTCTTGCAGGTGTCGACGGCGATGCGGCAACCGGGGCGCTGTGTGGCGCTTTGGTCTTCGTCATGGCGCGCCCGGATCTGGGGTTGATCGAGCGATGGGTGTACTTCGTTGTCAGCTTCGTGATGGGCTACCTGTTCAGCCCGGCGTTGACCGACTTGGAGTTCCAGGGCATCCGCCCCTTCGCGTACTCAGGCCCGGCAGCATTCGCTTCAGCGGCTCTTGTGGTGACCGTCACGGTGGTCGCGATAAAGCGGCGTGGACCGGCCCCACCCGCAACGGGAGAGGCTGATGGCTAGCTTGATCATGACGCAGGTCACGTTCTGGTTGTGCATGGCGTTGTTCATGCGGTTGTTCACTTTCCAGCGAGGTACGCTGCGCTTTCGTCGGGGTATGTCGTGCCTGGCGTGGGTGACAATGGCGAGCGCTGGGGCAGCCGTCATCCACATCGCTCGAGGTGACTTGACCCTGCCGCGGCCTGCCTGGCCATTGGTGGCGCTGCTGGCTGTGTTCACCTGGCTGGTGTGGCGAGCGCGCGGCAACCTGGCTGGCGTGCTGCGCTCCGAAGGCCCTTGTTGGAATGGTGTTGATCGGCGACGTGCCGATGTGGCGAGTGATAAGTAATCGCCGGTCGAAGCGGCGCGGCTCGAACCTGAAACCGGGTCGGTCCGATGCACCGGCATGGGCGTTTTCGTTGAACGCCAGATTACCCGATGACGCACGCTGTGGTTTGAAATGCGGCTGCGCACGCCTAGTGTAAACGTCGTGAATGCCCGGTGGTGCAGGACGCCGGTTGCGAACTCGATCATGGCGTGCCGCTGGGCGCGATGCCTGCCATCCGAGGTCGAGTTCGCCGCGGAGCATCACCAGCAATGCTTCACCACGCCGTGAGCAGCGAGGGCCTTGTCCCCATACACCGCTCCAGGCCATGGTCGCGATACTGCCTACCGAGCATCGCAGCACGGCAAGCCGACAAGAACAGCAGATACCGCTGACGAGTACGTCGAGCGAGCGACACGCTGCTCGGTAGCAGTGCCGGCCGCATTCTCGCCGATGAACCCTGCATCTTGGCCAACGGCCAGCTCTGGTCGATGGGCCTCCCGTGGGCGTCCATTGCCGAGAGCACGCATCCTGAACCTTTATCACAGACCAAGAACCGCCATAGATCGGGCCATCAAGCGTGCCGTCAGGAACGCTGCCCAGGAGTAAGTATGTACCCACCGATATTCGAAACCGCCATCGCCTCAGATGCCGTGCTGGCAACCCTGGGCTCGAGCCCCACCCGGCTTTATACCTTTGGCGACGTCCCAGAGGGAGTGATTCATCCCTATGCGGTCTGGCAAACCATCGGCGGTGCGCCGAAAAATTATCTGGACGGCCGCCCGGACATCGACCTGTTCACCCTGCGAGTAAGGGTGTATGGCGACACCATCGACAGTATTCGTCAGGTGGCGGCAGCGCTACGCGACGCCATCGAGCCACAGGCCCACATCACGCGCTGGCGTAGTGAACGCAAGGATACCGAGACCGGCTATTACTGCCTGTCCTTCGACCTGGACTGGCAGGTCGATCGCTGAACACACCGTTAACACCCCCGACCGCTCAGGCGGTTTTTTTGTACCTGAAACACACTAGGAGAAGTAACCATGGCAGTTAAAACCCAAGGTAGTCAGCTGTTCGGGCTGTTCCCATCCCTGACCACGCCCGGCGATTTCGTCGTCTTGCAGGTCGAGAACATGAACAACTTCAATGGGGGCGGCAACCCGGCCGACCAGATCACCATCGAGAGCCTGGACAAGACCAGCCGCGAGTACCTAAAGGGCTTGCGCACGCCTGGCCAGGCAACCTTTACCATCGATGCGGACCCGCGCAACGAGTCGCACGCGCGCCTGCACCAGGCCGCCGAGTCGGATGACGAAGTCTACGACTCGATCCGCTGGGTGCTGGGCTGGTCGGACGGCCCGAAAGATGCGCAAGGTGGTTCGACCGCCTTGCCGACGCTGAATGCAGAGGGCGACGATTTCGTGTTGCCGACCTCGCGCACCTGGTTCCTGTTCGACGGCTACGTGGGCGATTTCCCCTTCGACTTCGCCGCCAATACCACCGTGAAAACCGCCGTATCCATTCAACGCTCCGGCAAGGGCGCGTGGATTCGCAAGGCCTAAGGTAGCTACCATGCAGCTCAACCTCGATACCCTGAAAACCCTGGGCGCCTTCACCGGCGCCCCGGTCGAGAAAACCATTACCTGGGCCATGGCTGGCAAGGACCACACGGCGACCGTTCATGTACGGCCGCTGTCCTACAGCTCCACTGTGGTCGATCTGCTGGCTCGGCGCGACGGGCTGGATGGCGTGGCCGGGCGGATCGCCAGCAGCATCGTCGACGCAGACGGCAAGCCGGTGTTCACCATCGCCGACATAACCGGCGAGGCCGACCCTGCTCGCGGCCCGCTCGACGGCAACCTGACCATCGCGTTACTGGCCGTGATCGGCGAGGTCAATGGGCTGGGAAAGCCCATGCCGGAAGCGAAGCCCCCACGCAAGTCCTCTGCGAAGAAGACGAACTCTGGCACGAGTTAGTACTTAACGGAGTCGGTGGGCGCACTATCGCCGAGGCCAAGGAACGGCTCAGCTACCCCGAGTTTCTGTCCTGGATACGCTTTCGCAACACGCGTGGCACCCTGCACCTGGGCATGCGCGTGGATCGGGGGGCTGCCCTGCTGGCGACCCTCTATGCGAACCTGAGAATCAAGGAGGGAGGCTACAGCGTCGCTGACTTCATGCCGTTCGCGGAACAGCGTGAACCGACGGTGGAAGATGCGATGGCGGCGTGGGGGTGATGCTGCACGGGTAGATCGCGACTCTCCCGGCAGGGGAGCGGCATGAAGCCAGTGGTTACAGAGCAGGCATCCAAGCGCCACGAGGGCCGTATGCTGGTTGGTGTGATCATCTGTCGTGTCGGCGTCGTTTCGCGGGTCTTCTCTGAAGACAGGCGGTGCATACGTTGTTGGGCTGGGCGTTTGCTCCCCTGGGCGCTTCGGTGCCTGGTGGAGCAACGGCTGGTTTTCCGCTAGACCCATAACCCGCTTCGGCGGGTTTTTTATTGCCAGGAGAAAGGCATGGCAAGCAACTCGCTCGGAGCCCTGAAACTCGACTTGGTCGTGCGGATCGGCGGATTCACGGCGCCGCTCGACCAGGCCGAGCGGCATGCACAAAAGAGTGCCAAGAGTATTTCGGACGCGGCCAAGTCTGCGTCCCAAGCCTGGTCAGGACTGTCTGGTGTGCTCACCAAGCCGTTCGTGGGTGTGTCCATAGGGGACATTTTCAGCAAGTTCGTGGCCGAGACCAGAGCCGCCGAGGCCGAGCAGGCCCAACTGGCGGCCGTGCTTCGCTCGACGGGGGAAGCGGCGGGCTTCACCCGCGCCGAGCTCAACGATATGGCTGCGGTCATGGAAGGACGCAGCATTTTCTCCACGGGTGACATCAACACCGCACAGACCGCATTGCTGGCGTTCACTGATGTCGCCGGCGACCAGTTCAGCACGGCCATGCAGAGTGCCATGGACATGGCGGCGCGAACGGGAATGACGGTGGCCCAGGCGGCCGAGACCATCGGACAGGCGTTGCGTGCGCCGTCGCAAGGGCTTGGCGAGCTGAGCAAGCAAGGCCTGCAAGTTACCGATGAACAACAGGCGCTGGCCAGGCAGTTCAAAACCACTGGCAAGATGGCCGATGCGCAAGGCATCATCCTGGACGCGCTGAGTGAGTCATACGGTGGTGCGGCACAGGCGGCACGCGACACCTTCAGTGGCGCCCTGACCGCTCTGCAGAACACAGTCGACGGCCTGCTGACTGGGCAGGACGGTAGCCTTGAGGCTGCACGCCTGAGTATCGAGGCGCTCAACGCGGCGCTGACTGACCCCGCGACCAAGGCGGGCGTGGTGGCACTCACCGATGCCATGGCCGGCGTGGCTTCCAAGGTCATCGAGTCCATCCCGTTCATCATCGATGCCGGTGACGGTGCGGTTCGCGTATTCGATGTGCTCGGCAACACGCTGGTCGGCATGTATGCCACGGCAGCGGCAAAAATACAGAGTCTGGCTGCCGATTCAGCCACCGCGCTGTCGTACCTCCCTGACTTCGCGGGGGGAGCCGAATTCGCGCAGCGAGCCGCGCAATACCGGGCCGATGCGAAGCTCAACCTAGAGGTTGCCGCGCAGGCGGCGGCAGCCATTCGCGAGAACCTCGAGAGGCCGCTCAAAGGCTCGGCCATAGCCGACCTGGTGAAGCAGGCCGAGCAAGCGAAGCATGTGCTACGTGAGGCTGCCGTGCCTGATCGGCCCAAGGCCTCGGCGGCAGCGGCCAGCGCTCTCCCTGCGGTGGCCGACAAGCCGCTGCGGGCATTGCCACGCAAGAGCGACGCGGCCGCGCAGGTGGCTACGGCGCACGGGGTGCAGACGCAAACGGATCTACCCACCTCAACTCGCCCGCTTTCTCAAGAGGATGTGCTGACCGACCAGATGCGTGAGCGCCTGGCGGTGATGGAGGCCATCAAGGGGTTGAGCGATGGCGAGCATGACGAGCATGACGAGAGGGCGGCACGGATCGTCGACCATGCTACTGCACAGACGCCCCATTACCAGGGGGCGGACGCGTTGCTTGGTGATGCTTGGGGAACGCTTCAGGAAATCGACGAAGCGCAGTCTGAACTGCAAGCGTGGTACGACGAACAGTTGCAGATGCTGGAGACCTTTCGGGCCGAAAGGGCAGACCTGTCTGCGATTTGGGATGCGGAGGAGCTATCGCTCAAACAGCAGCACGAGGATGAACTCGCTCGGATTGAACAAGCTCGCCAACTGGCTTCCCTGGATTCTGCCGAATCGCTTTTCGGCAGTCTGTCTGATATAGCACGGAACTTCGGCGGCGAGCAGTCTGGTATCTACAAGGCCATGTTTGCCGCGCAGAAAGCAATGTCTATCGCACAATCGATGATAGCCATCAAAACCGGGATCGCGTTGGCTGCAGCTAACACATTTCCCGCTAACTTGGTGGCGATGGCAATGGTGGCTTCGGCCACGGCGAACATCGTCTCGGACATTTCGAGCATCAGCCTCGTAGGCATGGCCCACTCCGGTATCGACTCTGTGCCGGCGGATGGCACCTGGCTGCTGCAGCAGGGCGAGCGCGTCACCACCGCCAACACCAGCGCCAAGCTCGACGCGACCCTGGACGACGTTCGCCGCAACCAGTCGCCCGGCATGGGTGGCAGGGTTGAACAGACATTCAACGTCAACGGCAACCCCGACCAGCGCACCATCGAACTGATGAAGCAAGCAACGGCCGAGGGGGCGGCGCTGGCCTATCGGCAGGTTTCCAATGACTTGGCGGCGGGCAGGGGCACCGTTTCTCGGAGCCTCCAATCGGGCTACGCCGTGGGCAGGAGAAAGTCGTAATGGCCGATTTACCGCAATATCCGCACCACCTGTTGCCCATGCCGCAGCAGGAAGGTTATGCGTTTACGCCTGTCAGCCCGCTGCTGCGCACATCGATGCAGTCTGGCCGGGCGAGGCAGCGGCGCAACTATCGTTCCACGCCCACAGAGGTGCCGATCACGTGGCTGTTTGTCAGTGACGCTCAGGCTCAGCTGTTCGAGGCGTGGTTTCAGGATGCGCTCGCCGACGGGGCCCTCTGGTTCGAGATGCAGCTCAAGACCCCGGCGGGCATCCAGTCTTATCGCTGCCGCTTCATCGAGATATACGACGGACCGGCACTGATTGGTGGTCGCTATTGGCGATTCACCTCGACCCTCGAGCTGCGCGAGCGTCCAGTCATCCAGGGCGGCTGGGGACTCGACTATCCCGAGGCGCTTCGCTACATGAATTTCATCGATCTGACCATCAACCGTGAGTGGCCGCAGTCGTCTTATCAGGTGCACATGGCCGTCTTCGACTATTCACAAAACCAGGAGTGGCCCGACGCATGACCATTCTCAATCGGTTCTACGTAAGCGGCGGCCGTGACGTCGAGCTGCTGACCCTGCAGATCGACATCGCGGGCGATGCGACCCGGGCGATCGAGGCGCAGCGATACTTCTTCGTCAAGGACTTCGAGGATGCCGAGGCGCGCCTGGAGACCGGCGAGACCGTCACGTTCCAGGCCTTTGCCATGGACGTGGCCATTCCGCCTCGCAACCTGGACGGTACCCAGGATCTGAAATTCGCCCTGTGCAACATAGACGGCACCGCTAGCAACGCACTTCAGCACGCGCTGGTTGCCCGGCTCAAGACCTCTGTCGTCCTGCGCACCTATCTCTGGCCAGACATGGCGGCGCCATCGCAGCGTCCCTTTCGCTTCGACGTGAAGAGCGGGCAGTGGACGCCGACCCAGGTGGACGTCACGGCTGGCCACCGGAATCTGCTGGACACCGGCTGGCCGCGCGTTCTTTACACCCTCGAGAAGTTCCCAGGACTCAGGTGCATCGCATGATCGATACCAGTAAATACCTCGATGCCCGCTGGCTCGAGGGCGGCCGGGTGTGGCCGTTCGTTGACTGCTACGGAATCATCCTGGAAATCCGCCACGACCTGGGCCTGGACGAATGGCCCGCGTGGGATGGGATCACCAAGCAGGAGGATGGGCTGCACCGTCACGGCACGTGCTTTGTCGCGCAGCGTGAGCGCTGCGAGCCGGAGGCGGGCGCTGTCGCCTGCTGTTACACCGGCAGCCTGATGACGCACGTCGCCGTGGTGGTTGGGGCTCCGGACGGGCTGCGCGTTGCCGAGTGCAACCCGGGCCGGGGTTTTTCATGCACGCCGCTATTGCGGTTCAAGCGGCGCTGGCTGCGCGTGGAGTTCTATCGATGATTCGCATCTATCCATCGCGTCATGCCATCAACCTGTACCCGAGCGAAGAGGGTGCGGCCATCGAGCGTCATGATCTGGCCGAAGCCTGCACGATCGCCGAATGGATGCAACGCAACGTCGAAGCGTTCGAAACGCTTGACGTGCCGCCGATCAGCTTCGATGTCGACGGTGAGCAGGTGCCGCCCTCGGCCTGGGCCGAGTTCGTGCTACAGGCGGAGGCTGATGTGCGCATTTACCCGGTGCCTTTCGGCGAAGGTGTGGTCGCTGTGTTGGCCTGGGCTGCGGCAGCCATTGCCGCCGTAACACTTGTGTACGCGCTCACGCTGAACACCGATATGCCGGACAGCAGCACTAGCACGGGGGACAAGCTCGACCTGAATCCGGCCAAGGCCAACAGCGTCAAGCTCTATCAGGTGATCCGCGAGGTGCTCGGCACCGATCGCATTTTCCCGGACTACGTCGTGCAACCCATCAGTCGGTTCGTTAGCGGCCGAGACGTGCGCACCAGCCTGTTCCTGTCGGTCGGTGTCGGCCAGTTCAGCATCCCGCCGAGCCGCATCAGGATCGGTGAGACGCCCATCGCCGCGTTCGGCGATAAGGTGAGCTACACGATTTACGCTCCAGGCGAGTACGTCGGTGGTGATTCGCGCAGCGAGAACTGGTATTCGGTGGCTGAAGTCGGCGGGTCCAAGGCCGCGACTGCGGGGCTGGACCTGGACTCGCCGAGCGAAACCACGTCGCCCCTTGCCGATGCCGTGGTGCTTGCCGGATCCAGCATCACGCTGATCGGCGACTCGCCGTCTCTGCCTGACAGTTGGGGCGCCGGCACCGTCATCAACCTGGTGGTGCCCGACTCGTTCACGGTAACCAGCAGCACTACGCACAGCGTGATCGCCGGGCCGCTGGGTGAGCTCGCGCCGTTCGCGGGTATGCAGGTTTCACTGTCGGCCGCCACCGAGGATCTGGATCTGGTCGTCGCCAGCTTCACCGCCTACGCGCCGCCCGTTCCGGGTACCGGTGGCAGCCCTTCGAGCGTAACGGCAAGCGCTGCGCCGACGACCTATGATTTCTCGTCGTCGGGCGTCGTATGGTCGCTGACCTATGGTGGCAACACGCGATCCGTCTCCCTGACGGCCGACTACCTGAACATGAGCGGCGTGGTCTCGGCGATCACCTCACAACTGTCGGGCATGGGCCTGGTGGCGCAGGATGAATCGGGGCGCCTGAAAATCCTGGAACCAAGCAGTCCCTTCCGAGGCGGTGAAATCAGCCAGAGCAATTCACCAGTAGCCGTATTCGGCATCGGCCCCGTGTTCGTCACTGGCTCGGCATCCACTGGCGGCGCGCCTGAGCAACTGGCGAAAATCACCTTGCGCTACGACGACGGTCAGCCGTTCGCCGGCCTGCCGAATGGCACCCAGCGGCTGGCGATCGGGCATCGCCAGAACCGCTACCGTATCATCGACGTGACCGGGCTCACCATTGCCGTGCAGCGCCTCAATGCTGCGGGAATCGTGGATACCGGCTGGCCTGGCTTCACCGATCGCACATTGCTGGATTTCGAGCTGAGCGCCACGACTCACGCGGGCGAAAACTGGATCGGTCCGTTCATGGGCTGTCCCGAGGGTGAGTTGATCGACCGCCTCGAGTGGGACATCTTTTTTCCGAGTGGGCTCATGCACACTGACAAGAAAGGGCGCTCCCGGCCCTATTACTCCCAGGTGATCGTCGAATGGGCGGATGTGAAAACGGGGGAATGGAATCGTATCGTCACCAATTACGAGGAAATGACGAAGGACGGCTTCGGCCGTACCCATGGTATCGATTTCGCCACGCCGCTGCGCCCGCTGGTGCGGGTACGACGCGGTACCAACCCCGGCTGGTCGAACAGTGTAGACACCACCCAGTGGTACGCCTTGCGCGGCCGGTTGCTCGATCGCCCGACGCGCTATGACGATGTGACGATCATCGCGCTCACGGTTCGCACCGGCTCGCGCCTTTCGGCGCAGTCGGATCGGCAAGTCAGCCTCGTGGGTACGCGCCTCTATGGGCGGGGTGAGAACCGCTCGATCTCTGCTGCTGCCGCGTACGTGTGTACCAGCCTGGGCATGCCATTGGCGGACCTCGACAGTGAACAACTGCAGCAGCTCGACGCGGAATATTGGGCGCCCAGGGGCGAAACCTTTGACCATACCTTCGAAGAGGCCATCACCGCGCAGGAAGCGCTGCAGAAAATCTTCGCCGCCGGCATGAGCCACCTGGTGATTGAGGACAGCATGATCTCGGCGGCCAGGGAGGGCGTGCAGCCCGCCCAGGGCATGCTCACGCCGCACGACCAGACAGCCGAGCTGGTGTCCACGTTCGTGGCGCCCAGCGAGGATGACTACACCGGAGTCGATGTCAGGTACATCAACCCACTGACATTTTCGGAGGAAATCGTCGAGTGCCGGCTGGACAGCGTCGACCCGTTGAAAATCGAGACCTACACCCTCGACGGTGTGCACGATCGCACGCGCGCCTGGCGTATCGGTATGCGGCGCTTGCTGAAATATCTGTATCAGCGCATCACCCATCAGACGGAAACCGAGATGGATGCACTGGCCTACCGCGTGATCGACCACCTGATCTTCGCGGATGACATTCCCGGCAATCAAACGATCAGCAGTGTGATCGAGCAGATCGCCATCGACGGCGACAGGGTATTGATCACCACCAGTGAGCGGTTGGACTGGGCATTCAGCGGTCCGAGTTGTGTGATTCGCTGGCAGGATGGATCGGTAACGCCACTACTCAGCGCCGGTCGTGTCGGCAGCGATGTGCTGTCGGTCGGCCTGCAATACGTCGGCGATCAGCTCGATGGCATCGATTGGGAGATGGAGCCACCCAGACTGCTGTTCTGCTCCTCGAACAGCGTCGGCTATCCCGCGATGATCGACAGCATCGAGCCCGACAGCAACGGCCGCTGCAAGGTGACGGCCAAGCAATACGACCCGATCTTCTACAGCCACGACAACGCCTCGCCGGCGTAACCCCTGTTAATCACCTCAACGACACGACCCGCTACCCGGGGTCGTGGGATTTTTCACATCTGGAGAAAATACATTATGGCTTTCAATACCCTCAATCCAATCGACAGCAGCGATCCGCGTGATCTTTTCGATAACGCCGCCATCTTCGACCAGTACATCAATGCCTCCACACCTTTCGTTCCCGACAGGTTCAAGGTCAATCGGTTGACCCTGGGCGGAATGCGCTACAACTTCGAGCAGTCACAATCCGGGCGGACAGTTGCCTTTCAGCAGTTCCTGCGGGACAGCGCTTTCGAGGTTCCGGTCGCTTATGCCGCGGGGCTGACGCTCGAGCGCGCGTCTCAGACCTTCGTTCGCGATGGCGTCCAGTACCGGATTGCCGACCCTGCGGATCTCGCCTACACGCTGACCGGAAACTGGCCGGGCGAGTCAGGCAGGTTCGTATCGATGTCATCGGACATGCTCAGCGATGCTGAGCGCACGCGTCTTCGCAGCCTTTCGGTTTGTGTCGACAGCTACATAACCGAGGGCATGATCGATCACGCTCCGGCATTCCAGGCTGCGATTGATACTGGCGCTCCGCTTGTCGTTTGCAGTGGCCTTCGATCCTATGACATCGCGACCACCGTTAACCTGCGTAGCAACCAGGCCATCGATCTGTGCGGTTCTGTGATCAACGTCACCGCCTCGACCATGCTGGATGCGGCATTTTTTGGCTTGGCGATCGTCAATCAGAAAATGCGCGGCGGTACGATCAACTGCAACGGCATGGCGAAATCCGGTGTGCGTGCGCATTCCGGCGATACAGGCTGTGATGCGCTTTCCTACACCTGGCTCAGGATCACGGGAACAGCCAACGATCCCACCTTGCAGTATGGCGGGATTGAAGTAGCGTCGCGTGACGGCTTGGCCGGCGCTCGCAACGCCAACGTGATGATCGCGTTCTGTGAATTCGTCGATGTCGGTACCCATGGTTCGTTGGTGTACGTCACTGACAGCGGTTCGTTCGTGAACAACATGGTGGACGGGTCTCCTAACCACGGTATGGAGTTCGTGGCCTGTAACGACTGTATCCAGACGGCAAACCGAATCTTCAACTGCACCCTGTCTGCGCTGGGTGTCGGCGCTGGAACGATCGGCTTCGTCATGTCCGGCAACTTCGCCAGGAACTGTGGCGGTGACGGTACCTTCACTGTCGAGCATAACAGTATCGATGGTGTGGTGAGCTGTAACGTTGGCCTGGACTGCAACACTTCCGGCATCAACATCTCCCACGGAGAGTCTGGTGCATCAACTCGGCTGCGTAACATTTCAGCGATCGGCAACGTGCTTCGCCAGAAGTCCGGGATCAGCAATTACATCGGCATCAACGCCTACGCTTCTACCGGCATTCACATGGGGTCTGCGGTGTTCATCCAGGGCAATACGGTGGATGGATTTACTCGCCCCATCGAGTATCGATACTTCGAGGACGGGCTGGTCAGTGAAAACATCATTGATGGCAGCACCGTCAATTTTGCAGTTCTTCTGGCCCACTGCACCAGGGTCAAGGTGAAGGGCAACATCTGCTCCGCGGACACGCTGGATCACAGCTTCCAGGCGCTGAATTACGGGGCGCTGATCTGCGATCTGATCGATTTCGATGACAACAGCACGATTGCATCGGGCACTGCCGCGAAGTCCCTGATCTATATCGAGGGGGCCGGGACGCACAGAGCAAGCGCCAACCGTACCGGTGGCTCTCTGCATTTCGTTGAGTGTTTGAACACGGCGACTGTATACACCGGGGACAACTGGGGGGCTCTGGCCGGAACGCCCTATGAGGGCGGAACCACGCTCGCCACCCTCAGCGGCCGCACATCGCTGACGGTCGGCACCGCAGGTCCCGCGGCTGCTTTGCCGGCAAACCCAGAAGGCTACCTGACCATCTTCAATCCGCAGGTCGGTCAGGTCAAAGTCCCCTACTACAAGACCGGCAGCCAATAATCATCAGCCCGCCTCGAGCGGGCTTTTTCATGCCTGGAGAATCCCATGACCCTCTCAGAACTCAGGGAACGGGCCATCGCGCCCGCTCTCGCGCTTCTGCCTGCGCGCCTGTCCGGCGCCATGGCGGAGGTGATGCTGCTGTCGATCACCCAGCAAGAAGACCCGGAGCAGCGCCGGCGGCAATGGCCGGCCGGCCCGGCCCGGGGCCTGTGGCAGTTCGAGCAGGCTGGCGGCGTGCGCGGTGTGTTGAATCACGTATCGAGCCGCAAGCACGCCCTGGCCGTCTGCATTGCCCGCAGCGTTACGCCGGAGCCGGCGACGGCCTGGGCCGCGCTCGAGCATGATGACGTATTGGCCGCAGTCTTCGCCCGCCTGCTGTTGTGGACGGATCCCAGGCCGCTGCCCTGTGCAAACGATCCTGTCGGTGCTTGGGACCTGTATGAGCGTACCTGGCGACCGGGCAAGCCGCACCCGCAGCGCTGGCGGGCAAGGTTTGCCGCTGCCGTGCGAGAGGTGGCGTGAGCTCGCTATCACTGACATGAAAAGACCCGATGGCGCAGGTATTTCCTGCGCCATCGGGTCTTTTTGCGTCTGTGTGAGGAGCCTCGGTGATCAATGTGGCGAGGTCATCGCCAGTCAATACTGCGAACCATCGATTCACTGCATCCTTGATGAGGCGCTCTCCCAGTTGCGCGCCAACTGCCTGCTGGGCTACTGTGCGGGCAGATGAATGCGAGACCTTCCCCGTGAATGCCAGCAGCACCCTTCTGATGCGAGTCATCAAGGCCCACGCCCGTTGGCGTTGGCGCGCCTGATCTTTTTCTCCGGCCATGCCGGATGATTCTCTCTGCCTTGCTCCAGCCCCAGACCGTCTTTGTCCCCAGCATGAAATAATGCGGGTACCAATGAGGGCGTTGGAAACAGGGCGATTGGCTGAAGAGCAGTAAAATCAAAGGGTTAAATCCACCATGCTGCTGATGATCGACAACTACGATTCCTTTACCTACAACGTGGTGCAGTACCTGGGCGAGCTGGGTGCCGATGTCCATGTCATTCGTAATGACGAGCTGAGCATCGCCGAGATCGAGGCGCTGCAGCCTGAACGCATCGTCGTCTCCCCGGGCCCTTGCACGCCCACCGAAGCCGGGGTGTCCATCGAGGTGATCGCGCATTTTGCCGGCAAGCTGCCGATTCTCGGCGTCTGCCTGGGGCACCAGAGCATCGGCCAGGCATACGGCGGCGATGTGGTGCGCGCCCGTCAGGTGATGCATGGCAAGACCAGCCCGGTCTTCCATGAGGACAAGGGCGTGTTCGCCGGCCTCAACAATCCGCTCACCGTGACCCGTTATCACTCCCTGGTGGTCAAGCGGGACAGCCTGCCGAGCTGCCTGGAAATCACCGCCTGGACCGCCAGCGAAGACGGCTCCATCGACGAGATCATGGGGTTGCGGCACAAGACCCTCAACGTCGAGGGCGTGCAGTTTCACCCCGAGTCGATTCTTACCGAACAGGGCCACGAGCTGTTCGCCAACTTCCTCAAGCAGGCCGGAGGCGTGCGCGCATGAACATCAAGGATGCCCTCAACCGGATCGTCGCCCAGCTCGACCTGTCCACCGAGGAAATGCGCGCGGTGATGCGCGAGATCATGACCGGGCAGTGTACCGACGCGCAGATCGGCGCCTTCCTCATGGGTATGCGCATGAAGAGCGAGACCATCGACGAGATCGTCGGTGCCGCCAGCGTGATGCGTGAGCTGGCCTCGCCGGTGGAGATCGCCGCCGAACGGCTGGTCGACACCTGCGGCACCGGTGGCGACGGCATGAACATTTTCAATGTTTCCACCGCCGCGGCCTTCGTCGTCGCGGCGGCGGGTGGCAAGGTGGCCAAGCACGGTAACCGTGCGGTATCGGGCAAGAGTGGCAGTGCCGATCTGCTCGAAGCCGCCGGCATCTACCTGGGGCTTACACCGGTCCAGGTGGCGCGCTGCGTCGAGACGGTCGGTGTCGGCTTCATGTTCGCGCCGTCCCATCACGGTGCCATGAAGCACGCCATCGGCCCACGGCGTGAGCTTGGCCTGCGTACCCTGTTCAACATGCTTGGCCCGATGACCAACCCGGCTGGCGCGAGGCACCAGGTGATCGGTGTATTCAGCCAGGCGCTGTGCCGGCCGATGGCCGAAGTGCTGCAGCGTCTGGGCAGCGAGCACGTGCTGGTGGTGCATGCGCAGGATGGTCTCGACGAGATCAGCCTGGCCGCGCCGACCTTTGTCGCCGAACTGAAGAACGGCGTGGTGAGCGAATATCGTATCCAGCCCGAGGACTTCGGCATCAAGAGCCAGAGCCTGATAGGCCTGACCGTCGAGGATGCCGAGCAATCGTTGCAACTGATTCGCGATGCCCTGGGCCGTCGCAAGACCGAGGTTGGCCAGAAGGCCGCCGACATGATCGTGCTCAACGCGGGTGCTGCATTGTATGCGGCTGATCATGCCGACAGCCTGGGTGACGGCATGAGCCTGGCCCATGACGCGCTGCACACCGGTCTGGCCCGAGAGAAAATGGAAGAGTTGGTGTCCTTTACTGCGGTATTCAAACAGGAGAATGAAGGGTGAGCATTCCCACCGTTCTGGAGAAGATCCTCGCCCGCAAAGCCGAGGAGGTCGCGGCGCGGCGCGCGGTCGTCAGCCTCGCCGAGGTCGAGCGCGAAGCGCGTGCGGCCGATGCGCCACGCGGCTTTGCCGCTGCGCTGATCGAGAAGGCGAAAAGCAAACAACCGGCGGTGATCGCGGAAATCAAGAAGGCATCGCCGAGCAAGGGTGTACTGCGCGAGCACTTCGTGCCGGCGGAAATCGCCCAGAGCTATCAGGAAGGGGGCGCGACCTGCCTGTCGATCCTCACCGATATCGACTTTTTCCAGGGGGCTGACCGCTACTTGCAGGAGGGGCGCAGTGCCTGCTCGCTGCCGGTGATCCGCAAGGATTTCATGATCGATCCGTACCAGATCGTCGAAGCGCGGGCGCTGGGCGCTGACTGTGTGCTGCTGATCGTTTCGGCGCTGTCCGATGCGCAGATGGGCGAATTGGCGGCAACGGCCAAGGCTTTCGATCTCGACGTGCTGGTGGAAGTGCATGACGGCGATGAGCTGGAGCGTGCCTTGAACGTGCTGGACACGCCGCTGGTCGGTGTCAACAACCGTAACCTGCATACGTTCGAGGTCAACCTGGAGACCACCCTCGACCTGTTGCCACGCATCCCCCGCGACCGTCTGGTGGTCACCGAAAGTGGCATCCTCAACCGAGCCGACGTGGAACTGATGGAAATCAGCGACGTGTATGCCTTTCTTGTCGGCGAGGCGTTCATGCGTGCGGACAATCCGGGAGCCGAACTGGAGCGGCTGTTCTTCCCCGAGCGCAAGCGACTGATCGTCAGCCCTGACGTTGACTGACCAATACGACAACGGCGCCCTCGGGCGCCGTTGTCGTATTCAGGGTCGGCTCAAAGCGACAGGCGCATCGACAGATCCACAGCCCTGACGTCCTTGGTCAGGGTGCCGATGGATACGTAATCCACGCCGGTCTCGGCAATGCTGCGCAAGGTGGTCTCGTTGACGCCGCCAGACGCTTCGAGCTTGGCGCGGCCGGCATTGATGGCCACGGCCCGGCGCATGTCATCGAGCGACAGTTCATCGAGCATGACGATGTCGGCGCCAGCCGCCAGGGCTTCTTCGAGTTCTTGCAGGCTTTCCACCTCCACTTCCACCGGTTTGCCCGGTGCCAGCTTTCTCGCCGTCTCTACTGCCGCGGCGATGCCTCCACAGGCGGCAATGTGGTTCTCCTTTATAAGAAAGGCGTCGAACAGGCCGATACGGTGGTTGTGGCAACCGCCCTGAGTGACGGCGTACTTCTGTGCCAGGCGCAGGCCGGGCAGGGTCTTGCGGGTATCGAGAAGCTTGACCTGGGTGCCTTGCACCAGATCGGCGTAGTGCCGGGAGCGGGTCGCCACGGCCGACAGGGTTTGCAGAAAATTCAGCGCACTGCGTTCGCCACTGAGCAAAGCGCGGGCAGGGCCTTCGAGGTGAAACAGGGCCTGGTCCGGCGTTACCTGTTGGCCATCCTGTACCTGCCAGTGCACCGCTACGCGTGGGTCGAGCTGGCGGAACACTTCGTCGACCCAGGCAGTGCCACAGATCACCGCAGCCTCCCGGGTAATCACCGTGGCATGGGCCAGGCGTGACTCCGGGATCAATTGAGCGGTGATGTCGCCACTGCCGATGTCCTCGCGCAGGCTGCGGCGGACATTGGCCTCGACTTCGGCGCGGAGTTCGGTGAGCAGTAGGTTCGGCATGGGGCCTCCGATTGGCTGAGGCGGCGATTATAGAGGCTGTTGCCGGCCGCGTTACGTTCATCGGCTGATAATGAACCCTGGCAGTAACACTCGGTCACATGCGCAGCTTCGTGAAAGACGCCACGGGTACCTGTGACGTACGTCATATCTGCAGGAATTTGCGTTGGTATCTCCCAGCGGCATTCCTATAATGTTTTGCATGGAAGTATTGGCGCCATATCATTGACGCTAAGGTAGCGTTCGCATATCAGCTTCGGCTTGCTCCGCCAGCGCAGTGCGCAGGAGATCGTGATGAAAACCGATGCCAATGTCGTGCATCTGAATAAAATGGTTTCCGAAGCGGCTCATCCCGCGGCCGGCAGGCTACCTGCGTCTCTCATCCAGGTTCGTGAGCGTGCTGCCACGCAGCTCAAGCATGCCTTGCAGGCCTTGTTCGACAATGCCGACGATACCCTGTTCGACATGGCGGATCGCGCCACCAGCAACGCCGAACAGAATGCATTCTTCGAAGCGATGCGCGACCTGCGTCTCAAGCGCAAGGGCATCGAGCGTGGTTTTCTGAAAAAGGTCTTCGAGGCTTTCGCTGGCCTGAACCAGTACGTGGTCGGTAAGGCGCCCTCACTCGATGCCGTTTCCTTCGACAGCCTGTCCCTCGTGCAGAACGACGAGCTGGAGGAGACCGTGGCGCTGGACTCCATGATCGCCAAGGTGCTGAGTCGCGACCACATCGCACTCACCCACCTCACCACCCGGCTCAATGCCGTGGTCAGCAAGAAACTCGACGACAAATCCAACCCGCTTGGTCCGGTGTCGCTCAGCGAGCTGTTCCTCGACTCGTGCAGCGGGCTGGGGGTCGAGATCAAGGTCAAGCTGATTATCCTCAAACTGTTCGAGAAGTACGTGCTCAGTGGCCTGGAGCAGTTGTACGGTGATGCCAACAGCATTCTGGTCGAGGCAGGAGTGCTGCCTGAACTGAAGTCCGTGCCGCCGCGTCGTGCTGCCGGTGCCAACCGGGGTGGGCGTGCTGAGCAGCCGGAAAGCGTCGACCTGTCCTGCGCCAGTTACGGCGATGACGACGTGCGTGAGGTCTTCAGTGCGTTGCAGCAATTGCTGGCGCAGTCTCGGGAGAGCGTTTCGATGCGTCGTCAGGTCCCCGCCAACGCCATGCCAATCTCCACCAATGACCTGATGCGTCTGTTGTCGCATATGCAGCAGCGGGCGCCGATTCAGGCACCGCTGGATGTCGATCTGCGTGCCCAGCTCGAGCACCTGTTGACCCGTGCCAGCGCCAAGAGCGGTCGGGTTCGGGTGGTGGGTGAGGTGGATGAGGACGTCATCAATCTGGTGTCGATGCTGTTCGAATTCATCCTCGATGACCGCAGCCTGCCGGATTCGCTGAAGGCCCTGATCGCCCGCCTGCAGATCCCCATGCTCAAGGTCGCGGTGCTCGACAAGACCTTCTTCAGTCGTGGCAGTCACCCGGCTCGTCGCCTGCTCAATGAGATCGCCACGGCGGCGCTCGGTTGGGGCGAGCATGACCACAGCCAGCGCGACAGCTTGTACCAGAAAATAGAGCAGGTGGTGCAGCGGCTGCTCAACGACTTCACCGATGATCCTGCGATCTTTTCCGAGTTGCTGGGCGACTTTCTCGCCTTCACCGGTGATGAGCGTCGGCGCAGCGAGCTGCTCGAGCAGCGCACCCGAGACGCCGAAGAGGGCAGTGCCCGTGCCGAGCTGGCGCGTCGCGAGGTCGAGCAGGCGCTGAACGAACGGTTACTGGGCAAGACACTGCCAGAAGTGGTCGTGCGCCTGCTGCGTGAAGCCTGGAGCAAGGTGATGATGCTGACCTGCCTCAAGCACGGCACTGATTCCGAGCAGTGGCACGTCTCCCTGGCCACCATGGACGACCTGATCTGGAGCGTGGAGCCCCACGAGAATCCGGAGGCGCGCCTGCGTCTGCTCGAGCTGGTGCCTGGCCTGCTCAAGGCGTTGCGTGAAGGAATGACCAGCGCGGCCTTCGATCCGTTTTCCACCAGCGAGTTCTTCGGCCAGCTCGAAGCCCTGCACGTGCAGGCATTCCAGCGTTTCAAGCGGGCCATGCCCGATGTCGAACGCAATGCACCCACCGAATCCGACGATGTACAGCGCACTGCGCTGTCCGCCGTCGGCATCGAGCTGCCCTTGCTGGAGCTGCCGCCCGAGGATGAAGGCGGAGTGTCGGCGATGGTCGAGGTGGTCGAGGAAATCGTCTTGCTGGCCCCGGGGCAGGCTCGCGTCGAGGATGTCGAGCCGTTGTTGGCCGACGATGACGAGGCGCTGAGGCATGTCGATGCATTGCGTGTCGGCAGCTGGGTCGAGTTTCAGGAAGATGAAGACCAGAAGTTGCGCTGTAAATTGGCGGCCATCATCAAGCCAACCGGCAAATACATCTTCGTCAATCGCACCGGAATGAAGGTGCTCGAGAAGTCTCGCATGGGACTGGCTGTCGAGTTCCGCCGCAATGCCGTGCGCCTGCTGGATGACGCGTTGCTGTTCGATCGTGCGCTGGAATCGGTGATCGGCAACCTGCGTCGTCTCAAGAATGCCTGATACGGCCGCATCCGCGTTCGAGTTCTCAGCACGCTTCCCCGCTCGCGGCCCAATCGGGCCGCAAGTCGTTTAAAGCGCTCGTCCGCGCCCAACTTGCGCTGCAGCGTCAACAGCCCCTAGAGTGTGCGCTCGTTCGGGGAGCCCCCATGCACAAGCAACTCGAAGACGGCTGGTATCCAGGGATTCAGCACTGTCCTTCGCCCAATTTCAACGAGCGCCCACAGGCCGAAGTTTCCCTGTTGGTGATTCACAACATCAGCTTGCCGCCTGGTCAGTTCGGCACCGGGCAGGTGCAGGCGTTCTTCCGCAACCGCCTGCAAGCCGAAGCACATCCGTATTTCGCCGGCATTGCCAGCATGACGGTATCGGCCCACTTTCTGATCGAGCGTGACGGCATCGTCACGCAATTCGTATCCTGTCTGGATCGTGCCTGGCACGCCGGTGTCTCCTGTTTCGAAGGCCGGGAAAACTGTAACGACTTCGCCGTGGGCATCGAACTCGAGGGAACCGATCACCTGCCGTTCACGGATGCCCAGTACGCTGCATTGACGCAGCTGACCCGCGTGCTGCAGCAGGCTTATCCGGCGATCACTCTCGAGCGAATCTGCGGGCACAGCGATATTGCGCCGGGGCGCAAGACCGACCCCGGGCCCGCATTCGATTGGGGCCGGCTGCGCGGCGCATTGATGACCGATAAGGAGGCGTCATGAGTTTCTTGGTATTGCTGTTGGTGGTGTGGATCGAAAAATTTTCTTCCTGGCGCCAGCGTATTCAACAGGACGATCCCTGGCTGCGCACGCTCGGACGTCTGGAGCGCAGCGGTACCAGCAGCGATTCCCCGTGGCTGGCGATCATCGTGCTGGTCGGTGTCCCGCTCCTGGTGCTGGCGCTGATCCTCAAGCTGCTGGAGCCGCTGGCCTATGGTTGGCTGCTGCTGCCCGTACACTTGCTGGTGGTGATCTACAGCCTTGGCCGTGGCGACCTGCTGGCCGCCCTCGGCCCCTTCCGCGACAGCTGGCGGCGTGGTGACGGCGAGGCGGCCTATCTGGTCGCCCAGCGTGACCTGGGCGTCGACGGCGAGGGGGAAGCCGTCCTGTTGAGCAACGTGCAGACGTTCATGGTCTGGCAGGCTTACCAGAGCTTTTTCGCGGTGATCTTCTGGTATGTCCTGCTCGGGCCTCTGGCAGCGTTGGCTTATCGGTTGCTGGCGCTGCTCGTCGAGCAGGGACAAGCCGATGCGCTGCGTGAACGTGCCGGCCAGTTGCGCCACGCTTTCGACTGGCTGCCGGTACGCGTGCTGGCAGCCAGCTTCGCCCTGGTGGGCAATTTTATCGCCGTGAGCCGTGCATTGCTTCACGAGGCACTCAGTTGGGATATCTCCGCTGCCCAGCTGGCTTCCGGTGCCGCCCGAGCCGCGGCCGAAACACCGGAGCCGCTGCTCGGCGAGGCTGGTGTGGCCACCCTCGACGGCCTGTGGCAATTGCTGGTGCGCTCGGCGATTCTCTGGTTCGCCGCCATTGCCCTCTGGACACTGCTGTTCTAGCGCGACCAGCCGAACAACTGCATGGCGTTGCCACTGCTGGCTTCGGCCAGTGCCTGTGGGGTCACTCCGAGCAGGGCAGCCAATTCATCGCAGATGTCTGGCAGGTGAGCGGGGTTGTTGCGCAGGCTGGCATGCATGGCCGGCGCCATGTCCGGTGAGTCGGTCTCCAGCACGATGGCATCCAGTGGCAGCCTGGCGATCACCTGGCGCAGGCGCCTGGCTTGCGGCCAGGTCGGCGCCCCACCCAGGCCGAGCTTGAAGCCCAGTTTCAGGTATTCCCTGGCTTCCTCGTAGCTGCCGGCGAAGGCATGCACGATACCGGCGCGGGGTAATCTGAAGCGCTTCAGAGCGGCGATCACCGGTGCATGGGCGCGACGCACGTGCAGCAGTGCAGGTAACTCGAATCCTTCCGCCAGGGCCAATTGCGCCTCGAAGAGTGCCTGCTGGCGCTCACGATCCAGTCGTTCGAGGTAGTAATCCAGGCCGAATTCACCGATTGCGCAGAGTTTGTCGTGGCCATGCAAGCGTGCCAGCCAGTCCTGCAGCGAGTGAAGATCATCGTCATGATGCTCGTCGAGGTAGACCGGATGCAGGCCGAAAGCGGCGTACAGGCCGTCGTGCTCCTGCACCAGGTCCCACAGCCGTTGCCAGTTTCCGTGCTGCACACCGAGCACCACGAGCCGATCCACGCCGCGGCTGCGGGCCTGTATCAGGACCTCGCGGCGGTCGTCGTCGAAATCGGGAAAATCGAGATGGGTATGGGTGTCGATCAGGTGCATGGTGTTCTGCCACGAAGCTGGGGAATGGAATGAACGGGACCTGGCTGCAGAGCAAGTTGCAACATTCTGTGAGTCATTCCCGCCGTTGGCCAGTCGAACCCCACAGGGACGGCGGTTGTGGGGATCGCCGAAAGCAAGGGTCGACCGCATGATGCGTCCTCGCAAGATACTTGGCTGGTGCTTTGCCAGCCTGCTGTTGTTGATCGCAGCGCTGATGTTGTTTCTGGTGCTGTTCGATTGGAATCTGCTCAAGCCAACGATCAATTCGCGAGTGTCCGAAGCGCTCAACCGCCCCTTCGCCATAGAAGGCAATCTGGCGGTGACCTGGCAGCGTGAGCGCGAAGAGCCTGGCCTGCGTGCCTGGATACCCTGGCCGCACGTGTCTGCCGAGCAGCTTAGCCTGGGTAATCCCGGGTGGGCCAAGGGCGATCACTTCGTCAGCCTGCAGCGTGTGGAAGCCAGTCTGTCACCATTGCCGCTGCTGTGGAAAACCGTTTCCATCCCGCGCATCCGGCTCACTGGCGCAGATGCCGCACTGGAACGCCTGGCCGACGGTCGTGACAACTGGACCTTCGACCTTGGTGAGCAGGAGCAGCCGAAGGATGAGGCGGCCGCTCCCTGGGTCATGGATATCGGCACCATCGGCTTCGACAAGGCGCAGGTGCTTTACGACGATCAGACCTTGCAGGCCAGCGTGAGTCTGCTGGTGGAGCCGCTTGGCGAGCCCATCGCTTTCAACGAAATCGTCGGCAAGACCACCAATCAGCAAGACGAAGCCGCCGTGACGCCGCAGGATTACGCTTTCGCCTGGCAGGCCAAGGGTCGCTACAAGGGCCAGGCACTGACCGGCAACGGGCGTATCGGCGGCCTGTTGGCGCTGCAGGATGCTCGTCAGCCGTTCCCGGTTCAGGCTGATGTGCGGGCTGGCACCACCCGCGTACAGGTCGCCGGCACATTGACCGATCCGAAGAACCTCGGCGCGCTCGACCTGCGTCTGCGCCTTTCCGGCGCCAGCCTTGGCAACCTCTACCCTCTGACCGGCGTCACCCTGCCGGACACCCCGGCTTACTCCACCGACGGCCGTCTGGTCGCGCAGTTGCAGGATGCCGACGGGCCGTTGTTCCGCTACGAGAACTTCAACGGTCGCATCGGTGACAGCGATATCCATGGCGACCTGACGTTCGTGGCTCGCCAGCCTCGGCCCAAGCTGTCCGGTACCCTGGTTTCCAACCAGTTGCGTTTCGCCGATCTGGCGCCGCTGATCGGTGCCGACTCGAATGCCGAGAAGAAGGAGCGTGGCGCCAGTAGCGTCCAGCCGGCCAACAAGGTGCTGCCGGTCGAGGAATTCCAGACCGAGCGCTGGCGTGACATGGATGCCGACGTCAGCTTCACCGGCAAGCGCATCGTGCACAGCGAGGAGTTGTCATTCACCGACCTGTTCACCCATGTGGTGCTCCACGAAGGCATGCTCAGCCTCGAGCCGTTGCGTTTCGGTGTGGCGGGTGGGCGCCTGGATTCCACCCTGCGCCTGGATGGCCGCGGTGCGCCCCTCAAGGCGCAGGCACAACTGCGTGCCCGCAACTTCCGCCTGCGCCAGTTGTTTCCCAGCGTAGAAGTGATGCAGAGCAGCCTGGGCGCCCTGAACGGCGATGCGACGATCAGCGGCACGGGCAATTCGGTGGCGACTTTGCTGGGCAGTTCCAATGGGCAGGTCAAGCTGCTGATCAACGACGGCCGGGTCAGCCGCAACCTGATGGAGATCGCAGGCCTGAATGTCGGCAACTATGTGGTCGGGCGCCTGTTCGGTGATGACGATGTGGAAATCAACTGCGCCGCCGCCAACCTGAACATCAAGCAGGGTGTACTGAGGCCGGAGCTGATGGTGATCGATACCGAGAATGCTTTGATCGGTATCGACGGTAAGGTGAACTTCGGCAACGAGCACCTAGACCTAACCATTACGCCGGAGTCCAAGGGGTTTCGGGTCTTCTCGTTGCGCTCGCCGCTGTATGTGCGCGGCACCTTCAAGGAGCCCCGCCCTGGCGTGAAAGCCGGGCCGCTGGTGCTACGCGGTGCCGGCATGCTGGCTCTGGGAGCGCTGGTGGCGCCCGCGGCCGGGCTGGTCGCACTGGTCGCCCCCAGCGGCGACCAACCCAACGAGTGCGCGCCCCTGCTGGAGCAGATGCGCCAGGGCATCAAGCGTTGAAACGAGTCTTCAAGTGCCGCTCGATAGCGTCCAGGCCGGGCTGGTAGGTGCCGTGGAGGGCGTCGAGCAGGCGTTGGAAGACCCGGTCAGCGATGCGCTCGTGCTGCTGCGAGATGGCATTGACGCGCAGGGGCAGAAAATCCAGCAGCTGGGCATCGCCAAAGGTGCCAAGCCGCAGGTGGCCCGTGTCTATTTCCGGGTGTTCGTACAGCACGTCGAGAATCCCTTCGAGCAGCACGTAGGCCGTGGTCACCAATACATCCGGAAGGCGACCTTGGGCCATCAGCGCGCGCATCTGCCGCTGACCCCACTGGCGGCTGAATTGCTCGCCATGGCTGACGCTGACCTCGCCATCGAAGCCGGCCAGCGCATCGCGAAAGCCCTGTTCCCGGGCCTGACTGATCGGCAGCTCCAGACGGGCGCCAATCAGTGCGGCCTTGCGCGGCAGTGGCTGTAGCAGGCTGCCGGTCAGTAGCTCGCCGGCCTGACGGTCATCGCTGATCACCGAATACAGGTACCTGGGATCCAGGGCGCGATCCACTGCGATCACTGGCGTTCCTGCGGCGATCAACTGCCGGTACTCGGCTGCGTCCTGAGGCAGGCAACTGGCGACGATCAGCGCATCGCAACGACGCGAGCGAAACAGGTCGAGCAGTTGCCGCTCGCTGTCCGGCCGATCATCGGAACTGGCGATCAGCAACTGATAACCGGCATCCCGGGCACGCTGTTCGAGCAGTTTGGCCAGGCGTGCATAGCTGGGGTTCTCCAGATCAGGGAGGATGAAGCCGAGGCAACGACTTTCTCCACGCCGCAGCCCGGCGGCCTGTGGGTTGGGGCGATAGTCGTGTTTCTCCACCACTTCCAGTACCCGCTCAACGGTGGCCGCGCTGATCCGCCGCCGGGCAGCCTGGCCGTTGATCACGTAGCTGGCGGTGGTCAGCGAGACGCCAGCCAGGCGGGCGATGTCGGTCAGTTTCAAGGGGTGTCTCCTGCGGCGAGACTTCAAGGATTACCCATTATCAGGTAACGTGCCAGCGCTAGATGAAACGATTCAGCAAACGAGTCGACTAAGCTAACAAGAATGTCCGCCAAGCCCGCCCACAGCGCCGAGCTTGCTCGAGGAGAACCGTCATGCTCGAACTACACCCTTCGCAAATCCAGATGGGCCGACAGGCCGCGGACAAGCAACAGGCGCTGGCCGCACTGGCCGACAGCCTGGTCACCGACGGTCTGGTCGCGTCCGGCTATCTGGAAGGCATGCAGGCCCGCGAGCGGCAAGGCTCGACCTACCTGGGCCAGGGCATCGCCATTCCTCACGGTACCCCGGACACCCGTGATCAGGTGTTCCAGACCGGCATGCGCCTGATCCATTACCCCGAGGGGGTGGATTGGGGCGACGGCCAGCGCGTGTACCTGGCCATCGCGATTGCCGCCCGCTCCGACGAGCACTTGCGGTTGCTGCAACTGCTCACCCGGGCGCTGGGTGAGGGCGATCTGAGCCAGGCGCTGCGCGAAGCTCAGGATGCAGATGCCATTCTCGCCCTGCTGCAGGGCGCCCCTCAGGAATTGGCTCTGGATAGCCAACTGGTTGGGCTGGGCGTCAACGCCGACGATCTGGACGAACTGGCCTGGCAGGGTGCCCGTCTGCTCAAGAAGGCGGGCTGCACGGCATCCGGCTTTTCCGGCAGCCTGGTACAGGGCGAGCCGTTGCCCTTGGGTAATGGGCTGTGGTGGCTGAGCAGCGAGCAGAGCGTCGAACGCCCGGGCCTGGCCTTCGTTACCCCGGCGCAGCCGCTGCAGCATGCCGGTCAGCCGGTCGCCGGGCTGTTCTGCCTCGCCTGTCTGGGTGAAGGGCACCGCAAAGTGCTCGAGCGCCTCTGTGACCTGCTGATCGCCGGGCAGGGGGATGCCCTGGCGCATGCCACCAGCAGCCGCGGCGTGCTCGAAGCGCTGGGCGCCGAGCTACCCCCGGACTGGCCAGCGCTGCGCATCACCCTGGCCAACGCTCACGGGCTGCACGCCCGTCCGGCCAAGACACTGAGCGAGTTGGCGCAACGTTTCAGTGGTGACATCCGTGTGCGGCTGGTCGAGGGGGCTGCGGCCGGCGTTTCGGCCAAGAGTTTGAGCAAGCTGCTGGCGCTGGGTGCACGACGTGGCCAAGTGCTGGAGTTCAGTGCCGATCCGGCGATCGCTGATGATGCATTGCCGGCTATCGAGGCGGCTGTTCGCGCCGGTCTGGGTGAAGAGGTCGAGCCGCTGCCCCCCGAGTCAGCGGAGCGGGTCGTCGATTCGCCGCCTTTGCCTGAAGCGGACGCAGCGCCCAGCGCGCCGTCAGCCGGTACCCGACTGCAGGCGGTCGCTGCGTCGCCAGGTATCGCCAGTGGTCCGGCCTTCGTGCGCCGTGTGCCGCACCTCGAGTATCCCGCAGAGGGGGAGGGCGTCAGCGTCGAACGGGAGCGTCTGGATGCGGCTCTGCAGCATATCGACGGTGAAATTCAGCGGCTGGTCGAACGCAGCCAGGAAGCCAGTGTGCGTGACATTTTCGTCACTCATCAGGCAATGCTGCGTGATCCGGCCCTGCGTGAGGACGTCGATGCGCGCCTGGCCGCTGGTGCCAGTGCGCAGGCAGCGTGGATCGGCGAGATCGAAGCCGCCGCAGTGCAGCAGGAGTCCCTGCACGACGCGCTGCTGGCCGAGCGTGCCGCCGACCTGCGTGACGTCGGCCGCCGCGTGCTGGCGTACCTGTGCGGTGTCGAGGCGCCCCAGGAGCCAGCCGAACCCTACATCCTGGTGATGGGCGAGGTCGGTCCTTCGGACGTCGCCAGCCTCGACCGTCAGCGCGTCGCCGGTATCGTCACCGCTCGCGGTGGTGCCACCGCGCACAGCGCGATCATCGCCCGCGCCCTGGGGATTCCCAGTGTGGTCGGTGCAGGTGAAGGTCTGTTGGCCCTGCAGCAGGGCACTCGACTGCTGCTCGATGGTGACCGTGGTCAGGTCTGGGTCGCACCGGACGATGCCACCCTGGCCCAGGCCGAGCGCGAGCGGCAGGCCAGCGAGCAGCGCCGCGAACGTGCCCATGGCGAGCGTATGCACCCGGCGCGTACCCGTGATGGTCATGTCGTCGAGGTGGCAGTGAACATCGGCGCCAGCGGTGAAGCTGCCGGCGCGGTCGAGCTGGGTGCCGAGGCAGTTGGCCTGCTGCGCACCGAGCTGGTGTTCATGGATCATTCCCAGGCGCCGGACGTGGCCACCCAGGAGGCCGAGTACCGACGCGTCCTGGATGCCCTGCAAGGCCGCCCGCTGGTGGTCCGCACCCTGGATGTCGGTGGCGACAAGCCCTTGCCCTACTGGCCGATGCCGGAGGAGGAAAACCCCTTCCTCGGCGTGCGCGGCATACGCCTGACCCTGCAACGCCCGGACATCATGGAAACCCAGCTGCGCGCCTTGCTGCAGGCTGCCGATGGGCGCCCCTTGCGCATCATGTTCCCGATGGTCGGGCAAATCGAAGAATGGCGCGCGGCTCGCGAGATGGTCGAGAAGCTGCGCCAGGAAATTCCGCTGGACGACCTGCAACTGGGCATCATGATCGAGGTGCCATCCGCTGCCCTGCTGGCGCCGGTGCTGGCCTGCGAGGTGGACTTCTTCAGTATCGGCACCAACGACCTGACCCAGTACACCCTGGCCATCGACCGTGGCCATCCCACTCTGTCGGCCCAGGCGGACGGACTGCATCCCGCTGTGCTGCGGCTGATCGCCATGACCGTCGAGGCCGCCCACGCCGAAGGCAAGTGGGTGGGCGTCTGCGGTGAGCTGGCTGCCGACATGCTCGCCATACCGCTGCTGGTCGGCTTGGGCGTCGACGAATTGAGCGTTGCCGCCCGTAGCATCCCGCTGGTCAAGGCGCGAGTCCGCGAGCTGGACCTGCATCACAGCCAGGTACAGGCACAGCAGGCCCTGGCCCTGGGCAGCGCCGCCGCCGTGCGTGCGCTGGTCGAGGAGACACACTGATGGCGCGCATTCTCACCCTGACCCTGAACCCGGCTCTGGATCTGACCGTCAGCCTCGATACCCTGCAGTCCGGAGCGGTCAACCGCAGCTTGGGCATGACCAGCCATGCGGCAGGCAAAGGCCTAAACGTATCCCAGGTGCTGGCTGACCTCGGCCACAAGGTCACCGTCAGTGGCTTTCTCGGCACGGTCAATGCCGTGCCGTTCGAGCAGTTGTTCCACCGCCGTGGTTTCATCGATGCGTTCGTGCGAGTGCCCGGCGAGACCCGCAGCAACATCAAGCTCGCCGAGCGTAATGGCTGCGTCACCGATCTCAACGGCCCCGGGCCGGAAGTCGACGCGGCGCATCAGCAGCAACTGCTGGACCAACTGGAGCAGATTGCTGTGGGGCACGACGCTGTCGTCGTTGCTGGTAGCCTGCCGCGCGGTGTGACGATCGAATGGTTCGCTGCGCTGCTGCGTCGCCTGGTGAGCCTTGGCTTGCCACTGGCGCTGGATACCAGTGGTGCAGCCTTGCGTGCCGGCTTGACGGCGGGACCCTGGCTGATCAAACCCAATGAAGAAGAACTGGCCGAGGCTTGCGACCTGGCGTCGGCATCTCCCGGGCGCCTGGACGACGCCATCCGCCAGTTGCAGCAAGGCGGCATCGAGCATGTGCTGCTGTCGCGCGGCGCCCAGGGCGCTGACTGGTTCGGTCCCCATGGTGTGCTGCATGCGCAGCCGCCACAGGTCGAGGTGGTCAGCACCGTTGGGGCCGGCGACTCGCTGCTCGCCGCCACCCTGCACGGCCTGCTCAGTGAATGGCCCGCCGAGCGCACGCTGCGCCTGGCGACGGCGGTGGCCGCCCAGGCGGTCACGCAAATCGGATTCGGAATTCACGATCGTCAACAGCTCGCCCGCCTGGAAGCGGCGGTGGCTGTGACGTCGAAACAATAACAAGAGGTCGTTGCAATGAATGTGCTGATCATTACCGCCTGCCCCAACGGCCAGGTCACCAGCGTTCTGTGTTCGCGCCTGTTGCAGGCCGCAGCCGAGCGCCTGGGCTGGTCTACCCAGGTCGAAGTGCATGATCCCAAGGCGATCGGTTCGCCCCTGAGCGAAACCGATATCGCGGCGGCCGAGCTGGTGCTGGTGGTGAAAACCGGTGAGCTGGACCTGCAGCGCTTCGTCGGCAAGCGCGTGGTGCAGTCCACGCCGTCCGAGGCACTGGCCGATCCGAAGCAGTTTCTGCTGGTCGCTGCCGAGCAGGCGCAGGTGCTCGACAAGGTTGCGCCGCCGGCTGCTGTCCCCTCTACGGGCAAGCCGAAGCTGGTGGCGATTACTGCCTGCCCAACGGGGGTTGCACACACCTTCATGGCTGCCGAGGCGCTGCAACAGGCTGCCGAGCAACTGGGTTACGAGCTGCAGGTGGAAACCCGCGGTTCGGTCGGTGCGCGCAACCTGCTCGACGACGCCAGCATCGCGGCCGCCGATGTGGTGCTGTTGGCCACTGACATCGAGGTCGAGACCGAGCGTTTCGCTGGCAAGAAAGTCTTTCGCTGCGGCACCGGCATCGCCTTGAAGCAGCCCAAGCAGACCTTGCAGAAGGCGCTGGTCGAGGGCGTGCAGCAGCAGGGGGCAGGGCAACCGCAGAGTGGCGATGCCGGCAAGTCAGGCAGCAAGAGCGGCCCTTACAAGCACTTGCTGACCGGTGTGTCGTTCATGCTGCCGATGGTCGTGGCCGGTGGTTTGTTGATCGCCCTGTCCTTCGTCTTCGGCATCGAGGCGTTCAAACAGGAAGGCACGTTGCCGGCCGCGCTGATGAAGATCGGTGGCGAAGCAGCCTTCGCGCTGATGATTCCGGTACTGGCCGGCTACATCGCCTATTCGATCGCCGACCGTCCGGGGCTGGCGCCCGGCATGATCGGCGGCATGTTGGCCAGTGCCCTGGGAACCGGTTTTCTGGGAGGGATCATCGCCGGCTTCCTGGCCGGTTATCTTGCCAAGGGGCTGAATCGCTGGTTGCGCCTGCCGCAGAGTGTCGAGGCCCTCAAGCCGATCCTGCTGATACCCTTGCTGGCCAGCCTGGTCACGGGCCTGGCGATGATCTACGTGATCGGCACGCCGGTCGCCGGGATCATGGCTGCGCTGGAAGTGTTCCTGCAGAACATGGGCACTGCCAACGCCATCCTGCTCGGGCTGCTGCTCGGCGGCATGATGTGCGTGGACCTCGGCGGGCCGATCAACAAGGCGGCCTATGCGTTTTCCGTCGGCCTGCTGGCGTCGCAGAGCTACGCACCGATGGCCGCGACCATGGCTGCCGGGATGGTGCCTCCCATTGGCATGGCAATTGCCACGCTGCTGGCGCGTCGCAAGTTCAGCCAGACCGAGCGCGAAGCCGGCAAGGCGGCAGGTGTGCTGGGGTTGTGCTTCATTTCCGAAGGGGCGATCCCCTTCGCTGCCAAGGATCCGTTGCGGGTCATCCCGGCCAGCATCGCTGGCGGCGCCCTGACCGGTGCGCTGTCGATGTACTTCGGCTGCAAGCTGATGGCGCCGCACGGTGGCTTATTCGTGCTGCTGATTCCCAACGCGATAAACCATGCGCTGTTGTACCTGCTGGCGATCGTGGCGGGCAGCCTGGTGACCGGTGTGGTCTACGCAGTACTCAAACGCCCCGAAGTCGAAGCCCTTACGGTCGCTGCCAAGGCTTGAAACCAGGGCCGGGCATCCCTGTATGCCCGGCCCTGGAAATCAGCGAGTACCGAACACCACCATGGTCTTGCCTTTGACGTGCACCAGGCCCTGTTCCTCCAGCGCCTTGAGTACCCGGCCGACCATTTCCCGCGAGCAGCCGACGATCCGGCCGATTTCCTGGCGGGTGATCTTGATCTGCATGCCATCCGGGTGAGTCATCGCATCGGGCTGCTTGCAGAGGTCGAGCAGGGTGCGGGCAACGCGACCGGTGACGTCGAGAAACGCCAGGTCACCCACCTTGCGGGTGGTGTTGCGCAACCGCTCTGCCATCTGCGTGCCCAGTGCGAAGAGAATGTCCGGGTCCTGCTGAGTCAGCTCGCGGAACTTGGTGTAGCTCAGTTCGGCGACTTCACACTCGGTCTTGGCGCGAACCCAGGCGCTGCGTTCCTTCTCGGCGCCGTCCTTGCCGAACAACCCCATCTCGCCGAAGAAGTCTCCGGGGTTGAGGTAGGCGATGATCATTTCGCGGCCGTCATCGTCTTCGATCAGGATGGTGACCGACCCCTTGACGATGAAGTACAGCGTTTCGCTGCGATCACCTGCATAAATGATCGTGCTCTTGGCCGCGTAGCGGCGGCGATGGCAATGGGCAAGCAGCCTGTCGAAGTTTTTCACTTTGGGGGTAAGGGTGATAGCGACCATGCCTGAATCCCGAATATAGAAAGATAAGCCCGTGACAGGCATTGCAGATGGCGCTGTCCAGACCCAAGTACTTGACTATTCTCGCAAGGCAGATGCCGGTCCGAGTGCTCAAACGCTGGCGGACGGCGCTTGGGAAGCAGAAGAACCTTGCATGTTTGCAGCGGAAGATGATGTTGCATGCAGCGCGCCGTGATCAATAGCGCCCTGGCGAATATGCTGTCCTCATCGATTGATGCTGGGTCGCGCCTCGATAGCGTCGATTGTGCCATTGAATCGGCATCATCATGAACAGTGATACTTGCAGGGAAGCTATTTTGTGAGGCGTTGCACGTTTGGCCCGTGAACTTTAGCAGTATCCGTCGATCCCGTCGGAAAAGTCGCCCTGTGGTAAGCTGCCCGCCTTTTCAGCGAAGGAGCGGCAACGATGAAAGCTCGCGTTCAATGGGCAGGCGAAGCGCTGTTTATAGGCGAGTCGGGTAGTGGCCATGCGGTGGTGATGGATGGCCCGCCGGAGAATGGTGGCCGCAATCTGGGGGTGCGCCCGATGGAGATGTTGCTGATCGGCCTGGGTGGCTGCAGCAATTTCGATGTGGTGAGCATCCTCAAGAAGTCCCGCCAACCGGTCGAAAGCTGCGAAGCCTTTCTCGAGGCCGAACGTGCGAGCGAGGACCCCAAGGTCTTCACCAAGATTCACCTGCATTTCGTGGTGAAAGGGCGTGGCCTGAAAGAGGCCCAGGTCAAGCGAGCGGTGGAGCTGTCCGCGGAGAAATACTGCTCGGCTTCGATCATGCTGGGGCGTGCCGGTGTGGACATCACCCACGATTACGAGATCGTCGAGCTGGGTGCCTGAAGCAGAAGGGCGATCCATGGATCGTCCTTCTGCTTTCCAGAGTCATCAGATCCGGTATGTGGTCTTGGTCATGACCTTGGAGAGTAGCGTCATACCCAGTTTGACCGGTGCCGGGAAGCGTGCACCTCCCGCATCCAGTGCACTGTCTGCATGTTCCTGTTCGTCTCGACGCATTTGCTCAAGGATGGCCCTGGATTTGCCATCTTCTTCGGGAATCTCCTCGAGGTGCTCGTCCAGATGCTTGACCACCTGGTGCTCGGTCGCCGCGACGAAACCCAGGCTGACCCGGTCACTGACCAGGCCGGCCAGCGCGCCAACGCCGAACGACAGCCCGTAGAACAGCGGGTTCAGCACGCTCGGGTGGCTACCCAACTGACGAATACGTTGTTCGCACCAGGCCAGGTGATCGATTTCCTCATCGGCTGCATGCTCCATCGCCGCGCGGACTCGCGGCAGCTTGGCGGTCAATGCCTGCCCCTGATACAGCGCCTGCGCGCAGACTTCCCCGGTGTGGTTGATGCGCATCAGCCCTGCGATGTGGCGGGTCTGGCGCGTATCGAGCTGTGCTTCGGGTTCGACGATCGCAGGCGAGGGGCGGCTCGGCTGACCACTGAAGGGCAGCAGGGTGCGCAGCGCCATGTCGGCTTGCAGCAGCAGGCGGTCGACGGGCGAGTACTGGCGGTCATTGGCCATGAGGGGCTCCGGCGAGGACATGAGCAGGCAGTCTACCGCAAAAGATCGGCCGTGTTCGGCGTGCCGCTTCGACAGCGGGCGCGAACGTGCCCTGCATCCGGCACTTGCCCAGGGTTGTCGATTGGCGGGACTATGGCGCTGCCTCGGGGGCATAAGGAGTTGCTGTGAAGAACGATATTCACGATCTGGGACTGGTGCTCGATTCCAAGGTCAAGTTGGTGCTCATCGAATCATGGGATGAACGGCGCGTGCTGGAGACGCTGACCGGCCTCGCGGTGCGTCGCGGCCAGGGCCTGCTCATTTGGTCGGTTACCGAAGGGCTGCAGCGTGGCGGCTTCGCCGCTGGGGCTTTCGCCGAAAGCCCCAGCACTGAACCGGAAGCGGCAATGCGCCTGATCAAGGCCGATCCCCAGGCAAACCTCTACGTGCTGTGCGACCTGCATCCGTTCCTGCTCGACAATCCGCGCCTGGTGCGCCTGCTCAAGGAGATCGCCATGGCCGATGGCAGCCAGGCGCCGACCGTGGTGCTGGTGTCTCATGCCTGCAAGTTGCCGCCGGAGGTGCAGCGCTATGCGGCACGTTTCAGCCTTGCACTGCCGGGGGAGGACGAATTGCTGGGCATTGTCCGCGATGAGGCCCTGCGCTGGAGCGAACGCAACCTCAACCGCCGCGTGCGCACCGACAATCGCACCCTGCAGCAGGTGGTGAAGAACCTGCGCGGCATGAGCCACGCAGAGGCCCGGGTGCTGGCGCGCAGCCTGATCTGCGATGACGGTGCGATCACCCAGGAGGACCTGCCTGAGCTCAACAAGGCCAAGTTCGAGCTGCTCGATCTTGAAGGCGTTCTCAGTTACGAGCATGACACGACGCGTTTCGCCGACGTCGGTGGGCTGAGCACGCTCAAGCGCTGGCTCGGTGAACGGCAGCGAATTTTCTTCGAAGCGAGCGGGGTCGACCTGCCCAAGGGGGTGTTGCTGGTCGGCGTGCAAGGTTCGGGCAAGAGCGTGGCGGCCAAAGCCGTAGCCGGGCTGTGGGGCGTGCCGCTGCTGCGTCTGGATTTCGCCTGCCTGTACAACAAATTCTTCGGCGAGACCGAGCGTAATCTGCGCGAAGCACTGAAGCTGGCCGAGCAGATGTCGCCCTGCGTACTGTGGGTCGACGAGATCGAGAAGGGTTTGGCCAGTGGTGACCAGGACGGCGGGGTCAGCCAGCGGGTGCTTGGCACCCTGCTGACCTGGATGGCCGAACGCAAATCGTCGGTATTCATGGTCGCCACAGCCAATGACATCGGTCGCCTGCCGCCGGAGCTGGTGCGCAAGGGGCGCTTCGACGAGCTGTTCTTCGTCGACCTGCCGGACGAGGAGACACGTGCGGAGATCTTCCGCATTCACCTGCAGCGCCGTGAGCTTGAGGCCTCGGCCTACGACCTGCCGCAGTTGGCGGCGGCCAGCAGCGGTTTTTCCGGTGCCGAGATCGAGCAAGTGGTGGTCGGCGCCCTGTACACCGCTCAGGCTCAGCAGCAGTCCGTTGACCATGAGTTGCTGTTGCACGGCATTCAGGCCACCTCGCCGTTGTCGGTGATCATGGCCGAGCCTCTGGCTGAGTTGCGTGAATGGGCACGGGGACGCACGGTCGGCGCGAATTGACGGATGCGATCAGGCTCGACCGAAACGCCGGTTGAGGCGCGCGGCGAAGCGCCGCACCAATAGCCGCGGGAAGAAACGCGGTGCCAGGCTCAGCAGGCGGTTACGCCAGCCGGGAATGATGATCGCGTGGTTTCTCTCCAGGCCGCGCACGGCGATCAGCGCAACTTCTTCGGCATTCAGCATCAATTTGCCATTCTCCAGTCCACTGGCATCGAGCTGAGCATTACGGAAGAACGCGCTTCGGGTCGGCCCAGGACAAAGCACTGACACTTTCACGCCATAAGCCCGCAGCTCTTCGCGCAAACCCTCGGAGAAGTGCAGAACGTAGGCCTTGCTCGCATAGTAGTTGCTCATCCATGGCCCCGGCTGGAACGCGACCACCGATGCCACATTGAGAATCTGCCCGCTGCCGCGACCGGCCATGACGGTACCGATGGCGTGGCACAGGCGCGCGAGTGCCAGCACGTTCACTTCCAGAAGCTTTTGCTCACGCCTCCAGTCCTGGGCAACGAAGGCGCCGGCGCTGCCGAGGCCAGCGTTATTGACCAGCAGCTCGATGACAAGACCGTTCTGCTCCAGTTCGTGCAGCAGTCCTGACAATTGCAGGGGCTCGCCAAGGTCACAGACGCGGAACAGGACTTCGACGGAAAAGCGCTGGGTCAGCTCAACGGCGATGCTTTCCAGCGCATCGCGCTGGCGCGCCACCAGGATCAGGTTACGCCCGCGACGTGCCAGTGCCTCGGCCAGAGCAAGGCCGATACCACTGGACGCGCCGGTAACCAGGGCATAACGGGACATGGGGTTCTCCTGATGCTGTCCATGACGGGTGCATAGCCTATCCGCAACGGACCTGTCGGCGCTGCACTGACAGCGCTGACAGGGGAAATAAATACCGTGAGAGGCGAACGGAACACCGCGCCCTGTCGCCATCTGCGCGAAGAGCATACCGAACAGGGCGCCGGCTATTGCATGCATGCCTGTCGAACGTGGCATGAAAAGGCGCCAGAGCTATTTTGCCAAGAGCCCGTGAGTGGCGGCTCTCAGCGCACTGAAGGTATAGACGTCAGGGCGCCTCTGTATTGGCGATCCAGACGCGCGATCAGCTCCCCTACCGAAGGCAGGTCATTGATTGCGCCGACTCCCTGACCCGCCGACCATACGGTCTTCCACGCCTTGGCTTCCTGGTCGAGCGGTTTGAGCTTGGCAGCATGATGGGCGCCTTGCAGGGCCTGCATGTCGAAGCCCGCTCGTTCCAGGCTCTGGCGCATGAAGCTGGCCGGTACGCCGGACACGGCGGGCGTATGGATGATGTCACTGGCCCGCGCCTCGATGATCATCTGCTTGTAGTCCTGTGCGGCGGCGCTTTCCTGGGTGGCGACGAAACGAGTGCCCATATACGCCAGGTCGGCCCCGAGTATCTGCGCGGCGAGGATTTCATGACCGCTGTTGAGGCTGCCTGCCAGTAGCAGCGTGCCATCGAAGAACTGGCGGATTTCCGCGATCAGCGCGAATGGGCTCCAAGTCCCGGCATGGCCACCCGCACCGGCTGCAACGGCAATCAGCCCGTCGACACCCGCCTCGGCAGCCTTTTCCGCATGACGGCGTGTGGTGACGTCATGGAACACCAGGCCGCCATAGGCATGAACGGTGTCGACGACTTCCTTCACTGCGCCGAGGCTGGTAATCACGATTGGTACCCGGTGAGCTGCGCAGATGGCCAGATCCTGCTCCAGGCGCGGGTTGCTGGCGTGTACGATCAGATTGACGGCATAAGGTGCGCTATCTTCCAGCAGACCCGCCTGAATTTCTTCGAGCCAGGCCTGGAAACCGGCGCTGTCACGCTGGTTCAAGGCAGGGAAGCTGCCTACGACGCCGTTATTGCAGCAGGCGATCACCAGTGAGGGGTTGGAGATCAGGAACATCGGCGCGGCGACCAGCGGCAAGCGCAGGCGGTTTTCCAGCAGAGCAGGCAGTGACATGGACGGCTCCTTGGCGGATCTTTTTCAGAACGGTTTGACCACCACCAGGATGACGATGGCGATCAGCAGCAATACCGGCACTTCGTTGAACCAGCGATAGAACACATGGCTACGAGTGTCATCGCCTCGGGCGAGGCGCTTGCACATGGCGCCGCAGACATGGTGATAGCCCACCAGCAGCAGAACCAGTGTCAACTTGGCGTGCAGCCAGCCCTGGCTCAGCCAGCCAGGCACCAGCGCCAACAGGCCGATGCCGAGTGCCAGCGTGGCGATCATCGCCGGGGTCATGATGCCGCGGTACAGCTTGCGTTGCATGACGCTGAAGCGCTCACGGCTTGGCGCGTCCTCGCTCATCGCGTGGTACACGAACAGGCGTGGCAGATAGAACAGACCGGCAAACCAGCAGACCATGGCGACGATATGCAGGGCTTTGACCCACAGGTAGAGCATTGCTGTTCCTCACGTGATAAGAGCGTCGATACTAGTGCCCATGGTCTCAATAGTCATCAAGGCGGTTGGCCGCAGGCAGGTCCGCCTTTATGATCGTCCTCTCCTGCCAGCCTCGAGGCACCTGATGCCCGTATCCGCCGTCACTTCGACCACACTGTACGCTCGCAGCCTTGGCGCGCGCGGGTGGCTTGCCTGATGTCAGGCTGGGAAGTCCGCCTCAGCAATCGCGCCCATGAGCGGCGTCTTCGTGTTGCGCTTGTCCTCCTGTTGATGGCCGTGCCAGGCGCGTTCTACCTCGGAAGCTGGTGGCAGGTCAGAGCGCTGCAGGAGCAGGGCGTCGACAACCAGGCGACGCAGGCTCGCCTCGACGAGCAGGCGCGGGAACTGGACGAGCTGCGTCAGCGTGTGGCGGTGATCAGCAGCGGTGAGCAACTGGCTCATCGCTCCAATGAGCAGAGCCGCCTGACCATCAAGCTGCTCGAGGAGCAGAACTTCAAGCAGCAGCAGGAGCTGGCTTTCTACAAGGGAGTATTGGCGCCGGACAGCCGGGGTGATGGATTGCTCATCCGCACTGTCGACATCCATCCCACCGAGCGTGCGGGCCTGTTCCGTTTCAAGATCATGCTCAGCCGTGTCGGCAAGGATGACAAACCCATGCAGGGGCGTTTGCATGTACAGGTGGATGGCCGCCAGGCCGGCAAGGCGAAAAGCCTGCAGCTGGCGCAACTGAGCAGCGATCTGCCGGAGGGATCGACCGTCCAGTCGATTCCGTTCGCCTTCAAGCACCTGCAAGCGATTCCGGAAGGTGGGCGCCTCGGGGAGTTGCAGCTCCCCGAGGGGTTCGAGCCGCAGCAGATACGTATCAAGGCCGATGTCGAGGGTGGCAAGCCCGTCGAGCGTCAAATCGAATGGACTGACTGATAAGTGATGATTCGCGATGTGGAATAAAGGCAAGGGCAAGGCAGACAGGCAGCGTTTCACGGGCAAAACCAGCCTGATTGCAGCGGGTGCGGCTTTCCGCGGTGATCTGGAGTTTCAGGGGGCGGTGCAGATCGATGGCAAGGTGATCGGCGATATCCGCACCGAGGAAGGGCTGGTACGGGTCAGTGTCGACGGGCTGGTTGAAGGCGAGGTACACGCGCCCCATGTAGTGATCGACGGCGAGATTATCGGTGACGTCTACGCCAGCCAGCATGTCGAGCTGGGGCCACGGGCGCGAGTACGTGGCAACCTCTATTACGGTCTGATGGAAATGGCCATGGGGGCGCAGGTCGAGGGTGGCCTGCGGCCGATCAAGGAGCAGAACAGACCACTGGAGTTGCCAGAGAGCCTGAGCGATGCACAATAGTTGACCGCTTTTCTGGGACAAGCGGATAATGCAGCGCTACAACGCAGCATGGCGCCTGGCGCCGGGAGAGAAACATGAGCGTCGAAACCTTCACCCCCACAGTAGCGATGCAGTTCACGCAGGGGGCGGCAAGCAAGGTTAAGAGCCTGGTTGATGAAGAAGGCAATCCGCGCCTGAAGCTGCGCGTGTTCGTCACCGGTGGCGGCTGCTCCGGTTTCCAGTACGGTTTCACCTTCGATGAAGATGTTGCCGATGATGACACCATCATCGAGCGCGAAGGTGTCGCACTGGTCGTCGATCCGATGAGTTTTCAGTATCTGGTCGGCGCCGAAGTGGATTACCAGGAAGGCCTGGAGGGGTCGCGCTTCGTGATCAAGAACCCCAATGCCACCACCACCTGTGGCTGCGGTTCTTCATTCTCTATCTGAGTCGCCCCGCCGTAATGAAAGACGCCGCGCAACTGCGCGGCGTCTTTCATTACATGCTAGGCCGGGTAGATGGCCCCGAGGATTCGTCGACCGCGTGCGCCAGTGACCTCCGGGCGATTGCCGGGAATGCCGTTGAGGCAGCAGTGGGCGAGCCAGGCGAATGCCATGGCTTCCACCCAGTCGGCGGGTACCCCGTGATCGTCCGTTCTGCTGACTCTGGCGTCCGGTAGCAGCGCCTGCAGGCGGTCGATCAATGTCTTGTTATGGGCGCCTCCTCCACATACCAGCAATTCGCTGCAATGCGGTTGGGCCTGTTGCAGCGAGGAAACGATGCTGGTTGCCGTCAGTTCGAGCAGCGTGGCCTGCACATCGGCCGCCTCGTATTGCGGCTGCTTTTCCAACTGCCCCATAAGCCAGGGCAGGTTGAATAGTTCACGGCCGGTGCTTTTCGGGCCGGTCGCCTGAAAGAACGGATCGCCGAGCAGTGCCCGCAGCAAGTCATCCTGCACGCGGCCGCTGGCAGCCCAGGCGCCACCGTGATCGTAGATGTGTCCTTGATGGTGGTGAATCCAGGCATCCATCAATACGTTGCCCGGGCCGCAGTCGAACCCCCGTGCTGGTCTGCCGTCTTCCAGCAGGCTCAGGTTGCTGAACCCGCCCACATTCAGGATTGCCCTTGCTGCACCAGGCGTGGCGAACAGCGCTTCGTGAAATGCCGGCACCAGCGGCGCACCCTGCCCACCAGCCGCTACATCCCGGCGGCGAAAATCCGTCACTACGGTAATGCCGGTAAGCTCGGCCAGCAACGCGGCATTGCTGATCTGGATGGTGAAGCCGCGCGCTGGCTCGTGGCGCACCGTCTGGCCATGGCTGCCAATGGCGCGGATGGCTTGCGGCTGCAGCTTCTGCTCGGCCAGCAGGCTGCGCACGCCGTCGGCGACCAGTCGTGCCCAGTGTTGTTCGGCGATGGCTGCACGTGCGAGTTCGTCAGGGCCGGGGCTGCAGAGTGCCAGCAACTCTTCGCGCAGAGAGTCAGGGAGAGTTTGGTAATGCTGGGCGAGCAAGCTGATGTGCTCGCCTTGCTCGATCAGGGCGATGTCCAGCCCATCGAGACTGGTACCGGACATCACACCAAGGTAGAGCATCGGCTTAACGCTTGTTGAGCGCGAGCATGGTGGCTTTTTCCTGATCCATGCGCGCCATCAGCGGTTTGCTCATCTGCAGGAAACGTTGCTTTTCCTGGCGGGCTATCGGATCGGACATCGGCAGTTTCTGGCTCAGTGGGTCTACGTGAGTACCGTTGACCTGGAACTCATAATGCAGGTGTGGCCCGGTGGACAGGCCGGTGGTGCCGATGTAGCCGATGATCTGGCCCTGCTTGACACTGCCGCCAGTGCGTACGCCTTTCGCGAAGCCTTGCATATGGGCGTATAGAGTGCGATAGCGGCTACCGTGCTGCAGCACCACGGTGTTGCCGTAACCACCTTTGCGACCGGCGAGGATGACCTTGCCATCACCCGCCGCCTTGATCGGAGTGCCCCGCGGAGCCGCGTAGTCCACGCCTTTGTGGGCGCGGATCTTGTTGAGAATGGGGTGCTTGCGCCCATTGGAAAAGCGCGAGCTGATACGGGCGAAGTCCACCGGAGTACGGATGAACGCCTTGCGCATGCTATTACCGTCGGCATCGTAATAGCTGACGTTGCCCTGTTTGTCGGTGTAGCGCACGGCAGTGAAGGTCTTGCCCCGATTGGTAAAGCGTGCAGAGAGAATGTTGCCGGTACCGATGGACTTGTCGGCAACGACCTTCTCCTGATAAATGACTTCGAATTCGTCACCCTGGCGAATATCCATGGCAAAGTCGATGTCGTAGCCGAAAATGTTCGCCAGATCCATGGTCAGGTTGTGCGACAGGCCGGCGCGTTTGGCGGATACGAACAGAGAGCTGTTGATCACGCCGTGTGCGTAGGCGTCTCTAACATTCGGCTTGACCAGCTCGCGCTTGAAGTCGTAACCCTTGTCGGTCTTGCTCAGGCGCACGCTTTCCAGGTCACTGAGTTTGCTGTGCAGGCTTTCCAGCTGGCCGTCTTCGGTGAGCGTGAACTGCAACTCCTGGCCAACCTTGAGGCGGCTCAGTTGCTTGGCTTCCTTGCTGCTGTTGATCACGTCATGCAGGGTATTGGGGGAAAGGCCTACCTTGCTGAATACCGTGGAAAGCGTATCGCCATTGGCCACTGCAACGGTTTTGCTGAGTGGATCTTCCGGCGGCTGTTCGGCTACCTGGGGTTCGGCCTCCAGTTCGGCGTTCTGGGTGTCTTCGCTACCTTCAATTTGCGCGAAGGGTGACTCATCGGCAGGTTGCTCCTGTGCCACGTCTGCCGGAGGCGTCGGCAGGTTCTGCTGAACCTGCTCCGAGCCGTTGTCCATGTCTAGATTGAGAAAGGTCTTTTTCGCTTCCACTTCCCGCGAAGGGAACACCAGGAGGGCCAGGCTCAGCAGGGCGGCTACGCCGCTCGCTGCGATGATGTGGGTTTTGGGATAGAGCGGCGGCACTTTAGTTGTCGAGGTCATAAGGCTGCTTTTTGAAGTGAAAAGATGAAGAGGAAAAGAAGAAACTGATGAATATGCAGTAACTGTATAAAATATAACCAAATCCACCTGGAGGCAACCCTGAAGGTGATGGCTGGTATCGCTCCGGCTTTACGCTGGGCAAAACTTGTCATTTGTCGCTGATCTTGTATGGTTGGTTCCCCTTTGAATGCGGTGGTTGTGAGTCCCCTATGAAGTCGGTCGAAGAGCAGCTCGCGCTGATCAAGCGCGGTGCGGAAGAAGTCCTGGTTGAAGCGGAGCTGATCGAGAAGCTCAAGCGTGGCGAGCCGCTGCGTATCAAGGCCGGCTTCGACCCGACGGCGCCGGATCTGCACCTGGGTCACACCGTGCTCATTAATAAGTTGCGCCAGTTCCAGGACTTGGGCCATCAGGTCATCTTCCTGATCGGTGACTTCACCGGAATGATCGGCGATCCCAGCGGCAAGAGTGCTACCCGCCCACCGCTCACTCGCGAGCAGGTTCTGGATAATGCCGAGACCTATAAGCAACAGGTGTTCAAGATTCTCGACCCGGCCAAGACCGAAGTCGCCTTCAACTCCACCTGGATCAACGAGCTGACGCCTGCCGACTTCATTCGCCTGGCTTCCCAGTACACCGTAGCGCGCATGCTTGAGCGCGATGATTTCGACAAGCGATACTCCGGCAATCAGCCCATCGCCATCCATGAGTTTCTCTACCCGCTGGTGCAGGGCTATGACTCCGTGGCGTTGCGTGCCGATGTCGAACTGGGCGGTACCGACCAGAAATTCAACCTGCTGATGGGTCGTGAGCTGCAGCGCGCATACGGCCAGGCTTCCCAGTGCGTGGTCACCATGCCGCTGCTCGAAGGACTGGATGGCGTGAAGAAAATGTCCAAGTCTCTGGGCAACTATATAGGTATCCAGGAAGCGCCCGGCGTCATGTACAACAAGCTGGTGTCCATGCCCGATGCGCTGATGTGGCGCTACTTCGAATTGCTGAGCTTCCGTTCCATGGCTGAAATCGAACAGTTCAAGGCAGATGTCGAAAGCGGCGCCAATCCTCGTGATATCAAAATCAAGCTGGCCGAAGAGATCGTCGCGCGTTTTCATGGTGAGGAGGCCGCTGCCAGTGCTCATCGTTCCGCAGGTAACCGTATGAGAGATGGCGAGTTGCCGGAAGATCTGCCTGAGGTCGAGCTTGCCGCTGCCGAAGACATGCCGATTGCTGCCCTCCTTAATAAGGCTGGGCTGGTGAAGAATGCGGCAGTCGCCCGCGACCTGCTGGGGTCCGGCGGCGTGCGGGTGGATGGCCAGGTGGTCGACCGTACGTTCGTATTCAGGCTGGGCGCGACCCATGTCTGCCAGGCCGGCAAGAAGGCGTTCGCTCGAATTACGCTGAAATCCGAATAAACCTGAAATAACCCCTTGACCAGAAAGCGAGGGGGCCTATAATGCGCACCACTTCCGGCGCTGCCTGATCTGAAAACTTCTTTTTAAACAAGGAGTTA
>NZ_FNDG01000035.1 GCF_900100535.1 Phytopseudomonas flavescens
ACCGTCTCCGGGGCCATCGATACCACGGCCCCGACCATCACCGTCGAGGCGCCGGCCGTCAGTAACGACACCACTCCAACCCTCACCGGCACTACCGATGCGCCGGTGGGCAGCACTGTCACGCTGACGATCACCCAGGGCACCAACGTCATTACCATGACTACAGCGGTTCTGGCTGGCGGCACTTATACCGTTGATGTGCCTCAGGCATTGGCTGAGGGCCCGTACACCGTCGGCGTCCAAGTTACCGATCCAGCTGGCAATACCGGCACGGCTACCGATAGCGGCGCCATCGATACAACCGCTCCAGCGATTACCGTTGATGCTCCTGCGGTCAGCAATGACACGACGCCGACCATTACCGGCACCACCGACGCGCCTGTTGGCAGCATTGTCTCGCTGACGATCACACAAGGCACCAACGTCATCACCGTGACCACACCGGTACTGGCTGGCGGCACCTATGCAGTCGATGTTCCTCAAGCGTTGGCTGAAGGTCCTTACACCGTCGGCGCCCAAGTTACAGATCCCGCTGGCAACACAGGCACGGCTACCGATAGCGGCACCATCGATACAACCGCTCCGGCGATTACCGTTGATGCTCCGGCTGTCAGTAACGACACGACACCGACCATTACCGGTACGACAGATGCGCCGGTTGGCAGCAACGTAACGTTGACCATTACCCAAGGCGCCACCGTCATCACCGTGACTACACCGGTACTGGCGGGTGGTACGTTCACCGCAGATGTGCCGCAAGCCTTGGCTGAGGGCCCGTACACCGTCGGTGCTCAGGTTACCGATCCCGCTGGCAACATCGGTTCGGCTACCGACAGCGGCGCCATCGACGTTACAGCTCCGGTACCAACCATCACCCTCGACGCCAATATCACCGGCGATGACGTGATCAACAGCACCGAGGCCGGTCAGCAGATTCCGGTTACCGGCACCGTTGGTGGCGATGCCAAGGTCGGCGACACCGTCACCCTGACCGTCAATGGCAAAACCTTCACTGGGCTGGTTCTGGCTGACAAAACCTTCAGCATCAATGTGCCCGGCGCCGACCTGGTTGCCGACACTGGCCAGACCATTACCGCCAGCATCAGCATCACCGATGCCGCCGGTAACGTCGGGACCGCCTCCGACACCGAAGGCTATAGCGTTGACACCACCGCACCGACCATCAGCGTCGATGCTCCGGCGATTAGTAACGACACCACCCCAACCATTACCGGTACGACCGATGCGCCGGTTGGTAGCATCGTCACCCTTACCGTTACCCAGAACAGCACGAGCTTTACCTTCACCACGCCGGTTCTGGCTGGCGGCGGCTACACCGTCGATGTCCCGCAGACACTGGCTGAAGGCCCGTACACCGTTGATGCTCAGGTTACGGATCCAGCTGGCAATACTGGCAGCGCTACCGACAACGGCGCTATCGACACCCTTGCCGGCGACACCGGCGCGGCCCCAATCGTCACCATCACCGAAGACGCCAACAACGATGGCATTATCAGCAGGGCTGAACTCAACGGAGAGATCGACGTACGCGTAGGTCTGCCAGCCGGTGCAGTGGCTGGTGACACGCTGGTGATCACCAACGGCACCACTCCGCAGACCATTACCTTGACTGCCGCGCAGATCACCGCAGGCTTCGTGACAACCACCTTCGCCAACCCGGGCGAAGGCAATACGCTGACCGTCGAAGCCACCTTGCGTGACCAGTTCGGCAACGCCTCCGAGACAGGCACCGACACCGCCAGGGTCGATACCCTGGCCGGCACCACCGGCGCGACACCAATCGTCACCATCACAGAAGACGCCAACAACGATGGCGTCATCAGCAAAACCGAGCTCAACGGCGCCATCGATGTGCGGGTTGGCCTACCGGCTGGTGCCGTCGTCGGCGATACCCTGGTCATCACCAACGGCACCACGCCGCAGACCATCACCCTGACTGCCGCGCAAATCGCCACCGGGTACGTCGACACCACCTTCGCCAACCCGGGCGAAGGCAATACGCTGACCGTCGAAGCCACCTTGCGTGATCAGTTCGGCAATACCTCCGAGACAGGCACCGACACCGCAAGCGTCGATACCCTGGCCGGCACCACCGGCGCGGCACCAGTCGTCACCATCACCGAAGACGCCAACAACGACGGCGTCATCAGCAAAACCGAGCTCAACGGCTCCATCGATGTGCGGGTTGGCCTGCCGGCCGGCTCTGTCATCGGCGACACCCTCAGCGTCACCGATGGCATAACCACTCAGAACTTCAAACTGACTGCCGCGCAAATCGCCACCGGTCACCTTGACACTGCCTTCGCCAATCCGGGCGAGGGCAAGACCATCACTGTCGAAGCGACGCTTCAGGATCAGTTCGGCAACACGTCTGGCAAAGGCAGTGACCAGGCTCTACTGAACAGCAACCCGGTTGCCGTCGACGATCCTGTCGGCAGCCCCTATACCGTGACGATCGGCGATCTGGGGGGTGGCTCAGCCACCAACAACTGGGCGCTGCAGGACAGTAACAAACAGAAGACCGTCATTCAGGCACGAGACGGTAATGGCGACAACGCCAAGCTGCTCGAACTGACCGTCGATGGCAACCACAATGCACTGGGCGTTGCCGGATCGCCTCGCGCAGTGGTCAACCAGGTTCCTGATCAGTTGGAATACGATCCGACCACAGGCAAATCCGAATCCATCACCTTGAACTTCAGTGGCAACCTCAATCAGGCCGACTTCAGAGTGAGCCGGCTGATCGCCAATGAAGATGGCGGAGAAATCGGACGCTGGGTTGCCCTGTACGAGGGGGTCGAAGTGGCCAGCGGAACCTTCAATCTCAGCGGTGGTGGCTCTGGCACCTTCTCGCTCAACACCGGCACGCAAGTCTTCGACAGCATCCGTTTCGAGGCCTTGCCTACGGCAAACGGCACAGGTGATGGATCCGACTATTTCCTGACCGGTTTTTCCGGGTCTGGCCCGGCTTCGGCCAATAGCGCCTACGTGGTCAATGAAAGCCAGACGCTGGTCATCGACCAGGGCAAAGGTCTGCTCAACAACGACAGCGATGCGCAGGCCAGCCAGACGCTTGGAGTCATCAAGATCAATGGCAGCGACGTGCCTGCCGATGGCAAGGTCGCACTGGCAACGGGCGTACTTACCGTAAACGCCGACGGCAGCTTCAACTTTGCCGCCAATGACAACAATCTGAAATCCGGTGAGATCAAGACCCAGAGCTTCACCTACACCGTCAGTGACGGCTATGGCGGTACCGCCACCGCTACCGCCACCATTACTATCATCGGTACCGAAGTCGCTCCGGGTATCGGAACCGTCAGCGCAGCGGTGGACGGCAACGGTGGCCAGGTCGATGAAGGTGACAACGCCATCTTCACCGTCAACCTGACCAATGCCAGCAGCACCGCCACGACTTTCAGCCTGGCACTGAACCCCGGCACGGCAACGGCCGGTAACGACTACAACGCAACGCTGAGCAACCAGAGCTTCAGCAACGGCGTGACCTACAACGCCACCACTGGCCAGGTCACCGTACCGGCTGGCGTGACCAGTTTCACCGTCACCGTGCCGACCCTGAATGACACCATCAGCGAGCCGACCGAAACCTTCACCCTGACCGTCGGAGGCAAGACCGCTACCGCCACCATCTTCGACAATGATGCAGCTCCGGCCGTGAGCACCGTCAGTGCTGCGGTAGACGGCAACGGTGGCCAGGTCGATGAAGGCGACAACGCCATCTTCACCGTCAACCTGACCAATGCCAGCAGCACCGCCACGACTTTCAGCCTGGCACTGAACCCCGGCACGGCAACGGCCGGTAACGACTACAACGCAACGCTGAGCAACCAGAGCTTCAGCAACGGCGTGACCTACAACGCCACCACTGGCCAGGTCACCGTACCGGCTGGCGTGACCAGTTTCACCGTCACCGTGCCGACCCTGAATGACACCATCAGCGAGCCGACCGAAACCTTCACCCTGACCGTCGGAGGCAAGACCGCTACCGCCACCATCTTCGACAACGATGCGGTTCCTACGGTCAGTGCCATCGAGGTCGGCCAGGCCGGCACTGCCGATGACAATGTGATCGAAGGCAGTAATTTGCTGTTCAACGTAACCCTGAGCAACGCCAGCTCGACCCCGACGTCTTTGTCCTTCAGCGTCGGTGGCACGGCAACTGCGAATCTCGATTACAAACTGACCGCTCAAAGCTTCAGCAACGGTGTGACCTATGACGCAGCCACCGGGAAGATCAGCGTACCGGCTGGGATCACCAGCTTCTCGGTGACGGTACAGACGCTCGCCGACAGTGTGGTCGCCGAACCACTGGAGACGGTGAGGCTGGAAATCGGCGGTCAAGTCGCGGTAGGCGGCATCGTCGACGGTACACCGGATGCCAAGGACGACAGTTACACCACGGTCTCAGGTCTGAAAGCCGAGTACTACGGCTATAACGACTCGAGCACCGGTGCGAACAGCGATGGCGCCAACCTGACCAACCTGAGCCAGGTTCGCCAGTTCATCGACGGGCACACGCCTGCGGCGACCTTCAATGCCACCAAGCTGGACTACGGCAACCTGAGCAATACGTCCGGCCTGGGCAATGGCACCAACCTGCAGAATTTCCTGGGTGTGAACACCACCACGGGCAACGGTACCAAGGCCAACTCGCTGTCGACTGACCCGGGCAACACCTCCGACGCCATCATCAAGATGAGCGGCTACATGAATCTGGCGGCCGGTACCTACCAGTTCAGGGTGACGGCGGACGACGGATACAGCATCCGCATCAATGGCCAGGTGGTCGCCGAATTCAACAACAACCAGTCGACCGGTACCTCAACCGGCAACTCGTTCACCATCACTGCGGCTCAGGCTGGCGCCCAGCAAATCGAGATCATCTACTGGGATCAGGGCGGAGACGCCCGTCTCAAGGTCGAAATCGGCCAGGGCGGCACCTACAAGGTCGTCGACTCGGACATGCTCTACCACGTGCCGACGACCTCGAGCCTGGTGGTGGAGTCCGGCGACAGCCTGACCATTGCCGGCAGTACGCTGCTCGGCAACGACAGCGACCCGAACGGCGACGCACTGTCCATTACCAGCGTGCAGAACGCCACCAATGGCACCGTCAGCCTGAGCAACGGCAACATCATCTTCACACCGAAGGAAGGCTTCTACGGCGACGCTACCTTCCAGTACACCATCAGCGATGGCAAAGGTGGCTCGGACACCGCTACAGCTACCTTGAAGGTCACCAAACCGGCTGACGTGATCCATCTGGCTGGCGACGGCACCAACGACAATGGCGATAACACCATTCGCGGTGGTAGCGGTAATGACGTACTGCTGGGTGATGCAGGGGGCACGCTGACTACCGTTCAACCTGCCACCAACTACAATATCGCCCTGTTGGTCGACACTTCCGGCAGCATGCAAGGCGACCGGATGAGCCTGACCAAAAATGCGCTGTCGAGCTTCGTCAAAACCCTGGCAGGCCATGACGGCGTAATCAACCTCACTCTCGTTGGCTTCGCAGGCAACGTGACGCTGAGCACCAAGGTGGCTGACCTGCAAAGTGGCAGCAAACTCGATGCGCTGCTGGCGGACATTCAGAAACTTACCGCCAACGGCGGCACCAATTACGAAGCGGCCTTCAAAGAAGCCTCCGCCTGGTTTGATGCACAAAGTGCTGCAGGCAACTCCAAGGCTACCGGTTACGAGAATCTGACGTTCTTCCTGTCCGACGGTGACCCGACCTACTACTACAACGGCAATACCACGACCGTCAGTGGCAACGGCTCGACCACCAACAATGAAGTGCTACTTGGCTCGCTCGATACCTTCAACGTACTGGCAGGCAAGAGCGCCGTGCATGCGATCGGTATCGGCTCGGGGGTCAGCGAGAAGAACCTCAGCCTGTTCGACAACACCACGGACTCGCCAGCATCCACCTATCTGACCAATGGCTCGACGGCCACGCTGGCCAACTTCAACAACAACACAAGCAGTTGGAACAACCTGGCCAATTGGGAAACTTCTGGAACCGGTGGCAACAGTGGCTCGGTGAGCCGCAGCTCGGACACGCTAGTCATTCGTGATACCTGGGGCGGAACGCCCGTGACTGCCGCGACTCCGTCAATGACGGTTGCCGAAGGTGCCTTCAGTAGTCTGAGGTTCGCCTATGGCACAGCGGATACCGGCAACGGCGACTCACTCTCTTGGAAGCTGCAGCAGTTTGTGAGTGGCACCTGGGTGGAGGTACAAACCGGTGGCGGTACTACCGGGGGCAGTTGGACGACCGTGGAAACATCGGTGGTGGGTGCAGGTACCTACCGCCTGGCTTTCGGTGTCGACGACAAGTCGCTCAACTTCAGCAATGCCTCGATGTCGATCGACAACATCACCCGAGTGGACTACACCAAAGTGCCGGTCGGCAAGGTCGAGATCGTCAACTCTGCCGATGAACTCTCGGTCGCCCTGCACGGCGGCTCCAACGCCTACATTCCGGTTACGGTCGGCAACGACACGATTTATGGCGGCGACGGCAACGACATCATCTTCGGTGATGTCATCAATACCGATGCGCTGCCCTGGGGTGTCAACGGCAATCCGACCAAACCCAGCGACCTGCATGACGGCGCAGGCACCCATGCCCTGGAAACCTTCCTGCCCCTGAAGAACGGTGTCGCGCCGACCCATGCCGACCTGTACGACTACATTCGCGCCAACCACGAGACCTTCAACGTCGCCGGCGACACCCGCGGTGAGTCGGATCACCTGTACGGCGGTGCCGGTAACGACATCCTCTACGGGCAAGGCGGTAACGACTTCCTGGTCGGTGGCGCGGGTGACGACATCCTGTTCGGTGGTACGGGTGCCGACACCTTCGTCTGGCAAAAAGGTGATTTCGGCAAGGACGTGATCAAGGACTTCAGTGTGGCGGAGGGGGACAGCATCGACCTCAGCTCCCTGCTGCAGGACCACAGCAACAATCTGGACAGCTACCTGAAACTGGTCACGGACAACGGTAGCTCCACCCTCCTGATCAGCACCAAGGGCGAGTTCAGCAACGGCGACACCAGCACTCAACAGGTTGCCGCCAAAGCCGATGTGCAAATCGATCTGGGTCATGCCAGTCTGCCGAGTTATGACATCAATACCCTGATCGCCAACCACACGATCAAAGTCGATCCATGATAGCCCCCCGCTACACTTTCGTGGCGGGGCGCTAAGCTGTAGGCATTGGTTTATGGGAGTAGGTGCGTGTTCTATATAAAACGTAATGCCGAGGGCGATCTACAGCGTGTGCAGCCAGAGCCGTTCGAAGGAATGAACGGCGAGCTGCCGGCTGACAGCGAGGAGGCGCGTTCCTGGTTTTCCAACCAGAACGTGGAAAGTAGCCTGCTGCAGCTCAAGCAGAGCGACTTGGACATGATCCGTGTACTCGAGGACTTGATCGATCTGTTGATCAGGAAAGGCGTGGTGCGCATCACCGATCTACCGGAAGCGGCGCAGAGCAAATTGATGGGCCGTAGTCGCGCACGTGACGCCTTGGGCGGCCTGAACCGCCTGATCAACGACGAGGAGCGTGGCCTGATCTGATCACGACCAGACCGAGGGTTCGCCGAACAGGCGACCTTGTACGCCGACGATGCCCATGGCCCGCAACACCTCCAACTCGCCACGGGTTTCCACCCGTTCGGCGATCAATGGCAGATCGATGCTATTGGCCGCTCGCTGCATGGCTTCGATGAACAAACGCTTGTCACTTTCCTGGTCGATGCCACGAATGAAGCTGCCATCCACCTTCAGGTAGGCCAGCCCCAACTTCGCCAGGTTGCCGATCATGCTGAAGCGTCCGCCGAAATGCTGCAGACCGAGCTCGACACCGAAGCCACGCAGTTTACGGGTGATCGACTCGAGCTCGACCGGGCCGGGTAACTGCCCCTCGTCCAGCTCCAGTATCAGACGACCGCTGGCCGCGGGGTGCAGACGCAAACGCTCGTAGACCTGCTGCAAGGCGTGAGGGTCGCGCACGGTAATTCCCGAAAGGCTGAGCGCCAGCCGTCCCTCATGATCGTGCAGCCGCTCCAGCACGGCATCGAGCATCAGCAGATCCAGGCGAGCGGTCCACCCAAAGCGCTCCAACCAGGGCAGGAAGCGCCCTGCGGCGATGGGCTCGCCCTGCTCGTCCTGTAGACGGGCAAGCACCTTGTTGTGCAGCACCTGAGTCGGCTCCGCGGCATTCACCACCGGCTGTGCGTACGGCAGGAAACGCCCCTGCTCGAAGGCGTCGTTCAGCAGGTCATGCCAATCCTTGTGCTCGTCGCTGACCGCGGCCTGCTGGCGGTGCTCGACGAACGCCCAATGCTCGCGGTTATGGCTGATCGCTTCGGCCAGTGCCCTGTCCAGCGCGCTGTACAGTTCGCTGCTGGAAGCGCCCGCCGCGAAGGTGGTGATGCCGATATGGGCCACCGGAAAACAGTCGCTGGCACCGGTCTGCTGCAACGAGAGCAAGCCATTGCTCAGTTGCTCGGCCATCTGCTCGGCCTGCCGACGGTCGAGACCGGCGGCCAGCAAGGCGAACTCCCCGCCACGGTTACGTGCCAGCAGGTAGCGTCCCTGGCTGACCTGCTGCAACTGTTCGGCCACGGCCTTGAGCAACTGATCCGTGCGCTGCCCCCCGATACGCTGGTTGAGGCCGATCAGGTCGTTGAGCCGTAGCAGGAACAGCACACCACTGCTGGCACGCTCCTCTCCGGTCAGCCGGGCCTGCAGCTCGAGGTCGAAATAGCGACGGTTGGCCAGGCCGGTCAGGCTGTCCTGATAGGCCTCGGCATGCAACGTCTCACTGCGCGACGCCTCCTCCTCGAACAGCGCCTTGAGTTTCTCCACCATCTGGTTCATGGCGTTGACCACCCGACGAAACTCCGGGGTACGCGGCAGGTTCGGTGCACTGAGGAATTCCCGGCGTGCGATGGCATTGGACTGCTCGACCATGTACTCCAGCGGACGCAACTGGCGCTTGAGCAGCAGTACGCTCAGGCCGATACACACCAGGCTGATCAGCGCCAGCCACAGAAACGTGGCGTAGGCGGTCTGCCACAGCCTGGCGATGGCGAAGTACGGGTGGCTGACCACCTCGACCCGCGCGGCCTGGTTCCAGCCGTCGCTGACGATGGCGTCACCCTGGGCCGCAGCAAGACCCACCAGGTTCGCGAACCAGGATGGCGCTCCGGCGCCGAGGCTCGCACCGGAACGCTCGACCAGTACCTTCTCGTCCACGCCGATCACGCGGATGCTCTCGAAATAACCGCTGTCGAAAATCGAGCTGACCATCAACTCCAGCATTGCCGGATCGTCCAGGTGCGAACTGAGCGACAGGCCCAGCGCGGTGGCGGCATCCTGGGCATGGGCGCGCAACTGGTTGACCTGCTGGTCGCGCGAGCTCTCCACGTTGACCACGACGCTGGCGGCGAAACTCACCAGCATCAGGATGCAGATGGCCACACACAACTGCTTGAACAGTGACATGAACGACTCCTCGCTACGCCTCAGGGAAACCCTTCGGCGCGCATCTTCTTCAACAAATCCTGCCAGCGCGAAAGGCGCTTGCTGTCTCCCACCTGCTTGCCGCCGGCAGGTCCGGGTACCCAGAGCCCTTCGGCATTGAAGGCATACACGGGCACCAGATCACGGCGCTCGGTAGCCGGCTCGATGGCATCGATCAGGTTATCCAGCACCAGTGGCACGGAAGTGGGGGTCGGGTAGTAGGTCAACACCATGTGTGCCTGGTTCAGGCGTACCGCCTTGACATAGGTGATGCGCAGCTTCTCGCTCGGCACACCCAACTGACGCAGGCTGAAATACTTGGCGATGGCGTAATCCTCGCAATCGCCGGCACCGCGCATCAGGGCCTCGACCGGAGTCGCCCAATAATCCGCGACGCCCCAGATCTGCTGGTCATCGCGAAAGCGCAACTGCAGATTGAAGAAGCGGTTGATGGCCTCGAGTTTGCCGGTCTCGCTGGCGTCACGCTGCTCGTCGAGCACCCGTTGCCAGGCATCGATGCGGGGTTTGCCGGCACCCAGCGGGCCATAGAGCTGCTCGGCGCGGGCGGCGATACGCTGGAAGTCCCATTGCGCATGCAGGCCGCCAGCCACCAGCGACAGGGCGAGCAGCCACACCACCAGCATGGGCCAGCGATAACGGATTGAGAGAACGCCAGAACCGCCGATAGGCACGACAATGCTTCCAGACAAGCAATGGCGTCATGGTGCGGCGCACGCGGGTAAAAAACAATTGCCAGATGCCACTACAGGACACTTTTGAAACGGGTGGGCGACAGGTCCTGACGACAACACGCGGCGACATCGATGCAGGGCCAGAACATTGCAGGAGACACCCCCGGGCTTGTCGGCAAGCCAGCTTCAAAACGACGAGCGTGCTGATGCGCTCCGCGAGCGCATCAGGCAATGAGGGAGTCAGCGGTCGCTCGTCCAGCCCCGTTGCAGGCGTTGAGGCGCCTCGCGCTGTTGCCGCTCCAGGGGCGCGTTGCGTGGCTGCTGCTGATAGTGATGGCGCTGCCCTTCCCAACCGGGGCGCGGCGTCGGCCGGTAGTCGCGTCGGTTGCGCTCGTGACGACCGTGATAGCGAGCGTCATGGCCGGGCTGGCTGAAATAGCGCGGGGGCGGCGGTGGCGCGTAATAGCGTGGCGGCGAGTAACGACGCTCGTAGCGACGATCCTCGTATACGTAGACACGCGGCGCACCATACGTCTCGTAGCGCTGCACGTGCGCACCGGGATAGTACTGACGATCATAATCGCGGTAACCACCATAGCCGCTGTCGCCATAGACCGCACAACCGGTTAGCGCAAAACCCAACAACGCGACGAGCATGGATTTACGGATCATGGGGTGTGCTCCTTCGACTGCGAAACGCCCAACGGCGGCTGCCGATGGCGGGAGTGTTCCCAGTCCTTCAGACAACCCAGGGCTGGCCGAATCCACTCCGCTTGTCGGTGAGTCGCAACAAATGATTTCAGCTGCGCTCGACGAGCACACTGAACGCGCGCCGAAACCGCGCAACCGGCATCCAGCGCGCACCATGAGAGCGCAGGGGATTTCCCCCCCAAATAACCACAGGCGCGGGCTAGGCGGGTCTCCGGCGCCTGGCACGATCCTCGCTTGCTGCCAATCCATACAGGAAAGTCCCAGGCAGCCGCCCGGGATCGCGGCATCACAATTTGCAATAGCCGACTAGGGTTCCGGTTCGCCAATCAGCAGGCGAATGACTGGTCCGAGAGTTGGCGACCTCCTCGAGGGGTTACACGGCGGGACAAAAGCCCGGGAGAACGCGCCCCCAGTGATGGGAGATGCCGCGCACTCCTGCTCCGCCCTTTCTCGAACTGGAGGTCTCCATGCGCAAGCCCCGTCTCTTCTCCGTTCTCGCCGCCGGTCTCGCGGCAGCCATCTCTTTCAACGGCCAGGCGGCCCAAAAGGACAGCTTCAGCGTGTGCTGGACCCTCTATGCCGGCTGGATGCCCTGGGAATACGGTGCCACCCAAGGCATCGTCGACAAGTGGGCGAAGAAGTACGGCATCGACATCGATGTCGTGCAGATCAACGACTACGTCGAATCGATCAACCAGTACAGCGCCGGCCAATTCGACGGCTGCGCCATGACCAACATGGACGCCCTGACCATCCCTGCCGCTGGCGGCGTGGACAGCACCGCGCTGATCGTCGGCGACTTCTCCAACGGCAACGACGGCATCGTGCTCAAGGGTGAGAAGAAGACACTGGGTGACCTCAAGGGCCAGAACGTCAACCTGGTCGAGCTCTCGGTATCGCACTACCTGCTCGCTCGCGGCCTGGAAAAGGCCGGCCTCAGCGAACGCGACCTGAAGGTGGTGAACACCTCCGACGCCGATCTCGTCGCCGCCTTCGCGACCGCGGACGTCACCGCCGTCACCACCTGGAACCCGTTGCTCGCCGAAATCGAAGCCACGCCCGGTGTGACCAAGGTGTTCGACTCCAGCCAGATTCCCGGCGAAATCATCGACCTGATGGTGGTCAACACCGACACCCTCAAGGACAACCCCGCCCTCGGCAAGGCACTGACCGGTGCCTGGTACGAAATCATGGCGACCATGGGGGATGGCGGCGCTGCCGGCCAGGCTGCCCGCGAGCACATGGCCAAGGCCTCCGGCACCGACCTCAAGGGCTACGAGGCGCAGTTGGCGACCACCAGGATGTTCTATAGCGCCAAGGAAGCCGTGGCTTTCACCAAGAGCCCACGGCTGCCGGAAACCATGAGCAAGGTCGCCGCCTTCTCGTTCGGTCACGGCCTGCTCGGCGAAGGCGCGCAGAGTGCAGATGCCGTCGGCATGGCCTTCGCCAACGACGTGATCACCGGCGATCAGGGCAACCTCAAGCTGCGCTTCGACCCGACCTACATGCAGATGGCCGCCGACGGCCAGCTCTAGAGGACAAGCGTTCCCTCGCGCTGCCTGAAACACGTGACGAGACGCCCCGCGTCTCGGCTTCGGCCACCGTAACCTGAGATGCCCATGCGCCTGATCAACCGACACCCCGACAGGGCCGGCCGATTGCTGCTGGTGTTGCTGCCCTTCGCACTGTTGCTGTTCGCCTACTTCACGGGTTCGGCACAGCGGCTGGCGGAAAACCCCAACGACAAGCTGCTGCCCAGTGCCAGCCAGATGATCGCCGCGGTCGATCGCCTGGCCTTCAGCGAGGACAAGCGCACCGGTGGCTACGCCTTCTGGCAAGACACCGCGTCGAGCCTGACGCGCCTCGGCATGGGCATCGGCATCGCTGCGCTGGTCGGTCTTTGCCTGGGCATCGCCGCCGGCATCCTGCCGCTGCTGCGTGCACCGCTGTCACCGCTGCTCACCGTGCTGTCGATGGTGCCGCCGCTGGCGATACTGCCGATCCTGTTCATCGTCTTCGGCCTGGGCGAACTGTCCAAGGTGATGCTGATCGTCATCGGTATCACCCCGATACTCGCCCGCGACCTGGAACAGCGCGCCCGGGAAATCCCCCAGGAGCTGCTGATCAAGGCCCAGACCCTCGGCGCCAGCACCTGGACGCTGATCCTGCGGGTCGTGCTGCCACAGCTGCTGCCGCGCCTGCTGATCGCCCTGCGCCTGGTGCTGGGCTCCGCCTGGCTGTTCCTGATTGCTGCCGAAGCCATCGCCAGTACCGACGGCCTGGGTTATCGCATCTTCCTCGTGCGCCGCTACATGGCGATGGACGTGATCCTGCCTTACGTGGTGTGGATCACCCTGCTCGCCTGGCTGATGGACCTCGGCCTGCGCCAGCTGACGCGGCTGTGCTTCCCCTGGTACGAGGGAGCCAAGGCATGAGCCCGTTCATCGAGGTGCGCAACGTGTGGCAAACCTATGGCGACCAGATCGTTCTGGAGCGCTTGGACCTGTCCATCGCCGAGGGCGAGTTCTGCACCCTGGTAGGTGCATCCGGCTGCGGCAAATCGACCTTCCTGCGCCTGCTGCTGGGCCAGGAGCGGCCGAGCAAGGGCGAGATCCTGCTGGGTGGCCAGCCGCTCGTGGGCGAACCGGATGCCAGCCGTGGCGTGGTGTTCCAGCGCTATTCGGTGTTCCCGCACCTGAGCGTGCTGGACAACGTCTCCATCGGCCTGGAACTGCCCCGCGCGCCATTGCTCGGTCGCCTGTTCGGCGCGGCCAAGCGTGACGCTCGCGAGCAGGCCGTGGCGATCCTCGGCAAGGTCGGCCTCGGCCATGCCCTGGACAAATACCCCAGCCAGCTTTCCGGCGGCATGCAGCAGCGCCTGGCCATCGCCCAGGCATTGATCATGAAACCCCGGGTGCTGCTGCTCGACGAACCCTTCGGCGCCCTCGACCCGGGCATCCGCAAGGACATGCACGCCCTGCTGCTGGAGCTGTGGCGCGAAACCGGGCTGACGGTGTTCATGGTCACCCACGATCTCGCCGAAGGCTTCAGCCTCGGCACCCGCCTGATGGTGTTCGACAAGACCCGTATCGACCCGCACGCACCGAATGCCTTCGGCGCGCGCATCACCTACGACATCCCCCTGAACAGCGATCGCAAAAGCGCCATCGCGGCACCGCCGGCGCATCTTGCCCCGGCCCTGTAAGGAGACTGCCATGACCACTGCCCTGACCCTGCGCCCTACTCTCTACGAAGAAACCGTCCCTGGCGGCGGGCACACCTCGTTCATCCTCAAGCGCGGCCAGTTGCTGCGCATCACCGACCTCGAAGGCGGCGCCAACGTCAGCCTGCTGCTGTTCAACGCCGTGGAGAAAAGCGAGCGCCTCAACCTGCCGGACACCCTCAAGGGCCAGCACACCGCCAAGCTCACGGCCGGCCATTGCCTGTACTCGGACATGGGCCGCGTGCTCGCGGCGATCACCGCCGACACCTGTGGCTGGCACGACAGCTTCGGAGGCGTGCTCTCGGCCAGTGAGGTGAGCGAGAAATACGGCCAGGGGCGCTATCAGGAACTGCGCAACGGGTTCTTCCGCAACGGCGTGGACAACCTGCTGGTGGAAATGGGCAAGTGGAACCTCAACCTGCAGGACCTGCTGATGACCCTCAACCTGTTCAGCAGGGTCAGCGTCGATGCCGACGGCGCCTTCCGCTTTCACGGCGACAACAGCCAGGCCGGTGACTACATCGAGCTGTATGCCCCCATGGACACCCTGGTGGTGCTCACCGCCCTGCAGCACCCGATGGACCCCAACCCGCAGTACGCGCCCAAGCCGGTACAGCTGAGCTGGAGCAAGGTCGAGAGCGACGGCATCAGCGTGCTCTGCCGTACCTCGCGCCCGGAAAACGGCCGCGCCTTCCACAACACCGAACGCCACTACCTCTGAGGTGCCGACATGAGCCTGACCGAAAGCAACCTGCATCCCGAGCGCGCGGTGTTCCGTCACACCATCGCGGCCGGCGAACCCTACCTGTTCGAGGTCAAGGCCGGGCAGACCCTGCGCCTGCACGACCTGGAGGGCAACCAGGCCATCGACACGCTGTTCTACAGCGCCCGCAACCCGCGTGAGCGCTTCGACCCGCAGCGCACCCTGCGCAAGCAGAACAACGTCTACCTGACGGCCGGCACGGTGCTCTATTCCAACCTCGGCAACCCGCTGCTGACCATAGTCGCCGACACCTGTGGCCGCCACGATACCCTCGGCGGCGCCTGCGCCCAGGAGAGCAACACCGTGCGTTACGCCCTGGACAAGCGCTTCATGCACAGCTGCCGCGACAATTTCCTGCGCGCCAGCCTGCACGACGGGCGCCTGGAGAAGCGCGACATCGGCGCCAACATCAACTTCTTCATGAACGTGCCGGTCACCCCGGACGGCGGCCTGACCTTCGAAGAGGGCATCTCCGCCCCCGGCAAATACGTCGAGCTGCGCGCCGAGACCGACGTGATCGTGCTGATCTCCAACTGCCCGCAGCTCAACAACCCCTGCAACGGCTGGAACCCCACGCCTGCGCAGGTGCTGGTATGGGAATGAAGCAGCTTCGCGCGTTGTTGTTCCAGCTATGCCAGAGCCGCTCGGGGCAATGTCTGGCAGCGCAGAACCGTAGGGTGGACGTCGCTCTTAACGTCCACCAAGACCGCGATACAGATCGGCCTGCGTAAACAGCCAACGAACGACCTGATTCCAACCACGGACGACCGTGGTGCAGACCCATTGCCGGCGGGACGGCCCGCCACGTTCAACGAGGCCGGAGCGAAGCAGCTTCGAACGGCCTCGGGAGCCGATATGTTCGAAAAACTTTTGATCGCCAACCGCGGTGCCATTGCCTGCCGCATCCTGCGTACCCTGCACGCACTCGACGTCAAAGGCGTCGCCGTCTACGCCGAGGCGGACGTGGCCAGCCTGCACATCCAGCAGGCCGACGAAGCCTTTTCCCTCGGCGACGGCCCTGCCGCACACACCTACCTGGCGGTCGACAAGATCCTCGCGGCTGCCAAGGCCAGTGGTGCCAGGGCGATCCATCCCGGCTACGGCTTCCTCTCCGAAAACGCCGCCTTCGCCGAGGCCTGCGAAGCGGCCGGCATCGCCTTCGTCGGCCCCACGCCCGAGCAACTGCGGGTGTTCGGCCTCAAGCACAGCGCCCGCGCGTTGGCCAAACAGCACGGCGTCCCCATGCTCGAAGGCACCGACCTGCTGGAAAACCTCGATGCTGCACTGGTCGCCGGCGAGCAGGTCGGCTACCCGCTGATGCTCAAGAGCACCGCCGGCGGCGGCGGTATCGGCATGCGTGTGTGCCGTTCGGCCGGGGAACTGAGCGAGGCCTTCGACGCGGTCAGGCGCCTTGGGCAGAACAACTTCAGCGACAGCGGCGTATTCATCGAGAAGTACATCCAGCGTGCCCGCCACCTGGAAGTGCAGGTGTTCGGCGACGGCCAGGGCGACGTGCTCGCCCTCGGCGTGCGCGACTGCTCGGTGCAGCGGCGAAACCAGAAGGTGCTGGAAGAAACCCCGGCACCCAACCTGCCAGCCGGCACGGCCGACGCGCTCTGCGCGGCAGCCATCGAACTGGCCAGGGCGGTCAGCTACCGCAGTGCCGGCACTGTCGAGTTCGTCTACGACAGCGAGGCAGAGCGCTTCTACTTCCTCGAAGTGAATACCCGCCTGCAGGTCGAGCACGGTGTCACCGAACAGGTATGGGGCGTCGACCTGGTGCGCTGGATGATCGAATTGGCAGCCGGCGACCTGGCACCTCTGCACGAGCTGGCCGAGGGCCTGAACCCACGCGGCCATGCCATCCAGGCGCGGCTGTATGCCGAAGATCCCGGTCGCGACTTCCAGCCCAGCCCTGGCCTGCTCACCGCCGTGCAGTTTCCGCCTGCCGACGGCCAGTCGCTGCGCATCGACACCTGGGTCGAAGCGGGCTGCGAGATTCCCCCCTACTTCGACCCTATGATCGCCAAGCTGATCGCCTGGGCACCCACCCGCGATCAGGCCAGCCGGACACTGGATACCGCCCTGGGCGAATCGCTGCTGTACGGCGTGGCGTCGAACCGCGACTACCTGCGCCAGATCCTCGCCGACACGCCCTTCGCCAGCGGCTCACCCTGGACCCGCTGTCTGGAGAAGCTGGTCTATCAGGCCAGTACCTTCGAGGTACTGGCTGCCGGTACCCAGACCAGCGTGCAGGACTTCCCCGGCCGCCTCGGCTACTGGGCCGTCGGCGTGCCGCCGTCCGGGCCCATGGACAGCCGCGCCCTGCGCCTGGGCAATCGCCTGCTCGGCAACCCGGAAAGCGCCGCCGGTCTGGAAATCACCCTCGGCGGCCCAACCTTGCGCTTCAACACCGACGCGCTGGTGGCAGTCACCGGCGCGCAGATTCCGCTCAGCGTCGACGGCGTGGCCCGGCCCTTGAACACCACCCTGCTGATCAGCGCCGGCAGCACCCTCGCCCTGGGCACCATCGCCGGTGCCGGTGCGCGCAGCTACCTGAGCGTACGTGGCGGCGTTCAGGTGCCGGACTACCTGGGCAGCAAGAGCACCTTCACCCTCGGCCAGTTCGGCGGCCACGCTGGCCGCGCACTGCGCGCCGGAGACGTGCTGCACCTGCTGCCGCTCGACACCACGCAAGCCGGCGCGCAACTACCGGGCGAACTCTGTAGCGCCCTGCCCGCCGTGCGCGAAATTCGCGTGATCTACGGCCCTCACGGCGCACCGGAATATTTCACCCCGGCCTATATCGCCACCTTCCTCGACACCGACTGGGCAGTGCACTTCAACTCCAGCCGCACCGGCGTGCGGCTGATCGGCCCCAAGCCGGAATGGGTACGCGAGAGTGGCGGCGAAGCGGGCCTGCATCCGTCCAACATCCATGACAATCCCTATGCCATCGGTGCGGTGGATTTCACCGGCGACATGCCCGTGATCCTCGGCCCCGACGGCCCCAGCCTCGGCGGTTTCGTCTGCCCGGTGACGGTCATCGAGGCCGACCTCTGGCAGCTCGGCCAACTCAAGGCCGGCGACAGGGTGCGCTTCGTGCCGGTGGATATCGCCACGGCCCGGGAGCTGGCACAGAGCCTCGACGCCACCTGCAGGAGCCTGCTCTCAGACGATCAATCGCACCTGCGGATCGCTGGCAAGCCAGTGTCTACACAGGCGCTTATTTCGCCCATCGTCCTCGACCTCGGCGAAGGCGACACGCGCCTGGTCGCACGCCTCTCTGGCGACACGCACCTGCTGCTGGAAATCGGCCAACCCGAGCTGGATCTGGTGCTGCGTTTCCGTGGCCACGCGCTGATGCAGGCGCTGCAGGCCAAGGACATCGCCGGGGTGATCGACCTGACGCCCGGTATCCGTTCCCTGCAGGTGCACTACCAACCGGAAACCCTGCCGTTGCAAGAACTGCTCGATATCGTCGCTGGCGAGTGGGACGCCGTGTGCACCACGGGTGACCTCAAGGTGCCGTCGCGCATCGTCCATCTGCCGCTGTCCTGGGATGACCCGGCCTGCCAGTTGGCCATCGACAAGTACATGACCACCGTACGCAAGGACGCGCCCTGGTGCCCGAGCAACCTGGAATTCATCCGTCGGATCAACGACTTGCCTGATCTTGACGTGGTGTACCGCACGGTGTTCGATGCCAGCTACCTGGTGATGGGCCTGGGCGACGTCTACCTCGGCGCACCGGTGGCCACGCCGCTCGACCCCCGCCACCGCCTGGTCACCACCAAGTACAACCCGGCACGCACCTGGACGGCCGAGAACTCGGTGGGTATCGGCGGCGCCTACCTGTGCGTGTACGGCATGGAGGGCCCCGGCGGCTACCAGTTCGTCGGTCGCACCCTGCAGATGTGGAACCGCTACCGTGAAGTCGCCGCCTTCGACGGCCAGCCCTGGCTACTGCGCTTCTTCGACCAGATCCGCTTCTACCCGGTCAGTGCGGAGGAGCTGCTGCGCATTCGCCGCGACTTCCCTCTGGGCCGCTTCGACCTGCGTATCGAACAGAGCGAACTGGCCCTGGCCGACTATCAGCGCTTCCTCACGGAAGAAGCCGACGGCATCGCCGCCTTCCGCGACAGGCAGCGCAGCGCCTTCGCCGCCGAACGCCAGCGCTGGATCGACTCCGGCCAGGCGCACTTCGAAAGTGACGAAGGCGTGGTCGAGCCCGGCGAAAACGCCCCGTTGGTCGCTGGCCAGCACGCTGTCGACAGCCCTGTGGCCGGGAGCCTCTGGCAAGTGAAGGTCGAGCGAGGCACCCCGGTGAGGGCTGGCGACGTGCTGGTCATTCTCGAATCGATGAAGATGGAGATTCCCCTGCTCTCACCTGTCGACGGTATCGTCCACAAGGTTCAGGCAGAGCCCGGCTCGGCGGTCAGTGCCGGGCAGAGGGTAGCGGTCATCGAGGCGCACTGACCGGCCGCCGGCCACAAGAGCGTCGGCCAGGATATACTGGCCGCCCCGCCCCATCCGGCCCGTGGCAACCGCCTGTCCCGGAGGGTTGACACGGCCCTATCCCGCTGGCGAAGAAAAGCGATGACCCCTGACCGTTGCCCCTGCTGTGGCCAACTCAACCAATGCGCCCAGCACGACCGCGATGAGCCCGTCAGCCAGTGCTGGTGCTTCGACGTGCAGATCGCGCCTCGGCAACTCGAGCAACTACCGCCGGAGCTGCGTGATCGCAGTTGCCTCTGCCCGCGTTGCGCCAGCGCCTTGCCCGTGGATGGCGCCTGAACCATGCGCCTCGACCGCCTGCTCGGCAACCAGCCCCACCTCAATCGCCAGCACGGCCGTCTGCTGCTGGCCTGCGGGCGGGTCCGGGTCGATGGCCAGGTATGTCGAGACGGACATTTCGAGGTGCGCGACTTCCATCGCGTCGAACTCGACGGCGAGCTCCTGCAGGCGGGCAAGGCCGCGCGCTACTTCATGCTGCACAAGCCCAGCGGCGTGGTCAGTGCTACCTGGCACGCCGAGCACCGCACGGTCATCGACCTGCTCGACGAGCCGCAGGTACACGACCTGCACCTGGCCGGCCGCCTCGACCTGACCACCAGCGGCCTGCTGCTGATCACCAACGATGGCCGCTGGTCGCGCCGCGCCACCGCCCCCGATGGCAACCACGCCAAGGTCTACCGGGTCGAGACCGAGCAGGACATCGACCCCGCCTGCATCGAAGCCTTCGCCAACGGTCTTTACTTCGCCTACGAAAACCTCACTACCCGCCCCGCCCTGTTGCAGATCGACGCGCCGCGCTCGGCCCGGCTGACCCTGTTCGAAGGCCGTTACCATCAGGTTAAACGCATGTTCGGTCAGTTCCGCAACAAGGTCATCGGCCTGCACCGCGAATGCCTCGGTGCCATTAATCTCGACCCAACCCTGGCGCCCGGTGCTTACCGTCCACTCGACCAGGCAGAAATCGATAGCGTCTGAACATCGGCGGCTCACCGGCCAGGGACAATCCCGGCAGTCCTTATCTGGCGGGATGAGCTGGCACCAACCGCCTGCACGTGGCGGATCGTTCCCTGAGGCAGGGCTGCCTGACGCACGCGATGAATCACAAGATTCTCCTCACTGACATCGACGTGTCATGCCCAGGCGTTTTGCTGATCACTCGACCCGCAGGGCTCACTGCATCGCCGTCAGCCACCCGCATCCTTGCGCCAGGAGCAATATCAATGAAACCCGCCACGGCCATCATCGATACGAAGAGGGGGTACAAGGTATACACCGAGTTCCATATCAACCCGGTGGCCAGAAAGACCATCGTGCTGGTCAATGGCTCGCTGTCGACGACGGCCTCTTTCGCGCAAACGGTCAAATACCTGGGCACCCGCTTCAACGTGGTGCTCTATGACCAGCCTTACGCCGGCCACTCCAGACCGCACAACCGCAACGACCACTGCATCAGCAAGGAAGACGAAGCCGCCATCCTGCTGGAACTGATCGACCATTACCAAGCGCACTACCTGATGGCCTTCTCCTGGGGAGGTATCGCCAGCATGCTTGCCCTGAGCGAACGCCCGGTCAGCCTGAAAAAAGCGATATTCGCCTCGTTCTCGCCGATTCTGAACACGCCCATGCTGGACTACCTGAATCGCGCCCTGGTCTGCCTGAGCCAGCAAGACGGTGACAAGGTGGGCCACCTGGTCAACGACACCATCGGCAAGTATCTGCCATCGCTCTTCAAACGCTACAACCACAGGCACATCAGCAGCCTGAGCGGCCACGAATACCGGCAGATGATCGCTCACATCCATCAGGTGCTACGCATGCAGGCCCACTGCCACATGAACCGCCTGAGCAGCATCGATATCCCGCTGCTGTTCATCAACGGCGAACACGACGAATACACCTCCGCCACGGATGCCAGCCTGATCGCCCGCTACATCCGCGACTGCCAATTCGCCAAGGTCGACAACGCCGGCCATTTCATCGACATGGAACACAAGGCCGCCTGGCGGCAGAGCCAGAACGCCCTGCTCGGTTTTCTACACGGCGATACCGCCGCCGGCAGGCGCCCTATCAGCCCTCTCAGCGCGCGACACGCCATGGCCGTATGAACCAAAAACACGTTTGAATAGCATTCCAGCCGACACAGGCTTCATTTCACGGCCGACTTCAGGTATAAAGGCGCACGCAAAAGCGGGCTTCGTATAATGGTATTACCTGAGCTTCCCAAGCTCATGACGAGGGTTCGATTCCCTTAGCCCGCTCCAGATCAAAAACACTAAAGCCCTGTTTTTACAGGGCTTTTTTGTGGGCGGCGTTTGGGGGTGTCGATGAAGTGTCGACTGTGAGATTTAGCGGTAGGGCAACCTGCAGGTGATCCCGCGAGATATCGGGTAAAGCGATAAGTCGTGACTAATAGCCATATCCGCTAAGGAGCATGCCACTCCATCCCGTAAAGAAAAGAACAATAGGAGCAATCAACAGATACAGCAACACGTAGCAAACCTTCTGATATACAAACTCACTCCGCAGAAATAGCACTCCGAAAAAACCAATAACGAGAGAGGCTATACCCGCATAGGCCACGCTCCCCTCGGCAACAGTCCTAGGGATAGGTCTGAACAACCCTGCTGAATACCCCACTAGGAGAGGCAGCCAGAACGAAGTGCCGATAGCCAAAAGCCGCAGGCAATTCTGGTATGTGAAAACCCCGTTAGATACATCGTTGTCCATGCGCCACTCCATAGCGGTATAAGTCGCTCAAGAGCTAATCTACTCGACTACCGAGAAGACTGTCGAAGATTGGATTCAGCCGTAGCGCATCTTGAGGAAGAGGTTCGATGCCCTTAGCCGCTCCAGATCAGAAACACTAAAGCCCTGTTTTTACAGGGCTTTTTTGTGGGCGGCGCTTGGGGGTGTCGATGAAGTGTCGAAACCTACGCGGACAGTGCCTGGATGACGTGCTTGGGGTCGTTGTGTATAGCACGCAGCAACGCCTTGGCCGGGCCGGTCGGTTCGCGTCGGCCTTGTTCCCAGTTGCGCAGGGTGCCGAGCTGCACATCGATCATGGCCGCGAACTTGGCTTGCGTGAGACCAGTGGCCTTGCGGATCTCTTTCACCTGCAGGGCGTCCACGGTGAATTCCCTGGATGGCTGGCGTTCGCCCCGGTGAATCTCGTCCATCTGCTGAACGCTTTCCAGCAGGTCGTCGAAGAACTTGTTCATGGTGATTACCTCCACCGATCAATAATGTGCTTGAGCACTTTGCGCTCATCGGCCGACAGATCATCCTTCTCGTTCTTCGGGTAGATCAGCAACAGCGCAATCTGCGAAGCGGACGTGAAGTGATAGTAGATGACCCTGGAGCCACCCCGTTTGCCATGGCCGCTTGAGGCAACCCGTACCTTACGGATGCCACCTGTACCTTCGATCACATCACCAATGTCTGGCCGGTCTGCCAGCTCACGCTGAAACGCGGAATAGCTGTCGTCAGTCAGCAGCTCTTTCAGGCGCTTGGTGAAGATGGGAGTCTCGATAAAGATCATGCCGAAATAGTACGCCAGTGGCGCACCTCCATTCAATTGGTTTCAGTGTGAGAAGTCAGCCATAGGCCCCAGCCTGATCGCGTCATTCAAGTGCTCAGGCGCCAAGTGCGAATAGCGCATGGTCATGGCCAACGACGCATGCCCCAGGATCTCTTTCAGCGTCACGATATGCCCACCACCCATGATGAAGTGAGCCGCGAAGGTGTGGCGCAGTATGTGGCTGGCCTGCCCTTTCGGCGGGTTGATGGTGGTCAGGTGCAGCACTTTGCGGAACACGCCCATGCAGTTGGTGAACGGGCCATGCTCTGCCCAATGCTCCTGGATGGATTGCACCAGGGACGATGACACCGGCACAGCCCTGACACGCTTGGACTTGGTATTGGCGAAGGTTATAACCCCGCCGCCGATCCTTGCAGGGGTCAAAGCCTGAGCCTCTCCCCACCGACACCCGGTCGATAGACAGATCAGCGCCACCATGTAGGTATGTGGCCCGGTCGTGCGGTCGCGCAGGGCGTTGAGTAGCTCGGTTATCTGCGGCTTGGTCAGATAGGCCAGCGGGCGTTCCTGCAGGCGGATGGGCTTGATGCGGGTGAACGGGCACGGGTAGTCGATCACGTCGAGCTTATGCAGCTCGTTGTAAACGGATTTGAGGTAGCCCAGGCGATTGTTCGCCGTCTTGCCGGTAACGCCCTTGGCGATCCAGCGAGCGCGAGCCGAGGCAATCACCGAACCATCGACCTTATGGGCCACAGGGTCACCCATGAACGTGGCTGCAGCCTTGAGAATGGTGAAGCGGCGCAGGCCATCCGACAGGGCCACACCATGCAACTCATACCAGAGCTGCACCAGCTCGGAGAGGCGGCGTTTGTCCTTGGGCTTGGGCGACCAGTCGCGGTTATCGACGACCTTGGTTCGGCACGTGGCTTCAAAGCGCTGGGCTTCGGTCTTGGTCTTGAAGGTCTTGCGGAAGCGCTTGCCCTTGATGGGTTCAACGTCGACCTTCCAACGGCCATCCGGCAATTGGAATATGGCCATCAGACGGCCCTGCCCCACCGCACATGTCGCTCTGTGAGCAGATCCCGGATGTGTTTGTAGAGATCGTCCTGGGTCATATCCTTGGCTGCGTAGTGATCGCGGATGACCGGCCAGCAGTCCCATTGCTGGAGGGTCTTAAACGCCTTTTTTGCGCCCACCTGCTCCCTTGCAAGTAGGCTGATGAAGTTTCCCAGGAACAGCTCCACGTTCTTGCCCGAGAAGCCGTTTGATGTCTTGTAGTAGCGCTTGTATTCGGTGTCATCGAGCAGCGAATCCACCGGCAGATCCACGCGGATATCATCACGGATCAGCGTCCAGATCGGCTCGAAATACCCAGGGCGGGTCAGCAGCTTGAATTGCCTCAAGCCATAGCGCCACAGGCCGTCCAGATGCCCTGCAAAGGCCGCAAACGAGCTGGTATCAATCACCGCATTGGTTTTCAGATCCACCGAGCCGCTGGCGAATTGCTGGATGATCGAATGGTGATAGCGCAGCTCTACGCGCCACACGTCCGCCTTAGGGTCGTAGTTGTCCGGGTCGTTGGCGTCGAAGCTGTCGCGGCGCTTCCAGACGCTTTCCCAGTAGTCGAGTTTGTCGGTAGCGCGGGCCTGTTCGGTCTTGTTGTAGATCGCCAGCTGTACGCCACTGGCAGAGCCGAACATAAAGGTTTCGCCGCGGCCATAGGTGCTGGATTTGGTCGTCCAGTTGATCTCGTTGATGCCCGAGATATCGCGCTGATTGCGTGCCCGGCAGTGCATGCGGGCGACCAGATCTACAGGCGGTTTCCAGCCCTGCAGGTCTAGCGCGAGGTGAACGGCGCACTGGTTGATTTCCAAGTGGCTCAGCACTTCGGCGGCGTACAGATCCAGGCGCTGCTGCAGGCGTTCGGGTGACAGGGCGTCGATGGCATGGGGCGACACTTCGATTTTCAGGTGCGGGCCAATGCTGTCGATCTTCGCGTTGAAGTTCTTCACCAGCAGGATGATGCCCAGGTCAGCGTTCTGCAGCTTGTACTGGTAACCGGAGTCCTTGCTGACACGGCCAGAGTGCCAGGTACTGCCAGCAAACTGCACCATCGTGCCCGGCTTCTCGAACAGCGCCATGATTTCAGGGCGGATCATGCCACGGTAGAGCTGGCGAACCGTGTCCACCCCGCAACGCAGTAAACGAACGCGGGACAGGTCGACCATGGCCGTCGTGCCCGGGTCGATGAACAGACGCCCACTGGCATCCTCGCGAGCGAGCATGTCCAGACGCATGAAGTCTTTTGCCTTTGCCATTTCTATTTACCTAATGCTGATTAATGCGGAATGTTCACTGTGTTTATCTGACGTGTTACAGGGACGTCAGCGCGGAGGCGCGTGCCTCGCTCGCGCCTCCGTTCTGAACTGAACCACTCCAGCGCTCGCTCATGCGCGCCTCACCGCTAGCGCTCCCTCGCGCGCGCCGTGCCGTCGCACGCAAGGCATCGCCAGCGGTTTCGCACACCTCTCTCTCAATCTGGCTTGTTGGGTCTATGAAGGGATTCCCTCTCCGTTCCTGGCAGGGTTGTTCCCGGGTATACAGCGAGGGTTGGAAGCGCCAATCGGGGGGCAGGTTGGCGACCCACATGATCAGCAGGATCACCGGGAGCAGGAGCGCGAGCGGGCCTTCGAGAAGGAACAGGGCGCGGGAGGTGATGCGGACGGGAGGGATGATTGACACCAAGGGCGCTGCCCTTGTCATCCCGCTCTTGCCGCCGAGGGCTCGGGAGCATGGGGTGGTGAAGCTACCCCACACTCCCGCTGATAGGCTGGTCATAGGTGCAGGGCCTCAAGGGTGCGCTGCGCCCGTGCTTCCGTTCGACGGAACGGTAGAGCTGTTCCGACGAGCCGGGAGCGCGGCCCTTGACCCCTCTTGAATAGGTCGGGTCATACGGCCCAGTACGTTGCCGGAACTCTGCCGGTCGCGGTGCCGTATCGCCCGAATGGTGCGGATGCTCGAAAAGAAGGTTTCGTCGGGGTGACGCGACTTACCGTCGAGATCCATCGTCAGGAGATAGCCGTGTTCGTAAACGCCATCCATTGGCAGAACAAAGCCCAGAACATGAAAGCAGCGCCACATCGGTTCGGGGTCTTGCTCCCAAACCAGCTCCATTAGCACCGTCTGGCCAACGTATGAAGCGGCGTTCGAAGGGTTAACTACATCGAGCTGATTAGGCATGGCTGTAGTCTCCTGGGTTGAATGCAGTTTTGCCCTTGCTCATATCAGCGCGGATACGAGCAAGGTTGACCATGCGAAAGTCAGCTAGCCGCATGCTGGGAATGGCGCCGCTATCAACCCAATTGATGGCTTCCTCAACGGACACGCCGCTCATTTCAGCGAAGGTCTTGATGCTGCAGAGGTCGAGGCTGTCGTCTTTCTTCTTCATAGCGTCCATTCCTGTTCAAGAAGCTGCTGGTGCAGCAGGGCCACGTTGACCATGGTGCGCTTGCCGACCTTCTGCGAAGGCAGATAGCCGCGTTCGAGCCAGCTGCGTACCACCAAAGGTTCATCCGCCATGCCGATCCACTCGGCGAACTTCGGCCATGGCATCAAAGGCGGGGCGCCATGGAGCTTTTGGGAGTCGAGACCTTCCTTATCCATCTGCTTTGTTCCACTATGTTCAGCATTGATAACCAACCAGCGAAATGGGTAACTACTACCCATGGAGTGATTGTTACCCATCTTTTATGGTGGGGCAATAGCTACCCAGGAAAAAATATTCGATATGCCAAGCGCATCCGATAGAGCACGCGCATTGATCAAGCTAGTGGGGCCCAAGCGGGCTAGCGAGCAAGGTGGGGACTACGAACGCTGGAGAAATGTCAGCAAGGGCGCCGTACGAGTGAGCGCGGACGAGATAGACGTATTGGTGAAGATCTACCCCCAATACGCCCTTTGGCTGGCAAGCGGCCAGATCGCGCCCGAGGCAGGCCAAACAAGCCCGGATTACGACGAAGCCAACCGAAACTTGAACCAACCCAACGCGGGATAGCGATCACCCAGGAAGTAGCCAGGCGCTGGATTGCCCGCAGAAAGGACTCTGACGATGAAGAAGACCATTAGAGCAGCAGGAATTGCATTTATCGCGCTAGCCACCCTGAGCGCAGTTGCCGAACCTAAAGATCCCACTCAAAGCGATGTCATAGACTCGGCAAGCCAGGCCATCACCGACCTGATCATCAAGCCAATGCACCAGGACTTGAGCGACAGGATGATGCGCGGCTTTGCAGAGAACGGAGGCGCAATGGCTCCGGGCGCCAAAGCCTACCTAGAAAAGAGAAAGATCGAAGAGCAGATCGCCTACGACGAGGCCATGAAGCAGAAGCACACCGCAATTATTGAATCGAAGCGCTGCAAAGTCGACTGCAAACCCCGTCCGATTCAAGAATGTCTAAAGCACGATTATACAATTGACGATGATGTTCTTGGTTGTTCGAGAGGCGAAATAATTAAGTGGTGGTAACTAAACAAAGCAAGCTTGCTATTAAATCTATACTCACTGAGTGGCCTTAACCCCAACAGAGAAATCTATCGCACCATTAGCTGAATCAATTAGCGGAGTGGTGGAAGTGATACTGCTAGAAATGCTATGCGATCGTAAAACATCGTAAAGATACTTACTTGCCTCATAATCTTCCCCATATTCACCGTGCTCTTTAGGAAGACCAATTTGAATGCCTATGGGGTCGACGTCGTACCCAATTGTAAATAAATCGGTAGATATTCCTGAAGGAGTAACAATCCAACCAGCACCTTTGAAAACCTCAATAAAATCTAGAGCGTACTCTTTGCCCTCTGGATTGTCCGGGGAAATAACTGAAACAGCTTGCCCCCTAAATCTCTCAAGAGCCAATATCAAACTTTCTTTCTGAATAGAAGTGAGCCTGCGCGGAGAGAGTTTTTGCTCTATGAATCGCCCCGGCTTTCCTAGACACTTTCCAAGCTCTGGAAATAGCGCTTTTCAAAATCCACTGGCGATAGCTGCATAGCGCTGCTGTGCCGGCGTTTAGGGTTATAAAACATCTCGATGTAATCGAACACATCAGCGCGTGCTTCTTCACGAGTGCCGTAGGTTTTCCGCCTGATGCGTTCGCGCTTCAGCAGTTGGAAAAAGCTCTCTGCCACGGCGTTGTCGTGACAGTTACCGCGCCGGCTCATGCTACTGATTAGGTTGTTGGCCTTGAGGAAACTTTGCCAGTCCAGGCTGCTGAACTGGCTGCCCTGGTCTGAGTGGATCATCACTTCCTGCTTG
>NZ_FNDG01000007.1 GCF_900100535.1 Phytopseudomonas flavescens
CTGATGAAGGCGTACTTCAGCCGGACTCCTTGGCAAAGTACGCGGCGGCCTTTTTTAGGATGTCTCGCTCTTCGGTCACTCGCTTGAGTTCAGCACGCAGACGACGCAGTTCGGCCTGCTGATCGTTCTCTTGCTGCCGCTTTTCCTGGGGCTTGCTGTAGCGCTTGATCCAGGCATACAGGCTGTGCACCGACATACCTAACCGCGCTGCCACTTCGGCTACAGGAAGGCCACGCTCGGTCACTTGCTTGACCGCTTCGATTTTGAATTCTTCGGGGTAACGCTGGTTGCTCATGGCACCTCCTAGTGGGCCTCATTATGAGGCTTGGAGGTGTCTACGAAACTAGGGGCGATTCAACATTAGATGTCGTCTCTTACACAGCAGGTGAAGCATCATCAGGGTCTGGAGTTGTTCTTGATATTCATTTCGAACAGACCACTGGAAACATAAACTACTCAAAATATTTATCGATTGACAAAGCAATTGGTGTTCGCGGCGACACGACAGGAACAGATATAATTTACGGCGCAGATAAAATATTTGGCTCCATTGGATCGGACATATTTCGCGTTGGAGCCTATGAAATGGTACCCGGAGATAGCCCTGAGGCAATTTGGGAGCACAGCCTGGTTATTGATCTTGGGCAGTCTGGTGGTATTGGTGATACAGTTGACTTTTCATCAGTCAGCACCGGTCTTGAAATTGCACTTGGGTCAGAGGGGCAAGTATATAGTTTCAATCACGCATTCGGATTCTATGACCTGACGGGTGTGGAAAACGTGATTGGCACACTTGGCGACGACCGTTTCGACGGCAATGACTCGACTAATATAGTCGAAGGTCTCTCCGGGACAAATAGCTACTGGGGACATGACGGTGGTGACAAGTATGTCGTTGGTGCGGCCGGTTCAACGGATCATGTCTACGACAACTCCAACGATTCTAGGCTCTATATCCGGGATGCATCGGGCGATTTAATGCCTTTAATTGGAGGATTTACGCCCGTTTCTATATTGGCGCAGGCAGGATATTTCCCTCTGACTCCAGACAGAGCAGCCTATTTTAACCCCGCGAAAGTCGTAAGCCCTGCTAATTTTCATACTGGCTTCAATCCTAACATGACCCCCCTAACTTCAGATGTAGAAAATAGCGTATTCATCAAATACAGTCTTGCCGCGCCATCTGGTGGGCGAAGCAGTTTAGATCTTACTATTGAAATAACAAGGCTGCTGAGCAATGGGGCGAATGATGTGTCTGAAGTAATCGTTCACGATTACCAGGACGGACAACTCGGCTTGAAATTCAAAGAGCTCATTGAGCCCAATTACTCGGTTGCTGCGGCAACAACGCCTATGGAGACTATTATAAGTGTGTACGAAAATGCCCATCTAGAGGGGCTAAATGTCGCCGAAGAGTTCCACATTTCTTCGTATGACCTTTGGGCTGCTTGAGAACTAGATCCTGCACCCCCTGTTTAGCAATAGCTTACGCCATTAGCCTGGCGCCCTAAGTATCAACGGGATGTTGCTGGAGAACACTACAATGATACGACGCGCAAAATATGCATTCTAAGAGCCTGTTCACGATCTTTTGAGTAGCAGTGCCAGGAAGGCCAGATGGATGAACTGCAAGCTTGTGCTGAACTTGCGTTCACAGTTCTTCCATAGCCTTCGATTTTTCTCCAGCCACGCAAAGTTGCGCTCGGCAATCCAGCGCTTGGGCATGACCTTGAAGGCATGCAGTTCGTTGCGCTTGACAGTTTGCACCGTGACTCGCATGCCCAAGCGTTCTCGTACGCCTTCGGCGAATGGTTCCCCGGTATAGCCGCTATCGCACACCAGGCTTTGAACCCGAGGCAGGGCCTGTTTACAGCGCGTGATCGCGGCCAATGCGCCCTTGCGATAGGTAATCTCCGCCGTCGTCACCGCTACAGCATGCGACAAGCCTTGGGTAAAGCGTTCCCAGAAGCTGATGCAGTGCAGATGGTGCGGGAGCTGGCGAGAGAGGAGGCTACGCTGACACCAGTGCAGTTGCAGGACGTTGCGCAGTTGGAGCAGCTTTATGCCACAGGACAGGGCATCGCCACCCTGCGTGGTGATCTGCTCGAAACATCTTCGCAGTAAGCTCATTGCCTAGCATGGGCGACACCCTTGCAACGGTGCCACAATGGCCGTTCTGCCGTGACCCGAGCCAGTCCGCCGTCCATGAAAATCCTCAGCCTGCGCCTGAAGAACCTCAACTCGCTCAAGGGCGAGTGGAAGATCGATTTCACCGCCGAACCCTTCGCCAGCAATGGCCTGTTCGCCATCACCGGGCCGACCGGGGCCGGCAAGACCACCCTGCTCGATGCCATCTGCCTGGCGCTGTATCACCGCACGCCGCGCATGGAGCGGGTCGGCGGCGAGAATGAGCTGATGACCCGGCACACCGCCGAATGCCTGGCCGAGGTCGAGTTCGAGGTGAAGGGGCAGGGCTATCGCGCGTTCTGGAGTCAGCGCCGGGCGCGAGACAGGCCCGACGGCGCGTTGCAGGGCGCCAAGGCCGAGCTGGCGCGGCTGGATGGCGAGATCATCACCGACAAGCTCAGTGAGAAACCCCGCGAAGTGGAGCGCCTGACCGGCCTGGATTTCGGCCGCTTCACCAAGTCCATGCTGCTGGCCCAGGGCGGTTTCGCCGCTTTTCTGGAAGCCTCCGCCAACCAGCGCGCCGAGTTGCTGGAAGAGCTGACCGGTACCGACATCTACGGGCTGATTTCCCAGCGGGTGTTCGAGCAGACCCGTGACGTAAAAACTCATCTCGATCAATTGCGCGCCCGTGCCGAGGGCGTCGAACTGCTGGCTGACGAGCAGCGCCAGGCACTCGGCGACGAGGCCGCGCGGCTGGCGGCCGAGGAGGGCGGCCTGCAGAGCGCCTTAGCCGAAGCCGGTCGCCAGCGGCAGTGGCTGACTGACCTGGCGCGCGCCGAAGAACAACTCGCCATCACCACCGTTCAGGTCGAGGCCGCCACCCAGGCCGAGCACCAGGCTGCCGACGAACTGACCCGGCTGCAGCACAGCGAGCCGGCGCAGCGGCTGCAACCCGCTTACCGGGCCAGGCGCGACGCGGCCCAGGCGCTGGCGGCCAGTGACGATGAACAGCGAGCGCACCAGCAGCGACTCGGCGAGGCCGCGCAAGCGCTGCACGCAAGCCTGGAGCAGGCCGCGCGGGCCAGCGCTGCCATCGCCCTGGAAAAACGCCAGGCCTTGCGACGGCTGGACGACGAGTCCCACGGCCTCGATGCGCAATTGCAGGCCAGCGCCGACCACGAACGGTTGACCGCCCAGCTCAGCGGCTGGCAGCACGCCTTCGAAGCGCGCGACCAGGCGCAGCAGGCCATTGCCGCCTTACAGGCCAGGCGGCAGGCTGGCGCCGATCAGTTGCAGCAGTTTCAGATCAGCCTGAGCGGGCTTGCCCAATCGGTGCAGGCTGCCGCCCGGGTCAAGGCCAATGCCGAACAGCGTGTAGCCGAGGTGGAAGAGCGCTGGCAGAAGGCCCTGGCCGGGCGCAGCGAAGCCGACTGGCGCAATCACTGGCAGCAGGTGCACGCCCGCGGCAGTGCACTGGAGCAGCTCGGCCAACTGGCCGAGCGGCGCAGCCAGCTCACCCAGCAACGGCAGCGCGTTACGGCCGGCCTTGCCCGCCAGCAGCACGGCCTCGGCGAGCGCGAGGCCGAGCGCGGGGTACTGCGCGAGCGCTATCGTGAGGTGAAACAGCGACTGGCCGATCAGGAAAAGCTGCTCGAGCAGGAACAGCGCATCCAGGCGCTGGAGGCCTATCGCTCCCAGCTCAAGTCGGGGGAGGCCTGCCCGCTTTGCGGTTCCACCGAACACCCGGCCATCGCCGCCTATCAGGCACTGGACGTATCGGCGACCCAACGCGAGCGCGATGACGTGCGGCGTGCGCTCGAGGCACTGACCGAACAGGGCCAGAGTCTCGGTAATCAGCTTGCCGCGCTGCAGGCCCAGGTGGTGCAGAGCAGGGAGCAGGAGCAGGACCTGCAGCGCCAGCTCGATGCGCTGGCCGCTGCCTGGCGACGTCAGGGCGAGGTGCTCGACCCATTGCCCGATGACGAGCCGGCACTTGCCGCCGCGCAAACCCGGCAGATCGCCGAACGCGTCGAGGTCGACGCGACCCTCAAGCAGCTCGATGGCCTCAAACAGGAGCTCGAACGCACCCGCCAGGACGCCGGCATCAGTGCCCAGAAACATGTAGCGGCCCAGCAGCAGCTGAGCGCCGTCGAGCGCGATCGCGATCTCGCCCAGGCGGCGGCGCAGGCGTTGGCTGAACAGCTCGAGGCGCAGCAAGAGCATCATGCTCAGGTCGAGGCCGAACTGACGGCACAACTGGCCGCCTTCGGTCATCCGCTACCCGACGACGGTGCGGCCTGGCTGGCCGAGCGCAGTGCCGATGCCGGGCGCTGGCAGGAGGCACAGCAGCGCCGTCAGGCCCTGGCCCGGCAGCAGCCCGGTTTGCAGCACCAGCTCGCTGAAGCGGACAAGCAGGCGCAACAGTGGCAGGCCCGTTGGCAGCAAGCGGGTGGCCAACCGCTGGCTGCCCAGTCGATGGATCAGGCTGCCGCAAGCCTCGAGTCGGCCGAGGCGGGCTGGCAGAGTGCGGAGCGGCGCTGCCTGGAACTGCGCATCACGCTGGAGGGATTCGCTCAACGGCAGGCTGGCTTGAACGAGGCCGCGCAGCGTGCTGCAGCCGATTGGCAGGCGGCGCTGGCAGGCAGCCCGTTCAGCGATGAAGGCGAGTTCCTCGGGGCCCTGCTCGACGACAGCCAGCGCGCGCAACTGCAAGCGCTCAAACAGCGCCTGGAGAAAGCCCAGACCGAAGCGCGCGCATTGCAGGCAGCTGCCCAGGCTCGCGTGGCCACGCTGCGCGCCGAGCCGCAGACCGCGCACAGCGCAGAGCACCTGGACGAATACCTGCAGGCCCTGCAGGCGACCCTGAAACAGCTCGGCCAGCGCCAGGGCGAAATTCGCGGGCAGTTGCAGGCCGATGAGCAGCGCCGCCTCAACCAGCAGGCGCTGTTCGCGGCCATCGCCACGCAGCAGGGCGAATACGATGCCTGGCAGCAGCTCAACAGCCTGATCGGCTCGGCCGATGGCGCCAAGTACCGGCGCTTCGCCCAGGGCCTGACCCTTGGCCATCTGCTGCACCTGGCCAACGGTCAGTTGCAGCGCCTGCATGGCCGTTACCAACTGGCGCGCAAATCCCTGGGCGAACTGGAGCTGGAGGTGATCGACACCTGGCAGGGCGATGTGGCCAGGGACACGCGCACCTTGTCCGGCGGCGAGAGCTTCCTGGTCAGTCTGGCCCTGGCGCTGGCGCTGTCCGATCTGGTCAGCCACAACACGCGCATCGACTCGCTGTTTCTCGACGAAGGCTTCGGCACCCTGGACGGTGACACCCTGGAAGTCGCCCTCGATGCGCTGGACAACCTCAACGCCAGCGGCAAGATGATCGGCGTGATCAGCCACGTCGAGGCGCTCAAGGAGCGTGTCGCCGTGCAGCTCAAGGTCAGCAAGGGGGTTGGGATGGGTTACAGCACGCTGGAGAAACGTTATGCGGTCTAAAGTTCTGCTGCTGTGCCTGCTGAGCAGCCTTGCCCACGGCGAAGATGCCCGGCAGGATCATGGCCTGCAGGTGATGGACGAGCGTGGCTGCGTGCTTGGCAACGCGAGCATGCAGGCGCCGACCCTGACCCTGATGGCCGCCGCCTATGGCGAGTCGCCAGCGCGCAAGGCCATGGCGCTGACGCAGATGAAAGAGGCGCTGGAGGCCGGCTGCCCGGTCGACGAACCCGATCAGATAGGCCTCTCGGCTCTCAATGGCGCCATCCTCTACGACGAGCCGGAAGTGGTGAAGCTGCTGCTCGAAGGCGGCGCCGATCCGCGGCGCAAGATCGTCAGCCCGAAGACCACACTCAATGGCCTCGATTCCTTCGCCTTTCTCGAGCTGCTCGGCAAGCGCGACGGCAAGCGTGATCGCAATGCCATCAGGACGCTGCTGGAAGCGAGGCGCTAGGCGTTTCGCCTGTCATCGAGCAGCGGCACACCGACGGTTGCAAATTCTCCGTGGAACCATGTGGCGGGTAGGGCTATCTGTTGTAGGTCTTTTTTATCGCCTTCGGGCAGATCTCAACCTATCAGGTACGCCCATGCAAAGACGTAACCTCCTGAAAGCTTCCATGTTGATGGCCGCTTGTGCCGGTCTTCCAGCCGGGCTGTTCAGCCTGCGCAGCTTCGCCGAAACCGCCGACGGCAAGGCCGAACCCTTCGATTTCAAGCAGCTGCAGTCTCGCGCCAAGAGCATGGCCGGCCGTGCCTACAAGAGCACCGCCGAGGTGCTGCCCAAGACCCTCGCCGAGCTGACGCCCCAGCAGTTCAACGCCATCCAGTACGACCCGGCCCATTCGCTGTGGCGCGACCTGGGCGGGCAGCTGGACGTACAATTCTTCCATGTCGGCATGGGCTTCCGTCAGCCGGTGCGCATGCACGCCGTCGATGCCAAGACCCGCGTCGCCCGCGAAGTGCATTTCCGCCCCGAACTGTTCGAATACGGCAAGAGCGGGGTGGACGTGGCGCAGCTCAAGGGCGACCTGGGCTTCGCTGGCCTCAAGGTGTTCAAGCAGCCGAACATCGCCAAGTACGACATCCTCTCCTTCCTTGGTGCCAGCTATTTCCGCGCGGTGGACAACACCGGCCAGTACGGCCTGTCGGCCCGCGGCCTGGCCGTCGATACCTTCACCGACACGCCGGAAGAATTCCCCGATTTCACCGAGTTCTGGTTCGAGACACCGGACAAGAACGCCACCCGTTTCGTCCTCTATGCGCTGCTCGACTCGCCGAGCGCCACCGGTGCCTTCCGCTTCGATATCGATTGCCTGGAAGACCGCGTGGTGATGGACATCGACGCCCACATCAATGCCCGCAAGACCATCAAACAACTGGGCATCTCGCCGATGACCAGCATGTTTTCCTGCGGTGGGCACGAGCGCCGCATGTGTGATTTCGTCACCACGGCGATTCACGACAGCGACCGCTTGTCCATGTGGCGCGGCAACGGCGAGTGGGTCTGCCGGCCGCTGAACAACCCGGAAAAGCTGCAGTTCAACGCCTTCGCCGATACCAACCCGAAAGGTTTCGGCCTGGTGCAGTTCGACCATGACTTCAAGTCCTACCAGGACACCGTGGTCTGGTACAGCCGCCGGCCAAGCCTGTGGGTCGAGCCGACCACTCAGTGGGGCGAGGGCAGCATCGACCTGCTGGAGATCCCCACCACCGGCGAAACCATGGACAACATCGTCTGCTTCTGGAATCCCAAGCAGGCCATCGAGCCCGGCACGTCGCTCAACTTCGGCTACAAGCTGCACTGGGCTGCACTGCCGCCGGTCAAACCGACCCTGGCGCAGGTGCATGCCACCCGCTCCGGCATGGGCGGCTTCACCCTCGGCTGGGCGCCGGGCGAGCACTGGCCAAAGCAGTGGGCGCGACGTTTCGCCATCGATTTCGCCAGCGGCCCGCTGGCCAGGATGGACGCCAAGGCACAGGTCGAAGTGGTGGTCGAAGCCTCCCACGGCGAGGTCAAGGATTTCAGCATCCTCGCCCTCTATCCCGACATCGAGGGTTTCCGCGCCCAGTTCGACTGGTTCCCGACCAGCGACAGCGTCGAGCCGGTGAACATGCGTGCCTACCTGCGTCGTGTCGACAACAAGGAAGTACTCAGCGAGACCTGGCTGTACCAATACTTCCCACCGGCACCGCAAGAGCGCCGTTACCCCGACTGGAAGGGCTGAGGTACAGCCACCTGCAGCCTGGCAGCGCACCCTTTGGGCGGCGCTGCGCCCACGCCTGCAGCCGGCCTGATAGACTGGCGCACTTTTCTGAATTCCAAGAAGTGCGCCATGGCCCAGCCGTCCACGACCTACAAGATCGATCTCAACCTCACCGATATCGATCGCAGCATCTATGAGAGCCTGCGTTTCACCGTGGCCCGCCATCCCTCGGAAACCGAGGAACGCCTGGCGGCGCGGCTGATCGCCTATGCGCTGTTCTACCAGGAGCACCTGGCCTTCGGGCGCGGCCTCTCCGACGTCGACGAGCCGGCGCTGTGGGAAAAGAGCCTGGACGGCCGCGTACTGCACTGGATCGAAGTCGGCCAGCCGGACAGCGAGCGGATCACCTGGTGCTCGCGCCGTACCGAGACCTTCAGCCTGGTGGCCTACGGCAACCTGCGGGTGTGGCAGACCAAGTGCCTCGACCCGGTGCGCACCCTGAAGAACATCAACGTGGTCGCCCTGGGTCAGGAAGCACTGGCCGATCTTTCTCTGGATCTGCCCCGTTCCCTGAGCTGGAGCGTGATGATCAGCGATGGCGAGCTGTTCGTGACCGACGAGCGCGGCCAGCACGAAATCCCCGTGGAGTGGTTGGCTGGCGAGCGAACGCTGGGCAACTGATCCGAGCCGCGCCACGCCTTTTGGCCTGGCGCGCCCCCTGTTTCACCGCACGAGTAGAATCCGACGTCCATGCGTATCGAGTCCCGCCCGCTTCCCGCTTCTCTGCCCGATCTGGGCAATCTGCCGCCTTTGCTGACCCGACTCTACGCGGCCCGCGGGGTGCTCTCGGCAGCGGAGCTGGAAAAGGGCCTGGCACGGCTGCTTCCCTTCACCCAGCTCAAGGGCATCGAGGCGGCGGTGGGGTTGCTGGTCGACGGGCTGCGCCAGCGTCAGCGCCTGCTGATCGTCGGCGACTTCGATGCCGACGGCGCCACCGCGAGCACCGTCGGCATGCTCGGTCTGCGCATGCTGGGCGCCGCCCATGTCGATTACCTGGTGCCGAACCGTTTCGAGTACGGCTATGGCCTGACCCCGGAAATCGTCGCCGTGGCGCTGACCCGTGAACCGCAGTTGCTGATCACCGTGGACAACGGTATCTCCAGCATAGAAGGCGTGGCGGCTGCCAAGGCGGCCGGGCTGAAGGTGCTGGTCACCGACCATCATCTGCCGGGCAACGCGTTGCCCGATGCCGATGCCATCGTCAATCCCAATCAGCCGGGCTGCAGCTTCCCGAGCAAGTCGCTGGCCGGCGTCGGGGTGATTTTCTACGTGCTGCTGGCGCTGCGGGCGCGACTGCGCGAGCTGGGCTGGTTCAGCGCCGAGCGTCCCGAGCCCAATCTGGGCGAACTGCTCGACCTGGTGGCCCTGGGCAGCGTGGCCGACGTGGTGCCCCTGGACGCCAACAACCGCATCCTGGTGCACCAGGGCCTGGCCCGTATCCGCGCCGGTCGCGCGCGACCAGGGTTGCGCGCGTTGCTGGAGGTCGCCGGCAAGCAGCACGGGCGCATCACCTCCAGCGACCTGGGCTTCATTCTCGGCCCGCGCCTGAACGCCGCCGGGCGTCTCGACGACATGAGCCTGGGTATCGAATGCCTGCTCTGCGAGGACGAAGGCCTGGCCCGCGACATGGCCGTGCAGCTCGACCAGTTCAACCAGGACCGCAAGGCCATCGAACAGGGCATGCAGCGTGAGGCGCTGGCCCAGCTCAAGGACCTGCCCCTGGAAAACCTGCCGTTCGGCCTGTGCCTGTTCGAGGCCGACTGGCACCAGGGGGTGATCGGCATCCTCGCCTCGCGCCTGAAAGAGCGCTACCACCGCCCGACTATCGCCTTCGCCGATGCCGGCGAGGGCCTGCTCAAGGGCTCGGCGCGCTCGGTGCCGGGCTTTCATATCCGCGACGCGCTGGATGCCGTGGCGGCCCGTCATCCGGGCCTGATCGGCAAGTTCGGCGGCCATGCCATGGCCGCCGGCCTGTCGTTGCCGGCCGAGCATTTCGAGATCTTCGCCAAGGCCTTCGATGACGAGGTACGCCGGCAGCTCTGCGAGGACGACCTGACCGGCCGCCTGTTGTCCGATGGTGTGCTGGGCATCGACGAATTCAACCTGCCGCTGGCCCGCGAGCTGCGCAATGCCGGGCCCTGGGGCCAGCATTTCCCGGAGCCGTTGTTCCATGGTGTGTTTCAGATCGTTCAGCCACCGCGACTGCTCAAGGAGCGACACTTGAAACTGCAGTTGCGTAGCGAGTGCGGCAGCCTGCAGCTCGATGGCATTGCCTTTAACGTCGATCGTGACGTGTGGCCGAATCCAACCGTGCATTGGGTCGAGCTGGTCTACAAGCTGGACGTCAACGAATTCTGCGGTCAGGAATCGGTGCAGTTGCTGATCTCTCACCTGGCGCCGCGCTGACGGTCAGTCACGCAGCCCTAGGCTCTGTCCGAAAAGTACCTGCGCTCGCTGATGCTTCGTTAAAAATCGGCTGGAATGCCAGCCCAGTCAAAATGCTCATTTACAGCTCGTAAACTCGAATGCGAGCCCAGTCCGTTCCTCACCGATTTTTGCCTCGCCTGACCTTCGCTCGGAGACTTTTCAGACAGACCCTAACGCCATCTTGAACGTTGCCCACAGGCCGATTGTCTATCTGCCTGTGCGACGCGGCTGTACGCGCAATATCTTGACGCAATCTGTAACCGACGGCGGCCAGGCTTCGCAGTAGATTCGTTCGTTCCCGAACCATTGGAGATCTTCATGAATACGCGCGGCTTGCTCGATCAACTGCTGAAGTCCGGGCAGGAATTGCTGCAACAGAAAACCGGCGGCAAGTCCTCCTCGGGGCTGGGTGGTGCGCTGGGCGGCCTGCTCGGCGGCAACGCCGCTAGCGCCGGCAAGAACGACAACGGTGGTATCGGCTCGATGCTCAAGGGCGCCGGCGGCGGTGCGGCACTGGCCATGCTGCTGGGCAACAAGAGCGCCCGCAAGATCGGTGGCAAGGTCATCACCTATGGTGGCCTCGCTGCATTGGGCGTGATCGCCTACAAGGCCTACGGCAACTGGCAGGCCAAACAGGCGGGTGCGCCCCAGGGCGAACCGCAGACCCTCGACCGCCTGCCGGCGCCGCAGGTGGAGCTGCACAGCCAGGGTATTCTCAAGGCGCTGGTGGCGGCCGCCAAGGCCGACGGCCATGTCGACGAGCGTGAGCGCGAGTTGATCGAAGGCGAGTTCAGCAAGCTGGCCAGCGACGCCGAAACCCAGCGCTGGCTGCAGGCCGAGCTGAACAAGCCGCTGGATCCCGCCGATGTGGCACGCTCGGCCAGCACGCCGGAAATGGCTGCGGAAATGTACGTCGCCAGCGTGCTGATGGTCGACGAAGAACACTTCATGGAGCGCGCCTACCTGGAAGAGTTGGCCCGCCAGTTGAAGCTCGACCCGGCCCTCAAGGCCGAACTTGAAGCGCAGGTTCGCCAGGATCTGCAGTAACCCCGCCTCATCCCGCTGCCGACGGCTGCATGCCGTTCGGCAGTCCTGTCCGCTGTTACCCCTGACACCCAAGCGCCTGTTGCTACAGTAAATAGGGCCTGTCTCGCTTGCGCTGCTGCTGCAACGTCCATAGAGTCCGGCGCATGAACTGCGGGGCCTGCCCGCAGGCTTCATTCAAAGAGTCGGCAGATGGGGTTGAATGTGAAGAACTGGACTGTTCGCCAGCGTATCCAGGCAAGTTTCGCGATCATCATCGCGATCATGTTGTTGATGGCCGCGGCATCCTTCGAGCGCCTGCTCAAGGTCGATGGCGGAGCTACTCGCCTGCTGGACGATGCCATGCCCGGCATGTTCCACATCACTCAGGTACGCAGCGCCTGGACCGACCTGTTCCACCAGACCATCGTCCAGGTCAGCATGAAGGAGCAGCACGTCCTCAGCGACGCCGACCGGCAACTGATCAAGGGGGCCGGCGACAAGCTGCTCGCTTCGCTTGTCGACTACCGCACCACCATTCGCGACGACGCTGATCGCAGCGCACTCGCGGCCTTCGATCAGACCCGCGAGCGCTTCGCCCAGCAGCAGGCCAACGTGCTGAGCGTCTACGATCAGGGCCGCACCGCCGAAGCGCGTGCCCAGTTGGCCGGGGAGTTGACCGATACCTGGAACCTGGGGCGTACCCAGCTCACCTCGATGATCGAACTCAATCGCGATGTGGCCTACTCCTCGGCACGGGATATCGTCTCGGCGGTCAGCCGTGCCGAACTGAGCATGGCCATTTCCGTGCTGCTGGCGATCGTCGCCGCTTTCGTCTGCGGCTACTTCCTGATGAAGGCGATCACTCGCCCGGTGCAGCAGGTGGTGCAGACCCTCCAGGCACTGGCCAGCGGCGACCTGACCGTGCGCATGGACCTCGGCCGCCGCGACGAATTCGGCGCCATCGAAACCGGATTCAATGGCATGGCCGAGGAGATCAAGGTGCTGGTCGCCCAGGCGCAGCGTTCGGCCGTGCAGGTCACCACGTCGGTGACCGAGATCGCCGCGACCTCCAGGCAGCAGCAGGCCACGGCGACCGGAACCGCCGCCACCACCACGCAAATCGGTGCCACCTCCCGGGAAATCGCCGCCACCTCGCGGGATCTGGTGCGCACCATGACCGAGGTGTCCGGCGCCGCCGAACAGACCTCGACCCTGGCCGGGGCAGGGCAACTGGGCCTGGGCCGCATGGAGGACACCATGCACCAGGTGATGAGTGCCGCCGAGCTGGTCAACGCCAAGCTGGCGATCCTCAACGAGAAGGCCGGCAACATCAATCACGTGGTCACCACCATCGTCAAAGTGGCCGACCAGACCAACCTGCTGTCGCTCAACGCTGCCATCGAAGCGGAAAAGGCCGGCGAGTACGGCCGTGGCTTCGCGGTGGTCGCCACCGAGGTTCGCCGGCTGGCCGACCAGACCGCCGTCGCCACCTACGACATCGAACAGATGGTTCGCGAGATCCAGTCGGCGGTCTCGGCCGGGGTGATGGGCATGGACAAGTTTTCCGAGGAGGTGCGCCGTGGGATCGGCGAGGTCGGCCAGGTCGGCGAGCAGTTGGCGCAGATCATCCACCAGGTGCAGGCCCTGGCGCCGCGTGTGTTGATGGTCAACGAAGGCATGCAGGCGCAGTCCACCGGCGCCGAACAGATCAACCAGGCGCTGGTGCAGCTCAGCGAGGCCTCGTCGCAGACCGTCGAGTCGCTGCGCCAGGCCAGCGCGTCGATCGACGACCTCAACCTGGTGGCGAACGGTTTGCGTAGCGGTGTCAGCCGCTTCAAGGTCTGAGCCGGTGAGTGAATCAGCCAGGCCATTGCCGGGGCGGCGCAGCGCCGGTCAGCTGTTCCTGTTGTTCAGTATGGGCAGCGATCGCTACGCCCTGGACGTTCGCGAGGTGGTGGAAGTGATGCTGCTGCGCCGTTTGAAGCAGATCCCGGCGGCGCCCGGCTGGGTCGCGGGGCTGTTCGCCTATCGCGGCAAGCCGGTGCCGGTGCTCGATCTCGCGTGCCAGGCGCTCGGCCGGCCGGCCATCGTGCGCACCAGCACGCGGCTGGTGGTGGTCAGCTACCAGCCGCAGGCGAGTCAGCCACCGCGCCTGCTGGGGCTGATCCTGGAACAGGCCAGCGACACCCTGCGCAGTCCGCCCGAGGCCTTCGTCGACCCGGGGATGAGTGTGCCCGATGCCCGCTACCTGGGGCCAGTGCTCAAGGCCGAGCAGGGACTGGTACAGTGGGTGCGCGTGGCTGATCTGCTCGACGAACCGCTGCGCCAGCTGTTGTTCGCCGCCACCCTGGAGGGCAGCGCATGAGCGACCGTTTCGAGCGTCTGCTGCACGGCCTGATCGGCCTGGATGCCGAATCGGTCGGCCAGGTGGTGATCGAACGCGCCGTCCGCCAGCGCGTCGCCGACCTGGGCTGCGCGGACGAAGACGCCTACTGGCTGCAACTGCAGGTTTCGTCGCTCGAGCAGCAGGCGCTGGTCGAGGCCGTGGTGGTGCCGGAAACCTGGTTCTTCCGCTACCCGGAATCCTTCGTCGCGCTCGCGCAGCTGGCCCGTGAGCGGGTCGCGCAGATCATGGGCGTTCGCCCGCTGCGCATACTCAGCCTGCCCTGTTCGAGTGGCGAAGAACCGTATTCCATTGCCATGGCGCTGCTAGATGCCGGGCTGCCGGGCGACACCTTTCGCATCGACGCCATGGACATCAGCGAGCTGATACTGGTTCGTGCACAGCGAGCGCTGTACGGGCGCAATTCGTTCCGTGGCGACAACCTGAGCTTTCGTGATCGGCACTTCGTCGAGACCCCGGAAGGCTTTCAGCTAAAGGACGAGGTGCGCCGCAAGGTGCGTCTGCTCGCCGGCAACCTGTTGGCCCCCGGTCTGCTGGCCGGCGAAGCACCCTACGATTTCGTGTTCTGTCGCAACCTGTTGATCTACTTCGACCGTCCGACCCAGCAATCCGTGGCGGCCGTGCTGCAACGTCTGATGCGCGATGACGGCGCACTGTTCATCGGGCCAGCGGAGGCCAGCCTGTTCAGCCAGGTCGGCATGCAGGCCCTTAACATTCCATTGGCGTTCGTGTTTCGGCGCGCGGTCGACAAGGCGCCGGTTCCCACGGCCGCCCCGCCCCAGGCCGTGCCGGCCCGTGCCAGGGGGGCTGCGCCCGCGCCTGCGTACCAGCCAGCGATGCCCCGTACACCTGCGTCAGCGCCACGGCCGCAGGCTACCGGGGAGTCAGCCCTGGAAGAAATCGCCAGCCTTGCCAATGCCGGTCACAGCGACGAGGCCCGTTCGGCCTGCGAGCGCTACCTGGCCGCTCACGGCCCCACCGCTCAGGTGTTTTACTGGCTGGGGCTGCTCAGCGACGTGGCCGGGTGCAGCAGCGAGGCGCAGGGCTACTACCGCAAGGCCCTGTACCTGGCACCCAGGCACGCCGAGGCCATCGCCCACCTGTCGGCCCTGCTCGCGGCCCGTGGAGACCTGGCTGGCGCCAGGCGCCTGCAACAGCGTGCCGGGCGTGGAGTGAGCCGCGATGAGCGATAGCCTGCTGCCGCTGAGCGATGACGAACGGGCGGCCATCGACGATTGCTGGAACCGCATTGGCGTGCAGGGCGACAAGTCCTGCGAGCGCCTGCAAGAGCACCTGCACTGCCGCAACTGCGAGGTTCATGCGTCACTGGCCAGCCGCCTGCTGGATCGTTTCGCGCTGCAGCGCGACGACCAGCCCGACGACGAATGGGTAGAGGAGGTGCCTTGCGAGCGTCGCTCGCTGCTGATCTTTCGCGTTGGCGAGGCCTGGCTGGCGTTGGCCACCCGTGCCCTGAGCGAGGTGGCCACGCGTACCGCGATTCATTCCCTGCCGCACCAGCGCTCGCTTGGCCTGATGGGCGTCACCAACGTGCGTGGCGCCCTGGTGGCCTGTGTCTCCCTGGCGGAGATGCTCGGCCTGGAAAGCGCCGAGGCGGTCAGCGAACGTAGCGTGGTGCCCCGCATGCTGATCCTCAGCCTTGCCGACGGGCCTGTGGTGATGCCGGTCGACGAAGTCGAGGGCATCGAAGCCATCGCCGTCAGTCAGGTGGTCGAGGTGGGCAACGGCAGCGTTCCCATGGCCCGACGCTTCGCCTCCGGGGTTCTACAGTGGAAGGGGCGCAGCGTGACCCTGCTCGACGAACAGATCGTGCAGCAGACCATCGCCAGGAGTCTCGGATGACGCCCGATCAGATGCGTGACGCTTCGCTGCTGGAACTGTTCAAGCTCGAAGCGCAGGCGCAGACCCAGGTACTCAACGACGGCTTGCTGGTGCTCGAGCGCGATCCGCGCCATGCCGACAGCCTGGAAAGCTGCATGCGCGCCGCCCACTCCCTCAAGGGCGCGGCGCGCATCGTCGGCCTCGACATCGGGGTCAAGGTCGCCCATGTGATGGAGGATTGCCTGGTCGAGGCCCAGGAAGGGCGCCTGCTGCTGCAACCCGAGCATATCGATGCGCTGCTGCAGGGGGCCGACATTCTGTTGGGCCTGGGCTCGCCATCGACCGGGTCGAGCGAGACCAGCACCGTTATCGACCCGTTGATCGAGCGTCTCGGTGCCCTGGCGCGCGGTGGCTACGTCCCCAGCCCGCGCCCGCCGACGTCGCCCGCCCCGGTCGCCGAGCCCGAGCCCGTCGTTGCGGCCGCGCCGGAGCCGCAGCCCGCGCCCGCCAGGCCGGCGAGGGCGGAGGGCGGTGACGGCGGGGGGGAGGGGCGCGGGCGCATCCTGCGGGTCAGTGCGGAGCGGCTCGACCACCTGCTGGATATCTCCAGCAAGTCGCTGGTCGAGTTCCAGCGCATCAAACCCCTGGGCGATGGCCTGCAACGCCTCAAACGCCTGCAGGCGGCGGCGCGGCGTGCACTGGACGTGGCACGTGAAGCGCTGCCCGAAGGCAGTATCGACGCCCAGGCCGAAGCCATGCTGGTGGAAACCCGCCAGGCGCTGGTCGAGTGCCAGCAGGTACTGGCCCAGCACATGGCCGACCTGGACGATTTCGGCTGGCAGGGCGGCCAGCGTGCTCAGTCGCTGTACGATGCCGCGCTGGCTTCGCGCATGCGCCCGTTCGCCGATGTGCTGTCGGGCCATGAACGCATGTTGCGCGATCTCGCTCGCGCCCTGGGCAAACAGGTGAGACTGGTGATCGAGGGCGAAAGCACTCAGGTCGACCGCGACGTGCTGGAGCGCCTCGAAGCGCCGCTGACGCACTTGCTGCGCAATGCTTTGGATCATGGCATCGAGCCGCCCGAGGTGCGCCTGGCGCGTGGCAAAACAGCCGAAGGCCAGATACTGATTCGCGCCCGCCATCACGCCGGCATGCTGTTGCTGGAACTCAGTGACGATGGAGGGGGCGTCGACCTGGACAAACTGCGCAGTGCGGTGATCAGCCGTGGCTTCGCGACCGAGCAGACCGGCGAGCAACTGACCGAGGAGGAACTGCTGGCCTTTCTGTTCCTGCCGGGTTTCAGCATGCGTGATCAGGTCACCGAGGTGTCCGGCCGCGGGGTTGGCCTGGACGCCGTTCAGCACATGGTGCGGCAACTGCGCGGCGGTGTACGCATGCAGCAGCGCCAGGGCCGGGGCTCGAGCTTCCATCTGGAAGTGCCGTTGACGTTGTCGGTGGTACGCAGCCTGGTGGTCGAAGTCGGCGGCGAAGCCTATGCTTTGCCGCTGGCCCATATCGAAAGGATGACGCGCCTGCAGGCCGAGGACATCGTGCAGCTCGAAGGGCGCCAACACTTCTGGAGCGAAGGCCAGCACGTCGGCCTGATCGCCGCCAGTCAGATTCTCCAGCGCCCGGAAGGCAAGCCTGGCGACAACGGTATCCCGGTGGTGCTGATCCGTGACCGTGACAACCTGTTCGGCCTGGTGGTGGAGCGTTTCGTCGGCGAGCGCACCCTGGTGGTGATGCCACTCGATGCGCGCCTGGGCAAGGTGCAGGACGTGTCGGCAGGCGCATTGCTGGATGACGGTACGCCGGTGCTGATTCTCGATGTCGAGGACATGCTGATGTCGGTAACCAAGTTGCTCGGTAGCGGTCGCCTGGAGCGGGTCGACCGCAGTGTTCGGCAGCTCATCGGCGTTTCCCGCAAGCGCGTGCTGGTGGTCGACGATTCGCTCACCGTGCGCGAGCTCGAGCGCAAGCTGTTGCTGGGCCGTGGTTACGATGTGGCGGTGGCGGTCGACGGCATGGATGGCTGGAATGCTCTGCGTGCGGAGCATTTCGACCTGCTGATCACCGATATCGACATGCCGCGCATGGATGGCATCGAGCTGGTCACCCTGGTGCGTCGCGACAGCCGTTTGCAGTCGCTGCCGGTGATGGTGGTGTCCTACAAGGATCGCGAAGAAGACCGCCGGCGCGGCCTGGATGCCGGGGCCGACTATTATCTTGCCAAGGCCAGTTTTCATGATGAGGCGTTACTCGACGCCGTGCTCGATCTGGTTGGAGAGCCGCACGAATGAGGATAGGGATCGTCAACGACATGCCATTGGCGGTGGAAGCCCTGCGCCGGGCCCTGGCCCTCGAGCCGGCGCATCGCATCGCCTGGATCGCGGCAAACGGCGCCGAGGCGCTGCAGCATTGCGCGGTCGACCTGCCGGACCTGCTGCTGATGGACCTGCTGATGCCGGTGATGGATGGCGTCGAGGCGACCCGGCGAATCATGGCGCAGAGCCCTTGCGCGATCCTGATCGTCTCGGTGGATATCGAGCAATACGTCAATCGCGTGTTCGAAGCCATGGGCCATGGCGCCCTGGATGCAGTGAACACCCCCTCGCTGGGCGGCGACAGCGCCGCTGACGCGGCCACGCTGCTGCGCAAGATCCACAACATCGGCTGGCTGATCGGCCAGAATGCCGGTCACAAGCGCAGCGCCTCGGTGTCGCTGCCCGGCACGTCGGCGGCTCGTCGACTGGTGGCGATCGGTGCTTCCGCGGGTGGGCCGGCGGCACTGGCCACGTTGCTCAAGCAATTGCCCGGCCATTTCGATGCCGCGGTGATGCTGGTCCAGCATGTCGATGAGGTGTTCGCCGCCGGCATGGCCGACTGGCTGGCCGGCGAGTCGGCCCTGCCGGTACGCCTGGCCCGTGAAGGCGAGCAACCGCAGCCCGGCGTGGTGCTGCTGGCGGGCACCAACAACCACATGCGCCTGCAGCGCAACGGCGAGCTGGCCTACACGGAAGAGCCGCGCAGTCACATTTACCGGCCTTCCATCGATGTGTTCTTCGACAGCGTGGTCGAGCACTGGTCTGGCGAGGCGATTGGCGTGCTGCTCACCGGCATGGGGCGCGATGGCGCCCTGGGCATGAAGAACATGCGTGGTCGGGGATTTCTGACCATCGCCCAGGACCAGGCCAGCTGCGCGGTGTACGGCATGCCCAAGGCGGCGGCCGAGCTGCAGGCCGCGAAAGAGATACTGGCCCTGGAGCGAATCGCCCCGCGGCTCGTCGAGCTGTTTGGCTGATAGACTTAACCTGCGTCCACATTTTAGAGACTCACCCTGGTTACCTATGGGTCTGGAGACCGACATGCAAGCGCCCCGCAATGCCACGGAAGAATTCGGCTCACCCAAGGAAGGCGCAGTCATGGTGCTGCTGGTCGATGACCAGGCCATGATCGGTGAAGCAGTGCGCCGCGAGTTGCTCGGTGAGCTGGGCATCGATTTTCACTACTGCTCCGATCCCACCCAGGCGGTCGCCCTGGCCGAGCAACTGCGCCCGACGGTGATCCTGCAAGACTTGGTGATGCCCGGTGTCGATGGCCTGACGCTGTTGGGCGCCTACCGTGCCCGGCCATCGCTGCGCGATGTGCCGATCATCGTGCTGTCGACCAAGGACGACGCCACGGTGAAAAGCACCGCTTTCGCATCGGGTGCCAATGATTACCTGGTCAAGCTGCCTGATACCATCGAGCTGATCGCGCGCATTCGCTATCACTCGCGCTCCTACACCGCCCTGCAGCAGCGCGACGAGGCGTACCGCGCCTTGCGCGAAAGCCAGCAGCAACTGCTGGAGACCAACCTGGTGCTGCAGCGGCTGATGAACTCCGATGGCTTGACCGGATTGTCCAACCGACGGCATTTCGACGAGTACCTGGAGATGGAGTGGCGCCGCGCACTGCGTGAGCAGACGCCGATGTCGCTGTTGATGATCGATGTCGATTTTTTCAAGAGTTTCAACGACAGCTTCGGCCATGTCGCCGGCGACGATGCGCTGCGCTCCGTCGCCGGGGCCCTGCGTGGCTGTTGCAGCCGCTCCACCGATCTGCCTGCCCGTTATGGCGGGGAAGAGTTCGCCCTGGTGCTGCCCGGCACCTCCGCGGGTGGCGCACGCCTGCTGGCAGAAAAGGTGCGACGTGCCGTCACCGACCTGGGCATCGCCCATGACAAACCCGAGCCGGGCTCGGTGCTGACCGTCAGCCTGGGGGTCGCCACGCTGGTGCCGCGTGCCGGTCAGACCTCCCTGCAACTGGTCAACCTGGCGGATCGCGGCCTCTACATGGCCAAGCAGGCCGGTCGCGATCAGGTTGGACTGGTCAACGATACCAGCTCGCTGGGGCCGCCCTAGGGGCCGTTGACGTTTCTCGCGGCAACGCGGCTCGCGCTGAAACGTCAACAGACCCTGGGACGATTGATCCTTGGATGCTCGTCATCGTACTGCCATCGAATGGCGACTCGGGTATACTCGTCGGCTTTTCCGAAGTTTTATCTGCGAGTGCCGCCAGCCATGGAAATCAACCCGATCCTTAACAGCATCAAGGACCTGTCCGAGCGCACCCAGACCATTCGGGGGTATCTTTGACTACGATCACAAGCATGATCGTCTCGTCGAAGTAAACCGCGAACTCGAAGACCCGAACGTCTGGAACAAGCCGGAATACGCCCAGAACCTCGGCCGTGAGCGTGCCACGCTGGCGCTGATCGTCGAGACCATCGACGACCTGACCGGCAGCCTGGCCGATTCGCGCGACCTGCTCGACATGGCCGTCGAAGAAGGCGACCAGGGCGCCGTCGACGACGTCGCCTCGGAAATCGAACGACTGCGCGAAATCCTCGAGAAGCTGGAATTCCGCCGCATGTTCAGCCACGAGATGGACCCGAACAACTGCTACCTGGATATACAGGCCGGTTCCGGCGGAACCGAGGCGCAGGATTGGGCCAACATCCTGCTGCGCATGTACCTGCGTTGGGCCGACAAGCGCGGCTTCAGCGCCGAGATCGTCGAACTGTCCGAAGGCGAAGTCGCCGGTATCAAGGGCGCCACCGTGCACATCAAGGGCGAGTACGCCTTTGGCTGGCTGCGCACCGAAATCGGTGTGCACCGCCTGGTGCGCAAGAGTCCGTTCGACTCCGGCGCCCGTCGCCACACCTCGTTCTCGGCGGTGTTCGTGTCGCCCGAGATCGACGACAAGGTCGAGATCGAGATCAACCCGGCCGACCTGCGCATCGACACCTACCGCTCCTCCGGCGCGGGTGGTCAGCACGTCAACACCACCGACTCGGCGGTGCGTATCACCCACGTGCCGACCAACACCGTGGTGGCCTGTCAGAACGAGCGTTCCCAGCACGCCAACAAGGACACCGCCATGAAAATGCTGCGGGCCCGGTTGTACGAGCAGGAAATGCAGAAGCGCAACGCTGCTTCCCAGGCGCTGGAAGACACCAAGTCCGATATCGGCTGGGGTCACCAGATCCGCTCCTACGTGCTCGATGATTCGCGCATCAAGGACCTGCGTACCGGCATCGAGCGTAGCGACTGCCAGAAGGTGCTCGATGGCGACCTCGACCAGTACCTCGAAGCCAGCTTGAAACAAGGCCTGTAATACCTTTTGGTTCCGCCCCGGTGGGGGCGGCGACTACCCCGTGATGGAATCCCGACGACCATGAGCGACCAACAACCCGACCCGCAGCACCTGCAACAGGAAGAGAACAAGCTGATTGCCCAGCGCAAGGACAAGCTTGCTGCCATCCGCGAGCAGGGCAATGCCTTCCCCAATGATTTCCGTCGCGACAACCTCTGCGCCGACCTGCAGAAACAGTACGCCGATACCACCAAGGAAGCGCTCGAAGCCGCTGCCATCCCGGTCAAGGTTGCCGGCCGCATCATGCTCAACCGTGGTGCCTTCATGGTCATCCAGGACATGAGCGGGCGCATCCAGGTCTACGTCAACCGCAAGACCCTGCCCGAAGATACCCTGGCAGCGGTGAAGAGCTGGGACATGGGCGACATCATCGCTGCGGTCGGCACCCTGGCCCGCAGTGGCAAGGGTGACCTGTACGTGGAAATGACCGACGTGCGCCTGCTGACCAAGTCGCTGCGTCCGCTGCCGGACAAGCACCACGGCCTGACCGATACCGAGCAACGCTATCGCCAGCGCTACGTCGACCTGATCGTCAACGAAGACGTGCGCGAGACTTTCCGCGTGCGTTCCCAGGTGATCGCCCACATCCGTCGTTTCCTCGCTGAGCGCGACTTCCTCGAAGTGGAAACGCCGATGCTGCAGACCATTCCCGGCGGTGCCGCGGCCAAGCCCTTCGAAACCCACCACAACGCCCTGGACATGGCCATGTTCCTGCGCATCGCTCCGGAGCTGTACCTCAAGCGGCTCGTTGTTGGCGGCTTCGAGAAGGTCTTCGAGATCAACCGCAACTTCCGTAACGAAGGCGTTTCGACCCGGCACAACCCCGAGTTCACCATGCTCGAGTTCTACCAGGCCTATGCCGATTACGAAGACAACATGGACCTCACCGAGGAACTGTTCCGCGAGCTGGCCCAGCGCGTGCTCGGCAGCACCGACGTGCCATACGGCGACAAGGTGTTCCACTTCGGCGAGCCCTTCGTGCGCCTCTCGGTGTTCGACTCGATCCTCACGTACAACCCGGACATCACCGCTGCCGACCTGCAAGACGTGGACACGGCGCGCGCGATCGCCAGGAAAGCCGGCGCCAAGGTGCTCGGCTTCGAAGGCCTGGGCAAGCTGCAGGTGATGATTTTCGAAGAACTGGTCGAGCACAAGCTGGAGCAGCCGCACTTCATCACCCGTTACCCGTTCGAAGTGTCGCCACTGGCCCGTCGCAGCGACGACGATCCGAGCGTCACCGACCGCTTCGAGCTGTTCATCGGTGGCCGCGAGATCGCCAACGCCTACTCCGAGCTGAACGACGCGCAGGACCAGGCCGAGCGTTTCCAGCAGCAGGTGGCCGACAAGGACGCCGGCGATGACGAGGCCATGCACTTCGACGCCGATTTCGTTCGTGCCCTCGAATACGGCATGCCGCCCACGGCCGGGGAGGGCATCGGCATCGACCGCCTGGTGATGTTGCTGACCAACTCGCCGTCGATCCGCGACGTGATCCTGTTCCCGCACATGCGCCCGGAACTCTGAAGATCACTCAAGCCGCCTCCGGGCGGCTTTTTGTTACCCGCGGTTCAGCGCCTATGCTGTTGAGGGACAAACGCTTGACGGGCTGCGCCGGGGGAACGGACTATCGGCCCGTGTCGGTCCCGTAAGGGGCTTCGAGGAGAGCATGATGAGAGCCTGGCGTGCGGTGGTGGTGCTGTCTTTCCTGTTGTTGAGCGGCTGCCTGGTGACCTTCAAGGAGCCGATCGCGGCCAACGAGGCGGCGCCCATCCCGCTGCTCGGCATCTGGTCGCGCACCGATGAGTGGGGGGAACTGCGCGTTCTCGACATCAGCCGTTCGGGAGCCAACCTGTACAAGGCCGATACCTACATCGACAGCGCTGACAACGTCGCCAGCCTGCAGAGCTACAGCTTCACCGTGGCTCATCACGGGCGACGCTGGTACCTGTCGGCCGGCGTGCCCAAGCGCATGGGGGCGAATTTCGCCATCGGCGGTTTCGAACTGACCCCCGGCAACGAGCTGGTGCTGTTCAACCTCGACGTCGAGCGCATCCTTCAGGCCATCGACAACGGGCAGTTGGCAGGGGAGTCCGTGACGATGCCGCAAGGCGACGGCGCACTGGTCTCCAGCGGCCTCGAACAGGTGTTCGCCTACTTGAACGATCCGGCCAACTCCGATGTATTCGTCGAAGTGGCACGCTATCAGCGAACCGGCCCGTGAGAGCCGGTTACCCTCTGCTGCACGCCGGCCCTGCTGCGCTGCACCCAGCTGGATCGCCAACCGCTGGCGAGCAATCCCCTTCAGTGCCACCCGCAGGGCGGGTGAAGCGCGTTATGCTGACCGACGGCAGTAGGCCCGAATGCCAAGCCCGCCGGCCTGCTCGCGTGTTGTCGTGGCGAGCGTCTTGGCGCAAGCGTGAAGCGGCGTTACCGGCCGGTTCGGCAATTTCCGCAATGCAAAGAGGATCCCCATGAACAGCCACACAGGACTCGACGGTTATCAACTGGTCGTGCGCGCGCTGTCCGATCGTATCGTCGAGGCGCAGACACCGATCCGCGTGCTCGATGCGGTGAAGTGGGACGACTCCATTCGCCAGGCCTTTCTCAAGCACGAGGGCAGGGAACTGCCGGTCATCGATCGTGGCTACTACGACAGCCGGCCGCTGGCCTTCGACCCGGCGGCCAAGAAGCTGGAGTTGCAGGACATCGAGCGCGACATCACCCGCCAGCTCGGCCAGTTCAATCCGGTGGGACAGATCATGCGCCGCATGTGCCGCGAGTACCGCATGGTCATTCGCATGCTTGAAGCCCGTGGCACCTCGGATTTCGGGCTGATTTCCCAGGAACTCTACGGCGCGGCGTCCGACGCCTTCCACGCGGGCGATCCGACCCTGGCCGATCTGGGGCTGATGTTTTCCGGTTACCTGAACAACATCGACAGCCGTGGCGACCTCAAGGACGAACCCAAGACGCTCAGCGCCAAGGATGCCGTCGCGCTGCTGCAGAGCCGGCTTAACCTGGTGTTCGGCGAGAGCGACAGCACCATCCGCGTGTTCGAGTCCGACGGCATTCTCGCCGATGCCGCCGCCGGCGCCGACTACATCAAGATCCGCGCCGATGCCATGTTCAACGAGCGCGACGTCAAGGCACTGGAAGTGCACGAGGGGCTGGTGCACGTGGCGACCACGCTCAATGGCCAGAACCAGCCGATTTGCACCTTCCTGGCCAAGGGGCCGCCGTCGTCGACGGTTACCCAGGAGGGCCTGGCGATCCTCATGGAAGTGATCGCCTTCGCTTCCTATCCCAGCCGCCTGCGCAAACTCACCAACCGCACGCGCGCCATTCACATGGCCGAGCAGGGGGCGGATTTCCTGCAGGTCTGCGATTTCTACCGCGAGCAGGGTTTCAGCCTGGAAGACAGCTACAGCAACGCCAGCCGCGCCTTCCGCGGCTCAGCCCCGAACGGCCTGCCCTTCACCAAGGATCTGTCCTACCTGAAGGGTTTCATCATGATCTACAACTACATCCAGCTCGCGGTGCGCAAAGGCAAGCTGGAACAGATCCCTTTATTGTTCTGCGGCAAGACCACGCTCGAAGATATGCGTACGCTACGGCAACTGGTCGATGAAGGCCTGGTGAGCCCACCCAAGTACCTGCCACAGCAGTTCCGTGACCTCAACTCGCTGTCGGCCTGGATGTGCTTCTCCAACTTCCTCAACCACCTGAGCCTGGATCGCATCGAGGCCGACTACGCCAACATTCTCTGATCGCCTGCAGCAGGGGCTGGCGGCGCAGCGCCTGGCCGATCCCCACTGCAACGCCCCGCCGCATGCCTGGCCGGGGCGCTTTTCGAGATGTGTGCATGAACGAGCGCAACCCCATCCCCCTTATTCTCACCGCCATCGGCAGCATCGCCGGTACCGTAGCCGTGCTCGGTTTCTACGGCTACCTGCACTTCGCCAAGCCGGAAGATGCGCTGCTGCTATCCGAGTTCACCATGCTCAAGACCGTTCCCGGAGAGGCTTACACGGTCAGCCTGAAGCCGGCCGATCAGGTCGGCCAGTGCATCGATGGCGTGCTGGTGCTGTTCGATCTGCAGCAGAAGGGGCTCAGCGGCGTACTGGTGGATGACCGCAAACGGGCGGTGCGCTGCAACGAATGAACAGCGCAGCAACGACAAACCCCGCCGTAGCGGGGTTTGTCGTCTTGGCTAGCTGAGCGGCCGCCGGGGCCACTCAAGCACCTTGCTCAGGCCCCTGGCTTCAGTGGCCCACGGAGGAGCGCGGAGCAACCGGCTTGTCGTCGTTGGAAATGGTCACTTCCACACGGCGGTTTTGAGCACGACCGGCGGCGCTGGCATTGCTGGCGACCGGGTATTCGAGGCCGTAGCCCTGGGTCACGATCCGCTCTGAACCTACGCCCTGACGAACCAGTGCAGCGCGTACTGCGTTGGCACGGCGCTCGGACAGGCCCTGGTTGTACTCAGCAGAACCGGTGCTGTCGGTGTACCCCTCGACGATCACCTTGCGATCTGGATTTTGCTGCAGGAACTGAGCGAGCTTGGCAATGTTAGGGTAGGCATTGGGCTTGAGTTCGGCACGATCGAGGTCGAACAGCACATCACCAAAGGTGACCAGTGTGCCGCGTTCGGTCTGCTTGGCGTTGAGGCTGTTCTCCAATTGCGCGATCTGCGCGTCACGGGCTTCCAGGCGAGCCTTGGCACGCTCGGATGCGGATTGCGCCAAACGTTGCTCCGTGGTGCGCAGGGCGATGGTCTGGTTGGCCAGTTCGATGCGCTGCTCGGCCAGGTAGGCGAGCTGGTCGACTTTTTTCTCGTCTTCCTTCTCGCGGAAGGCGCGCTCGGCTTTTTCCAGTGCTTCGCCAGCATCCTTGGTTTCCAGCGCGGCGACTTTCACCGCTTCCGGGTTGGTTTGCAGGCTGGAGTAGCTGCTGCGCGCCTGCTCAAGGTTGATGTTGGGTTGGGTGGAGCAAGCCGCGAGGCCAATGCTCAGAGCCAGCAGGGCTGGAATCATCACTTGTTTACGCATGATCGTTCATCCTTTATTCAATTGGCGAAGTCTGACGGGTCGTTACTGACCCTTGCCCGGCTTAGGCTGGGCACTGCGCAGACCTTCCTGGCGCAACTCCTCGATACCTTGCTGAGCATCCTTCAGCGCTTTTTCGGCCTTGGCTGCCTGGCTTTTACGCACCGCCACGCGAGCGTCCCATTCCGCCTGTTCCGCCAGGCGTTTGGCTTCTTCGTAGTTTTTCTCGATGACTTCCAGCTCGGCCTGCTTCAGTTTGTCCTGAGCCGACTTGGTTTCGACTGCGGCAAACTCGGTACCACCGGAGCTTACGGCTTCGTTGACGGCCGACTTGGCCACAGCCAGTTGCTCACTGGGCGGAGTGCCTGCGCAACCGACGAGCAGCAAGCTGCTGCCGATAGCCAGTGCCGCAACTTTCCAGGCGGCTAGTTTGGTACGAGCATTTGGGGCAGTTTTAGTGGTCATGGTGTGCAACTCCATTGGTAAATTCCTGGCAAACAGTCGGTTTCCACGATGGTCACCTGCCGTCCGGAAACTCAGGAGCGATAGCGGCTGAGTTAGTTTTTCTCCGGCGACCAGTGGTCATTACGGCATAACCCTGTGAGTTGGCTGATTCAGAAAACGTTCAGCAAAAAAGTTCATTTGTCAGGGCGATGTCGCCAAAAAAATGTCGCAGGCCGCGTCAGCCGGCGCTTTGACCGTTGCAACGAAAATGGCTGCTGTGTGCGCGATCACCGCACGGATGGGTCGGACTGCTCGGTCATTTCGTGGAGGTAGTGCCGGGCAAGTTCCAAAAAGCGCGGGGTCGGGCCCACGTCTTCATAGACGGGGTTGCCTTCTTCGTCGCTGGCGACCACCTGGGTACCCTGTACGTAGGGCAGGCTGGCCTCGAGGTCCTCGAGGGCGGCGCCGAGCAGTTCGGCGAGCAGCTCCTCCGGGCGTCGCTTGGGGTACATATGGCTGAGCGCCGCCAGGCGTGCTGCCGATTCCACATCCAGGTTCACCTGGTAGGGCGTGCTGACCAGGCGGCCGACAGCGTGTTGTTCCCATTGCTGGACGAGTTCGCGGATCTTCATAGGTACCTCGAGGCGGGGCGGGTTCTCTGTTTCAGACCTGAGGCCTCTGGCTGCGTTCCGATTGCCGGGCACGGCAGCGCCAACGACGTGGCGTTCGGCGGCATCGCTTGCAGGCCTGCTTGTCAGGCGTCGCCAGGCTGGGCAATCTGAACGCTCATCCAGCGGCGCAGGGACACCGGTATGACGCAAATCGACGCACGTCTACGCGAGGACGTTCACCAGCTTGGCGAGTTGCTCGGCAGCACCATCCGCGAACAGCATGGCGATGCCTTTCTCGACAAGATCGAGCGCATCCGCAAGGGCGCCAAGGCGGCGCGCCAAGGGTCCGCCGAAGGGGCCAGGCAGCTCAGCGATACCCTCGACCAGTTGCCCGACGACGAATTGCTGCCGGTCGCCCGCGCGTTCAACCAGTTCCTCAACCTGGCCAACATCGCCGAGCAGTACCACCGCGTGCGCCGTCGTGATGCCGACGAGGCGCTGCCTTTCGAGAACCGTATATTCGTCGAACTGCTGCAGCGCCTGCGCGCCGCAGGCCACGACCCTGAAGCCCTGGCGGGTCAGGTCGCGCGGCTGGATATCGAACTGGTGCTGACCGCCCACCCCACCGAAGTCGCCCGGCGTACCCTGATCCAGAAGTACGATGCCATCGCCGCGCAACTGGCGGAGCAGGATCACCATGATCTCTCCGAGGTCGAGCGCGCCACGATCTCCAGCCGGCTGCAGCGGCTGATTGCCGAAGCCTGGCACACCGAGGAGATCCGTCGGGTGCGGCCGACGCCGGTGGACGAGGCCAAATGGGGCTTCGCGGTGATCGAGAATTCGCTGTGGTACGCCTTGCCGACCGTGCTGCGCAACGCCGACCAGGTACTGCTGCGCGAGACGGGCGTGGGCCTGCCACTGGATGCCGCGCCGATTCGCTTCGCCTCGTGGATGGGCGGAGACCGGGACGGCAACCCCAACGTGACCGCCAAGGTGACCCGCGAGGTCCTGTTGCTGGCCCGCTGGATGGCGGCCGACCTCTACCTGCGTGATATCGACAGCCTGGCCGCCGAGCTGTCCATGCAGCAGGCCAGCGACGAGCTGCGTACGCGCAGCGGCGACAGTGCCGAACCGTACCGGGCATTGCTCAAGCAACTGCGCGAGCGCCTGCGCGCGACGCGTGCCTGGGCCCATGAGTCGCTGGCGGGGCCAGTCAGCCCGCCGGCTGCCGTGTTGCACGACAACAGCGACCTCTACGACCCGTTGCACCTTTGCTACCGCTCGCTGCATGAGTGCGGCATGGGCGTCATCGCCGACGGGCCGTTGCTCGACTTCCTGCGCCGGGTCAGCACCTTCGGGTTGTTTCTGGTTCGCCTGGACGTTCGCCAGGATGCGACCCGCCACGCCGCGGCACTCGATGAAATCACCGACTACCTGGGCCTTGGCCATTATCGGCAATGGGACGAAGAGCAGCGCCTGGCGTTCCTGCAGGCCGAGTTGAGCAGCCGCCGGCCGCTATTGCCGGCCGATTTTCAGCCGGCCGACGAGACTGCCGAAGTGCTGGCGACCTGCCGTGAAGTCGCGTCCGCGCCGGCGGCGTCTCTCGGCTCCTATGTGATATCCATGGCCGGTGCCGCCTCCGACGTGCTCGCCGTGCAGTTGCTGCTCAAGGAAGCCGGCCTGCGTCGGCCGATACGGGTGGTGCCGTTGTTCGAGACCCTGGCGGATCTGGACAACGCAGCGATCGTCATCGAACGCCTGCTGGGGCTACCGGACTATCGTGCCAGCCTGCACGGCCCGCAGGAAGTGATGATCGGCTACTCCGACTCCGCCAAGGATGCCGGCACCACCGCCGCTGCCTGGGCGCAGTACCGTGCCCAGGAAAGCCTGGTGGAGATCTGTCGCCAGCATCAGGTCGAGCTGCTGCTGTTCCATGGCCGCGGCGGCACCGTGGGGCGCGGGGGGGGCCCCGCCCACGAGGCGATCCTGTCGCAGCCGCCAGGCTCGGTGAACGGGCGTTTTCGCAGCACCGAGCAGGGCGAGATGATTCGTTTCAAGTTCGGCATGCCGGACATCGCCGAGCAGAACCTCAACCTCTACCTCGCCGCTGTACTGGAGGCGACCCTGCTGCCGCCCCCCGTACCCGAGCCGGCCTGGCGGGCACAGATGGACAGGCTCGCAGCCGACGGCGTGATAGCCTACCGCGGGGTGGTGCGTGAGCATGCGCAGTTCGTCGACTACTTCCGCCAGGCGACGCCGGAACAGGAGCTTGGCCGCCTGCCGCTGGGCAGCAGGCCGGCCAAGCGGCGCGAGGGCGGGGTGGAAAGCCTGCGGGCGATCCCCTGGATCTTCGCCTGGACGCAGACGCGCCTCATGCTGCCGGCCTGGCTGGGTTGGGAAGCCGCTCTGAACGGTGCGCTGCAGCGCGGTGAAGGCCAGTTGTTACGCGACATGCGCGAGCATTGGCCGTTCTTCCGCACGCGTATCGACATGCTGGAAATGGTGCTGGCCAAGGCCGACGAATCGATCGCCAGGCTGTACGACCAGCGCCTGGTGAGTGCCGAACTGCAGCCATTGGGTACCCATCTGCGCGACCTATTGTCGCAGGCTGGCGCTGTGGTGCTGGGCCTGACCGGGCAATCGCAGCTGCTCGCCCACAGCCCGGAGACCCTGGAATTCATCACTGTGCGCAATACCTATCTGGACCCGCTGCACCTATTGCAGGCCGAACTGCTGGCGCGCTCCCGGCAGCGCGAGCAGCAGGCGGGAAGCCCTCTGGAACAGGCCTTGCTGGTCAGCGTGGCCGGCATCGCCGCTGGCTTGCGCAATACCGGGTAGGAGCGGCCGTAGGAATGCTCGTTCATGGCGTCAATGGCGGAAGTTGTCGGTAAAAGCGCAGAAAACTTCCGCCGGTGCGCGGTTTGTCGAAATCTTCGCCGGGTTTGACCTTGGTTGTATGGCGGTGCCTGGATACGATCCGGCAAGCTGTCGGGGACGTCGACAGCGAGGTGGCTGCGACGGCATTTGTCTGCGACTTTCGATGGCTTGTGCGGCATTGGGGCGCTGTGTATCTTGATCGACCTTCTGGCAGTTCGGCCCCTGGCCGGCCTGCCGAAACCTTCCGAGATTGGCCCCACGAGGCGAGTCCACCATCACTACCAAGAACTTGAGGAGCACATCGATGCGCGTGATTCTGTTGGGGGCGCCCGGTGCCGGCAAAGGTACTCAGGCTGGTTTCATCACCAAGAAATTCTCGATTCCACAGATTTCCACCGGTGACATGCTGCGTGCGGCGGTCAAGGCGGGCAGTGAACTGGGCCTGGCCGCGAAAAGCGTGATGGATGCCGGTGGCCTGGTTTCCGATGAGCTGATCATCAACCTGGTCAAGGAGCGCATCGCTCAACCCGATTGTGCCAATGGCTTCCTGTTCGATGGCTTCCCGCGCACCATCCCTCAGGCCCAGGCCCTCAAGGACGCCGGCGTGCAGATCGATCACGTGGTGGAAATCGCCGTCGATGACGAGGAAATCGTCGGCCGCATCGCCGGTCGCCGTGTACACCCGAACTCCGGTCGCGTGTACCACACCGAGCACAACCCGCCGAAAGTCGCTGGCAAGGATGACGAAACCGGTGAAGACCTGATCCAACGCGACGACGACAAGGAAGCCACCGTGCGTCATCGCCTGTCGGTCTACCATTCGCAGACCAAGCCCCTGGTGGATTTCTACCAGAAGCTTTCGGCTGCCGAAGGCACGCCGAAATACAGCGCCATCGCCGGTGTCGGCTCCGTCGAGCAGATCACCTCCAAGGTCCTGGCAGCGCTCAGCTGAGCCCTGCTTACCTGATATCGACGGCCCGCTTGCGGGCCGTTGTCGTTTCTGGGCATGCCGAAGGCTTGGCGGGCTAAGCCAGTGTCGTTCCTGGATCGCGGATCGAGCGCCTGGCTATCTAGTATCGGGAGAGTCCGCGCCTTTCGAGCGTCAGGCCGCCACCTTCGGCATGCCCCACCGTTCCCGGCAGAGCAGCGCAGGAAATCCGCGCTGCTCTGCTGGTTTCATCGACCGTCACGAAACAGCTTCGAGGAAGGCGGCTTTACATCAACCACCCCATCAGAGTGCATTCCATGACCAGGAACAGAAGATTTGCCTGCTTGCCCGTCGCCATCGTGGTTTCGGCATTGAGCGCATCCGTCGCTTTCGCCGACGACGCCCCGGAAAAAAAGGGCGAGTGCCCGGTTGACCAGTTCACCATGGCGTTGCGTTATCAGCAGCAATCAGCGGAAGTTCGCGCCCTGCAGATGCAGGCTTACAACATCGCCACCGAGAAGCTGGATGCAGCGGTGGCTGCGGCAGAAGATCCTTCGAAACTCGCCATCGTTTCCGATGTGGATGAAACCATCATCGACAACTCCGCGCTGCTGGCCCGTGACCTTGCCAATTGCCACACCTACGACGGCTGGGACACCTGGCTGCCGTGGGAGCGCGACGGCAATCCGGTATTGATCCCGGGTGCCAAGAAATTCCTCGAGCACGCTGACAAGCTCGGCGTTGCCATCCGCTACGTGTCGGATCGCTCGCAAGAGCAGAAGGACTACACCCTCAAGGCCCTGAAGAAGCTCGACCTGCCGCAGGTCAGCGCAGAAAGCGTGCTGCTGCTCGGACCGCCCAAGGTCGAGCGCCGAGCGCTGGTCGCCAAGGACTACCGGATCGTGATGCTGCTCGGCGACACCCTGCATGACTTCGATGCACGTTTCCGCAAGACGCCGGTGGCGCAGCAGCGCGCGACCGCCGAGGCAGAGTCCGCGAAATGGGGCACCGAGTGGATCGTGTTCCCCAACTCCGGCTATGGCACCTGGTCGAAAGAACCTCTGAAGGGTTGGGACGCCAAACCGGTCATCGAGAAATGGTGAGCGAGGCGGCCCGGACGCGTGCGGGCTGACACACTGCTCGCCGGTGCCCATCCAGGGCATCGTTGTGGTGGTGTAGCACTCAGTACACCACCTCATGGCCCCAGGACCCGCCGCTTGACCCGCTGTGCTGGAAAAAAACGCCTCAAACCGTTTTAATGCCCGCCCGCTCAGCCACCTCTACAGATCACCATGATTACTCTGCTGGCCCTCGATACCGCCACCGAAGCCTGTTCCGTCGCCCTGCTGCACGATGGCCGGGTGACGAGTCACTACGAGGTGATCCCGCGTATGCACGCTCAACGGCTGTTGCCGATGATCAAGGCGCTGCTGGGCGAGCAGGGCGTCGCACTGTCGGCGCTGGATGCCATCGCCTTCGGTCGCGGCCCCGGTGCCTTCACCGGTGTGCGCATCGCCATCGGCGTGGTGCAGGGCCTGGCGTTTGCGCTCGATCGCCCGGTGCTGTCGGTGTCCAACCTGGCGGTGCTGGCGCAACGCTCGCTCCGTGAACACGGGGCCAGCCAGGTCGCTGCGGCCATCGATGCGCGCATGGATGAGGTCTATTGGGGCTGTTACCGCGCCGAGCAGGGCGAGATGCGGCTGGTCGGTCACGAGGCGGTGCTGGCGCCGGAGCAGGCGCTGCTGCCGCGCGACGCTGCAGGCGAGTGGTTCGGTGCAGGTACCGGCTGGGGCACCTTTGCACCGCGTATTGCCGCACAGGTTGCTGCCAGGGATGACGGCATGCTACCCCATGCCGAGGACCTGCTGAGCCTGGCGCGTTTCGCCTGGGCGCGGGGTGAGGCGGTGGTTGCCGACCAGGCGCAGCCGATCTATCTGCGTGACAAGGTGGCCACTCCCAAGATGCCGCCACCGGCTGGATTCTGAATTTGCCGACGGACGAGCCGTCCTTTTGTCGTCAACTTCCCGCCATGCATTGCCATGGCTGCAGGGTGCAGCTAAATTGCCAGCACTTCCGCACGTCTTTCTGCCGAGCCTTCACTGATGCGTATCGACGGTAACATCGCGCCCTACTCACCGGATCGTGGCCCCCGCTCGGGGACTGCGGTTACGCCCTATCGTGAGGCGAACCGGGAAGAGGAAGTAAAGCGCGAGCAACCGGCAACGACCGCCGCTACTCAGGGCTTCGAGCAGACCCCGCAAATTCGTCGCGTGCAGCAGACCAATTCCAGCACCGACAACTTCCCGGTGCGCTCGCTGGACGTGACCTACCAGCCAGCCATGAGCAATCGCGCCGCTCAGGCCATCGCCAGCTATAGCAGCACCGAGGCCTATGCCCGTGATGTGGATGCCCAGCAGGTGCTGGGCCTCGATCTGTACGCCTGATCGACTTCCAATCTGCACCTCTCGCTGTACACAGGGCACAATAGCGGCCTTTGACTCGTCAGCGATTTGCCATGCTTCCCTATTTCCTCGGTTGCCCCTCCTGGAGCGAGACCGCCTGGCGCGGCAGTTTCTATCCGGCCGATCTCAATCTGGCTGACAGCCTCGAACACTACTGCCGCGTCTTCAATGCGGTGGAAGGCAATACCACGTTCTATGCCCGCCCTGATCAGGACAAGCTGCTTCGCTGGGTACAGCGCATGCCCGAGCACTTCCGCTTCTGCGCCAAGGTGCACAAGGACATCAGCCACGAGGGGGATCTGCGTGATCAGCTCGACGGCACCCAGGCGTTCCTCGAACTCCTGGCGCCGCTGGGGGATAGAGTGGCACCGCTGTGGCTGCAGCTTCCGGCCATGTTCGGGCCTTCACGGCTGAACGAGCTGGCGGTGTGGCTGGATGCGTTCTCGCAGCGCCGGCTGGCCGTCGAAGTCCGCCATCCGGCGTTCTTCGACAAGGGGGATGCCGAGCGCGCCCTCAATCGGCTGCTGCACGAGCGCGGTGTCGAGCGCATTTGCCTGGATTCCCGTGCGCTGTTCAGTTGCCGCTCCAGCGACCCGGCGGTGTTGCATGCGCAAGCGAAGAAGCCCCGCCTGCCGATTCGTCCGGCCGCGTTCAGCGACAGCCCGCAGGTGCGTTTCATCGGCGGGCCGGATCTGGATGCCAATCAGCCCTTTCTCGAGCCCTGGCTCGACAAGGTCGCGGCCTGGATCGAAGAAGGCCTGACGCCCTATGTATTCCTGCACACCCCGGACAACCACCTTGCCGCTGCCCAGGCGCTGCGCTTTCACCAGTCGTTGAGCGAACGCCTGCCGGGCTTGCCGCCGCTACCCGAATACACCGACAACGAACCCCGAGCCGAGCAGCTCGGCTTGCTTTAGGAGCAGCTTCAAGCGGCAAGTAAAGGCGTTAGCGGTCATTTGTAGGGTGGACGACGCTTCATCCGTCCACCGCTCTGCGAGCGCGATGGTGGATGAAAAGAGCGTCATCCACCCTACGGCTGCTTACGCCACTTTGGTGCCGGTCAGGCCAGGCGCAGGTGGTTGTCCCACAGCCCTGCCGGGAGATCCAGGGGCTGCATGGCGATGCGCTCGCTGCGGCAGTCGTACAGACGGCAGCGGCCGATGCCGGCGCTGACCACGAAGCCGTGTTCCACCGCGCCGACGCCCGCACAATCGGGGAGCGAAACGTCCAGGCGTACTGCGCCGCTGTCCAGGTCCCAGATGAACAGGCGATTGCCTCTGGGGGCGGTCATCGCCAGCAGGCGCAGATCGCTGTGCACCGCCACGCTGGCGGTGTACTGGTTCATCATCTGCCGTTGCCCCTCGGCCATCGGGAAGTGCTGGAACGGCTGGCCGGGACGTTTGATCGCCACCAGCGGCACGGCGTCCATGGGGTCGCCCATGTACTGCTGGCCGCTGACGATGGTGCCGTCGCTGGCCACGGCCAGGTGGCGCACGCTGTTCATCCGTTCGGGCAACTGTTCCTTGCTGTGCAGGGTGCCGTCGCGTGCCATCAGCACCAGGCTGGCTTCCATGGCATCGAGGTTCATGTCCACCCGGCTCTCCGCTTCGGTGCGGATGCCGCCGTTGGCCACCACCAGGGTTTCGCCATCCGGCATCCACAGCACCTGATGCGGGCCCAGGCCGTGGGTCGACAGCTCCTCGCGGCGCAGCAGGCGCTCGCCTTCCAGACGATAGGCGCCAAGTACCCCGCGGCCGGGATCGCGGGTATCGTTCTCGGTGGCGTACAACCATTGGCCGTCCTTGTGAAATACCGCGTGGCCGTAGAAATGCCGGTCCTGCTCGCTGTGCAGGGTCTGCAGCAGGCGTCCGTCGCGGGTGTCCACCAGGTAGCTCTCGGTGCTCGGCCGGCGCCCGACGAACAGGGCCATGGGCAGGGTCGGATGGGGCACCACGTCGTGGCAGCGCTCGCTGACCTGCGTGGCGAACGCCCGCTGGCCGTCGAGCCGATAACCGACCGCGTAGTGCTTGCCATCTTCGTCGTTGCGTGCCGAGAGCAGCAGTGGCTGACCGCCGTTGTGGCTCAGCTTCCAGCCGCCCACGGCACCGGCAGCGAGTACCGCGGCACTCAAGCCAAGAAAGGCTCTGCGTTTGATCGTCATGAGTCAGTCTCCGTCGTGGGCATTGAAGCCCAGCTGGATACCCAGCGCTCGCGCCAGCTCGCCCTCGTGCAGGCGGTGCAGGACATTGAGGCTGTCGTAGAAGGCGTTGAGGGTCTGCCGTCCGGCTTCGTCGGTCAGCAGGTCGCCCAGCGGGCGCTGCAGGCCGGCGAGCTGTCGCTGGGTCTCGGCGTAGGCCCCGTCGATACGCTGCTTGAGCGCATCCTGGTCGCTGCCCAGGAGGGCCTGGATACCGTCGTTCTTGGCGCCGTGCCAGAGCTGCTCGGCAGCGGTCAGCGCCGCGCCGAGGTTGGCCAGGCTGGCCTGGCTGCGCCAGGCTTCCGCCTGGTAGGGCTGCGGTACGCCCTTGCTTTGCCGGCCCAGGGGGGCGCCGAGTTTCTTCTTCAGGCCGTCGATGGCGCTGACCTGGGTGCGCAGCAGATCGGAGATGGCTTCGCCGGCTTCGGCGTAGCGCTCGTTGGGAAAGGTCTTGTACTGGCTGAGTGCACCGGCCTGGTCCTGCCACTGCGTCAGCACGGTGCCTGCCAAGGCCTGCTGATGCTCGCCGATGGCCACCAGCAGCGGGCAGTAGCGGGCTTTCTGTTCAGCGTCGTGCAGATCGATTTCCGGATCGAAGATCAGGTACTCGTAGGCGGTCAGCCCCTGGACGACCACGCTGGATTTCTCCAGGTCGGCGGCGCTCAACCGGGCGTTGCCCTTGACCAGGGCCTGGACCTGGCGTGCCACCAGGTTCTTCTTGTCCGGCCAGAACTGCACCTGCCAGGCGCGGTTGCCTTCTGCAAGCGGCCCGACGGCCAGTGGCTGCAGGCTGGCCCAGGCGCTCTGGGCGGTGAGGAAGGCCTGGCGAGCGGTGGCCAGATCCTCTTCGCCTGCGCAGAACGACCGGGCGCTCCTGGCCAGGCCGGCATCGGCCTCTTTCCAGGTGATGTGAGCGGGCAGCAGCACGCCTTCGGCCAGCGCAGCGCTGACCGTGGCCTGCGGGTCGGCGGGTGAGCAGGCGACCAGGGTCAGGCCCAGCAGGGCGATGGTCAGCGGAGAACGAATCATGCGCGGCTCCTTTACAGTGAGTTCAGAAAGGCCAGAAGCGCGGCGCGCTCCTCGCTGGAAAATGTCAGTACGTGGCGTTTGGCAGCCTCTGCTTCGCCACCGTGCCAGGCAATGGCTTCGAGCAGGTTGCGAGCGCGACCGTCATGCAGGAACTGGGTGTGGCCGCTGATTTGCTCGGTCAGGCCGATGCCCCACAACGGCGCGGTGCGCCATTGCCGACCGCTGGCGCGGAACTCGCCGCGACCGTCGGCGAGGCCATCGCCCATGTCGTGCAGCAACAGATCGGTGTAGGGGCGGATGGTCTGCCTGGCCAGCTCCGGTTCCGCGGCATCGGTGGCGGTCACGAAGCTTGGCGTATGACAGCGCTGGCAGCCGGCGCGATGGAACAGGTTCTTGCCTGCCAGCACCTGGGCGTCGTCGGCCCGTCGACGAGCTGGCACGGCGAGGTTGCGGGTGTAGAACAGCACCATTTTCATGATGTTGTCGCTGACCTCCGGCTCGCCACCGTGGGGCGCCTCGCGGCAGGCGGCCTGCGCATCGGTGCACTGGTCGTGGGGCACGACGCTGCTGGTCAGGCCCATGTCGTGGGCGAAGGCATGGGCGTTCTGCTGATTCAGGGTCGGTTGTCCGGCCTTCCAGCCGAAACGGCCGAGCACGGTTTTCTGCTGCACATCGTCCCACACCCAGTTGGGCTGCCCGGCGATGCCGTCACCGTCGCGATCCTCGGGGTCGGCGTTGGCCAGGATGGCCGCCTCTGGGATCGCTTCGAGCAGGCCGAGGCCGATCATCGGTGGGGCGACCCGGGCCGAAAACTGCGTGTCCGGGTGCATCGGCCCGTAGCCGAGCTGGCTGATGTTCAACTGTGGCATGCGCAGCTCGATGCCATACCCGTCGTCGAACTGCACGTGGTGGGTGCTGTACGCGACGCGTACCTTGCCTTCGGGCGCTACGCCGGGGTTGGCCATGTCCTGCAACTGCGCGCCGTACTTCGGTTCGGGCAGCACCCCCTGGCGCTCGATGATCCACGGGTGCGCGCTGCCGGCAGGAATCGACAGGCGTACCAGCATCGACACGGCGTTGAGGCTGCCGGGTTCGGGCGGGTGGCCACGGCCATCGCGAATGTGGCAGTTCTGGCAGGCATTGGTGTTGAGCAGTGGGCCGAGACCGTCGCGGGCGGTGGTGGTGGACGGCGCGATCACCCAGGGGTTGCGGAAGAAACTGTTGCCCACGCTGAAATCCAGACGACGTTCGGCCTCGAGGTTGGCGGAGGGCAGGGAGAACGCGTTGTGGTCGCTGCGCGATACCGTGGCCGTGCCGCCGGAAAGCGCTTCGCCAGGCTCTGCTTCGGTGAAGCGCGGGGACTGCTCACACGCCGCCAGGCTGAGGGCCAGGCCCAGCATTGGCAGCAGACGACCGGGTGGCGCAGGCATCGACAGAGTCCGTGACAGGAAAATCAAGGGCGGGAATCTTAGCAGCCTATGCAGCTTTAAATAAGATGGATTTGCATGTGTGGATGGTAGCCGGCGCAGAAACGAAAAAGGCCGATGCGAGGTGAGTCGCATCGGCCTGGTCTACGCCTGAGGCTGTCGAATCAGAACTCGTGGTCGGCGGTGTCCGGGTTCAGATCGCTGATGCCCAGCTTGCCAGCCGCCTGCTCGATGGCGCCGGTCTGCTTGACCAGGGCAGCGATGGCATCACGCACCAGTTGCTGGCCCTCGGCATTGTCGGCGGCGATCAACTGGTCGAAGTGCTGGCCCTTGTTGGCGCTGTCGACCAGGGCCTGCAGCTTGGCTTCGGTGGCTTCCAGATCGGCCTTCAGGGTGCTGTCGGCAGCGGCGTCCGCCTTGGCGACCAGCGACGACAGGCTCGGGCCGGTCAGGCTGGTGCCGTCGGCCTTCTTGTACTCGCCCAGGTAGACGTTGCGAATGCCCTTGCCATTGTAGAAGTGCGAGTTGTGCGTGTTGTCGCTGAAGCAGTCGTGCTCGTCTTCGGTGGAGTTGGCTTCCAGCGCGACCTTCATGCGCTCGCCGGCCAGCTCACCGAGGGACAGGCTGCCCATGCCGAAGAGGATCTTGCGCAGACCGTTCTCGGCGGATTCGCTTTCCAGGGTGGCGCGGTAGTTGTCGGCTACGCCGGCTTTCCACTGGCCAGCCATTTCGTCGAGGTCGGCGACCAGCAGTTCGGTGGCGGCCTTCAGGTAAGCACGACGACGCTCGTTGTGGCCGCCGGTGGCGCCTTCACCGACCACGTAGTCGGTAGCCGGGCGCTCGCCTGCGCCTGGGCCGGTGCCGTGCAGGTCCTGGCCCCAGAGCAGGAATTCGATGGCGTGGTAGCCGCTGGCGACGTTGGCTTCGGAACCGCCCAGCTCGTTCAGGCTGGCGAGCAGGTCCGGGGTGATTTCGGTGACGTCGACCTTGTCCTCGCCGACCTGGATCTCGGTGTTGGCGATGATGTTGGCGCTGGCGCCCGGGTTGCCCAGCGCATGCTGGTAGTCCGCAGCGACGTAGTCGATCAGCCCTTCATCCAGCGGCCATGCGTTGACCTGGCCTTCCCAGTCGTCGACGATGGTGTTGCCGAAGCGGAACACTTCGCTCTGCATATAGGGCACGCGTGCGGCCAGCCAGGCCTCGCGGGCAGCCTTGAGGGTTTCCTGGTTCGGCGTGGCGAGCAGCGCGTCGATGGCGGTCTGCAGGGTTTTCGCCGTGCTGGCGGCGTCGTCGAACACGGCGGAAGCGATGTCGGCATAGTGCTTGACCACGTCTTGCGCTGCGGCTTCATCGAAGGCGCCGGCTGCTGCTGGTGCACTGCTGGTGCTCGCTTGCGGAGCCGGGGCGGCGGCTTGGTTGGCAGGCGCTTTGTCTTCGCCGCAGCCCGCCAGGGCAATGGCGATTGTCAGCAGGCTGGCAGAGGCCAGGGGCATACGAATCATGACGAAATCCTTTGCGTGTTAATGGGGAGCGCACGTGGTCGTCCACGCGAGCTGCAACATAATGCGAAAGATTTGCATTTTACGCAAAGGCTGGATGTGCTACCGCCCGTTCCGAACCCGGATAATCGCGCTCAGGCTCGATTCAGAGCGGCCCCGGCATCAGAGCGTTGCCGGATCGACGCGGTGCTGCGCGCGGCTGGACTGCTTGAGATACTGGGTCAGTTCGCGGGCCGGCAGCGGCCTGCTGTAGTAGTAGCCCTGACCTTCATGGCAACCCTGAGCGATGATATAGGCCTCCTGCTCGGCGGTTTCCACCCCCTCGGCGATGACCTGCATGCCCAGGCTCTTGCCGAGCTGGATGATGGCGCGAACGATGGTGGCGTCGTCCTCGTCCTCGAGCAGATCCTGCACGAAGCTCTTGTCGATCTTGATCTTGTCCAGCGGCAGGCTTTTCAGGTAACTGAGCGACGAATAGCCGGTACCGAAATCATCGATGGCGATCAGCGCTCCGGAGCGGCGCAGACTGAGCAGGTGCTGGGCGGCGGTGCTGATGTCTTCCATCAGGCCGGTTTCGGTGACCTCCAGTTCAAGGCTGCGCGCCGGCAGGCGGTACACCTGCATCAGGTTGTTGACCACCCGCGGCAGTTCGGCGTGGTGCAACTGCACGGTGGACAGGTTGACCGCCATGCGCAGGTCGCCGTGGCCCTGATCGTGCCACTCGCGCAGCTGACGGCAGGTCTGGTCCAGCACCCATTCGCCAATCGCGATGATGATGCCATTGCGCTCGGCCAGCGGAATGAACAGATCCGGTGCAACCAGGCCGTGTTGCGGGTGCTGCCAGCGCAGCAGGGCCTCGACGCCGACCACACGCTGGTCGCGGTAGTTGATCTGTGGCTGATAGACCAGGTGCAACTGATCCAGCGCCAGGGCATCGCGCAGATCCTTTTCCAGTTCGCGGCGGCGGCGCATCTCGCTGTCGACGCTGGCGATGTAGAACTGATAACGGTTGCGCGAGCGGCTCTTGGCCAGGGTCATGGTCTGCTCGGCTTTCTGCAGCAGCTTTTCGGGGCTGTCGCCGTCCTCGGGGAACAGGGTGATGCCGATGGTCGCGCGCAGCTGTATGACGTGCTCGTCGAGGGCGAACGGCGCCTCTAGGTCGTCCAGTACGTTCTGCGCCAGCTCCGCGGCCTCGTAGGGCTGTTCGATATCGGCCTGCACCAGGGCGAACTGGTCGCCGCCCAGGCGAGCCAGGGCGCCCAGGCGGCCGCTGTGGCTGCGCAGACGATCGGAGAGTGCCAGCAGCAACTGGTCGCCGATCTGGTAGCTGAACTGTTCGTTGATGCCCTTGAAATCGTCCAGCCCGACGCACAGCACGGCCACCCGGCGCTGCAGGCGGCCGGCGTCTTCGATAATCTGCTCGAGCTGCTGTTGCAACTGCTGGCGATTCGGCAGACCGGTGAGAAAGTCGTACTGCGACATGCGCTGCAGGCTGTTTTCGGCTTCGCGGCGCAGCTGGGTGTTGCGTTCGATCGAGGCGAGCAGTTGGTTGGCGGTATTGATCCACAGGCCCAGTTCGTTCTTCTCGTGGCCGGCGATCATCGGCAACTTGTTCTCGCTGGGCCGATCCGGGTTGATGTTGCTCAGGTGTTCGATGATCTGCGCCAGCGGCTTGGTCAGCAGCCAGTAATAGACCAGGTACAGCACCAGGCCCATGGCCAGGGCGCGTAGCACCCCGGAAATGAAGATGATCACCGAGTTGGTGAGGAAGCTTTCGCCGTACAACGCGGTATCGAGGGTGATGTTCAGATCACCGTAGTACTCGTTGTAGGGCTCGCGGCCCACCAGGCGGATGGTGAAGTTCTGCTCTTCACCGAGGATGGGATCGGTCAGCCAGCGCATGGAGGGCTCGGCCAGCGGCCGGCTTTTTTCGGCCAGCATCTGTTCGCCGGGGTGACCGATGGAGGCATGGCGCACCGACTCATGCTGGAACAGGCCTTCGACGACCTGCATGCCCATTTCCCGGTCGAGGCTGTAGACCGCCTGGGTCGAAGGATCGCGGAACATGCCGAGGATGCGCTGGGCATCGCTGGTGATCGAGTGGCGGGTCTTGTAGATATCGAACACGATCTGACCCAGGCTCAACACCACGCCAACGGCAAGCGCGGACAACAGCACGACGCGAAGCAGTTTCACGGACAGACTGTGCTTGAGTTCCAGCTTCAAATAGCAGTTCCTTGTGAGATACCGGACGCCGGACAGGGATTGAGTATTGGCAAAGTCACGGTGGCAGTCAAAGACCTCCGCTGCACGGCGTCGATCCAATGATGACGGTTTGCCCTAGCGCCTGCATTGTTTCGGAGACGTCCATCAACTCTTGAGGACCGTCTGTCGATCCTGACACATCTCCCGCCTGCCGTGGACAGGCGTCGTGCACATGAAAAAATGCCCCCATGATTCGCATCAGGAGGGCATCGGCATCTGGCTGGTACGCTTGCAGGCAAGCGTGGTGCTTGGCATCAGGCCGCGAAGTTCTTCGCCACGAAGTCCCAGTTGACCAGGCTCCAGAACGCCTCGACATACTTCGGACGAACGTTGCGGTAGTCAATGTAATAGGCGTGTTCCCACACATCGCAGGTCAGCAGCGGCGTATCGCCTGCGGTCAGTGGGCAACCGGCGCCGATGGTGCTGGCCAGCGCCAGGGAACCGTCAGCCTTCTTCACCAGCCAGCCCCAGCCAGCCCCGAAGGTGCCGATGGTGACCTTGCTGAACTCTTCCTTGAACGTCTCGAAGGAACCGAAGGATTTTTCGATGGCTGCGGCCAGCTCACCAGTCGGTTGACCGCCGCCGTTGGGGCTCAGGCAGTTCCAGTAGAAGGTGTGGTTCCATACCTGGGCCGCGTTGTTGAAGATGCCGCCGGAGGACGTCTTGACGATTTCTTCCAGGCTCTTGCCTTCGAACTCGGTACCGGGCACGAGGTTGTTCAGGTTCACCACGTAGGTGTTGTGGTGCTTGTCGTGGTGGAACTCCAGCGTTTCCTTGGAAATGTGCGGCTGCAGGGCATCGTGTGCATAAGGCAGCGGCGGCAATTCGAAAGCCATGGTGGTTCTCCTAATCAGGTCTGTTGCGATGAGCGCAGGGCCGATCACGGGCGGCCAAACATGCGTCGGCGGATTTGTATCCTTTGCGACGCAGGGCAGGGATCATAGCACCGGGCCTGGCGTATAACCACGCGGCGAGCGTGCCCGGAAACCGCGCTAGAGCCGCTGTCGCCGATCGGGCCGGCGCTTCAGGCGAGCTTCAGGGTCGCCACCCCGGCGACGATGATCAGGCAGGCCAGCAGACGAATCGGCGGCAGGCTCTCCTTGAGCCACAGGCAGCCGATCAGCAGGGCGAATACCACGCTGGTTTCGCGCAAGGCCGATACCAGCGCCACCGGCGCCTGGGTCATCGCCCAGATGACGATGCTGTAGGCGAGCATCGACATGCTCCCGCCCAGCAGCCCCGCCCGCCAGTGCGGGCCCAGTTCGCGAACGATACCTGGGCCGCGTTGGCCAAGGATCACCAGGGCCATCACCGCGCCGTTCACGGTGAACAGCCACAGCGAGTAGGCCAGCGGGTCGCCATTGACACGGGCGCCGGCGGCGTCGGAGAGCGTATAGCCGGCGATGAACAGGGCAGTCATCAGCGCGCTGAACAGCAGGCCGCCGTTGGCTTCGCCGCTGCCACCCCGGATTGCCATCAACCAGATACCGGCGACCAGCACCGCCAGGCCGAGCAGTTGCCCGGCTGGCAGGGTTTCGCCCAGCAAAAGCACCGACAAACCGGCCACCAGCAGGGGAGAACTGCCCCTGGAAATGGGATAGACCTGACCGAGATCGCCGTATCGATAGGCACGGCTGAGGAACACGTTGTAGCCGATGTGCAGGAGTGCCGAGAGGACGATCCACGGCCAGGCCGCGGCGTTCGGCAGGGCTACCCACGGCAGGGCCAGCACGGCGACGGCAGCGGCGCCGATCTGCATCAGCGAAGCGGTGAGAAAACGATCCAGGCCGATTTTCAGCAGCGCGTTCCAGCCCGCGTGCAGGGTTGCCGAGGCGATTACCATGAGAAAGACGCTGGTTTCCACAGAGCCTCCGGCAACGTGCGACAGGACGGGCAGCATAGCACCGTCGTCCATCTCGACGGCCTACAAGGGCTTGGCGATCAGTTGCCAGGTTATCGCCAGCATCATCACGGCCACCAGCAGATCGATGATTCGCCAGGTCAGCGGCCGAGCCAGCCATGGCGCCAGCCAGGCAGCGCCGAGCGCCAGGCACATGAACCACAGCAGCGACGCGCTGGCGGCGCCGGCCGCGTAGGCCTCGGGCACGCTCTGCTGGGCGCCGAGGGAGCCGATCAACAGCACGGTATCGAGGTAGACGTGGGGGTTGAGCAGGGTCACGGCCAGGGTCGCGAGCAACACCGCACGCAGCGGACGGGGGGCGCCTCTTTCTAACAGCAGGGCGTTCGGCCGACAGGCGCGCCGCAATGCCTGGGTGCCGTACCAGAGCAGAAAGGCCGCACCACCCCAGCGCGCGATACCCAGCAGCCATTCGCTTTGCAGCAGCAGGGTCGCCAGACCGAACACACCGGCGCTGATCAGCAAGGCATCGCAGGCGATGCACAACAGCGCCACCGGCAGGTGGTGCTCGCGGCGCAGGCTCTGGGCGAGGACGAAGGCATTCTGTGCGCCGAGCGCGACGATCAGGCCGGCGGTGATCGCCAGGCCATTGCTGTAGCTCTGCCACATGGTCAGCGCGCCTGTGCCTGAGGGGAGAAAGGGAAGTTGCCGAGACCTGACATGACCGATGCATCCTGAATAGGGGAGGGATGGCTATCAGTCTGTGGCGATTGCTTGTATAAGGAAAAGCAATCCTCCTGATCGCTCATTAGGAAAATCGATTGCTCGATTACAAGTTGCTGGCTGCCCTTGCCGCGGTCGTCGAACAGGCTGGCTTCGAGCGCGCTGCCCAGGTCCTGGGGCTGTCGCAATCGGCGGTGTCCCAGCGCATCAAGCTGCTGGAAGCGCGCATCGGCCAGCCTGTGCTGTTGCGCGCCATGCCGCCGACGCCCACCGAAGTCGGTCGGCGCCTGCTCAACCATGTGCAGCAGGTGCGCCTGCTCGAGCGTGATCTGCAGCAGCAGGTGCCGGCCCTGGAGGCCGATGGTGAGACCCAGCGGCTGCGCATCGCCGTCAACGCCGACAGCCTGGCGACCTGGTGGGCGAGGGCGGTGGCGGATTTCTGCGCCAGCCACCGGGTGTTGCTGGAGCTGGTGGTCGAGGATCAGGAAGTGGGCCTCAAGCGCATGCGCGCCGGCGATGTGGCGGCTTGCGTGTGTGCGGCGGAGCGTCCGGTCTCCGGCGCTCGCAGCCTGCCGCTCGGGGCCATGCGCTATCGGGCCATGGCCAGCCCGGCCTTCATCGCCCGACATTTTCCCGGCGGCGTGACGGCCGAGCGGCTGGCCCATGTGCCGGCCATCGTATTCGGCCCGGACGACCAGTTGCAGCACCGCTACCTCAGTGAGCTTGGCCTGTCGGGCAGCTTCCTGCATCACCTGTGCCCTTCATCGGAAGGTTTCCTGCGGCTGACCGCCGAGGGCCTGGGCTGGGGCATGGTGCCCGAGCCACAGATGCACGAGGCGCTGGCCAGCGGTGCGCTCGTCGAGCTGCTCGCCGAGAGGCCCATCGACGTGCCGCTTTACTGGCATCACTGGCGCAATGGCGGCGAGCTGCTCGACCGCCTGACCGGGTATTTGCACCGCCATGCGGGTGATTATCTGGTGCCATTGGGGTAAGAACCTGTTCACAGGCTGCTGCGCCCCGCTCTTGCCTGGCTCTGGCTCTGGCTCGCAAGACTTTGAACAGCTTCCAGGCGGCCTGCCGCGACCCTGCGCCAGGCTTTATAGTGCGCCGACGAGCGAGCGGAGGACGTGATGAAGATTCTGGTCACCGGAGCAAGCGGTTTCATTGGCGGGCGCTTTGCCAGGCATGCCCTGGAGCAGGGGCTGGACGTGCGCGTGACTGGGCGCCGAGAAGAGGCACTGGAGCATCTGCTGCGCCGTGGTGCGCACTTCATGCCCGGCGACCTCAACGACCCGGAGCTGGCCCTGGCGCTGTGCAGCGATGTCGAGGCGGTGGTGCATTGCGCCGGCGCCGTGGGTGTCTGGGGGCGCTACGAGTACTTTCATCGGGGCAACGTGCTGCTCACCGAGAACGTCATCGAAGCCTGCCTCAAGCGTCGGGTTCGACGGCTCGTCCACCTGTCGTCGCCGTCGATCTATTTCGATGGGCGCGATCATGTCGGTCTGAGCGAAGAGCAGGTGCCGAAGCGTTTTTCCAGCCACTATGCGCGTACCAAGTTTCTCGCCGAACAGCGTGTGTTCGGCGCCCAGGAGTTCGGCCTGGAAGTGATTGCCCTGCGCCCGCGCTTCGTCACCGGGGCGGGCGATGTGAGCATCTTTCCACGGCTGATCGCCATGCAGCGCAAGAAGCGCCTGGCGATCATCGGCAATGGCCTGAACAAGGTCGACTTCACCAGCGTGCACAACCTCAACGAGGCCCTGCTCAGCGCCTTGCTGGCCGCCGGGCCGGCCCTGGGCAAGGCCTACAACATCAGCAATGGCGCGGCGGTACCACTCTGGGACGTGGTCAATTACGTGCTGCGTCAACTACAGATGCCGGCGGTTACCCGCCACGTGCCGGTCGGCCTGGCACGCAGCATGGCGACTTTCAACGAGGGGCTCTGCAGGCTGTTGCCGGGGTGCCCCGAGCCGTCGTTGTCGCGACTGACCGTGGACGTGATGAGCCGCCACTTCTCGCTGGACATCAGCCAGGCGCAGCGGCACCTGGACTACCAGGCCACCGCCGGGTTGTGGCCGGCACTGGACGAGTTCTGCCGCTGGTGGCGGGCGCAGGGCTAGATCAGTTGCTCGGTCGATTGTGCAGGGGCTGCGAGCAATCCGTTGCCGCTCGACAGGTCAATCCGCGACAGTGGCTTGACCTGTGAATCCGTGCGAAAAAACCGCTAAACAGGGTGATTTCATTACCCTTGGCCCTAGGCTAGTGTAGAGGCTCATCGAGCTAATCATCGCGTGGTGAGCCATGTACTCGGCCAAGATACTGAGCCTGTTGCCAAATATTCAGCACGGCTTTTGCGGGCCCATGGATGAAGCGATGCCTGCGGGTACCTTCTACCTGCGGCAGCAGCACTCCAGCCAAGTGGTGGAAATAGCGGGTCAGGAGCCGGCAGGGGATCTGAGCGCTGATGCTGTTTTCACCCGTAGCACCAGGCCTGTCTCGGTCATTACCGCCGACTGCCTGCCCATACTGGTGGGTTGCACCTCAGGGCGTTTCGTCGCGGCCATCCATGCCGGCTGGAAGGGTTTGCTGGGTGGTGTGATCGCCAATGCGCTCGGTGCCTTTTCTCAAGCGGGTATCGAACGGCAAAGCCTGAGAATTGCGATAGGGCCTGGCATCATGGCGTGCTGTTACGAAGTGCCGACCCAGTTGACCCAGGAACTGCAGCGTATTCATGGCCGGCTGTGGTCCGGAAACCAACCGCCCTGGTTTGTTGTTCGGCCTTGCCAGCACGCCAATTCGGCAGTGGCCTCCCATGGCGAGGCCTGGTTGAGTCTTGCCAGGTACTGCACCTTGCTCTTGCTGGCAGAAGGGATCGAAGCCAAGCATATAGAAGCGTCGAATCTGTGCACCTACTGCTCCGGCCTTGGTCTTGCAAGTTACCGGAGGCGGCACCATCGAGCGGAGGCCAAGGCTTTCCAGTATTCCTGGATTCGTTGTCTGTCTTGACCTCTGTGAGGGAAATGTCGGCGCGGTGGATCATGCCGCCCGCCCCGTGACCGGGGGCCCAGGCCGTCACGGAACCGGAGCCGCACACCGCTGGTCTGTGTGCGCAATACAGGCCGCGGTGACACCTCGATTACTGGCACTACGACACCCAAGCGTCACCAGCGAATCGGTATACTGCGCGGCAATTTGCTTCCACCGTGGTTTTCTCAAGGTCTCCCTACATGCGTAACGATGCCCACGACGAACTCGATGATGTGCCCAGCCTGACGCCGGATCGCCGCGATCAGGATGATTTCGACCCTGAACCGCAGTCTTATGCCCGTGCCGCTGCGCCTGGCAAGGCCGCCGCTGCGTCCCGTGCAGCCAGCACCGGCCCGCTGTGGGCGCTGGTCGGCGCGCTGAGCATCGCCCTGGGCGCCGTGGGCTGGTGGAGCTTCCAGCAGATCAACCTGATGGAGCAGCAACTGGTTGCCACACAGGAAAGCTTCGCGCGTATCAGCGAAGAAGCGGCGGGCCGCATTCAGGACATCTCCGGCAAGGTGGTCGCGGCTGAGTCCAACGTCACCACCGGCAGTGAGGCCCTGCGCCTGCAGGTGCGCCAGCTGGAAGGCAAGGTCGCCGAGCTGACCAGGCAACAGCAGGCCGCTGGTGGCCAGCAGAGCGGGCAGGACAAGCGCATCGAGCAATTGATCGCCGACCTCAAGGCCCAGCAGGGTGACACGGGCAAGTACGACGAGAGCCTCAAGACCCTCGGCAGCGAGCAAGGCTCGCTGAAAAGCGAATTGGCTGCCGTGAAAAGCGAGCTGGCCACCCTGAAGAGCGCCCAGGCGGATGCCGGCAAACTGGCTACCCAGGTCAAGAGTCTGGCGGGTGACATCGAGGCACTGAAGAAGGCTGGCAACTCCAACGCCGCTGTCGATCGCCTGGAGCAGGATCTGCTGGTGCTCAAGAGCCAGATGGACAATCGCCCGGCGGCCAGCAGTGGTAGCAGTACCGCCGAGTTCGACGCGTTCCGCGCGCAGACCACGCGCAGCGTCAACACGCTGCAGGCGCAAATCCAGAACTTGCAGCAGCAGATCGACGCACGCTAGCCCGGCGCACCGCAATGAAAAAGCCCGCGTGAGAACGCGGGCTTTTTCATTGCGTGGCGGAAATTACAGGCGCGGGTAGTCGATATAGCCGACCGGGCCCGAGGCGTAGAAGGTCTCGCTGTGTGCCTCGTTCAGCGCTGCGCCCTGGCGCAGGCGCTCCGGCAGATCCGGGTTGGCGATGAAGGGGACGCCGAAGGCCACCGCATCGGCCTTGCCGCTGGCCAGCCAGGCATTGGCCTGATCCTTCGAGAAGCGCTCGTTGGCGATGAATGCGCCGCCAAAGGCTTCTTTCAGGCTCGGCGACAGGCTGTCATCGGCCTCCCGCTCGCGGGCGCAGAGGAAGGCGATGTTGCGCTTGCCGAGTTCGCGGGCCACGTAGGTGAAGGTTTCCGTGCGGTTGGAATCGCCCATGTCATGGCTGTCCGCGCGGGGGGCCAGGTGCACGCCCACGCGGCCCGGTTCCCAGACGCTCAGCACCGCATCGGTGACTTCCAGCAGCAGGCGTGCACGGTTTTCCAGGGAGCCGCCATAGTTATCGGTGCGCTGGTTGGTGCTGTCCTGCAGGAACTGATCGAGCAGGTAACCGTTGGCGGCGTGAATTTCCACGCCGTCGAAGCCGGCAGCCTTGGCGTTTTCCGCGCCCAGCCGGTAGGCGTCGACGATCTCGGCGATCTCCTCGGTTTCCAGGGCGCGTGGGGTCTCGTAGTCCTTCATAGGGCGAATCAGGCTGACGTGGCCGGCTGGCTTGATGGCACTGGGGGCCACCGGCAGTTCGCCATCCAGGTACGACGGGTCGGAAATCCGCCCCACGTGCCACAGTTGCAGGACAATCTTGCCGCCGTTGGCGTGCACGGCCTTGGTCACCGTACTCCAGCCACGCACCTGATCGTCGGACCAGATGCCTGGGGTATTCGGGTAACCCACGCCCATCGGCGTGACCGACGTGGCTTCGCTGATGATCAGCCCGGCCGATGCGCGTTGGACGTAGTACTCGGCCATCAACGCATTGGGCACGCGACCTTCGTCGGCGCGGCAACGGGTGAGGGGCGCCATGATGATGCGGTTGGCGAGTTGCAGGTCGCCGATTTTGATGGGGTCGAACAGAGTGGCCATGGTCAGGATCCTCGGGTCATTCGCTGAGAACGGGGTGATGGACAGGTGTGCGGGTCAAACGGGTCAGCAGGATGGTCACCGGCAGCAGGCCGGCCAGCAGTAAGGCAGGAATGCCATCAGCTGCCGGGTTCACAGTTGCCGGCCGATCAGTTGCAGGAAGGCGTCGATGGTGGCGTCGTTGCGCTTGAAGAAATGCCACTGGCCCACCTTGCGACTGGTCACCAGGCCGGCACGCTGCAAGGTGGCCAGATGTGCCGATACCGTGGATTGCGACAGGCCGGTGCGTTCGTCGAACTTGCCGGCACACACGCCGATGTCGAACGGGTGATCCTGCTGGGCGAAGTACGCCTCGGGCTCCTTGAGCCAGCGCAGGATATCCCGGCGTACCGGGTGGGCCAGGGCCTTGATCACTTCGTCCAGATCGACGCCGTCGCTGCTCATGGGTTCTCCTGATAGCGGCGCAACGCAATATCGCGATGCAGCGAACTCTATATCGTGACTTGGCGATATACAGATCGTTCAGGAAAATAGTGCATATCGACCGGTGTGATGGGCGACATCTCGCCAGTGGCACGCCCAGGCCTTAAGCTGCCGGGCATGAACTACCTCGCACATCTTCACCTGGGCGGAAACGCGCCTGCCGAACTGCTCGGCAGCCTGTATGGCGATTTCGTCAAAGGGCCGTTGGCCGGACAATGGCCGGCCGGCATCGAAACCGCCATCGCGCTGCACCGGCGAATCGACGCCTTCACCGACAGCCATCCATTGCAAGCCCAGGCTCGAGCGCGCTTTCCCGCGCAGCGCCGGCGGGTCGCCGGGATCTTTCTCGATCTGTTCTTCGACCACTGCCTGGCACGGGACTGGCAGCGTTACAGCGAGCAGCCGCTGGATCGCTTCACCACCCGGGTGTACCAGGTGCTGGCCGCCGAGGCGCGCTTGCCCGGCAACCTGCAGCACATGGCGCCGCGCATGGCCGCCCAGGACTGGCTGGGCAGTTATCGGGATTTCGAGGTGCTCGGCCAGGTGCTCGCCGGCATGGCCCGGCGCCTGTCACGGCCCGCCTTGCTGGATGGCGGTCTGGACGACTTGCGCCGTCTTTACGAGCCCTTGAGCGAGGACTTCAGCACCTTCTATCCGCTGCTCATGGCCTTCGCCGGCGAGCAGCGTGCACAGGGCTAGTCTTCGCTCTGCAGGCCGAGCCGTTCGAGCAGTGCCGGGTTGAGCTTGTTGCGCCTGGCCCCCTCGAGGTGTGCCCGCAACCGGTCGGCGGCACCGAGGCGGTCGCCACGCTCGATCAGGTCGAGAATCTGCAGGTGCTCGAGCACCTGCTTGCGCCGCGTCGGCCGTGGCAGGTCGACGCTGTATTCGACCAGTCGGCGCAAGCCATTCAGGCGTTTCAGCGATTGCAGCAGAAAGCGGTTGCCCGAGAAGCCGGCAAGGATCTCGTGGAATTTCGAGTTGGCTTCGAACAGCTCCTGAGTGGTCATGCTCAGGTAGCCGGTGGCGGCGATGTATTCCTGTTGCTGGCGACACAGCGCCAGCACCTTCTGGTCGACCTGAAAAGTCGGTGACAGCAGGCCGGCGGGCTCGATGGTCACCCTGAAGCTGAAGCTTTCCTCATAGGCCTCTATCGAATCGATCACCGGTAGCAGCCGCCAGCCCTGGCCGCTGCGCTGCTCGGCCCAGCCCTCCTGTTGCATGCGCAGCAGCACCGACCGCAGTTCGGTGCGTGATACCCCGAACTCGCGCATCAGGTCGATCTCGCCGAGGTGCTCCGGGAGCTGGCGTGACAGGCGCAGTTCGACGAATTTCAGGTACACCGAATTCTCTTCGGCTGCGGCGATCTCCAGCACCAGGTCATTGAGATCGTCGGCCGCCCGGGCGAGGAAGAAGCCACGGTTACGATCGTGCCTGAGCATGCCGCGCTCGGCGAGGTGGTTGAGCACGAATTTCACCGGTGTGCGTGACGTGTTCAGGGCCCGTGCCAGATGGGATTCCGCCAGGTGATGACCGACGGGCAGGCGCTCGTGACGCACGTAGGCGATGACCTCGCGTGCGACGCGTTTCTGCAAGGCGGTGAGCGCTATCGGGGTGTTGTTTTCCTGAGTCATTAGGGTGGGCGTCGATTCTCGTCCGGGGAGCGCTGTCGAGCTGGCTGGTCGGATGAGCCAGGCGTTGCATTCTGCTCTGTAATCCGCTGGGCGCAAAGAGCCCAGAGGATGTCGTTACCATAAATTAGTATTGTTTTTTGTTTTAATAAAGATCAATATTGCCCTCCCTGGTAGACCGGTGAGACGTTGCTACAACGTGCTTCTCACCGGGTCGTTCCAGTGATCGGAAGAGCTGTGTCACGACGAAAAGCATCGTCTCAGGGCTCCCCCTGCTCTCCAGCGCCCACCGGGCTCGATCATCGACGGCATTGACCTGGCTGGTCGTTGCCCGATGAGACGCTGGGTCTCCGCCCGTGCTGCCGGCTATACCGGTGCTGTCGCCTTATCGACCCAAGAGGACACGATGTTCAAGGGCCATTGCCTGAATTACCTTGGAACGCCGCTGGTTGGCGCGACAGGCGCCCTGATCGCCAGCGCCGTTGGTTGGCCGCTACCCTGGATGATCGGCTCGCTGGTCGCGGTCATTCTGGTGCGCTGCACTACCGCCTGGCAGCTGCAGGCGCTGCCTGGCGGGCGCAAATTCGGGCAGTGGATCATCGGCATCGGTATCGGCCTGCACTTCACCTCTGCGCTGGTCGAGCAGATTGCCGCGCACCTGCTGCCGATCGTCATCGGCGCCTTCATCACGGTGCTGAGCAGCGCCATCGGTGTGTGGTTCATGCGCCGTACCGGTGAAACCACCGCGACCGCCTATTTTTCCAGCATGCCCGGCGGTTCGGCGGAGATGGTCAACCTCGGCGCGCGCAACGGCGCCGATCTGACCCGGGTCGCCGCTGCGCAGAGCCTGCGGGTGGTCGCGGTGGTGTTGCTGGTACCGGCGCTGTTCAAGTTCCTGATCGGGGATGGTGAGGTCTTCGCGCATCCCATTCACACCGACTGGCCCTGGCTGGCATTGATCCTGCCGCTGGCAGGCCTGGCGGGCTGGCTGATGCAGCGCTTCAAACAGCCGAACGCCTGGTTGTTCGGGCCGTTGCTGGTCAGTGCGCTGCTCAGCATCGGCTTCGACCTGCACAGCGGCCTGCCGGCGGGCGCCAGCCAGGCCGGGCAATTGATGATCGGCAGCGCGCTGGGCTGCTTCTTCAATCGTGCCTTCTTCCGCTACGCGCCCTCGTTTCTGGCCCGCACACTGATCACCACCCTGGCGATGATGCTGGTGGCATGCCTCGCGGCACTGCTGATCGGCTGGGCGAGCGGACTGGACTTCCAGTCCCTGACCCTCGGCATGATGCCGGGGGGTATCGCCGAGATGAGCCTGACCGCGGAAACCCTGCAACTGGCAGTGCCGCTGGTCACCGCCATGCAGGTGATCCGGCTGTTCGTGGTGCTGTTCCTCGCCGAACCGATCTTTCGCCGCTGGCAGCGGCGGCAATCCGCCTGATCAGGCGCTGCGTATGCGCCTGATCACGCTTTTTTCCACTTCGGCGATGCAGAACAGCAGGGCGCCGGCCGCCAGCACCCGCAGCCATTCGCCGGCGCTCAGCGCGCTGGAGCCAAACACCTGTTGCAGCGCTGGGGCATAGGTGAACAGCAGTTGCAGCAGCACGCAGGCGGCGATGGCGATCAGTACGGCAGGATTGCCCAGCAGCCCTTCACGGCTGAGCACCGAGTCGAAGACATGGCGGCTGTTGATCAGGTAGAACATTTCGCACATCACCACGGTGTTCACCGCGATGGTGCGCGCGCTTTCCAGGCTGGTGCCGCGTTCCAGCTCCCAGAGGAACAGGCCCAGGGCGCCGGCCATCATCAGCACCGAGACCATCAGCACGCGCCACACGAAGAACCCTGACAGCAGCGGCTCGGCGGGGTCGCGCGGGGCACGCTTCATCAGGCCGCTCTCCGATGGCTCGAAGGCCAGGGCCAGGCCGAGGGTGCTGGAAGTGACCATGTTGATCCACAACACCTGCACCGGGGTCAGCGGCAGCGTCAGATGGAACAGGATCGCGCTGATGATGATCAGCGCCTCGCCGCCGTTGGTGGGCAGCATGAACAGGATGAATTTCTTCAGGTTGTCGTAGATCGCCCGGCCTTCGCGTACCGCACCGGCGATGCTGGCGAAGTTGTCATCGGCCAGTACCACTTCGGCGGCCTCCTTGGCCGCCTCGGTACCCTTGCGGCCCATGGCCACGCCGACGTCGGCGCGCTTGAGGGCGGGGGCGTCGTTGACCCCGTCGCCGGTCATCGCCACCACCTGGCCGCTGGCCTGCATGGCCTGTACCAGGCGCAACTTGTGTTCCGGGCTGGCGCGGGCGAACACCTCGATGGTGGGCAGCACCTGGGCCAGGCGCTGGTCGTCGAGCAGTTCGATCTCGGCACCGGTCATCGCCGGGCGGTCGATGCCGATGCCCAGCTGCGCGCCAATGGCGCGGGCGGTGTCGACGTGGTCGCCGGTGATCATCCGCACCGAGATGCCGGCACATCGGCATTCGGCGACCGCGGCGATGGCTTCTTCGCGAGGGGGATCGATGATGCCGACCAGGGCCAGCAGGGTGAAGCCCTGTTCGACGTCGGCGAGGTCCAGGTTGCGTTGCCCGGACGGCGCCTCGCGCCTGGCGATGGCCAGCAGGCGCAGGCCGCGGGCGGCCAGGTCGGTGGCCTGGCGGCGCCAGTAGTCGGCGTCGAGGGGGTGTTCGCCAGCGTCGCCGCCGCGCTGGCTGCTGCACATTTCCAGGAGGCGCTCCGGCGCGCCCTTGAGGTAGATGACGCCGTGGCCCTGATGGTCATGGTGCAGCGTGGCCATGAAACGGTGTTCGGACTCGAACGGAATGACGTCGCTGCGCGGCAACTGGCCGTGCAGCGCGTCGGCATCCAGGCCAGCCTTGAGCGCGAGGGTCAACAGCGCGCCCTCGGTGGGGTCGCCATGCAGCAGCCAGTGGCCGTCGCTGTCCTGCTGCAGCCGTGCATCGTTGCACAGCAGGGCGGCGCGGCCGATTTCCTGCAGTTCGGCATCGCCGTCGGCGAGTGCCTGACCATCGCGTTGGAAACCTCCCGCGGGCGCGTAGCCGACGCCGCTGACATCGATGATGGAAGCCGCGCTGACCACCCGTTGCACGGTCATTTCGTTGCGCGTCAGGGTGCCGGTCTTGTCCGAGCAGATCACCGTCACCGAACCCAGGGTCTCCACCGCCGGCAGGCGCCGCACGATGGCGTTGCGCCTGGCCATGCGCTGCACGCCGAGGGCGAGGATCACCGTCATGATCGCCGGGAGGCCCTCGGGTATCGCCGACGCGGTCAGCGCCACCACCATCATGAACATGTCCGCCGCCGGCTGGCCACGCCAGAGCGTGCCCAGCGCGAAAGTCGCGGCGCCGAACAGGACGATGGCCAGTGCCAGCCAGCGGCTGAATCGGTCGATCTGCCGCAGCAGCGGCGTGGACAGGCTCTGTACCTGGCGCAACAGGGTGCCGATGCGCCCCAGTTCGGTGTCGACGCCGGTGGCGACCACCAGGCCGACCGCCTGGCCGCTGCTGACCAGGGTGCCGGAATAGGCCATGCCGCGCCGATCGCCGAGGGCGGCATCGGCAGCCACGGCAGCGACGGATTTCTCCACCGGCACCGACTCGCCGGTCAGTGCGGCTTCTTCGACATTGAAGTTCTTCACGCTGAGCAGGCGCAGGTCGGCCGGCACCTTGTCGCCGGAAGCCAGCAGCACCACGTCGCCGGGTACCAGCTGTTCGGCGGCGATTTCCCGGCGCACGCCGCCACGCAACACCATGGCGTGGGCCGAGAGCAGGTTGCGGATGGCATCCAGGGCATTCTCGGCCTTGCCTTCCTGGATGAAGCCGATGATCGCGTTGACCACAACCGCGGCGAGAATCACCGTGGTATCCAGCCAGTGGCCGAGTGCGGCGGTCACCAGTGCGGCAGCCAGCATCATGTACAACAGCACATTGTGGAATTGCGCCAGCAGGCGGCGCAGCGGCCCACGGCGCGGCGGCGGTGGCAGCCGGTTGGCGCCATGACGTTGCAGGCGCTGGCTGGCTTCGTCGGGGCTCAGGCCCGCGTCGCTGCTGCCCAGTTGCTCGAGGGCATGCTGCGGGTCCAGGGCGTGCCAGTTGCTCTGCGCAGGGCTGTGGTGTCGCTGGGGCATATCGACGTCTCCATGGGTTGCCATGCGAAGAACGTTAGCCCGGCTGCCTGCCCGTGGTCTGACATGGGTCAAGATTCGACGCTCACCTGCGGCGTTCAATAGGCATGAATCCAGTGCCCGCGAGGTGGCAAGAGTGAAAAAACTACTGGTGGCGACCGATCTCTCCGAACGCTCCACGCCAGCCATACAGCGCGCTGCACAACTGATGAGCCAGCAGGGCGGCGGTGAGTGGATCTGGTTGCATGTGGTCGATGACGGTGCTCCCGACGAGTTTGTAACGGCACATGTGCAGCGCGCCGAAGCGCTGTTGCAGGAGCAGGCTCGGCAGGTCGCGGAGCAGGCCGGCAGTCATCCCCGGGTGCTGGTGCTGCGCGGGGTGGTGGAGCAGGTCATCGTCGAGACCGCCGAACGTTTGCAGCCGGATCTGATCGTGGTGGGCCTGCATCGGCCCAACCGGCTGCGCGAGTTGTTCAACGGCACCACGGTGGCGCGGCTGATCCGTGCCTGCCATGTCCCGGTGCTGCGTGTGACCCGCCCGGTGTCGGGGCATTACGGCCATGCTGTGCTGGCCCTGGACCTGTCGCCGGCTTCGATGCTGGCCCTGCGGCGTGGGCGGGAGCTGGGCTTGCTCGACCTCGAGCATTGCGATGTCGTGCATGCCGTCGTTCCGATACCGGTAAGCGTGCTGCCCGAAGTGGGCAACGAGCAGCGCCTGTTCCAGTCCCAGGCCCGCCAGGCCCGCGAGCAACTGCAACTGGGCCTGGAGAAGGCCGGGGTGGCGCTGCCTGAGGCACGCCTGCATGTGCCTATCGGCGAAGCGACGCAGGCGCTGGAGCGGGTAAGCGAGGATACCGGTGCCGATCTGCTGGTGATGGGCACCCACGCTCGCCAGGGCATTCAGCGCCTGCTGCTCGGCAGCGTGGCCAGTCGCATGCTGGCGGACTATCCCGGCGACATGCTGGTGGTGCCGCCACACGGCTGAATCAGGCCGCCTGGCGCACTGCGGCTTCGCCATACAGCGCCTGATTGACCGCGGCCTGGGCGCGTCGGGCGAGTTCGTTGCGGGTGCCCGAGCGGCTGTCGATCGGCGCCAACAGCTGGATACGCACCTCGGCGATATCGCTGGACAGCAGGCGCAGCAGGTGCGAGAGCAAGTCGTCGTCGCCGATGAAGGGCGCGACGCTGCAAGGTTGCCCACGGCGCAGGTAACGGATGGCCACAGGCTGCAGGTCCACCGCACGGTCGATGGCGCTGCTCAGCAGGCGCCCATGGAAGGTACGCAGCACCGTACCATCGCCGGTTGTGCCTTCGGGGAAGATCAGCAGGTGCCGACCGCTGCCCAGGTGCCGGCCCAGTTGCTGATTGAGCAGGCCGCCGTCGCCCGCGCCACGGCGGATGAACAGCGTGCCGGCCTGGTGCGCCAGCCAGCCGGCGACCGGCCAGGTGCGCACCTCGGCCTTGGACAGAAACGACAGCGGCGCGAGCATGCCGATCAGCGGGATGTCGGTCCAGGAAACGTGATTGCTCAACCACAGCATGGGTGCTTGCGGGAGTTGCCCGCCTACGCTGACGCGAAAGGGCAGGGCATTGCCGAGGCGCGCCAGAAACCAGCGGGTCAGGCGCTGACGCAGGCCCGCCAGGTCACGGCGGGTCAGCCGCTCGAGGGGAACCAGGGACGCGGCGAGCAGGGTGCCGGCGGCGATCACCGCCAGCAGGCGAGCCAGACGTCCGTACAAACGCAGATTACTCATAGGCGATTTCCGATCAGACCGCTGCCTTGAAATGCCGCGCGTAACGCGGGCACAGCTCATCGCGCTTGAGCAGGATGAACACGTCGGCGACCTGGAAGTCCTTGTCCCAGCACGGTTCGCCACAGACCTTGGCGCCCAGGCGCATGTATGCCTTGAGCAAGGGTGGCATTTCAGCGATGACATTGCCCGAAAGGGCCAGGGCGGGGAGGGGCGTCTTCGGTTCTGCCCGCAGGTTCTCGGTGCACAGGTGGCGTTCGCGCAGGCGCTGCATGATCGCCTGGGCCTGGATGCCGCCGTCCTGCATGGGAATACTGGCGCAGCCCATCAGGTAGCGATAACCGCCTTCGTTGAGCACCTCGGCCAGCTCGGCCCAGAGCACGGCGATGGTGCCGCCATTGCGGTAGGCGCTGTCCACGCAGGTACGACCGATTTCCAGCAGCGGGCCTTGCAGGTGAGGCAGCCCATGCAGGGCGAACTCCTCTTCACTGTAGAAGCGCCCGAGGCCGGCGGCTGCCTGGTGATCGAGCAGCCGCGTGGTGGCCACCAGCTCGCCGCTGTTCAGGTCACGCACGCCTATATGCTGGCAATGCGGGTCGTAGTCGTCCTGATCCAGGCCCTGCTCGGCACCTTTGAGCTTGGCGTCGAACTCGGCACTGAACACACGAAAGCGCAGGGCCTGGGCCTCGCGCAGGGCGCGCGCGCCGGTCAGGCGTTCGGCCTGCAGGCGACGGGAAGGGGTGCTGCGCGCGGATGCCATGGCGTTCTGGGTCATGCCTTACCTCCGTTGCGGCCGGGGCAGCATCGCTGCACACTCGAACCAGATTGGCCTGCTGACCTGAGCAAACTCAGGAAACAAATTCAGGCTAGGCAGGGCGGGTGTCACCACTGTGAAGCTTCGGTGATGCTTATGTGACAGGCGCCGTGGCGGCGAGCACGGCGAACGATCAGGTGCAGGCTGGCCGTCACCTTGTTTACCCTGTGCGCCCGACAGCCTGAAGCGTGGATCGCGAATGTTCTTCATCAGAAACCTGGGCCTGCCCTTCCTCCTCATCGCCGGTGGCCTGGTGGCGATGATGGGGCTGCTGGCGCTGTCTCAGCAGGGCGATGGGTTGCCATCCGGGGCGCAGGCCGCGCGGGCGATCTTTCCCTGGATGATCCCGTTGCCGGTGTGCGGGGCTTTGTGGGCTGCGCAGCGGCTGCTGCAGATCTGGCACTGGCGCCGCGGCACCCTGAACGGCGACTGCCAGCGTTGCACGGGCGTGATGGTGGGCGAACGCTGCCGGATGTGCGGCCAGAGACGCTGATGCACAACCGTCCTGGTTACCCCGGATGGCGCTTTGCAAGGCGCGCGCGGGCGGCTATCGTGGCGCATCCCCAGCCCTCGGCCGAGATGCCATGCGCCCGTCGTCCCACCTTCTGCCTTCTGAGAGCGATTGATGCCTGGTCAGGTATTTCCCTGGCGGGAAGGTAATCGCTTCACCCTGCTCAACGATGGCCCGGCTTTCTTCCCGCGGATGATCGCGTGCATCGACGCGGCCCGCGAGACGGTCGAGCTCGAGCAGTATCTGGTGGTCAGCAGTGCCTGTACCGAGGCCTTGCTGCGGGCGCTGTGCGAGGCCGCGCAGCGTGGCGTGGCGGTACGATGCCTGTTCGATGCCTTCGGCTGCCAGGGCCTCGGCGCGGGCGACCGGCAATCGATGCTGGATGCCGGCATACAGCTGCGCTGGTACAACCCGATACGCTGGCGCCGTGGCGCGCGCAACCTGTACCGCGACCACCGCAAGTTGCTGGTGGTCGACGCCGGGGTCGCCTTCGTCGGCGGAACCGGCTCCACCGACGAGTTCTGGACGCCCGGCGAAGCGGTGAGTGCGTGGCATGAAGTGATGGTGGAGATCAATGGGCCGCTGGTGGCCGACTGGCTACAACTGTTCGACCGCCAGTGGCAGGCCAACAATGCACGGTTCGCCTGGCGCCCGTACCTGACGCCGCACCGCAAGCCGTTGCCCCACCAGCCCCAGGCCGGAGCGGGCTGGGGCCGGGTGGCCTACGCCGATGCCCGCCAGCACCGCGATATCCTGCAGTCGCTGATCCACGCCCTGAATGGGGCAGAGCAGCGGGTATGGCTGGCCACCCCTTATTTCCTGCCGACCTGGCGAGTGCGCCGTGCCCTGCGCAAGGCCGCGGCGCGAGGCGTCGACGTGCGCCTGCTGCTCAGCGGGCGACACACCGACAACCCGGCCGTGCGCTTCGCGGGCCAGCGTTATTACCCGCGGCTGCTCAAGGCGGGTGTGCGTATCTTCGAATTCCGGCCGCGCTTCCTGCACCTGAAGATGGTGCTGGTCGACGACTGGGCCAGCGTCGGCTCCTGCAACTTCGACCACTGGAACCTGCGCTTCAACCTGGACGCCAACGTCGAGACCCTGGATGCGGATTTCACCCGGGCGGTGCAACTGAGTTTCGCCAGCGACTTCCCGCAGAGCCGTGAGGTCGACCTGCAGATGTGGCAGGCCCGGCCGCTTTGGACGCGACTGCGCCAGCGCCTGTGGGGCTGGCTGGATCGTCTGGTGGTCAACCTGCTCGACCGGCGCCGCTGATACGGCGTGTCACGCGCGGCCGGGTTCGAACCCGCGAGCGTGACTCACAGGGATATTGCCCCTCGCCCGCGAGGCAAATGGTTGAACCACAATTTTCCTGCTTCGGTCTGACGGTCCAGATGGCTGCTAAAGGCCACGGACAATCCCCAAGCTGATGAGAGAGCGTGTATGCAGATTTTCGAAGCCCTGCGAGAGAGCCATGATCGCCAGCGTTCGATGGCCGAGGCGCTGGTCGCCACCCACGGCGATTCCCCCGAGCGTGCCAGGTATTACCGTGAACTGAAGGAGGAACTGCTCGCCCATGCTCGCGCGGAAGAGCGATTCTTCTACTCACCGCTGATGAAGCATGACTCTGGCGTCGACCTCTCTCGCCATGGTGTCGCCGAACACCACGAAATGGACGAGCTGCTGGAGACCCTGGAAGACACCGATCCCTCCAGCCCGGCGTGGATCGCCAATGCCCGCAAGCTCAAGGAAAAGATCTTCCACCACCTGGAGGATGAAGAGCACAGCTTCTTCCAGCAGGCGGGCAAGATGCTGACCCCCCAGCAGAAGACCTCGCTGGCCAGCCAATATGTCAAGGACTACCAGGACGCCCTGGGCTGAGAGCCTCGTCCCGGCAGCAGGCAGCGGTCACGCCAGCAGCTCGCGCACTCGCGACGCCAATGCCTCGAGGGTGAAAGGCTTGGTGAGTACCGCCATGCCGGAGCCCAGCTGGCCGTCGGTGAGCAGCGCGTTTTCCGCATAGCCGGTGATCAGCAGCACCGGCATCGCCGGCCGTCGAGCCAATCCGGCATCGGCCATCTGCCGACCATTCATGCCGCCGGGCAGGCCGACATCGCTGATCAGCAAATCCACCTGGGCATCGGATTGCAGAATGCTCAGTCCATCGGCGCTATCGGCGGCCTCGATCACCTGCAGGCCGAGTTCTTCGAGCACCTCGCCGACCAGCATGCGGATCGCCGGTTCGTCATCGACCACCAGGGCGGTTCTGCCGGTTTTCTCGCCCGTGAGGGTGTGCCCGGTAAGGGGGGACGGTGTCGTTTCGACTTCCGCCTTGCCGTCGTGGCGGGGTAGATAGAGGGTCACGACGGTGCCTTCACCCACCGTCGAGGTGATGCGCATCTGCCCACCGGACTGCTTGGCGAACCCGTAGGCCATGGACAGGCCGAGGCCGGTGCCCTCGCCCAACGGTTTGGTGGTGAAGAAGGGTTCCACCGCCCGTGCGACGACCTGGGCTGGCATGCCCACGCCATTGTCCTGGACGGCCAGGCTCAGGTACTGGCCCTCGGGCAGGCCGAGGGTGGCAGCGAGCCCGGCGTCTATCCACAGGTTTTGCGTGGTGGTTCTGATCGTGCCACCGTTGGGCATGGCGTCGCGGGCGTTGATGCACAGGTTGAGCAGGGTGTTTTCCAGCTGCGAGGCATCCACCAGCGCGGTCCACGGATTGGCGTGCAATTCGCTCTCCAGGCGGATGGCCGGGCCGACGGTGCGCTGGATCATCTCCAGCATGCCGGCGATCAGCAGGTTGGCGTCCGTCGGCTTGGGCAGCAGTGTCTGGCGGCGCGAGAACGCCAACAGGCGATGCGTCAGCGCGGCAGCGCGGCGGGTCGCTGTTTCCGCCGAACTCATGTACCTGCTCAGCTCATGGAAGCGACCCTGCTCGATACGCAGCTGCATCAATTCCAGGGAGCCGGAAATGCCCGCCAGCAGGTTGTTGAAATCGTGGGCGATCCCGCCGGTCAGTTGCCCGATGGCCTCCATCTTCTGTGACTGGCGAAGCGATTCCTCGGCCATGTGCTGGGCCGTGACATCGCGGCCGACGAAATGAACGATGGCGCCTGCCGGGTCGGACGCCACCGTCCACAGGAACGACCGGGCCTCACCGCTCTTGCAGCGCAGGCGGCTGGTAAAACCACTGACCTTCCCGCCGTTGCTCAGGCGCTCGAGCAGGGCGCCGACATCCGCCCGGTCCTCTTCGACCACCGTCTCGATGAAGGGCGCGGCGAGCAACTGCCCGGTTTCCCAGCCAAGCAATTGTGACCATGCCGGGTTGAGGCTCTTGAAGTAACCGTCGAACCCCGCAGAGCCCATCAGGTCGTTGGTGCTTTCCCACAGGCGGTCGCGCTCGGCCGTGCGCTTTCTCAGCTCGGCCCGGTTGCGCTTCTCGCGGGTCACATCGCGTGCCGAGCAGTAGGTTTTCCCGCCGCTGGGCACCGCGACCCAGGACAACCAGCGCCAGCCACCGTCCTTGCACGCGAAGCGATTCTCCAGACCCAGCGCCGGCTCACCGGCCTCTTTGACCCGCTCCCAGACGCGCTGGCTTTCGGCCTGGTCGTCGGGGTTCACGAAGGTCAGGAAGTGGCTGCTGGCCAGTTCTTCTGCCGACCAGCCGAGGGTTGTCTGCCAGGCCGGATTGGACGCTTCCAGATAGCCGTCCTGATTGATGACACCCAGCAGGTCCGGGGTTACCTGCCAGGTACGGCCCCGTTCGAAGGTCTGCGCGATGACCTTCTGCTCCAATTCGTCGTTGAGCGCCATCACCCGCGCGATGGCGCGGTCACGTTCGCCTTCGATGGCACGACGTTCTTCCACGTCGATCAGCACGCCAGGGAAGCTCAGCCCGCTGCCATCGGCAGCCAGTTCCACGCGACCATTGGCCTCCAGCCAGTAATAGCGGCCATCGGCACGGCGCACCCGATATTGGTGGGCATAGGGCCCACCGCGGGATATCGTTTCGTCGATGGCGGCGAGCAGGCTATCGATGTCATCGGGGTGAACGGTCTCGACCACCTGTTGCAGGCTGAGGCCATCACGGCCGAGCGCCGGATCGAGGCCGAAGTTGCGTGCAAAGGCTTCATCCACGGTGAAACGGTTGCTGGGCAGGTCCCAGAACCAGGTGCCGATGATGGCCCCCGCTGCCAGGGCCAACTGCACCCGTTCGGCGTTGGCGATGGCGGGCTTCTGGATGGTCACCAACTGCGTGGTCTCGATCGCCACGTTGAGGAAGCCGGCGATCATTCCGGAAGCATCGGCCAGAGGGCTGTATGAGAACGTCCAGTAGGTGTCTTCCGGATAGCCGTTGCGGGTCATCGCCAGGTGCATGTTCTCGTCGTGGACGGGCACCCCATTCAACACCTTTTCCACCAGCGGGCCGATGGTGGGCCAGACCTCCGGCCACACGTCCTGTATGGGCATGCCCAGGGCGGCAGGGTGGCGCTCGCCCAGAAAAGGCACGTAGGCATCGTTATACAGGAGGGTGCGCGCCGGGCCCCAGGTGGCGCACATGGCGAAGCTGCTGGTGCTCATGATTGCGTACACGGTGCACAGGGCAGCCGGCCAGTTCTCGCGCGCGCCGAGCGGCGTCGATGACCAATCGAAGTCTTTGGTGGATTGCACGGGGACACCTTGTGCTTGCAGGTGGACAACGGCCAGGCGTTTGCCGCCAGAGGCACTCTCGCCTTCGGCCCGGCTGGGCGCATTTCGTCTTGCGACACGCTCGGACGCTTGCCGGAACAGGGCGCTGGAAACCTCCGGACGTCAAACGCGCGAATTATACCGCGTAGCGCTTTCGCCGAGTGGGGAGGTTGACGGACAGGGGCCAGCCGGCGCCGGCAGACGCATCTCAGCATGGCAGGACGAGTGGTATCGATACAATACGAACCGATCCGCGTCTCTCCACCTCACAAGCTTATGGACCTATACATCAATAAATTTACCAATGAAACAGGCTGCCAGCTCGACCTCGAAAGAGGCCCTACCGGCATATGCTTCAAGGCCATGTCCAGAGACGGCCGATGCATGGGACGCAGATGCCTGAGCAACGCCCAGTTGGCCAACACCGCATTGCTACAAGCCGTGATGCTCGACTTCATCGCGCAGACCAGGAGGGCGATGGAGCCCGCAGGCGCGGGGCGAGCGATTCCCGGCCACCCGCCTGAAACGCCGTCGAAGCGCGAACCTGGCGCTGGCGACCCTCGCTAGTACAGCCGAACGTGATGGTCCTGTAGCCAGGTAGGCCGTCTGCGCCTCGGCCTGGTGACCGGCGTGATTTCAAGCACGCGCGACGCGGTGCAGTCATGCCAGCGACGACTCGTCGGCAGGTGCGCCGCCGATGATCCCGATGCCCCATTGCGCTCGCTACACAGTATGATGGCGTATGGCTATGTCATGTCGTGCCGCAGGCGCGCCAACATGACCCTTCGCATCGCCGGGAGAGCGCATGGGCACGGATTCGCTGAGCAAACTGCAACTCAAGCAACTGGTGCGACAGGTGGTCGTCGCTCAGGGCAATGCCTTCATCAAGGAGCTGCTGCGTGGCAGCGGTTTCAGGATCGGGGCGAGCAAGGACGATTTCGCCGCCAACCTGGATGCGGCCATCGATGCCGAGGCGCTGACCCAGGCGAGCCTGGAGGCCTGGCTGGCGGAAGTCGAGGGCTGGGGGGACCAGCACCTCTATCTGTTCGAACCGCCCCAGGTCGAGGTCGCCGCGCTCGCCGCCGGCATTGCGGCAAGCCCCCATGCCGCTGCGCTGCAGGCGGGCGCCAGTATGGATTTTCCCGAGGTGCTGGCCCTCAAGCACATCGACCTCGGCGACGGCGGGTTGTCGCTGGTCTGGCACCAGTGCAAGGCGGGCTGGAATCGCTACAAGCCCAAGGACTTTGCCACCACTGAAGGGCTGGAGCATTATCGCTTCGAGGCCTATCGGCAGCGCCTCGACCGCAGTGTCGTGCGCTATGCATGGCGGTTCGGCGACCCCTACGCAGCGATCCTCATCCACCGTAATCCGGAGATCGACCACCAGTCGGTCTTCCAGGACGTGCGCGACACCCTGGCGGCCATCGGCTGCGCGGATGTGGCTTCCCGGTCGATTGCGCTCAACCAGGCGGTGAAGGTGGCAGCGGTGACCGGCAAGGGTGTGCATGCCACGCGTTTCGAACTCGACGGCGGCTATGTGGAAATGGCCTCGACCCTGGCCGAGGGTGGCATCGACGCCGTGGAGCCGGTGCGCGTGGTCTTGCAGGCCGTGGATACCGGCCAGTTCGACCGCGCTCAGGGCATGCTGCATTTCGCCGCCGAGGAGCATGGCACGAGCCGACGCATCGCCGTCCAGGTCTATGGCCGTGAGGGCAGGCTGCGGATCTGGGCAAAGTGCAAGCGCGAGGATGTGCGGCGTATCGTCGAGTTGCTCTGGGCTTACAACAACACGCCATGAGCCCCTCACCGCACGATCGCTGGCAGGCGGAAATCGACCGACGCCTGGAGCGGGGCGTCGAGCTGGAGTTCACTCTGGCGCAGTTCGCCAGTGCGGTCGACGCCCGGGACGGCGACGACCGCCTGCAGACCTTTGTCGACAGGCTTCTGGCTTCTGCGGCAGTTCGCAGAATCGAAGCCTATCGCTGCCCGGTGCGCGGCTGTAACCGGGTGCTGCCACCGGGCGGCCCGCCTGCTTCCTGTCCGTATTGTCACACGGACTATCTGCAGACGGGGCACGAGGCCGTCGTCGAGCCTTTCTATCGGCTGCAGGGCGAGCCCAGCCGCGATATCCGCTGGATGATGGTCATCCATGGCATGAACAGCCGCGCCAAATGGCAAGAGGAATTCAGTTGGCAAATCGCCAACCAGCTCAACTATGGCGCCCCTGTGCTGATCTACAAATACGGCTGGGCGACCATCGATGTCTTCGCTCGCTGGATGCACCGACGGCTCGCCAGGCGCCTTGGCGAGCGCATGCGGATCGCCATCGCCCAGGCGGAGAAAGGCCACCGTCCGCCTCGGCCCGACATCATCGCCCACAGTTTCGGCACGCTGCTGCTTTCGCGCGTGCTGGAGGATGCGGATTTCGCCGACCTGAAATTCGGCCGCATCATCACCGCGGCGAGCATCGTGCGCCCGGATTTCGATTGGCGTCGGCTGGTCGCCGAGGGCCGGGTGGAGGCGGTGCTGAATCATGTCGGCGGCCAGGATGCGGCGGTGCCCTATGCGCAATACGCCATTCCCGGCGCCGGGCCTGGCGGGGTAGTAGGGTATGGCGCGGACAATGTTCTCAACGTGCGCAGCGAGGCGTACGGGCACTCGGGCTTCTTCATCCCCGAGAACCTGCGCCTGTTGATTTCACCGGACGGCCTGTGGCACGGCTTCCTGACCCGGCCGCTGGCGCACTTTCGCCCTGCGGGCCATTTCGTGCCCGAGTCCGTATGGCGGCCAGCGCCGCTGCCGGCACGGATCTTCACGCGCTTGCTGGCCTATGGCGTGTTCTGCGTGCTAGCGCCATTCTCGGCGCTGCGCCGGCTACTGGATCCTTGACGGCCGCCACTGCGGCCAATGGCACGTGGCGAGGATCAGGCGGGACGTCTCGCCATGCGTCGTTGGAGAACTCGAAAAGGGAAGGCGCGGACGGCTAGTCCATTCCCGGCGTCCTCCGCCTCGCGGATCGCCGCCCGGCCTGGCGAGAGTTCTCGCAGCAACGCGGCTCGCATTGAAACGTCAACAGACCCTACAAGCGTGGCGCGCTCTTCACCGTCGACAGCGCCCGCTCGATCGCCTCGTGCGGCGTGGTGGCCTGGGGTTGCTCGACATAGTTGTACTTGCTGTTGTCCAGCACCAGCACTTGGGCCTGTCTGGTCAGCTTGTCGACGTCATAACCCAGGTCGATGCATGCCCCCAAAACGGCCAACATGGCTTGCTCCAGCGCCATCTCACTCTGCGTAGCCATATCTGCACCTCGATCAGGGCCTGTAGCCGGCCGGAAGAAAAGCCCGAATGGATTCGGGGCGCTACTGGTGAGGTATGACTGCGCGGGCAGCAGAAGGATTCAGCTCATGTTCGCGTGCCAGGCCATTTGCCGATGAAGCGTCATGTCCAGGCGTCGCGAGCATGGAGAGTGGGCCTGCGCCTGCCTGGCAAACCGGCGGGAAATCGCCGAGATGCCCATCCTCAGGGCCGAGAATCGCGTGCGGCAGGGTGCTACCATTGCCGCCGCCTGTGGCCGTGCCGCGCTCGTCGCGCAAAGGCTGGAAAGGCTCACCATTCAATCATGGACATGCATTGAGCAGACGATGAAGAAAATTGCAGGAATAGCGGCAGGCGTAGTGGTAGCGGTTGGCGTGATCGGCACGCTCGGGGCCTGGTACACCGGCACTCGATTGCCCGGGGTGTTGCAAAGCGCCATTGCCCAAGCCAACCAGCAGGGGCAGGACGCACTGCTCGGTTCAGGGGCAACCGCCAGCCTGGAACTGGTGTCGTTGCAGACTCGGCTGTTCAGCAGCACCGCTCACTACCGCTTCACCTTCGATGCGCCGGACGGCAAAAAGCCGCCCAGGCACATGGAGATTCTGCTGGTGGACCACATCGAACACGGCCCGCTGCCAGCCTCGCGCCTGAAACGTCTCAATCTGTGGCCGGTCATGGCCGCCAGCCACTACAGCGTAGAAGCCAACGACTACACCCAGAAGTGGTTCGCTGCCGCCAAGGGCGCGGCGCCGCTCGTCGGCCAGGGCAGCCTGGGCTATGACGGTTCCACCCGCGGTAGCCTGGTGTTCGCCCCGCTGGACTTCGCCCCCACGCCGACCTCCAGGGTCACGTTCTCCGGTCTGACGGTAGAGGGCGAAGCCAGCGAGCACGCTGCCGCATTCAAGGCCGTCGGTGCCATGGATAGCCTGCTCGTTACCGCCACCGGCCGCGACGGTGTTCCTATTCAGGTGGAACTGCGGGGCCTGGCCCTGAACAGCGAGCAGACGCTGGGCAGCGGCGATTTCTACCTCGGCGACAGCAGCCTCAGGCTGGCCACCGCACAGATCGAGGTCGGCGACAAACCGCCTGTGCTGATCAAGGACCTGGCCCAGTCCGGCAGCCTGCAGGAAACCGGCAATCTGCTCGGTGGGCGCATGGCCTACGACATCGGTATGGTCAGCTACGATGGCAAAGATCTCGCCGGCATGCACATGCTCTGGTCACTGAACAACATCGATGCCGCTGCCACGCAGTCCGTGCTCGAGCTGTACCGCGAGAAACTCAAGCCCATCCAGCAGGCTCAGGCCAACGGCCAGGATGTCCCGGAATTCGTCTTCTCTCCTGCGCAAGAAACCCGTCTGAAGAGCGACTTCGATACGCTGCTGAGCGGCAGGCCGCAGATCGCCCTGGAAAAATTCAGCCTCCATACCGCCAACGGTGAAGCATCGCTGAACATCGCGCTGGAGCTGGAGGCGCCGGAGTCGTTCGAGCTGCCGCCAGCCGAGATCGCCAAGCAGGTGATAGCCAAACTGGATGCCAGGCTGTCCGTCGCCAAGGCGGTGATCGGTGATGGCGTTCGTGCTCAGGCGACGATCGAGGGCCAAACCGATGCCAAGGCAATCGAAGACCAGGCGGCCATGTTCACCGAAATGGGCAGCGGCATGGCCCTGGGTACCGGGCTGCTGACTCTCGAAGGCGACACCCTGCAAGCGTCGCTGCATTATGCCGACGACAAGGTGAGGTTCAACGGCCAGGACATGAGCGTCGAGGCGTTCGCCCAGTTGCTCATGTCCAAGGCCACTGGCCTGGGCGGCGGCGCACCCTCGCAACACCCCGGGCCTGGCCGCGCCTATCCCCATGCAGGCGGCGAAGAAGGCCGCGACGGCGACGGTGCGCGGCAGTAACCGTCCGCGACGCACGAGGCGCCACGAGCGTGCCGCGATGCACGACAGGCCAGTCATTCGACTGGCCTTCAAGGGGCGACAACCCACCGGCATTGGCTCTGCCGTAATCGGTACGCGTAACGAGGCGGATGGGTTGCGTTCGGCCCTCGGTGACCACCCGTCCACTTTGTGAGACGTCACGCGGCAGACGTAGCCTAACTGTTTATCCAGCAAACAGGCTCAGCCAGATGACCTTCACCGTGTTACTCGCCGAGGATGAAGAAATGCTGCGAGACCTGCTCGTCGAGCTGATCTCGCCGTTGAGCCTGGACGTCATTCAGTGTGCCTCGGCCGACGAGGCGTTGTACCACCTGGAGCACGAGCCTGTGGACCTGCTGTTGAGCGACATCCGGATGCCCGGGCAACTCGATGGCTGGGAACTGGCCGAAATCGTTTGGGTTCGCTGGCCCGGCCTGCCGGTGATACTCACATCGGGGCATATGCAGCTGAGGGCCGACCAGTTGCCGCAGCACTCCACCTTCATCCCCAAACCCTGGAAACTGGATGTGCTGTACCACGCGGTGGAACAACGCCTGGCACACTGAGTGCGATCCGTGGCGGTACGATGGCCGCTCAACCGGCTGCGCCATTCAGTCTTTTTCCCGGTCCAGCCGACGGCTGAGCGGGGGCATGCGGCGATTGAAACCCGACACCTCGTAGCACTGCACGGCGGCATCGGCTAACGCAGTACGCGGGCGGGCACCGATCATGGTCGTTCCATGACCTTTGCTGCGCAGTGGCTCCCGTACCACCGGCCCGTTGTTTTCGATCCAGCTCAGGGTCAAGGTGCATCGCGCTTCTCCAGCCTCTTTGCCCAGTGCACGAGCAGCGCTCCACCAGGCTGCGACAGCGCCCCTACCTGGCCGCATTGGTGGCCGCCTCAAGTGCGATCACTGCGCAGGTGTTGTCAGGTTCACAGCATAGGTGCGACGCGCGCCCGGGTAGAAACTTCGGGAACCGACCCAACCCGGAGTTTCCAACATGAACCCGTGATCGAACCCCGCTCGAATCATGGCATACGACCCTATCGGAGTTGGCGTCAGCGACAAGGACATTGCGCTGTCGTTCTACCTGGCACTCGGTTTTGTGGCGAGCGCGAGCTTTCCCGAATTCGAGGCCAACGAGATGCTCACCCCGGGCGGTGTACGCATCAACCTGATCTTCAACGGTGTGCGTGTGCCCAGGGCCCACAACGCGTTGCTGGATGCACCGATAAAACTGCCCGGCATGACCTCCGGCATTCATTGTCGACGACCTGCAGGCGCGCCAGCTGTGGCCGCAGGGGCAGGGGATCGTCATCACCGAGGGGCCACATCACATCGGCCCCAGGCGCATCGCGCTGTTCATCCGCGATCCGGACGGAACGTCCTTGAATTCAATCCACTCGTCGATGGAGATACACAGTCTAACTGTACGATCTGGATGCTCCCGGCAACTGCTACAAGGTTCGCCTGTTCGCCGCGCTGGCCAATATCGAGCTGGACATCGAGGCGGTGGATTTCGTCAATGGCGCGCACAAGCCGCCGCCGCTGGTTGACCTCACCCCCTTGGGGGCGTTGCCGATCCTGCAGGATGGCAAGCAGGTGTTGCGCGACTCCCAGGCGATTCTCGTCTACCTCGCCGGTGCCTACGGTGGCCTGGCCTGGTGGCCGGCTCATCCACAGGGCCAGGCGGCTACCTGCAGTGGCTGTCGTTCGCCGCCAACGAGGTGCAGCACAGCCTCAGCAGCGCGCGACTGGTGCAGACGTTCGGCTACGACCTGGATCATGCCGCCGCCCTGGAGAAATCGCCCAGGGTGTCGGCGTTGCTCGACAACCACCTGGAACACCACGACTGGCTGGCGATCGGGCGACCTCCGATTGCCGATTGCGCGGTCTACCCCTACGTGGTGCCGGCGCCGGAGGGCGCTGTGGATCTTGGCCCCTACCGCCATGTCGGGCGGTGGCTCGAGCAGCTTGAGAGCCTGCCGGGGTATCTGCCCAAGCCTTCGTGAGCACGCTCGAGCGGCCGGAAAGTTACTTGGGTATCGCCAAGCTCGACCCAGGCCACGATGCTGCCGATCCAGGCACTCACGTGTGGAAGATCCTCTGCGGGGGATCGCCACCGATTTTTCAAAATATTTCGGTCGGGCAATGGAGATGAACTAACGTTCTGACAGCGCGATCCTCTGCTATGCGGGGTCAGCGCCGGCCCGATGGGCCCGACGCCTCCCGCGCAGAGCCTCATTCCGTGTCGCTGAACGATAAGGAGCTGTCCGTGAACGTCACCGCTTACCCCGTCTACCGAAGCACGCCAAGCCCGTTGCACGCGATCCTGCTCGCCGGCAGCGTGCCGCTGTTTCTCGGTGCCCTGCTGAGCGATTTCGCCTACTACAAGACCTTCCAGATCCAGTGGAGCAACTTCGCCGCCTGGCTCATTGCCGGTGGCTTGGTGTTTGGCGGCCTGGCCCTGCTGTTCGCACTGGCCAACCTGCTGCGTGCCGAGCGCAAGGCCGGGCGCCCACTCACGTATTTCCTGCTGCTGCTGATCACCTGGGGGCTCGGGCTGGTCAACGCCTTCGAGCACGCGAAGGACGCATGGGCCGTGATGCCCGCTGGGCTGGTACTGTCGCTCGTCGTCACCGTGCTGATCAGCATTACCGCGTGGATCGGCCTCAGCGGCCTGCGTTCGGGAGGTGCAGAATGAGAACGGCAAGCGCACTGACTGTCCTGAGCATGGCGCTGTTGCTGAGCGCCTGCGGTGGCGAAGCGGATACCCCCCAGGCACGTGGCCCCGACCCCAAGTTGCCGGAGCCACAGCGGGGTTTGTTGCCGAGCATGAAGATCGCCGAGCCGGAACAGTGGGGCGATCGCAAACCCGTGGTGCCGGACGGTTTCAGCGTCACGGCGATTGCCACCGATCTGCGGATTCCGCGTCAGACCCTGGTTCTGCCCAACGGCGATATCCTCGTCGCCGAAGGTCGTGGCGGCAACGCCGCCAAGCTCAAGCCCAAAGACGTGATCGCCGGCTATATCAAGGCCCAGGGCAACACCAAGGTCAAAGGCGGCAACCGCCTGACGCTGCTGCGCGATGCCGACGGCGACGGCACCTACGAGGTGCAGACGGTGTTCGCCGAGAACCTCAATGCGCCCTATGGCCTGGCTTTCGGCAATGGCAAGCTGTACGTGGCCAACCAGGATGCGCTGGTCAGCTTCGATTATCAGGATGGCCAGACCCAAGCCGGTGGCCCGCCGACCAAGGTCACCGACCTGCCGTCGCAGATCAACCACCACTGGACCAAGGCACTGACCATCAGCCCGGACGGGCGCTACCTGTACGTGGGCATCGGCTCCAACAGCAATATCGGCGAGCGGGGCATGGAGGTCGAAGCCGACCGCGCGCTGGTCTGGCAGGTCGATGCCGAGACCGGCGCCCACAAACCTTACGCGACCGGCTTGCGCAACCCCACGGCGCTGACCATTCAACCTGGAACCGGCCAGCTCTGGGCCGTGGTCAACGAGCGCGATGAGCTGGGCCCCGACCTGGTGCCGGATTACCTGACCTCGGTGCGCGAGGGCGAGTTCTACGGCTGGCCCTACAGCTACTGGGGCCAGAACGCCGACACGCGGGTGAAGCCGGACAACCCGGAGAAAGTCGCCGCGGCGATCAAGCCGGACTACAGCCTGGGTTCCCACGTCGCCGCACTGGGTGTCGACTTCTCCATCCCGGAGATGGGCGAGCCGTTCGCCAACGGCGTTTTCGTCGGTGAACACGGCAGCTGGAACCGCGACAATCCGGTGGGCTACAAGGTGATCTTCGTGCCGTTCAACGGCGGGCGACCGGCCGGTGAGCCGGTCGACTTCGCCACGGGCTTCCGCACCGACGACGGGAAAACCCGCGGCCGCCCGGTGGGCGTCACCGTGGACCCGAAAGGCGCCCTGATCATCGCCGACGACCTCGCCAACACCATCTGGCGCGTGACGCGCAATCAGTAAGCCGTAAACCCCGGGGCGGGCAAGCCGCCCCGGGCATCATTGGCTGTGGCTGCCGGGCAGATAATCCTCGGCATTGGTTACCGTGCCGATTTGCAGGTACCAAGAGACTTGCAGCCCCAAACGATTTACTGTGGCGGCGTCACATAGCGCAGCGGCAGGGGAGTCGAGCCATGGGCACAGATACGAACGGCCGAGACTGGGTGCTGCGCAGCCCCGTGCCGGGTCGGGTGGAGCGCATCGAGGCCTATTTCAGCGGCCATGGCTACGACCCGCATCGTCACGACTCCTACGCCATTGGTCGTACGCTGTCCGGCGTGCAGAGTTTTCGTTACCGGCGCGCCATGCGTCACAGCCTCCCAGGCGGCACCCTGGTGTTGCATCCGGACGAGCTGCACGACGGCATGGCGGGTACCGAGGACGGTTTTCGCTATCGCATGCTCTATATCGATCCGCTGCTGATCCAGCAGGTGCTTGGCGGCAAGCCGCTGCCCTTCATCGCGGGCGGGCTCAGCGATGACGCGCGTCTGCGCTGGGCCAGCGAGTCGTTCCTGCAGGCGATGGATCATCCTCTCGAATCGCTGGAGGAAGACGATGCCATCCATGACCTCGCTCGCGCACTGGATGCGCTCGCCGGTAAGCGTCGGGGGCGTCGAGTGTTCGACTATCGCGCTGCGCAGCGGGCGAGGGAATACATCCACAGCCGCAACGGCGCGAGCATTACCCTGGACGAACTGGAACATGTCAGCGGGCGCGAGCGCTGGAGCCTTTCCCGGGACTTTCGCGCGCTGTTCGGCACCAGCCCCTACCGTTACGTGACGATGCGCCGGCTGGATCGCTGCCGTGAGCTGGCGCTCGCGGGGATCGGCCTGGCCGACGCGGCGCTGATCGCCGGCTTTTTCGACCAGAGCCACATGACGCGTCATTTCGTCAGTAGCTTCGGCCTTTCGCCGGCCCGCTGGCTGGGCATGCTCAGGTTGCAGGATCGTACAAGATAGCCCTCCGGCGCCTCGCTAGAGTGGTGAAAACCAACCGAGGAGCCGCCCATGTCCAACCAGAATCCGTCATCGAAACGCCCCGTCAACCTCGAGCAGAAGTTGGCCCTGATCCACGAACAGTGGTCACCCAGGGTAGTCGCGGAAATGAACGACTACCAGTTCAAGGTCGTGCGCCTGCAGGGCGATTTCATCTGGCATTCCCATGCCGAGACGGACGAAGCCTTTTTCGTCCTCGATGGGCAATTGCGACTCGATTTCCGTGATGGCCAGGTAACGCTTGGCAGCGGCGAGCTGTACGTGGTGCCCAAAGGGGTGGAGCACAAGCCTTACGCCGAAAAGGAGGTGAAGCTGATGCTCATCGAACCGCGGGGTGTGCTGAATACCGGAGAGCAGGGCGGTGAGCGTACGGCGGTCAATGACCTGTGGATCTGATGGAGCGGGCTGGCGTTCATGGCGAACGCCAGCCCGAGCTGCTGCGTCAGGTGCCGCTCTTGACCCTGGTCCAGATCCGCGTGCGGATGCGGTCGATGTTCAGTGGCATGGCTTCCAGCGCATAGAGCTTTTCCATGACGTCATCGGGCGGGTAGACGGTGGTGTCGGCCTTGAGTGCCGGGTCGACCAGCGCGTCCGCCTTGCTGTTGCCGTTGGCGTAGTGCACGTAATCACTGATGCCGGCGATCACCTTGGGCTCGAGCAGGTAGTTCATGAAGGCGTAGGCGGCCTTTTCGTTGGGGGCATCCTTGGGAATGGCGACCATGTCGAACCACATCGGCGCGCCTTCCTTGGGAATCACGTAGGCGATGTCGACGCCATTGCCGGCCTCCTTGGCGCGGGCGCTGGCCTGCATGATGTCGCCGGAGAACCCCACCGCCATGCAGACGTCGCCATTGGCCAGCTCGCCAACGTATTTGGAGGAGTGGAAGTAGGCGACGTTCTTGCGCATTTCCATCAGCAGCGCTTCGGCCTTCTTGTAGTCCTCGGCCTTCTGGCTGTGGTGCGGCAGGCCCAGGTAGTGCAGGGCGATGGGCAGCATTTCCGGGCCATTGTCGAGAATCGCCACGCCGCACTTGCTCAACTTGGCCATCAGTTCGGGCTTGAAGATCAGGTCCCAGGAATCCAGCGGCACGTCGTTGCCGAGCACGGCCTTGACCTTCTCGACGTTGTAGCCGATGCCGGTGCTGCCCCACAGGTAGGGGAAGCCGTGCTGGTTGCCCGGGTCGTTGCCTTCCAGCGCCTTGAGCAGCGTCGGGTTGAGGTTCTGCCAGTTGGGCAACTGGCTCTTGTCCAGCTGCTTGAGCGCGCCGCCCTGGATCTGCCGGGCCATGAAGTGGTTGGAGGGGAACACCACGTCATAGCCGGAACGGCCGGCCATCAGCTTGGCGTCGAGGGTTTCATTGCTGTCGTAGACGTCGTAGTGGGGCACCACGCCGCTGGCCTGCTGGAAGTCTTTCAGGGTGTCGGGGGCGATGTAGTCCGTCCAGTTGTAGATGCGTACGTCCTGCGCCGCCTGGCTGAGCGAGGCGACGAGCATCAGCGGGATAAGCGATTTCAGCATGGTAGACCTCAGCGATTGTTGTCGACGTTTTCGAGGCAGCAGTCAGAAAATCAGTACATAGGTCTTGCGCAGCGTTTCTTGTATGTCCCATACGCCAGTGGTGTTGGCCGGAAACAGGATGGCGTCGCCAGCCTTGATCTCGATCGGTTGGCCTACGTCCGGAATGAACGTACAACGCCCGGCGATGAAGTGGCAGAACTCTTGTTGCACGATTTGTCGGCGCCAGCGCCCGGGCGTGCATTCCCAGATGCCGGTTTCCACGCCGTCGTCGCGCTCCACGCAGGTCACCGAAGTGATAGCGGCGGGCTCGCTGAGCGGTACCGCGACCGGGTTGTGTTGGTCGAGTGCGACGCTGTCGGTATTACGAAAGTGCGTGATGGTCATGGCATGCAACCTGAGTGGCGGATGAGGGTGATCACTTCATGAAACCTTCCATCAGGCTGGCCACGCGCTGCGCCATGTAGCGCTGCCACGGGCGGCTGGATGGGTCGGCCAGCAGTTTGTCCTCGCGCACGAAGCTGCGGATGATGGCGTTGTAGCCGAGCCAGCGGCAGGGCTCCGGCTCCCAGCGCGGCAAGTCCTGCACGCGGGTGTCGTGGCGCACCCAGGGCTGGCGGGTGAGCAGGCTGTCGTTGCCGAGGATCAGGTCGGCCAGGGTGCGCCCGCCAAGGTTGCTGGCGCCCACGCCTTCGCCGCCGTAACCCCCGGAAAGGGCGATGCCGTTGCCGCGGTCGCAGAGCATGTGCGGATGGAAGCGCCGTGCCATGCCCAGGTTGCCGCCCCAGGCGTGGGTGATGCGCACATTGCGCAGTTGCGGAAACAGTTCGCTGAACAGATAGCGGCGCAGGCCGCGCTCTTCGTCCTTGAGGTTGAAGTCGCTGCGCAGGCGGCTGCCGAAGCGATAGCCGCCGCGCGCGCCGAAGATCAGGCGATCGTCTAGGCTGCGCTGGCCATAGGTGACCTGGCGGCTGGTCTCGCAGAAGGCCTGGCCGCGTTCCAGGCCGATCTCCGCCCAGGTCGAGGCGGGCAGTGGTTCGCTGGCGACGATCAGGCTCTGCACCGGAATCTGATGGCGGCCGAGCGGCGGCAGGTTGGCGGCGTAGCCTTCCACGGCAGGCACGACCCAGTCTGCGCGCACTTCGCCCGCTTCGCAGCGCACGCTGCCGGCCTGCCAGCTCAGGGCCGGCGTACCTTCGTAGATGCTCACGCCCAGCGCTTCCACGCAGCGGGCCAGGCCGCGCACCAGCCTGGCCGGCTGAATGGTCGCGCAGTGTGGCGTGTAGAGCGCGCCATAGGCACCGGGGATACGCAGTTGCTGGGCGAGTTCTTCGGCGGGCAGCCAGCGGTAGTCGTCGTCGCCCAGGCCTTGTTCGCGATAGCCGCGCAGGTAGTCGCGCAGACGCAGTTCCTGCTCCGGGTAGCGGGCCGCGCAATACAGCACGCCGCCCTTGCGGTAATCACAGTCGATCCCTTCGCGTTGCAGCACCTGGCCGACTTCATCGGGAATGCCATGCAGCAGGTCGTAGGATTCACGGCGGGCCTGCGGGGACAGGCCCGACAGCAGGCGATCCTCGCCGAGCAGATTGCCCATCAGCCAGCCGCCATTGCGCCCGGATGCACCAAAGCCGGCGATCTTCGCCTCGAGGATGACGATGCGCAGTTCGGGGGCCTGGCGCTTGAGGTAGTAGGCCGTCCACAGCCCGGTGTAGCCCGCGCCGATGATGGCGACATCTGCCTGGATATCGCCTTGCAGCGATGGGCGCGGCGCCAGCGGTTCGTCCAGTTGATCCATCCACAGGCTGATGTTGCGCCAGTCGTTCATGCACCGCTTCCAAACAAGATGTATGCAGCAAGACTAGAAGCCTAATCAGCGGTTGTCTTGCGTGCGTGCCCGCGCGTAACGGCCCGCTGAAAAAAACTTGGTGAGGCAGCCAACGCAAGGCAAATATCAGCGAAAAACTGCGTTTAGGTTGGTACATGAGCATTTTTGCTGGCTTCAACGCAGCGCAGGCAGTTTTTCAGCGGCTTGGTACATGTCTTTCAGGTAGGCCTTGGGCGTCATCCCGGTATGGCGGCGAAAGGTACTGTAGAAGGCGGTCAGGGAATTGAAGCCGGCCTCGAAGGCCAGTTCGTCCATGCGCCGCAGGTCGTTGCCTGCCTGCAGGCGTTGCAGCAGGTGCTGCAGGCGCGCCTGGTTGACGTAGCGGTAGAAGCTCTGGCCGAGCACCTGGTTTAGCAGGTAGGAAATCTGGTTGCGGCTGTAGCCGGTGGCGCTGGCCACCTGTTGCAGGCTCAGGGCCGGGTCGAGAAAGGGTTGCCCGTGCAGGAAGTAATCCTGCAGATCCTGCGCCATGAAGCCCAATTGCCGGGTCGACAGGCCCAGTTTGCTGATCGCCGCGCTGGTCTGTATCGGTGGGCGTGCGTCCGCTCCTTCGTGCACCAGGGAGGCGAATTCGTTGACCCGCCAGATCAGCCCGTCGCGCACGGTGACCGCTTCGGCGGTTCGGAACGACACCAGGCCCTCGCCGCCATGCAGGGTGGTACGGTACTGAATGAACGCCGTGTGGCCGTCGATGCGGATGCGGTCGGTGTGCTCCAGCGCCTCGCCGGGGTGGCGCGGCATGGTGCTGAGTACATAATCGCGCAGTTCACCCAGTTTCATGCACCGGTTGAGGAAGAAGTCGTTGTACTCGACGTCGGGATGATAGAGCGCCATCACCGCATCCAAATCGCGGTACTTCCAACTGAAGTGATAGCGCAGAACGGTTTCTCGGGTGCGTTCGGTCTGGGCGGGGTCGTCGGGGATATCTGGCATGCCGGGTTCGTCCAGGGGGCAGGGAGCAGCTTGCCCGACTACGGGGGAGCCCTCAAGGGGGCGGGCGGATAGGTCAGCATGAGCAGCATTTCATTAACGTGAGGGAAACTTGTTTTTAACGTTAATTAATTGAGTTTGTTTCACTTGGTTGGGGCCCCGACAATGCATCCCATCATTTATGCATTGGAGATAGCGCCATGGCTCTGGCCCACAGCCTCGGATTCCCCCGAATCGGACGCGACCGTGAATTGAAGAAAGCCCAGGAGGCGTTCTGGAAAGGCGAGCTGGACGAAGCCGGCCTGCGTGTCGTGGGCCGCGAACTGCGTGCCCGACATTGGCAGGTGCAGAAGGATGCCGGCATCGAGTTGCTGCCCGTCGGCGATTTCGCCTGGTACGACCAGGTGCTGGCCCATTCCCTGACCTTCGGGGTGATACCCGAGCGCTTCCGCCCAGCCAGTGGCAAGCCGACCCTGGATACCCTGTTCGCCATGGCCCGTGGCGTCAGCGGCGATGCCTGTTGTGGCAGCGCCCATGCACAGGAGATGACCAAATGGTTCGATACCAACTACCACTACCTGGTGCCCGAGTTCACCGCTGACCAGCAGTTCGCCCTCAGTTGGGAACAGCTGTTCGAGGAAGTGGATGAGGCCCGTGCTCTGGGCCATGACGTCAAACCGGCGGTGATCGGCCCGCTGACCTACCTGTGGCTGGGCAAGCTCAAGGGCGAGGCTCAGGGTTTCGACAAGCTGGAATTGCTCGAGCGTCTGCTGCCGCTCTACGGGCAGATCTTCCGGCGCCTGGCCGAGCAGGGCGTGGAATGGGTGCAGATCGACGAGCCGATTCTGGTGCTCGACCTGCCTCAGGACTGGAAGAACGCCTTCGAACGCGCCTATAACATTCTGCAGCGAGAACCGCTGAAGAAGCTGGTCGCTACCTACTTCGGCGGCCTCGAAGAGAACCTCGGCCTGGCAGCCAACCTGCCGGTGGACGGCCTGCACATCGATCTAGTGCGCGCGCCACAGCAGTACCCGACCATCCTCGACCGCCTGCCGGCCTACAAGGTGCTGTCCCTCGGCCTGGTCAATGGCCGCAACGTGTGGCGCTGCGATCTGGAAAGCGCCCTGGCGGTGATCGGCCATGCGCACAGCCGGCTCGGCGAACGCCTTTGGATCGCACCATCCTGCTCGTTGCTGCACAGCCCGGTCGACCTGCAGCGTGAGGATCAACTGGATGCCGAGCTGAAGGGCTGGCTGGCCTTCGCCACGCAAAAGTGCGCCGAGGTAGCGCTGCTGGCCCGTGCCGTCAATCAGCCGGATGCCCCCGAAGTGCGCGCCGCGCTTGCCGAGAGCCGCGCCGTGCAGGCCAGCCGGGCGGCTTCACCGCGTATCCACAAGCCTGATGTGCAGGCCCGGCTGGCCGCGGTGACCGCCAGTGATAGCCAGCGCGAGTCGCCGTTCGCCCAACGCATCGCCAGGCAGCGTGCCGGTCTCGACCTGCCGCCGTTCCCGACCACCACCATCGGCTCGTTCCCGCAGACTTCGGCGATCCGCCTGGCACGCCAGGCGTTCAAGCAGGGCAAGCTGTCGCTGGGTGATTACACTGACGCCATGCACAGCGAGATTCGTCATGCGGTAGAGATTCAGGAGCGCCTGGGGCTGGATGTGCTGGTGCACGGCGAGGCCGAGCGCAACGACATGGTCGAGTACTTCGCCGAGCAGCTGGACGGTTACCTGTTCACCCGTTTCGGCTGGGTGCAGAGCTACGGTTCGCGCTGCGTGAAACCGGCGGTGATCTTTGGCGACCTGAGCCGACCCCAAGCCATGACCGTGGAGTGGATCCGTTATGCGCAGAGCCTCACCGGCAAGGTGATGAAGGGCATGCTCACGGGCCCGGTGACCATGCTGATGTGGTCGTTCCCCCGCGAAGACGTCAGCCGCGAGGTGCAGGCCCGGCAACTGGCCCTGGCGATTCGCGACGAAGTCGTCGACCTCGAGCGCGCCGGCATCCGCATCGTGCAGATCGACGAAGCCGCCTTCCGCGAGGGACTGCCACTGCGCAAGGCCGACTGGCAACAGTACCTGGACTGGGCCACGGAGTCGTTCCGGCTGTGTGCCAGCGGTGTGCGTGACGAAACGCAGATCCACACACACATGTGCTACAGCGAGTTCAACGACGTGATCGAGTCCATCGCTGCCATGGATGCGGACGTGATCACCATCGAGACTTCGCGCTCGGACATGGAGCTGCTGGAGGCCTTCGAAGCCTTCGAATACCCCAACGAAATCGGCCCGGGTGTCTACGATATCCATTCGCCACGGGTGCCGGACACCGGAGAGATGGTCAAGCTGATGCGCAAGGCCGCAAGGCGCATTCCTGCCGAGCGTCTGTGGGTCAACCCGGATTGCGGCCTGAAGACCCGCGGCTGGCCGGAGACCGAAGCAGCGCTGGTCAATATGGTCGCCGCCGCCCGTCAGTTGCGCAAAGAGCTGGCCTGAGTCTTGAGGTCGCCGCCTGTTAAACCTGCGGCCTGCTCTCATGTGGGAACGGGCCATGCCCGTGAAGTCGCTCGCATGGCGCACTCCCACACAGGCAGGCGCTACCTGGTGCTGGGTTACATCGCTGGCTTTGGCCGAGGAGCTGTTCAGCCTGCCAGGTACTGTTCGGTCGGAACCACCGTCGCATAGGCGAATGCCAACGCGGCCATATAGGCTGCCTGGACCTGCGTGGCTGGAACCTGATTGCCCTCGAATTCCTGGTCGCGTGTCGCGCAGGCGTCATGAACCACCGTGGTGGTGTAGCCGAAATCCGCGCTGGCACGGGCGGCGGCGTCGATGCACATATGGCTCATGGCGCCGGCCAGGGTGACCTGTTCGACCCCGGCCTTGTCGAGCAGGGCCTTCAGATCGGTATCGCGAAACGCGTTGACCTTGTGCTTGAGCACCACGCTCTCGCCCGTCAATGGCTGTACGCTGGCATGGATCTGCGCACCGCTGGAACCTGCGGCGAAGAAGGGCGCGCCATCGCCCTGGAACTCATGACGCACGTGCACCACCGTATCGCCTGCAGTGCGAGCGGCTGCCAGCACGCGTGCGGCGTTGCGCGCGGCGGCGTCGATGCCGTGCAGCGGCCATTTGCCGTCGGCGAAGTAGTCGTTCTGGATGTCGATCAGGATCAGTGCGCGCTTGCTCATGATGCTCTCCGTGGGAGTATGTGGGCTATCTGCTCTATAACTTAGCCGTGCCAAGCCGGCGGCGGGATGGGCATGGCCGACAATCTGCGAGGGAAAACTGACAATGAGCGGGCGATGCCTGGAAATCGGGCTGCTGCTTTACCCCGGCGTACAACTGGCAGCGGTGTATGGGTTGGGTGATCTGTTCGCTGTAGCCAATCGCCTGGCGGGTGGACAGCAGCGCCAAGGGCTGGCGCAACTGCGTGTCAGCCACTGGCAGGTGGATGAGCAGGATGAGGTTCGGCGGGTATTCGACAGTCATGGCCAGGATGAGGATCGCCTTCGGGTAGTGATTTTGCCGCCATGCCTGGACTCCACATCGCGAGCCGGGCTGGCAAGTGCCTATCGTCTCTGGTTACGTCACCAGCACCGTGCTGGTGTCACCCTGGCATCGGTCTGCGCCGGCGCTTTTCCGCTGGCCGAGGCAGGTTTGCTGGACGGTCGTTCAGTGACCACCCATTGGGCGTTGGCCGATGAACTGGCGGCTCGTTTTCCCGCCGTGAAGGTGCTGCCGGAGCGCATGATCGTCGAGGACGCCGACCTGATTACCGCTGGCGGCCTGATGGCCTGGACTGATCTCGGCCTTGCGCTGGTGGCACGTCTGCTGGGGCCCACCATCGCCGCCGAGACGGCACGTTTTCTTGTGGTTGATCTGAACCGCGCGTCGCAGCGACATTTCAGCAGTTTCGTGCCCAGCCTCGACCACGGTGATTCGGCCGTGCTGAGTGTCCAGCACTGGTTACAGGGTGCTGCCATGCTCGATGCAACTCTGCCAGGCATGGCCGCACGGGCAGGGCTGGGCGAGCGTACCTTCTTGCGACGCTTTCGGTCGGCCACCGGCATGAAACCCACCGAATACTGCCAGCAACTGCGCGTTACCAAGGCCCGCGAATTGCTCGAGCTGACCCGGTACAGCGTCGAGCAGGTGGCCGGGCAGGTCGGCTACCAGGACAGCGGCGCCTTTCGCAAGGTGTTCACCCGCCTGGTCGGTCTGGCGCCTGGCGACTACCGGCGGCGTTTTGGGGGCAGCCGGCGCGGATTAGGATGTCCACCTGCTGCCCCGGTAATCTGGTCATCGCGTTGCGAGGACGCTTCGAGTGGGGGGAATGCTTCAATCACTGGGCTGCTACACTCGCCGGAATCGTTTTAAAGGAGCTGGTGATGGCGATCGACAAGCCCTACATCCGAGAGATCTACCTGAAGGACGACAAATCCGCGAGTGCGGATGTGCACCCGTTCGACATTCCCGCGATCAATAGGCTTGGGCGGATGCATTTTCATCCCGATGTGACGTTTTTCGTGGGTGAGAACGGCGCAGGTAAATCCACCCTGCTCGAAGGAATTGCCGTTGCGCTGGGCTTCAATCCCGAGGGGGGGAATTTCTCGGTTAACTTTTCCACCGTCGACAGTGTCTCCAGCCTGCATCAGTATTTGAGGGTGGTCAGGGGCGTACATCGGCCGAAAGATGGCTACTTTCTCAGGGCTGAGAGTTTCTTCAATGTGGCCACCTACTACGATGAGGGGCCGGCCTTGAAGGGCTTTGGCAATAAAAGCATCCACAGCCATTCTCACGGAGAGGCATTTATGTCCCTGATCGTCAACCAATTCAAGGGGAATGGCATTTACATTTTGGATGAGCCGGAGGCCGCGCTTTCTCCTTCCCGACAAATGACGGCGATTCGTGCGATCGATCAATGGGTAAACGAGGGCTCTCAGTTCATCATAGCCACACACTCCCCGTTATTGCTCTCTTACCCCCGCTCGAGAATCTATCAGTTTGACGAAGAGGGCGTGTCCGTCGTGGATTATGAAGACACTGATTGTTTTCGTCTGACCCGGGATTTCTTGAATAATCATGAGCGGCGTTTGCAGCAGCTTTTACGGTAGGTGTCTTTAACTCGTGTGTGCTACTTCCAGTGTTTGCAATAGACACTCATCCCCTGCAAGATAGAAGAGTCCGGGTGTCGCGATAGCGGAACGTGTTTCGTGGATACCGTCACGCTAATTCCAGCCGTCACTATTAATCTTTTGAAGCGTCTGGGGCGGTCGTTGAATGCGTGGTGTTGGTGATTAATGTGTTGGATGCTGTGGGCCGGGGGGCTAGTAAGTCTGTATGTGACACTGGTGTACTGCATGCGTAGCAAACACCATAGCCCACCTGACAGCCTGTTACTCCCCCTGGAACTCCGGGGAAAGTATTGTAAACACAGCAATAGCTGTTTCCAATGCCGCACCAGCCATATTCGCTACAGCACTGGCCGGATGGACATAATGCCCCACCCGCCTGTCTGCCACACTGCTCAGCATGTAGGCATAGGGTCGTCGCGCTCAAGGTCACCAGTGCTAGATATTTTAGAAAAAAAACAGGGGGCGGCACAAGGTTTCTATCCTGGGCTGATTCTCTGAGGGAGAAGGTGTTGACGTTATTTAACTATAAACAGCTTTAGCTGCGTTGCTCAGTTTGTTTTTTTATATGAATATGTTGATTTAGGCCATCTCGCCACTCTCTTTTCAATTGGTGAGTTGAGTGAAACTTCTTTGTTCTTTATGGACGTTCAACCGTCATCGCTTGTAGCGTGGCAGAGAACGAACATTGTCAGACCGCGTCCTCCGCTGCCTTGCCAGCGGGGTTCTCACGGGTCGGCATGGCGAGTATTTCCGGCAGCACCTCGCGGACGAATACGCCGTGCAGGCGCCACAACTCGGCGACCGGGTCGAGGTGATGGTCGACGCGGATGTCCCATAACGGGTATTCCTCGTGGTCGACGATATAGATCACCGCCGAGGATTCGCCATGGCGATCGCCACCGCGTTCATCCCCTGCGGCGAGAGCACCGATCAGCCGTTCGACCAGTGGAAGATCCTCACCGTGGCGAAAGGCATCGGCCACGGCATCCAGCACCTGCGGTCCGACCAGGCGATTGCCCTGCACGGAAAACTGTTCGCCGGACAGCGAGCCCGCCCAGGGAATGCACTGGTCGCCCGTCCAGCACACGCTGTCGCCGTGCCGGTCGATCAACGCCAACTGGCGAAGCTCCATGCACGGGTCGGTATCCATCAGCCGCTTGAGGGCTGCGGGGGCTGAATGGCCCTGGCGTAGCAAGGACAGCCCGTCGAGACCCAGGTACGGGTTGACCTGCGCCTGGGTCGCCACTGCGCCAGCACCTGCGGCGGCGTGGCTGAGCAGCTTGCCCACGGCTGGCATGGCGGTGGCGGCGGCAACCCCGAACTGGCCGGTGCGCGGGCAGCGGGCAACGATGGAAAAGGTCATGGACAACTCCTCGGATACACCTGGGGTTTGCAGGCCATTGGGCCTGGCTCCGGCGCGACTGTGAGTGAAGCCGGGACGCCCCTGTCACACTGCTGATTTACAGCACCTGAGCTCGAAGGCGACTACACGCGCTGTGGGCACTGTTATCGCGGGACCGCCTGGCTAACTCGCCAACGTTTTGCATTGGCCCGTTAGGCCACAGGCTGCCCGCTATTGTTCCACTTGCCGCCACGCTGCTGGCGCAGATGGCGGGAGCCGACCAGGTGGGTGATCTCGGCCGGAGCCACGCCTGCGCCATCCGATCCGACGGGGCCGGCGATGGGCGCGGGCAATCAGAGCCGCGCAGAAACGCAGAAGCCCGACATGGGGTCGGGCTTCTGGTCAGCGCAGGATGTGGCTTACTGCACTTCCACCGCCAGGCTGTCGGCGATCTTCTTGCTCCAGATCGCAGGTCCCGTGATGTGTACCGACTCGCCATTGCTGTCGACGGCGACGGTAACGGGCATGTCTTTCACGTCGAACTCGTAGATCGCTTCCATGCCCAGTTCGGCGAACGCCAGCACCTTGGACTTCTTGATCGCCTGAGCCACCAGGTAGGCGGCGCCGCCGACGGCCATCAGGTACACGGCTTTGTTGTCCTTGATCGCTTCGATCGCGGTCGGGCCGCGCTCGGATTTGCCGATCATGCCCAGCAGGCCGGTCTGTTCGAGGATCTGACGGGTGAACTTGTCCATCCGCGTGGCGGTGGTCGGGCCGGCAGGGCCCACCACTTCGTCGCCGATCGGGTCGACCGGGCCCACGTAGTAGATGAAGCGGCCTTTCAGGTCGACCGGCAGTTCTTCACCCTTGTTGAGCATCTCGACCATGCGCTTGTGCGCGGCGTCGCGACCGGTGAGCATCTTGCCGTTGAGCAGGATGGTCTCGCCCGGCTTCCAGCTCTGCACGTCTTCCGGGGTCAGGGTGTCGAGGTCGACGCGCCGCGCCGACGGACCGGCTTCCCAGACGATTTCCGGGTAGGCGGAGAGGTCCGGTGCTTCCAGCTCGGCCGGGCCGCTGCCATCGAGCACGAAGTGGGCGTGACGGGTCGCGGCGCAGTTGGGGATCATGCATACCGGCAGCGAAGCCGCGTGGGTCGGGTAATCCATGATCTTGACGTCGAGCACGGTGGTCAGGCCGCCCAGGCCCTGGGCGCCGATGCCCAGCTGGTTGACCTTCTCGAACAGCTCAAGACGCAGTTCTTCGATCTTGTTCTGCGGGCCACGGGCTTGCAGCTCGTGGATGTCGATGTGCTCCATGAGCACTTGCTTGGCCATCACCGCAGCCTTCTCGGCAGTACCGCCGATGCCGATGCCGAGCATGCCCGGCGGGCACCAGCCAGCACCCATGGTCGGGACAGTCTTGAGTACCCAGTCGACGATCGAGTCGGACGGGTTGAGCATGGCCATCTTCGACTTGTTCTCCGAGCCGCCGCCCTTGGCGGCGACATCGACCTCGACCTTGTCGCCGGGCACGATGGCGTAGTGGATCACTGCCGGCGTGTTGTCCTTGGTGTTCTTGCGGGCACCTGCCGGGTCGGCCAGGATCGAGGCGCGCAGGACGTTTTCCGGCAGGTTGTAGGCACGGCGCACGCCTTCGTTGATCATGTCGTCGACGCCCATGCTGGCGCCGTCCCAGCGTACGTCCATGCCGACCTTGACGAACACGGTGACGATGCCGGTGTCCTGGCAGATCGGCCGGTGCCCGGTGGCGCACATGCGCGAGTTGATCAGGATCTGTGCGATGGAGTCGCGGGCGGCGGGCGATTCTTCTTTCAGGTAGGCCTCATGCATGGCCTGAATGAAATCGACGGGATGGTAATAGGAAATGAACTGCAGGGCGTCGGCGACGCTCTGGATCAGATCGTCTTGCTTGATCACGGTCATGCGGGGCGCTCCCTTGTAGGGCAGGAACTGGGGCGCCGGAACATGGCCGGCGCATTCTAAAAGGCGCAGCAGTATACCGTGGGGCCGCTGCCTGGGACACCCGTGCAGGGCCCGACGGCGACAACGCGACGCATTGCTAGGCTTTTTAACGGCGCGCGAGTAGAGTGGCGGCTAGTTGCCAGTATGGGACGGAGCCCATGATCCCAAGCAACCGCCGATTGACCCACCGTACGTTACAGAATCTGCTGATCAAGCGCTTCGGCATGGCTGTGGCTACCTATCTGATGATCGCTGCGCTGGCAGGGATTGCCTATTGCCATGACCTTTTCAGCGCCTCCGGCAGCAGGGTCGCCGGGCTGCTTGGCGTTGCCGCCGCCAGTCAGCTTCTGTTCTTCGCCCTGTTCATCTCGGGTCGCAACCTGGCCTTGCGAGACCCCAGCCTCACCGAGGCCCAGGTGCTGGTCGCCCTGGGGTTGATCACGGCGATGGTGGCCATGCTTGGCGAGGGGCGTGGCAGCCTGCTGCTGATCTACCCCATGGCGCTGCTGTTCGGTCTGTTCCAACTGCCGCCGCGGGTATTCTTTCGCTGTGCTGGCCTGGCATTCCTCGGTTTCCTCGTCATCAACCTGTACGAGGCTTACCAGATGCGCATGCGCGATCCCGGCCTGGCCACGCTGCAGGTCTGCGCACTGGGGATGGTGCTGTTCTGGCTGAGCCTGTTCGCCTCCTACATGCAGAGCATGCGCCAGCGTATGCGGCAACGTCGCTTCGCGCTGCAGGCGCATCAGGAGACCCTGCGTGGAATGATGCGCCAGCTGGAAGACCTGGTGGCCACCGATGAACTCACCGGGTTGTGCAACCGCCGCCACTTCCTGCGCCTGGCGGCCAGCGAACTGGAGGGGCTGAAACCCAAGCGCTGGCACGGTCTGGCGCTGATCGATCTCGATCACTTCAAGAACATCAACGACCGCCATGGCCATGCGGCGGGCGACCGCGTGTTGCAGGCATTTGCGGAGATTGCCACGGCCTGCCTGCGCGACGGCGACATCATCGCCCGTTACGGCGGCGAGGAGTTCGTGCTGCTGGTGCCCGACACCGATGCGGATGCCTTCCTGTCCTGCTGCGAACGGTTGCGTGTGGCGTTCAGCGAGGCCGAGCCGATCGGTGCCAAGGTGCAAAACCTCAGTTTGTCCGTAGGCATGACACTGGTGTCCATGCACGACGACCTCGATGAAGCCCTGCACCGTGCCGATCAGGCGCTGTACCAGGCCAAGCGCACCGGGCGTAATCGCTGCGCCTCGACCTGGGAAGCGGCAGATGCCTGAATTGCGGGTCGGTGAGCGGCGTGTCAGCGTCGATGCTGCAGGCAACCTGCTCGACGCCCTGCTGGGCGCCGGTATCGCGGTGCCGTACAGCTGTCGCGCTGGCAGTTGCCAGGCGTGCATGGTGCGCTGCCTGGCGGGCGAGCCACTGGACGAGAAGCCCGAGGCCCTCGACCAGGCCCGTCGACAGCAGGGCTGGCGGCTGGCGTGCCAATGCCGGGTGATCGATGATCTGCAGATCCAGGTATTCGACCCCAGAAACGATGGGATCCCTGCGCAGATACAGGCGTGCGACTGGCTGAGCGAGCATGTGTTGCGCTTGCGTCTGCTACCGCAACAGGCCGTGCGCTACCGCGCAGGGCAGCATCTGCTGCTGTGGACGGCCGACGCAATCGCCCGACCGTACTCGCTGGCCAGCCTGCCGCAGGAAGACAGCTTTCTCGAATTTCACGTGGATTGTCGTCAGCCTGGAGCGTTCAGCGATGCGGCCCGGCAATTCAGGGTCGGGGAGCCTTTGCGCCTGGGCACCTCGAGTGGTGGTGCGCTGCACTACGATCCGGACTGGCAGGCCCGACCGCTGTGGTTGCTGGGTGCTGGAACCGGCCTCGCGCCGCTGTACGCCATCCTGCGCGAGGCGTTGCGCCAATCCCATCAGGGGCCGATCCGGGTACTGCACGTGGCGCGTTCGCCTGGCGGGCACTACCTGGCCGATTCGCTGCTCGAACTGGCCGAGCATCATCCGCACCTGCAGCTCGACCTGATCGACACGGCAGCATTGCCGGATGCCCTGGCGGCGCTGCGTCCCGGCTCACGGCAGACCATCGCGCTGGCCTGCGGCGGGCCCGATACCGTGGAGGCTATCGCCCGGCGCCTCTACCTTGCCGGGCTGCCGCGCAGCCAGCTGTTCTCCGAGCTGTTCCTGCCTCACGCCTGATGGCGCTTCGCCTTGCGCCGTTTCCCCTCCAGAAACCAAAAAGGCCCGCGTTGAACGCGGGCCTCTGCAGGATGCCACCGCCCGTCAGACCAGCGCATCACCGACATGCAGGATCTTCATGCCGTTGGTGCCACCGATGGTGTGGTAGCTGTCGCCCTTGGTCAGGATGACCCAGTCGCCTTGCTGGACGAGCCCGCGCTTGAGCAGCTCATCCACCGCCGCCTGGCTGACTTCGCCGGGTGGCAGGGCGGCGGGATCGAAGGGGATGGTGTACACGCCACGGAACATCGCCGAACGCGCCTGGGTGTCGCGGTGCGGGGAGAACGAGTAGATCGGCACCGAGGAGCGGATACGCGACATGATCAACGGCGTGTAGCCACTTTCGGTGAGGGCGATGATCGCCTTCACGCCGGGGAAGTGGTTGGCCGTGTACATGGCCGCCAGGGCGATGCTTTCGTCGCAGCGCTCGAAGGTCTTGCCGATCCGGTGGCTGGAGCTCTTGCCTGTCGGGTGACGCTCGGCGCCGAGGCAGATGCGTGCCATGGCCTGCACCGCTTCCAGCGGGTAGGCGCCGGCGGCGCTTTCTGCCGAGAGCATGACCGCGTCGGTGTAGTCGAGCACGGCGTTGGCCACGTCGGACACTTCGGCACGGGTCGGCATCGGGTTCTGGATCATCGACTCCATCATCTGGGTCGCCACGATCACTGCCTTGTTGTGGCGGCGTGCGTGCAGGATGATCTTCTTCTGGATGCCCACCAGCTCGGCATCGCCGATTTCCACGCCGAGGTCGCCACGGGCAACCATCACCACGTCGCTGGCCTTGATCAGGCCGTCCAGGGTTTCGTCGTCCGCTACCGCTTCGGCGCGTTCGATCTTGGCGACCAGCCAGGCCTTGCCGCCGGATTCGTCACGCAGTTGGCGGGCATATTCCATGTCCGCCGCATCACGCGGGAAGGAAACGGCCAGGTAGTCCAGGTCCATTTCGGCGGCGAGCTTGATATCGGCCTTGTCCTTCTCGGTCAGGGCTGGCGCGGTCAGGCCGCCGCCACGGCGGTTGATGCCTTTATGATCGGACAGCGGGCCGCCGATCAGGACCACGCAATTGAGGGTGTCTGCGGTGGTGGTTTCCACACGCATAACCACGCGGCCGTCATCGAGTAGCAGTTCGTCACCGACGCCGCAATCCTTGACCAGATCCGGGTAGTCGATACCCACGATGTCCTGGTTGCCTTCCGTCAGCGGATGGCTGGTGGAGAAGGTGAAGCGATCACCGACCTTCAGCTCGATACGCTTGTTGGCGAACTTGGCGATGCGGATCTTCGGCCCTTGCAGGTCGCCCAGCAACGCGACATGACGACCGTGCCTGGCGGCGATGTCGCGTACCAGACTGGCCCGCGCCTTGTGATCTTCCGGCGAACCATGGGAGAAGTTCAGGCGGGCGACATCCAACCCGGCAAGAATCAGCTGTTCCAGCATTTCCGGTGAGTTGCTGGCGGGGCCGAGGGTGGCGACGATTTTGGTGCGGCGAGCGGTCATGCGCGGACTCCTTGACTGAAGCAGACCGCGAGGCTACTACGCCGCAGCGCTGTAGTCATTGTTCGTATGCACTACCTTTCGCTGGCCAGCTTGACCACCAGCAGGTCACAGTCCACCGATTCGAACAGGCGCTCGGCGGTGTGGCCGATGAGGATGGTGTCCAGTCGACCGCGGGCGATGGCGCCCATCACCAGCAGGTCTATTTCGTGCTTGCGCACGAAGCGCGGCAGCATGTTTTCCGGTGCGCCCTCGAGCAGGTGGGCCGACTCCGGGGCGATGCCGTGCTGGCGGACCAACTCGCCGAAAGCCTTGTGGTGCTGCTGCGCGTCGTCGCTGACGTATTGCTGGTAGGTGGCCAGCAGTTCGGCATTGTTGAGCAGCGTTCGCGGCAATGGCGCATGGCAGTGTACGACGTCGGCATGCAGGCCGAGTTCGGAGGAGAGCGCCTGGCTGGTGGCGATCAGGTGGTGATCGAGTGCTGCGGGTTTGTCGTCCTTGTGCAGCGGGTCGACGGCGGTGCACAGGTTGCGGCCTCGCCACTCGGCGTGATGCACCAGCCACAGCGGAAACGGACAATGGCGCATCAGTTGCCAGCAGCTGTCCGTGAGTAACAGGCGGCGTAGCAGGTTGTTGTGGGCGGCGGACTTCAGCACCAGATCCGGTTGCAACTCGGCAGCCACTTCGAGCACCGTTTCGTGCAGGCGTTTGCCCCAGCGTACTTCCTGGTGCAGGGGCAGGCGCTCGTCATGCAACGGGGTCAGCAGTTGCTCCAGCCATTTGCCACGTTGCTCGAGCAATGCGTCGCGGGCTCTGTTCTGCAGGCTGTTCTCCAGCAGGCTACCATCCAGTGCTGCGCTGTATTCCACCAGCAGCACGTGCAGCCGGGCCTGGGTACCCCGTGCCAGCCAGGCCGCTCGCTCGAGCGCTGGGTGGCTGGGCTGGCTGGCATCGATCACGACCAGCAGCTTTTCGAGTTTCATGGGGTCGACCTCCCTATGTAGTGAGTCTCATTGCATCTTATCGCCCGGTGGTATGCGTTGACCTGCATCAGCCTAGAGGATCGCGCTGGATTGTTCTTCCTGCACGGCCAGGCAACGCAATGCAGTATGTTGCAGCTGTTCAGTTTTTCCAGATATCGCCGATACGTTGCTCATTGGAGGAGAAGCCCATGCGTATTCTGTTGCTGCTGTGCTGTGTGCTGGTCGTTGGCGGGTGTACCCGTATGTCCCTCGACCACCATTTGAACAAGGCCTATCAGGCCTATGATCTGGGCGAGTGCGAGGATGCGCTGCTCTATCTGTCGCAGGCCGAGCGCGCGAGTCGCTCGCGCAGCTATATCCAGCCGGAAATCTCCCTGTTGCGTGGCCAGTGCCTGGAACGGCAGAACCTGTACGTCGATGCGGCGCAGACCTACCAGTTCATTATTGGCCGCTATCCCACCAGCGAATACGCGTTCCGTGCCCGTGCGCGGCTGGAGACCCTGCGCCAGCTCGGCCATCATGGCATGGCGGAGCCAGCCAAGGTATCGCCTCTTGGAGCGCTTTGACGGCCCGGATATAGACTGGGGATTGTCGTGATGCGCATAGGGATCTGCCTTCTTCTTCTACTGCCCACGCTGGCGTCCGGGCAGGTTTATCGCTGGGTGGATGAGCGCGGGCAGGTGCACTATGGCCAACAACCTCAGGCGACGGATGCCGAAGTGGTGGACGTCCGCCCGCAGGTAGTCGAGCGCGATGCCGCTACCCGGGAGCGCGAGCAGCGCAGCGAACGTTACTTTCAGGCCCGACGCGATGAGCAGGCTCAGGCCGCTCAAGCCCGCAAGCAGCTGCAGGCCGAGAGGGCGAAAGAGTGCACGACGCTGCGTAACCGTCTGGCCTCGATGCCCGAGGGGCGCCGCTACTATCGACCTGGCGACGATGGCGAGCGCCGCTATTACAGTGATCAGGAGCTGGATGCGGGGCGTGATTACCTGCGTAGCCAGTTATCCGAGCGGTGTAATTGAGGGCTGGTCAGCTCGCCGGACTGCCGCCATACTCAACCGACACTCATAGCGCTTCGCCATTATGAATGCCAATCGCCATATAGAACGGCACCAGTTGCCGTACTACCTCAACGTCTTCAATGCCTTTACCGACAAACCGATCGGTCACCTGGGCAATGTCTCGCTGGATGGCCTGATGTTGATCAGCCAGTTGCCGGTACTGGTGGGCGGCTGTTTCGACATGCGCCTGAAAATCCCAGGGCAGGATGCTTTACGGCACATCGATTTCAGCGCCACCTGTCTCTGGTGCCGCGAGGACGTCACGCCTGGCAGCTTCGATTCCGGCTTTTCCATGACTGCACCACCGGCGGATTTCGTCGAGATGGTCGACGCCCTGCGTTATTACTTCAGCTTCCATCCGCTCGCCGCATCGGTGTGAACGGCGGCTGAACGCCTGCAGCGATCACCTGTCTGTTTACTATGAGGCGCAGAAGCCTCGTCGGGGCGTTGTATGTTTGCGCCGTGATCTCTGTTTTCTCCACCTGCTTGTAAGTATTTGCTTACACCTTCTGTAAGCATTGGTGGCAATTCGCTGTTGGAATTCACCAGGCCATCTCTTCAACACGTTGATATATATGGTTTATTGATTGGTTCGTGTGAGGCCGATGCGGTCAGGGACGGCTACAGACGCCGTTGTGATTATTTCCAGGGCCATTATTATCTGAACCGTGCTTAGGGAAAAGCACAGGTCGTTAAGGATAATGATCAGGACATCGCGGGATGCGATTCATCAGGATGATGAGTTGGGAGTTTAAGGGAATAGGGACAAAAGAGTGGGCGGGTAAAACCGCCCCTTTTTTTTGCCTGCAGAAAAGTTTCAGTTCGCTATGAACCTAATGATTGCCTTGCCTCCTGCGGGGCCACGCCTGGCGCCTGCCGGGAGCGCCCTATAAAAAATGCCGCGACCTTTTCAGGCCGCGGCATCTTCTGCGAAATCGACGGTCTGCGCCGTCGTTTCGTGACGCTCAGCGCTCCAGGTGCTGCAGCTTGTCTTTCACGCCATCCCATTCTCCGGCCTCGGCCAGTGCGTCTTTGCGCTCGGTGATGTTCGGCCAGACTTCCGCCAGTTCCGCGTTCAGCTCGATATATTCCTGCATGCCATCGGGTATCTCGTCTTCGGAGAAAATGGCCTGTGCCGGGCACTCAGGTTCGCAGAGCGCGCAATCGATACATTCATCCGGGTGAATCACCAGGAAGTTCGGGCCTTCGTAGAAGCAGTCCACCGGACAGACTTCCACGCAGTCGGTGTACTTGCACTTGATGCAGTTGTCGGTGACGACGAAGGTCATTTCTAGTTTTCTCCTCGGGCTACGGCAGCGAGCCACTCTTGATTCAGCAGCTCTCAGGCTCGGGAACGGGGCTGTCAGGCCAGGCTAAAGGCTGCAGCGCTTCCGGAGCGCGCGGGATTCTAACAGCTTGTTGGCTCTGGCGTTAGACTCGCGCCTTCCATGCATATAACAGTTCAAGCGCTTTACGCGGGGTCAACTCGTCCAGATTGGCCTTCAGCAACTCTTCCAGCACGGGATGTGGGAGGCTGGCGAACAGATCGCTTTGCATGGGGGCCGTCGGTTGCCCTGGTGCCTTGGCCGGCAAATCGTGAGGCAGGCTGGTGGTTTCAAGGCGCGCCAGGTGCTCACGGGCACGCAGGATCACATTGTCCGGTACCCCCGCCAGTTGCGCGACCGCCAGGCCGTAACTCTGGCTGGCCGGCCCGGGCAGTACGTGGTGCAGGAAGACGATGCGTTCATTGTGCTCGGTGGCATTGAGATGCACGTTGGCGACCACCGGCTGGCTGTCCGGCAACACGGTCAACTCGAAGTAGTGGGTGGCGAACAGCGTATAGGCTCGCAGGCTGGCCAACTGCTCGGCAGCCGCCCAGGCCAGCGACAGGCCGTCGAAGGTGCTGGTGCCACGGCCCACCTCGTCCATCAGTACCAGGCTGCGCTCGCTGGCGTTGTGCAGAATGTTGGCGGTCTCGCTCATTTCCACCATGAAGGTCGAGCGCCCGCCGGCCAGGTCGTCGCTGGAACCGATCCGGGTGAAAATGCGGTCGACCATCGACAGTTCGCAGCGCGCCGCCGGTACGAAGCTGCCGATATGGGCGAGCAGCACGATCAGCGCGGTCTGGCGCATGTAGGTGGACTTACCGCCCATGTTCGGGCCGGTGATGATCAGCATCCGCGTGTCGTCATCGAGCTTCAGGTCGTTGGCCACGAACGGCGTGGTCAGAACCTGCTCCACCACCGGGTGGCGACCCTGCTCGATCAGCAGGCATGGTTCATCGACGAAGCGCGGACGGTTGAGGTCCAGGCTCAGTGCGCGTTCGGCCAGGTTGCTCAGTACATCCAGCTCCGCCAGCGCCGCAGCGCTGTCCTGCAATGGGCCGAGGTGGCCGATCAGGCGTTCCAGCAATTCCTCGTAGAGCTGCTTCTCGCGAGCCAGGGCGCGGCTCTTGGCGGACAGCGCCTTGTCCTCGAACTCCTTTAGCTCGGGAGTGATGAAGCGCTCGGCACCTTTGAGGGTCTGGCGACGGATATAGTCGGCCGGCGCGGACTCTGCCTGTTTGCTCGGCAACTCGATGAAGTAACCGTGCACCCGGTTATAGCCGACCTTGAGGTTGGCCAGGCCGGTGCGGGCTTTCTCCCGCGCTTCCAGGTCCATCAGGTACTGGCCGGCGTTCTCGCTCAGCGACTGCAGCTCGTCCAGTTCGGCATCGTAGCCGGTCTTCAGCACGCCGCCGTCGCGGATCACCGCTGGCGGATTGTCGATGATTGACCGTGACAGCAGTTCGGCCAGCTCCGGATAGGTGCTGACGGTGTTGGCAAGGGTGCCCAGATGCGGCGACTCCAGCTCGGCCATCGCACGTTGCAGTTCCGGCAGTGCGGCCAGGGCATCGCGCAGGCGGGCCAGATCCCTTGGGCGCGCGTTGCGCAGGCCGATCCGCGCCAGGATGCGCTCCAGGTCACCGATCTCCTTGAGTTGAGGCTGCAGGCTTTCGAAGCGGTAGCGATCCAGCAGGCAGGCGATCGACTCCTGGCGCGCCTCCAGTACGGCGCGGTCGCGCAGCGGGCGGTTCAGCCAGCGGCCGAGCAGGCGGCTGCCCATGGCGGTCTGGCTGCGGTCGACGACGGACTGCAGGGTATTGTCGCGGCCACCGGCCAGGTTGACGTCCAGTTCCAGATTACGGCGGCTGGCGCCGTCGAGGATCACCGTGTCGTCGATGCGCTCGTGACGCAGGCTGCGCAGGTGCGGCAGGGCGGTGCGCTGGGTTTCCTTGGCATAAGCCAGCAGGCATCCGGCAGCACCGATGGCCAAGGTCAGCGCCTCGCAGCCGAAGCCCTTGAGATCCTGGGTGCCGAACTGCTGGCACAGGCTTTTCTGCGCACTATCGCGCTCGAAATCCCAGGGGGCGCGACGACGCGACCCACGGCGTTTTTCCGCCGGCAGGCCTTGCGGCCAGTCATCGGGGATCAGCAGTTCGGCAGGGTTGAGGCGCTCGAGTTCGGCCAGCAGGTTTTCCCAGCCGCGGATTTCCATCACGCTGAAGCGCCCGCTGGTGATGTCCAGCACGGCCAGGCCGAACAGGCGCTCGTCGCCGAGTACGGCGGCCAGCAGGTTGTCGCGGTGCTCATCGAGCAGCGCCTCGTCGCTGACGGTGCCGGGCGTGATGATGCGTACCACCTGGCGTTCCACCGGCCCTTTGCTGGTGGCCGGATCACCGATCTGCTCGCAGATGACCACCGACTCACCCAGTTTGACCAGCTTGGCCAGGTAGCCCTCGGCGGCATGGTAGGGAATGCCGCACATCGGAATCGCCTGGCCGGCGGACTGGCCGCGGGCGGTCAGAGTGATGTCGAGAAGCTTGGCGGCTTTCTTCGCATCTTCGTAGAAGATTTCGTAGAAATCGCCCATGCGATAGAACATCAGCTGATCAGGGTGCTGGTTCTTCAGTCTCCAGTACTGTTGCATCATCGGGGTGTGGCTGGAGAGGTCGCTTTGGCTCATCGTGTCGAGTGTCCGGCTGATTAGCAAAAGCGCCTAGTGTACGGTATCGACCCCATCACCTTTAACCCCGGAGCGCAGATGAATTTCGAGGATCAGCCCCTGACCGTGCTCGCTGCACGTCTTGGCGAGGCGCTGCTGGAGTGCGGTGCTCAGGTCGCCACGGCCGAGTCCTGCACGGGCGGCGGTATCGCCGAAGCCATCACCCGCATCGCTGGCAGCTCGGCCTGGTTCGAAGCCGGCTTCGTCACCTACTCCAACACCCAGAAGACCCGTCAGCTGGGCGTGCCCGAAGCGCTTTTCAGCAGCGTGGGCGCGGTCAGTCGTGAAGTGGTGGAGGCCATGGTGCGTGGTGCCCAGGCCCACAGTAAAGCGCGTTATGCCACTGCGGTCAGTGGCGTGGCCGGGCCCGCTGGCGGCAGCGCGGAGAAGCCGGTCGGCACGGTGTGGATTGCCTGGGCCGATGGCGGGCAGGTATTCGCCAGGCGGTTCCAGTTCTCTGGCCCCCGTGACGCCGTACGTGCGCAGACCGTGGAAGCGGCATTGCGTGGTCTGATGCGACTACTGGTGCAAGAAAATCCGTCAGCGGGGTAGGCGAGGGGCAAACCCTGTGGAATAATACTGGCTACTTATACAGGTATTGGCCGTCAGGCCCTTCTGATCACGTGAGGAATGTAATGGACGAGAACAAGAAGCGCGCTTTGTCGGCTGCACTGGGCCAGATCGAGAAGCAGTTCGGCAAGGGCGCAGTGATGCGCATGGGCGATCACGATCGCCAGGCGATCCCAGCCATTTCCACCGGCTCCCTGGGGCTGGATATCGCACTGGGTATCGGCGGCCTGCCGAAAGGCCGAATCGTCGAGATCTATGGCCCGGAATCATCGGGTAAAACCACGCTGACCCTGTCGGTCATCGCCGAAGCACAGCGTATGGGCGCTACCTGTGCCTTCGTCGACGCCGAGCACGCACTGGACCCGGATTATGCCGGCAAGCTGGGCGTCAACGTCGACGACCTGCTGGTCTCGCAGCCGGATACTGGCGAACAGGCACTGGAAATCACCGACATGCTGGTGCGCTCCAATGCCATCGACGTGATCATTGTCGATTCCGTGGCTGCACTGGTGCCAAAGGCCGAAATCGAAGGCGAGATGGGCGACATGCACGTTGGCCTGCAGGCTCGCCTGATGTCCCAGGCGCTGCGCAAGATCACCGGCAACATCAAGAATGCCAACTGCCTGGTGATCTTCATCAACCAGATCCGTATGAAGATCGGTGTGATGTTCGGTAGCCCGGAAACCACCACCGGTGGTAACGCCCTGAAATTCTACGCTTCGGTTCGTCTGGATATCCGTCGTACCGGCGCCGTGAAGGAAGGCGACGAAGTGGTCGGCAGCGAAACCCGCGTCAAGGTGGTCAAGAACAAGGTGGCACCGCCATTCCGTCAGGCCGAGTTCCAGATCCTCTACGGTAAGGGCATCTACCGTAACGGCGAGATCATCGATCTGGGCGTGCAACAGGGCCTGGTCGAGAAAGCCGGTGCCTGGTACAGCTACCAGGGCAACAAGATCGGCCAGGGTAAGGCCAACGCGGCCAAGTACCTGGAAGACAACCCGGAAGTAGGCCGTGCCATCGAAGGCCTGATCCGCGAGAAGCTGCTCGTTGTCAGCCCTACCGTCAAAGCCAATTCGGGCGCTGAAGTCGATGCCGAAGTCGACCTCTGATTCCTGACCGTGGCCGTGTTGCTGGACAATGTGCAAGCGGTGCGCCATACCGCCATGGATTTGCTGGCGCGCCGTGAGCATGGCCGGGTCGAGCTGTCGCGAAAACTGCGACAGCGCGGTGCCAGCGATGAACATATCGAGGTTGCCCTCGATCGCTTGAGCGAAGAAGGGCTGCTTTGCGAAGCGCGTTATCTGGAAAGCTTCATCAGCTATCGGGCGCGCTCGGGCTTCGGCCCGCAGCGTATCCGTGAAGACCTTTCCCAGCGTGGCCTTGGCCGTGCCGATGTCGAACAGGCGCTGCGTGACAGTGGCATCGACTGGCGCGATGGCCTTCAACAAACCTGGCAACGCAAGTTTGCCGGACAGTTACCGACCGATGCCCGTGAGCGGGCCAGGCAAATGCGTTTTCTGGTTTACCGTGGATACCCGATGGATCTGGTCGGGCAACTGATGCGCGGTTCCCTGGACGACGACTGACAAGTTCCTGCTGGCACCTTCCCAGGCGCCGTACATGGCAGCGATCAGCTCAGGTATTTTTACCACCCTTGCTTGATGCCTGTGCTTGATGCCTGAAATCGAGGCGTTTCCTTGGACGGGCCGCCGGCGCATATCCAGCCTGTCGCGCTCATGCTCGCCAGTTCCCGGGCTGGTTGATCACGTCGAGCAATTCACGCAAACGCCCGGCGTTGCGCCCGCTGAACGCGAAGGTCAGTCTTGGTTTGTCGCGTAGTTGCGGCCCGTCCGTTTCCATGTTGCCACTGAGCTGCTGCTGTATATCGCCGTTCTTGCACAGATCGCTGAAGTGCAGATTCAACTGCTCGAGGGCGCGATCCGTCAGTGGGTGGTGCATGCGAATCACGAACTGTTGCTTCAGCCAGCGGCTGGAGTGGAAGTTGGCGTAGAAGCGATCGATGGCCTCGGCAGCGTAGTCGACGTCATGCACCAGGTGCATCAGGTTCATGTCACTGGCGAGGATGTAGCCGTTGCTGTCCAGGTTCTGCTGGATGTAGTCGAGCAGTCCCTGCCAGAACGTGCCGCCGGGTTCGTCCAGCAGGATCACCGGCACCAGCGGGCTCTTGCCGGTCTGGATCAGGGTGATGACCTCCAGCGCTTCGTCGAGTGTGCCGAACCCGCCGGGGCACAGCACGAGGGCGTCGGCTTCCTTGACGAAGAACAGTTTGCGCAGAAAGAAGAAGTGAAAAGACAGCAGGTTGTCGCTGCCTTGCATGGTCGCGTTTGCCGATTGCTCGAAAGGAAGGGTGATGTTGAATCCCAGGCTGTTGTCACGGCCTGCACCCTCGTGGGCCGCGGCCATGATGCCGCCGCCTGCGCCGGTAATGATCATCAGGTCGTGGCGTGCCAGGGTAGAGCCCAGGTCTCGTGCCAGAGCGTATACCGGGTGACCTGGTTGGGTCCGGGCAGAGCCGAAGACGGTAACCTTGCGGCGATGCCTGAAGCGCTGCAGTACGCTGAAGGCACGCTCCATCTCGCGCAGGGTCTGCAGCATGATCTTGGCGTCCCAGCGGTTGCGGTCGGCCTGGGCCATGCGGGCCACGGTGGCGAGCATTTCCCGGTACAGCGCGAGGTTGGGGCTGTCTGCTGGCGTTATCCGGGCGGCCAGCTCGTCGAGGCTGTCCTCCAGCTCGGTGCCTTTGGCTTGCAGGTGATGGGAAAGATGGGCGTTCGCGTGATCATCCATTGCACTTCTCCTTTTCGCCCCATGCTGGCCCGTGCCGGGGCGTTTCCAGCTCATCTCACTGTATAAATGGCTTACAGTCGGCAATCAGACTTGCTGAAGCGTTCGGTGGTGACTGGACGATTGCTCTGGATTTCACTGAAGTCATAGCGCAGTACCGCGCCGCTGGCCAGCAGTTTGCGAAAGCCTGGGTTGGCGCACACGCTGTTGGCCAACTGCGCGCGAACGGTATCGGGGTTGCCGCGCATCTGCGAGGCGTGCCCTGGGCGCACGCTGAGGTGGTTGATCAACTCGTTGCCCTGCACGGTATAGCCTTGATCGAGGATGTCCTCGTTGATGGCGCGTGGTGTGCCGGCGCTGCTTTCGCGAGCCACTTTTTCCAACGTTTGCGTCAGCTCATAGCCTTTTAGCGAAGCCGCATGCGCCGTCGGTGCGAGAAGGCTGACGAGTAGGGCGGAAAGGGCGAAACGCTGCATGACTGACTCCTGAAGACGGTAAGCGGTAATAGACCCGGCTCTTCTCTTTATGTTCGCTTTAAGAACGCGTATCGACGGGCAAAGGATGGATGTTAACAAGCCCGGCCGTTGCTTGGAGATTAGCAGGGGCAATGAGGCATTTTTAACAACGCAATTGATAGACTACGCGCCCTTCGTTACGCGACTCCAGACGGCCATGCCCTTTTCTGTCTTCGACCCGATTTTTTCTACCCGCCCGGGCGCATGTCCATGAGCCACGCTGTCGCCGCACTGCGCGCCGCGCGCCTGGCGCGTAGCGTCAAACCCTTCCTGGCCAGAGGTTCGCGGGCCGAGCGCTGCGCGGATTGTCGTCTGGCCCGCAGCCACTGCCTGTGCGCCTGGCGTCCGCACGTATCGGCGAATGCCGGGGTATGTCTGTTGATGCACGACGTCGAGGCGCTTAAACCAAGCAACACCGGCTGGCTGATCGCCGATGTGGTCGCGGACACCTCGGCATTCGGCTGGTCGCGTACTGAAGTCGATCCGCGGCTACCCGCGTTGCTGAGCGAGGCACAGTGGCAGCCGTACCTGGTCTTCCCCAGCGAATATGCCGAGGCCGAGCGGGTGGTTAGCTCCGTGCAAGTGGGCGCGGGCAAGCGGCCATTGTTCGTGATGCTCGACGCGACCTGGACCCAGGCGCGCAAGATGTTCCGCAAAAGTCCGTATCTGGACCAGTTGCCAGTACTCAGCCTGCAGCCGGAGGCCTTGTCACGCTACCGGCTGCGACGTTCCAAGCGCGATGATCACCTGTGTACCGCCGAAGTGGCAGCGCTGTGCCTTGAACTGGCTGGCGATGAGCGCGCCGCCGATGCCCTGAATGCCTACCTGGATGTATTCAGTGAGCATTATCTGTCGTCCAAGGCTCCTCGCGCCGTGGACCTGGAAAACGAGCTGCACCAGCGCCTCAAGGCTTTCCTGCAATAGCTGGCGGCCTGGGCCAGAGCTGTGCCAGCAGCATGCCTGCGAACATCAGCGCGCAGCCTAGATAGCCCCGCACTGACAGCGCTTCGCCCAGTAGCAGGGCGCCGGCGATGGCGGCGAACACGGCCTCCAGTGAGAGGATGATCGCCGCGTGGGAGGCGATGGCGTGCCTCTGCGCCACCACCTGCAGGGTGAAACCCACCGCCACGCCGAAGATGCCGCCATACAGGATCGCCGGCACGGCCGGGGCGATCTCGGCGCCTGGCAGGTTTTCGAAAACCAGCGCCAGCACCAGGCTGATCACCGCGCAGGTGACGAACTGCACCAGCGCCAGCAGCAGTGCATCATGACGCGCAGCGAAGACCCCTACTAGCAGCACGTGCACGCCCCATACGAAGGCGCCGGCCAGTTGCAGCCAGTCTCCGGAGGCGACCTGGAAACCCTCGCCGACGCTCAGCAGAAACATGCCGATCACCGCCAGCGAAGCACCCAGCCAGATGCCCATGCCGGTCTTGTGGCCCAGCGCCAGGCCGAGCAGTGGCACCACGATCACGTAGAGCCCGGTAATGAAGCCCGAGTTGGTGACGCTGGTGAACAGCAGGCCGACCTGCTGCAGATTGATGCCCAACGCCAGTACCGCGCCCATCAGACAACCGCCGAGTAGCAGCGGACGGCTCAAGGTTGACGCGGGTTGCCGGTTGCGCCGGCGCAGCAGCATCAGCAATGGCAGCAGCACCACGACAGCCAGGGCGAAGCGCAGGCCGCTGTAGAGAAACGGGCCGATGGTATCCATCCCCAAGTGCTGGGCGACGAACGAAGACCCCCAGATCATGGCGGTCAGCACCATCAATAGATCGGCGCGCAGCGCTGGATTGAGCATCGTCGAGCTCCTGGCGAGAAGGGCGCAGACTTTGCCGCAAAGCTTCGTGCTTGACCACCCCGTCGACGCTGGGCATTCTGATGCGTGCCGTATGCTAGGCGGTATCTTGCGATACGGCCTGCCTATAAAAAGAACAGGATATGCCATGGTCGCTTACGAAATCCTGATAGCTGATGATCACCCCTTGTTTCGCAGTGCGCTGCAACAGGCCCTGACGATGGGCCTCGGTGCCGGCGTACGGTTGGTCGAAGTGGCGAGCATCGCCGAGCTGGAAGCCCGCCTGGCGGAGAAGACCGATTGGGATCTGGTGCTGCTCGACCTCAACATGCCGGGCGCCTACGGGTTTTCCGGGTTGGTGCTGTTGCGGGGGCAGTATCCGCAGATTCCCGTGATGATGATTTCCGCCCAGGAAGAGGCTGCCGTGGTGGTGCGTTCTCGTGAGTTCGGCGCCAGTGGCTTCATTCCCAAATCCAGTTCGCTGGAAGTGATCCAGCAGGCCGTCCGGCAGGTGCTCGACGGCGAAGTCTGGTGGCCGCCGCAGAGCGAGGAAGCGATCAGCCTGTCGTCCGAGGCGAAGGCGGCAAGCGCCGGTCTGGCAAGCTTGACACCGCAGCAGTTCCGCGTGCTGACCATGGTCTGCGAAGGGCTGTTGAACAAGCAGATCGCATACGAACTGAGCGTTTCCGAAGCCACCGTGAAAGCCCACGTCACGGCGATCTTCCGCAAGCTCGGCGTGCGCACCCGCACCCAGGCGGCACTGCTGTTGCAGCAGCTGGAGTCCGTGCCAGCCGCCTGATGAACCGATTGTGCGGGATTTTTCTCGGCCTCTGGCGTACCCTGCCGGCCTTTTCCTGTCGCGGTTCGTTGTCATGTCGCCATTCAAAGGACAAACCGGGTTAAAGCGTATTCTCAATGCCGCCGGCTATTCGCTGGATGGCCTGCGCGCCGCATTCGTCGGCGAAGCGGCGTTCCGCCAACTGGTATTGCTCAACGTCGTGCTCATTCCGCTGGCACTGGTGCTCGACGTCAGCCGTGGCGAGCGCGCGCTGTTGGTTGCCGCCTGCCTGTTGGCGTTGATCGTCGAGCTGCTCAATTCAGCCGTCGAAGCGGCCATCGACCGTATTTCCCTCGATCTGCATCCGTTGTCGAAAAGCGCCAAGGACATGGGCAGCGCGGCCCAACTGGTGTCGCTGACGCTGATCGCCAGCGTGTGGGGCATCATCCTGCTGGGCTAGGGCCTGCAGACGTTTCAGCGTAAATCGCAGGGCCGGATGAAGCGTCGACAGCCCTAGCGCACCTCGGGCAGCACGATCTCGTCGCTGCGGCGGATGCCTGCTGTGAGCGCCCGGCACATATCGAGAAATTCGCGCATGGCCGCGGTCTGGTATTTCTGTCGATGCCAGATGAAATAGAACTGCCGGCGCAGGTCCAGGTCTGGTGTTTCCACAGGGACCAGGCTGCCACGGCGAAACGCGTCGCGTAGCGCCAGGCGCGAGATGCAACTGATACCCAGGCCGGACTCCACGGCGCGCTTGATCGCTTCGGTGTGTTCCAGTTCCAGGCGAATGTTCAGGGCGTCGGAGTGATGACGCATGGCCTGGTCGAAGGTCAGGCGCGTGCCGGAGCCCTGTTCGCGGAGAATCCAGTCCTCACCGCTCAATTCCCGGATTCCGGCATGGCCCCGCCGTGCGAGAGGGTGCTGGGGCGCGCAGAACACCACCAGCTCGTCCTCCACCCAGCTCTGCACCTCGATGTCCGGGTGGTTGCAATCACCCTCGATCAGACCCAGATCAATTTCGTAATGCGCGACCTGTTGCACGATATGCGCTGTGTTCTGTACGTGGAGTTTCACCTGGCTTTCCGGGTGAACCTTCATGAAGCCGCCGATCAGCAGGGTCGCCAGGTAGTTGCCGATGGTCAGGGTCGCACCCACCGCCAGTGAACCGAAGCCGGATTTGCCGTTGAGCAGGTCCTCGATTTCCTTGGCCTGGTCCAGCAGCGCTACCGCCTGCGGAAGCAGTTGGCGCCCCAGGGCGTTGAGGCTCAGGCGCTTGCCGGCGCGGTCGAACAACTGGCAGCTGGATTGCCGCTCCAGCTCGGTAATTGACGTGCTGGCTGCCGATTGGGAGAGGGAGAGGAGGGTAGCCGCTCTGGATACGCTCTCCTGCTGGGCCACGGCGACGAACACTTGGAGTTGACGGAGAGTAAATCGCATATCTATATAACCGATAACCTATATCTTGATAATTCATTTAACAGATATTGTGGCGGTGATTAGAATGCTGCGCAATTGCGCTCGAGAATCAGCGCGTCTGAAGTTTTTAGGAGCCCGTACATGAGCAACATGAACCACGAACGCGTTCTCAGTGTTCACCACTGGAATGACACGCTGTTCAGCTTCAAGTGCACCCGCGATCCGGGCCTGCGCTTCGAGAATGGCCAGTTCGTGATGATCGGTCTGCAGCAGGAAAATGGCCGCCCGCTCATGCGTGCCTACTCCATCGCCAGCCCGAACTGGGAAGAGCACCTGGAGTTCTTCAGCATCAAGGTGCCCGATGGCCCGCTGACCTCGCAACTGCAGCACCTCAAGGAAGGTGACGAAGTCATCATCAGCAAGAAACCCACCGGCACGCTGGTTCTGGATGACCTGAACCCCGGCAAGCACCTGTACCTGCTCAGCACCGGCACCGGCCTGGCGCCGTTCATGAGCGTCATTCAGGACCCGGAAACCTATGAGCGTTTCGAGAAGGTGATCCTTGTACACGGTGTTCGCTACGTCAACGAAGTGGCCTACCGCGAGTTCATCACCGAACACTTGCCGCAAAACGAGTTCTTCGGTGATGCGCTGAAGGAGAAGCTGATCTATTACCCGACCGTGACCCGCGAGCCATTCGAGAATCAGGGTCGTCTGACCGATTTGATGCGTAGCGGCAAACTGTTCGCGGACATCGGTTTGCCACCGATCAACCCACAGGACGACCGTGCGATGATCTGCGGTAGCCCGAGCATGCTCGACGAGACCAGCGAAGTGCTCGATAGCTTCGGCCTGAAGGTGTCTGCGCGGATGCGTGAGCCAGGTGATTATCTGATCGAGCGCGCCTTCGTCGAGAAGTAAGCATCAGTGATGAAAAAAACGGGAGCCTAGGCTCCCGTTTTTTTCTCACAACTAAATCCGCAAAAGGCGCGGCGGATTGGGAGCTTGCGAGCTAGAGCCATGCAAGGCGAAAACAAGCGAGAAAGCGGAGTGTACTTATGTACATGAGCATTTCGAGCTTGTTTTCAACGCAGCAGGGCCGACGCGCAGCTGCTCCCAGTTACTCTTCCATCTGCGACTGCAGATAGTTCTGCAGACCAACAGCCTTGATGAGGCTGAGTTGGGTTTCGAGCCAGTCGATATGCTCTTCCTCGGACTCGAGGATGTCTTCAAGCAACTCGCGGCTGGCATAGTCGCCGACGTTCTCGCAGTAGGCGATGGCGGCCTTGAGGTCGATATGGGCCTTGTGCTCGATCCGCAGGTCGCATTCGAGCATTTCCTGGGTGTTCTCGCCGATCAGGATCTTGCCCAGATCTTGCAGGTTCGGCAGGCCTTCCAGGAACAGGATGCGCTTGATGAGCTTGTCCGCGTGCTTCATCTCGTCGATGGACTCGTGGTACTCATGCTTGCCCAGCTTGGTCAGGCCCCAATCCTCATACATGCGGGCGTGCAGGAAATACTGGTTGATCGCGACCAGCTCGTTGCCGAGGATCTTGTTCAAGTGCTGGATGACTGTCTTGTCGCCTTTCATGATGATGCCCGCCCTGCCTGGAAATGAGTTACCGATGGCGGATTCTGGGCTTGCAATATCAGCCTGTCAAACGTAAGTTATTGAAATATAAGTAAAAATAAATATAAATACGAATGTTTAAGTTATGCGTCTTGGCGGTAACTCATTGAATTCTAGGTATAAAAAAACCGGATACGAGATCCGGTTCTTCGAAAAGTGGTCTATTCAGGCGGCAACAAAATTTCCTGGGTAAGCCATTAATGCCTGGCTTTGCTGCACTTCGCCCAGCGTTTCACGAACGACCTGCTTGGCAAGGCATGCACATTTGCCGCACTGACTGGCAACACCCAGCGTTTCACGGACTTCACGATAGCTGCAGCAACCCTCATAGATCGCTTCGCGGATTTGACCGTCGGTGACACCTTCGCAGAGGCAGACGTACATGGCTTGACCGTCGCTTGGCTGAGACTGATGACGAAGGATACTAATGTTAATGAGAATGCGTGTCAAAGATAAACGGGAGTATCTCCGTTCGAAAAAAACGACTTTGGATGAGCGGTAATCCGTCCCCACGTTCGATGCGCCGCCGTGCTGCTGCTCGAGGGCCGTGTCCCGCCGACTGGCGCCTGGAAATGGCAAGAAAGCCTGTTCAGCATCGCGTGCTGCCACGCAAATGAGGAAGGGGCAGGGCTGGCAAAAAAAACCGGCTCAGGAGCCGGTTCATTGATCTGGGATGGACTCAGCCGATCTGCGTGCAGAGCCCTTCATCCAGGCCGAGCATGATATTGAGGTTCTGCACCGCGGCTCCTGAGGCCCCCTTGCCGAGGTTGTCGAGCTTGGCCACCAGCAGAGCCTGCTTGCCACTGCCCGCACCATACACCTGCAACTCGGCGCGATTGCTGCCGTTCAGGCCGTGGGGGGTGATGAACGGCGCCGAGTCGGCAGGGATCTCGTTGTAGGACAGAACCTGAACGAACTGCTCGCCCTGGTAATAGTCGCTCAGGGCTTTGTGCAGTTCGACCCCGTCGCTGCCTTGCAGCGGGATCATCACCAGCATGCCCTGGTCGTAGCTGCCGACCGCCGGCTGGAAGATGGGGCGCGCCTGCAGCCCGCTCCAGTGCTGGATCTCCGGGATGTGCTTATGGTCGAAGCCGAGGCCGTAGGCAGCGTAGACCGGCGCGTCGTCCTGATGGTAACGCTCGACCATCTTGGTGCCGCCGCCGGTGTAGCCGGATATGGCGTTGATGCACAGCTCGCGATCCGAGCTCAGCAGGCCGGCTTCGATGAGCGGGCGCAGCAGCAGGATGGCGCCCGTGGCGTAGCAGCCCGGGTTGCTCACGGCTGCGGCCTTGGCGATGGCTTCGCGTTGGCCCTTGGCCAGCTCGGCCATGCCGAATACCCAGTCACTGGCGGTACGGTGCGCGGAGCTGGCATCGAGCACCCGGCAGCCGACTTCACGAGCTTGAGCAGCCGTTTCTTTAGCCGCATCGTCAGGTAGGCACAGCACGGTCACGTCGACCGAACGCATCAGCTCGAGCTTGGCCTCTACGTCACGGCGTTTGTCGTGGTCGATGGTGACCACGTCAATCTGCGGGTGGTTGGCCAGCCGCTGGCGAATCTGCAGGCCCGTGGTACCGGCCTGTCCATCGATGAAGATCTGGTATTTTTTCATGGCACTCACTCGTCGAAATCTTCCCAGCCGCCCATTTCCTTCCAGCGATTGACGATGCCGCAGAACAGCTCGGCGGTCTTCTCGGTGTCATAACGGGCGGAGTGGGCTTCACGGCCGTCGAACTCGATGCCGGCGGCCTGGCACGCCTTGGCCAGTACGGTCTGCCCATAGGCGAGGCCGGCAAGGCTGGCGGTGTCGAAGCTGGAGAAGGGGTGAAAGGGATTGCGCTTGAGGTCACAGCGAGCGACCGCGGCATTGAGAAAGCCCAGGTCGAAGCTGCTGTTGTGGCCGACCAGAATGGCGCGCTTGCAGCCATTGGCTTTCAGGGATTTGCGCAGGCCGCGGAAAATCTCGGTCAGGGCGTGCTCTTCGCTCACCGCCATACGCAGCGGGTGGTCGAGTTTGATGCCGGTGAACTCCAGGGCCGCCTGTTCGATATTGGCGCCTGCGAAGGGCTCTACCCGGAAGAAATGCGTGTGATCCGGGTACAGGTAGCCGCTCTCGTCCATGCCGATGGTGGTGGCCGCGATCTCCAGCAGCGCATCGGTGGCGCTGTTGAAACCGCCGGTCTCGACATCCACCACCACGGGCAGGTAGCCGCGAAAACGTGCTGCCATCGGGTGGCGCGGGCCACCGCTGCTCGGCTGATCCTGATCGTCTTCGTACTGTTCTTCGCTCATTGCCCAGCCTCCAGCAGACGCCAGCGCAGCGATTCGCCCGCGCGCAAGGGGATTACCGTCTGCTCGCCGAACGGCAGGCTGGCCGGTGCGTTCCACGGCTCACGCACCAGGGTGATGGTGTCGGTGTTGCGTGGCAAGGCGTAGAAGTCCGGGCCGAACCGACTGGCGAAGGCTTCCAGTTTGTCCAGCGCGCCACGCTGCTCGAAGGCCTCGGCATACAGCTCGATGGCTGCATAGGCGGTGTAGCAGCCGGCGCAGCCGCAGGCGTTTTCCTTGGCGTGCCTGGCATGGGGCGCGGAGTCGGTGCCCAGGAAGAACTTCGGATTGCCGCTGGTGGCGGCATCGAGCAGCGCGTTCTGGTGCGTGTTGCGCTTGAGGATCGGCAGGCAATAGAAGTGCGGACGAATGCCGCCGACCAGCATGTGGTTGCGGTTGTAGAGCAGGTGCTGGGCGGTGATGGTAGCGCCGACGTTGGCCGGTGCTTCCTTGACGAACTGGGCGGCATCACCGGTGGTGATGTGCTCGAATACCACTTTCAAGGTCGGGAAGCGTTCCACCAGACGACGCATGTGTTCGTCGATGAAGGCTTTTTCGCGATCAAAGACGTCGATCTCGGCGCGGGTGACCTCGCCGTGTACCAGCAGCGGCATGCCGGTTTCTGCCAGGGCCTCGAGGGCGCTGGTGATGTTGTCCAGGCTGGTCACGCCAGAGTCGGAGTTGGTGGTCGCGCCAGCCGGGTACATCTTCGCCGCATGCACGAAGCCACTGGCCTTGGCCGCACGGATGTCTTCTCCCGTGGTGCGATCGGTGAGATACAGCACCATCAACGGCTCGAACCGGCTGCCGGCCGGCCGCGCGTCTAGGATTCGCTGGCGATAGCCGGTAGCCTCGACGACATTGCGCACCGGCGGCACCAGGTTGGGCATGATGATCGCGCGGGCGAAGGTACGGGCGACATCGGCGACGGTATGCGGCAGCACCGCGCCGTCGCGCAGGTGAATGTGCCAGTCGTCAGGACGCAGCAGGGTGATGCGGTCGGTCATTGAGGCTTCCAGGCGGGGGCGAAACATGCCTGGAATGCTACCGGAAAAGGCCCGCGGGGGCACGCCGCAGATAGGCCATTGCACGGCTCAAGTTTTCTCCCTGGCCTCCGATACCCACAGGGAACGTTGTGTTTTCTTGTGGAGCTCGCCGTGCGCCAGCCTCTTTTCCTTATCGTCGGATTGCTTGCCGGCGCCGGCTCGAGTCTGCCCGTGGCCGCGATCAGCTTCCAGACCCGTCTGGAAACGGTCGAATGGCAGGTGGCTGGCGACCAGTTCGAGTGTCGCCTGACGCAACCGATCACCGATTTCGGCTCGGGCGGCTTCGTGCGTCGCGCTGGCGAACAGGCGACTTTCCGGTTGCAGGCCCGGGATCACTGGCTGGGTGCTGGTTCGGCGACTTTGCTGGCGGCCGCCGCGCCCTGGCAGCCAGGGCGCGGCGATATCAACCTGGGGGTCGTCAGCGTCGGCAAGGGCGACGTGCCCTTCAACAGCAGCCAGGAACAGGCCGGGCTGCTGCTGACCGGCTTGCTCGAGGGGCGTAGCCCGCTGGTGCGCCACCGCAGCACGATGGGCGGTGAGAATCTCGAAGTGCGGCTGCTGCCGGTGCGCTTTCGCAAGGCCTACGATGATTACCTGAATTGCACGGCCAAGCTGCTCCCGGTGAATTTCGACCAGGTGCGCCAGTCCATCGTCGGTTTCCCGGATGGTGGAGCCGAGCTCGATCCCATGGCCAAGGCCAAACTGGATATCATCCTCGACTTCATGAAGGCCGACCCCACGGTCAATCGTATCGAGCTGGATGGCCACTCCGACAACAGCGGCAACCGCCTGACCAACCGTGACCTGTCGCGCCGTCGTGCGCTGGCGGTGATGGACTATTTCAAGGCCAAAGGTATCCCCGACGAGCGCATCGTCATGCGTTTCCACGGCGAACGTTATCCATTGGCGCCCAACAACACGGCTGCCAACCGCAGCAAGAACCGCAGGGTCGCCATACGCCTAGAGAAAGTGCCCGACGCGCCGGCGCAGCCTGCCGAGCAGCCCGCTCCAGCGGTTCCACCGATGCCTGCAACGCCGGCCGCCACCTCCTGACTCTGTCGCTTCAATGCCATCGCCTGTCGCACCCCTGTAAATCGCAGGCCATGGGCAGTAGAATCATGGGCTTTTCGCACAACCCGTGGAGTGGATGGCATGGCGGACGTCAAAAAGGTGGTTCTGGCCTATTCCGGTGGCCTGGACACCTCGGTGATCCTCAAGTGGCTGCAAGATACCTATAACTGTGAAGTGGTGACCTTCACCGCCGATCTCGGTCAGGGCGAGGAGGTCGAACCGGCCCGCGCCAAGGCCAAGGCGATGGGCGTCAAGGAAATCTACATCGATGACCTGCGTGAAGAGTTCGTCCGCGATTTCGTCTACCCGATGTTCCGCGCCAACACCGTTTACGAAGGCGAGTACCTGCTGGGTACTTCCATCGCCCGCCCGCTGATCGCCAAGCGCCTGATCGAGATCGCCAACGAGACTGGCGCCGACGCCATTTCCCATGGTGCCACCGGCAAAGGTAACGACCAGGTTCGCTTCGAACTCGGCGCCTACGCGCTCAAGCCGGGTGTGAAAGTGATCGCGCCATGGCGCGAGTGGGACCTGCTGTCCCGCGAGAAACTGATGGACTATGCCGAGAAGCATGCGATCCCGATCGAGCGCCACGGCAAGAAGAAGTCGCCGTACTCCATGGATGCCAACCTGCTGCACATCTCCTATGAAGGCGGCGTGCTGGAGGACACCTGGACCGAGCACGAAGAAGACATGTGGCGCTGGACCCAGTCGCCCGAGGCGGCGCCGGATAGCCCGACCTACATCGAGCTGACCTACAAGGCCGGCGATATCGTCGCCATCGACGGCAAGGAACTGAGTCCTGCCACCGTGCTGGCCGAACTGAACCGCATCGGCGGCGAGAACGGCATCGGCCGTCTGGATATCGTCGAGAACCGTTACGTCGGCATGAAGTCCCGTGGCTGCTACGAGACCCCGGGCGGCACCATCATGCTCAAGGCTCACCGCGCCATCGAGTCGATCACCCTGGACCGCGAAGTCGCTCACCTGAAAGACGAGCTGATGCCGAAGTACGCCAGCCTGATCTACAACGGTTTCTGGTGGAGCCCGGAGCGGCTGATGCTGCAACAGATGATCGACGCCTCCCAGGTCAACGTGAATGGTGTGGTTCGCCTGAAGCTGTACAAGGGCAACGTCATAGTCACCGGCCGCAAGTCCGACGACTCGCTGTTCGACGCCAACATCGCCACCTTCGAAGAAGACGGCGGTGCCTACAACCAGGCCGACGCGGCGGGCTTCATCAAGCTCAACGCCCTGCGCCTGCGCATCGCTGCTGGCAAGGATCGCAAGCTGCTGTAAGGCGGTATCCAATCCACGCCGGGCCCTGCATTCGCCAGGGTTCCGGTGTGCGATTTCTCTGCAATCGTCACCCACGACGCATCATTCGACTACCTTGGCCATTTGGCTGCAAGGCGGCTCGTGCGTGGGCGTGATAATGGGCGGGAGTGCCCCCTACTGACGGGGCAGGTCGGTGCAGATGGCCGGGTGAGCGCCCAGCCATCGGTGCGACAAGGCTCAGGCCTTGCGGGTCAGCGACTGCTGTTCGAAGCTGACGCCCGCCAGGCCGCTGCTCATCAGGGCGCGGATATTGGCGTGGTCACTGCCTTTGGGAGTGGCCAGAACGCTGCGGTAGTGTTCGCCGAAGCACAGCAGTGCTTCCTTTTCGCTCAGGCCTTCGAGCAGCGCCAGGCCGAGGGTCTTGCACGAGCCTTCGTTCTGCCCGGCAGCGTTGCTCACATCGCCGTTGCGCAAGGCGCTGGGCCGATAGTCGTAGTGCTCGGCGATGAAGGCCAGGGTCTCGGCAAAGGCGAAGTGCTCGCCGCTCAGGCGGGCGCGGAAGTCGTTCAGGTGGCTCATGCTGTTCCTTTAGGGGGCTTGGCGTTGAAGGCAGCCTGTTGTTCGGCGCTGGCTTCGGTCTGGTACTTGGCCTTCCATTCGGCATAGGGCATGCCATACACCTCTTCGCGGGCCTGCTCCGGGGTGATCGCGATATCCAGGTCGTCGGCCGCGGCCTTGTACCACTTGGACAGGCAGTTGCGACAGAAGCCGGCCAGGTTCATCAGGTCGATGTTCTGTACGTCCGGCCTTTCGCGCAGGTGTTGGACCAGACGGCGGTAGGCGGCGGCTTCCAGTTCGAGACGTTGTTGATCATTCATGGCGATGCTCTCTGGGCGGGCAGTTGGGCATGGCGGCGATGATATAGAGGCCGCCAGTGCCAGGGCAATGACTGCCGGCTGGCTCAGCGGTGGCCGGCGAGGGTGATGGAGACCGATTCGGCGAAACGCAGGGCATGTGGCTTGTCCACCTCCACTTCGGCGTAACGCACCGTTTCGTTGGCCATCACCACGTCGAGAATTTCCTGGGTCAGGCGCTCGAGCAGGGCGAAGCGGTTGCCTTCGACATGGCCGATGATGGCCTTGGTGATGGTGCGGTAGTTGAGCGCGTGATCGATATCGTTGTCACGCACCGCGTCGATGGCCGGGTAAAGGATGGTCAGGTTGATCAGGACGTCCTGCTTGTTGTTGATCTCTTCTTCCTTGATGCCGATGAATGTGCGCAAGCGCAGATCCTTGACGCGGATACGCGCCATGCCGGGTTCCAGTCTGGGCATCGTTACTTGCTCCGTCCGATCAGTTGCAGGAATTCGTGGCGGGTGTTGTAGGACTCGCGGAAGGCACCGAGCATCACCGAGGTGCTCATCACCGAGTTCTGTTTTTCCACACCGCGCATCATCATGCACATGTGCTGGGCCTCGATCACCACCGCCACGCCAGCGGCCTGGGTGACTTCCTCGATGGCGTTGGCGATCTGCCGGGTGAGGTTTTCCTGGATCTGCAGGCGGCGAGCGTACATGTCGACGATACGAGCGATCTTCGACAGGCCCAGCACCTTGCCCGTGGGGATGTACGCCACGTGAGCCTTGCCAATGAACGGCAGCAGGTGGTGCTCGCAGAGCGAGTAGAGCTCGACATCCTTGACGATCACCATCTCGTCGCTGTCTGAGCTGAACAATGCGCCGTTGACCACCTCTTCCAGGCTCTTCTCATAGCCATTGCACAGGTACTGCATGGCCTTGGCGGCGCGCTTGGGGGTGTCCAGCAAACCTTCGCGCTCAGGGTTCTCACCGAGGCCGAGGAGGATTTCGCGGTAGTGGTTGGGCAGTAATGGGTTCATCGTCATTGTCCTCGCGGCGCCTCACTTGAGGTGGCGGCCGCCGTTCACGGTCAGGGTGGTGCCGGTGATGTAGGGGGTGTCCAGCAGGTAGCGCAGGCTCTGGTAGATCACATGGGGCCCGGGCTCGAAGCCCAGTGCCGATTTGCCGAGAGCTTTGCTTCGGTATTCGGCGTCGTCTTCCGGGTTGAACATCAGCAGGGCCGGCGCGATGCCGTTGACCTTGATACCGGGCGCGAAACGCGCGGCGAAGGACAGGGTCAGGCTGTCGAGGCCCGCCTTGCTGGCGCAGTAAGCCGGCCGGTTGCCGCTGCCCTTGCGCACCACGTCATCGCTGATATGGATGATGTCCGCCTGTTCGCTGCACTGCAGCAACGCGGCGCAGTGCAGGTTGATCAGGTAGGGCGCCAGCATGTGCACGGTGAACAGTTGCTGGAAGGCCGCAGCTTCTTCGCCGGGCGTTTCGGCGAACCACGCCGAGGCGTTGTGCACGATGGCACGCAACGCGTCGGTATGGCCCTGCAAACGTCCGATGAAATCGAGAATGCTTGCCTCGCTGGTGAAGTCGGCGTGCAGGGTCAGCGCGCCGCGCTCACGCAGTCTGTCCAGTTCGGGCCTGTCGCGGCGATAAGTGACGATCAGCGAATGGCCGTCATCGAGCAGCCGTTCGGCGCAATAGAGGCCAACACGCTGGCTGGCGCCGGTGATCAGGATCGGGGCGTTGCTGACGCTCATGGGAATTGGCCGGGAGTGAACGGGAAGGCACCGCCCCGAAAGGCGGTGACCCTGGCCTTGCAACGTTATAGTAGCCACAGAAGCTGTACAACCCTTCGTACAGTGTGGCAATAGAGCGTGCGCTGGCCGATCAGGGCCATGGCACTCGCGGCTCAGCGGCCGGTGGAAGGGCTCGCGCGACGCAGCAGGCCTGCGGGGCGGCCGCCTTGCAGCCAGGGAGCAAGCAGGCGGGTGACCAGTGGGATGAACAGGTAGGTCATCAACGGCGTCAGCGCCAGGGTGCTGAGCAGCACGCGGGTCATCAGCGCAACATCTGCCAGCAGGCCAGCGAACAGCAGGTTGAAGCCCAGGGACACCGGAAAGAATGCCAGCCAGATGGCGACGGTCTGTTTCCAGCGTGGCGGTTGCCGCAGGCCACTGCCGAACCAGGCGTCGATGCCCAGGGCACGCTGCTCGTGGGGCTGTGCGAACAGGCCTTTGCCGCGGCTGAGCCAGGCACGGCGTGACGCGGAGTGCTCCCAGGCGGCCATGGTCTGCTCGTCGGTGAAGCGGAATACCATCTGGAATTCATCGTCGTCCGGTGGGGGAGCGAGAACGCCGGAACCCAGGTAGCCGGGGAAGTCGGTAGCCAGTTGCTCGCCTTCGCGCAACCAGGCGATGAAGTCGTGATAGCGCTCGTTGGCGACACGGCGCGCCACCATCAGGGTGACCGGTTCGGTAGACATCGTGTATCTCCTGCTGAGCGCCTGGCCAGGGTAGGGGCAGGCGGATGGCGCGGCTCGGGGTGGTGAGTCGCGTCTTGAACGCAGCAAGGATTATTCCTGTTTCGTACGAATTATCCAGCGATCTTCCTTGGTGCGTGCGGCCAAGGGGGTCAACACCGCTGGCTGCAAGGCCTGCGAGGCTTTGCCATTGGTCGGCGAGTGACTTTCCAGCATCCGGCGGGAGGGCTTCGGCGAGCCCGGCGTGCCCGTTTTGGTGCGGGCATGGGCCGGGTGGCGGCGGTGGAGGGCATGACCGATGTACAGGATTTGTACAACTAAAATGAAAGGTATTCCGAGCTGGAGTAGACTTGCCGGCTTCTGACCCCGCAGCGGTTTTTCTTATGTCCGATCTGGTTGGCTGCGCGCCTTTCCACTCAAGCGCCTTGCAGGAAGAGGAGTTGTTCCCGATCCGCGAAGTGGCTCGGTTGACGGGGGTGAACCCTGTGACGCTGCGTGCCTGGGAGCGGCGCTATGGCCTGATCCAGCCGGTGCGTACGGACAGTGGCCATCGCCTGTACTCGCCAGTGGACGTCGAGACGGTACGCAGCGTGCTGGCCTGGATCGAGCGGGGTGTTCCGGTCAGTAAGGTCGGTCGGATTCTCGCCCGTCATGGCGCCAGCGAAGCCGGCGGCACGCGTCCCTACGAATCGGCCACCTCGGGTGAGTGGGCGCAGTGGCAGAGCCGCCTGTTGGAGGCCGTGCAGGCCTACGACGAAGGTGAGCTGGATCGGGTCTACGGCCAGGTGTTTTCCAGCTATCCGCTGGCAGTTTCCTTTCAGGACATCATCATGCCGCTCTGGCAGCGCTTGCTGCTGGGTTGTGGCAAGCCTGGCCACGGCAGTGAGTGGCTGTTTTTCGATACGTTTTTGCGTGGCCGTGTATTACAGCGGCTGCACAACCTGCGCGACCAGCCCGGTGAGCGCCTGCTGCTGGTCGCGCTGCCTGGGCGTTGCCGTGAGCTGGAGTTGCTGGTGACCGGTCTGCTGCTGAACCCGGCCGACAATGCCGTGCATGTTGTGGGGGTCGGCCAGTCGCTGGATGAACTGCCGCAGGTATGCAGCAGGATGCGACCCTTGGCGGTGGTGGTATTTTCCAATCAGGCGCCAGTGGCGAATACGCCGCGAATTCTCGAGCGCCTGGCGCTGTCGCTCGAATGCCCGGTCGCAGTGGTGGGCGAGGTGGCCGATCTGCTGGAAGAGCGCTTGCACGATTCACCGATCGCCTGCCTGGGCAGCGAGGGGCGCCTCATGCGTGGTCGTTTACGGCAGTTCCTGAGTGGTCGCCTGGATACCTGAGGTGGCGGATTTCACAGGCGGTGGGCGTCTGGATACAGGCTGCGATGTTGCTGGTAGAGGTAGTTCTGCAGGCGTCCGCCGTTGTCTTCGTCCAGCGTCAATTCATAAGCCAGCAGACCTTCTTCGGTAACGCGGACCAGGCTGCCTTGGAGCGTGACCGGCTCCCGTTCGCCGATATCCAGATCAAGGCAGAAACGCTCTGGCGGCTGCGCCTCGGCGGTTTGCGCCACCAGCAGGCCGCTCAGTGACAGTTCATGGATAAACAGACTGCCCGGACGCCCGTCGCGTGCCAACAACGGCCTTGGCGGATCGAGCGGCAGGCGCCAGGCGCGATCGAATGAGCCCTCGTCGAATATCTGCGGCACCCCCAGCTCCAGGTGCGGGGTGTTCTGCTCGTCGGTGACCAGGTGAGGGGTGAACGACAGGCGCTGATTGGCGATATGCGCCTCGATGGTCAACTGTTCGTTGGCGGCGCAACTGGCGAGTAGCTCAGCGGTCTGCCGCGCGGCATCGACCTGCAGGCCCGGATCGGGCTCGACCGGGGCAGGGCTGTTCTCGGTAAGTCGTTGTATGAATTCCATTTCGAGGGGAGTCAGGAGCGACGGATCTTGCATGACGGCTTTCTGCGCAAGGTGGGAGCTCCTTTATGACAACTCGCCGCCGCTTTCGTTACCGTACGCCCGTCGCTTCAACTCCTGCAGCTCGGCTTGCAGGGCTTGCACCTCGGCTTCGAGCTTCTTGACTCGCTCCTGATTCTGCACGTGCTTGCTGACGTTCTTCTGAATGCCGATGAAGTACGTCAGTTGATCGCCTTCGTTGAAGACCGGGGTGATCGACAGCTCGTTCCAGAAGGGACTGCCGTCCTTGCGGTAATTGCGTATCACCTGGCGGCAGGGTCGCTGGCTGCGCACCGCTTCGCGGATCAGCGCCAGCGCGGGCTGGTCGCGATCGCCGGCCTGGAGAAACCGGCAGTCCTGATAGAGGATTTCTTCGCTGCTGTAGCCGGTCAGCGCTTCGAACGCCGGGTTGGCGTAAATGAGGATGTTGTCTTCTCCTTCCTGCTCGGCGACCACGATGCCATCGTTCGAGGCATCGATCACCAGCTGCAGCAATTTGGCATTGATCATTTCCAGCGTCCCTGAGCCATTTGCGCCAGTTTATCAGAGGGCTGCGTGCCGGCTGTCCCACTGGGGCGGCTTCGGACGAGCTGCCGGGCAATGCGGCATAATGCCTGGCGCAGTCCTCAACACACGGAGTTTTCATGAAAGTCGCGATTCTGTCCGGATCGGTTTATGGCACCGCCGAAGAAGTGGCCCGACACGCTGAAGGTCTGTTGAAGCAGGCCGGCCTAGACGCCTGGCACAACCCGCGGGCGAGCCTGGAGGATGTTCTGGCATCCGCCCCGGAGGGTTTTCTGGTGGTGACGTCCACCACCGGCATGGGGGAACTGCCGGACAACCTGCAGCCGCTTTACTCCGCGATCCGTGATCGTTTTCCCGCCTGGAGCGGCCTGCCCGGGGGCGTGATCGCGCTGGGCGATTCGAGTTATGGCGACACCTACTGTGCGGGCGGCGAACTGGTGCGCGAGTTGTTCGCCGAATTGGGCATCCGCGAAGTGCTGCCGATGCTGCGTGTGGATGCCAGCGAAAGCGTCACCCCCGAACAGGACGCCGAACCCTGGCTCGCCGAGTTCACCGAGGCGCTTCGAGGCTGACGACCGTTTATCCTGCTGGCCGAACATTGTTGAACCACGGCCGGTCGGGTGTAGGGAGCGCTCGCTTCATTGAAGAAAGCGGGTGAGCTTGCCCACCAACCTGGATGAAAGGTGATGACAATGAACAAGATGAGTATTCCGGCCATCGTACTTGGCGGCCTGTTGGCTGGTGCCGTTCTGCCAGCCGTTGCGGACTCCAGCGCGCCGGCACCAGGCACGACGGCTCCGACGTCGCCTACCACGCCAGGTGCTCCACCAAGTGACAACGGCACCCTGACCCCGGGAACCACCACACCGGGCACTACGACGCCAGGCACCGACGGCAGCACTACCGTGCCAGGTACCGGCACGGGTACGGGCAATGGCACTGGAGCCGGCTCCGACCCGATGCCGGGCGGCACCGGCGGCAACGGTGGTGGCACGGGCGGGGCGGGCAGCGGCACCGGTTCCGGCGGCACCGGCGGCGCTGGTGGTTCCGGTGGTTCCGGTGGTGGTGCGGGCGGCGCCAGCCAGTAAGCCCGAATGGGCGCAGGCGTTCTCGGCATGTGCTGCCAGAGCGCCTGGCCAGCCAGCGGCTCCCCCGCCTAGCGCTTGGCGGTGATGCCGTATTTGCGTAGCCGTGTGGCAATGGCGCTGTGCGAAGTATGCAAGCGCGCAGCCAGTTGCCGGGTAGACGGATGGCTGGCGTAAAGTTTCTCCAGCAAGTCTTTTTCGAATGCCGAAACCGCAGCCTCCAGGCTGCCGACTTCCCCCCCCACCTGCTGCGCGACGGCGGTACTGGCGATGTCCAGATCGCCGATCTGCACCCGGTTGCTGTCGCAAATCGCCGCTGCGCGAAAGATCACATTCTGCAATTGTCTGACGTTGCCCGGCCAGGGATTGCCCAGCAGGGCCGGGTAGGTATCGGGCTCCAGCCGGCACTGGGTGCGCTGGATCTGAGCGCAGGCGTGCTGCATGAAATGCCGCGCCAGCAGCAGGATGTCCTGGCCGCGCTCACGCAGCGGGGGTACCTGCAAGTTGAGCACGTTCAACCGGTAGAAGAGATCCTCGCGAAACCCGCCCTCGCTGACCATACGCTCCAGGTTGCGATGCGTGGCGCTGATGATGCGCACATCGACGCGTTCCTCACGGCCGCCACCCACCCGGCGGAAGGTGCCGTCACTGAGGAAGCGCAACAGCTTGGCCTGTAGATAAGGCGACATCTCGCCGATCTCGTCGAGGAACACCGTGCCGTGATTGGCCAGTTCCAGCAGGCCCGGCTTGCCACCACGCTGCGCGCCCGTGAAGGCGCCAGGGGCGTAGCCGAACAGTTCACTTTCGGCGAGACTTTCCGGCAGAGCGGCACAGTTCAAGGCCAGAAAGGGGGCGCTGTGGCGCGTGCTGATGGCATGGCAGGCGCGTGCCACCAGCTCCTTGCCGGTACCGGTTTCGCCATGGATCAGCAATGGCGCGTCGAGGGTCGCCACTCGCTGTGCGCGGGCCTTCAGGGTACGGATGGGGAGCGAGTCGCCGAGCAGCGAATCGAAGCCCTCGGCATGGTCGTGGTGCAGGGCAGCGAGGCGCGCGCCGATGCGGCTGGGTTCATACAGGGTGAGCAGCGCGCCGGCCAGCCGGCCCATGTCGGCGGACTCGCTGATCGGTGTGGCGTCCAGCAGCAGTGCCTGGCCGTTCAGCGTCACCTCACGAAGTGGCAGGCGCAAATGCTGGTCGAGCAGCGCTTGTTGCAGATCCGATCCGGCGAACAGTTCGCCAAGCGCCACGCCTTCCGGCTCGCGGCCGCAGAGGGCAACCAGCGCTGGGTTGGCCAGCAGCACGCGGCCGTCACCATCCACCGCCAGCACCGGGTCGCTCATCGCCGCCAGCAGCGCATCGAGCTGCAGGCGGCGGCGCTGTCCGGGCAGGATGTCCACCACCGTCACCGCCTGCACGCCATGCACCTTGAACAGTGCCTCGCGCAGCTCGTCGAGCACCGCGGCACTGAGGGTCGGGGCGTCGATATAGACGTTGGGCGGCACCATCTCCACGGCATCCAGATTGAGGTTGCGGCCCCCCAGCAGGGCGAGCACTTCCTGGGTGATGCCGACGCGATCGATGAAGGTGACGTGAATGCGCATGGTGGGCCGGGCAGCGGGAGATCGGTGGCGCAGTATGCCCGGTCTGTCCGCTGACGTTAACAGGCGTACATCGTTAGCCTGAGCGTAACGATACGGCGCCGCGCTTGATTGATGGGGTTCGTCCGCGCTCCTACTGTGATGCCACGACAGCGGAACTCGTGGAGTCTTCAATGACAACAATATCCCCACCGCCGCAATGGTCGCGTCGTCGTGCCGAGAAGGCACGGCGTCTCGATCAGGTTCGCGCCTTCGCCGATGGCGTGGTGCTGCCCAGCGACGGCATCGTCGCCGCGCTCGAAGCGCTGATCGCCCCTGGCGACCGGGTGGTGCTCGAAGGCAACAACCAGAAACAGGCCGACTTCCTCTCCCGCTCGCTGGCCCAGACCGATCCCGGCCGGCTGCATGACCTGCACATGATCATGCCCAGCGTCAGCCGTGCCGAGCACCTGGATCTGTTCGAGCGCGGCATCGCCCGCAAACTTGACTTCTCCTTTGCCGGCCCGCAGAGCCTGCGCATCAGCCAGTTGCTCGAAGACGGTCTGCTCGAGGTGGGCGCCATCCACACCTATATCGAGCTGTACTCACGGCTGCTGGTCGACCTGATTCCCAATGTCGCCCTGGTCGCCGGCTTCCAGGCCGACCGCCATGGCAACATCTATACCGGGCCGAGTACCGAAGATACGCCGGCGCTGGTGGAGCCCACCGCCTTCAGCGACGGCATCGTCATCTTCCAGGTCAACGAGATCGTCGACGAACTGCCGCGGGTGGACATTCCCGCGTCCTGGGTCGACTTCGTGGTGGTGGCGGACAAGCCGTTCTACATCGAACCGCTGTTCACCCGGGATCCGCGCCATATCAAGCCCGTGCATGTGCTGATGGCGATGATGGCGATCCGCGGCATTTACCAGAAGCACAACGTGCAGTCGCTCAACCATGGCATCGGTTTCAATACCGCCGCCATCGAACTGATCCTGCCGACCTACGGCGAGTCCCTCGGCCTGAAGGGCAAGATCTGCCGAAACTGGACGCTCAACCCACACCCGACGCTGATTCCCGCCATCGAGACAGGTTGGGTCGAGAGCGTGCACTGTTTCGGCACCGAACTGGGCATGGAAGGCTATATCGCTCAGCGCCCGGACGTGTTCTTCACCGGTCGCGACGGCTCCATGCGGTCCAACCGACTGATGTGCCAGCTGGCCGGCCAATACGCCGTCGACCTGTTCATCGGTGCGACCCTGCAGGTCGATGGCGACGGTCATTCTTCCACCGTGACCCGCGGACGCCTGGCCGGTTTCGGTGGCGCACCGAACATGGGGCACGATCCGCGTGGACGCCGTCACAGCACACCTGCATGGCTGGACATGCGCCCCGCGCAGAGCGAAGCGCCGTTGCTGGAGCGGGGCAAGAAGCTGGTGGTGCAGATGGTCGAGACCTTTCAGGAGGGCGGCAAGCCGACCTTCGTGGAAACCCTCGATGCCGTCGGCGTGGCGCAGAAGGCGGGCATGCCGCTGGCGCCGATCATGATCTACGGCGACGACGTCACCCACCTGCTGACCGAGGAAGGCATCGCCTACCTGTACAAGGCCCGCTCGCTGGAGGAGCGCCAGGCGATGATCGCCGCCGTCGCCGGCGTCACCAGCATCGGCTTGCGCCACGATCCGAAGAACACCGAGCGCATGCGCCGTGAAGGCCTCGTCGCGCTGCCGGAAGACCTCGGCATCCGCCGCGCCGACGCCAGCCGTGAACTGCTGGCAGCCAAGAGCATCGCCGAGCTGGTCGAGTGGTCCGGCGGCCTCTACAACCCGCCCGCCAAATTCAGGAGCTGGTGATGAGTACGACCCATTCCAGGCAGCCGCAGCGGTCGCTCGGCGAGTACCTGGCAGATCTGGCGGTGGACGTGCTGATCGACGAAGCCGATCTGTCACCCAAGCCCGGGCTTGTCGATAAACGCGGCAGTGGTGCCCATCAGGATCTGCATCTGGGCCTGATGCATGCCTCTGCATTGTCGCTATGGCCCTGTTTCAGGGCGATGGCAGAGGCCGCGCAGGACGAAAGCGAGGTCACCCAGGCGTTGCGCGAGACCCTCGGCCGTATAGGCCGCGAAGGTGAGCAGGCAATGCTGCGCGTCACCGCTGGCGTCAACACCCACCGCGGCGCCATCTGGGCGCTGGGCCTGCTGTGTGCTGGCGCGGCGCTGGAGAGCCGGCAGTGGGCCGCCAGCCTCGTGGTGGTTCGTGCTGCCCGCATCGCGCTGCTGACCGATCGAGCGGTGCCTGTCAGCAGCTACAGCCACGGTGCCGAGGTCTGTCGGCGCTACGGTGTTCATGGTGCGCGGGAGGAGGCGCAATTGGCGTTTCCGGCGGTGATCCACCATGCATTGCCCCAATTGGCCCGCAGCCGTGCTGCTGGCGTCGGGGAGCAGAACGCCCGGCTGGATGCCTTGCTGGCAATCATGAGTCGCTTGTCCGACACCTGCGTGCTGTACCGCGCCGGCCTCGAGGGCCTGCACTGCATGCAGAGCGGTGCCCGCGCCGTGCTCGATGCCGGTGGCGTCGCCAGCCTGGCTGGGCGTCGCCGCCTGCGAAAGCTGGAAGGCGACATGCTGCGGCTACGCGCCTCGCCAGGCGGTGCGGCGGATCTGCTCGCCGCCTGCCTGTTTCTCGACCGCCTGCAGCCTGGCCAGTCGGCCCAGTTTGGGAGTCTCTGAACATGGAAACCCTGTCCTTCCAATTCCCCGCCGGGGCACCGGCCCGCAATCGCGCCCTGGTCGGCTGTGTCGGCTCCGGCGATCTCGAGGTGCTGCTGGAGCCCGGTACCGATGGCACCCTGGCGATTCAGGTGGTGACCTCGGTAAACGGTAGCGCGCCGCGCTGGCAGCAATTGTTCGAGCGCATGTTCCGCGAGCAGCACCTGCCGGCGCTGAACATAGAAATCCACGATTTCGGCGCAACGCCCGGTGTGGTGCGTCTGCGCCTGGAGCAAGGCTTCGAGGAACTGACCCATGACTGATGCCAGGATCCAACGGTTGCTCGAGCAGCGCAGTTTCACCGAGCTTGGTGCACGCCAGCGGGCCCGCGCGCTGCTCGATGCGGGCAGTTTTCGCGAACTGGTCGACCCGTTCGCCAGGGTGGTCTCGCCGTGGCTACCCCTGCAGGGCATCGTGCCCCAGGCCGACGACGGGGTCGTGGTGGCGAAGGGGGTGATCGATGCGCAGCCCGCGGTGGTCATCGCCATCGAAGGTGCCTTTCAGGGCGGCAGTCTGGGCGAGGTGGGCGGCGCGAAGATTGCCGGCGCATTGGAGTTGGCCGCGCAGGACAACCGTGACGGTACACCGACCCGCGCTGTACTGCTGCTGGAAACCGGCGGCGTACGCCTGCAGGAGGCCAACCTCGGTCTGGCGGCGATTGCCGAGATCCAGGCGGCGATCGTCGATCTGCGCCAGTACCAGCCGGTGATCGGCCTGGTGGCCGGCCCGGTCGGCTGCTTCGGCGGCATGTCGATCGCCGCGGGCCTGTGCAGTTATCTGCTGGTGACCCGTGAGGCTCGCCTGGGGCTCAACGGCCCGCAGGTGATCGAGCAGGAGGCGGGTATCGATGAGTACGACTCACGGGATCGCCCCTTCATCTGGAGCCTCATCGGTGGTGAACAGCGCCATGCCAGCGCGCTGGTGGATCGCTATGTGGCCGACGATGTCGAGCCGATTCGCCACGCGCTGATCGAGCTGTTGCGTCAGGGCAAGCCGGCGCTGGAGCGCAGCCGCCGGCATGCCTGGTTCCTCGAGCGCCTGCAGCGCGTCGACACCCGGGTGCAGGCCGATGCCGCTGCGGTGCGCAGCGCCTTTCAAGGAGAGCCGTCATGAGCGGAGCAAGCGAACAACGCGGACGTAGCTGGTTTCAGGTACTGACCAGAGGCGCTACGCCGCTGGAGGGCCTGCCAGCTTCGCTGCTGGTGGCCGACGGCATGCTTGGCGAACAATCGGTGCGCTACCTCGCGGTGGTAGCCGATGGCAACAATCCGTTTCCCCGCGCCCGCCATGGTGAAGTAGGACTGCTCGAGGGCTGGGGGCTGGCCAAGGCGGTGGATGACGCCATTCAGGGCGACGCCGACGGGCCGCATAAGCGAGCGCTGATCGCCATCGTCGACGTGCCGAGCCAGGCCTATGGCCGCCGGGAAGAGGCTTACGGCATTCACCAGGCCCTGGCCGCCGCGGTCGACAGTTATGCCCGTGCCCGTTTGGCCGGGCATGCGGTGATCGGCCTGTTGGTCGGCAAGGCGATGTCCGGTGCCTTTCTGGCTCACGGTTACCAGGCACAGCGGCTGATCGCCCTGCGCGATCCTAGCGTCATGGTGCATGCCATGGGCAAGTCTGCTGCAGCACGGATCACGCTACGCAGCGTCGAGGAACTGGAAAGCCTGGCCGCCAGTATCCCGCCGATGGCCTACGACCTGGACAGTTACGCTTCCCTCGGCCTGCTCTGGGAAACCCTGCCGGTCGAGAACGTTGCGCAGCCCAGCGGCGACGACCGCACGCGGGTGGAGGGCTGCCTGTTCCGGGCATTGGCGGATATCGCCGGTGGCAGCAAGGATCTGCGCAGTCGCCTGGGGGCGCCCAATCGAGCGGCGTCTTCGCAGGTACGCGAACTGCTGCGCGCCCAGTGGTAGCGGATGCGCGGCAGTCGTTGCCTGGATCGAGGAATCTCTGATGATCAATGACGCGTCGAGGGTGCCCAGCCCCCATGATCTGCTGTGGGGCTTTGCTGCCGCACACCTGCCCCTGGACGCTCCGGCCTGGGTGCATGGCGCCCTGGGGCGCCACACCCCGGTGGTGGTGCGCCGTGCCCAGGCCGAGCCCGGCTGGGTGGCCGTGGGCGTTCGCGGCAGGGCTCGGGAAGAGCGTTTCGCGACCTGGATGCGTCTTGACCAGGTGCGCCGCCGCGTCAGCCCGGAGGGGGTCGCGCGTACCGGTCGCTGGCTGCGCCATGCCAACGGCGCCTGGCCGGCATTGCGCGCGCTGGCCTGGCTCGCGCCGCAGCTCGAGCGTGCCGGTCTGCGCTGGGGCGTGACGGGAAGCCTCGGCTTCGAGCTGGCCAGCGGGCTGTGCGCCGCGCACCCGGCCAGCGACCTGGATCTGCTGATCCGCGCCGCCCAGCCAGTACCTCGGGCCTGGGCCAGAGCGCTCTGCACGTTGATCGACTTGGCACCGGGCAGCATCGACGTGCAGCTGGAAACTCCGCACGGCGCGCTGGCCCTGCGTGAGTGGGCAAGTGGCGCAGCACGGGTTCTGCTCAAGAGCAACGCCGGGCCACTGCTGGTCAGCGACCCCTGGGCTGCAGAGCGATCGGTGGCATGAGCACGCTCTGGGCGTTCCCCGGCCAGGGCGCGCAGCAGCCCGGCATGTTGCATGACTTGCCGGCTGAGCCCGCCGTTCGGGCGTGCCTGGAGGAAGCCGAAGTGGTGCTCGGCGAAGCACTTTCCGCTCTGGATTCTGCCGAGGCCTTGCGGGGCACCCGCGCCGTACAACTGTGTTTGCTGATTGCCGGCGTGGCGGGTGCCCGATTGTTGAAGGCGCGAGGGCTGGCGCCCGACTATGTCGCCGGGCTGTCTATCGGGGCCTACGCCGCTGCGGTGGTCGCCGATGCGCTGAGTTTTGCCGATGCCCTGCATCTGGTCGCGCTGCGTGGCCAGTTGATGCAGCAAGCCTATCCCCAGGGCTACGGCATGACGGCGATTCTCGGCCTCGACCTGAACTGTATCGAGCGCCTGCTGGCTGAGGCGAACGGCCCGCAGTCGCCGGTGTTCCTGGCCAATATCAATGCCGAAAACCAGGTGGTGATCGCCGGCAGCCGCGCCGCCATGCAGGCCGTGGGCGAGCGTGCCCGGGCTGCCGGTGCAGGGGCGGTCAAGCCGCTGGCGGTCAGCGTCCCCTCGCACTGCGCGCTGCTCACCGAACCCGCCGCCAGGTTGAACGAAGCGTTCGCCACGGTCGCCCTGCGGCGTCCGTCCGTCCGTTACCTGAGTGGTAGCAGCGCGCGACTGTTGAGCGAACCTGATGCGCTGCGCGATGACCTGGCCAACAACATGTGCCGGATCGTGGATTGGTACGGCACCTTGCAGACGGCGTTCGAGCGGGGCGTGCGGCTGCACCTCGAGCTGCCGCCTGGCAGCGTGCTGAGCGGGCTGGCCCGGCGCGTCTTCGAGCCGGGCATGGCCGTCGCCTTTCAGGGCGCGCGTCTGGATACCCTGGACGCCCTGCTGCGTCAGGAGGTGAGCCAGAGCCGATAACAACGCCGATTGCCGAAGCACAAGAACAATAACTTCGATGCGTCAACGAGGATAAAAACAATGATCATCTACGGTGTAGCGCTACTTGCCATCTGTACACCTGGCCGCTGGGATCACCCTGGAGGGCGTCGTGGCATGGGTGGAAACGGCCTGGGTGCGCCCATGAGCAGGCGCGCAGGATCGCAAAGCCAGGCCGTACCTCTGGATGGCGGGTCACCATCGGATGAAACGAACCAGGTTTCTCGGAGGGGCGCATGAGTCCGGAAATTGCAACGATCATCGGTCTGGTGATCATGTTCATCGTGGCCACGGCCCTGCCCATCAACATGGGCGCCGTCGGCTTTGCATTGGCGTTCATCGTCGGCGGCATCTGGGTCGGCATGGGTGGCAAGGAAGTCCTTGCGGGCTTTCCCGCCGATCTTTTCCTGACCCTGGTCGGCATCACCTATCTGTTCGCCATCGCCCAGAAGAACGGCACCATCGACCTGCTGGTGCATTGGGCGGTGAAGGCGGTAATGGGCCACATCGTGGCGATTCCGTGGGTGATGTTCATCGTCACCGCGGTGCTCACTGCCTTCGGCGCACTGGGTCCGGCAGCGGTCGCGATCATCGGCCCGGTCGCGCTGCGTTTTGCCAAGCAGTACGAGATCAATCCGTTGATGATGGGCCTGCTGGTGATCCACGGCGCGCAGGCGGGCGGGTTCTCGCCGATCAGCGTGTATGGCGGCATCACCAACCAGGTGGTGCAGAAGGCTGGACTGGACGTCACGGAAATGGCCGTGTTCCTCACCAGCCTCGGCTTCAACCTGCTGATGGCGTTCATCTGCTTCTTCGCTTTTGGCGGTATCGCCCTGCTGCGCCGTGGACGTGCCGTGGTCGATGAGCCGTTGATCGCCGGCGTGCAGGCGTCGTCGCGCCAGTTCGCCATCGAGGGTCATGGCGCGGTGGTCAGTGTCGGTGGTGGCACCCTGTCCAATGATCCGCAGGCGCTGGATGAGGTGCGCATCAACCGCGATCATCTGATCACGCTGGTCGGCCTGCTGGGCCTGGGCATCGCCGCGCTGGTGTATGACCTCAACGTCGGCCTGGTGGCGATCACCGTGGCCGTCGTCATCGCGATGGCCTCGCCGTCTGCGCAGAAGGGCGCGGTGGATGGCATCAGCTGGTCCACGGTACTGCTGATCAGCGGCGTGGTGACCTATGTCGCCGTGCTGCAGAAGGCCGGTGCGGTCGACTTCGTCGGCCACGGCGTCAGTGCCATCGGCATTCCGCTGCTGGGGGCACTGCTGGTCTGCTATGTCGGTGGCATCGTCTCCGCCTTCGCGTCTTCGGCGGCCGTGCTGGGCGCCACCATCCCGCTGGCGGTACCGTTCCTGATGCAGGGCCACCTCAGCGCGGCGGGCGTGATCTGTGCGCTGGCGGTGTCCTCCACGGTGGTGGACGTCAGCCCGTTCTCCACCAATGGCGCGTTGGTGGTGGCTTCGGCGGCGAAGGAAGAGCGCGAAGCGTTGTTCCGCCGTTTCCTCGTCTACAGCGGACTGGTGGTGGCGTTCGGTCCGCTGCTGGCCTGGCTGCTGTTCGTCGTGCCGGGCTGGATGTAAACCCATCGGCGCCTGCTTCCCGATGGTGTGTCGACGGCCTTGCATGCCGGACCCGGCCGTCGGCGCTGTGCTTCTGCGTGCGAGGCGCTGCCGGGCTGACCCGGCCTGGCATCAGGCATTCAGGCCCAGGCTGTACATGCGGCATTCGGCCAGCAGCGCGAGCAGGTTGGGATCGCGCTCCTTGGCTTTCAGGAACACCACGCCGATATGCTGTTGCAGGTGATACTTGGCCTGCAACGGGATCAGCTTCACGCGGTTCTCGTACACGGCGGCGATGCGCCCGGGCAGCAGTGCGTAGCCCACCCCGGAACTGACCATGCTGAGCAGGGTGAAGATATCGTTCACCTGCATGGCCACGTTGGGTTCGAACCCCGCCTGCTGGAACACCCGCGCACCGTCCTGGTGGGTGGCGAAACCCTGGGTCAGGGTGATGAAGGTGGATTCGCGCAGCTCGGCCAGGTCCACTTCGGCCTGCTCGGCGAAGGGCGAGTCCACCGGTACGGCCAGGAAAATATCATCGGAAAACAGCGGCAGTTGCTCGCAGTCGGGATGGGGCTCGCCATCGTTCAGGGCGACCAGAATGGCGTCCAGCTCCATGTCCTTGAGCTTGTACATCAGGTCGACATTGGAGCCGAGGATCAGGTCGATATTGAGTTCGCTGCGACGCAGCTTCAGGCCCATGATCAGCTGCGGCACGGTCTTCACCGTCAGCGAGTAGAGCGAGCCGAGCTTGAAGCGCTCGGCACCGAACCCGGCGGCCTCGCGGGCCAGGCGCACCATGTCCTGGGCGTCCTGGATCAGCTTCTGGGCTTTCTCTTCCAGCACGTAGGCACTTTCCAGCGGGATCAGGTTGCGTCCCTGGTGCTTGAACAGCGGGCAGCGCAGTGCATTTTCCAGGGAGTGGATGGCGCGGTGCACGCTGACGTTGCTGGTGTTAAGTTCGCTGGCCGCGCGGGCCAGGTTGCCGCTGCGCATGAACGCCAGAAAGATTTCCAGCTTCTTGAGCGTCAGTTCTTCATCGATCTGCATGGGCCAGCTCCAATCCTTGGTGAGGCGGAAGTGGCCCGATTGTGCCGCAGACGATGGGCGCTGTGGCGAATCAGCCGCAGGCGATGCGCTCGATGACCTCGGCTTCGGTGATGTCGATGTTCAGGCGCTGGGAATCGTAGTCCAGGGTCACCATGTCGCCGGGCGACAGCACGCGGGCGGTGCGGGCGCCGGACTGCTCACGGGCCTGCTCGACGATTTCGGCGGTGGCCACCTGGCCGAGCAGGCTCTGCGCGGCTTCGGCACTGCATTTGCCGTTGCTGTTGGCGGGTTTCGACGCCTGGGTGGGTGCTGTGTCGGTCGAACTGCAGCCGGCGAGCAGGGCGAGCAGAGCGGCGCCGCCAATCAGGTGTTTGAAAGCCATTGCATGATCCTTGTGTGTGAAGGGTTCGCGGTGAAGTACATGAGTGTGCCGTGTATCGGACTCGGTTGTCGTGTCCATGTTCCGAATTTGGCTAATGGCGGCGTGACCCTCCGCACGCGTGGTAGGTGCTGGTGAGGCGTGCAGGCGGCTGCCGATCTCGCATTGCCATGATCACAGTCGTCAGGCGGCTCAGCGGGCAGGGCAACATTTCTTTACAATGGCCGGCTGTTTTCAGGATCGAGGCCTATCCGTGCAACCGGTCATTTCTATTCAGCAGTTGAACAAAACCTACGCGTCGGGGCATCCGGCACTGAAATCCATCGATCTGGACATCCGCGAGGGGGAGATTTTCGCGCTGCTAGGCCCCAACGGGGCGGGCAAGACCACGCTGATCAGCATCATTTGCGGCATCGTCAACCCCGGCAGCGGTTCGGTGACGGTGGGCGGCCATGACATCCAGCGCGATTACCGGGCGGCCCGTTCGAAGATCGGCCTGGTGCCCCAGGAGTTGTTCAACGAAGGTTTCGAAAGCGTCTGGGCGGCGGTGCGTTTCAGCCGTGGCCTGTTCGGCAAGGCGCCGGATCCGGCCTACCTGGAGCAATTGCTGCGCGACCTGTCGCTGTGGGACAAGAAGGATGCGCGCATCTTCGAACTCTCCGGCGGCATGAAACGCCGGGTGATGATCGCCAAGGCGTTGTCCCACGAGCCGCAGATCCTGTTTCTCGACGAGCCGACCGCCGGGGTCGACGTCGAGTTGCGCCGCAACATGTGGGACATGGTGCGCAAGCTGCGCGAGCGCGGCGTGACCATCATCCTCACCACCCACTACATCGAGGAGGCCGAGGAAATGGCCGACCGCATCGGAGTGATCCGCAAGGGCCAGATCATCCTGGTGCAGGACAAGGCCACCCTGATGCGCCAGCTCGGCAAGAAACAATTGACCCTGCACCTGCAGCAGCCACTGCGCGAACTGCCGCCGGTGCTGCAGCGCGACGACCTGCAGCTGCGCGACGACGGCCATGAGCTGGTCTACAGCTTCGACGGCCAGCAGGAGGACACTGGCATTGCGGCGCTGCTGCAGGTGCTGGCGCAGCACGGCATCGCCTTCAAGGACCTGCAGTCCAGCGAGAGTTCACTGGAGGATATCTTCGTCAGCCTGGTGAGGGATAAAGCATGAATGTCTACGCGATTCGCGCCATTTATCTGTTCGAGCTGGCCCGTACCTGGCGTACCCTGTTGCAGAGCATCGCCACCCCGGTGATCACCACCTCGCTGTATTTCGTGGTGTTCGGCTCGGCCATCGGCTCGAGCATGACCCAGGTGCATGGCGTCAGCTACGGGGCCTTCATCATTCCCGGGCTGATCATGCTGGCGCTGCTCACCGAGAGCATCTCCAACGCGTCCTTCGGCATTTATATGCCCAAGTATTCGGGATCCATCTACGAGGTGTTGTCGGCGCCGATTTCCTACCTGGAAATTCTCCTCGGCTACGTGGGCGCGGCGGCCACCAAGTCCATCGTGCTCGGCCTGATCATCTTGGCCACCGCCAGGTTGTTCGTCGATTTCGAGATTCTCCATCCGTTCTGGATGCTGGCCTTCCTGGTGCTCACGGCGCTGACCTTCAGCCTGTTCGGCTTCATCATCGGCGTGTGGGCCGACGGCTGGGAGAAGTTGCAGATCGTCCCGGCGCTGATCGTCACGCCGCTGACCTTCCTCGGTGGCAGCTTCTATTCGATCAGCATGCTGCCGCCGGTCTGGCAGACGGTGACCCTGTTCAACCCGGTGGTCTACCTGATCAGCGCGTTCCGTTGGAGCTTCTATGGCGTCTCCGACGTCAATGTGTTGCTCAGCCTGGGGATGATCCTCGGCTTCCTGCTGGCCTGCATCCTCACCGTCGGCTGGATATTCAAGACCGGCTATCGCCTGAAAAGCTGATGCAGCAACCCTGCGCCGGCTTCGATGGCGCAGGGTTGGGCAGCGCCACGCTTTCATGCCATCATCCGTGCAGAAGAATGCCGAGAATGGTCATGCTGGACGAGTTACTGCAACGGGTTCATGGCTACAGCCCGCACCTGATGGACGCCCTGGAGGGTTTTCCCGAGGCGGCGGTGCTGGTGCCCATCACCCGCAGCGATGAACCGGAGGTGGTGCTCACCCTGCGTGCCAGTGGCCTGTCCACCCACGGTGGCGAAGTCGCTTTCCCCGGTGGCCGCCGCGACCCGGAAGACCGCGACTTGATCGACACCGCACTGCGTGAAGCCGAGGAGGAGATCGGCCTGCCGCCCGGGCTGGTGGAAATCGTCGGGCCGCTCAGCACCCTGGTCTCCAGGCACGGTATCCAGGTCACGCCCTATGTCGGGGTGGTGCCGGATTTCGTCGACTACCAGGCCAACGACGGGGAGATCGCCGCAGTGTTCTCGGTGCCGCTGGCATTCTTTCGTGACGACCCGCGTGAAGTCACCCACCGTATCGATTACCTCGGGCACAGCTGGTACGTACCGAGCTACCGCTATGGCGAGTACAAGATCTGGGGGCTGACGGCGATCATGCTGGTGGAACTGGTCAATCTGGTCTTTGATGCCGGCATCGACATGCAGCGTCCGCCCGAGTACTACATCCACCTCAAGTGAGCCTGGCTCCGAGACCTTCACCATGAAATACCGCCTGGGCGACGCCCGTGTCGAACAGCATCCGCAAAGCTGGGTTGCGCCCACTGCCACCCTGATCGGCAAGGTACGCTTGGAGGCGGGCGCCAGCGTCTGGTTCGGCGCCGTGCTGCGTGGCGACAACGAACTGATTCATATCGGTGAACACAGCAACGTCCAGGATGGTGCCGTGATGCATACCGACATGGGCTCGCCGCTGACCCTGGGCAAGGGCGTCACCGTGGGCCACAACGCCATGCTGCATGGCTGTACGGTCGGCGATTACAGCCTGGTCGGTATCAATGCCGTGGTGCTCAATGGCGCGCGTATCGGCAAGCACTGCATCATTGGCGCCAACGCGCTGATCGCCGAGGGCAAGGACATTCCCGATGGTTCCCTGGTAGTGGGCTCGCCGGGCAAGGTCGTGCGTGAACTCACCGAGCAGCAGAAGAAACTGCTCGAGGCCAGCGCCGCTCATTACGTACAGAACGCCAGGCGCTATGCTACCGATCTGGCCGAGCAGGAAGACTGATGCAAACCGTCGAACGTCCCGTCGCCTCGCCCTGCGTGCATGTCTGCGCGCTGGACGAACAGGACATCTGCATCGGTTGCCAGCGCAACGTCGACGAGATCACCCGCTGGAGCCGCATGGAAAACGCCGAGCGCCGCCAGGTACTGCAGTGGTGCCATGAGCGTGCCCGGGATAAAGGCATCCTGCTCTAGCGGGATGCGCCGGGCTATTGCGACGCATCCCACGCCGGCAACGCTCTGGTCAGTCGTTACGCGCTCCGCCGAACGCCGCACAACCGCGCATCAGCTTGCCATTGAGGCGCAGCTCGGCGCTCAGGTGCTCGACCGTGCCATTCAGGGTGTCGACGCAACGCTGGGGGGCGATCCACAGCTCGACGCGTTGGCCGTTGGCTTCGCTGGTCAGGTTGATGCGCCCATCAGGCAGCTGTTCTTCCATGTAGGGCAGTGCCAGGGGCGCGCGATCCGGGCCGCTGAGCACCATGCCCTGGTTGCTCACGGTCACGCTCCACGATGGCTCGTGGCCGCTGGCGCGCATCAGGGTACGCTTGAACGTGGGGTCGTCGCAGCCGTGGCCCTCGTTCTGCAACCGGTACACGCGGCTCAGCTCCAGCACGCCATCGGCGTTGCTGACCGTAGTCGAGCCCATGTGCCCGCGCAGGTCGGCGAACAGCGCCGAGTGGCCATCGCCAAGCAGTTGGCTGCTGTCCTGCGTGATGCTGGTCGTTCCCTCGTCGATCACGAAACGGCGTGCAACCTGGCACGGTGTGAACCACAGCTGACCGGCGTCACGGGTCACTTCGCCTTGCAGACGTGTCTGTGATTTCTGCGCATCCACGGGGGTGTCCTGGAATACCTGGCAGCTGGCGAACAGCGGCAACAGGGTGAACACTAAGAATTTGCGGCTGCTATGCATGGGACTCTCCGTCTGCGAGCGGCCACGTTACCGAGGCTGCGGGGCAATCTCAAGGGACGCCGGCGAAGATCCGCTACAAGGCTGTCGATCAAGGGGCGACGGCTACCGCGAGGCCTGGCAGCACGCCGTCGCACGCTGAGCGCCATCGACTATCGGAAGCCGACGCCGACGGGTCTCATGAAGCTGCGCTCGTAGCTGATGATACAGCGGTTCCGCTGGGCATAGGCGAAGGCCTCAAGGCATTCGGCATCCTGCAGGGAGCGCTCGCGGTACTCCTCGTAGGCGGCCAGGCTGGGAAAACTGAATAGCGCCAGGGCGACGTTGTTGCTGCCTTCCGAGGGCAGGAAATAGCCATGGTGCTGGCCGCCGAATTTCTCCACCAGGGGGATCCACAATTGGGCGTAGTGCTCGAATTCGGCCAGTTGGTAGGGGTCGATGATGTAGCGCAGGTAGCAGGTGATCATGAGCGTCTCCTTGAACGGTGTGCGGCATGATCCGGGGCGAGAGGCATGATTGTCTACTTCCCCTGCCACCTGCCGGGCGTGTGACGCGCCAGCCCGGGCCCCAGTGCTGCTGGACAGGGCTCAGAACGCATACCATTTTTGCCTGGCGTCCATCTGGTGGTGCAGGGGGCCGCGTGGCTCATCGGTCGTTCTGAGGATCGGCCAGTCGATTTGCACCCGGCCCATGTATGCAGGCAGGCGCGTGTAGCGATAGCCGAGCATGTCCACCAGCAACGTGTGGCGTTCGTAGCAGGCCGGCATCCAGCTCATGCTCAGGTAGCGTGAGCAGGCTGACATGCTGAACCAGTCGCCCCAGGCGAAACCGGGCAGTGCATGGCCATCGATGATGACCCGGTGGTAGCTGTCGCCATGGGGCGGCTCGCCCAGGTAGATCAACTCGACCTCATGCCTGGCATCCGGGGACAGCAGTAGATAGTTGCCCATGCCCGCCCAGGCAAGCAGTTGCCCGGGGCTGAACGCTATTCGCGTGCTGTGGGCCATATCGGTATCGCCAGAGCGTGTCATGGAACGGGCGGCGGCGCGTCGTGGGCCAGGATGCGCTCAATGGCCCTTGCGTATTTCTCGGTGCGCTGGTGGTCGATTTCACTGGGCGAGGCGAGGCGCGAAAGGTCGCTGTTCTCGCGAAGGTCGGCAAGTTTCACCTGGCGTGCGATGGGGTCGGCGATGGCTCGTTCTATAAAGGCCTCGTAGGACTCACCAGGAATTTTGCTCAAGGCGGCGATGGCCCGCAGCACGTCCTCGCCGAAGCCTTCTTCGCGCAGTGCCTGCAGGCTGACGTCGCTGTCTTCCACCACGTCGTGCAGCACGGCAGCAATGCGCGCCTGAACGGAGTCGACGCGTAGCATCACCTTGATCGGGTGAAGGATGTAAGGGGTGCCGGCCTTGTCCAGCTGCCCCTCGTGAGCAGCGGCGGCAATGGCGATTGCCCGTTCCAAGGTGGACATGGGAGGCTCCTGGGGCTGATGGGCGAGCAACCGGAACGTACCGGGCCGGCACTGGCAGCCATCGATTGCGGGTACCGCTGCCAGCGGTTGCTCGCTGGTGCGGTGAATGTTCGGCGCAGCGCTTTCTCGATGAAAAGAACCGAGCGGCATTCTTCTCGCCGCCGTGCACATGCTAAGGCAGATCCGTGGCCTGCGTCTCGATATCGGGTGGGTCTTCAACCATGACCCTCTCGTGCACGCCCCTGTCAGCTGTGCAGAAGCCGGTCCAGCAACCACGCTGCCGCTGGTCCCAACTGCCGCTCCCGAGACCAGACTACGTCCACCGAGACCTGTTTGGGCCAGCCATTGACCGCCAGCTCGTGGAGGTTTTCAACCCCATGGCTGCCGACCAGCTGGCGTGGCAGCGCGGCCCAGCCAAAGCCCAGCGTGGCCATCTCCAGTAACAGCAGGTAGTCCGGCGCCGACCAGCAGCGCCCGCCGCTACCTGGCAGATCATCCAGCTCATCGCCCTGATCGGCCAGGGTGCTCAGGCGCAGCACGCGCCAGTGGGCCAGATCCTCCGGGGTGACGCGCGGTAGCCGGCTGAGCGGATGCCCCTTGGCGACGAACAGGCCGAAGTGCGCACAATCGGCCAGGCTGGCATGGGCCAGTTCCGGCGGGTAGCTGGCCTGGGCCGCGAGCAGGCCCAGGTTGGCCCGGCCCTGGCCGACCAGATCGAGCACATCGGCGTGCTCGGCGAAAAAACACTCGAACTCCAGGTCCGGGTAGTGTTGATCGAGTTCGACCAGGCGAGCCTGGTACTGGCTTGCCTGGTAGGCGTCCGATAGCACCAGGGTCAGCTTCGGTTCCAGACCGGCGGCCAACTGGCCGGCCTGGCGCAGCAGGCGATCTGACGCCGCCAGTACATCCTGCACGCGACTCAGCAGGCTGCAGCCTGCCTCGGTCAGGGTGAGCCGGCGCGCACCGCGCACGAACAGGCTGACGTTGAGGTCGATTTCCAGCCGCGAAACCGATTCGCTGACCGTCGACTGGCTTTTGCCCAGGCGACGTGCCGCCGCGCTGAACGAGCCGGTGGCCGCTGCCTGGGCAAACGCGTGGAGCGATTCGGGAGATGGGTTCATATCGGTTTTTCCGATGGCTGTTGGCTTTGTTCTGGCTGGTTTTCCGATGAGGATAGAACCTTCTCTCTGAGCTTGCGAGCGTGGAAAATGAGTCAGTCTGGTCAATTCGCCCGGCGTTCCTTCAAGGAACGCGTGTTGCATGCGTCGCTGTTCGAAGTCATCGCCGTGGGCGTATGCGCGCCGATATTGGCCTGGCTCATGGGCAAGTCCCTGGCGCACGTGGGAGCCCTGACGCTGATGTTCTCGGCCATCGCCATGCTCTGGAACATGCTGTTCAACCTCATGTTCGATGCCGCTCAGCGCCACATGGGCTTCGAGCGCGGCCTGTGGGCGCGGATCAGCCATGCTTTGCTGTTCGAAGCGGGCCTGATCCTGGTGCTGGTACCCCTGGCGGCCTGGTGGCTGTCGATCAGCCTGGTAGCGGCATTCTTCCTGGACATCGGGCTGGTGCTGTTCTTTCTGCCATACACCCTGGGCTACAACTGGGCATACGACAGCCTGCGCGAACGCTACGTCAATCGACGTGCAGCGAGTCGGCTGGCTTGTCGCTGACCGCCGGCTTGCGCCACTGCAGGTCGGCATGCGGCTTGTGATCCGCTGTCGGCAACCCCTAAGCTTTACGGTTTTCGCGTTCCCGAAGGCAAGCGCATGACCACTCAGAGCATCGTCGTTCCGCGCATTTCCAGTTTCCCCGGTCACGAACGCAAGGCGCAGCAGATCCTGCGCTGGCTGGCCAAGCGCGATATCGTCGCGGCACTGCCTACCACCTGTGGTCGCAGCGCGATGGCCTACGCCATCGCGCCAGGGGCGAGCAGAGTGGTCGAATTCGCCGGCCGCCTGCCGTTCGGCCAGCCTGTGAATGGTCTGGAGGTCATTTACCGACGCTGTATCTATACGCCTGTCGACGATTTTCTCGAAGAGGCCGGGTGCCCCGAATGCCGTCAGGAAGTGGGGCAGGCGCTGTTCGAAAGCCTGGACGAGTGGATGCCCGGTGAAACCGATAATTTCACCTGTCCCGAGTGCGGCCACGAGGACGACATCAACGGTTTTCTGTTCCTGCAGCCCTGCGGGTTTTCCAACCTGGGTTTTCTTTTCAACGGCTGGGCCGAGGCGCGTTTCACGTCGGCGTTTCTCGACGAGTTCGCCGAGCGCCTGGGCTATCCCGTGGCGCTGGTCGATGCGTGAGAGCCGCTCGACACTGGCTGCATGCCGGTCTTGCGGTGCTGCTGCAGCCAGGCTGGTGACGCCGGGCAGCGTTTTTCGCTGCGGTACGCCTGGCGGTGCGTTGCAGCAATCGGAAGGGGGAGCTCTTCCTTGAGCCTGAATAGATCAGGCTGCCTGAATGGTCATCGGTTCCCTGGTCGTTGAGAATCATTGATATCAATCGACCCAACGGTCGACTCCCATTCTTTACATTGAGTGACCGGGGCTGACTCGGTATAATGGCGCGCTTCCAATTTTCCCGTCTGGGAGCCCCCGCCATGCTGCGTATCAGTCAAGAAGCCCTTACCTTCGACGACGTTCTACTTATTCCCGGTTTCTCCGATGTTCTGCCGAAGGACGTCAGCCTCAAGACTCGCCTTACCCGTGGCATCGAGTTGAACATTCCGCTGCTCTCCGCCGCCATGGATACCGTGACCGAAGCCCGCCTGGCCATCGCCATGGCGCAGGAAGGCGGTATCGGCATCATCCACAAGAACATGACCATCGAGCAGCAGGCTGCCGAAGTGCGCAAGGTCAAGAAGTTCGAAGCCGGTGTGGTCAAGGACCCGATCACCATCGAGGCCGACGCCACCGTGCGCGACCTGTTCGAACTGACCCGCCAGCACAACATCTCCGGCGTTCCCGTGCTGAGCAATGGTGACCTGGTCGGCATCGTCACCTCCCGCGACGTGCGTTTCGAGAACCGCCTGGATGCCACCGTCCGTGACGTGATGACGCCGAAGGAGCGCCTGGTCACGGTCAAGGAGGGCGCCGCCAAGGAAGCCGTTCGCGAGCTGCTGCACAAGCACCGCATCGAGAAGGTCCTGATCGTCGACGACGCCTTCACCCTCAAGGGCATGATGACCGTCAAGGACATCGAGAAGGCCAAGGCCTACCCGCTGGCCAGCAAGGACGACCAGGGCCGCCTGCGCGTCGGTGCTGCCGTCGGCACTGGCGCCGACACCGGTGACCGGGTTGCCGCGCTGGCCAATGCCGGCGTCGACGTGATCATCGTCGACACCGCCCACGGTCACTCCAAGGGTGTGATCGAGCGCGTGCGCTGGGTCAAGCAGAACTTCCCGGATATCCAGGTGATCGGCGGCAACATCGCCACCGGCGCCGCCGCACTGGCTCTGGCCGAAGCGGGCGCCGATGCGGTCAAGGTCGGCATCGGCCCGGGCTCGATCTGCACCACCCGTATCGTCGCCGGTGTCGGCGTGCCGCAGATCTCCGCCGTGGCCAACGTCGCCGCGGCGCTGGAGGGCACGGGTATTCCACTGATCGCCGATGGCGGCATCCGCTTCTCCGGCGACCTGTCCAAGGCCATCGTCGCCGGTGCCTCGGCGGTGATGATCGGCTCCATGCTGGCCGGTACCGAAGAGGCGCCAGGCGAAATCGAACTGTTCCAGGGCCGTTCCTACAAGGCCTACCGTGGCATGGGCTCGCTGGGCGCCATGTCCCAGGCACAGGGTTCCTCGGATCGCTACTTCCAGGACTCCGCTGCCGGTGCCGAGAAGCTGGTGCCCGAAGGCATCGAAGGCCGTGTGGCCTACAAGGGCGCCATGGGCTCCATCGTCCATCAACTGATGGGCGGCCTGCGGGCTTCCATGGGGTACACCGGTTGCGCGACCATCGAAGAGATGCGCACCAAGCCCGAGTTCGTCCGTATCACCGGTGCCGGCATGGCCGAATCCCACGTCCACGACGTGCAGATCACCAAAGAAGCGCCGAACTACCGGGTAGGTTGATGCTTCGGTAATACCTGTAAGCGGGGCTGTTATCGACAGCCCCGCGTTGTTTCTGCTTACCACTGACGAGAACTAGTCATGGCCCTCGACATTCACGCTCACCGTATCCTGATCCTCGATTTCGGTTCCCAGTACACCCAGCTGATCGCCCGCCGCGTGCGCGAGATCGGCGTGTATTGCGAACTGCACCCGTTCGACATGGACGATGAGGCGATTCGCGCATTCGCACCGCGCGGCGTCATCCTCGCCGGTGGCCCGGAGTCGGTACACGAAGCCAACAGCCCGCGTTGCCCGCAAGCGGTATTCGACCTCGGCGTGCCGGTATTCGGCATCTGCTACGGCATGCAGACCATGGCCGAGCAGCTTGGCGGCCGAGTGGCCGGTTCCGACCTGCGCGAATTCGGTTACGCCCGCGTCGATGTGGTCGGCAAGAGCCGCATCCTCGACGGCATCGAAGACCATGTCGATGCCGACGGCGTATTCGGCCTGGACGTGTGGATGAGCCACGGCGACAAGGTCACCGAGATCCCGGCCGGCTTCCATGTGCTGGCCAGCACGCCGAGCTGCCCGATTGCCGGCATGTTCGACGACGACCGCCACTACTATGGCGTGCAGTTCCACCCGGAAGTGACCCATACCAAGCAGGGCGAACGCATCTTGTCACGCTTCATCCTCGACATCTGCGGCTGCGAAGCCCTGTGGACGCCGTCGAAGATCGCCGAAGACGCCATCGCCCAGGTGCGCGCCCAGGTCGGCGATGCCAACGTGCTGCTCGGCCTGTCCGGCGGTGTGGATTCCTCGGTGGTCGCGGCGCTGCTGCACAAGGCCATCGGCGATCAGCTGACCTGCGTATTCGTCGACAACGGCCTGCTGCGCCTGCACGAAGGCGAGCAGGTAATGGCCATGTTCGCCGAGAACATGGGCGTCAAGGTGATCCGCGCCAATGCCGAAGCGCAGTTCCTCGACAACCTGGCCGGCGAAGCCGACCCGGAGAAGAAGCGCAAGATCATCGGCCGCACCTTCATCGACGTGTTCGATGCCCAGGCCAGCCAGCTCGACAACATCCAGTTCCTGGCGCAAGGCACCATCTACCCGGACGTGATCGAGTCCGCTGGCGCCAAGAGCGGCAAGGCCCACGTGATCAAGTCGCACCACAACGTCGGCGGCCTGCCCGAGGAAATGAACCTCAAGCTGGTCGAACCGCTGCGCGAACTGTTCAAGGACGAAGTGCGTCGCCTCGGCCTCGAGCTGGGCCTGCCGTACGACATGGTCTACCGCCACCCATTCCCGGGCCCGGGTCTGGGCGTGCGCATCCTCGGTGAAGTGAAGAAGGAATACGCCGACCTGCTGCGTCGTGCCGACCACATCTTCATCGAAGAACTGCGCAAGGCCGACTGGTACCACAAGGTCAGCCAGGCGTTCGTGGTGTTCCAGCCGGTGAAATCGGTTGGCGTGGTCGGTGACGGCCGTCGTTACGCCTGGGTCGTGGCCCTGCGTGCGGTGGAAACCATCGACTTCATGACCGCCCGCTGGGCACACCTGCCGTACGAACTGCTGGAAACCGTCAGTGGTCGCATCATCAACGAGATTGACGGCATCTCCCGCGTCACCTACGACGTATCGAGCAAGCCGCCAGCGACGATCGAGTGGGAATGACGGAGCGTCTTTCGGGGGCTATCGCCAGGTATCGGTAGAAGTGACTTAACTTGTTGATTTTAAAGGTATAAGTTGCGTTTTCTATCGGTGGCTATCGCCGGCCAGCAGAACGGGTCGGCGACAGAACTGACGGTAAGCTCTCGGAGGTCGGATCCAGACCTTCCTGTTTACTATTGAGACCGAACCGGTCTTTGACGGTAAAAAACTCTTCAGGAAAGCTTGTTTCATGCGGCTTTCCGAGCATCAACGGGTCTCCAGGTCCCTGACGGTAAAAGCCGTCACGAACAGGAGGAACACCCTCGATGCTCACCGACACTGCACTGCGCAATCTCAAGCCTAAGTCAAAGATTTATAAGGTTTTTGACCGCGATGGCATGTACGTGGCGGTATCGACCGCCGGTACCATCACCTTCCGCTACGACTACCGTCTCAACGGGCGCCGCGAGACGCTCACGCTCGGACGGTATGGGCCGGCCGGCATGTCGCTGGCCATGGCGCGAGAGCGACTGCTCGATGCCAAGCGCTCGGTCGATCAGGGCCTTTCCCCGGCGCTGGAGAAGCAGCGGGCCAAACGGCGGCTGACGGCCGCCAGGACCTTCGGCGAGATGACGGAACGCTGGCTGGCCGATGCCCGCATGGCCGACAGCACGCGGGCGATGCGCAAGCACATCATCGACCGCGACATCCTGCCGGTCTTCCAGAATCGGAAGCTGAAAGAAGTCACCCCCGACGACCTGCGGGCGTTGTGCAACAAGGTGAAGGCGCGCGGCGCGCCGGCCACGGCCATCCACGTCCGAGACATCGTGAAGCAGGTCTATGCCTTCGCCATCCTGCACGGCGAACGGCTCGCCAACCCAGCCGACGATGTAAAGGCGGCCTCGATCGCGACCTTCATTCCCAAGGACCGGGCGCTGTCGCCGGCCGAGATCCGGCTGGCCTTCCACCAACTGGAGACCATCGCGTCCTATCCGACCATCCGGCTGGCCTTGCGCCTGATCTTGCTGACGATGGTGCGCAAGAGCGAGTTGGTCGAGGCCGCCTGGAACGAGGTGGATTTCGAGAACGCCACCTGGACGGTTCCGAAGTCGCGGATGAAGGGGCGCAAACCGCACGTGGTCTACCTGTCGCGGCAGGCGATGGACATTTTCGTGGCCCTGCACACCTGCGCGGCGGGATCGCGGTTCGTGCTGCCATCGCGCTATGACCCCGATCGATGCATGTCGCATGCAACGCTCAACCGGGTGACGCAGCTCATTGGGTCGCGCGCGAAGGAAGCCGGGTTGCCGCTGGAGCCATTCACGGTGCACGACCTGCGGCGCACCGCGTCCACGCTGCTCAACGAGGTGGGTTTCAACGGGGACTGGATCGAGAAGTGCCTTGCGCACGAGGAGGGCAGCAGGTCTTCGCGCTCGGTCTACAACAAGGCCGAGTACGCCGGGCCGCGGCGGCACATGCTCCAGGAGTGGGCCGACATGGTGGAGGCGTGGATCGATGGGCGCACGCATGTGCCGAAGCTGGTGCCAGAGGACGTGTCGGTCCCGGTGCTCAGCCCGGCTTTGTGAGGGAGGAGCGCATGGTGACCTTGACTGGGAACGCTTCTGGTGGGCCGCCCGGGTTTGTATTTGTCAAGAAAAGATCACTCTGGATGATCTTTTTCCTGCATTTTCAAACTCATGGTCCTTGGCAGAGGTTTATAAATCTGATATTTTGAGCACTATGGGTGCTCAAAATTTAGGAAAATTGAACCGCTTGCTGGCTGAACTGGGCGACACGCGCCTGGTGTCCAGCCGCTGGCTGCGCGCGCATGACTACGCCAACAGCCTGGTCGCGCGCTATGTCGGCAGCGGCTGGCTGGTATCGCCGGCGCGTGGCGTGTACATGCGCGCGGGCGGGCGGCTGCAATGGGACGGGGTGGTCCGCAGCCTGCAGGTCGGGGAGGGCATGCCACTGCATGTCGGTGGGCGATTCGCACTGGCCTTGCAAGGGCACGAGCACTACTTGCGTTTGGGCGATGCCGGGACGGTCACGCTTTACGGGCCGGTGCCGCCGCCGGGCTGGGTCGGCAAGCTGTCCATGGAGCAGCGCTTCGAGTACCAGGGCAAGGGGCCGTTCGATCTGCCGGCCGTGTCCTTCACTGCGGAAGTCTCCGAGAAGGGGCTATCCGAGGCGGGCTTGGCTTGGCATTCCGTTGCGCCTGGTGTCGATGCCCTGGTGTGCTCGACGCCTGAGCGGGCCATGCTGGAGCTGTGCGATGGCGTATCGAATGCGGCGGAGGTCTACGAGGCCGATGCGCTGATGCAGGCCATGACCACGCTGCGCCCGCAGCGGATCGGCCTGCTGCTGCGTCACTGCCGCAGCATCAAGGCCAAGCGGCTGTTCCTGGCCCTGGCCGATCGTCATCGGCATGCGTGGTTGTCGCATGTGCCATTGGATGGCGTTGATCTGGGCCGGGGCAAGCGGGCGCTGGTGTCCGGCGGGCGCCTGCATCCGACCTACCAGATCACCTTGCCAGGAGACCTCGATGAGCACCTGGCTTGATCGGTGGGATCGGCGGTACACCGATCGGGTGCGGCTGCTGGTGGAAATCCTGCCGGTGCTGGCCCAGGAGCCGCGCTTCGCGCTCAAGGGCGGCACCGCCATCAACCTGTTCGAGCATGATCTGCCGCGTCTGTCGGTGGACATTGACTTGGCCTGGCTGCCGGTGCACGACTATGCCGAAGATGCGAAGCTGATCGCCGAAGCACTCGGACGACTGGCCGACGCGATGCGCGCCCGGCCTTTGCAATTGCAGGTGCAAGCTTCAGCGGGCGAAGGCGCGGCGGTCACCCGGCTGGTGGCTAGCCGCGGCCGCGCGCGTGTGCAGATCGAGACGACGCCGGTGATGCGCGGGACGGTGCATCCGGTGCGGACCATGGTCGTGCGCCCGAGGGTGGAGGACGCGTTCGGCTTCGCCGAGGTGCAGGTGCTGGATTTCGCCGACCTGTATGCCGGAAAGCTGGCGGCGGCACTGTCGCGGCAGCATCCGCGTGATCTGTTCGACGTGGGCCTGCTGCTGGAGGATGAACGAGCGGATGCTGGTCTCTGGCGGACCTTTCTCGTGTACCTGACATGCAGTCCTAAGCCAGCATGGGAAATGCTGGCGCCGCGCGTACCTGCGGATTTCGAGGCCACCTTCGAGGCCCATTTCAAAGGCATGACGACCGAGCCTATTAGCGCGGCGGCATTGCTGGAGAGCCGCGAACGTCTGTTGGCGCGGGTGGTGCATTGGCTGGACGAGCCGTCGCGCGCCTTTCTGCAATCGGTCGAGGATGAGCAGCCGGATTTCGGTTTGATTGGCCTTGCCCATGCGGCCAATCTGCCCGGGGTACGGCGCAAGCTACACAACCTGGCGCAGCGCACGGCGGCCAAACGTGCTGCGGATCGTGGTCAGTTGGCGGACGTGCTGGCGCGGATCAAGGTGCGATGACGTGGCGGCAATACAAGCGAATGGAGCGATCGCGATGGTTCACGATTTCACATTGGTCTACGCGCTGAATCCGGAGGTGGATTCGCAGGATGAGGTGCTGCGCCGGCTGGCCGGCAGCGACTGTGCCGATGCCACGGTGGGCTGGGGCCGGCCTGGGCATGTCGCGCTGGCCTTCAGCCGGAAGGCACGGGACCGCGATGCGGCGGTCACGCTTGCCGCGGCTCAGATGGCACGAGTGCTGCCCGGGGCGGAACTGATCCGAGTGGATGCCGCGTATTCGTAGTGGTCGCGCCAGATGGCGGTTTCACCGAACAGGGCGGTTCCGACGCAACCTCACGTCTGGGCCGGGCGATACGTCAGCCTTCGCTGATCGCGAGGTTTGCTTGCGGCCTTCGATCCAGGCTTCGACCTCTTCCAGATCCCAGACCACGCAACGCGGCGTCAGCCGGAAGCGCCGTGGAAACTCGCCGCGCTGCTCCATTTCGTAGATGGTGGTTTCCGCCAAGGGCACGATCTGGTGCAGCTCACGTCGGCGGATCGTGCGGCGAAAGGGGAGCGGTGATCCCTTCGGGAACTGCGGAAGCTCGGCGTACTGCTCGGTGCCAGGGTGGGGTAGGGATGCAGTGGGTTGTGCAGAGGTCCTGAGCGGTTCCGAGTCGGCAGCCATCGTCCAGATTCCATGTGTTCGCAATGAACGTCATGGTGGCTATCGCTAGCGATTGCGACAACTTGCTGCAGCAAGGCCGGGCGTAGGAAAGGAGCATCCCGGCGTTCCGCCGTCGGGCTCGCGGGCTGCGCCCCGCGCCTCTGCGAGTCGCGGCCATCCGGGTTTGATCCCTGATGCCTTCGGCCTGGATCGCTGATCCGGGCCTGCGCGCTGCGCTTGCCTTCCACTTCTTCGTTGGAGATGGAGGGGCGGGCTTGCTGTTCCCTTCACCGTATCACGGCGTTCTCGCCGTCAATGACTGCGCGTGCTCGCACGCTTGCGGCCTGTCGGCCGTCTGCGATCCCTGACTGCTTGCGCTGCGCCGTGAGGCGCCGGTTCCGGGCAATTCCGCCCGAGCAACCGGAGCACGATCATGTCGCAACTGTCCTTTTCCTCCTTCGATTCGCTGCTGCACCTGCGCGATACCCAAGGCCGCTATCGGCTGGCCTCTGTCGAACAGATCCTTGAAGCGGCACGTGAGGCCATCGACCAGAAGGTGCAGCGCGGGGCCGAGTTCAGTTCGCCAGCCGTGGTGAAGGAGTACCTGCGCGCCAAGCTGGCAGGATTCGAGCATGAAGTGTTCGCCGTCCTGTTCCTCGACACACAGCATCGCCTGATCGAGTACACCGAGATGTTCCGCGGCACTATCGACAGCGCATCCGTGCATCCGCGTGAGGTCGTCAAGGAAGCATTGCGAGCGAATGCAGCGGCGGCGATCTTGGCGCATAACCACCCCAGCGGACATCCAGAACCCAGCGCTGCGGACAGGGCGCTGACGCAGCAGCTCAAGGCAGCCTTGGGGCTGGTGGACGTGCGCACACTGGATCACATCATCGTCGCTGGCGTTGCTACTACATCATTTGCAGAGCGGGGTCTGCTCTGACTTCGGGGGCTTCGGCCCCCTTTTTGCTGCGCCAGGTAGCCCAGGCACGGCACTGCGGGCTGCTGCGCTACCAACTGAAGTGCCGCTGCTTCAACACGGCATTGCAGCGTGCCGCGAGGTGAGCGTGGAACCAAATGGTGACGCCCATCATGCCGAGCAACACGAAGGCCGCGGCTCCGAACCAGCTCAGGCCATGTCGGTTCGTCACCGAGACCAGTTCCGGCAGGACGTCGCCTACTGCCATGCCCCAATACCCAGCGATTAGAAACGATGCTGCCCCGAGAGGTGCCACTACCCAGTCGCTCAATTCATCCAGCCGCCATTTGCGGCGAGCGCGAAAGGCTGCCACTGCCTTCTTGAAAATCTGCATAGTCCGTTCTCCTTCTCATCAGAACTGCAACGCGTGGATCGTCATGCCTGCTGACGATACCTTTTCGCAAGTTGTTCCAGGCCAACCTCGATCCCGGCGGTCGTGCCGTCCCTGCAGGGCGTCCCCGGCCAAGAAACATGGCCGGTCGCGCTGTCGTGCTTCGTATCAAGCCACCTACGGTATCTCGCCCCATTCGGGCTTCCATCGTTCCCTCGCTCCGCTCGGCTGACGCCTCCGGCCCGGCTTCCAGCTTCGGGCCTGCGCGCTTCGCTTGCGTGCGGTCTGCACGTCAAGGCGGCCGTTGCCTTGTCCAGCCGTCTCCCCTGACTTCATCACCTTACCCGCGACCGTAGCCCGCTCCCGTGTGCCGTCAAGGCGCGCAGGGCCGTGTCCTCGCTGCGCTGCGGGCCGCACCAACCCTGCGCTTGTTTCCTTGACGGCCCCCGTCCGCGCGCTCCTGACCGTCGCGGGCGATGAACTCAGGAAAGACGGTGGCAACAGGGCCAACCGGGTTCCTCGTGCCGACCGCACCGAACAGCCGAAAGGCTGGGCTCCGAATCTAGGAATCCGGTGTGCGGTTTGAACAGCAAACCCTTTTCGTCAGGAGAAATGCCATGCAACTCGCATCCCGATTCGCTTCCCGTTCCCCGTCGCTGCGCAGCGATTACCCGCTGTCCGACGATCAAATCCGCAGGGTCGCGCCGTCCATCTTCGCGGACGCGCCGCACGAAAGCCGTTCGCAGCGGTACGCCTATATCCCCACCGCCGCCGTGCTGGCGGAACTGCGCAAGGAAGGGTTTGAACCCTTCATGGCAGCGCAAACCCGCGTGCGCCACGACGACCGCCGCGACTACACCAAACACATGCTGCGCCTGCGCCACGCCAGCCAGATCAACGGCGCGGAGGCTAACGAAATCGTGCTGTTGAACTCGCATGACGGCACGAGCAGCTATCAGATGCTGGCCGGAATGTTCCGGTTCGTGTGCAGCAATGGCCTTGTCTGCGGCGACACCGTGGCGGACGTGCGCGTGCCGCACAAAGGCGACGTGGCCGGTTCCGTCATCGAAGGCGCTTACGAAGTGTTGAGCGGCTTCGACCGGGTGAAGGAATCCCGCGATGCCATGCGCGGCATCACCTTGAACGATGGCGAATCCGAAGTGTTCGCCCGCGCCGCGCTGGCCCTCAAGTATGACGACCCCGACAAGCCCGCACCCATCACCGAATCGCAAATCCTGATGCCGCGCCGGTTCGACGACCGCCGCCCGGACTTGTGGAGCGTGTTCAACCGCACGCAAGAGAACCTGACCCAAGGCGGCCTGCGCGGGCGCAGCGCCAACGGACGCCGCCAGCAAACCCGCCCGGTGCAGGGCATCGACCAGAACATCCGCCTCAACCGTGCGCTTTGGCTGCTGGCCGATGGCATGCGCCAGTTGAAAGCCTGAACCCCGCGCGGAGGGGCGGGCAGCCCCTCCATTCATTCTCTTGTTTCACATTCTCTCTTTAGGAGTTATCACCATGAACGCCGTTACCCAAATCGAAACCCGCGCCATCGAAACCACCGCCGCGCCGCTGGAGGTGGCCGACCCGACCAAGAACCTGATTTTGGTTCCGCTCTCGCAGTTGCTGCCGCGCCGCTCCAAGCGCAACGCACGCAAGACCCCGCGCCTGTCCATTCCCGAACTGGCCGCGAGCATCGCCCGCATCGGCCTGCTGCAAAATCTCGTCGTCATCCTTACCGCCGATGGCGAGCAGTACGAAGTGGTGGCCGGCGACCGCCGACTGACCGCATTGAAGCTGCTGGCGAAGAAGAAGCGCATCGCCGCCGACTTTGAGGTGCCTTGCCTGCTGGTGCCGGACGCTTCGGCCCGTACTGTCAGCCTCGCGGAAAACCTGCTGCGCGAGCAGATGCACCCGGCCGACCAGTTCGAGGCGTTCGCCGCGCTGGTTAAGGAAGGCCGTCCCATCGAAGACATTGCCGCTGACTTCGGCGTGTCCCCGCTGGTGGTGCAGCGCCGCTTGAAGCTGGCCAACGTCTCGCCGCGCCTGCTGGCCGACTACCGGGCCGGAGCCGTCACGCTGGAACAGTTGATGGCCCTGACCATCACCGACGACCACCCCGCGCAGGAAGCCGCGTTCTACGGTGCGCCCGAATGGCAGCGCGGCGGATCCGCGCTACGCGAACGCCTGACCGAGCGTGAAATCGACGCCACGCATCCGCTGGTGCACTTCGCCGGGCTGGACGCCTACACGGCGGCGGGCGGCGGCATTCGCCGCGACCTGTTCGCGGAAGGCGATGCCGGAACCTACCTGACCGACGCGGCGCTGCTGGAAACGCTGGTGCGCGGCAAGCTGGATGCGCTGGCCGAAGGCATCCGCGCCGAGGGTTGGGCGTGGGTGGAAGCGGTGCCGCACATGAGCTACGCCGAGCGGCAGGCATTCCAGAACGCGCCGCGCCAGCGCCGCGAACCGAGCGCCCGCGAAGCCCGCCGCATCGCATCGCTGCAAACCCGCCTCGACAAGATCGACGCCGAACTGGAAGACGCCTACGACGCCGAGGACGAGGACAAGACCGAGGCGCTGGAACCGCGCCGCGAACAGGTGGCCGGGGAACTGCAAGCCGTGGAGGAAGCCTTGCAGGGCTACGCCCCGGACGTGCGCGCCGCGGCCGGTGCCATCGTCACCCTCGACCGCAGCGGCGAAGCCGTGATTCATCGCGGGCTGCTGCGCGAAGCCGAAGCCAAGGCGCTGCGCACGCTGGAACGCTTGCGGCAGGGGTTCGGCAGCGCGGAAGGCGAAGTCGGGAACGACGACGAAGGCGAGGACGCCGAGCAGCCCAAGGCCGCGAGCCTGTCCGACCGGCTGGCGCAGCGCCTGAGCGCGCACCGTACCGCCGCGCTGCAAATCGAAGTCGCCCGGCATCCGCACGTCGCGCTGGCCGCGCTGGTGCATGGCATGGTGCAGACCGTCTTGCAGGACAGCCACTACGGCCATGACTTGCCGCTGGGCGTGCGCCTGACCGTGCAAGATCGGCTGGAAGGCATGGCCCCCGACTGGCCCGAGTCGCCCGCCGCCGTGGCCCTGCGCGAATTGCAGCAGGTCGCGGGCGAGGCGCTGCCGCAGGGCAGCGCCGAACTGTTCGCCGCGCTGCTGGCGATGGAGCAAGGCGAACTGGTGCGGCTGCTGGCCGTGTGCGTGGCTTCCACGGTGGACGTGGTGACGCCTCGCGCCACGACGCACCAGCCGGGCGCGGAACTGGCGCAGGCCGTAGGCCTCGACATGGCGGCATGGTGGCAGCCCACCGCAGACGGGTATTTCCAGCATGTGCCGAAGGCCGCGATTCTGGAAGCCGTGGGCGAGTTCGCACCGTCGCACGCTACTCGGCTGGCGAAGTTGAAGAAGGCCGATATTGCCAGCGAGGCGGAACGGCTGGCCGATGGTACGGGCTGGATGCCTGCGGTCTTCGAGAGCAGAGGTCAGCAAGCAGCGATGCCGGAGGATACAGCAACGGATGTAGTAACCGGACACTGCTATCAAGGCGCATAAACAGATCTAGACCTCAGCGCTTGATCCTTCCCGCCCCGGTTCAGGCCGGGGCCATTTGCGCCTTCATTGAAGCCGACCTAAACCAACTGCATTCGTAGCGTCATACGATATCAATCCACGTTCCTATTGCTACAAATTTGAATATTCTGGAATAACACTCTTGTAAGCGGAAATTATCTGGCTGAGACCTTTTCCGTCGCTCCAGGGCCGGTAAATACGACCTCGCGATATTTCGCGCCTCGCCTTCATCAGCAATTTCACGCATCAATGCCGTGTGTCCTTCTGCCAAAGTGACTATAGGATACGTGTCGTCACTTTCCATGATTTCATCGAGCGGTTCGAGTAATGCTCTGGCTTCATCTGCGTAAGCTAGGGCGATTGTTCGATCATTCGCCTTTCTGCCGATGATTAGCAGCTGTTGCCCAAGTGCGTGTTGCGTATGTGGCATCTGATAGGCATTGAAGGCTGTTCGCAGTTTATCCAAGGCTTCTTCGTCATCATGCATATCTCTCAAGGCAAGTCCATACTGAAGCCAGAACAATCCATCTAGCTCAAAGGATTTTTCAAGAGACTTGTACAACGAAACTATGAGCGACTCTCTGCCTCGTAGGACGTTCCACAAGAAGCTGTGATTTATTATTCCTTTGTAAATTGCAGCATCGGCCTTTCTGACATGTTTAATTACTGGGGCGTCATAATGGGAGAAGGCGATCAAGAGTCCCTTTATTGCTTTTGCGGTTAAATCTGGGTCTACCACCTGCTCCAACAGGTGTTGCACATATACACGATGCCTGGCTGTAAGTTTTCCTTCTTTCTTGACGATTATTCCTGATAATGATTTTGTCAAAATTCCGGTTCCGGCAAAGCCGTTGGCGGAAAGTGCTCTATCAACTAACTCGATTGGCGCTCCAAAATTTCTCTCTGTTATGACGCCAACAGTAAGAAAGAAAATCCTCTGTTCATCATTTTCGAGTGCTTTGTAATCGCTCTCTATTATTTTTTCAAATCCGCGGCCATATGTTGCCTCCAGCAATGCAATAAGTAGTTGCTTTCCCGCCTTGTTGATCAAGGCCGAGACTCTTTCGTTCTCGGTCATTTGACCTAGAATTGTCCAAGAGCCATACTTCTGCAGCTTATGAAGTATATTGCGTGCATCCCTCTCGGTGAACTCGCTTACATGAATATTATTGGTGGAAAACTCACCTAACTTTGCCTTTGTTCTTCTCTCCCAGATGCTTTCCCGTTCAGCGAAAACAATCGTTGTTTTTGCGAGTTTCCCGGATTTCAATGCTTCGATCAGAGATTCGGAGACAAGATCGACATTGTCAATTGCAACAACAATATACTCAAAATCCTTTGATGCCTCCTCTATTGCGATCAAAGTTCTTTTGACGTCAGAGAGTGGTTCCTCAAAATGGTAGACGGCAACACTTTTCCATTGAGAGGTGTTGTATGCCAATTGCATCAACAAGGTTGATTTCCCTGATCCGGCTGGGCCAATGAGAGGGATCAGCTTGTTTTTTCCCAGATTTTGCTTTAGAAATCTTGAGCACTCGTCAAGAATTTCAAGCTCTGCAGGAATTCCTGAGGCGATGTCGCTCCAGCTTGGTTTGAAGCCTTTGTAAAACTCCCTGATTGCCCCGCCTTCCAGATCATTTGGAGCCATATCTTTTTTGACCAGGAAAACTCCATCGAAGAGTTTTGTGTAGCTCGCCTTGTCTGAGGAATTTAAGGCTGCTGCATATGGAGGGAGGCTCGCACGCGCTAGATCTTTTGAGTTTAGTCCATCTGGGAATTCTTGCTCTAGCCAAGAGGTAAAGTCAGCCAAAGTTCCCGAAATGTGTTCAATGTTGTATTGCTTTAGAGATCGCTTCTCGATTTCAGTGGCAGATGGAGTAATGACGTAGCTTCGTCCTGGTGTGCGCTTGTTAAACTCTTTATATCTTTCGATATGAAATTTAAGCAGTGGCTCTTTCAGTTTGGTTCCAACGAAAAGGATTGGATTTCGCACAAAATCCGAGCCACACTGCTCATACCAAGGTCGTCCTTGAATGGTGGCTTTGGCATACTCTGATGCGGAGAAAATTATCCCGCAATGCAGTTTATCAACAGATCCATTTAGCTTGACGATGTCGAGCCTCCCGAAGAAGGGGTCTCTATCTTCTATCGGATCGGAGGATAACCTAGGGCAAATACGTTGCGCTGAAAAATGGAAGGCGCGCTCTAGGCCGTCGTCAATATTTAGGGTGTAAATTCGGCGCCAAGCAAATTTGGCCAGTGCAGAATATTCATCCGATGGAGATACGTGTCGAAATAACTCTTCGAGCACCGAGTCAAGTCGCGATCCCATTTCATCGCGCACTGCACCATATACGTCCTCTAGCTCTTCGTCTGAATAATCCATGCCCGCTCGCTTTGCTAATTCTTCGGCGAGTGAGTTTCCATCGAGCAAATCATTTCCAGACGAGTCTTTGCATCTCTTTGATGCACCTGCTCCTAAGAAGAGCGCAAGCTCACCATTTCTTATTGCTTGTTTTAGATTTTCGTTCATTTTTCTTCCAAAAAGGGGGCAGAAGAAGGGCGTCTAGCTTGCGCTGATATGGCTCTTGTCATACTACAGCCCCTGTTGCAAAGATGCGCCATTTACCCGTTGGTTGGTGCTATTGTGCCGAGTGCGAAGTTTGTGACTCACAAGAGCGTGTCGGCGCAAGCGCCGCCGGGCTTTCGGGCTCCGTTCCGTGCCGTCTTCGCCGTCGGCTTCAATCCCGCCTTCGCGCCTGCGGCGCTCCGCTAGCCTCCGGGCTATCCCTGCCGCGCATCGCTTGGCGCCTCTCAATACCGCCGAACCGGCTGCGCCGGAACGACCAGGCCAGCGTTCCGCCGCAATGGACGGGGCATGGCTGATGAGCTGAGGCTTGCTGCGGCAGGTTGTGCAGATGCGTGCCGTCCTCGACGCTGGAGGTTCGCGCCTCTACGTCACGAAGGGCGGTTCACCGACACGCCGCCCGGCCTTGCCTATGGAACTTCCACGCCACGCCTCAAGTACGTCGCCGCAAGCTGCGGCGGGGGCGTTCTCGCCTGTCGTTGGGAGATTGGCCTTGCCCGCGTCAGAGCACAAGCCAGTGCAGCCGTCACGCGGGGATGCCGAGTTGGCCACGTCTCCATTCGGGAGCGGGCGGCCCGTGCGTCCTTGGCTTGTCGTGAATCCTGGCGAGGGAACGGCTGCGCCTTGGGCTTCATGGCCGCAACCTTCCAGCGAAAACAATTTCCCCTGCGCTACGCGGATTCCTCGCGGCACAAATTGTTTTCGCTTCCAGGTTCTCCACGGTGTTGCGACCGCTGCGCGGTGCGGCCAGCCCATCCCCCGCCGGCCGGATCACAACAAGGACGCACTGGCGCGACCTTGTTCAACCCGAAAGGAGAAACATCATGGCTAACATCGGCACCTTCACCGCAGAGAAAGACGGCTTCACCGGCACGCTCCGCACCCTGACGCTCAACGTCAAGGTCAAGCTGGTTCCCAACGACAAGGGCGACACCGAGAACGCTCCCGACTTCCACCTTCAGGCGGCCGGCCACGAGATCGGCGCGGCGTGGAAGAAAACCAGCCAGGCCGACCGTCCGTACCTGTCGGTTTCGCTCGATGACCCTTCGTTCCCGGCGACGGTTTATGCCCGCCTGATCGAGAACGAGGACGGTACGCACGACCTGATCTGGTCGCGCGCCAAGCCCAAGGCAGCCTGACGGCGGCCCACCGCGCCCCGCCCATTGCGGCGGGGCGCTTTTCGCTCAGCCTAGCTCTCGGACACTGACGCGAGCTGGCTTTCCGTCGCGGCCATCAACACGGCGGTACTGCAACCAAGCGCGCTGGCGATCTTGAAGATGATCGCCAGCGTGGGCATGTGCTCGCCGCGCTCGACCTTGCCCATGTGGGAACGTTCGATGCCAGCCAGGTTGGCCAGCGATTCCTGCGCAATCCCGCGCTCCATCCGCAGCGCACGCACCGCCGCGCCGAAGGCTTGCGCCAACTCGGCATCGAAGGTGGTGGCACCGGCCGGTCGGCCGGGTTGAACGGGTCGCTTCTGCATAGACAGAAGCGTCCAGTCGCGGGACAATTAAAACCACGTTATCTTTAACTCATTGCAACAATTTAGTCCTCTTCGTGCTTTTGCTGAAATCCGCAACTGCGGATTTCGCCGGAGCCAGGGAATTACGTCCGTGCCTTTCCTGACCCTCACAATTCCGCTTCTGCGTTTCTGTGCATGTACGGATTCGATGGCTTGCGCCTTCGTGCTTTTCCGCCAAAGCACGCATCCGCTTCAGCGGTTCCGCGCTTCGGTGGAAAATCGTATCCGTGCATGCTCGGGTGCGTGGGGATTCGAGCCATGACCCAGCCGCTCGGCACCGCTGAACAGCGGGCGCAACTGCTCGCCGTCGGCGAGGCACGCGCCGCTGGTCGGAGCATCGACCCGATGCCGGCGGTGCGACTGTTCACGCCTGACGCGCACGCCACTTGGCTCCTGGCCGCGCTCGACCCGGCCGATGGCGATACGGCATGGGGTCTGATCGACCTGGGAATAGGCATGCCCGGGCTGGGCCATGTGAAGCTGTCCGATCTGGCGTCCATCGTCGGGCCGCGCAAGCAGCCGGTGATGCGCGACCGCTACTTCCAGCCGGTGCGGCTGCTGTCGGAGTACCTGCGGCTGGCCGAGGAAAACGGCTCGATCACCGACTGAGCAACCTCAGCCAACGACGGCGCATTCTGACTATTTCGGTCTTACCCAAGACCCGGAACGTCTGAATCCACACTCTTGCACCGAAGCGGTACGCTTCTGATGCAAACAGTCATGATCTTTGACGCGGGCTGCTGCACGGTGCTCCACGCTGCGCACCATTTTTGTGGCGGCGCAGCCGTCGCATTCAGACGATTTCCGCAATGCCCTGGAGCGAATCAGTCTTGACACCAGCAGTTACAGTTTACCTCGATTTCGATGACTACTTGATGGCGACTCGATAGCTCTCGCACGCCGGAATCCGTCGCGACGTTCCTGCTGAACGACAGGAGGTTGCGTCATGGCTGACCCGAGCGCCGAACACTGGTATCCGACCGCCGCGTATCTCTACACGCTGCACCTTGACGGCCCCGCGCTGGCCTGGGAATACCTGCGCCGCAACCCCGACTACCGGCGCGACTGGCTGCGCCGTCGCCGCCGACCAGACGCGGCGCACGCCTGGGGCCTGCGCCTGCTGGAAGACCCGGCCCTGGATGCGCGCGACGCACATCCGGCCTGGTTCCCCGATCACGATGCCGTGGTGCAGCTTTATCCCGATGCCGACCCACCGCCCGAAGCCTACGCCTTCGAGTTCTGGCGCGTCCCCGGCCGCAAGCACCTGATCCATGATGGCAAGCGCCTGGTGCTGGTGTCGCGCTGGCCCGGCTGCTGTATGCGGCTCGCACTGGCGCCGGGCCTGGAAGACGGCATGGCCTACCTCTACGCCACCCGTGCCTGCGCCACGCCCTGCGCGCGCTATCGCACGCTCGCGGCCGAGTTGGATGCGCTGTCCGCCGCGACCGTGGCCGCGCCTGTGGCAACGGCCCGATCCCGGCCCACACCCGCCGCGCTGCTGGAACTGCACACCTTGCAGGCGCTCGACGCGACCCTCGCGGGCGCGTCCTTGCGCGAGGTGGCCGAAGGGCTGTTCGGTGCCGATGCCGTCGCGGCCGACAGGCACAAAGACAGCGCCTTGCGTGCCCGCGTGCGGCGGCTGGTGCGGCGTGGCGAGGCGCTGATGCGCGGCGGCTATCGCCGCCTGGCGCAGCTTCCGCCAATTGCACCGCATTAGGGGGGACGTTTCGCGCCCCCTGCAAATCGTCCCTTAGCAGGAAGCCTCGCTTTCTTGAGACTGACTCCATCCGGTCGCGCTGTGTGGCCGGGCTTTGCCGACCGATGGAGGTTCACACCATGCGACCCGCTCCCTTGCGGCCTGCCGCCGCTGCTGTCGCTGCGCCCGCGCAGCCCCAACGCTACCTGACCAACGACGAGGCCGCCGAGTATCTGCGCCTCAGCCCGCGCACGCTGGAGAAACAGCGCGTGATCGGCGGCGGGCCGAAGTTCCGCAAGTTCGGCCGGCGCGTCATGTACGCCGTGGCCGACCTCGACGCCTGGGCGGATGCGCGCAGTTTCGATGCCACGTCCGACCCGGAGTACGCCGAGCGCCATGCGGGTGACTACCGTGATCGCCGCTGATCGCTGGCTTGCCGGTGGCCGTCGTCATGTCCAGCCCCGCGCTACCGCCTCGGCCGCGGCCGCGGCCGGTGCAGGAGCGCGAACAGCTCGACCTGTTCCGCGCCTTGCCCGGCGACATGGCACCGCGCGACAGCCAGGACTTGATGGCCTTTCCGTTCTTCTCGCTGGCGAAGTCGCGGCGCACGGCGCCGATCGACTTTCGCAGCGGGAACATCACCATCCGCGTGGAAGGCACGGCCGAGCACGGCATCGCCACGATATGGGATGCCGACGTGTTGATATGGGCGGCCTCGCAGATCGTGGAGGCACGCGACGCGGGTATTCGCCCGTCGCGCTGGATACGCGCCACGCCCTACGAGATCCTGCGCTTCATCGGACGCGGCACGTCGCTCAACGATTACCTGCGCCTGAAAGCCGCGCTCGACCGGCTGCAATCGACCAGCGTGGCGACTTCCATCCGCGAAACCACGGGAAGGCGGCTGCATCGCTTTTCATGGGTGAACGAATGGCGCGAGTTGGCCGACGCCAGCGGCACGCCGCTTGGCATCGAGCTGATCCTGCCGGACTGGTTCTATGCTGGCGTGCTCGACGCCGCTCTGGTGCTGACCATCGACCCAGCCTATTTCCGCTTGAAGGGCGGCATCGAGCGGTGGCTGTACCGCCTGGTGCGCAAGCACGGCGGGCGGCAGGAACACGGCTGGCAATTCGATTTCCGGCACCTGCACCGCAAGTCCGGCAGCGCGGCGCGCTTCTCGGACTTCGCCTACGACCTGCGCGTACTGGTCGCGCGTCAGTCGCTGCCCGGCTACGTCCTGGGCATCGAGCCGATGCCGGACGAAAGGCTGGAACTGCTGACCTTCCGGCCCGTGCCGGTTACGGCACGGGGATAACTGCGGGAAAACCTGTGAACGGCCTCGTGCTATCAGGAGTACGGGGTATCGTGCTATCGGGAGTACGCCTATCGTGCTATCAGGAGTACGAAAACGCCGCAAAGCCAGTAACGGCGCGGGTTTGCGGCCCCTCTAACTTACCTAACTATAAATCTCTAACTTTTAGTAGAAGCGCGCCGTTGCGGTGGACAACCACGAAACGGCACAGCGAACAGCGTTTTGCACGGCAGGCGAAGTCCGGCTTTCCAATATGGGAGGCCGCGTAATGATCGTTGCCTTGCTCAATCAGAAAGGCGGCGTCGGTAAGACCACGCTCGCCACGCACATCGCTGGCGAACTCGCGCTGCGCGGCCAGCATGTCGTCCTGCTGGACGCCGACCCGCAGGGTTCCTCGCTGGACTGGACGCAGCGTAGAAGCCAGCAGGGCTTGCCCCGGTTGTTCAGCGCCGTCGGCCTCGCCCGCGAGACGCTGCACCAGGAAGCGCCGGAGCTGGCACGTCGCGCAGATCACGTCATCATCGACGGCCCGCCGCGCATCGCCGCCCTGGCACGTTCCGCGCTGCTGGCGGCAGAGCGTGTGCTGATTCCCGTGCAGCCCAGCCCGTATGACCTTTGGGCCAGCGCCGAGATGGTGGCGCTGATCCGCGAGGCACAAGTCTTCCGGCCTGCGCTGCGCGCGGCCTTCGTCATCAACCGGCGCGTCAGCACCACCATCATCGGCCGCGAAGCGCGGCAATCGCTGGCGGAACAGCCGCTGCCAGCGCTGCGCGCCGAGGTTCGGCAAAGGATCGTCTTTGCCGACAGCGTGGCCGCTGGCCGGCTCGCCCGCGAAACCGCGCCCGACAGCGCCGCCGCACGCGAGATCGCTGCGCTGGTCGATGAACTGCTGCGGTGGCCGGCATGAGCAGCGACAGCACCACCCGCAACGGTTCGCGTGCCAGCAAGCGCGTCGGCATCGGCGCACGTCCGCCCGCGAATCCGCACGCCGAGGCGTGGATTCGCCAGGGCGATGCTGATGCGCTCAACAAGGGCGACTTCTACACCGCACGCCTCACGATCGACGTGACGCCCGCGCTGCGCGCACGCATCAAGATCGCTGCCTTCGGCCTGGGCGTGACCGTGACCGACCTGCTGCGCGGCCTGCTGGAACGGGAGTTCCCCGACAAGCGCCCGGAAAACCTGCCATGAATGCATTCGCCTTGCCTGCTGCTCATGCGGCGACGGCTGCACCGGCTGCTGCGCCGCCGCCTTCGCTTTCGACGCTCGCCGGCCAGGCTGGCAGCACGCCGCTGACTCGCGTATCGCTCGCCTACATCGAACCGCGATTCAAGCTCTACCTGCGCTTCGGCGAGCCGGCGCGCACGCTGCGGCTCGACCGCTGGCGGCGCTGCGCGGTGTTCCTGCCGCGTGCAATGTTCTGCCGCGTGCGCTGGGAAGCAAACAACTACGGCACTATCCGCTGGCAACTCATGGTGATGCAAGCCGCGACGCCGCTGGACGACATGCAGCGCATCCCCGGCGTGCGGCCGGGCGCACGCCTGCTGCTGCACGCCGAAGGCGAAAACGCGGTGCGTGCCGTGCTGGAACGCATCGACGGCATCGAAGGGCAAGGCATCGCCGCCATCGACGTGTCGCCCGCATACTGGCGCACGCTGGGCAACCGTCTGGCGGCCCGCCTGGCGCTGCCCGAGTACACCGCCGAACGGCACGCCGCCTGGCTGGCCGGGAGGGCGCTGCCATGACCTCTGATTCCACTACCGCACGCACATCCGAAGTCGCGCCGCTTCCTCGCTCGCGCTTGCGCGCTCGCATCGTGTTGGCGGGCTTCGCCGCCATCGGCCTCGCTGCGCTGGCCTGGGCGGCATTCGTGCAGCCGCTGCCGCGCCTGATCTACAACCCGTCCGACAGCGTTCCGGTCGGCTGGTATCGCGTACAGCCGCTTGACCATCGGGCCGTCTCGCTGCCACGTCCTTTTTCCGTGGGCAGCATCGTCCTGACCCGATTGCCTGCTGACGCTGGCGTGCTCGCTGCGCAGCGCGGTTACCTGCCGGCACACGTTCCGCTGCTCAAACGCGTGGGCGCGGTCGCGCCGCAACACGTCTGCATCGTCGCCGGTCAGGTTCGCATCGACGGCGTGCCTACGGCCGCCGCGCTGCCTGCCGATCGGCTGGGCCGGTCGCTGCCATCCTGGCCGCATTGCCGGCTACTGGCCGAGGGCGAGCTGTTCCTGTTGAGCGTGACCAATCCGGCATCGTTCGACAGCCGTTATTTCGGCCCGATCAGCGCATCCGCCGTGATCGGCGTCGCGCATCCGGTCTGGCTGGAGACACACCCATGATGGCCGCCGATTCGCTGCACGTTGCCGTGCCTCTCATCGTGCCATCGGGCATGCCGTTCCGGCTGCTGCCGCCGTGTCGTCGCGCATGCAGCGCGAGCGCATACGCGCCGCGCTTCGCGCAACATCCGGCGCAGCCGTCCACCGTGCAGGCGTCTTGCCTCGAACGCGCCCGGCCTGCGGCCATTGGCGCGTTCGCCGGCGTGCTGGCTGCAAGCAGCACAGCGCCGCCGGGCCGCCGACGCCCGGAGCGGCAGCGAAGGGCAAAGGCGGAAGGCAAGACAAAAGGGTTCGGCACTCTGCCGCCCGCAAAGCCAGTCTGCACATGGGGGTGGAGCGGCACGGAGTGGCTTCGCCGCCGTGCCGCGCGGGGCGCGAGGCCTGCGCCAATGCAGGCATGCCCGCGTGCTTCGCACGACAGGACACGCCAAAGCTTGCGGGGAGCGCAGCCATGACCGACCGCCGCAACGACGATTTCCGGGTGCGCCCCAGCGCCCCGAAGAACCGGGGCAAAGGCCAGGGCCAGAGCTTCGTTTCCAAGGTGCTCAAGCAGGCTGGCAAGGCCAGCGGCGGCAAGTCCTCGATGCGCCATTCCGCAGTCGGCAGCAGCGGCGCACGCGCTGGCCAACGGCCCGGCTCACGACTTGGGCGCGGTCACACGGCGGCGCGTTTCGCGGGAGAGAAGCTGACGCCCATGTCGCGGCGCATGACCATCAAGACCCTGCTGGTCAATCAGCGCAACGCCAGCCCGCAGTCCCTCGCCAAGCACCTGCGCTACATTGAACGCGACGGCGCCGGCCGCGATGGTGAACCGGGCCGAGCCTATGGGCCGCAGACCGACGAAGCCGACCTGGATGCGTTCAAGGAACGTTGCCAGGACGATCGACACCATTTCCGCTTCATCGTCTCGCCCGAAGAAGGCGCGGAGTTGGACGACCTACGCACCTACACCCGGCACCTGATGAACCGCATGGAAGCCGACCTGGGCACGCGGCTGGACTGGGTGGCAGTCGATCACTGGAACACCGATAACCCGCACACCCACCTGATCGTGCGCGGGCGCGACGACATCGGCAAAGACCTCATCATCGCGGGCGACTACATCGCCCACGGCTTCCGCCATCGCGCGACCGAGCTGGCGACGGAATGGCTGGGGCCGCGTACGGAACTGGAGATCCAGCAGACCTTGCGGCGCGAGGTGGAGCAAGAGCGGTGGACGAGTCTCGACCGCACGCTGCAACGCGAGGCCAGCGACGACGGCCGGGTGCGGATCGAACGCTTCAACGAACCACCGCTGCAACGTCAGCGCTTGCTGCTGATCGGCCGTCTGCAACGCTTGCAGCGTCTGGGCTTGGCCGACGAGACGCAGCCCGGCACCTGGGCCGTCCATGCGGATGCCGAGAAAACCTTGCGCGCCCTGGGTAAACGTGGCGACATCATCCGCACGATGCAGCGGGCCATGCGCGGCCAGCAGCGCGAACTGGCGGTGTTTGAGCAGAACGAAGATGGCCGCAGCATCGTCGGCCGCGTGGCTGCGAAGGGGCTGGCCGACGAACTGCACGACCGCGGCTATCTGGTCATCGACGGCGTGGACGGCAAGGCCCACTACGTCGTGTTGAACGCCCGCGACGAACCGGCGAACTATCTCATCGGCGCAGTGGTGGAGGTACGCGGTTCCGCCGAAGGTACGGGCGGCCGACAAGAACATCGCCGCACTGGCGAGCAATGGCCTGTACCGCACCGATCATCACCTGGCAATTGAGCAAGGCCGGGCCAAGCCTGAACGCGATCCGCAGGAGGTTGTCGCGGCCCACGTCCGCCGGCTGGAAGCCCTGCGCCGGGCCGGCATCGTGGAGCGCGTGGCTGATGGCTTGTGGAAGGTGCCGGACGATCTGGCCGAACGCGGCCGCCAGTACGACGCGCAGCGCCTGGGCGGCGTGGTGGTAGAGCTGAAATCGCACCTGCCCATCGAGCGGCAGGCCCGCGTCATCGGCGCGACCTGGCTGGATCAGCAGTTGATCGGCGGCGGCAAAGGGTTGGGCGACCTGGGCTTTGGCAGCGATGCCAAACAAGCCATGCAGCAGCGCGCCGACTTCCTGGCCGAACAAGGACTGGCCGAGCGGCGCGGGCAACGCGTGATCCTCGCCCGGAACCTGTTGGGCACGCTGCGCAATCGGGAGGTGGCGCAGGCCGCGAAAGACATTGCCGTCGACACTGGCCTTGAACATTGCCCCGTCACTGATGGGCAGCGTGTGGCCGGCATTTATCGGCGCTCGGTCATGCTCGCCAGCGGGCGCTACGCAGTGCTGGATGACGGCATGGGATTCAGCCTGGTGCCGTGGAAGCCGGTGATCGAACAAAGGCTGGGGCAGCAGATCGCCGCGACAATGCGCGGCGGTGGCGTGTCTTGGGAGATCGGGCGGCTGCATGGGCCTGCCATCGGATAGCGCAGACTGTCTTCAGCAAGTCCTTCACTACCGAACGGTGCAATCCTTGCTCAACCCTTCCAGCAGCGCATGCGCAGGCCCGGAGCCTGACACCATCCAAACAGACTGGTCCGAACTTTCGGTGGATCGCTGGCACCATCGGCATTCCGTGCAAGCCGCGCTGTTCGTCAGGCAAGGGCGATTGGATCCGGGCGCCATGCCATGCCTTCGCGCTCGCCCACCGTCAGCCGCACGTCCTCCGGATCAATCAGGTCCTGCCCATTCGCTGTGGGAATGATCGCACCTGCGCCGACGTGGAATTTAAATATACCGAGTTGTTTTGTTATGCGCACATACAAAAATAATCTCTGAAATTATTTCATAGGTCTTTTTACGGAAGGCATATTTATTGCTGCGACGCAGCAAAGGATACTGAGATCGCCTTCAGTGTAGCCTTGTCTAGTTGGGATTTGCAGGAGCAAGCTGAGGCTGTTATGTAAGGTCTCGAACCGGAACTCTATTTATTGTAATTACTGTAAGGAGACACTCCATGACCAGCAAGGTACTCACTGTCGTAGCTCAGTTGACCGCAAAGCCCGGTCAAGAAGAAGAACTGGGGCGCCGCCTCCGCAACATGATTCCACCAACCCTGGCTGAGAAAGGCTGCATCAATTATGACTTTCATCGCTCTAACGATGATCCTGCCATATGGATGTTCTACGAGAACTGGGAGTCGAAAGAGGACTTAGAGTCGCATATCAAATCAAAACACTTCTTGGCCTTCCAGGCGGCGAAAGACGAAGTGCTCGCAAAAGATATGTTGGTTCAATATTTTACGCCCGTAAAGAAAGAGTGAAGTTTGACACACTACATGGCAAAGAATAAAGCGAAGAGCCATTACCGCCTATCCTGAGTTCTTGCCACTGCATATAAATAAAACAACTATAATCCGTTATTTTATGCAAATTCTCACTCTTGCAGGATAGGTGGCTATTGGTTCTTTTTTGGTGGGCTGTTCTTCTTGCGATGAGCAAGTAATTCGAGACTTGCCTCGAAAACCAATTTGCAGAATCAAGGAGTGACGATATGCGTACTGTAGCAATCGTGATAGGAACCCGCCCAGAAGCGATTAAATGCGCCCCCCTTATCAGCGCGATGGCTGATAGCAAGTATTTAAAGCCATTGGTCGTGTCGACCGGGCAACACCGCGAAATGCTCGATACGACGCTTGCGGTTTTTGGGATCAAAGCCGACATCGATTTGGCTGTCATGCAGCCCAGGCAAACGCTGACCGAAGTAACCCAGCGCATATTGCAGGGACTTCCAGCGGCGCTGAGCCAGTATTCGATTGACGCTGTGGCCGTTCACGGAGACACGGCAACAACGCTCGCGGGAGCGCTGTACGCCTTCCAGAACCGTACCCCAGTCATCCATATTGAAGCAGGCCTGCGCAGCGGCAACATCGCCTCGCCATTTCCCGAGGAAGCCAACCGTCGTCTCGTTGCACAAATTAGCGCACTGCATCTGGCGCCGACCGGGGGTAACTATCGCAACCTGCTCCATGAAGGAGTCGACCCATCCAGGATCGCCATTACTGGTAACACGGTGATCGATGCACTGCACTGGGGGGTGCAGCATGCCTTGGACTATGGCGTTCAAGGATTGGAAGATCTTGACACTGATCCTCGTCGGGTAGTGTTGGCATCGGCCCATCGGCGAGAGTCCTGGGGGCATCTGGCCGACATTGCAGATGCTTTGTACGAAATTTCGCGGGAGCCCGGCGTACGTGTCGTCGTCCCGCTGCACAAGAACCCGGTGGTGCGCGAGAAGATGCAGAGCCGTCTGCAGGGCAATTCCAATGTGTCACTGGTAGAGCCTTTGCCTTATCTGGGGTTCTGCAAGCTGATGCAGAGAAGTCATCTCATCATCTCTGATAGCAGCGGAGCCGAGGAAGAGGGGCCAGCTCTGGGCAAGCCGACCTTGGTGCTTCGGGAACTCACCGAGCGTCCGGAGGCGGTAAATTTGGGCACGGCTAAGCTTGTGGGACGCGATCGCGGCAGGATCGTGGCCGAGGCAACGGCTTTGCTCCGGGACGAGAAGCGCTACCGTCGCATGGCGCTGCCGATAAGCCCCTACGGCGACGGTAACGCGACTGCCAGATCCTTGGAGGCCATCACATCGTTCCTGATGGGCGACGAATACTTGTATGAATCGCTTGCCCCGGAGAGAGAAACGGTTAGGGCGGTCCAGTGGCCTGGCCCGTCCGAAGCAGCCCTTGGCATTGCGGGGGTGTGAGATGGCCAAGTTGCAATCGAGCATTGAACGTCCGCTGAGCTTCTCCGGTTCTGTCGTGGAGGCAACGCTGCTGAATGCGCCCGAGCGCTATCGGCTTGAAAGCGAGGCTTACGTCGTCAATCCCGGCAAGGGCTATGTGGCAATCAGTGAGGATCCGGGTCATGGGATACCACCGCTTTCGTCAAGCCGCTTGCGCAAGGTGCATCTCTCCAGCCCCGATCCAGTGATTCTTCTTCGGACGCCGGAGCGGCGCGATGCCTCTTGCATATGCGAAGAAGCCGGTTGGCAGCGCTTCAAGCTGCCCGTTGGAAGCCCGTTGTCTTCCCCTGATCTATGGCGTTCGGGGCAGGATGAGGTCGCAACGATGTTGTTTTCTGCGAACGCTACCTTGCCAATCCATTTGCGGGATGCACTCGGCCCAACAGCCGCGTTCGCGCTCAAGCTCAACCTGTGGTTCGCCCCAGCGGGTACGCATTGCCTCATTCACAACCAGCACAGGTTCGTGGAAATCCATACCCAGGTAGCAGGCGTCGGGTATATGCAGAAGTTCCACTCCGAATCCTTCGATTCGCTCTACGAAGAGGTTGGAATGCTGCCTGGTTTCACCACATCGCAGCCGTTCTGCGTGGCCCAGAAGCAAGGAGGTTTCTGCTATCCCTGGCATCAGTATTACGCTGAAACCGACTGTATTTGGATGGCGATTGAGTATCACCCGCCAGCGTGAAAAACCGCCTCTTGTGCGAATGCAAAATTGGATATTCATTTAAGGAGATTGCCATGGTGCGGCTTCATTACGACCCGGGAACCATCTCTCTTGCTCCGCACATCGTGCTCAATGAACTGAAGCTATCTTTCGAGCCGGTTCGCGTGGCGATAGCAGACAACTCCCTGCACAACTACAAGACTCCGGAGTTTCTCAGGGTTAGCCCAGCCGGTCTGGTTCCTGTGCTGGAGGTCGAAGGCGAAGTCTTGACGGAATCGATGGCTATTAGCCTTTATCTTGTCCGCCGGGAGCGAAATACGATGTTGCTGCCTGCCGCAGGCACTCTTGCGGAAGCCCGTGTACTGGAATGGATCGCTTGGCTGGCGACCGGTGTCCATCGCTCGATAGGTGCCTATTTCCGTCCCGAGCATTTAGCCGAAGACGACGGCACCCGCCAACGCTTACGAGAGTTCGCGCGAACGCACATGGCAGACCATGCCCAGCGTATAGAAGAAGGCATTGCCTCTGTCGGAAGGTATGCCACCGGAGCGGACTTCACTCTAGTGGATGCCTTCTTGCTCGTCTACTACCGCTGGTTTCAGTTGATCGGGCTGGACATGATGCGGTGGCCACGATGGCGGAAAATCACGCGCAATAGTCTAGAACGAGAGGCCGTATGCGTGACCCTCTCAACCGAGGGCATCACATTCGCGGTTTGAGGTTTCGTGCAAGTAACATTAATCGTAGAAAGGAGATCTATGTCTATGACCAAGCATGCAATCGGAAATGGCTTCCCACCGCGCTTCACTGCTCAGATCGTGGCTGAGCGATTGCGCGATGGATACTGGGTTCAGGCTTTGGACGTTGCGGGCAAGGGCCGCCATGACCTGGTGGCCTACGGCCCCGGTATCGGAGAGATCTACTGGTACGAGAACCTGCCCAACGTCGCCGGGATTGAATGGCGGCGCCACCTCTTGGCCGACGGCATCCGCATGCCGGTGGGCATGGATAGCGCCGATGTCGCCGGTATCGGTCGGCAGGATGTGATCGTCTGCTACGACCTGTACGGCGCAGGCGGAACATTTAACGACCCGGCTGTCGACGGTGGAAAGATCGACTGGTTCGAAAACCCAGGGCCCGATGCCAGCGATAGTCTGCGCTGGACGCGTCACTACATCGGCCACGTACCTGCCATGCACCGCTTGAGGGCCGGCCATTTCACCCGCAGTGATCGCCTGGAAATCTTGGGATTTCCTATCGTCTCTACCTCCGCGATGCACGGCGTCATCAACGTCGCGCTGTTCACACGCCCCGATGATGTAAAGCATGTCGCTTGCTGGCCGATGAGCATCATCGACAACCATTCGTTCCGCTTCGTGCATGGCGTGGAGAAGAAAACAAACCTGATACCCGGCTCCGCTCTGGACTCTCTGGTCGTTGCATCCGACGAGGGGGTGAGCTGGTTCTACTACGACGAAAGCAGCGGGCAGTGGGTGCGCCATTTGATCGGTACTGGAGAGATCGGCCAGGTCGAGAAAACCCATTTCAAGGGTAGTGGCGATGCCGATGTTGGCCGGATTAAGGCAGATGCATTCGCCTATGTCGCGGCGCTGGAGCCATTCCATGGCAACACTGTGGTGGTGTATTGCAAAAAGCCGGGGGAGGATCCCCGTTCCGCCCAGTGGAAACGCTATGTGCTGGACGTGTTCAGCGATCCCGATACCAAAGGTGAGAGTCCCGGTCACTGTGTGGTATGCGCCGATTTTGATGGCGATGGAGATGATGAATTTCTGGTCGGCCTGAGAGGTCCCGCACCGTGGCAAGGCGTTATGTACTACAAAGCGCTGGATGTCGAGAACGGCGTTTTTCTGAAGTGGCGCGTGGGCGATGAGTCTGTGGCCAGGGTCGCCTTGGGTGATTTCAAGCAGAGGGGAGTCATTGATTTCGCGACAGTGGGCTATTCGGTGCCGAACTACTTCGAGGCGGCCAACCCCAAGGTCGTCGTCTACTACAACGACATGAAAGAGGGCTCCGAGCAGCCGGCTGCCCCTTCCTTAGCAAGAGGTGAGTAGCCATGAACATCGATCTTTCAGGCAAGTTGGCACTGGTTACAGGATCGACCTCAGGTATTGGACACGCGATCGCCGCTGGACTCTTGGCCGCCGGCGCAAATGTGGTCATCAATGGCCGCTCCCCTGAGCGGGTAGCCGCAGCGGTGGAGCAGTTGGGAGGGGCTCCACGGGTGACCGGAATCGCTGCTGACGTGGGTACCGCGTATGGCTGCCAAATACTGACCGATACCGTTCCCAGCATTGATATCCTGGTGAATAACGCAGGAATATTTCGTCCCAAGCCATTGCTGGAAATTGAGGATTCTGAGTGGACGGAGATCATGGAGGTCAATGTCATGAGTGGCGTCCGTTTGACGCGGCATTTCCTTCCCGGGATGATCAGAAAAAACTGGGGACGAGTGGTGTTCGTCTCCAGCGAGTCAGCCCTGCAAGTCCCTCCGGAAATGGTTCATTACGGCGTTAGCAAAACGGCACAGCTTGCCGTGGCGCGCGGCTACGCAGAGGCGGCCGTCAATAGTGGTGTAACGGTCAACAGCATATTGCCCGGGCCAACACTGAGCGAGGGAGTCGCAACGTTTGTGTCGAGTCTCATGGGCGATGCCGCTGCCTCCGCTGAAGAGGCCGGGGCACTTTTCGTGCGCGAACACCGGCCGTCCTCACTGATTGGGCGCCTTGCGACGACCGAAGAGGTCGCCAGCCTCGTGGTCTACCTGGCTTCGCACCAGGCGTCAGCGATCACCGGCTCCGCCATGAGAGTGGACGGTGGAGTCCTGCGCGCAGTGGTGTAACTACCTCGCCTTGGCGGTCAGTTCGTTTGGAAGACGGACTGACCAAGGTCCTCGCTGACGCGGCAGTGCTCTGCGAGGAAGTCGATGAACACCCGCACGCGTGCAGGAAGCTGCTTGCCCGGGCCAATGAAGACGACATGTATTTCTTCCTCATCCCCAGGGTTGTAGTCCTCCAATAGCGGAATGAGCCGTCCGGCTTTAATGTCGTTATGCACATGAAAGAGTGCCATCCGAGCCAAGCCCAGCCCAACGATCACGGCCTTGCGCATGGTCTCTCCATCTCCCAGCAGGAGATTGCCTGAGGGAGGAAGCAGTTGGCTGGACGAATCACCCTTGAACGGCCAAGCCTTGACGTGGCGGGTGAAGCCGAAGCTAAGCCGATTGTGCTGTCCGAGATCATCAGGAGTCTTCGGAGTGCCTTCCCGTTCAAGATAGTCCGGGGCCGCGACCACTACCATCCGGCTGCTACCCAACCGGCGCATGACCAACCCCGAGTCGCTCAATGGCCCTGTGCGAATAGCTACGTCGGCCCGGTCGTCCAGCAGATCCACGACTTGATCGCAAAGAACCAGGTCAAGTGTGATTTCCGGGTATCGCTTGAGGAAGATAGGCATCAGCGGCATCAGGTAATGCTTGCCAAATGGAACGTGCGAATTAACCCGTACCCGACCTCGCGGCTGCGCCCCGAGCGTGACTTCAAGCTCGGCTGAAGAGATGTCCTCCAGGATACGCAAACAACGGTCGTAGAAGACCGAGCCTTCCGGCGTGAGTTGCAATTTGCGCGTAGTGCGATTGAGCAAACGGACACCGAGTCGAGCTTCCAACCGGTTAATGAGCTTGCTGATCGCCGACGGTGTCATGTCTAACCGCCTGGCTGCCGAGGAAAGTCCTGACGACTCCACAACTTGGACAAAAATTGCCATCTCGGTAGAACGATTGAACTGGTGCATGGCTTATGAATGTTTTTCCAAAGTCCTATGACAGATGAAATGTATTCCAAAATACGAAATTTTTCTAAAGTGACGTATCTGTTTTTTTGCTTGGAGAGAGACTTGAGAAATCGTTCCCATTACCCAGCCTTGTGGGCTCTGATGATCAGCGCCTACGGCATTGGAACCACAGAATTCGTCGCCGTCGGTATCCTGCCCAACATTTCTCTCGATATGGGAATTAGTATTCCAATGGCGGGCTTGGTGGTAAGCATGTACGCGCTAGGGGCCACGATTGGCGCGCCAGTGCTGACTGCGCTTACGGGGCGCGTGCCGCGCAAGACACTACTGCTGTCTTTGATGGCTCTGTTTACCATTGGCAATGTGATCGCCGCGCTTAGTACGACCTACGAGTTGCTGTTAACCGCGCGAGTGGTGACCGCATTCGCCCACGGCGTGTTCTTTGCCGTTGCTGCCACCATCGCCGCAAGCCTGGTACCGATAGACCGCAGGGCCACAGCCATCGCCATGGTGTTCTCAGGGCTTACGATCGCCATTGCCACGGGAGCGCCCATCGGCACCTTTGTAGGGCAGCAATGGGGATGGCGTGCAACATTCTGGATGGTCGCTGGATTGGGTTTGTTGTCATTCATCGGAACTGCTGCGTTGTTACCCCGAACCATCCAAGTCGACCGCCCCGGACGCTTATCTGACCAAGTTGAGGTATTGGGCAGCGGACGCCTGTTGATTGCCTTTGCCATGAATCTGTTTGGCTATGGCGGGACCTTCGTGGCCTTTACTTACTTGGCACCGTTGTTGGAACAGGTCAGTGGCTTCTCGTCCAACCGTATTAGCCAGATCCTGTTTCTCTATGGTCTGTCGGTCATCGTTGGCAACGTGATCGGCGGTCGTGTCGCCAACCGCGATCCCGTGCCGATGCTAGTAAAAATGTTCACATTGCAGGCATTAGGGCTGCTGGTGTTCAGCTTCACCGCCCATTCCCAATGGGGAACGCTGGTGACGCTCGCATTTCTAGGCGGGCTCTGCTTCGCTAACGTTCCCGGATTGCACTTGTACGTTGTCCAGCTCGCGCAGAAACACCGCCCAGATGGTGTGGATGTGGCCTCAGCCTTGAATATCGCCGCCGCCAACTTGGGCATTGCGCTCGCCGCTTTCATCGGCGCGCGCGTGGTCGATTCCCAATTGGGACTGGAGGCAACACCATGGGTCAGCGCTTTGCTGGTGGCGGTGGCCTTGTTACTCACTTTGTGGAGTGGTCTGCTGGATCGCCGGGCAATTCATGCAAATAACGTACGAGAACATCATGCCCATTAAGGAGGAAATCTCATCCGCCTTGGATCTGATCCGGATTGCAGGTGGAATGACGGTTGGCATCGAGTTGCCGTTGGACAACGACTGGTCTGCGGATGGTGAGTGCCGCCGCAAACTCTCCAACCGTCCGCGAGGTGTGCCGGACCTGAGTCGGCAGGAGGAACTCGTGTGCCAGGTGGATACTTCCGGATTCTCTGCCATCTGGATGCGCGACGTACCGGTCTTTGATCCACTCCGTTTCGGTGACGCGGGCTCGGTCTACGATCCTTTCGTCAATTTGGGTTTTTTGGCTGCCGTTACCCGTAACGTAGCGTTGGGAACCGCTGCGATCGTTTTGCCGCTGCGTCATCCCCTTCTGGTCGCCAAGGCTGCTGCATCAGTGGATGTTCTGGCCAATGGCCGTTTGATTCTTGGGGTCGCAACCGGTGACCGCCCGGTGGAATTTCCTCTCATGGGCGTGGACTTCGACAATCGCGGCGAGATATTTCGCAATTCAGTCAATGAAATACGCAGTGCTTGGCTGCCTGGAAGAATGGCTCTTGATGGTGTATTCGCTGGCGAAGATTTACAGCTCCTTCCTAAACCATGGAGAGGCACGATACCCATGGTGATCGCAGGCCAAGGAAGACAAAGTCCCGAATGGATTGCACGGAACATGCAGGGAATTTTTGTCTATCCAGGCTCCATCGAGGCGATGGCCGCGCAAGTAGCGTCATGGCGCCAATTGCGGGAAACAGTGTCTATGGATCCCGGTGTGTTCATTAGCGCGTTCCATCTGGATTTGGATGAGAACGTTAGCCTCGATGCCATTCCACATCGTTTTGGCGCACGCATCGGTCGGCATCGACTGGTTGATGAATTGCATAGGTTCTACGCTGCCGGAGTCGATCATCTGGTACTGCATCTTCGGAATTCGCATCGCCCGCTGGACGAGGTGCTTGATGAGCTGGCTCGGGAAGTTCTACCCCAGGTTCTTCCAAGTTCCGCGCCGCTATAACAGAGAATTCAATCGGACTCTACGTCGAATGGAATTACGCCATCTTCGATGCTTTCTGGCCGTAGCTGAAGAACTCCACTTCGCTCGTGCCGCCGAACGGTTGCATATAGACCAGTCCCCCCTGTCGCGCACGATCAAAGAGCTGGAAGAGCATCTGGGTGCACCGTTGTTCGCGCGCACCACGCGTAGCACTCGATTGACCCGGGCTGGCAAACTGTTGCTCGAACATGTGCCACGCGTGTTCGCCGCATTGGATCAAGCCCGCGCCAGCGTGCGGGCGGCCGCCGCAGGCTATGACGGTCAGTTGCGTATCGCGTTGTCCGACGGCATCGCCCCGGCACGGTTGTCCTCTCTCATGGCCCTGTGCCGACAGGAAGACCCGGAGATAGCTATCCACTTCGATGAAGTCCCGCTCACCCAGCAGATCAAGGGGCTGCACGATGATCTGTACGACGTGGGATTTGCACAGTCTGCCGATGTAGGTGACGGAATCCTCGCCAAGCCCGCCTGGCGCGATCCACTGCGGGTCGCCATCCCAGCGCGCCATCCCCTGCTGGCGCACGCGCGCATTCCCTTGGACGAGGTGTTGCGCTATCCGCTGGTGATGGGAGACCCTCAGGTCTGCGAGGGCTATAACCATCAGATAGAACGGGTACTTCGTGCGCTGGACAAGGACCCACTAGTGGCCGAACGCGTGATGTCCTTCGACTTGATGATGGCGCTGGTCGCGGCCGGGTTCGCTCTGGCGCTGGTCGGTGCTTCGCAGATCGCCGCCAGTCGCGAGCCCAACATTGTTGCCCGACCACTGGCCAGCGGCTCGCCGATGCTCACCACCTACCTTCTGCGTCGAGATAGCGATCCGTCAGAAGCACTGAGTCGTTTTATCGCCCGCGTCGGCAGACTGGAAGCCGATACCAGCAAAGAGCATGTGCCTGCTGGCGACGCTCCTTCCGATGAATTGGAGGATTCCTGATGAACACCGCTTTCCGCACCAGTTGTGCACTCGCCCTGGCCGGCTTGCTGTCGGCCTGCGGACCGTCGCCCGTCAATGACACGGTGGAGTTTCTGACCGCCCATCCCGAGCGCATCAAAGAAATCCAGCGCCTGTGCCGTGAAGATCGCTCAAAGGTCTCGGACGAGCTATGCCTTCGCGCGGCTGAAGCTGCCAAACGACGCTTCTTCGGCGACCGACCCGAACAGCACACCAAATAGTTCGCCGAACGTCTTCTGTCGCCCAGCCGCGACGGACTTATCACCGATTTGCTTATCACGCCGCAGCACGCTCGTGCCTGCGGCATTTTTATGCGTTTCGCCACCGCAAGAAGTCTGGCTTTTTCTGCCTTAATTCCCGCCACAACGGCCTTTGACCAGCCTTGATCCCGCACCGAACCTGACGACTGCGGCACGTCTTTGTGCTGCTTTTCTTGGGCTTCATTTTGCGGGAGAAGGGAGCGGTCGGCATGCAAGGTCAAGGGGTACTGTTCGGGCAAATCGGTGTCGTCTTCGGTATCGTGATTGCCGGCGTGTGGAGTGCCACGCAATGGACAGCCGCCGCCCTGGGCTACCAGCTACGCCTTGGCTCGCCCTGGTTCGATATCTTCGGCACGCCGGTCTATCACCCCTGGCGGTTGTTCGAGTGGTGGTTTTTCTTCGACGCCTATGCGCCGCGCATCTTCGACACCGGCGGCCTGATCGCAGGCGGCAGCGGACTGGCCGCCGTGGTGGTCGCCATCGCCATGTCGGTGTGGCGTTCGCGGCAGTCGAAACTGGTCACCACCTATGGTTCGGCACGCTGGGCTGATGCGGCCGATATTCGCGACGCAGGGCTCACCCAGCCCGCCGGCGTATTCCTCGGTCGGCACGATGATCAGTACCTGCGGCACGAAGGCCCGGAACACGTCCTGACCTTCGCCCCCACGCGCTCGGGCAAGGGCGTGGGCCTGGTGGTGCCGACGCTGCTGTCCTGGCCGGCGTCCGCCGTCATCCATGACATCAAGGGCGAGAACTGGCAGATCACCGCCGGCTGGCGCTCGCGCTTCTCGCACTGCCTGCTGTTCAACCCCACCGATGCGAAGTCGGCCGCCTACAACCCGCTGCTGGAGGTCCGGCGCGGCGCGCATGAAGTGCGCGACGTGCAGAACATTGCCGACATCCTGGTCGATCCAGAAGGCGCGCTGGAGCGCCGCAACCATTGGGAGAAGACCAGCCATGCACTGCTGGTCGGCGCCATCCTGCACGTGCTCTACGCGGGAGAGGACAAGACGCTGCGCGGCGTCGCCAACTTTCTGTCTGATCCGGCCAGCCCGTTCGAGCTGACCTTGCACCGGATGATGACCACGCCACACTTGGTGAACGGGGATGGTGGTGGTCCGCATCCGGTCGTTGCATCGGCCGCGCGCGAAGTGCTCAACAAGAGCGACAACGAGCGTTCCGGCGTGCTGTCCACGGCCATGTCCTTCCTCGGTCTGTACCGCGACCCCACGGTGGCCGAAGTCACGTCACGCTGCGACTGGCGCATCGCCGACCTGATTGCTTCCGAGCATCCGGTGTCGCTGTACCTGGTGGTGCCGCCCTCGGACATTAGCCGCACCAAGCCCCTCATTCGACTGATCTTGAACCAGATCGGGCGACGCCTCACTGAATCGCTCGACGGCTCGGACGGCATCGCACGGCGCCACAAGCTGCTGCTAATGCTCGACGAGTTCCCGGCGCTGGGCAGGCTTGATTTCTTCGAGACGGCCCTGGCGTTCATGGCCGGCTATGGCATCCGCAGCTTCCTCATCGCGCAGTCGCTCAACCAGATCGACAAAGCCTACGGCCAGAACCATTCGATCCTGGACAACTGTCATGTGCGCGTGACGTTCGCCACCAACGACGAGCGCACCGCCAAGCGCATCTCCGAGACGCTGGGCACTGCAACCGAATTGCGCGCGCAGCGCAACTACGCGGGCCATCGGCTGGCGCCCTGGCTCGGGCACCTCATGGTGTCGCGCCAAGAAACCGCGCGGCCACTGTTGACGCCCGGTGAGGTGATGCAACTGCCACCGGACGAGGCCGTGGTGATGGTCTCCAGCGTGGCACCGATCAAAGCCAAGAAGTTGCGCTACTACGCCGACGCCAATTTCAAGCGCCGCGTGTTGCCACCACCTGTGCTGGTGGACGGGCAATACGCCGACGCGCCGCCATCGCGGCCTGATGACTGGAGCGGCCTGGCGATTCCCGCCGTGCCGGCAGCACCCACAACCCATGCGGCCGAAGGCTTCGCCATTTCGGCCGATGACGGCGGGCCCCGCCGCCAGCCCGAGCTTTCCGAAGTTGCCGAATTCCATCCGGACATGGAGCCATCGGCCAGCGACTTGTCGCTGCTCGATGACGACGACTTCCCACTTCCCCTTCCTCGCCAGTTCGATCCATCCATGCAGCGCACGGCCCGGCTGGCTTCCCTCGACCCCAACGACGGAATCGACCTATGAGCCAATACCGCCTCAATCTGTTCATCCAGCACGAGCACGCCAAGCGCCTGGAAGAGCTGGCCGCCAAGAAAGGCGTGTCCAAGTCCTCCATCGTCGCGGCGGCGCTGGCGTCCTGGCTGTCGCCCGACACGGCTGACCAGCGCGAGGCGGCCATTGCCAAGCGGTTGGATCGGCTGTCACGCCAGGCCGAACGGCTGGAGCGCGATCAGAACATCGCCATCGAAACGCTGGCGCTGTTCATCCGCTACTACCTCACCGTCAGCACGCCGATTCCCGAGGTCCATCAAGACGCCGCCCGTGCTCAGGGCAAGGCACGCTTTGAGCAGTTCACCGAGCAGCTTGGCCGCCACCTGCTGCGTGGGCGCAGCTTGGTGCGCGACGTGGTGGAGGAACTGCATCCCGACCCGATGCGCATGGAGGACGCGGAGGCACCGGACGCTGCGCGGGAGCGTGCGTCATGAGCGCCAACATCTCCACAGGTGGACAACTCCCGCACGAGCTGCGTTCGTCCGCTGCGGCGTCGATGGATCGCCGCATCCAGATGCTGCGCACGGCGATGGGGCCGCTGATCGCTGCCGCGCTCGAAGACCCAGACGTGGTGGAAGTGATGCTCAACCCGGATCGCACCCTTTGGGTGGACCGGCTTTCCACCGGCCGCGCGCCGATGGGGGTTGAACTGTCCGAGGCCGACGGCGAACGCATCATCCGGCTGGTCGCAGCCCATGTCGGCGCGGAAGTCCATCGCGGCCAGCCGCTGCTGTCGGCCGAGTTGCCCGAAACCGGCGAACGCTTCGAGGGCATCCTGCCGCCCGCCGCGCCGGGGCCGGCCTTCGCCCTGCGCAAACGCGCCATCGGCGTGATCCCGCTGGATCGTTACGTCATCGACGGGATGATGACCCGCGCCCAGGCGGACTTCTTGGTGCGCGCCGTACGCGAGCGAAAAAACATCCTGATCGCAGGCGCCACCAGCAGCGGTAAAACCACGCTCGCCAATGCCTTGCTCGCCGAAATCGCCGCCACGGGCGACCGCGTGTTGGTGCTCGAAGACACCATCGAACTGCAATGCACGGCGCGCGACCACGTACCGCTGCGCACCCGTGCCGGCGTCGTGTCGATGCAGGAGCTGGTACGCGCCACGATGCGGCTGCGCCCCGATCGCGTGATCGTCGGCGAGGTGCGCGGCGGCGAGGCGTTGGATCTCATCAAGGTGTGGGGCACAGGTCATCCCGGCGGCATCGCCACCATCCATGCCGGCTCCGCGCTGGGCGCGCTGCTGCGCCTGGAGCAACTGATTCTCGAAGTGGCCGTGAATCCGCCGCGGGCGCTCGTCGCCGAGGCCGTCAACGTCGTCATCCACATCGCCGGCCGTGGTCGGCGCCGCCGCATCGAGAGCATTGCCCGCGTCCTTGGCTTCGACGACGTGGGCTATCGCCTCGCGGATGCGCTGGAGCCACCGCTTCCAGCGCTGCCGCTTTCTCCCCCATCCCCTGACCACCTTGGAGAACTGCCATGACACAGATGCACGCCCATGCTTTCCGTATTTCCGTAAAGCCGGCCTCGATCCTCGCTCGCCTGCGGCGCCTGGCCGGCCCCGCGCACCACGGCTTGCTTCTCGCCGCCGTGATGCTGACGACGGCTGGCACGGCGCGGGCCGCCGGTTCGTCGATGCCCTGGGAAGGCCCGCTGACCTCCATCCTCGAATCCATCCAGGGGCCGGTCGCGCGCATCGTCGCGGTCATCATCATCATCGCCACCGGCCTGGCGTTGGCCTTCGGCGACACGAGCGGCGGTTTCCGCAAGCTCATCCAGATCGTGTTCGGTTTGACCATCGCTTTCGCGGCGTCGAGCTTCTTCCTGTCGTTCTTCTCGTTCTCCGGCGGGGCCGTCGTATGAGTACGGTCAATGACCTGCCGGGCTTCGAGGTGCCGCTGCATCGCTCACTGACCGAACCCATCCTCATGGGCGGTGCGCCGCGAACGGTCGCCATTGCGAACGGCACGCTGGCCGCCGCCGCCGTCGGGCTGGGCTTGCAACTGTGGATTCCCGGTGTCGTGCTCTGGATCGTCGGCCATTCGCTGGCCGTCTGGGGCGCTCGCGTCGATCCGCAGTTCATGCAGGTCTTCGCCCGGCACATCAAGCACAAGCCGCTGCTGGACGTGTGAGGGGGATGCCATGCTGAACCTTGCCGAATACCGCCAGCGGCCCGCGCTGCTGGCCGACTGGCTGCCCTGGGCCGGACTGATCGCGCCGGGCGTCGTCTTGAACAAGGACGGCAGTTTCCAGCGCACGGCGCGCTTTCGCGGGCCGGACTTGGACAGCGCTACGCAAGGCGAGCTGGTCGCCACGTCGGCGCGGCTCAACAACGCGCTGCGCCGCCTGGGGTCGGGCTGGGCCTTGTTCATCGAGGCCGAGCGCCGGCCGGCGGCGGACTATCCGCATTCCGACTTCCCCGAGCCACTGTCCTGGCTGGTCGATGAGGAACGCCGTGCCGCCTTCGAGGAGTCGGGGCATCACTTCGAGAGTGGCTATCACCTGACGCTCGCGTACCTGCCGCCCGAGGAATCGCGCGCCCGCGCGGCCAAGCTGCTCTACGAGAACGCGCCTGGCGACGGCGTGGACTGGCGCGGCCGGCTCGATGCCTTCGTGGCGGAAACCGATCGCGTGTTCGACCTGCTCGACGGCGTGATGCCGGAAATAGCGTGGCTTGATGACGCCCAGACGCTGACCTACCTGCACGCTACGGTTTCGACGCGCCGCTACCGGCTGGCGGTGCCCGAAGTGCCGTTCCACATCGACGCGCTGCTGGCTGACTGCGCACTGGTCGGCGGCCTGGCGCCCACGCTGGGCGACCAGCACCTGCGCGTGGTGTCGGTGCGAGGTTTCCCGACTTCGACCTGGCCGGGGATTCTGGACGACCTCAACCGCCTGGGCTTCGGCTACCGCTGGAGTACGCGCTTTGTCTGCATGGACAAAGCCGAAGCAGAAAAGGAGCTGGGCCGCCTACGCCGCCAATGGTTTGCCAAGCGCAAGAATGTCGTCGCGCTGCTGCGCGAAACGATCTTCCAGCAAGAGTCGCCGCTGGTTGATACCGACGCCAGCAACAAGGCGACCGACGCTGATGCCGCCTTGCAGGAGCTGGGCAGCGACCAAGTCGCCTTCGGCTACCTGACGGCCACCGTCACCGTGATGGACACGGATGCCGGCGTGGCGGACGAAAAGCTGCGCATGGTGGAGCGCGTCATCCAAGGACGCGGGTTCGTCACTATCCCCGAAACGCTCAACGCTGTCGATGCCTGGCTGTCGTCCATCCCCGGCAACGCCTATGCGAACGTGCGCCAGCCCATCGTTTCCACGTTGAACCTGGCGCACATGATGCCGCTGTCCGCGGTGTGGGCCGGGCCGGAGAGGAACGACCATCTCAACGGCCCGCCGCTGATCGTCACCCGCACGGATGGTTCGACGCCGTTCCGGCTGGTGACGCACATTGGCGATGTAGGGCACACGATGATTGTCGGCCCAACCGGTATGGGAAAGTCGGTGCTGGTGGCGACCTTGGCGATGCAGTTCCGTCGCTACCCTGGATCGCGCATCTTCGCTTTCGATATAGGCCGCTCTTTGCGCGCCGCCATCCTGGGCCTGGGCGGTGAGCACTATGACCTCGGGGCCGATGGCGGCATCGCATTCCAGCCGCTCGCGCGCATCGACCAAGAAAGCTACCGCACTTGGGCGGCCGAATGGATGGAAGGCCGGCTGCTGCATGAAGGCGTGATCGTCGGCCCCGACGAGAAGGCGGCGATCTGGTCGGCGCTTGGGAGCCTCGCCGGGGCGCCGGTGGAGCAACGGACGCTGACCGGGTTCTCCGTACTGCTGCAATCCAACGCGCTGCGCCAGGCCCTGTCGCCCTATGTGCTCGGCGGCGCACACGGCAAGTTGCTCGACGCCGATCACGACTGGCTCGGAATGGCCGACGTGCAGTGCTTCGAGATGGAAGAGCTGATGCACAGCAAGGCCGTCGTTCTGGCCGTGCTGAGCTACTTGTTTGCGCGCCTGGAAGAACGATTCGATGGCTCCCCAACCATGCTTTTCCTCAGTGAGGCATGGATGTTTCTGGATGACCCGGTGTTCTCGGCACGGCTTCGGCAGTGGCTGAAGACCTTGCGGAAAAAACAGGTCTCCGTCGTTTTCGACACGCAATCGTTGGCTGACATCAAAGAATCGTCTATCGCGCCGGCCGTCATCGAAAGCTGCGCCGTCCGCATTTTCTTGCCCAACCCGCAGGCGACGGAACCGCAGATTCGCCCAATCTATGACGGTTTCGGTCTCAGCAGCCGACAAATCGAGATTGTCGCCACCGCGCAACCCAAGCGCGACTACTACTACCAATCCCGCCTCGGCAACCGCCTGTTCGACCTCGACCTGGGGCCGGCGGCGCTGGCCTTCGCGGGCGCGTCCACGCCGCAAGACCAGCGCGACATAGACCGCGTTCTTGCGCAGGTCGGCGCGCCGGGCTTTGCCGGCGGCTGGCTGCGCCATAGCGGCCTCGATTGGGCAGCCGACCTACTGCCGTCTGCACCGTCCGCCGCGTCCTTCCTCACTTCTCAACCACCGGAGGTTTCGCCATGAAGACTCGCCTGCTTTCCGTTTCTCTCGCCATCGCGCTGTCCGGCTCGCTCATGCTCGCCCAGCCGGCGTCCGCCATCACGGTCATCGACCCGACCAATCTCGTGCAGAACACGCTGACAGCGATCCGCACGATGGAAATGATCGAGAACCAGATCAACCAGCTACAGAACGAAGCACAAATGCTCGTCAATCAGGGACGCAACCTGGCGAGCCTGCCATTCAACGTGGTCAACCGGCTGCATTCGACGCTCGCCACCACCGATCGGTTGATCGCGCAGGCGCAGGGGTTGGCGTTCGAGGTGCAGAGCATGGATCAGGAGTTCGCGCGCCTGTACCCGGAGCAATACGCCGCGACCGTGAGCGGCAATCAGATGTACCAGGACGCACAACAGCGTTGGCGTAACACGCTGGGCGGCTTGCAGACCGCAATGCAGATGCAGGCGCAGGTATCGCAGAACCTGACCGAAGACAAAAGCGTTCTGACGGATCTGGTCGGCCAGAGCCAATCGGCCACCGGCGCCTTGCAGGCCCAGCAAGCGACCAACCAGTTGCTCGCCTTGCAGGCGAAGCAATCCATCCAGGCGCAGCAGCTCCAGCTTACCCAGGGCCGCGCGACGGCGCTGGAACTGGCGCGGCAAGCCGCCGCCGTCGAACGCGGACGCGAAGTGACACGGCGCTTCCTCGGCAGCGGTACGGCGTACACGCCGCAGTCCGTGAACTTCTACAACGACTAACGGGCAGGGCCATGACACGCGCGACCGCCATGTTCGCCTTCGCGTGCCTGCTGGCCGGCTGCGACCGGCCGCAGGCGCTATCCGTGGAAGCGCTGGCCGCCGATCCGGCGCAGCTGCATGCGCTGCGCGCGGAGTGCGGCCGCTCCGAGCATGACGGTGCGTTCTGCGCGCGAGTCACTCAAGCCGATCTGCGGCGCTTCCTTTCCGGGCAGGCCGGGCCGGGCGAATACCAGACGCTCGCCGATCTGCCGCCGATTCCCGACAGCTTCGATGACCCCGTGGAGGCACGGCCATGAACGACGTCGCCATCATCGACCGCTTCCTCAACGTCTTCTCGACCTACATCGACTCCGGCTTTGGCATGATGCGCGGCGAAGTCGCTTACCTGACGGCCACACTGGTCGCCATCGACATGACGCTCGCCGGGCTGTACTGGGCGCTCAGTCATGCCACAGGTCAGGGCGATGACGTGATTGCCAAGCTGATCCGCAAGGTGCTCTACGTCGGTGCCTTCGCTTATATCCTCAATAACTTCAACTGGCTGGCGAGCATCGTATTCCGCTCCTTCGCTGGCCTCGGCCTGACGGCCAGCGGCTCGACCGTGAGCATGCAAACGTTCCTGCAACCCGGTCATCTTGCCAAGACTGGCCTCGACGCGGCGGCACCGATCCTCGACCAGATCAGCGACATGGCCGGGTTTCCCGAGGTGTTCGTCAACCTGACGCCTATCGCCGTGATGTTCCTTGCATGGTTCACCGTCATCATTTGCTTCTTCGTGCTGTCGGTGCAGCTCTTCATCACGCTTATCGAGTTCAAGCTGACCACGCTCGCCGGCTTCGTGCTGGTGCCATTTGCACTTTGGAACAAGACGGCGTTTCTCGCCGAGAAGGTGCTCGGCAATGTGATCTCGTCGGGCGTCAAGGTGCTGGTGCTGGCCGTCATCGTCGGCATCGGTACGGGTCTGTTCGCTGAATTCCAGGTCACACCGAACGAACCTTCCATCGACCACGCGCTAGTGGTGATGCTGGCCTCGCTCGCCTTGCTGGCGCTTGGCATCTTTGGGCCAGGCATCGCCACGGGACTGATCTCTGGCGGGCCGCAACTCGGTGCGGGTGCGATGGCTGGCGCAGCCTTGGGTGCGGCAGGAGCCGCTGTCGCGGTCGGCGCCGCCGCCACCGGCGTCGGTGGTGCGGTGGCCGTCGGAGCGCGCATGGCACCAGCGGCTGCAAGCGCCATCGGTAGCGGCGCCCGCGCGGCTACCTCGACCGCCAGCAGCGCAAGGTCGGCGTTTCAGGCGGGCTCGACCGCTGCCGGCGGTGGCGCCAGAGGCGCAATGGCGGGTTTGGGCAATGTCGCCACGACCGGCGCGCAGGCAGTTGGCCAGAAGGCCACCGCCGGAGTGCGCTCGTTCGGGCAGCGCGCAGCCGCCGCCTTCCGTTCGGACGACGCCGGGCCAGCAGCTGGTGCTGGCGACGCAGGGGGCAGCGCCGCTGCGTCGGGCTCGTCCGCCGGAGGCGAAGCCCCGGCCAATAGCGCCAACCAACAGCAACCCGCTTGGGCCAAGCGCCTGCATCGCCGCCAGCAGATCAGCCATGCCGCTACCACCGTCGCGCACACGCTGCGCGGCGGGGACGGCGGCGGCTCGGCGCAAGGCCCAAGCCTAGGCAATTCCGATTCTTGAGGAGAACAAGCCATGCGATTCAAGCGACCGCAGGTGCGCTACGCCGATACTCCGCAGCCTGCCACCCCGTATCAAGCTGCCGCGCAAGTCTGGGACGAGCGCATTGGCTTGGCTCGCGTGCAGGCGAAGAACTGGCGGCTGATGGCCTTCGGCTGCCTGGTGCTCGCGCTGCTGATGGCTGGTGGCTTGGTCTGGCGCTCAGCGCAGTCCATCGTCACGCCTTACGTGGTGGAAGTGGACAAGATCGGCCAGGTGCGCGCAATCGGCGAAGCCGCCACGCCGTATCGGCCGGCCGATGCACAGATCGCTTTCCACCTCGCGCACTTCATCACGCTGGTGCGCTCGCTGTCGATCGACCCCATCGTCGTGCGGCAAAACTGGCTCGATGCCTACGACTACACCACCGACCGCGGCGCGGCCGTGCTCAACGACTACGCACGCACGAGCGATCCGTTTGCGCGCGTCGGCAAGGAGTCGGTGACGGTGCAGATCACCAGCGTCGTTCGCGCCAGCGATTCGTCATTCAACGTTCGCTGGACGGAACAGCGCTTCATCAACGGCGCATCGGCCGGCACCCAACGCTGGAACGCCGTGATTTCCATCGTCCTGCAAACCCCGCGCACCGAGCAACGCCTGCGCAAGAACCCGCTGGGCATCTACGTCAACGGCTTGTCGTGGAGCCGCGAACTCGATGCGTCCGAAGGAGCCGAGCCATGAACCCGTCTTTCCGCTTTTATGCTTTTGCGCTGACTTTGGCGGCCTCCACGTCGTCACTGCTGGGCTGCGCCTCGCAGGGCAAGCCACCGCCGCGCATCTCGCTCGATGAGCCGGTGCTGGCGCAGCCGTTGCCCGAACCACCGAAGCCCGTAGAAGTGGTGGAGGTGCCGAAGGTGCTGCCGATGCCGGCGCAGATGAAGCCGATGCCTGACGTGGACGAAGCCAAGCCCGCGCCCGAGCCGGCCGACGAAACCGTGCGCGTCTCGCGTGCCAACGCCGAGGCGCGCATCGCGCCGACTCGCGAGGGCTACGTCAACGCGATTCAGGTGTGGCCTTTCACCGATGGCGCGCTGTATCAGGTCTACGCCGCGCCGGGGCGCGTCACCGTCGTGTCCCTACAGCCGGGCGAGGAACTGGTGACGGTCGCCGCCGGCGACACGGTGCGTTGGATTGTTGGCGATACGTCCAGCGGCGCCGGCGCCGAGCTGCGCGTCAACGTGCTGGTGAAGCCCACCCGGTCGGGCCTCAAGACGAATCTGGTCGTCACCACGAACCGCAGGACATACCTGCTGGAACTGACCTCGACGGAAAAAGCGTGGATGGCATCGGTGTCTTGGGACTATCCGAAAGACCGGATGTTGGCCTTGCAGCGCCAGTCGCAGGCCGCACAGGCGACCGCGCCGGTCGATACGGGCTTGTCGCTGGAGAAGATCCGCTTCCGCTACGCGGTCAGCGGCAGCAATCCACCGTGGAAGCCATTGCGCGCTTTCGACGACGGCGAGAAGGTTTATATCCAGTTCCCGGCAGGCATCGCGCAGGGCGAGTTGCCGCCCTTGTTCGTGATCGGCGCGCAGGGCGACGGACAACTGGTGAACTACCGCTTCCGCTCACCGTACTACATCGTGGATCGGCTGTTCGGCGCGGCCGAACTTCGCCTGGGCGGGGACAAGGGCGACGTGGTGCGCATTGAGCGCGCGGATGGCACGCGGGAGAAATGACCATGAGCCAGGACGAAACCCCGGATGTGCCGATTCCCGACACCGCGCCGAAGGTCGCGCCCGAGAACGTGGCGCTGCGGGCTCAGCCGCGCCCGGTGACACGCTTGAATCGGCGAACGCTGGCGCTGCTGACCGGCGGCCTCGGCGTGGCCGTGCTGGGCGCAACGATGTGGTCATTGCAGCCGACGCATCGGCGCGGCGGCAACGAGCCGGCCGAGCTTTACAACGTCGATCGCGTCTCGCGCTCCGAAGGACTGGACCAGCTTCCCACTGATTACTCCAAGCTACCGGCCAAGGTGCCAGAGTTGGGGCCGCCGTTGCCCGGCGACCTGGGGCCGGCCATCGTGAAGTCTCAGCAGCAGGCGGTGGCCCGCTACTCGCCGCCCGGCCAGGACCCCGGCGCCGCAGAGCGTGACGCGCGGCGCAAGGAGGCTGAAGCGGCAGCGGGATCGTCAGTGTTCTTCCGCTCCAGCAACCAGCGCGCCGCTACGGCGCCGACGCAGGTGGCCGCCGCCGGCCCGACATCTGGCTTAACCGGCTTCGATCCGCAGGCCGCTGGGCCGGCCTCGACGGCGGCCCAGCCCGCCGACCCGACTGCCGTGCAGAACCGCCAAGACCAGAAAGAGGCGTTCCAGAAAGCCGGAACTACGGAAACCCGTAATTCCGGCAACCTGACCCTGCCGGCTTCGCCGTATCAGGTCATGGCCGGAACGGTGATCGCCGGTGCGCTGGTGACGGGCATCAAGTCGGATTTGCCTGGCGATGTGATCGCCACGGTGACGGAGCCGGTGTACGACACCGCGACCGGCCGCTATCTGCTGATCCCGCAGGGATCGCGCATCTTCGGCAAATACAACAGCCAGGTCGCCTACGGACAGAGCCGCGTTCAGGTGGTGTGGAACCGCGTCATTCTGCCGGACACGTCTTCGCTCACACTGGACAACCTGGCCGGCACGGACCCGGCCGGCTATGCCGGCCTGGAGGATGGCGTCGATTGGCATTGGGATCGCATCTTTGCCGGCGCCGCACTGACGACGCTGCTGGGCGTCGGCGCCGAACTGGCTGCACCAGAGAACCGCCAGAACGGCGATCGCGTCGTTATCGCCGGGCGCGACAGCGCGCAGGACAGCATTAATCAGGTCGGCCAAGAGATGACCCGGCGCAACCTCAACATCCAGCCCACCTTGACCGAGAGGCCGGGCCTGCCGGTTCGCATCATCGTCAACCGCGACTTGGTACTGCGACCGTACCAACCGCTGTTCTTCAATCGGGGGACTTCGCAATGAGCACGACGCGCAAACTGCGGCTTGGGCCTCTGCCTAAGACCGAGAGCATTAAGCTGACCTTCGCGTGCCCGGCCAGCCTAAAGGCTGACCTAGACCGCTACGCCGCGTTGCACGCACAGACTTATGGCGAGGCGGTCGATGCCATAACGCTGATCCCGTACATGTTGGAGGTGTTCATGGCAGGGGATCGTGGCTTTCGAGGGCGGAAGGGTAAGTGCAGCACTTCTACTCGCGCAAACTTGTAAACCCTTTACAAGGCTAGGGGCTTGGGAAAATCCTCCGAGTCGTAGCTTGCTACGATTGAGCCTATAAAATTAAATTGACACCTATTTGGAAAAGATGTATCAATCGTAGTATGGCCACGACCCGACTAAGTAAGCTAAACGCGCTCCATGCGCATCCGGCACCTGGAACACCGCTGACTTCGGAAGACTTGGCGGCTCTGGGCATCTCGGCGGATTTGGCGGTGCATTACGTGCGTGCCGGCTGGCTTACACGGCTGACGCGTGGTGTGTTTTACCGGTCCAATGACGAGTTAGCTCTCAATCCTAGCCTATCGCTGTTGGAGCGCAGGTTAGAGGGCTTGCACGTGGGGGGCAAGTCTGCGCTGGAATGGCATGGCTTGCGCCGATATATGTCGCAGCCGCCACTTATACACCTATATGGCTGGGCTGCCGGGCGTTTGCCAGAATGGTTCGTAGAACGCTTTCCGGCTGAGTATCACCGCAAGCGATTGTTTGACGAGCGCCCAGATGCCTTGCTGCATGTTTGTCCATTCGAAAGGCGTAATGAGGCGCCGCAGGTTTCGACACCGGAGCGCGCGTTGCTGGAATTGCTTAGCGATGTTGGTGTGCGTCAGCCGTTGCAGGAGGCTCGCGAATTCGTCGAAGACACTCACAACCTGCGTGCGGATGTGCTGCGTGGACTTCTGCAATGCTGCAAAAGTGTCAAGACCGTGCGTCTGTGCCTTCATCTTGGTCGTGAGCAGGCGCTACCCTGGGCTGCCAAGCTCGACCCGGTCGCACTGCCAACGGGCAGTGACCGTCCCTGGGTTTCTAAATCGAATGACGGTCTGCTGGTACTCAAGCCATGAGTACTGATTCCTCAATCATTCCAAATATCAAGAAGGCAACGAATGCCAGTTCCAATAATTGATCTTTTTGCAGGTCCGGGAGGACTAGGAGAGGGATTTGCCTCACTGAAAGGCAACAAACATCAGCCATTTTTTGAGATCGGACTCTCCATTGAAAAGGATGCTGTCGCACATAGAACACTGACGCTCAGGGCCGTGTTCCGGCGTCTACGTGGAACCAAAAGTGTCAGGCATTACTACAGCTATATACGAGGTGAAATTGACGAAACTGCGTTTCGCGAGATACCTGCGGTGGCCAGCGCTTTCGCGCATGCCGCCAAAGAAGCGAGGTGTCTGGAGCTTGGCAAGTCGGATGAATCCAATATAGATGGGGAAATCCAAGCAGCACTGAATGGACAGCAGAATTGGGTGCTGATTGGTGGCCCACCTTGCCAAGCTTACTCCTTGGCGGGCCGCTCTCGGCGTGCCAATGACAAGAACTTTCACAAAGACGAGAAGCACCTTCTTTACAGGGAGTACTTGCGAATCATCCGAGTGCATCGGCCCACGATCTTCGTGATGGAGAATGTCAAAGGTCTGCTCTCGTCGAAGCACTCTGGTGACCCAATGTTCGAGAGGATCATTGCCGACCTGTCGTCACCTGCCGAGGGACTGGAGTATGAAATCCGATCTTTCACCAAGAAGGGGAATGGCGAATCGTTGGAACCCTCAGACTACATTATCCATTCCGAAGACTATGGGATACCGCAGAGTAGGCACCGAGTGATACTGCTCGGCGTAAGGAAGGGGGCGGGGATACCACCGCAACAGTTGCTAGTGCCCATATCAAAGCCTGTAACTGTCAGGCAGGCAATCGACGAGCTTCCAAGGATTCGAAGCAGATTGTCCAAGGGGGATTCGCTGGAAGCGTGGCGCAAGGCTGTTCAGGCTACCCCTGCGTATATCAAGGGATGGAAAACAGGAATCGAGTCCGCCATGATTGAAGCGACGCGGACCTTTGCTGCAGCTGCAACTAGTACCACGACCGGAGGGGTATTCATTCCACGAAATTACAAAAGGCCGAAGAAACCCACGGAGCTTCAACAGTGGCTGCACGATCGAAGTCTCGGCGGTGTTTGCCAGCATGAGGCGCGTGCACACATGGCCTCCGATTTGGCACGCTACCTATTTTCGGCCACTTTTGCGCATTCGTACGGGTATTTTCCTCGGCTGGATATTTTCCCCCCGAAACTGTTGCCCGACCACATCAATGCGCGCGTCAAAAGCGAATCCGAGACTATTCCGTTCAGGGACCGATTTCGTGTTCAATGCAAGAACGAGCCAGCCACGACGGTTGTGGCGCATATTGCTAAGGATGGTCACTACTATATCCACTACGACCCTTCGCAGTGCAGGAGTCTCACGGTTCGGGAGGCAGCACGGCTGCAGACTTTCCCCGACAACTATTTCTTCGCGGGCAACCGCACGGAGCAATACACTCAAGTCGGAAATGCCGTTCCTCCGCTGCTGGCGTACAAACTGGCCAAAATCGTGCGTAGCCTGCTGAACGAAACAAACAGGAAGAAGCGCAGGCAAGTCGGTGACCAAACACACAGCAAACCGATGGAAAGCGTACGCCGCAGCATTTCTAAGCAGGTTCAGGTTCCGTTGCTTGCCGAGGCGGACTGACCGATTACGAGAGCTTCGTCATTGCCATGCAACCACTCCTGAACCGACCGAACAGTGTCCTCGATCGAATGCTTCAGCGCGCACTCCCAAACGGTGGCCACCCGCCACCCGAGGCCCCGAAGCGCCTCCACGTGCCGCTTGTCGCGATCGACATTGCCCAGGAACTTCTGTTGCCAGAACTCCATGTTGGTCCGGGGCGTGGTGGCGTAGCGACAACCTTCATGTCGATGCCAGAAGCAGCCGTGAACGAAAACCACCGCCCGGTGCTTCGGGAACACGAGGTCTGGGGAGCCCGGCAGCTTTCTGACATGAAGTCGATATCGGAATCCCCTGGCGAAAAGAAGGGAGCGAAGAGTTCGTTCCGGCCAAGTGTCCTTTCCGCGAATGCTCGACATCATGCGGCTGCGCTGAGGAGTGGTAGGGACGCGCATGGCCTTGGATGCATTCCACTTGAACGTTCGCAGAAGCTGCCACTTCCCACATCTGCCAGCCAATCTGATTGGGTGGAGGCGTTCTGCAAGACAATGTTCAGAAGCTTAGCATGCAGATGATTCGCGAGAAATCACGAGGGGAATATTGATGGCACGGGAACATAGGCATCCACCAAGCGCGGCTTGCCTTTCTGCGTCGATGAGGGATCTCGGGTATTCGCTCGAAACTGCCATTGCGGACCTGATTGACAACAGCATTTCCGCTGGCGCGGACTTGATCGACATCATCTGCGACGTCTCCAGCGAGCATCCTCTTGTCGTCATTCTCGACGACGGCAAGGGAATGACGGAAGGTGAACTGCTGGCTGCAATGCGTCACGGGACCGACAATCCCAGAAAGCACCGTTCGCCAAAGGACCTCGGGCGCTTTGGTCTGGGGCTAAAGACGGCGTCGTTCTCTCAGTGTCGTTCCCTGACAGTGGTGAGTACGAAGGATGGCCCCATCTGTGGCGCCGAATGGAACCTGGATCGCATCGATGCTGCAGACGACTGGATCCTGAGTCTTCTCGATGAGGTCGATATCCAGGTATTGCCTTATGTCGATCGCCTTGGCAAGCAAGGGACTGCCGTCATCTGGCGAGAACTTGACCGGTTGTTGGAAGACGAGGCAGGGGATCGTCGACAGGAAATCGTGAACGAGAAGCTTGAGGCGGTGGGGCGGCACCTGTCCCTCGTCTTTCATCGTTTTCTTTCGGGCGAGGTCAAGGGACATTCCAAAATCTCGCTCACTATCAACGGTCATCCCATTGCCGCATTCGATCCCTTCTGCAGAAAAAATCCGGCTACCCAGGTCCTTCCGGAGGAAATCGTTCGCATCGGTGATGCCGAGGTGCGCCTGCAGCCCTATGTGTTGCCACATCACAGCCGTCTCTCCGTGGTCGAGTACGACTACTACCAAAATCGCAGCGACTTTATCTCCAACCAGGGAGGTTATGTCTATCGGAACGGGCGCCTGATGGCGTGGGGAGATTGGTTCCGACTAGTGCCGAAGGGTGAGGCCACCAAGCTGGCGCGAGTGCAGATCGACTTCCCCAACAGTCTGGACGAAGCATGGACCATCGACATCAAGAAGTCGCGTGCTCGTCCGCCACATGCGGTGCGTGAGCGTCTGCGCCAGATCATTAGCAAGATCACCACCCGCAGCATGACGGTACATCGGGGGCGTGGACAGAGGCTGTTTCAGGAAGTCAGCGCCCCACTGTGGGAGCGATACGCTGATCAGACTAGGATCAGATATGCTTTGAACGGCTCTCATCCGCTTGTGCAGCGACTGCGGGACCGGCTCGACGGAGAAGGCATCCGGCATCTCGACCTTCTTATTGAAGCAACCTCAGCATCTCTGCCGGTCGAAATGGTGTATTCAGATTATTCGACCAATCCTCGTGAAGTGATTCAAGCGCCGGCAACTCAAGAGGTGCGGGATCGCCTATATGATCTAAAACGTGCGCTTTGGGGAGACCTACCAGGCAATGCGGAAGCATTCAGGGATATTGTCAGATCGACTCGATTATTTGACGCTCACAGCGAAATCGTCGAGGAATACATTCAAAAGGGATTCGCATGAGCGCACAAAGTGACAAAGAAAAAGTCGTGCTGGCGGCATTGATTGGAGCATTCGACGGTCAGGACAGTCTTCCGTCGCGCGAAGAGATCGCGGCCAAGGCTGCTGTTCTTTCCCCCCTTCTAGGGTTCGCCGGTGATCTTCGAAGCATCATCGCCGAAGCGGAGACAACGATTCCCTCGCGCATGAATGCAGGCGTCTCTTTGGTCGATGTTGACGCCGCTCACGACGAGGATTGGATTCACAAGCGTGAAATCGGTACGACGTATGCGGATGCCTACGGAGGATATCTCCGCAGTCAGGGCTGGAAGCCGACGGTCGTGAACACCCTCCTTAACGGCGACGGTTCAAAAATTCTAGGACTACTCCAGGATCCAACGAGTGATGGCGCATGGAGCCGCCGCGGGCTTGTCATTGGTCACGTTCAGTCCGGGAAAACTGCCAATTACATGGGGGTGATCGCGAAAGCTGCTGACGCCGGGTATAAATTTATCATCGTCATTGCCGGCATTCACAACAATCTTCGCAAGCAGACACAACAACGCGTTGATGAAGGATTTGTTGGGCGTTCCAGCGATCCGGCGGATCGTGTGAGTATCGGGGTCGGACTGGACAGGACCTACCCTAATCCGGTGACGCTTACAAACATCATCTCGGATTTCAACAAGCAGACAGCAGACAGAAGCGGCGCACAGCTAAACGATTTCAAGAAGCCCGTCATTATCGTCATCAAGAAAAACGTGAAGACGCTTGAGGCTTTGCACGTCTGGCTGCGCGAACTGAATGCGGCAGGAAGAGACCGCATCGCCGATGTTCCCATGCTGGTCATCGATGACGAGGCGGACAATGCGTCGATCAACACGAATAAGCCAGACATAAATCCGACGGCGACCAATTCGTGGATAAGGAAGATACTGCGTCTCTTCACCAAGAACTGCTACATCGGATACACCGCCACTCCATTCGCAAACATATTTATCGATCCCGACGCCTTCGATAAGGAGGCCTACGAAGAGCTATTTCCCAAAGACTTCGTTCATTCGCTGGATGCGCCGACAACCTATTTCGGACCCGAAAAGGTTTTTCTGAACGATGAAAGCAGCAATGCCATCCTTCGGAAGATCGCGGATTCCGAAGAATTTCTGCCCCTGTCGCATAAAAATGGCTCCCCTGTAGCAGAACTGCCTCCCAGTCTTTACAGAGCTATCGATCAGTTCATTGTTGCACGTGCCATTCGTAATCTCAGAGGTCAGACGGGTAAGCACTGCTCCATGCTGATAAACGTATCGCGCTTTGTGTCCGTACAGAAAGAGGTTAGAAGCTTCATAGGGCTGCGCTTGGATCGTATACGCGAGGCGGTGAAGGCCAATTACATGATGCCGGAAGCTACTTCCTCGAAAAATGAACACATGGCGCGACTGCGGGCGGAGTTCGATGCCGAGTTTGCAGAAAATGAGTTCGGTGAGCGGCATTACGGTTGGGATGAGGTGAGAGCCGCGCTCTGGGGTGTTTTCGAGAACTTGCGGACCTATGTGGTGAACAGCAAAAGCGACGAAGTTCTGGATTTCGCAAAGTATGAAAAGGAGGGCATTGGCCTGACCGCGATCGCTATCGGCGGTCTTAGTCTGTCGCGCGGCCTCACCATCGAAGGGTTGACGATCAGCTACATGTACCGCAATACAAAGATGTATGACACGTTAATGCAGATGGGGCGATGGTTCGGCTATCGGCCGGGCTACGAGGATGTCTGCCGTGTCTGGCTGCCCAACGACTCAATCAACTGGTACAAGCATATTGCGCTCGCGTCGGACGAACTTCGACAACAAATTACCAGGATGCGTCAGGCTGATATGAGTCCGAGAGATTTTGGGCTTTACGTAAAATCCCATCCCGACAGTCTCCTCGTCACGGCGGCCAATAAGATGCGTAGCGGTGAGAAGGTAGTCCTCAACCAGAATTTTACGGGTCTCCTTGTCGAGAGCTACGACCTTCCCCTCAGTCCAGATACAAATGCCGAAAACGAAGTGCTGATCGAGGAGTACTGGCGGGATGGCTTCGGTGGTGCGATTGAAGACACGAAACAGAAGGGATTTTTCATCCCGGATGTGGATGTCGAGAAGATTGACGAGTTCCTTCTTCGTTTCAAATCGCATAAAGATGCAAGGCAGAGGAAGATATCAGCGGTGGAGTATCTACGGGCCATTTCGGCGCAGTATCCGAAAGGTGACGTTCTCTTGATCTCCAAGGGGCCGTTCGATTCTGATAGATTTCGCCTCGGGACGCAGGAGCGGACGGCTGAAGACGCGACGCCTGATAAATGGCGCGTTTCAGGCTATCGCGTTGCCAGTCGGGGTGACGAGAAACTCGGCCTCACCCCGGAACAGATTGCAGCTGCCGAAAAGCTGGCAGCGGAGGATACGAAGAGCAAGTCGAAGAGGCCATCGGATATTCATTATCGGGTAGTGCGCGACAAGCCCCTGCTCATGCTTCATGTTCTGGAGCCAACGGATAAGGCGGAACTGGCAGGTTTCCGGGTTCCTGCATGGGGGCTGAGCTACCCTGATGGCTTGTACGGCGTCGAGATCGAAGTTATCGCGAACAAGGTCTGGATGGAGCAAATGTACGGATCGCTCGACGACGACCCTGACGTCGATGAGGATTATGACGATGAGTAAATTCGTGCCGTGGGACAGCATTCCTATCCCCTCGACTGACTTGAGCGTTCTTCGGGTAGCCGGAACTACCGGCATTCCTATCTACTGGGGACGTGACTCCACGGCGCATTGCCTGTTAATCATGGAGCTGGATGGCGACCACACCGTTCAATTTCGACGTGACCCAGTTTCGCTTCACGGGATCGCCATCGATCTCCGTAACGGTGGCACCTCCGAACGGCAGCGAATCGTCCTCAGGCTCGCCCGCCATATAGACAGTGATCTTTTCCTTGGCCTCTGTGAAACGCTTATTGGAGGTTTGAAAGATATCGCCGACTCCTCGACGGCGCTTGCTCTCACCCTCGCGCATTTGAAACGATGGAAGGCGTTTCTGGCTGGTCGGAATGCCCGGCTGCTCTCATCCGAGGAGGTTCGTGGTCTTTTCGGGGAGTTGCATATCCTGCGTATGCTCTATCAGGGCACGCTCACGCAGGCTGCAGCTGTTGATGCTTGGTGCGGACCGGACGCTTCCCATCAAGACTTTGTTTTTGGCAACCGAGCCATAGAAGTTAAATCGCTTTCAGGCCGAGAGCGCAGCACCGTCCGTATCTCGTCCGAAGATCAGCTTGAATCACTTGTCGATGAGCTGTTCTTGCTGACGCAGCTCCTCAGCGATATGCCTGATGCCCAAGACGCACTGTCGTTGAACGGGCTCGTCGCACTAATCGAAAGTGAGCTGATGGACGCCGAGGCAATCGAACAGTTCGCAGATAAGCTGGCGAGCATGAGTTATGCGCCACTCGCTGAATATGATGTTCCACGCTTTGTCGTGAGTGGACTTCAGGGATACCGCGTGACCGATGCCTTCCCGCGACTGATACGTTCGGAGCTACCACAGGGGGTCGCCAATTTGTCATACGATCTCATGCTAGAAGCTATTGCACCGTTCTCATGTGATCAGACAGATATTTTCGTGGGCTTTAAATGGGGATGAGCGCCGAGGAGTTCTTCCACGACTTTCGGCAGGAACTGTTGGCCGGTGCCGAAGCAAATCGCATATTTCAGCTTGATGAGTTTATGGAAACAGTCGCTTCTGAACTCGTCGAAACAGGCTTTACGGAGGGTTTCGAACTCTGCCATTTTCGGGCGCAGCGGGGCATGCGCGTGGATGGCTACTGGTTCAATGACGAAGGAGTCCTGGACCTATTCATCGCGGACTTCGATTCCAGAAACGAGTTGACATCCCTCACTAAGACGGAGGCAGATGCAGCGTTTAGGCGTGTTGCCAACTTCTTCGAGGCTAGTGCTAACAAAGCCCTGGCCTCAGAACTGGAAGTCACTTCGCCGGAGTACGGTCTTTCCAGACAGATTGCGGATCGCAAGGATGCCATTCGGCAGGTAAACCTGATTCTCTTCTCCGAGCGCATGCTCAGTGAGAGAATCCAGGCGCTTCCCGATACGGAACTGGCCGGTATTCCGGTCACCCACCACATCTGGGACATCTCACGACTTCATCGTCAGCGAACCTCACGCAGCCACAAGGAACCACTCGATCTCGACTTCGAGCAAATGTTCGGCAAGGGAATTGCCTGTCTTCCTGCCCACCTAGGGACCGATGCCTACCAGTCCTATCTTATGGTCATGCCTGCAGATGTGCTGGCGACGCTGTACGAACGATTCGGAGCGCGCCTGCTGGAACAGAACGTCCGGACATTCCTGCAGGCTCGCGGCAATGTAAACCAAGGAATACGGGCAACGATCCTGAACGAGCCAGGAATGTTCTTTGCCTACAATAACGGGATCACGGCCACTGCGCAGAGTGTCGAGATCGAGACAGCGGATTCCAGTCTGGCGATCACAAGGGTTGTCGACCTCCAGATCGTCAATGGTGGGCAGACCACTGCATCGCTGTTCCATACGCGAAAGCGGGACAAGGCGGACCTTTCCCAGATATTCGTTCAGATGAAGCTGTCCGTCATCGACAACCAGCAAAGCGAGATGGTCGTGCCGAAGATATCAGAGTACGCGAACACCCAGAATCGGGTGAATGCTGCTGACTTCTTCTCGAATCATCCATTCCATGTGCGGATGGAAGGATTCTCACGACGCATCTGGGCGCCGGCCCAGAGGGGAGCCCCGCGTGAGACGCGCTGGTTCTACGAGCGTGCACGTGGTCAGTACGCCGATTCACAGTCGAAGCTTACACCTGCAGAGCAGCGTCGCTTCAAGGCCGAGCATCCCAAGCAGCAGATGTTCACCAAGACGGATCTCGCGAAATTCGAGAATGTTTGGGATGATCATCCTAGATGGGTCAATCTTGGCTCTCAGAAGAACTTTGCGCGCTACGCCGCGCGAATCGGCATCGAGTGGGAGAAGTCATCCGATGGGTTCAACGAGTTCTATTACAAGCGAGCAGTTGCTCGTGGACTGATCTTCCGCGCCACTGAGAGGCTCGTGTCTGCACAGCATTGGTACAACGGAGGCTACCGGGCTAATATCGTGGCTTATACGCTGGCCGTGCTAAGCGAGCTCGCGAGGCGAAGGAACGCCTGTGTGGACTTTCTGAGAATATGGAATGCACAGGGCGTAAACTCTGTTCTCGAAAGTGCCATTGCTGCCGTCTCCGCGGTCGTGAACGAGGACATCATCAGGCCTCCGGCAGGCATCTCAAACATCTCCGAATGGTGCAAGAGGGAGGCATGCTGGACGCGGATTCAGGCTCGGATCGACGAGGTTGATAATCTGCTTCCTCCCGAGTTTCATAGTCAGCTTTTGTCACTCGACGATCAGGTGAGGGAGGTCAGGTCTGCGAGGCAAACGCAGAAGATCGACAACGGTATCGAAGCGCAGCGGCATGTGCTGGCTGTTCCCGCAGGCGAGTGGGCTCGCCTCCATCAGGCCCTCCTCGAACGAGAGCTTCTCACGCCTAAGGAAGTTGGGATTCTCAAGATTGCCATGCAAATCCCTGCGAAGCTTCCTACCGAGAAGCAGTGTGCGGTTCTTCTTGATGTCCTTGACAGAGGACGGGCAGAGGGCATTGAGGTTAGTGGGTGAGTTCCGTGCGCGGGGTTGGGCTGCACAAGACACTCCACTGTCAGGGGAAGGGAACAGCACGATGATGCGAGATGGCTTCGGGTGTGCTAAGGCTCTGACTTCGCATGAACGACCCTCGAAAACTCTTTGTGGACAAACGTCTCACTGGCTATTGTGTGTACTGCGGTGCTGAACCGACGACACGAGATCATTGTCCGTCGAAGGTCCTGCTGGATGAACCGTTCCCCGCGGATCTGCCCGTCGTACCTGCCTGCGCTGAGTGCAACCGGTCTTTCTCGCTGGACGAACAGTATCTGGCCTGCTTCATCGAGTGCGTCATCTGCGGCACGGCAGATCCGCCCGGCGTGAAGAGGGCGAATGTGAGCAGGATTCTTCGTGCGGTACCACTGCTGGCTAGCAGGATCCGAGCCGCGCTGTCCACGAACGAAGATGGCCAGAAGACTTGGCAGCCGAACATGGATCGTGTCCGAAATGTCGTCGTTAAGTTGGCGCGTGGTCATCTGGATTACGAGTTGGGCGTTCAGGAGTTGGTTGACCCCGATGAGATCCATGTGATGCCTCTTGCTCTCATGAGCCATGAGCACCGCGAATTCTTCGAATGTCCAGAGTCCGACGTCATCACTACCTGGCCGGAGCTCGGTTCCAGGGCTTTCATGTGTGCGATTCCATCGGGAGAACGAATTATCGATAACTGGATCGACGTGCAGGGCGGACGCTATCGCTATTTGGTGGGGCAGTCAGATGGCAACTTCGTGCACATCGTATTGAGCGAATATTTGGCGTGCAGGATCGTCTGGTTTTGATCGTCGTGAACCGAGTCGGTTGGAGTGTCCTGCGGGGCGTATGAGGAGCGATACATGCATGTCGAAGAGAGGTTGTATGAAACCTACGAGCTCTGCGCCGTCGGACGAAGTGCTGATCTACCGACTGGACTTCCTGTATTCTTCAAACTGATTGACTACGGGCCTGAAAGAATCGACGCCCCGCAATTCGCTCCATCTTCCGCGCCAGCGAAAGATGGGCGTTTCTGACGGTAAACGCGACGGTAGCGGCCCATGTCGATCACTGCAAATCCTTTAACCACGCGGACTTGCGTGGCTTGTTGATGATCGAGTGGGAGTGATCCCACTGCCAGCATCGGCTGGCACCCTGTAGCAGGAAATACCCCGAAGCCCGCTTGATTGCGGGCTTTTGGTTTTTAATGCTCGGTCGTTATGGCGTGGATACGTCACGATTGCGCTAGCTAAGAAGCGCTTGGTTGAAGCTGAAAGATGGTTTCGGCTCGTCGCTCACCCGCCAAATAGAAGACGTGTGCCAAGGCCGTAGCAAGGCTGCAGAAGAATGGCCAAGCGGATATCAGATGGCGTGAGCTGCGCCGATCTGTTTACGAGCGCGAGCTCAGGCTGCAATCCGATAATCGGAAACGGGTGGAGTCAGCATGAGCATTTGTGAACGTTGACCGATGCGGCCTCGGAGCGAGGAGCGCCAGCAGCGGTCGTGTGTTCTCGCGAGATTGTGACGGAGATGTTCCTCCGCCGATCGAGCGTGGTCAGCATGCCTCTGGTTATGGGCTGAAGCGCTCCGGCAGGTCGCTGCCAGGCTGCCCTCCGACCTGTCACCGCGCCGTACAACTGTCCGGGCTTATGCACCAAACCTAGTGCATGCATGCTATATCCATTGCAACTGCGCCTCCTGATACTCCCATCGTTAGCAACCTGCCTAACGGAAACGCTTAGCCCTCGGGGCTGAGCAGCCACCTTCGTGGCCTTTATGGAGTATCTGGAGTCGCTATGAATCCCTTGTTCAGAATATCCCCTCTTGCTTTTGCGATTACTCTTGCATTGCTGTCGGAGGCTCAGGCAGCGGACTACATTCTCACCGATGGTCAGGAAACCTTCAGCAGCGACCGCGTAATCGATGGCTCGATCAACGTTCGGTCAACTGACGGCAACACCTCCAGCCTCACTATCAACAGCGGCGCAACCGTGACCAGCGAAGGCGGCAACATTGTTGGCCAAGCCAGCCGTACGGGCGTCAATCCGGCCCAGGCCAGCGTGTTGGTCGAAGGGGCGGGTTCGCGCTGGATCGTGCCCCGCACTTCATTTGTGCTGGGTAACACGATCGTTGTCGGTGGTGTCGGTCAAGGCGACCTGACCGTTCGCAACGGGGGCCAGGTGTCGGTGCGGGATCTGGATCTGGGTGATGTGAACGGTGCCCTCTCCAACGCATTTTCGAACGCCCAACTGCTCGTGAGTGGCCAGAACTCCCTGGTCGACGCGGTCAATATCGAGGCCGGTGGGGTATTTGTCTACAGGTCGGGCATAACGGCCAATGATGGCGGGAAAATCAACAGCCAGCAGGTCGACATCGACTCCGTCGTCAGGCTCTCCGATGCTGGAACCCGCTGGGACAACAGCGGTGTTTTCAGAAACAGAAACGATCTTACGCTCGAGAATGGCGCCGTACTGACGACCGACTCACTCTTGTTGGGCTCGGCCGTTGTCAACCGCAGTAATCAGGTGACTATTTCCGGACAAGGCACACGCCTGACAACGCAAAGCATGACGCTCGGCACCGGCACCACCCGCACCTACCTGACACTTTCCGACGGTGCCGAGTTGAGCGCCACTAACGGTATCCTCATCAGCACCATAAACGACATCAACAGTGCGACACGGGGCACACTTGCCGTAGGCGGCTCGGTCGTGGCCGATCCCAACCGTTCCGATATCGATTCCGTGACCGCCGGAGCCGCTCAGGCGGCCGGCCGGCTGGACCCACAAACCGCCATTCGCTTCGGTACCGTCAACGGGCACCTGGCGTTCAACCATACGGACACCGATCTGCAAGTCGCCAACACGTTGAGCGGAACGGGCCGAGTGTATGCGTTCAACGGCAATACCACCCTGAGCGGCGACCTTACCGGGCTGGCCGGTAGTGTCGTTGTGCGCGGCGGGCGACTCGTACTGTCGGGTAACGTCGACCAAGTCAATCAGCGCGGCAATACGGCCACTACCCAAAGCCTTTCGCGGTTGAGCGTAGGCAACGGCACCCTCGTGGTCAACGGCACTGTGGGGCGTAACGAATTCGGGGTCTACACCAACAGCACCCAAGTATTGGACGGAGGCGTTCTGGCCGGTGTCGGTCAAGTGGGCACTACCGAAGTGGCGGCCGGCGGTACGTTATCGCCAGGTGAAAGCGCCATCGGTGCGCTGTCCATACAAGGCAACCTCGACATGGCTGCCGGCTCACGTTACGCGGCCGATATCGCTGGCGACGGCGGCGCAGATCGAATCAACGTGAGCGGCACGGCCACCCTGCGCGGTACGCAGGTCAACGTGACCGCACTGGATTCAGCGCAGAGTTATCAGAGCGGCAGGACCTACACCTTGCTCTCCGCGCAAGGCGGCTTGGTCGACGGCGCCGCCTCAGGAACCGCCTATGCCCAGGCGTTTACCAATTCGGCGTTCCTGAATGTCGGACTGCAGCGTACTGCCAATGATTTGAACCTGACCATCGAGCAAAAAAGCACAGCGCCTACACCGACCCCGGAGCCGACCCCGACGCCAGAGCCGACGCCAGAGCCGACTCCGACTCCGACTCCGACTCCGACTCCAGAGCCTACCCCTGAACCGACCCCGACGCCAGAGCCGACACCAACACCAACACCAACACCAGAGCCTACTCTGGGCATTTTCCAGACAGTCATGCTGACCGAAAACCAGTTCAATACAGCTGGCGCGCTGAGTGTATTGGAGCAAAGCGGCGAATCCCTGCGCCTCTATAACAACCTGCTGATTCTGGATGCCGAAAGCGCGCGTAATGCAGCAGATCAGCTATCCGGGGACTATCACGGCAGCACCTCGACTGCGCTGATCGCCAATAGCCAAGTGGTGTCCGGAGTGGTCGGGACTCGTGTGCGCAGTCTTCTGGATAGCGGGACGTTGCGCATGCCAGCCATGGCAATGAGCCTGATGCCCAGCACACCACCTAGCGAAAATGGCGCCTGGGTGCAGCCATTCGGCAACTGGACCAAGGTAGGCGGCGGCAACGGCGCCGGCGGTCTGCACCAAAGCACGGGCGGCCTGCTGTTCGGTGCCGATGGTAGTTTCACCCCGGATTGGCGCGGTGGCGTCTATGGCGGCTACAGCCGTTCGAAGTTCGATGCCGATGACAGTGATGCCGAGGGTCACAGCGACAACTATCATCTTGGTCTCTATACCGGTGGCGAGATCGACGCCCTGCGCCTCAGCGCAGATGTCGGTTACACCTGGCACCGTCTGGAGAGCGAGCGGAATGTCGCTTTTGCCGGGTTCAGTGATCGCCTGACCGGCAAGCGCGACGCCCAATCGCTGCAGGCAAGTGGCGAAGTGGCCTACCGCATACCCGTTGACCGCGTGGTGCTGGAGCCTTTCGCCGGCCTTTCCTACGTGCGCTACGATGCCAAGGATATGCACGAAAAAGGCGGGGCGGCTGCTCTGGACGTGTCCAGCGACAAGCAGGACACCGTCTTCTCAACGCTGGGCCTGCGCGCGTCGACGAACGCCCGTGTAGCGAACCTCGATACGCAGCTCTACGGCTCATTGGGATGGCGGCGTGCCTATGGTGATCTGGATCCGCGAAACGTTCAGTCCTTTGCAGGCGGTCCAAACTTCGAAGTGCAAGGTGTCGCCCAGACCCGCGACACGGCTCTGACTGAAGTGGGGGCGAAACTACGCTTGAATCAACAGACTGATCTGGGCCTGTCCTATCAAGGACAGTTCGGTTCCGACACGCGTTTCCACTCGGTTAACGCGGGGGTGACCGTCCGCTTCTGACCGAAACTGCAGCGTCGGGCTGGATGATCACTCGGGTAGTTTCGCCTCGAGTGGCATCCGGCCCGAACTCATTGAATAGCCTTTTTCGACGTGAAGCTTTGGCGATGTCCCGTTGGGGCACGGCGCCGACCCCGATGTCAGCAACGCAGGGTTCGATACCTATGCCGACGCAGGTGGAAATTTCATCGACTTGGCGGATACCTATCGATTCGGCCACTCCGAGCAATTGCTTCGAGGATCTCGCCCGCGCTGGCAATATTCTGTACGCGGGGCTGTCGGACTTCGCCGTCTGGCCCCTCGCTCATGCTGCCACGCTGAGCGAACTCACCCACACCCTCCCAATTGCTGAGGCGTCGTTCGAGCACAGCCTGATCCATCGTCGACACCAGCGCACGGCGTTGGCCAGAGCGGCGTTCGATCACTCGGCGATGATGGTTGTGGATAATCCCGCTCTGAGAGCTGTTGGTAGTCACTGTTAACAATAACCAGAAGCCCGCTCGATTGCGGGCTTTTTCCATTCTGCGCTCGGCATTTTCCAGCTGCGCTGCGTACCGCGAGGCAGCGCTCTCCTTGATCAAACCGTCGAGCTGCGTTCCTGTCCGGATCTTTTTGAAAAAGAGTGGCGGGATTCACCGGCGAATCCGGCCTGTATGTGAATGACTATCGTTGTGATAGCTATTTTTGAATATCATGAGTTGTACGATCTCTGCCGAGTCGTCGCGACAACGCTGAACAGGGCTAGCGGCGCAAGCCCGCAAACAATCCAAGGATCTTGAGCATGACCGATAGTAAAAACGGGGTTATCAACGCACACGCCTCCTGGCAGCGTGCCGCGACGGCAGCTATGTTCTGCGCCCCGCTGGTGGCTGTTCCCCTCGGTGTGAATGCCCAGGAGGCGATCACCATCGGGGAGGAGGAGAGCTATCGCCTCGCACCGATCATCGTGAACTCCAAGGCTGCGGCGAGTGACGATGCCAACTCGGTAGTCGCTCAGGAACTCTGGGTGGGCGGCAAGGTGGCTACCAGCATCCTCAACACACCGGCTTCCGTGTCCGTGATCACGCAAAAAGAAATCGAGCAGCGCAGCGTCAGTACTACCGAAGAGCTCCTGCAATACACACCGGGCATCATCACCGACTACTACGGCACTGATGACCGTAACGACTATTTCAAGATCCGCGGCTTTCAGGCCACCACTTATCGCGATGGTCTGACCCTTGGTTCGATGCGTGGCGTCCGTGAAGACCCATTCGCCTATGAGCGTGTCGAGGTGCTGCGCGGCGCAAACTCCACACTGTTTGGCGCGGCCGATCCAGGTGGCTCGGTGAACTTCGTGACCAAGAAACCGCGCTTCGAGAAGTTCGGGCAGGTCTATGCAACCTATGGTTCCTTCAACCACAAGGAAACTGGCATCGACGTTGGTGATTCTTTGAATGCGGATCAGACCCTTGCCTACCGCTTCACCGGCAAGCTTCAGGACAGCGACCGCGAGTACGATCACTCCCGTGACGACAACGGTCTGGTCATGGGCGGGCTCACCTGGGCACCGACTGCCTTTACCTCTGCGACCTTGGTCGTGGATCATCTCAAGACCAAGAGCACGCCAAACAGTGGTGGTTACCCGCTGGATCGGGAGTACGACCGCAGCGACTTCTTCGGTGAGCCTGGCTACAACTTCCATGAAGTCGAACGCACCAATATCAATGGCAGCTTCAGCCACGACTTCGACAATGGTTTCGTTCTGCGCAGCAACCTGCGTTACAGCGAGCTGACGGATGATTTCGGTTATGTCTATCTGAACGGTGTTCGCACCGGTGACACGCTAGGGCGTGACGCTTTCGGCACTGATAGCGAAGCAGAGCAGCTCAATGGCAACCTGATGCTGCAATATGACGCCCGCTTCGAGAACATCGACAGCAGCACCATGGTAGGAGTGGAGTACGGCGATTCTTCGTCTGACAGCAGCTCCATCTATCAAGGTGTTGGCCCGATCAGCGTGACCAACCCCGTCTACACGGGCGCACCTGTTGGGTTGCAGCCCTATCTGCGCGACAAGCGCGAGTACACTACCAAAGCGGTTTTCCTGCAGCAGAACTTGTCGTTCTATGAGCGTTTTATCGTCACTGCTGGTGTACGTAACGACTCCATGGATTTATCCAGCAAGGGCTTCAATAACTTCAACACCATTCCAGAGTTTGACGATAGCGACAGCTTTTCCGAAACCTCTTATCGTGGCGCGCTGACTTACATCGTTACCGACGAGGTTTCCACTTACGTCAGTATGGTGGAGTCTGTTTCGCCACCCGAAATCGGCGTTACCCCGAAGCGTGGCAAGCAGTATGAAGCTGGCGTGAAGTACTCTCCAATGGGTATGAATGCGCTGTTCTCGGCTGCCATCTACGACCTGACGCAGGAGAACGTATCTATTGCCGTTGTCGTACCTGGTGGCGGAATTCAGCAGCAGACTGTTGGTGAGACGAATGTGCGTGGCCTCGACCTGGAGGCAAAGGCTGAGCTGACCGAGAATCTGAGCCTGGTTGGTGGATACTCCTACATGAAGTCGGACGTGACCCGTGGTGCGCTGCAGAGTGGTTCGGGCATCGTCTCCATCAAAGGCAATGAGTTCGAAGTAACGCCACGGCATTCCGCGTCGCTCTGGACTTACTACAGTGTGCCGGGCACGAAAATGGATGTCGGGTTGGGTGCCCGTTACACCGGCTCTTACTATTTCAATGCCTTCAACACCGGCAAAAGCGAAGCAACCACGCTGTACGATGCCGCGTTCAACTACAACATCGCCAAAGGCACCGACCTGGCGCTTAACGTCAGCAACCTGCTCGACGAGCAGCATGTGGTCGGCTCCGGTACCGCCAACTACTACAATCCAGGCCGCGAAATCACGGCCAAGGTAAGTTACAACTGGTAATCCGGTAGATCGTCGCCCGAGCGGTTTCATAATGCTCGGGCGATGTTCCGTGATTGTCGTCGGCCTCCATTGATGCCAGGCGCCAACGCAATATACCGCTAATGAAAAAGGCGCGAATCGATTGGCGATTCGCGCCTTTTTCAGTTTTCCGGGTATCGCAACTAGTGTGGTTTGCCAGCGTCAGCCAAAAATATGCGCCGAGATAAGTTTGGAGATTTCCACTATCGCCGTCTTGCCGGTGAACTCGAACTTCACTTTGCCGAGTGACGAGAAATGGATCTCCAGTTCCGAGTCGAGATCGAAGGTGCCAGAGGTTTCGATCGAATAGGCGACGATATTCTTGTAGGGCAGGGAGGTGAAGTCCTTCTTGCTGCCGGTCAGGCCCTGCACGTTCACCGCGATGATGCGCTTGTTGGTGAACACCACGCCGTCGCGCATGGATTTGTAGGCGTCGATCACCTGCTCGTTTTCCAGCAGCAAGGCGCTGACGCGCTGGGCGTATTCGTCGTTCTGCTTGAGCTTGAAGAAGCCTTTGTTATTGAAATCGATCATCCGCAAATACCTCGCTGGGGTGAAAACAGGCCTGAGTCTCGTCGCCCGGGAGCGCGCTGCCAAGCGCTTTTGGCACGGGCGGGCGGATCCTTATCCCTGGATGGCCGTTCAGCCGGCCGAGGGTTCCGGCTGCGCCTTGCCACCCTGGCGGCTTCGCTCGACCATTCCGAGAATCACCGCCTGCAGCTCATCCTGGGCCTGCTCTTCGCTGATGTCGCCGGCAACGGCTGCATCCGAGAGCGAGTCGGCGGCGCCGAGCATGGCCCACATGCCGGCTGGCGACGTGCCTCCGTGGGCGCAGAAGGGCGCCAGTATCGCCGCGCACTTTTCGATAAAGGCGTGCTGATAGCGCTTTTTCACCGCTGCCAGTTCCGGGGAGCCGTTGAGGGCGGCCACCACATCGGATATTTCTCGTCCCTGGGTCAGCACGCAATCGACGTAGCTGGCGGCGATGACGCGACTCTTGTCCTGCAGGTTGGCGGCAGCGGCTTCGATGGCCGCGTCGAAGATCCTGGTCTGGCGCTCGTCGTAATCCTGATAGAGCGCCGACAGCAGGCCGTTACGGGTGCCGAAGTGGTCGTACACCACCGGTTTGGTCACGCCCGCCGCTTCAGCCAGATTGCCCAGCGTCAGGGCATCCGTGCCTTCATCACCGATCAACTGCCAGGCCACTTCCAGAAGCTGGCGCGTGCGCTCCTCCCGGGGCAGGCGGCGACGTGGCGATACGGCAGACTGCGAACTCATCGATGCTCCGGGGCGTTTCAGGATTGTTCGGCGAACAGCTTACGGCCAATCGCCTGCGCCGTCTCCAGATGCGCTTGCGGGAAGCCGGGATCCGAGGCCAACAGAAATCGCGATGTGCTGACCGGTGCGCCACAGTAATCGAAGATGCCGTGGTCGATCTGCGTCTTCATCGCCTGGTCATAGCCGTGACGGGTGAAGGTGCCTGCGTCGGCACCACCAATGGCCACCAGATGGACCTGCAGGTGCTGCAGCTTTTTCACCACCTTGCCGTTGTCGGCCTCTTCATACGCCCAGCCGTTGGTGAACACGCGGTCGATCCAGCCCTTGAGCAGGGCAGGGAAGGACCACCAGTAAATCGGGTAGACCAGCACCAGCGCGTCGGCCCGCTCGAGCCGAGCGTGTTCGGCGGCGACGTCTGCCGGCGCTGGCGCCTTTTTCTGGAACAGGGCGATATCCGTTTCGTTGAAACGTGGGTCGAACCCTTCGGCAGCCAGATCGGCCAATTCGATCGAGTGCCTGGCCTCCGTGCTGGCAAGCCCATCGGCGATACCTGTAGCGATCGCGTGGGTCAGGGAGTGTTTGTCCGGGTGTGCAACGACGATAAGGGCATGCATGGGTCAGCTCCAGCAGTGGGTTCCTACTATTAGTAACTTGCTTTTAGTAGGTTGTCGAGTGAGGGATGACGCTTGCCCCCTGCGTGACCCATGCATGCATTTCTTGAGAATCAGCCGCAGTTGGATCGTATAATCACCGGTAACTTTTTGTGTCCGCCTCCGTGGCGGTTCCCCTTCTGGCTATCACGAGCGATACCGAACATCGCTCTCGACGATTATTTTGTTTGAGGAAACGGTCAATGTCGGCTCATCGAGTAACCGGTCTGGCGCGTGCGATTGCCGCGGGTCTTCTGTCCTCCCTGCTGTTCGCCGGTGCTGTGCATGCCGACGATGCCGTGACCCTGACGCTGTACAACGGCCAGCACGAGGCCACCGGCAAAGCGGTGGCGGCTGCGTTCGAGAAGAAAACCGGCATCAAGGTGCTGATCCGCAAGGGCGGTGGCGGCCAGTTGGCCAACCAGATTGCCGAAGAAGGCGAGCGCTCGCCGGCAGACATCATCTACACCGAAGAGGCACCGCCGCTGATCAAGCTCGGCAGCCAGGGCCTGCTGGCCAAGGTGGATGACAGCACCCTGTCGCAGATCGATGCCAAGTTCTCCGACGACAATGGCAACTGGATCGGCATCACCTCGCGGGTGCGCGTGCTGGCCTATAACCCGGATCTGGTCAGCCAGGCCGAACTGCCGAAAAGCGTGCTGGAAGTGGCCGACCCCGAGTGGGCGGGCAAGATCGCCTTCGTGCCGAGCAGCGGCGAGTTCCTTGGCCAGACGGCAGCGGTGATCCGCCTCAATGGTCGCGAGGCTGCCGAAGAGTGGCTGACCGGGCTCAAGGCCTTCGGTGGCACCTACACCAACAACGTCATCGCCATGAAGGCGGTGGAGAATGGTGAGGTCGGTGCCGCGCTGGTCAACAGCTACTATTGGACGGCCTTGAAGAAAGAGAAGGGCGAGTTGAAATCCAGGCTGCACTACTTCGCCGATGGCGATGCGGGCGGCCTGTCGAGCGTGTCCGGGGCAGCCGTGGTCAAGGCCAGCAAACATCCGAAAGAAGCTCAGCAATTTCTCGCTTTCATGATCAGTGAGGAAGGCCAGCAGGCCGTGCTCACCCAGTCTGCCGAGTACCCGGTCAACCCCAAGGTGCCGGCCGATCCGCTGCTCAAGCCCTATGACCAGCTCAAGCCGCCGGCCATCACCGCCGCGCAGATCGGCCTGGCCGAGGATGCGCTGGAGCTGCAGCGCGAAGTGGGAATGAACTGAGCATGCAGCCCCAGGCGGTAACCCCCCAGCTGCCGCTTCCCCCGGTAAGCGTTCCCGCGCGGCGGCGCAAGGCACCGCCGATCTGGCTGCAGATTCCGGTGCTGGCCTTGCTGCTGCTTGCCGCGCTGCCGCTGTTCTTCGTGGTCGCCCGCGCCGCGCAGGTCGGGCCGCATGAAGCTTTCGCGCTGCTCTGGCGGCCGTTCGTATTCGGCTTGCTGGCCAATACCCTGAAGCTGATGGTGCTGGTGACCCTGGGCTGCGCGCTGATCGGCCTGGCCCTGGCCTGGCTGGTGGAGCGTAGCGATCTGCGTTGGCGCCGGCAGTGGAACGTGCTGCTGTGCCTGCCGTTCGCCATTCCCTCGTTCGTCAGCGGCTTCACCTGGGTGTCGATCAGCCCGATGTTCGAGGGCCTGGGCGGCACGGTGCTGGTCATGGTGCTGTCGAAATACCCGCTGATCTACCTGCCGGTGGTCGCGGTGCTGCGCAATCTCGACCCGGCCCTCGAAGAGTCGGCACGGATGCTCGGTTGCAGTCGCCGCCAGGTGTTCTGGCGGGTCACGCTGCCGCTGCTGCGCCCGGTGCTGATGGCCACCAGCCTGCTGGTGGCGGTGCATATGCTGGTCGAGTTCGGCGCACCGTCGATCATGCGCTACCAGACCTTCACCACCGCCATCTACCAGCAGTTCGAGCTGGAGTTCAGTGGCAGCAATGCGGCCATGCTGTCCGCGCTGCTGCTGGCGCTGTGCATGCTGTTGCTGTGGGGCGAGTTCCGCCTGCGCGGGCGTGGCTATGCACGTACCGGGCAGGGCGTGGCCCGCAGCGCGGCACGGATACGCCTGGGCCGCTGGCGTGTGCTGGCTCAGGTGCTGTTGCTGGCGCTGGTGGCCATCGGCTGCGGGGTACCGCTGGTGATGCTGGGGTTCTGGATCGTCGAGGGCAGTTCGGCCAGCTTTCCGGTGGTGGAAATCGTCGAGACACTCTGGGCGTCGCTGAGCTATTCCTTCGGGGGGGCCTTGCTCAGTTGCCTGCTGGCGCTGCCGGTGTGCCTGGTGGTGGTGCGCTACTACGGCCGCATGGCGACGCTGGCGGATCGCTTGCCGTACCTGCTGCACGCCTTGCCGGGCCTGGTGATTGCCCTGTCGCTGGTGTTCTTCGCCCTTGGCTACGTGCCTGCGCTGTACCAGACCAGCATACTGCTGCTGGTGGCCTATGCGCTGTTGTTCATGCCCATGGCTCAAGGGCCGATCCGCGTGGCACTGGAAAAGGCTTCGCCGCAACTGGAAGAGGCTGCACGCACCCTGGGGCATACCCCGATCGCCACCTTCCTGAGGGTCACCTTGCCGATTATCTCGCCCGCCATCGGAGCGGGCTTCGTGCTGGTATTTCTGGACTGCATGAAAGAGCTGACCACTACCCTGATCCTCGGCCCCACCGGCCTGGAGACCCTGGCGACCAAGGTCTGGTCGCACACCGGCAACCTGGAGTATGCCGGCGCCGCGCCTTATGCCGCGCTGATCGTACTGGTGTCGGGGTTGCCGGTGTATCTGCTGACCACGCGGGCCTATCGGCGCACATAGCCAGGGCGTGGGGCATCGGATTCGTGCACTGTCCTGCGATAGCCATGGGGGATGAAAAGAGCGTCGGCTACGCGCCCCGATCCACCCTACTGCCATATCGACTGCCTGATCACGCGAAGACGTCCGGTCGGGCACATTCCAGCGGTGCAGCCTTAACGCCCTCGCTTGCAAGGTGTATCGTTCGCAGCTCTCCAGCGTCCGCAGAGGCGTATCCGATCAGACCTGATTAGCGTTATCGCAGTCCCGCTTCAGGAGCAGGCTTCATGAGTTTCACCCGCAGACAGGTATTGGGCGGTTTGCTCGGTCTGGGCGTCGTCGGCCTCGGCGCTGGCGGCGCGCGTTATTGGCTGGGGCGCCCGTTCGACCGCAAGACCCATGATTACGAGTTGATCGCCGCGCCCCACGACATCGAACTGGTGCCCGGTCATGTCACGCCCGCCTGGACGTTCGGTGGCCAGGCCCCCGGCGTCGAGCTGCGTTGCCGTCAGGGTGACGAATTGCGGGTGCGCTTCATCAATCACCTGCCCGAGCCCACCACCATTCACTGGCACGGCATCCGCCTGCCGCTGGAGATGGACGGTGTGCCCTACGTGTCCCAGGCTCCAGTGCTACCGGGCGAATACTTCGATTACCGTTTCGTCACCCCGGATGCCGGCAGCTACTGGTACCACCCCCACGAGTCGAGCGCCAGGCAACTGGGTCGCGGGCTGGTCGGCCCACTGATCATCGAGGAGCGCGAACCCACCGGCTTCCAGCACGAGCGCACCCTGTGCCTGAAGAGCTGGCACGTGGACGAGCAGGGAGCATTCAGCGAATTCAGCGTACCCCGTGAGGCTGCCCGCGAGGGCACCCGTGGGCGTCTGTCGACCATCAACGGCACCTCGTTGCCGATCCTGGAACTGCCGGCCGGGCAGGTGGTACGCCTGCGCCTGATCAACGTCGACAGCACTATCACCTACCGTCTCAACCTGCCCAAGGGCGATGCTCGCATCTATGCCTTGGACGGCAACCCGATCCAGCCGCGCCCGCTGGGCAAGGAATACTGGCTGGGTCCTGGCATGCGCATCGACCTGGCGCTCAAGGTCCCGGACGTCGGCAGCCAGGAGTTGTCTCTGCGCAACGGGCCACTGCGCCTGGCCACCATCAAGTCCGTTGCCAGCAGCGAAGCGGCGGGGCAATGGCCGCCCGCATTGCCGGCCAACCCGGTGGCCGAACCGGATCTGCAGCGCGCCGAGACCCTGCGCTTCAACTTCGAGTGGGCGGCGTCATTGGCATCCCCGGCCGATGAAGCCGCAGGCCGCTACAAGTACTGGCAGATCAACGGCCAGGCCTGGGACATCAACGACAGGACCTGCGCCGATCGCCCCATCGCCAGCCTGAAGAAGGACGGTCACTACATCTTCGTGCTGCGCAACATGGCCCAGTACCAGCACCCGATCCACCTGCACGGGCTGATCTTCAAGGTGCTGGACTCCAACCGCCGCACGATCGAGCCCTACTACACCGACACCTTCCTGCTCGGCAAGAACGAGACTGCGCGTATCGCCTTCGTGGCCGATAATCCCGGCGTGTGGATGTTCCATTGCCACGTCATCGACCATATGGAAACCGGCCTGATGGCCGCCATCGAGATCGCCTGACGTGAGAGCTCCGCTGATCATCGACCGCAGTCACGACGAGCGCTTCATGCGTGAAGCGCTGGAGCTTGCAGGAAAAGGCGCCGAGCTCGGCGAGGTACCGGTCGGCGCCGTGCTGGTGCAGGGCGGCGAGGTGATCGGCCGCGGCTTCAATTGCCCGATCTCCACCCACGACCCCAGCGCCCATGCCGAGATGGTCGCCGTTCGCGCCGCTTCCCGGGCCGTCAGCAACTACCGCCTGCCGGGCAGCACCCTTTACGTGACCCTGGAGCCCTGCGCCATGTGCGCCGGCCTGATCGTCCACTCGCGGGTACAGCGCGTGGTCTTCGGGGCCAGCGAGCCCCGCGCCGGCATGGCGGTGAGTCGCGGGCAGTTCTTCGACCAGGGCTTTCTCAACCACCGCGTGCTGGTCGAAGGCGGGTTGCTGGCGGAGGAATGCGGGGCGGTGTTGAAAGCATTCTTCAAGGCGCGGCGGGGGTAGGGCAGAATCAGAGGACATCGATGGGCATGCTGATTCGAGGGGCCAGCTGGGAGCCGTGGAGGCTGAGTCTCGTTGCATATTTTCGTGACGGCGTGGCTGACACAAGCCGTGGGTACGATGAGATCTTTCAGGAGCACTACATTGATCAAGGCAGGGATGTTGGTTCTGGCGGCACTGGTGGGCGCGAGCGCTCAGGCTGCCGAACGGCAGGTTTATCTGATCGCGACGGTGCACCTGGATGGCTCCAACCTGGCCCAGAGCATCTTCCTTCATGAGCCACAGATCACCGAGCTGCAAGGATGCCTCGACGCCGTGCGCAAGGGGCAGCGCGAGCGTGACTGGCAGCAGTATCACCACATCTTCCGGCGCGATATGTTCAAGGGGTTCACGGGGCATATGCGTTATCGCTGCGCCTACAGCGACCTGAGCATCAGCGACTGGTACGACGGGCCGCGCTATGACCGGCCTTACCTGATCCAGGTCGATGAGACGTCGGTGCTCAGCGTGAGCAGAACGTCCAGCCAGGCCCAGTGCACCACGCAACTGCGTGCCTTGCCTGCCGCAAAGCAGTCCCAGAGCTTCTGCGCCATGGGCAACCAGCAGGTGACGCGCTGAGCCTGTGACCTTGGCCCGTCGGCCTAGAGGGTGAACAGGGTCAGCTTGTCGACCGTCGCCGTGGGGCTGGCCCGCTCGACGGCGACCAGGAAACGGACGAAATCCCTGTTGAACACCGTGAAATTGTGAAGGAATTCCACGCTGCCGGTCTCGCCGCCCTCGTCGAAGAGCACTTTCCAGAGCGACCGCCCATTGATTTCGACACGGGTTCGAGTGACCGCTCTGATGGCATGCAAGGGTATGGTCTTGTCGCCATTCTCGCCTTTCATCACAAAGCGGTCCGCATCGAAGTAGCACGCCGTGCGATACGCGGCACCGCCGAAGAACACCAGGATTCCGGAGGTCTTCGATATTCTTTTCAGGCCCGGTGATACGCTGCCTGAGCGTGCCTGCGCACGCACCCTCCCGAGCAAGGCCGCGATCAGGGCCAGGGGCAACAGCGCGAGAAGCAGGTACAGCAGTACGAGGGGCAGGTGCAGCAGAATCTCGAGGCTCATTTCACATCCAGGGCATTTCGGGCACGGCCAGCGCCTTGCATGCCGGCCCGTGGGCTCCTAGCGCTGCGAGGTCGACGGCTTGGTCGTCGGCGCGCTACGACGCCTCCTGGAGGAACAGCTCCAGAACCGGCAGCAACCAGTCGGGGCGCTCCTCATGCACCGAGTGGCCGGCGAATGGCAGGTTGAGCAGCTTCGCCGAGGCGACCCGCTCGGCCAGGCCGAGGGCGTGGGCACGTGCGACCAGGGGATCGTTATCGCCATGGATAACCAGCAGCTCGGCGCCGATGTCGCGTATCGCCTCGCCGGGGTAGCCCGTCGCCCCGTCGTCGAGCCACAGCTGACGCACCGCGTCCATCAAGCGGTCGAAATCCGCCTGCGGGTTGAGGGCCTGGTAGCGTGCCACGCTCCCGGGGAAGCGCTCGCGCCAGGCGCTGGCGGTCATGCCGGCATACCGGGCGCGTGTCGGCTCGTCCTTTTCCAGTGCCCAGTGCGCGCCGAGCGTGACCAGGCGCCGCGGTCGGCTGGCGCCTGCGGCCGCAAGGCGCAACGCGACGATGGCGCCGTCGCTGTGACCGATGACGCTGAAGCGAGAGAGCTGCAGGTGGCGGATCACCGCTTCCACATCCCGCTGCAGGCGCGCGTAGGTCAGTGGCAGCGAGCCGAGGGTGGATTTGCCCTGGCCGCGGCTGTCGATGCCGATCAGGCGGTGGCGCTGGCCGAGATGCGGGGCGATGGCATTGAATGTCTGCATGTCGCCGAGGCCACCGTGCAGGAGGATCAGGGCCGGGCCGTCAGGCGTGCCCTGCTGCTCGACGTAGATCTGCGCGCCATCGACTGCCAGGTAGTGCCCATCCTTATGATTGAAACCGCTCATGGGGGCTGCCGTCCTTGCTGAGGGGGCGCAATTCTACCCCCCGTAACCTGCCCTGACAAACCGTCGCCTCACGTGGATATGCAGTGACCCGGTTCAGCGCACCAGGCACGGCTGCTTGTTGTTGAAGCGCCACCCCGGAATCAGGAACTGCATGGCGGCGGCATCGTCACGTGCCCCCAGGCCCCTGTTTTTGTAAAGCTCATGGGCTTCATGCAGTTGCTCCATATCCAGTTCCACGCCCAGGCCTGGCTTGTTCGGCACGGCGATCTTGCCGTCCTCGATCTTGAAGGGTTCCTTGGTCAGGCGCTGGCCGTCCTGCCAGATCCAGTGGGTATCCAGGGCGGTGATGGCACCCGGGGCGGCGGCGCCGACGTGGGTGAACATCGCCAGGGAGATGTCGAAATGGTTGTTGGAGTGCGAGCCCCAGGTCAGGCCCCATTCGTGACACATCTGCGCCACCCGCACCGAGCCTTGCAGGGTCCAGAAATGCGGATCGGCCAGGGGAATGTCCACCGATTGCAGCAAGATGGCGTGGCCCATCTGCCGCCAGTCGGTGGCGATCATGTTGGTGGCGGTGCGCAGTCCGGTGGCGCGGCGGAACTCGGCCATCACTTCGCGACCGGAGTAACCGTTCTCGGCGCCGCAGGGGTCTTCGGCGTAGGCCAGCACATGGTGCTGGTCTCGGCACAGGCGAATGGCTTCCTGCAGCGACCAGGCACCGTTCGGGTCGAGGGTGATGCGCGCATCCGGGAAGCGCTCGGCCAGGGCGGTGACCGCTTCGATCTCTTCGTCGCCGCGCAGCACGCCGCCCTTGAGCTTGAAGTCCTTGAAGCCGTAGCGGCTGTGCGCAGCCTCGGCCAGGCGTACCACGGCCTCGGGGGTCAGGGCTTTCTCGTGGCGCACACGGAACCAGTCGTTGTCGGCATCCTGTTCACGGCGATAGGGCAGGTTGGTCTGCGCCTGGTCGCCGACGAAGAACAGGTAGCCGAGCATTTCCACCGCATCGCGTTGTTGCCCTTCGCCCAGCAGCGCGGCGACTGGAACCTCCAGGTGCTGGCCGAGCAGGTCGAGCAGTGCCGACTCCAGGGCGGTGACCGCGTGCACGGTGACGCGCAAGTCGAAGGTCTGCAGGCCGCGGCCGCCGGCGTCGCGTTCGGCGAAGGCCTTGCGTACGCCGTTGAGAACCTTCTGGTAGTGGCCGATGCCCTGGCCGACCACCAGTGCTCGGGCATCCTCCAGGGTCTGGCGGATGGCTTCGCCGCCGGGCACCTCGCCAACCCCGGTGTGTCCGGCATTGTCCTCGAGGATCAGAATGTTGCGGGTGAAGTAAGGGCCGTGGGCGCCGCTGAGGTTGAGTAGCATGTCGTCGTGCCCCGCCACGGGTACCACTTGCAGGCGGGTGATCACGGGGGTCTTGTTGGCGGTTTGATGAGGCATGGTCAGGTCCTTTCTCCGGGGGCTGTTCAGGTTGCCGGGTGGTTGTTCGCTACCTTGACTTCTGCGACTGGCGTCGCGCCGGGTTTGGGTTGGTTGCGGGCGGCGAAGACGATCACTGCAGCGATGATCGAGGTGACGGTCAGGCCATACAGGCCGCCCTGGATCGAGCCTGTGGTTTCTTCCAGAAAGCCAAAGGTGGTGGGGGCGACGAAACCGCCGAGGTTGCCCACCGAGTTGATCAGGGCGATCACTGCGGCCGCTATACGGGCGTCCAGGTACGCCTGGGGGATCGGCCAGAACAGCGAGGATGCCGATTTGAAACCCAGGGCTGCGAAGCAGATGGCGACGAAGGCGAAGATCGGGCCGCCGGTGGTGGACATGAACATGCCGGCGGCAGCCACCAGCAGGGCGATGGCTACCCAGGCCTGCTGGCGCTTCCACTTGCCGGCCAGGCTGGCGAAGGCGTACATGCCGACGATCGACAGCAGCCATGGAATGGAGTTGAACAGACCGACTTCGATGTCGCTGAGGTTGCCCATCTTCTTGATGATGCTCGGCAGCCAGAAAGTAGCCGCGTAGATGGTCAGCTGGATGAGGAAGTAGATCAGGCAGAACAGCGCGATCTGGCTGTCCTTGAGCAATTGCACGAGGGAGGGCTTGATCGGTGTGGCCGCTTCGCGGGCTTGCTGCTCGGCATCGATGGCCTCGACCAGGGCGTCCTGCTCGGCGCGGCTCAGCCATTTGGCGTCGTGTGGCCTGGAGTCGAGCCAGAACCAGACGAAGAAGCACAGCAGCACGGAGAACATGCCCTCGATGAAGTACATCCACTGCCAGCCCTTCATGCCCAGGCCGTCGATTTGCAGCAGCAGGCCGGACAGCGGGCCGGAGATCAGCGAGGCGATGGCCGAGCCACTGAGGAAGATGGCGATCGCCTTGCCACGTTCCACACCAGGCAGCCAGCGGGTGAAGTAGTAGATCACCCCGGGAAAGAAGCCGGCTTCGGCCACGCCCAGCAGGAAGCGCAGGATGTAGAAGTGGGTTTCGTTCTGAATGAAGGCCATGCACGAGGCGATGATGCCCCAGGTCAGCATGATGCGGGTCAGCCACAGGCGGGCGCCGACTTTCTGCAGGAGGATGTTGGAGGGCACTTCGAACAGTGCATAGCCGATGAAGAACAGGCCGGCGCCAAAGCCATAGGCGGCTGCACCGATGCCCAGGTCGGTTTCCATGTGCGAGCGCACGAAACCGATGTTCACCCGATCAATGTAATTGACGATGAACATGATGACGAACAGCGGCAGTACGTGGCGTTTGACCTTGGATATCGCCGATTGCAGGACGGGATCCGTATCACCGTTCATCCCGATCTTGGATGTGCTCACTTGAGGCTCTCCCACTCATTGTTTTTATGCGGGTTAGAGCAGATCGTCGTCTGCTTTGTCTGTCATCATACAAGCTATCGTTCGTTCGGCAAGTGAGGTTTTTAAGTATCGCCTATGCGGACAGTGGTGTTTTTTTGGATTTTAATGGGGTTATCCATAATTATTGCGGGATTTTTTGCTTTTTAATGGATTTTAAGATTTATCTGACAATTCCCTCGGGGCGTGTTCATGAAGAGGGCTTGATGGATTTTCTCATAACTTGTCTGACAAGATGAACAAGTATCGTCGCAATGCTGGATGCCTGGGCAGCCGCGTCCCAGTGCTAGTATCGGGCCCATGTCTGCCCCCTGCAGCGAGGTGAATCGGCGTGTTCGGCTCCTCGGCCTGGCGGAAAAATACAACCTGAGACTGGAGCGTCGTCATGCAGGACAATGCCACCGCTGCGCCGAAGCGTCGACAGCACAGCCTGGCCAGCGATCTGGTCACCGAGCTCAGTCAGCGCATTCTGTTGGGCAAGATTGCCCCGGGGCATAAATTGCCATCCGAGAATGAAATCGTTCGTGAGCACGGCGTCAGCCGCACGGTAGTGCGTGAGGCGATTTCCAAGCTGCAGGCGTCGGGGTTGGTGGAGACCTACCAGGGGCGGGGTACCTTCGTGCTGGAGCGCCAGGAGCGCAGCGGTCTGCGGCTGAAGGTGGAAACCGTGTCGCGGGTGCGCGACATCATCGAGCTGCGTATGGGTCTGGAGACCCAGGCCGTGGCTCTGGCGGCCTTGCGCCGCAGCGACGAGCAATTGGCGGCGATGCGTCAGGCGCTGGACGACTATCAGGATCTGCTGGCCAAGGACGACAGCTGCGTCGAGGCCGACAAACGCTTTCACCTGCTCATCGCCGAGGCCACGGGTAACCCGTATTTCATGGAAATCATGCAGCACCTGGGCAGTGCCATCATCCCGCGTACCCGCATTGCCAGCAGTGAACGTGCCGGCAGCAGCATGGTGTCGCATGGCTACCTGGCCAACCTCGAGCACGAGGCCCTGCTCAGCGCTATACGTCGCAAGGATCCCGATGCTGCCCGGGCGGCCATGTGGACGCACCTCAGCAATAGCCGCGAGCGCTTGGCGCCCCTGGAATAGCCGGTAGTCGGCGTGCCTGGTGCTGGCGATGCGGTGGTAGCGCCCACCGCGGCGTCGGCGCTCCGGCCTCTTTACATGGGCAGGGTTAGATCACCCGGAACCCGTGGGTACCATCGCGGCCCAGTTGCTCGACCAGGCCGAACTCCCAGTCCAGGTAGCTCTGCATCGCTTCGCGAGGGTTGTCGGTGCCCTCGTAGGGACGCCGGTAGCGGTCGCTGCGCGGAACGGCCAGGTGCCGTTCGCCGGATTCGTCGGGCAGGCCGGCGGCGAACCAGGCGGCGTTGCCACCGGCGAGCAGGAACACCGGCTTGCCGGTCAGCGCCTGCAGCTCGCCGACCGCGAAACGCGCCAGCAGGCTGCTGCCACAGGTGAGTACGTAACGCTCGGCCACTGGCAGGTTTTCCAGGGCCTGTGGCAGTTGTGCGCGGATGGCCCAGTGGGCGCCGGCGATGTGGCGTTTGACGTGGTTGGCACTGGTGGTGAAGTCGATCACCAGGGTGTCGCCTGCCGCCAGCCAGCTTTGCAGGGTCTGTGGGCTGATTTCCTCGGCCTGGGGCAGGTCGGGCAGGGGGGCGGACCAGCCTCCGCTCTCGCTGAACGCCTCCGGCTGCAGGCCGTCCAGTACGTGCACATCCCAGCCCAGCTGGGCCAGCCAGGAGGCGCTCATGTTGGCGCGCACGCCGTCGTCATCGGCGAGCACGATGCGGGCGCCGCGCACACTGGCGAAGTGATCGGTTTCCTGGACCAGCTGGCCGCCGGGAGTGGAGCGTGAGCCGGGCAGGTGGCCGGCTTGGTATTCTTCCGGCGCGCGCACGTCGAACAGGTAGGTGGTGCGTGCTGGCTGGGCCCGCCACGCGTTCAACTGCTCGAGCGTGGCGCGGCCGACGCCGGCCTTGTCGGCCACGGCGCGGGCCGATCGCGCGGCCTGTTCACGGTTGCCCGCGCTGACCTCGCCGAAGCGGCGGCTCTGGCCGTTTTCCAGGCGCTGGCCGGCGAGGGTCCAGCCGATGGTGCCGTTGCGCAGTGCGGCGACCGGGTTGGGCACGCCGGCGTTGACCAGCGATTGGGTGCCGATGATGCTGCGCGTGCGCCCGGCGCAGTTGACGATGATCTGCGTGGACGGATCCGGCGCCAGTTCCCGGGCTCGCAGCACCAGTTCGGCCCCCGGTACGCTGATCCCGGTGGGGATGCTCATGGTCTGGTACTCGTCGAAGCGGCGCGCATCGAGCACCACCACATCGGCATTGGCGTCGAGCAGGGCCTGAACCTCCTCGGCGGCCAGCGACGGCGTGTGGCGCTGGCTTTCCACCAGTTCGCCGAACGCCTTGCTGGGGACGTTGACGTCGCGGAACAGCTCGCCACCTGCCTTGCGCCAGCCGGCCAGTTGGCCCTCCAGCAGGGCCACGTCGAGGTAACCAAGGTGCAGCAGGCGCTCGGCAGCCAGCTGGGCCAGGCCTTCGCCATCGTCATAGACGGTAATCGCGGTGTTGCGGCGCGGCACCCGTGCATAGATTTCCAACTCGAGCCTGGACAGCGGAATGTTGGCGGCGAACAGCGGGTGCTCTTCGGCGAAGGGGGCTTCTTCGCGTACATCGATGAGGGCGACTTCCTGCTGTTGCAGCAGGGCACTGCGCAGGTCGGCGAAAGAGCGGGTGACGATTTGGCTCATGGGTCAGGACTCGTGTTGGGCAGGCTGCCGTTGGGCAATGGAGGGCGGTGTGGAGTAGCCGGAGATGAACAGTTTTTCGCTGCCGTCCTCGCGGTACACGGCGCGGTGCAATGCGCCGATATCGGCACCGTAGACGTGGATGCTGATCGATACGCGGTCATCGAAGGCATTGCTGACTTGATGGATGTCGCCGATGCGCGGCGATACCGCCTCCACCTGGCCGGGCTGGAGGCGCACGGGGTCGCCATCGGCGTGCAGGCTACCGTCGGCCTGGCGGCTGAACCCCTGGGAATGCTCGGCGCCACGCAGCATGCCGATCAGCCCCCAGACACGGTGGTCGTGCACCGGCGTACGTTGCCCGGGGCCCCAGACGAAGCTGACCACCGAGAAGCGCCGTGCGGGGTCGAGGTGCAGCAGGTATTGCTGATAGCGTTCGTCGCTGGGCTGCGCGAGTTCGTCCGGCAGCCAGTCGTCATGGCTGACCAGTCGCTGCAGCAACTCGCCGCCTTGCTCGATCAGGGTGCCTTCGTCAGGCTCCTGGCCCAGCAGAGCCGAGAAGCCGGAAACGAATACGTTCAGGCGTTGTGAGGCTGGGGAGTGACTCATGGCGGGTGATCCGTAACGATTTGAAGCCTAAGGTAGCAATCCGGTATTGATTATAAAAATTCAATTTATGCATAAGCTAATATGCGTATTGAGTAATTTCAGGTGCGCTTCATCGGCCGCTTTCTCGCGCGTGACGGCTCACCCGTGGTTCAGGGACGGGTCCGTTGTCATCGTCTGCAATGGGGCCGCCGTGAAGGCATCGGTGCGGATATGATGCTTGAAGATTTCGCATATTAGGATATTCCTAAAATGAATTTCATTTTCTACTTCCAGCTGTATAGCTTTTATAAGCAACCACGTTTAAAGACGTTTGAATTATAACGAGGCATTTGCAGCACCTTGGTTCAGGTGTGATCGCGTGCCACGAATCGCCGCATGAGCCTCGCAATCATCGGCATGGGGACGGCCGCATGGGCTTCGAGCGGGTTACCGGTCGGCAGCGTGTCAGCGCCGGTGCTGAGGCCGTGATGCGCACGCTGGCCAACCCTTGTCGACGTTTCAGAGATCACCCGTCGCCGTGTAATCGCCATTGGAGTCCATCGCATGTCCCCCTTTCGTTTAACCGTCACTGCGGCTCTCGCCGCCCTGTCGTTCAGCAGCCTGTTGCAGGCTGCCGAGCCCGTCACCCTGCGTCTCGGCGACGTGAAGGGTGATCGCTACGCCTCGCTGCGTGCCTCGGGCGAGCTGAAGAACCTCGCTTACAAGGTCGAGCTGACGCCGTTCGCAGCCGGTGCACCGGTGCTCGAGGCGCTGAATGCCAATGCCCTGGACGTTGGCTTCACCGGCGATATTCCGTTCCTGTTCGTGCGTGCCGCCGGCGCCCCGTTGAAGGCGGTCGGGGCCTGGCGCTACAACGCCGCGACCGTGGCGCTGGTCGTACCCAAGGATTCGACGGCGCGCAGCGTGGCGGACCTCAAGGGCAAGCGGATCGCCGTCAACCGCGGCGGCTGGGGGCATTTTCTGGCCCTTGGCCTGCTGGAAAACAACGGCCTGACCGACAAGGACGTGACGTTCTCGTTCCTCGGCCCGGTCGATGGCCGTGCCGCGCTGGTACGTGGCTCGGTGGATGCCTGGGTGCCCTGGGAACCCTATACCTCCAACGCCATCCTCATCGATGATGCACGGGTGATCGCCGACGGGCGCGGCATCATGAGTGGCTATTCCTATGCCCTGGCCAGCGACAAGGCACTGGCCGATGCCGACAAGAAGGCTGCCATCGGTGATCTGCTGGTACGCCTTGCCAAGGCTCAGCAGTGGGCGCTCGCCCATCCACAGCAAATGGCCGAGGCGTTGTCCGCAGACCTCGACATCCCCCAGAACGTCGCCCGTCGCTGGGTGCAGGAAGCGCACATCCAGCCTGCAGCGCTGGACGAGGAGGTCGCCACCAGCCTGCAGAAGGCCGCTGACTTCTTCCATCGCCATGGGGTGCTACCGAAAAAGCTGGATGTGCAGGAGGCCTTCGATTTCAGCTTGGCAGGGGACGTACGCACAGCGATCGCGGAGGATCAGCCGTCGGCGCCGGTCGCGCGTTGATCAGTGGATCGCCCTGCCGGGCAGGGGACTGATCCGGTTCTGATGATCGCTCCGCTGTGGGAATCGCGTGTTCGGGCTGTTGACGTTTCGGCGCGGCCGTTAGGCAACGTCAACAGATCCTGGCGATCGAATCCGGCAGCCGACGGGGCGCGCACGCTATCCCTTCAGGTCGGGACGCTTAAAGCGGCGTCTTGTCCTGCTGTTCGGGGTGATCCCTGGCAACGCCGGGCACGTGCAGGCCGCTTTCTGCCACCTGGCTGCCTTCGAGTTGCGGCTGGGTTACCCAGGTGAGGATGTCGTAGTAGCGGCGGATGTTGCGCACGAAGTGCACGGGCTCGCCACCGCGGGCATAGCCGTAGCGGGTCTTGCTGTACCACTGCTTCTGCGACAGGCGCGGCAGGATCTTCTGCACGTCCAGCCACCTGTCGGGATTCAGGCCTTCGGCTTCGGTCAGCTTGCGGGCGTCTTCCAGGTGCCCGCCGCCGATGTTGTAGGAGGCCAGGGCGAACCAGGTGCGATCCGGCTCCTGAATGCTCTCGGGCAGTTGTTCCTTGACGTGCACCAGGTACTTGGCACCGCCGAGGATGCTCTGCTGTGGGTTGAGGCGATCGGACACGCCCATCGCCTGGGCCGTGCGCAAGGTCAGCATCATCAGGCCGCGCACGCCGGTCTTGGAGGTGGCGCCGGGCTGCCAGAGCGACTCCTGATAGCCGACGGCAGCGAGCATCCGCCAGTCCAGCCCATTGGCCTGGGCGGCCTTGCGGAAATGCTTTTCGTAGCGCGGCAGGCGCTGCTGCAGATGCTGGGCGAAGGTGTAGGCGCCGACATAGCCGAGGACGTCGACATGGCCGTAGTAGCGCTCCTTCAGGCGCTGCAGGCTGCCGTTGTCCTGGGAGCGCCGCAGGAAACCGTCGACCTGATCGAGCAGGCTGGTGTCTTCACCCGGGGCCACGGCCCAGCTCAGGTTGCGCGAGTCGCCGAGGTCGAAGCCGACGCGCACGTTGGGGAAATACACCTGGTTCATCGCCAGTTCGTTGGAGTCGACCAGGGTCAGGTCGATCTGCCCTTCATCGACCATGCGCAGCAGATCGACCACTTCCACATCGGCCGATTCCTCGTACTGCAGGTCCGGTTCCTCGACCTTCAGCGCGGCCAGTTGCTCGGCATGGCTGCTGCCCTTGAGCACCAGAATGCGCTTGCCGAGCAGATCCGCAGGGCGGCTCGGGCGGCGCTGGCCGTTGCGGTAGACGATCTGCGGCGTCACTTCCAGGTAGGGGACGGAGAAGCGTGCGCTTTGCTGGCGGCCCCGGCTTTCCACCAGGCCCGCGGCGGCCAGCACCGGGCCGTTGGGTTGGCCAAGGCGGGAGAACAGCTCGTCGAGGTTGTCGGCGGTCTGGATTTCCAGTTCGACGTCGAGGTCATCGGCGAAGCGCTTGACCAGCTCGTATTCGAAGCCGGTTTCGCCGTTGCGATCCTGGAAGTAGGTGGCCGGGCTGTTGCGGGTTATCACACGCAGCACGCCTTCCTCCTTGATTTGCTCGAGGCTGCTGGGAGGTTCCGTGCAGCCACCGAGCATCAGGAGTAATCCGATCGCCGAGAGCCAGCCGGCGTAGCGCTTGCCAATCAGGTGGGGGGAGGGCATCGGCGCAGTATACGCCAACGCCGTGCCGTACCATATCTGGACAGCGCCGCTGCGCTCTGCTAGGCGGCGGCGTTTGCGTTGCCGCGAGGCGCGAGCGGGTGTGCCGCCAACGACGCTTTAGGCTAGAATGTGCGGCCTCAAAGTACACCCCCTTCCCAGAGGCTGTCCCCGATGTTGATCCTGCGCGGCGCTCCCGCCCTTTCTGCTTTTCGTCACGGTAAATTGCTCGAGCAACTGACCGGCAAGGTTCCTGCGGTGACCGGCCTTTACGCCGAGTTCGCACACTTTGCCGATGTCGACGGTGCGCTCCGTGCCGACGAGGAGCAGGTGCTGGCCCGTTTGCTCAAGTACGGCCCGAGTGTGCCGGTGCAGGAGCCCAGCGGTCGTCTGCTGCTGACCATCCCGCGTTTCGGCACCATTTCGCCCTGGTCGAGCAAGGCCAGCGACATCGCCCGCAACTGCGGCCTCGGCAGGATTCGCCGCCTGGAGCGGGGCATCGCCTATTACCTGTCGGGGGAACTGAGCGAGGCCGACGTGCAGCAGGCGGCCGCCATCCTGCATGACCGCATGACCCAACTGGTGCTGAACAACCTGGAGGACGCCGCCAGGCTGTTCAGCCAGGCCGAGCCCAAACCGCTGACCGCCGTGGATATCCTCGGTGGTGGCCGCGCCGCGCTGGACAAGGCCAATAGCGACCTGGGCCTGGCCCTGGCCGAAGACGAGATCGATTACCTGGTCAGCGCCTTCCAGGGCCTGAAGCGCAATCCGCACGACATCGAACTGATGATGTTCGCCCAGGCCAACTCCGAGCACTGCCGTCACAAGATCTTCAATGCCAGCTGGGACATCGACGGCGAAAGCCAGGAGAAATCCCTGTTCGGCATGATCAAGAACACCTACCAGATGCACAGCGAAAACGTGCTGTCCGCTTATAAGGACAACGCCTCGGTGATCAAAGGCCACAGCGCCGGGCGTTTCTTTCCCAATCCTGAAACCCGTCAGTACGGCGCGGTGCAGGAGCCGGTGCACATCCTGATGAAGGTGGAGACCCACAACCACCCGACCGCCATCTCGCCGTTCTCGGGGGCTTCCACTGGCTCCGGCGGCGAGATCCGCGACGAGGGCGCCACCGGCCGCGGCGCCAAGCCGAAAGCCGGGCTGACCGGCTTCACCGTTTCCAACCTGAATATCCCCGGCTTCGAGCAGCCCTGGGAACAGGCTTACGGCAAGCCCGAGCGCATCGTCACGCCGCTGGACATCATGATCGAGGGCCCACTGGGTGGCGCCGCGTTCAACAACGAATTCGGTCGTCCGGCGCTGACTGGCTACTTCCGTACCTTCGAACAGTCGATCAGCACCCCCCATGGCGACGAAGTGCGCGGTTATCACAAGCCGATCATGCTCGCCGGTGGCATGGGCAACATCCGTGAAGATCACGTGCAGAAGGCCGAGATCACCGTTGGCGCCAAGCTGATCGTGCTCGGTGGCCCGGCCATGCTGATCGGCCTGGGTGGCGGTGCCGCTTCGTCGGTGGCCACCGGTGCCAGTTCGGCCGACCTGGATTTCGCCTCGGTACAGCGCGAGAACCCGGAAATGGAACGCCGCTGCCAGGAGGTCATCGACCGCTGCTGGCAACTGGGCGACCAGAACCCCATCGCCTTCATCCATGACGTCGGCGCCGGTGGCATCTCCAACGCCTTCCCGGAACTGGTCAACGACGGTGGCCGCGGTGGCCGCTTCGAGCTGCGCAACGTGCCCAACGACGAGCCGGGCATGGCCCCGCACGAGATCTGGAGCAACGAGTCCCAGGAGCGCTACGTGCTGGCCGTCAGCGCCGTCGATTTCGAGCGTTTCCAGGCCATCTGCGAGCGTGAGCGCTGCCCGTTCGCGGTGGTCGGTGAAGCCACCGAAGCGCCGCAACTGACCGTGACCGACAGCCATTTCGGCAACACTCCGGTGGACATGCCGCTCGAAGTGCTGCTCGGCAAGCCGCCGCGCATGCACCGTTCGGTGACCCGTGAAGCCGAGCTGGGCGATGACTTCGACCCGAGCACCCTGGACATCGGCGAAGCCGCCGAGCGCGTACTGCGCCACCCGGCCGTGGCCAGCAAGAGCTTTTTGATCACCATCGGCGACCGCACCATCACCGGCCTGGTCGCCCGCGATCAGATGGTCGGCCCGTGGCAGGTGCCGGTGGCCGACGTCGCCGTCACCGCCACCAGCTTCGACGTCTATACCGGCGAGGCCATGGCGATGGGCGAGCGCACCCCGCTGGCCCTGCTCGATGCCCCGGCGTCCGGGCGCATGGCGATCGGCGAGACCCTGACCAACATCGCCGCTTCGCGCATCGAGAAACTGTCCGACATCAAACTGTCGGCCAACTGGATGTCCGCCGCGGGTCACCCGGGCGAAGACGCGCGCCTGTACGACACGGTGAAAGCCGTCGGCATGCAGTTGTGCCCCGAGCTGGGCCTGACCATTCCGGTGGGCAAGGACTCGATGTCGATGAAGACCAGGTGGAGCGAGGAGGGCATCGAGAAGAGCGTCACCTCGCCGCTGTCGCTGATCGTCACCGGTTTCGCACCGGTCGCCGACGTGCGCCAGACCCTGACGCCCGAGCTGCGCATGGACAAGGGCGAGACCGATCTGGTGCTGATCGACCTGGGCCGTGGCCAGCACCGCATGGGCGCCTCGATCCTCGCCCAGGTGTACGGCCAGCTGGGCCGCCAGGCGCCGGACGTCGACGATGCCGAAGACCTCAAGGCGTTCTTCGCGGTGATCCAGGGCCTGAATGCCGATGGTCACCTGCTGGCCTACCACGACCGCTCCGACGGCGGCCTGCTGGTCAGCGCGCTGGAAATGGCCTTCGCCGGGCATTGCGGCCTGAACCTGCAGCTCGACGGTTTGGTCGAGAGCCGCGAGGAACTGGCCGCCTTCCTGTTCAACGAAGAGCTGGGCGCACTGATCCAGGTTCGCCAGGACGCCACCCCGGACGTGCTGGCACAGTTCAGCGCCGCCGGCCTCGGCGACTGCGTCGCGGTGATCGGCCAGCCGGTCAACAACGGTGACGTGGCCATCAGCTACAACGACCAGTCGGTGTTCAGCGGCCAGCGCCGTCTGCTGCAGCGCCAGTGGGCCGAGACCAGCCATCGCATCCAGCGCCTGCGTGACAACGTCGACTGTGCCGATCAGGAATTCGATGCGCTGCTCGAAGAAGACAACCCCGGCCTGGGCGTCAAGCTTGGCTTCGACGTCAACGACGACATCGCTGCGCCTTATATCAAGAAGGGTGTGCGTCCGCAGGTCGCCGTGCTGCGTGAGCAGGGCGTCAACGGTCAGGTGGAAATGGCTGCGGCATTCGACCGCGCCGGCTTTACAGCGGTGGATGTGCACATGAGCGATATCCTCGCCGGGCGTGTCGACCTCGATGCCTTCAAGGGCCTGGTCGCCTGCGGGGGCTTCTCCTACGGCGACGTGCTCGGCGCCGGCGAGGGCTGGGCCAAGTCGGCGCTGTTCAACGCCCGTGCCCGCGATGCCTTCCAGGGCTTCTTCGAGCGCAAGGACAGCTTCACCCTCGGCGTGTGCAACGGTTGCCAGATGCTTTCCAACCTGCACGAGCTGATCCCGGGCAGTGAGTTCTGGCCGCACTTCGTGCGCAACCGCTCCGAGCAGTTCGAGGCCCGCGTGGCCATGGTCCAGGTGCAGGAGTCGGCGTCGATCTTCCTGCGCGGCATGGCCGGTTCGCGGCTGCCGATCGCCATCGCCCATGGCGAGGGGCATGCCGAGTTCGAAAGCGAGGAGGCGCTGCTGGAGGCCGACCTGTCCGGCACCATCGCGCTGCGTTTCGTCGACAACCACGGCAAGGTCACCGAGACCTATCCGGCCAACCCCAACGGCTCGCCGCGCGGGATCACCGGCCTGACCAGCCGTGACGGCCGCGTGACCATCATGATGCCGCACCCGGAGCGGGTGTTCCGCGCCGTGCAGAACTCCTGGCGCCCGGACGAGTGGCAGGAAGACGGCGGCTGGCTGCGCATGTTCCGCAATGCGCGCGTCTGGGTGGATTGATTTCGCGCAGACATCGTCTGCCGCTCGACTCCCACAAAAAAGCGCCAGGTCGATCCTGGCGTTTTTTTGGCCTGCCATCCCTGGCGGTCACCCTGCGGGCCGTCGCCAGCGACGTCCAAAAGTGGCTCCCGGCCATTTTTTTGGCCCGCCGGCGCCAGCGGGAACGGTGGGGGCGCCATGGCTGCGCGAATGCTGGGCCAACCTGGAATGCCGCGTCGCCGACGATGGCGGGTCACGACGCTACAACCTGTTCGTGCTGCACGTACAGCGTATCTTGATCGACACCGCGTGCCAGGAAAAGCGGCTGATCCACCATCAGGGAGAGGGTCGTTTCAGTGCGGACGGAGAAACGCCCGACTTGGTCGAGCGCATGGTGAAGGGGCGCTATCTGATGGATTGATCGCGCCTGTGAAGCGCGCCGTTCACGAGGCGACCCCCGGTGCGACGCCATGCCGGCTGGCGCCGGGTGGCAGGCCGGTGATGCGTTTGAAAGCGCGGCTGAAGGCGGCCTGGGATGTATACCCGAGGCGTTGCGCCACGGCTTCTATCGGCAGCCTGTCCTGGGTCAACCACTGGCTGGCCAGGCGCATCCGCAGTTCCGTGGCATAACGCAGTGGCGGCGTGCCGATCGTGCTCTGAAAGCGCTCTGCGAAGACGGAACGGGAGGTGTGGCATTGCGCGGCCAACTCCGCCACGGTCCAGTCGCGGCCCGGCTGCCGGTGCAGGGCCAGGATGGCACGCGCCAGCCGGGGATCGCGCAATGCGGCGACAAGGCCCGAGGCGTTGTCGCAACCCGATTCGATCCAATCACGCACGATCATGGCCGCCACCACGTCGGCGAGGCGGGCCAGGATACCGGCGAAGCCGATGCGTTTGGAGCAGATCTCGCCTTTCATGGCGGCGAGGATCGGTATCAGTCCAGGGTAACGCCTGCCCTTGGCATCGATCACGATGAGGCCCGGCATCAGTTTTTCCAGGCCCTGCATGCCCCCCAGATCGAACTCCATGCAGCCGTAGAACAGGATGGCGCTGGGGATGCTGCTGGTACTGGGGCAGATATCGACGGCGCAGACCGTATCGCCCAGAGGAGCGGCCTCGATGCTGCCGATGTCCCGGGCGGCAACGGTCGGGCTGGAGAGAAGCTGATGCGCGCCGCCCTGGGGAATGAAGACGGCGTTGCCGGCCGACAGTTCGTGCAAGGCGCCATCGCCGGTGCGCAGGACTACGTTACCCACGGCAAGGAAATGGAAGTACGCGTGGCCCGGTTTGGCGTCGAAGTTCAGGCCGAACACCGATCCGGTCTGGATACGACGGTACTGGACGCCGCGCAGGCGCATGCCGGTCAGCAGTTCGCTGATGAGGTCGGAGGAGAGGGCGAATTGGTTTGGCGTGTCCACTTCAGGAGTTTCGATCAAGGAATAAAGACGCATCATCATAGATCATCCTGGTTGTCGAGCCTAGACTCCGCTCTCGATCGTTTCTCAGGATGTTGTCCGATGAGTAATTGTGTGTGTGATGCGTCGCCCGATGGCGCCGCCGATAGAGCCCCGGCGTCGCCTGCCTGGATGGCCGTGTTTTCGCTGGCGATGGGAGTGTTCGGGTTGTTGACGGCCGAATACCTGCCGGCCAGTCTGCTGACGCCGATGGCCGCCGATCTGGGGGTATCGGAAGCGCTGGCGGGACAGGCGGTGACCGTAACGGCGGTCGTGGCGCTGTTTGCCGGGTTGCTGGTGCCGGGCCTGACGCGCGGGCTTGACCGGCGGGTGATTCTGCTGGGGTTTTCCCTGCTGATGATCGCCTCCAACCTGCTGGTAGCCTTGTCGTCCAGCATGGTGGTGCTGCTGGCGATGCGTGTCCTGCTGGGCATTGCGCTGGGGGGCTTCTGGAGCATGGCTGCGGCCGTGGCGATGCGCCTCGTGCCGGCAGCGCTGCTGCCGCGTGCGCTGTCGATCATTTTCAGCGGCATCGCGGTCGGTACGGTCGTCTCCGTGCCCCTTGGTAGCTACCTCGGCGGACTGTATGGCTGGCGCAGTGCGTTTATGGCGGCTGCCGCCATTGGCGGGGTCACTCTGGTGTTCCAGTGGTTCACGCTGCCACGGATGGCACCGCGCAGCACGGTTCGGCTGAGGACGGTACTGGATGTGCTGCTGCGTCCCGGCATCGCCATCGGCATGTTCGGTTGTGTACTCGCCCACACCGGCCATTTCGCCCTGTTCACCTATATCCGCCCCTTTCTGGAAAGCACCACGGACATGGCCACGGACGGGTTGGCGCTGATGCTGCTGGGGTTCGGCGTGGCGAACTTCGCCGGCACGCTGCTGGCCGGTTGGCTGATGCAACGCAGCCTGCGCGGGACGTTGGCACTGATGCCCGCCCTGGTCGGAGTGGCGGCGTTGGCACTGGTGCTACTGCCGGCTACCGTAACGGGGCAGGCGTTGCTGGTCGCATTCTGGGGCATGGCCTTTGGCGGTGTACCGGTCGCCTGGTCGAACTGGGTGGCACGCTCGGTGCCTGATCAGGCCGAAAGCGCAGGGGGAATGGTGGTGGCGTCGGTGCAGTCCTCGATTGCCGTAGGTGCCGCAGCAGGGGGCGCGATGTTTAGCCTCAGCGGCATAGCGGGCGTATTCGTCGCCGGCGGCATTCTGATGCTGCTCGCGGCGTTGCTGATTGCGCTGCGCGTCGGCGTCCAGTCGCCTCCGCCCGGCGCAGAGGCGGGCCAGGCCTTGCGTCTTTGAGATAGGTCGCTCGGCCCGCCATACGCTTGCCGACCACACCCTGCGGCGGAGTCAGCCGCCGTTCGCTTCGCGCTGAATGTTGCCTATGCCCCTGTGAACGGCGTGCGCCATGGTCAGGTCAAAGGTGCTGGATGTGATGCCTTTATCACGCCCTGACCAGGCTAAGAGCCGCTGTACTATGGCATGATTAGTCCTGCTTTTCAGCGACTTGCGGCGGAGTGGTTGATGTACAAATTGTGTTTCTACGTTCCGGAGAGTCATCTGCAAAGCGTGAAGTCGGCGGTATTCGCAGCGGGCGGCGGGTGTGTCGGTGAGTATGAGCAGTGCTGCTGGCAGACCCTGGGACGCGGCCAGTTTCTCCCCCTGGAGGGGAGCCAGCCATTTCTCGGCCAGAGCGGCGCTCTGGAAACGGTCGCCGAATGGAAGGTCGAGCTGGTGGTGGCCGACGAGTCGATCCACAACGCGGTCAAGGCCCTCAAGCAGAGCCATCCCTACGAAACGCCTGCCTTCGATGTATGGCGTCTTTCCGATCTGCAGTTCTGACCCGGTCTGTTGCCTGCCAGCAGGCCATCGCTAGACCCGTCTCTTCCTTCTTTCCCGCGCTCGAGGCGTCCGCCTCGAGCCTCATTCTGTGACTGCCAGTTCCTGCCGGCTTTCCCGCTCCGGCCGGCGCTGGATGCTGCCGCAGGCGAGCAGGCCGACTTCGAACAGCAGCCACATCGGCACCGCCAGCATGGTTTGCGAGAATACGTCTGGCGGGGTCAGCAGCATGCCGACCACGAAGCAGCCGACGATCACGTAGGGTCGGCTGCGGCGCAGCGTGTCGACATCCGTCAGCCCGGCCCAGACGATGATGAAGGTGGCCACGGGAATTTCGAAGGCCAGCCCGAATGCCAGAAACAGGGCGAGGATGAAGTCCAGATACAGGGCGATATCGGTCATCATCTCCACGCCATCCGGCGTGACGCTGGCAAAGAAGCCGAACATCATCGGGAACACCGCGAAGAACGCGAAGGCCATGCCGGCATAGAACAGCAGGATGCTCGAGACCAGCAGGGGCACCGCGATGCGCCGTTCGCGGCGATACAGCCCCGGTGCCACGAACCCCCACGCCTGATGCAGCAGTACCGGCATGCAAAGGAACACGGCGACCATCATGGTCAGCTTGAATGGCGCCAGGAAAGGCGAGGTCACGCTGGTTGCGATCATGCTCGCGCCTTCGGGCAGGTAGCGGCGCAGCGGTTCGGATATCAGTGTGTAAAGGGTCTGCGCGAAGGGGAACAGGCCGAGGAAGGCCAGCGCAATCACCAGCAGGCAACGCACCAGCCGCTTGCGCAGTTCGCCCAGGTGCGCCGTCAATGGCATGCTGCTCATGCGCTGCCCTCCGATTTGCCTACGGCTGGTTGTGGCCCCTGCAGGTTGATGCCGCGACGCAGTTCCTGCTCCAGTTGCCGCAACGGCGCGGCGTCCAGTTCCTTGCTCACGGCCTGGGCATCGAGTTCACGTTCTACCTGATCACGCAGCATGCCCATCGCCCGTTTTGCCTGGCCAAGGCCGCGCCCCAGGGTGCGGGCTGCGACCGGCAGGCGTTCCGGGCCGAGCACCAGCAGCGCCACCACGCTCACCAGCAGCAGTTCGGTGAAGCCTATTTCGAACATCAGGCCTGGCGATCCGTGTGGGTGTGGGGCTGCTGGGTGGTTCCCGACAGCGGTGCCTGCTGCTGGACCTGTGCCGGCGGCTCGTCCGCTTCTTTGTTGCTGGCCATGGATTTGCGGAAACCCTGAATGGTTTCACCGAGATCGCCACCCAGCGTCTTGAGGCGTTTGCTGCCGAACAACAGAAACACGATCAACAGCACGATGACCAGTTGCCAGATACCGATGCCGCCCATGAAAACTCTCCAACGCGATGAAATTGAAGGGCTAATCTGCCTGGGCTTTGTGACGCTACGGTGACGCGTCGATGACGAAAAGAGGCGGCTGCCACCTCTCTGCAACATTCAGCCTGTTGACTGTCGGCTCTTGGTTCGAGGGGTGAGCGATGGGCGGCAGGCAGCAGCGCGGCGCAGCGTTATTGATGGTGCTGGTGGCCTTGGCCATGCTCGCCGGTGGGCTGGCGTGGATGGTGCAGCAAGGACGACAGCAGGTCGATGCGGTGCGCCTGCAACAGCAGCGAATCCAGGCGCGAGCCATGGAGGTCGCCGGCCTGGCGTTCGCCGAACAGGCACTCAGGGATCCTGCCTGGCGGCAGAGCCCGCTGTTCTGGCAAGCCCTGCGTGGGCAGCCGTTGCGTTACGACTTCGCCGGCGGTGCGGCGACCCTGCGCATCCGTGATCTGCACAGCTGCTTCAACGTCAATGCGCTGGCCGGGCAGGAGGCCGAACGGGCCGAGCGCCAGTTGCAATACCTGCTTGGTGACGACCTGGCCGCCGAACAACTGGTGCATGCGCTGGCTGACTGGATCGACAGCGACGGCCAGAGCCGCCTGCACGGTGCCGAAAGCGACCAGTACCTGCGCCAGAGGCCGCCTCGGCTCGCTGCCGATCAGCCCATGGTGGACATGAGTGAACTGAACCTGCTGCTCACGCCGCAACCTGGTCGACAATTGCGTTATCCGCAACTCTGTGCGCTGCCGCAGACATCGGGTTGGCGCTTGAATGCCAATGCCCTGAGCCTGGAGCATTTGCCCCTGCTCGATGCGCTCTACGAGGGCGAGTTCGCCCGTTCGCTGCTGACCCGTATCATCACCGGCCGACCAGCCAACGGTTACCGCGATGTAGGCGCCTTGCGCGAGGCATTGGGCGCCGTGGACGACCCGACGTTCGAGCGCCTCAGTGAGGGCCTGCTGCTCAACAGCGGTGATTTCATGCTGCAGCTAGAGTTCGAGCAGGATGACCGGCTGATCAGCAGCCAGTTTCAGGTGCAGGCTCAGGGGGTGGTGCGCTGGCATGCGCAGGTGCCGGTGCAGCGGGTGCAGGTGATCAGCCGCGAACCCTTGCCGTTCGCTTTGTAGCGCAAGTCGCCTACTTGTGTAGGGCGCCCGCTTGCGGGCGATGCGATCATGCTCATCCAGCGGATGGGCATGCGGTCGCCATCAATCGCAGGCTACGCACAGGGTGCATTGGCAGCCGGTGTCGAGCGTGGGCATACACGGAAAGAGGGGCCTGGATGTCGCGGTGCTCGATCCAGGCGAAGAGATACGGCACGAGATGACCCCGTGCCGCGTGGGCGGGTCAGACGCCGATTTCGCCGCCGTCGTTGCGCTGGATCACCACCGTGGAGGCGCGTGGGCGGACGCTGGTGCCGGCTGGCGTTTCGTCCGTGGCGACGTCGGTGGATGGCCAGTTACCCGGGTGCTGGATGTTGACGAAGATGGTCTTGTTGTCCGGCGTGAAGGCGATGCCGGTCACTTCGCTGCCGTTGGGGCCAACGAAGAAGCGGCGCAGATCCACCTGATTCTGAGCGTTGACCGGGACCTGCTTGCCGCTGGCATCGACCAGGTTGCTGGGGATTACCGCCAGCATCTGGTCGTTGGTGTAGCTGGTCACACTCTCTTCGCCATTGTCGGTCTGGATCCAGAGAATCCCGCGGCTGTCGAAGCTCATGCCATCCGGGCTGGCGAACTGATTGAGTTCGGTCAGGCCGGAACGGTTGATATCGGGCGTGCCCGAGGCGTTGGCGCCGAACACGAAGATATCCCAGGCGAAGCTGAGCTGATCGTCACTGTCGTGCCAGCGGATCACGTGACCGTGGCGGTTCGGGCCGCGCGGGTTGGCGGCATCCACTTCGCTGGCGGAGCGGTTGCTGTTATTGGTCAGGGTCAGGTAGACGTCGCCATTGAGCGGGTTGACGGCGGTCCACTCCGGGCGATCCATCGGCGTTGCGCCGACGGCATCGGCCGCGCCCCGCGTGTTGAGAATGATCCCCGGCAGGTCGCTGAACTTGGCGCCCAGGGTGCTGCCATCGGTGGTGGGGGTAGCCGCTACCAGCGGGATCCACGCACCGGTGCCGTCGGCATCGAAACGGGCGACGTACAGGGTGCCGCTGTCCATGTACTTGGCGCCGGTGGCCAGGCGGTCGCTCGGGTTGGCATCGGCAGCGTCCCACACCGCGTCGGAGACGAACTTGTACAGGTATTCGCCCCGCGAGTCATCGCCACTGTAGAACACCACCGGCTTACCGACCACCGGCAGCGTCGGCCAGCAACCCTCGTGGCGGAAACGCCCGAGAGCCGTGCGTTTCACCGCGCGGCTGTTGGCGGTGTAGGGGTCGATCTCGACGATGTAGCCATAGGTGCTGGCCTCGTTGCGGTAGTCGTCGAGGGCGGTCGTGCCCACCGGGGTGATAGTGAAACGGGCGAATTCATCGTCGACCTCGCTGGCGTCGCCGGCTGCGGTTTCCCAGCGGTAGTTGCCACGGCGGGTGCTGACGCCGATGCGCTCCTGGTCGGCGGGCAGGGTACCGGTGTTGACGAAGATGCCTGGCCAGTTCTCCTCGCAGGTCAGGTAGGTGCCCCAGGGCGTGTAGCCATTGCCGCAGTTGTTGTTGGTGCCGCGGGTCTGGGTACCGTCGATGGAGAACTTGGTCTTGACGTGGTCGGTGCCACGCAACGGGCCAGCGATATCCATCAGCGTGGCGGTGGTGTAGCGGCGGTTGAGCGGGTCGTTGTCGACCACCTGCCAGCGGCCATTGACCTTGCGGATACGTACCACCCCGGCGCCGTGGGCGTTGATTTCCTTGCGCACCTCATCGACCGGGCGCTTGCCGTTGGCGTCCAGGGTCGGGCCATCAGGGTGCAGGGCGTTGGCATCGATGTACTCATAGTTCACGGCCAGCAGGCCGTCATCCGAGCTGCCATTGATGGGGAAGAAATGCATGCCGTCGTGATGCATGCCGGCCGAGTTGGCTTGTTCCTCGGGGGTATTGCTGCCGTCGGCCTGCCAAGTGCCACCGGCGCTGTTGAACGGCGTTCCCCAGGGGGCCAGCACGTAGGCGCTGTAACCGGCAGCTACCACGCAGGCATCGGTACGCGAGCCGGCAATCGACTGGAAGCCGAGAGCCAGTTTCGGCTCGGCGGGTGGCTCGGTGGAGGGGCCGTCGTCGCTGGAACCGTCGCTGTCGAAACAGCCGGTGAGGCCGGTGCCGGCGATCATGGCGATCGCGGCGCCCAGGCCACCGCGCATCACGCTACGGCGGCTCAGGTAGGCATCCAGAACCGATGCCATCGGCAGGTTGCCACTGGGGTTGCGGTCCAGGTTATCGCCGGTATCTCGACTCATCAGGTCATGTCCTTTTTCTGTTGAAGCGGCTTGAGGAAACCGGGACTTTAGAGACCGAATGTGATGATTTTCTGGCAGTTCTGTTAACGGCTATTGAAAGCTTTGTGACGCTACCTTTCTGATTTATCTGATTTATCTGATTTTTTTGATTGAATACCGAGGTGTGGCTGTCGAATAACCGCCATTAAACTGTCACATAAGCTGCCCAGTATCCCGCCCCGACAATGCATAAAGATGAGGCGAGCGGGGCGATGACAGACATCGGCAGACGTGAAGTGATGAGCTGGATGGGCATCGGTGCAATGGCCCCGATGCTCAGCGCCTGCTCGGGCTTCGCAAGCCCGCGGCAGGATGGGCAATCCGAACTGCAATTGCTGTATTTCGCCGATACCCTGGATGCCCGCCAGCCGGGTCAACCGGTGGTGCCGGCCACTCGACTGGGGCCGGTTTCCCACCTCGGGCGAGCGCCCTGGCTCAGTGGCAGCAATGCCCACCAGGCCCGTAGCGAACTCAATCCGCTGCTCGATGCGCGCCTGGCCGAAGGCGTCAGTACTGGTGGTTATGCCGTACTGGGTGCGTTGCTGGAAGAGCTGCGCCAGCGCCATGGCGCCGAGCGCTGCCTGACCCTGGAGAATGGCCAGGGCTGGAACGGCAGTGGGCTGGCCTATCTGACCCAGGGAGAGAGTGGCGCGCAGGGTAGCCAGCTGCTGGGCAGCGAGGTGCGGGTCAGCAGCGATGAGCGCGTACTGTGGCCACAACGCTGTGCCGGCCTTTATCGGCATTTCGCTCGGCCCGTCGTCGGTGCCGGCCTTGCAGACGCCCAGGCGCTGGGTAGCGAACCTTTCACCCTCATCCGGCGCGCCGGGGTGCGGATCGCGGTAGTGGGGATTACCGACCCTTATGCCGGGGATCAGAACGCCACACTGAGACAGTGGTACCAATCGCTGCTGCCAGCCTTCAAGGAGGCACGTGCCCAGGCCGATCTGGTCATCGCCCTGGCCGATGTGGGGACCGGTCCCGGCCTGTGGCTGGCCGAACGCCTGAGCGATGCCGATCTGCTGTTGTGTGCCCGTGGTCAGGACTTCTGGCCGGCGCCGATCGAGGTGCTGCAGAGCAGCGGCAGACGGGTGCCGGTGGTACTGGGCGGCTGCCGGGCCAGCGGTGCCTTTCATATCGGTTGCCAGCGGCAGGCGGGACAATGGACCTTCGTCGCGCGCTTTCATCCGGCGTTCGAACATCTGCTGTCCCCGGCAGGCCAGGCGCATGCGGCGCGCTTGCGGACGCAGCTGCAGGGCCAGCGAGCGCCTCACGCCGCCTGGCTCGATCAGCCACTGGCCAAGGCGCCGCAGGCGCTTTGGCGTCGCGATACGCGGGGCGGCAGCTGGGACCGCCTGCTGCATCAGGCGCTGTCCGATGACGGCCAGATGCAGGTGCTGCTGCCTGGCCTGCGTTACGACAGCCCGGTAGCCGCTGGCCAGGCGATTACCCGAGAACACCTGATCAGCCTGACGGGCGGCTATCCGGCCCCCGTCGTGGAGGCGCCGGTAAAGCCTCTCGAAGGCGTGCTGGAAAACGCAGCCGATCAACTGTTCGGTGATCCCCTGTTACTCGACAACAGCCAGGATCTGCCGCGCTGGCAGGGGCAGGCCTGGCAGGTCAACTACAGCCCGACCGGCAAGCGGGTTTCCGGTCTGGCTCCACTCGACGGCCTGTGCCGCAGCGTGTCACTGACCGATGACGCCAGCCCAGGCGAACCCCTCTGGCAGCGTGTGGAGGCCTGGCTGGCCAGGCAGCCAGGCGACTGGCAGCTACCTGCTCTGCATCTGCCCAGCGTGCGCTACGTGCAGGGCCATCCCGGCTGGCATCCCAGAGGCGTCAGTTGATCAGCGCACAGCGACTGTGGAGCGGCCTGTGGCTGACCCTCGGCGCCTGGCTGGCGGCGCAGTGCGTATTGCAGCTCAGCCGTGAACCGCAACCGGCCCGTGCCGCTGCCGTCGATGTGGCAGCGCCCCCTGGCCTGCTGGTGGGCCACTGGCAACTGAATGCCGACGGCGGCGCACTGCCGCTGACCCGTCTGCCGGTGCAGTACCTGGGCGGGCTGCGTGCGGTGCCGCTGAGCGCCACCGTGGTGGTGCTGCGCTACGGCCAGCAGGTGCGCAGCGTCAGCCGTGGGCAACGCCTGGCACCCGGCATCGTGCTGCAGGACATAGACGAAACCGGGCTGATTTTCGATAACCAGGGGCGGCGCGAGCGCCTGCCCTGGCCGCCACGGCCTGCCGTGACCGGCTTCAAGCGGCAAGGATAAGAGATGATCGTTCGCTACTGCCTGGCCGCTCTGCTGGCCCTGGGATCGACCCAGACTCTGGCTGAAGGGCTGGACCTGCCGGTCGCCGAGTCGCCGCTGTACGAGGTGAATTTCGTCGACACCGAACTCGGCGAGTTCATCGACAGCGTGTCGCAGATCACCGGCACGACCTTTATCGTCGACCCGCGGGTCAAGGGCAAGGTCACCGTGCGCACGGTCGAGCGCCATGACAGCGAAGCGATCTACGACATCTTTCTCGCGCAACTGCGTGCCCAGGGTTTTGCCGCGGTCAATCTGCCCAACGGCAGCGTGAAGATTCTCCCCGATCAGGCGGCGCGCCTGGAACCGGTGCCCGTGGACCCCAGCGGCGCACAGCAGGCCGGCGGCGACGGTATCGCCACCCGGGTATTCAGCGTACGCAACGCCGCCAGCGAACAACTGCTCGGCATCCTCAAGCCGCTGATCGACCCACGGGTGGGCGTCATCACGCCGTATCCCGCCGCCAACCTGCTGGTGGTCACCGATTGGCGCAGCAATCTGGAACGTATCGATCGCCTGCTGGCCGAGCTCGATCAGGTCAGTGACGAGCCGTTGCAGGTGATGCCCCTGCAGCATGCCAGCGCTGCCGACACCAGTGTGCTGATCACTCGCCTGCTGGCCAGCGAGAAGGGCGGCGACAGCGCCCAGGTGATCGCCGATCCGCGCAGCAACGCCTTGCTGGTACGTGGCAGTGCGGCCAGCCGTGAGCGGGTGCGTGCCCTGCTGACACAACTGGATCGGCCGGGTGGCGAGCTGCGCAGCTCCAATACCCAGGTGATCTACCTGCGCCATGCCAACGCCGCTGAGGTGGTGAAGGTGTTGCGCGGTCTCAGTCAGGAGGCCCCCCAGGTCCCCGGCGAGGGCACGGAGGGCGTCCAGGCTGCGCGCCTGCCGATCAGTGATTCGGGTGTGCGCCTGGAGTACGAGGAGGGCAGCAACGCAGTGGTGATGGTCGGCCCGGACAGCGAGCTGGCAGCCTACCGCTCCATCGTCGAACAACTGGACATCCGCCGTGCCCAGGTGGTGGTCGAGGCGATCATCGCCGAGGTCTCCGATTCCCGTGCCGAAGAGCTGGGCGTGCAGTGGCTGTTCGCCGACGAGAAACTTGGCGCCGGGGTGGTCAACTTCAGCGCGGGCGGCGCGAACATCGCGGGTATCGCCGGTGCGGCGGCCAGTGGCGACAACGCCGCCCTCGGTGAGCTGCTTTCCGGTGTCAACGGCGCGACCGCCGGCATCGGCCATTTCGGTGGCGGGTTCAATTTCGCCGTGCTGCTCAATGCGCTGAAGAGCAAGAGCGGCTTCAACCTGCTGTCCACGCCGACCCTGCTGACCCTGGACAACGCCGAGGCGTCGATTCTGGTTGGCCAGGAAGTGCCTTTCGTCACTGGCTCGGTGACCCAGAACAACAGCAACCCGTACCAGACCATCGAGCGCCGTGAAGTCGGTGTGAAGCTGCGCATCAAGCCGCAGATCAATATCGACAACAGCGTGCGCCTGGATATCGTTCAGGAAGTGTCGTCGATCGCCGACTACGCCTCGGCCAGCGATGTGATCACCAACAAGCGCGAGATCAAGACCAAGGTGATGGTCGAGGACAACGGCCTGATCATCCTCGGCGGGCTGATCAGCGACGAAATCAGCAATACGGATCAGAAGGTGCCGCTGCTCGGTGACATTCCCGGGCTCGGCCGGCTGTTTCGTTCCTCCGGCAAGAGCGGCGTCAAACAGAACCTGATGGTCTTCATTCGTCCGCGCATCCTGCGTGACGGGCCGAGCATCGCCGGTTTCAGTGCCGAGAAATACCAGAATCTGCAGCGCGAGACGGCGCTCAAACTACCCGCGCTGGACGGCGATGCCCGGCTGCAGCAGCTCTTCCCGGCAAGCCGCGCACGCCTCGATGGGGGCGCCTGGTAATGAGCCTGTTGCCCTATCGCCTGGCCCGTCAGGCCGGCCTGGCCTGGGTGCCCAGCGAGGGTAGCTGGAGCCTGTGGCTGTGCGATGACGCCGACAGCGACCAGTTGCAGGAATTGCTGCGTGTCGAGGGTGCGCCCGGCGCGGTGTGTCGCTTGCCGCGGGCCGAGTTCGAGCAACGCCTGGGCCAGCTGTACCAGGCCGGCGAGGGGGCGAATGCGGCGCTGATCGAGGGCATTGGCGAACAGGTCGATCTCGCCAGCCTGATAGACGACATGCCGCGCATCGAGGATCTACTGGAGAGCGACGACGAGGCGCCGGTGATCCGCCTGATCAATGGTCTGTTCGCCCAGGCGCTGCAGTTGCAGGCTTCGGATATCCATATCGAGACCTTCGAGCAGAGCCTGGTGGTACGCCTGCGCATCGACGGTCACCTGCGCGAGGTGCTGCGCCCGCCACGGGCGCTGTCGGCCATGCTGGTGTCGCGGATCAAGGTCATGGCACGCCTGGACATCGCCGAAAAACGCCAGCCCCAGGACGGCCGCATCACCCTGCGGGCCGCCGGCCGCGAGGTCGACGTGCGGGTTTCCACGCTGCCGGGCATTCATGGCGAGCGGGTGGTGATGCGCGTGCTCGACAAGCAGGCCAGCCTGCTGGCGCTGCCCAATCTTGGTATGCCGCCAGCCGTGGAGCAGGGACTGCGTGCCTGCCTGGGCCGCCCCAATGGCATCGTGCTGAGCACCGGGCCAACTGGCTCGGGCAAGACCACCACGCTGTACGCCAGCCTCAACAGCCTGAATGACGGCAGCCGCAACATTCTCACCGTCGAAGACCCGGTGGAATACGCCATCACCGGTATCGGCCAGACCGCCATCAACCCGCGTGCCGGGCTGACCTTCGCCAGTGGCTTGCGGGCGATCCTGCGCCAGGACCCGGACGTGATCATGCTTGGCGAAATCCGTGATCGGGAAACCGCGCAGATTGCCGTGCAGGCCAGTCTCACCGGGCATCTGGTGTTGTCGACCCTGCATACCAACAGTGCAGTGGGTGCCGTGACGCGGCTGCGCGACATGGGCATCGAGCCCTTCCTGATCGCTTCCTGCCTGCGTGGCGTGCTCGCCCAGCGCCTGGTGCGTCGCCTGTGCGGCTGTGCCGAACGTCGACCCCTGCAGGCCGCCGAACGGCAGTTGATGCCGGAGCTGGTCGGCCTCGAATACAGCTTTCATCCGGTCGGCTGCGAAGAGTGCCAGGGTTGCGGTTATCAGGGCCGCCTGGGGCTCTACGAATTCATCGAGCTGGATGCCGGGCTGATCGCGCTGCTGTACAGCGGCGCCAGCGAGGTGAGCATGCAGGCCTACCTCGAGGATCGTCGGCAGAGCCTGTCGGCCATGGCCTGCGACTGCCTGGCACGCGGCGACACCAGCCTCGCCGAAGTGCTGCGTGCGGTGCAGGGCTGAGTATGCCGACCTATCGCTATCAGGCCGTCGACCTGGCCGGCAAACCGCACAAGGCCAGTCTGCAGGCGGACAGCGAGCGCCACGCCCGGCAGTTGCTGCGCGAGAGCGGCTTGTTCGCCCGCGAGTTGCATCGTCACGACCCGCAAAGCCGGCAGCCGCGCCGCCAGCGGGTCAGCCGTGCGCAACTGTGCGAGCTGACCCGGCAACTGGCGACCCTCACCGGCGCAGGCATTGCGCTGGTCGACGCACTGGGTACTCTGGAGCGGCAGCTGGTCCAGCCAGCGCTGCGCAGCCTGCTGGTGGCGGTGCGCGGCTCCCTCGCCGAGGGCGTTGGCCTGGCCCGCAGCCTGGCGCGTCAGGGCGGGGTGTTCTCGACGCTGTATTGCGCGCTGGTCGAGGCGGGCGAGCGCTCCGGTCGCCTGGCCCAGGTGCTCGAACGCCTGGCCGAGCACCTGGAACAGGTCCAGCGGCAACAGCACAAGGCCCGTACCGCGCTGATCTATCCGGCCGTGCTGATGGGCGTTTCCCTGGCCGTGGTGATCGGCCTGATGACCTTCGTGGTGCCCAAGCTCACCGAACAGTTCGCCCATGCCGGGCAGAGCCTGCCGTGGATCACCACGTTGCTGATCGGCATCAGCAATACGCTGGTGCTGCTCGGCCCCTGGCTGCTGGGCGCGGCACTGCTGGCGGCGTTGGTCGGCAAGCTGCTGCTGCGCAAGCCGCACTGGTGCCTGCGTCGCGATGATCTGCTGCTGCGTTTGCCCCAGGTCGGCGTGCTCCTGCAGGTGCTGGAGAGCGCCCGGCTGTCGCGCAGCCTGGCGATCCTCGCCGGCAGTGGCGTGCCCTTGCTCGAAGCCCTGCAAGTGGCGACCGCCACGGTCAACAACCGGCGCATCCGCCTGGCCCTGGAGCGGGTCGGCAGCGAGGTGAAGGGCGGCGTCAGCCTGCACCGCGCCCTGGAGGCCAGCGGCCATTTTCCACCGTTGCTGCTGAACATGGTCGCCAGTGGCGAAGCCAGCGGCACCCTGCCGGACATGCTCGAACGCGTGGCGGACAACCAGGAGCGTGGCTTCGCCCGCCAGGTGGACACCGCCATGGCGCTATTCGAACCCCTGATGATTCTGCTGATGGGCGGCGTGGTGCTGTTCATCGTAATGGCCGTGCTGCTGCCGATCATGCAGCTCAATCAGGGCCTGACACTTTGAAAAGGAGAGCCATCATGCGCAGCAATCGTTTCACTCAACGGGGCTTCACCCTGATGGAAATCATGGTGGTGATCTTCATCATGGGGCTGTTGATCGCCGTGGTTGCGCCCAGCGTGCTGGGTAGCCAGGACAAGGCCATGAAGCAGAAGGTGATGGCCGACCTGTCGACCTTCGAACAGGCCCTGGACATGTACCGCCTCGACAACCTGCGCTTCCCCAGTAACGAGCAGGGGCTGTCGGCCCTGGTGATCAAACCCACCGTCGAGCCGCTGCCGCGCGCCTGGCGCGCCGATGGTTACATCCGCCGCTTGCCGCAGGACCCGTGGGGCAACGCCTACCAGTACCGTAGCCCAGGCGAGCATGGTCGGGTCGATGTCTATTCGTTGGGCGCCGATGGCATCGCGGGCGGCGAGGGCATCGATGCCGACCTGGGCAACTGGGCGCTTTGAGACGTTGCCATGAACCGGAATGACAGCGGGGTGGAAGGCCCTTACGCAGGATCGACAACGCCGTTTTTGTCCACCGTTGCCATCGTGAGCGGTGGACGGGTGAAGCGTCGTCCACCCTACGTGGTTGCTGCCATTGTGGATGAACCGGTACGTAGGGTGGACAACGCTCCTTTTGTCCACCATTGCGATCGTGAGCGGTGGACGGGTAAAGCGTCGTCCACCCTGCATGGCCGGGAGCTCTGGTAGGTGTCCAGGCAGCGCGGTTTCAGCCTGCTGGAGCTGCTGGTCGTGCTGTTCATCGCCGGCTTGCTGACCAGCCTCAGCGTGGCCTGGCTCGACAGCGGTCAGGCGCCGGCGCAGCAGGCGCTGGAACGCCTTGCCGCGGCCAGCCGCGCCCAGGCCGCAGTCGCGCTGCACGCCGGGCAGATTCATGGCCTGCGCTGGAATGGCCAGCGCCCGGAGTTCGTGCGCCAGGTACGCGACAACGATCAACTGCGCTGGCAGATCGAGGCGGTCGCGCTGGGGGAGTGGCCGGCAATGTTGCGACCTGACTGGCCGGCTGCCGGTGAGCCGCGTCTGGTCTTCACGCCAAACGGGGTCGGTCGTGCGCAGGCACTGCGCTGGCATTGGCCCGATGGAGGCGAACGGTGGCAGTGGGACAGCGCCGGTCGTTTGCAGCGGACGTCCGCGCCATGACGCGCCAACGGGGTTTCACCCTGCTCGAAGTGACGGTCGCCCTGGGTATCGCCGCCATGCTGGCGGTCATGACCAGCCAGGTGCTGCGCCAGCGCCTGGCCGTGCAGCAAAGCGTTCAGCAGCATCAACTCGGCGCGCTGTGTGCCCGCGAGCTGGAGGCACGCTTCGCGGTCGAGCAGCTCTGGCCTGCGCAGAACGGCCTCGCTGGTGTTCTCGCCCAGGGCCATGAGAACTGTCACTGGCAACTGCAGATGCAGGGCACCGGTGTACGGGACCTGCGGCGTGCCGAGCTGAGCCTGTTCGCCGATGGCGATCGCCGCGAGTCGCTGGGCTCGTACCAGCTGTTTCTGGTGCGCCCGTGAGGGGCGGGCAGCGCGGCTTGACCCTGGTGGAACTGCTGGTCGCCCTGGCACTGACGGCCTTGCTCGGCGTGCTGCTGGCCGCCCTGGTCAATGGCTGGATCAACGTTCGCGAACGCCTTTCGCAGGGCTCTGCGGGGATGCCGGTGCTGGATTTCTGCCTGGCGCTGGAGCGTCGTTTCGATAGCACCGTGCTGCGTCAACTGCATGAGCGGCGGTTACCGCTGGCCTTGAACTGGCTGGACTGGCGGCCGGACGAGCTGCAACTGCAATGGGTGGCGCTGGGTGCCTGGCCGAGCGCCGAAGGCGGTGCCCGTCTGCAGCGTCAGCGTCTCGATTACGACCGCCGCAGCCAGCGTCTGCTGCTGCACACCTCCAGCGATCTGTACGCCGCAGCCGCACCGGTCTGGGCACTGCGCGAGCAGCTGGATCGAGTGGAATCGGTGAGTTTTACCTTTCGTCAGGACAGCCGCTGGCTGGCCTGGCCATCGACGGACAGGTTGCGACCCGACAGGGGCGTGCGCCTGACTTTTCAGCGGGATGGAGCACCCTATGTCTGTACGTTCGCCCTGCCGTGGGGCCGTTCATGAAGCCTGAGCGTTGGCGCCGCCGCGCGGCACGGCCCTGGCTGTTGTTGCGCCCGGGCGCGGATGCCCAGGCCTGGCAATGGGCGCGGGTAGAGCAGGGGCGCGTGCAGGCGTCAGGTTGTGGTGCGCCGCCGACGATCACGGGCGCACGGGTGGCGTTGCTGCTGCCGGGTGAGCTGTGCAGCCACTTTCAGGTGCCCGCGCCGCCTGGGCTGAAGCGTCACGAGTGGCCGTTGTTGCTCGAGGATCGCCTGCTGCAGAGTGCCCAGGATCTGGCCTGTGGCTGCCTGGCCCGCGAGCCCGGCTCCATGCGCCTGGTCTGCGTCGAACAGGCGCTGTTGGATGGCTGGCTGGCCCAGTGCGCCGAGTGGCAACTCGATGTGCAGCGTTGCTGGGCGCAGTTCCAGCTATTACCGTTGCCGGCTCCAGGCTCGGCATGGTGCTGGCGACAGGACGCGGGCGCGAGCCTGTTCGTCGGTCGCAGTGCCGAGGCACGCCAGCACTGGCTGGCCTGGCCTGTCGCGCTTCAGGCGGCAACGCCTGCCGGTGTTTGGCGCGAGCTCGAGATGCATACGGTCGAGGGCGATTGGCCCGAGCGCTTCGCCGCGCTGGATGGCCTGCCCAGCCTGTTCGAACGGCGCCGGGGCAAACGCCAGATCCGCCAGATGAGCCCTGGCCTCTGGCGCCTGCCGGCTGCCTGCCTGGCCCTGGCCGTGCTCTGGGGGGGGCTGTGGTCCAGCCAGCAGTGGCGGCAGCAGGGTGTCTATCGCGCCCAGGTGGAAGAGCTGGTCGGGCCGGTCGCGTCCGTGCGCGAGGCTGCGCAGCGGCTGAAGCAGCGGCGCCTGGAGGCGGACGAGCGACAGCTTCGCTTGCGGCAACTGCAACACCTGCAGAGCGAACTCGATGGTTGGCTGCGCGCCAACGGGGGGTGGCAACTGAGCGCTGCCCAGTTCGATGGTCAGCGCTGGACGCTGCGTCTGCAGGGGCATGAGGTCGTCGACGATGCACCCTGGCAAGCGATGGCCAGCGCCATCGGCGTGACAGTGCAGGTGACCCAGGCAAGCGACGAACTCAACCTGACCTTCGACCTGGGAGCCGCATCATGAGGCTGAATCTCGAAGCCCGCGGCGTACGAATACTGGCGGTGGCGATCATCGCCGTATTGCTGGGACTGCTGGCCTGGCGTGAAAGCCAGCAGCGCTGGCAGACGTTTGGCCAATGGCAGGCGCTGGCCCAGTCGGCCCTGGCCCTGCGAGCCGCCAGGGCACTGACCGCCGATGACCTGCAGCAGGCTGCCAAGGCCCGTGAAATCAGCATCGAAACGCTGGAGCCTGGCAGTGAAGAGTGGCTGGTGCGCGGGCGGTTGAAGGATGAGCGCGTGCTACAGGACTGGCTCCAGCAGTTGCAGCGAGAGGGCGCACGACCGTTGCGCTGGGGGCTGCGGCGTGACGACTCGGCGCTGCACTTCGAACTGGCGCTGCAGCGATGACGCGGCGCGCTTGGCTGTGGGGGCTGCTGGTCTTCGCCCTGACGCTGCTGGTCGAGTTGCCCGCCCGCTGGCTGTTGGCGCCGCTGCCCGTGCCGCTGGCAGGCATCAGCGGCAGTATCTGGCAGGGGCAGGCCGAGCGCCTGGGCGATCTCGGCCCGTTGCGCTGGGATTGGCAACCCTGGCGGCTGATGGCGCAAGGGAGTGCCGGTTATCAGGGGCAGCGCTGGCAGTTGCAGGTTTCCGGCTGGCCCTGGCGCTGGCATGCCTCGTTGCAACCCGCCAGCGATCCCCACACCCTGGCCACCGGTTATCGCCTGGCGGGACAGTGGCAGGGCATGATCGAACTGACGGGCAGCGGCGCACGCTGCCTGTCGGCCGACGGGCATTTACAGGCCGATGGGCTGGCGCTGCTGGCGCCCTGGCAACTGGACCTGGGGCAGGCGCGCCTGGCGCTCGATTGCCGCGCTGGCTGGAAGCTGGCCGGGCAGTTGAGCCTGGCTGGGCAGCATCATGCCGAGTTGGCGGCCGATCTGCTCGCCAGGCAGGCCAGGTTGACGGGGCGAGTCGAGCCTGGCGCGGCACTGCGCCCGGTGCTGGTCAGTGCGCAATGGCTGGCGCCGGGCGTCACCGAGGTGGCGCGCAGTATCCGTTGGTAAGCGCCTCGCCCAAGAGCCTTTTCAACGTCTCGCGAGCTAGAGCCATGCAAGGCAAAAACAGGCGAGGACGCGGAGTTTACGCGTTGTAAATGAGCAGTCCGAGCCTGTTTTTTACGCAGCAGGGCCGACGCGCAGCAGACTTTGGATAGGTTCTCAGGGGCGAATCTCGATCAGCGTGCCGTCCTTCACCAGACCCCAGACCTCGCGCATGTCGGCGTTCTTCATGGCGATGCAGCCTTCGGTCCAGTCCAGGGTATGGAAGAACCACTCGGGGTATTCGTCGTCCAGCGGTGTGCCGTGGATCATGATCATGCTGCCGGGCTTCACGCCGGTGGCTTTCGCCTGGGCCTGATCGCGGGCGTTGGGGTAGGAAATGTGCAGGGACAGCTGGTAGTTCTCGCTCTTGCGGCGCCAGTCGATCCAGTAGAAGCCTTCCGGCGTGCGCAGGTCGCCTTCGCGTTGTTTGGCGCCGAGCGGCTGCTTGCCCAGGGAAATGCGATAGGACTTGAGGGTCTCACCCTGGCCGATCAGGTGCAGCCTACGCTGGGACTTCTCCACCAGGATCTTGTCGACGGTCGCCGTCGTCGAGGCGGGCGCAGTGGCGGCATGACTCGCGAGAGAGAAGGTGAAGCAGAGCAGGGCGAGCAACCAGCGCATGGTGTTTCCGACGGATCAGATGGCCGGCAGGCGGCGGATGCTCATTCTAAGGCAGCGGCATGGGAGCGCCTAGATGTGTCCCAGCAATCCAGCCAATAGACTCCGAGACCGTAGCCTGTGGTCGAGCGCAGCGATACCCAGGAAAGCCCGCTCCCCGGGTATCGCTGCGCTCAACACCGGGCTACCGATGCGTATCAGTACAGCGACGGCAGTTCGTTGGGACGCAGGTCGAACACCAGCACTTCGGCCTGCTCGCCGTTGCCCAGGTGGATCTCCCGCTCCCCGCGCAGCCGTACGCCGTCGCCCGCCTGCAGGGGCTGGCCGTTCAGCTCGACGCTGCCGCGAGCGACGTGAAGGTAGGCATGGCGGTTGTCATCGAGCTGCAGTCGAGCCTGCTCGGCGCCGTCGAACAACCCGGCATACACCCGGGCATGCTGGCGGATGGTGAGCGAACCATCGGCGCCGTCCGGCGAGATGATCAACTGCAGGCGGCCGCGCTTCTGCGCCTCGCTGAAGTGCTCCTGCTGGTAGCGCGGCTCGGCCTGACGCTCGCTCGGCACTATCCAGATCTGCAGGAAGTGCACCGCGTCGCGGGGCGAGTGGTTGAACTCGCTGTGCGAGACACCGCTGCCGGCACTCATCAGTTGCACGTCGCCAGGGCGGATCACCGAGCCGGTGCCCAGGCTGTCCTTGTGCTCGAGAGCACCTTGCAGCACATAGGAGACGATCTCCATGTTGCGGTGCGGATGCTCGCCGAAGCCCTGGCCGGCGGCCACGGTGTCGTCGTTGATGACCCGCAGGTCGGAGAAGCCCCGTTCGTTCGGGTCGTCGTAACTGGCGAACGAGAAAGTGTGGAAGGAGTCGAGCCAGCCATGGTTGGCATGGCCGCGTTCGGTGGATTTACGGATAGCCAGCATGATCAATCCTCCTGTCTATGGTCGCTGCCCGAGGCGGCATGAGAGACAGTCTACTGACTATCCATGGAGTGATTAACTGGCTGTAAATGGACTTATTGTCTTCTCTAGGTTGACTATTGCTTCAGGGGTCAGCTGCCCATGTGCTGAACCTGTTCCTTGATGAAATCCGAGAACACCTGCACCGCCCGGGCGGATTGCCGGTGCCGCGGATACACCGCGTAGACCGCCGCTGGAGCCGGCCAGTGCCCGTCGAGTATCGGCACCAGCGCGCCACCTTCCAGCGCCTGACCGATGATGAAGGTGGGCAGGTAGGCGATGCCCATGCCGGCGATGGCCGCATCGCGGATCAGTTCGCCGTTGTTGGCGCGCAACTGGCCACGCATGCTCAGGTTGCGGGCCTTGCCCTGATCGCGCAGGCGCCATTCGACCTGCTGGCCATGGCCGTAGAGCAGGCACGCATGCCGCTGCAGATCATCGAGGTGTTGCGGGGTACCGTGCTCGTCGAGATAGGCCGGGCTGGCGCAAAGAATGGTCTGCATGGCGGTCAGGCGCTTGGCGATCAGGCTGGAGTCCTCCAGGGTGCCGATGCGGATCGACATGTCGTAGCCGTCGGCGAGCAGGTCGACGGCGCGGTCATCGAGGTCGATTTGCAGGTTGATGTGCGGGTGCTGCTGCATGAACAGCGGCACCAGGTGGCTCAGGTGCAGGGTGGCGAAGGTCATCGGCGCGCTGACCCGCAGGGTGCCGCGCAGCGAGGTGCCCTGGGCCGATACCAGCTCCTGGGCATCGCGCAGGTCGGCCAGGATGGTGGTGGCCTTGTCGTGCAGCAGCAGGCCCAGCTCGGTGGCCTGCAGGCGCCGCGTGGTGCGGTTGAGCAGGCGCACGCCGAGCAACGCCTCGAGCGCGGCGACACGTCGGCTGACGTATTGCTTGGTGACTCCCAGGGCATCGGCGGCCGCGGTGAAACTACCGGTGTCCAGGGTGGTGACGAACAGGCGCAGGTCTTCGACGTTCATGGGCTTCTCATCGCTTGGCCGGCGATTATTACCGGGTGCGTGGGCTTCACGCCATCGGCTATCCTCGGCGTCTGCCCCATTGCCCAGGATGCGTCGATGTTCGCCAGCAAGTTGCCGTCGATCGGCACCACCATCTTCACCACCATGTCCCAGCTCGCCGCCCAGACCGGCGCCATCAACCTGTCCCAGGGCTTTCCCGACTACGATGGCCCCGAGGCGCTGCGCGAGGCCGTCAGCCGGCACATCGCTGCCGGTCACAATCAGTACGCGCCGATGACCGGCCTGCCGGCGCTGCGCGAGCAGATCGCCGTGAAGGTCGAGCGCCTGTATGGCCGCCGGGTCGATGTGGACAGCGAGGTGACCGTCACGCCCGGCGCGACCCAGGCGATCTTTTCGGCGATCCAGGCGCTGATTCACCCCGGCGACGAGGTGATCGTCTTCGACCCGAGCTACGACAGTTACGACCCGGGCGTCACCCTGGCCGGCGGCCGCTGCGTGCACGTGCCGCTGGCCAACGGCGATTTCGCCATCGACTGGCAACGGCTGGAAGCGGCGCTGAGCCCGCGTACCCGGCTGATCATCCTCAATACGCCGCACAACCCCAGCGGTGCGCTGATCAGCCGTGAAGAGCTGGATCGCCTGGCCGCGTTGATCCGCGACCGTGACATCTATCTGATCAGCGACGAAGTCTACGAGCACCTGGTGTTCGATGGTCGCCAGCACGCCAGTGTGCTGAGCCATGACGAACTCTATGCCCGCGCCTTGGTGGTCAGCTCGTTCGGCAAGACCTATCACGTCACCGGCTGGAAGACCGGTTACGTGGTGGCGCCACCCGCGCTGAGCGCCGAGCTGCGCAAGGTTCATCAATACGTCAGTTTCTGCGGCGTGACCCCGCTGCAGTGGGCGCTGGCGGACTTCATGGCCGCCTGCCCCGAGCACGTGGACGCGCTCCCCGGCTTCTACCAGGCCAAGCGCGATCTGTTCTGCGACCTGCTGGGGGGCTCGCGCTTCACCTTCAGTCGCACGCCGGGCACCTATTTCCAACTGGCCGACTATTCGGCGATCCGCCCTGACCTGGACGACGTGGCCATGGCCCACTGGCTGACCCGTGAGCACGGCGTGGCGGCGATCCCCGTGTCGGTGTTCTGCCAGACGCCAGATCCGGCGCAGCGCCTGGTGCGTTTCTGTTTCGCCAAGCGTGAAGAGACCTTGCGCCAAGCAGCGGAAAAACTGCGCGCCGTGTAGGGTGGACAACCGCGAAACGTTGTCCACCACATAGCATGCGAGATCACTCCAGAGGGCTATTGATGAGCAAGCAAGACAACCTCGAACTGGCGCTGATCCAAAGCGACCTCGCCTGGCACGATCCCGCGGCCAATCGCGCCCACTTCGAGACGCAGCTGCAGCAGGCCGCAGGCGCCGATCTGGTGATACTGCCGGAGATGTTCAGCACCGGTTTTTCCATGCAGTCGGCCGAGCTGGCCGAACCGGAAGACGGCCCCACCAGCCGCTGGCTCAGCGCGCAGGCACAGCGGGTCGGCGCGGTGATCACTGGCAGCCTGATCATCCAGGCAGCCGATGGCAGCTATCGCAACCGCCTGCTGTGGGCGCGACCCGATGGTTCGCTGGCGCATTACGACAAGCGCCACCTGTTTCGCATGGCCGGGGAACACCAGCACTATGCGGCCGGTGACCGCCAGGTGGTGTTCGAGGTCAAGGGCTGGCGAGTGCGGCCACTGATCTGCTACGACCTGCGTTTCCCGGTCTGGAGCCGTGATCCCCGGGGCACCGATCTGCTGCTCTACACCGCCAACTGGCCCGCGGCGCGGCGCTCGCACTGGAACCGGCTACTGCCGGCCCGGGCGATCGAGAACCTGTGCTACGTGGCCGCGGTGAACCGCATCGGGGTGGACGGCAAGAATCACCCCTACAGCGGCGACTCCCAGGTGCTGGACTTCCAGGGCGACAGCCTGCTCGATGCCCACGACAAGGCCGGTGTGTTCCACCAGCGCCTGGAGGGTGCCGCATTGGCGGCCTATCGCGAGCGTTTTCCCGCGCACCAGGATGCCGACCCGTTCGAGTTTCGCTGAATCAGGAAGGTAGCGCGCAACGCCCGGAAAATGGCTCCCGCGCAGAGCGTGGGAACGATCGTCAAAAGCGGCTCGAATCGACCATCCGCAGGATGGGTCGGGCCGCGTAGGTCGAGGAGCGAAGCGACGATACCCATCGGGCGTTGCAAGTAGCCCTTGATGGGTATCGCTTCGCTCGCCGTCCTACGGCAACGGCGCGTTTACTTTATTGCCTCAGTACGCGCTGGCCTGGTTGAGCATGGTCACTTCGTCGTCGCTCAAGTGCAGGCGGGTGGCGGCAAGCAGATCGGCCAGTTGCCTGCTCGACGTGGCACTGGCGATGGGCGCGGTAATGCTCGGGCGGGCGATCAGCCAGGCCAGGGCGACCTGGGCCGGCGTCGCGTCACGGGCTGCGGCGACCTCATCGAGCGCGGAGAGGATGGTGACGCCGCGTTCATCCATGTAGCCCTTGACCATCTCGGCGCGGGCGCCGGCGATATCGTCGCGGGTGCGGTACTTGCCGGTGAGAAAGCCGCTGGCCAGGGAAAAGTAGCTGATCACCCCGATGCCGAGTTCCTGCACCACCGGCTCCAGCTCTTCTTCGTAGGCCTTGCGTGCGTGCAGGTTGTAGTGCGGCTGCAGGCTCTGGTAGCTCGGCACGCCCAGGCGCTGCGCCACCCGATGGGCTTCGCGCAGGCGCTCGCCGCTGTAGTTGGAGGCGCCGATGACCCGCACCTTGCCTTGCTCGATCAGCCGGGAGAAGGCGCCCAGGGTTTCTTCCAGGGGCGTGTCGGCATCGTCCTGATGGGCCTGATACAGGTCGATGTAGTCGGTCTGCAGGCGTTTGAGCGAGTCCTCCACGGCTTTCTGGATGTAGTCCGCCTTGAGGCCTTTGCCGCCGTGGCCCATTTCCATGCCGACCTTGGTCGCCAGCACGATGCGTTCGCGCTGGCCGCTGCGTTTCAACCATTTGCCGATGATGCTTTCCGACTCGCCGCCCTGGTGGCCTGGGGCCCAGGCCGAGTACATGTCGGCGGTGTCGATGAAGTCCAGGCCGTTGTCGACGATGGCGTCGAGCATGGCGAAGGACTGCGCTTCGTCCAGCGTCCAGCCGAATACGTTGCCACCGAAGGCGATGGGCGAAACCTGCAGGCCGGACTGACCGAGAGTGCGTTTGGACATCGAATGCTCCTCGAGTTGATGGGGCGTTTGTGTGTGACCATGGGGGCTAACCCGAGGTTCTAGTTGATGCCGCCTGGGCAGCGGCACTGGCTTGCAGGCGCTGATGCTCCTGACGCAGGTCGTCTCGCATGGCATTCAGCTCGGCGATTCTGCTCTCGATCTGCTGCAGTTTGGCGGCGATCAGCAAGGCCCCCTGGGCGCAGTCGATCTGCTGCTGGCGTCTGGCATGCAGGATGCTGCCGATTTCCTCCAGGGAAAAGCCCATGCGCTGGCCTCCCTGGATGAACCGCAGGTCCTCGAGGGTGTGGTCGGGGTAATCGCGGTAATTGTTGGGCAAGCGCCTGGCCTGGATCAGCCCGAGGGTTTCGTAGTAGCGCAGGGTGTGGCGGCTGGCGCCACTGCTGCGTTCGAGTTCGCCGATGCGCATCGTTGCCTCTTGACTGTAGAGCGGGGTCGATAGTTTAGCCTCTCGCTCCCATGATCGAGCGAGCCCTTATGAACACATCCTGTCTGGTTACCGGCGGTAGCGGTTTTATCGGCCAGCATCTGCTGAGCACCCTGACCGCCCATGATCATGCCGTGACGGTGCTGATGCGCCGTCCTGCCGATTTTCCACGCCTTGCCGAGCGTGTGGCTGCACTGGGTGGTAAGCCACGCAGGCTGACTGTCATTCACGGCGACCTGGCGCTGCCGGGACTGGGCCTCGATGCGGCTGCATTGCGCCAGGTGGCGGGTTGCGCGTGCTTCTTCCATCTTGGTGCACAGTTCGCCTGGGGGCTGTCCATGGCGCAGGCCCGACAGGTGAATGTCGAGGGCGCGCGACAGGTGGCGCGGCTAGCGGTGCACAGTGGGGCGCGGCTGCTGATGGTTGGTGGCTACATGCTGTGCAACGCAGCGCAACTGGCACGTGTCGGGGTAGACGGTCGGTATCCCGAGCACACCGACTGGCCTGCCGTATACCGGCGGGTGGGAGGCTACGAAGGCAGCAAGCTGGAGGCGCACTACCGCGTGCTGGACGACATGCAACGGTTGGGCGGCGAGCTGACGCTGGTGCACCCGGCCACGCTCTGCGGGCATAGCCAGAGTGGCCATATTCTGCCCGGGCAGCCGCTTGCCGAGCTGGTGCGGCAGTTGCTGGCAGGGCGATTGAGCGCCTTGCCCGGTTCGCCGATGCACTGGTTGCCGCTGATCAGTGTGGATTTTCTGGTGGAGCTGATCCGCCTGGCGGCATTCGACCCTCTGATGGCTGGGCGGTCCTTGCTGGCCCTGGATGAGCGCACACCCAGCCTGCACGGGCTGGTTCAGCTGCTGGGACGAACGCTGCGGGTCGCTGCGCCGCAACACCATGTTCCCATGGGGCTGCTCAAGGCCTTGCTGCGCGTACCGGGTATGCCGCGGTTGTTGCGGATCGCACCCGAGTCGCTGGATTTCATCCAGGTCGAGCGCTTCGACATGACGCAGACCGGGGTATTTCTGTCACGCCATCAACGGCACTGGCCCGCTATCGAGCAGGCGATAGCGGCCAGTGCACGTTTTGTGGCGGCTGGCCGCTAAGCGGCGTGCTCGTCCTTGGCCAGGGAGGCCATGTCGATCACGAAGCGGTACTTCACGTCGCTCTTGAGCATGCGCTCGTAGGCTTCGTTGATGTGCTGGATATCGATCATCTCGATATCCGAGACGATGCCGTGCTCGGCGCAGAAATCCAGCATCTCCTGGGTCTCGGCGATGCCGCCGATCAGCGAGCCGGCCAGGCGGCGACGCTTGAAGATCAGCCCGAACACTTCCGGCGACGGGTGCGGCGAATCCGGCGCGCCGACCAGGGTCATGGTGGCATCGCGCTTGAGCAGGCCGAGGAAGGCGTCCAGGTTGTGCGGTGCGGCCACGGTGTTGAGGATGAAGTCGAAGCTGTTGGCGTGAGCGGCCATCTCGTCGGCATTCTTCGATACCACCACTTCGGCAGCGCCCAGGCGCAGGGCATCCTCGCGCTTGTTCGGCGAGGTGGTGAACAGCACCACATGGGCGCCCATGGCAGCGGCGATCTTCACGCCCATGTGGCCCAGGCCGCCGAGGCCGACCACACCGACCTTGTGGCCGGGCTGGACGTTCCACTGGCGCAGCGGCGAGTAGGTGGTGATGCCCGCGCACAGCAGCGGCGCGACCGCTGCCAGGTTGTCGGTGTGGCGGATGCGCAGGACGAATTTCTGGTCGACGACGATGTTGTCGGAGTAGCCACCAAAGGTGTTTTCGCCACCGAATACCGGGCCGTTGTAGGTGCCGGTAAAGCCGTTCTCACAATACTGCTCCAGCCCCTCGGAGCAGGACGGGCAGCTCTGGCAGCTGTCGACCATGCAGCCGACGCCAGCCAGGTCGCCGACCTTGAAGCCGGTCACGTCACTGCCGACGGCAGTGACCTTGCCGACGATCTCGTGGCCGGGCACGGACGGGTAGAGGGTGTTCTTCCACTCGTTGCGCGCGGTGTGCAGGTCGGAGTGGCAGACGCCGCAGTAGAGGATGTCGATCTGCACGTCGTTGGCGCCGACGGCGCGGCGCTGGAAACGATGGGGCGCGAGAGGTTTGCTGGCGTCCTGGGCGGCATAGCCGAGAATGGTGGTCATGGGCAATTCCTGTCGTGTGTAAAGCAGCGGCTTGTGGCCGCGGGGGTGAATAAGCTTAGTGCAGCACTGTGTCGGGTCGATTGCACAATCCTGTCGCTGTCTGTCCTGATCCTCCGTGGTTTTTTGAAGGTGCAGGCAGGTAGATGGTTCCCACGCTCTGCATGGGGATCACCCACGGCGTGGGTTCATCGTGTCGTAAGGCGCGCGCGCAGCAGCGGAGTGAGCTCGTCGAACAGCGTCTGCACCGAGCGCAATGCCAGACAGTCCGGGCGGGTCAGCAGCCAAAGACCGGTGTCGCAATCGATCAGCGCATCGCTCAGGCGTTCCACCCCGGTCAGGCTGCTGGCCATGAAGTCGGGCAGGGCGGCGATGCCCAGGCCGGCCTGCACCAGGGTGGCCACCGCCGACACGCTGCTGCAGCGGTAGCGCGGCACCAGGCTGGGGTATGCCTGATGACGCCAGGCCACGGTGATGTGGTCGGGCATGGAGTCGTCGGGGGCGATCCATGGCGCCGAAGTGGGGGCCTGCACGAATGCTTCGCGGTGCTCGGGACGGCCGCAGATGTAATAGGCGGTGTGCCCCAGTTGCCGGCCAACCAGGTGCTCGGGCGGAGCGTTGGACAGGCGCAGGGCGATGTCGGCGTCGCGGCGGCTAAGGTTGGCGAAGGTGTTGGTGGTCGCCAGCTCCAGCGCCAGCGCCGGGTAGCGTGGCATCAGCTCGGCCAGGCTGGGCAGCAGCAGGTTTTGCAGCACCGCATCGGTGCAGGTCAGGCGCACGGTGCCGCTGATGACTTTTTCGCCATGCTGCAGGGCGATGCGCGCCGCATCCAAAGCCTGCTCCGCACGTTCTGCCTGTTCCGCCAGGGCCTGGGCGCTCTGGGTCGGCATGTAACCGCGACGGCTTTTCTCGAACAGCGCCACGCCCAGGCTGGCCTCCAGCTTGCGGATGGCGCGAAATACCGTGGAAACGTCGACATGCAACTGCTCCGCGGCCCGCGCCAGGGAGCGTCCGCGCACCAGGGCAAGTACCAGGGCGAGGTCGGCATGGCTGATCTGGTAGTGCGTCGATGCAATCATGAATTGCCTGAATGCCAGTATCGGTTGCGTATGCGCCCACTTATACTCGGAGCGTTGTCTAGGGGCTGTTGACGTTTCAGCGCAAGCCGCGTTGCCGCGAGAAATCTCGCCAGGCTAGGCGGAGGACGCAGGGAATGGTATTCCCTTTTCAAGTCCTCCAACAACGCATGGCGGGATTTCCCGCGCAACCCGAAGGGCCGGGCCCGTTTTGTCGCGATGCGGCGTTTCTCGCCGGCTCATTTGGCCAGCCAAACTTCGCGGCTCGTGCCTTGCCTCGCGGCAAAACGGGCTCCGGCGCGGTCGTGCTGAAACGTCAATAGCCCCTAGAATCAACTACCCAGAATAATGAGGCGCCAGGCTCGTGAGATGTCTTCCGCGGGCGCGCCGAGCCAAAAGGAATGATTTTCCATGACTTCGGTAACCCCACGTGTCGTCCAGCTCAACGAGGCGAACACTTTCCTCAAGGATCACCCGGAGATCCAGTACGTCGATCTGCTGATCACCGACATGAACGGCATCGTGCGTGGCAAGCGTGTCGAGCGCGCCAGCCTGCACAAAGTGTATGAGAAAGGCATCAACCTGCCGGCCTCGCTGTTCGCCCTGGACATCAATGGCTCCACCGTGGAAAGCACCGGTCTCGGCCTGGACATCGGCGACGCCGACCGCATCTGCTACCCGATCCCCGACACGTTGTGCAAGGAACCCTGGCAGAAGCGCCCCACCGCGCAACTGCTGATGACCATGCACGAGCTGGACGGCAAGCCGTTCTTCGCCGACCCCCGTGAGGTGCTGCGCCAGGTGGTGGAGAAGTTCGACGAACTCGGCCTGACCATCTGCGCGGCTTTCGAACTGGAGTTCTACCTGATCGACCAGGAGAACGTGAACGGCCGTCCGCAGCCGCCGCGCTCGCCGATCTCCGGCAAGCGCCCGATCTCTACCCAGGTCTACCTGATCGACGACCTCGACGAATACGTCGACTGCCTGCAGGACATGCTCGAAGCCGCCAAGGAACAGGACCTGCCGGCCGACGCCATCGTCAAGGAAAGCGCCCCGGCGCAGTTCGAAGTCAACCTGCACCACACCAAAGACGCCATCAAGGCCTGCGACCACGCGCTGCTGCTCAAGCGCCTGATCAAGAACATCGCCTACGACCACGAGATGGACTCGACCTTCATGGCCAAGCCCTATCCGGGGCAGGCGGGCAACGGCCTGCACGTGCACATCTCGCTGCTCGACAAGAAGACCGGGCAGAACATCTTCGCCACCGATGACCCGCAACAGCACGCCCCGCTGCGCCACGCCATTGCCGGCATCCTCGACACCATGCCGGCGTCGATGGCCTTCCTGTGCCCGAACGTCAACTCGTACCGCCGCTTCGGCGCGCAGTTCTACGTGCCCAACGCGCCGAGCTGGGGCCTGGACAACCGCACGGTGGCGGTACGCGTGCCGACCGGCAGCAGCGATGCCATCCGTATCGAGCACCGCGTGGCCGGCGCCGATGCCAACCCGTACCTGATGATGGCGTCGATCCTCGCCGGTATTCACCACGGCCTGACCAACCAGCTGGAGCCGGGCGAGCCGATCGAGGGCAATTCCTACGAGCAGCTGGAGCAGAGCCTGCCTAACAACCTGCGTGATGCCCTGCGCCAGCTCGACGACAGCGAAGTGATGAACAAGTACATACCCCCGGCGTACATCGACATCTTCGTCGCCTGCAAGGAAGCGGAAATGCACGAGTTCGAGACGACCATTTCCGACCTCGAATACAACTGGTACCTGCACACGGTCTGACGGAGCTGGCATGACAATCACTACCCGCCAGGACTGGGAGCAGCGCTACCGCAGTCTGGATATCGAGGCGCGTGCCTTCATCGACGGCGCCTACCGCGACGCCGTGGGCGGCGCGACCTTCGACAGCGTCAGCCCGGTGGACGGTCGTCACCTGGCCCGCGTGGCCAGTTGCATGGCCGAGGACGCCGAGCTGGCCGTCAAGGCTGCCCGCGCGAGTTTCGAGCGTGGCGACTGGGCCCATCAGGCCCCGGCGCAGCGCAAGCGTGTGCTGATCGCCTTCGCCGACGCGTTGCTGGCCAATGCCGAGGAGCTGGCGCTGCTGGAAACCCTCGACATGGGCAAGCCGATCAGCGACTCGCTGAGCATCGACGTACCCGCGGCGGCCAACGCCATCCGCTGGAGCGCCGAGGCGATCGACAAGCTGTATGACGAAGTGGCACCGACGCCCCGTGACCAGCTTGGCCTGGTCACCCGCGAAGCGGTCGGCGTGGTGGCGGCCATCGTGCCGTGGAACTTCCCGTTGATGATGGCCTGCTGGAAGCTCGGGCCGGCGCTGGCGACTGGCAATTCGGTGATTCTCAAACCGTCCGAGAAATCGCCGCTGACCGCCATCCGTATCGCCCAGCTGGCGCTGGAAGCCGGCGTTCCTGCTGGCGTGTTCAACGTGTTGCCCGGTTATGGCCATACGGTTGGCAAGGCGCTGGCGCTGCACAGGGACGTCGACACCATCGTGTTCACCGGCTCCACGAAAATTGCCAAGCAACTGATGATCTACGCCGGCGAATCGAACATGAAGCGCGTGTGGCTGGAGGCGGGCGGCAAGAGCCCGAACATCGTGTTTGCCGATGCACCGGATCTGCAGGCCGCCGCCGAGGCCGCTGCCGCGGCCATCGCCTTCAACCAGGGCGAAGTATGCGTGGCGGGCTCGCGCCTGCTGGTCGAGCGCTCGATCAAGGAGCGCTTCCTGCCGATGCTGGTCGAGGCCCTGCAACGCTGGAAGCCCGGCCATGCGCTGGAGCCGCAGACGCGTGTCGGCGCCTTGGTCGATGACGGCCATCTGGACACCGTGCTCGGCTTCATCGAGTCCGGTCGCCAGCAAGGTGCGGTGATCATCAGCGGCGGCGAACGTGCCCTGCAGGAAACCGGCGGCAGCTACGTGCAGCCAACGATCTTCGAGGGCGTGGACAACGCCATGCGTATCGCCCAGGAAGAAATCTTCGGCCCCGTGCTGTCGGTGATCACCTTCGACAGCGACGAGGAAGCGGTACGCATCGCCAACGACACGCCTTACGGCCTGGCCGCTGCCGTGTGGACCCGCGATATCTCCCGTGCGCACCGCACGGCACGTGCCCTGCGGGCCGGCAGCGTGTGGGTGAACCAGTACGACGGTGGCGACATGACCGCGCCGTTCGGTGGTTTCAAGCAATCGGGCAACGGGCGTGACAAATCGCTGCATGCCTTCGACAAGTACACCGAACTTAAAGCCACCTGGATCAAGCTTTGAGGGGAGAAACCGACCTGCTGCGCGTCGGCCCTGCGGCGTTAAAAACAGCCTGCGGATGCTCATGTACAACAGTACATTCCGCTTCCTCGTCTGTTTTTGCCTTGCATGGCTCTAGCTCGCGAGGTCTCGAATGATTTATCCCAAGGCGGAGCATTGGAGTTAGGGAGTTTCACATGACTCAACACGTCGACAGTTACTACGCCGCCTCGCGCAATCCGCGAGTCGATTACCCCATGCTCGGCGAATCCGTCGAGACGGATGTCTGCGTCATCGGCGCCGGTTATACCGGCCTGTCCACGGCGCTGTTCCTGCTCGAGCATGGCTTTCGCGTCACCGTGCTGGAAGCCGCCAAGGTCGGCTTCGGCGCCTCGGGGCGCAACGGTGGGCAGATCGTCAACAGCTACAGCCGCGATATCGACGTCATCGAGCGCCAGGTCGGCGCACGCCAGGCACAGCTGCTCGGTGAGATGGCCTTCGAAGGCGGGCGCATCATCCGCGAGCGGGTCGCCAAGTATGGCATCCAGTGCGACCTGAAGGAGGGGGGCGTATTCGCCGCCATCACCGACAAGCAGATGGGCCACCTGGAGTCGCAGAAGAAGCTGTGGGAGCGCTACGGCCATACCCAGCTGGAACTGATGGACGCGCGCCGCATTCGCGAAGTGGTCGGCACCGAGCGTTATGTCGGCGGCCTGCTGGACATGAGTGGCGGTCATATCCATCCGCTCAACCTGGCGTTGGGTGAGGCCGCAGCGGTGGCCTCCCTGGGCGGCGCGATCTACGAACAGAGCCCGGCGACCCGCATCGACCGTGGCCCGCAGCCGGTGGTGCACACACCGAACGGGCAGGTGAAGGCCAGGTTCGTGGTGGTGGCGGGCAACGCTTACCTGGGCGGGCTGATGCCGGAACTGGCAGCCAAATCCATGCCCTGCGGCACTCAGGTGCTGACCACCGAGCCGCTGTCGGACGAGCTGGCCCATAGCCTGTTGCCGCAGGATTACTGCGTGGAAGACTGCAACTACCTGCTCGACTACTACCGCCTCAGCGCCGACAAGCGCCTGATCTACGGTGGCGGCGTGGTCTACGGCGCCCGCGACCCGGCGGACATCGAAGCGATCATCCGACCCAAGCTGCTCAAGACCTTCCCGCAGCTCAAGGACGTGAAGATCGATTACACCTGGACCGGCAACTTCCTGCTGACCCTGTCGCGCCTGCCGCAGGTCGGTCGCATCGGCGACAACATCTACTACTCCCAGGGTTGCAGTGGCCATGGCGTGACCTACACGCACCTGGCCGGCAAGGTGCTGGCCGAAGCACTGCGCGGTCAGGCCGAGCGTTTCGACGCGTTCGCCGGCCTGCCGCATTACCCGTTCCCAGGCGGGCAGTTGCTGCGGGTACCGTTCACGGCCCTGGGCGCCGTTTACTACCAGCTGCGCGATCGCCTCGGCATTTAGCCTGTTAGTGGGAGGCGCTTTCGTAGGGTGGACAACGCTCTTTTTGTCCACCGTTGCAATGCTGGACAGATCGGGCCGCGTAGGTGAAGCGTCGGCTACGCGCCCCGATCCACCCTAGGTCGCAGTCAATCAATGTCGTTCTATCCCGTGCTTCACGAGTAGATAAAGGTTCGTGAGCAGGCTTCAAGTCACATTGCGGAGAGTCAACATGTACCGTATGCCCCTGATCGGCGTTACTGCCTGCCGGCAGCAACTTGGCAAGTACGATTCGCACACCGTCGGCGACAAATACGTCGAGGCTGCGGCTTACGCTGGCTTGCCGCTGGTACTGCCAGCGCGCAGCACGCCGAGTGATCCGCAGCAATTGCTCGCGCAACTGGACGGCATCCTGTTCACCGGTTCGCCTTCCAACGTCGAGCCCCGTCATTACCAGGGCACGCCGAGCATCGAGGGCACTCAGCACGATCCGCGTCGCGACGCCAATACCTTGCCGCTGCTGCGCCTGGCGATCGACAAGGGTGTGCCGGTGTTCTGCATCTGCCGGGGCTTCCAGGAACTCAACGTGACCCTGGGTGGCACCCTGCACCAGCGGGTCCAGGAATTGCCTGGCTACCTGGATCATCGCGAGCCGCAGAGCGAGTCGCTCGCCGAGCAGTACGCGCCGCAGCATGGGGTGACCGTGCAACCGGGCGGGGCGTTCGAGCGCATCGGCCTGCCGTCGCAGTTTCAGGTCAATTCCCTGCACAGCCAGGGCATCGATCGTCTGGCCGACAGCCTGCGCATCGAGGCCCGGGCGCCCGATGGCCTGGTGGAGGCGGTGTCGATAGCGGGCTCGCCAGGCTTCCTGATCGGCGTGCAGTGGCACCCGGAGTGGCGCTTCAGCGAAAACCCCGAGTCGCTGAAGCTGTTCCAGGCATTTCGCGATGCCTGCCAGGCGTATGCGCAGACACGCCAAACACGCTGAATCCGCCCGAACCCTGTCGGGTTCGAGGCGCTCTGACGAACAATTCTAAAATGATGGCAGAGGCTTATGAGTGAATCATCGACCGTTCAGGGAAACCCGCTAGCTGCCGGTGGGGCGTCTTCCAAGGGGCTGGCGCAAGGCAAGGTCGGGCTGCTGGCCTGCGTGGTGCTGGGCATTTCCACCATTGCGCCGGTCTACACGCTGACCGGCGCCCTTGGTCCCACCGTCCGCGAAGTGGGTGTCTACCTGCCGGCGGTATTCATCGTCGGCTTCCTGCCGATGCTGCTGGTGGCGCTGGGGTACCGCGAGCTGAATGCGGCCGAACCGGACAGCGGCACCTCGTTCACCTGGTCGGCGCGGGCCTTCGGACCGATGATCGGCTGGATCGGTGGCTGGGGGCTGGTCACCGCCACGACCATCGTGCTCTCCAACCTGGCGGGCATCGCGGTGGACTTCTTCTACCTGTTTCTCGCCCAGTTGACCGGTCTGGACTGGCTGGCGGGTCTCACCCAGAATCTGTTGGTGAACATCGTCACCTGTTGCGTCTTCATCGCCATGGCGGTGTGGGTCTGTTGCCGGGGCATCGGCATGACCATGGGCGTGCAGTACACCCTGGTGGCCTTGCAACTGGTGGTGCTGATCGGTTTCGCCCTGGCCGCCTTCGCGGCGGCGCCGGACAGCTCGCCAGTGGTCTTCCATCCCGAGTGGTTCAACCCGTTCAACATCGACTCGTTCTCCGCTTTCGCCGCCGGCCTGTCGCTGTCGATCTTCATCTTCTGGGGCTGGGACGTCTGCCTGACGGTCAGCGAAGAGTCGGTGGGCAGCGAGAAGGTGCCGGGGCGCGCGGCGACCATCACCGTGCTGCTGATCCTCGCCCTCTACCTGTTCACCGCGGCGGCTACCCTGCAATTCGCGGGCACCGGCGATACCGGCCTGGGCCTGGGCAATGCGCAGATCCAGGAAAACGTCTTCGCCCACCTGGCCGGCCCGGTGATGGGGCCGCTGGCGATCCTGATGTCCATCGCGGTGCTGGCCAGCACCGCGGCGTCCCTGCAATCCACCTTCATTTCGCCGGCGCGCACGCTGTTGGCGATGGGCTATTACCGGGCCGTCCCGAAGCGTTTCGCCAGTGTGCATCCACTGTCGCAGACGCCACGCTACGCGACCATCGCCGCCGGCATCGCCACGGCACTGTTCTACGTGAGCATGCGCACCCTGAGCGAAAACGTGCTGGCCGATACCATCACCGCGCTGGGCATGATGATCTGCTTCTACTACGCGCTGACCGCCTTCGCCTGCGTCTGGTATTTCCGCCACAGCCTGTTCGACAGCCTGCGCCACTTCTTCATGCGCGGCCTGTGCCCGCTGCTGGGCGCGGTGATGCTGTCGATCATCTTCTGGCAGACCACCTTCGACAGCATGTCGCCAGAATTCGGCAGCGGTTCCCACATTGGCGGGCTCGGCCTGGTGTTCGTGATCGCCGTGGTGATCCTGCTGCTGGGCCTGGTGCTCATGTTAATCGCCCGCTGGCAGTCCCCGGCGTTTTTCCTCGGCAACACCCTGCAGCGGCAGGCGCGGCCGGCAAAAGCGCAACAGCAACACCCGTAGCCCCATCTGCTACAGAAACGACAAAGGGACGCCGAGGCGTCCCTTTGTGCATGCCGGGCTGACCCTCAGGCCGCCTGGGTTTTCCCGTCGGCCTGGCGAACGGCGCGGTTGAGGGCGCTGAACAGGGCGCGGAAGCTCGCCGTGGTGATGTTCTCGTCGATACCGATGCCGTGCAGCGGGCGTTGGCCGTCGAGGCGGATCTCGATGTAGCAGGCCGCCTTGGCGCTGGCACCGCCGCCGATGGCGTGCTCGTGGTAGTCCATGATCTCCACGGCTACCGGCAGGCTCGACACCAAGGCTTCCAGCGGGCCCTTGCCGGCACCGCTCCAGCGTTGCACGGTGCCGTCCACCTGCACTTGCACCTCGACGTTGCTGTCGCCGTTCTCTTCCTGCAGGCGATGGCCTTTGAGCTGGTAAGGCGCGCTGGCTTGCAGGTATTCGCGCTCGAGCAGGCCGTGAATCTGCCCGGCGGTCATTTCCAGGCCCAGGCGATCGGTCTCGCCCTGCACCACCTGGCTGAACTCGATCTGCATGCGACGCGGCAGGTTGATGCCGTATTCCTGTTCGAGCAGGAAGGTGATGCCACCCTTGCCGGACTGGCTGTTGACGCGAATTACCGCCTCGTAATCGCGGCCGATGTCGGCCGGGTCGATCGGCAGATAGGGGACTTCCCACAGGGTGCCCTCCTGCTGCTGGGCGAAGCCCTTGCGGATGGCGTCCTGGTGGGAGCCGGAGAAGGCAGTGTGCACCAGATCGCCGACATAGGGATGGCGCGGGTGCACCGGCAACTGGTTGCACTCCTCGACTACCTTGCGCACGGTGTCGATGTCGGAGAAGTTCAACTGCGGATCGACGCCCTGGGTGTAGAGGTTCAGCGCCAGGGTCACCAGGCAGACGTTGCCGGTGCGCTCGCCGTTGCCGAACAGGCAGCCCTCGACGCGATCCGCACCGGCCATCACGGCCAGTTCCGAGGCGGCTACGCCGGTGCCACGGTCGTTATGGGTGTGCACGCTGATCAGCACGCTGTCGCGCTTGTCGATATGACGGCCGAACCACTCGATCTGGTCGGCGTAGTTGTTCGGTGTGGCGCACTCGATGGTGGCGGGCAGGTTGAGGATCAGCTTGTTGGCCCGAGTCGGCTGGAACACGTCGATCACCGCGTTGCACACCTCTACAGCGAAGTCGATCTCGGTGGAGCTGAACACTTCCGGCGAATACTCGAAGCCCCACTGGGTGCCCGGTGTGGCGTCGGCGATACGCTTGATGGTGGTGCCGGCGGCCACGGCGATGGCCTTGACGCCCGACTTGTCCTGGTTGAAGACGATCTTGCGGAAGCTCGGTGCGCAGGCGTTGTAGTAGTGGACGATGGCTTTCTTGGCGCCCTTGAGCGATTCGAAGGTGCGTTCGATAAGGTCGTCGCGAGCCTGGGTCAGCACCTGGATGGTGACGTCATCCGGAATGTGACCGCCCTCGATCAATTCACGGACGAAGTCGAAATCGGTCTGCGAGGCGGACGGGAAGCCCACTTCGATTTCCTTCAGGCCCACGGCGAGCAGGCACTTGAAGAAGCGCATCTTCTTCTCGGCATCCATCGGCTCGATCAGCGACTGGTTGCCGTCACGCAGGTCGGTGGACAGCCAGATCGGCGCCCGGTCGATGATCCTGTCCGGCCAGGTGCGGTCCGGAATCTGGATCTGGGTGAAGGCACGGTACTTGTTCGAGGGGTCTTTGAGCATGCTCATGGAAAATTCCTGAAGACGAAGGCCGGCAACGGCCGAACTGAAAACAAAAAGATGAAGAGGGATAAGCGGGAGCGGGTTTGCCGACGTGCTTGGGCGCCAACAGACCCTAACGCAGTCGCTGGGCGACCAGGCAGAGGTTGGCGTGTTGCCGGAGGAGGATGAGGGTCTGCGATGCGTTCATGAACCTAACCCTAATCAGTGAGGGAAAAACTGGCAAGTACCTGAGAAAAATTGGTGGAAAAAACCGTTCGGGATCTGCCTGGGGTTTTTTATTGTGATTGTGGCCCTGGAAACGACCATTCGTTGCGCGGCGCGCAGACGGCCCGCAGAGCCCTCTGCGTCGTCGCTCATGCCGACGGCGGCAGGCTGGGGCGCAGCTCGCGCATATCGGCGCCGCTCGGGTGCTGGAACACGCGCAGGCCGAACTCCGGGAGGATCGCCAGCAGGTGGTCGAAGATATCCGACTGGTAGCCCTCGTACGGCACCCAGGCCACGGTGTTGGTGAAGCAGTACAGCTCCAGCGGCAGGCCATCGGCGGTAGGCTGCAACTGGCGGACGATCTGGGTCATGTTCTGGTTGATGCCCGGGTGCTGGCGCAGGTAGAGCTCCACGTAGGCGCGGAAGGTGCCGAGGTTGGTCACCCGCCGCGTGTTGGCCGGTTCCTGGGCGGCTTCGGCCAGTTCGGCGTTCCAGCTCAGCAACTCGCTCTGCTTGCTGCTCAGGTACTGGCCGAGCAGCAGGAAGCGCTGCAGGTGGGCGATTTCCTCGGGGCTCAGGAAGCGCACGCTGGTCTGGTCGAGGTACAGGCAGCGCTTGATACGCCGGCCACCGGATTCCTGCATGCCGCGCCAGTTCTTGAACGGGTCGCTGATGAAGCGCTTGGTCGGGATGGTGGTGATGGTCTTGTCGAAGTTCTGCACCTTCACGGTATGCAGGGCGATATCGATGACATCGCCGTCGGCATTCAGTTGCGGCATCTCGATCCAGTCGCCGACACGGACGATGTCGCTGGAAGAGATCTGTACGCTGGCCACCAGCGACAGCAGGGTGTCCTGGAAGATCAGCATCAGTACCGCGGCCATGGCACCGAGGCCGGAGAGCAGGATCAGTGGCGAGCGGTCGATCAGCGTCGCCACCATGAGGATCGCGGCGATGGCGTAGACCACGATGGAGACCACCTGCACATAACCCTTGATGGGTTTCAGGTAAGCGCTGGGGCGACGTTGGTAGAGGGTGTTGATCAGGTGCAGCACCCCGCCGATGGCCAGGGCGATGGTGAGAATGATGAAGGCACTGCAGACGTTGTCGACCACCGTGACCACGGCGGGCGGCAGGTGCGGGACCACCTTGATGCCGCTGGCCAGGATCAGCGCCGGCACGATATTGGCCAGGCGCGCGACTACATGGGAGTCCGCCAGGGCTTTATCCTGGCCCATGGCGGTGGATTTCAGCGCACGGTAGAGGCCGCGCACGAGAATGCGTTTGACGATCCAGTTGGCGATCCAGGCGCCGAGGATCAGCAGACTCAGGCTGATCAGGGTGTGCAGTTCGGGGTAGTTTTTCAGCCATTCGAGCGTGGCGTCGTAGTGCTCTTTCATCGCGTTCCTCAGCTTTCAGTCGAACCCGCTGCCAGAGAGTGCTCCGGTGCAGCGGCGACGTACCTTAGCAAAAGCGAATCACGATCAGGCGTTTCTGTCAGGTTTGTTCAATATTGAAGTGGCTGCGGCTATGCTCGAGGCTGAGTCGACAGCTCTCCAGGAACTCTCCTATGTCCCGAATCGGTTGTGGCGCCGTCATGCTGCTGACGCTCCTGCTCGGTGCCTGTGCGCAATCGCCGGCGCGAGATGAAAGTCTGCCGCTGGAGCAACGCCTGGCCGGCCTCGGCTACCGGCAGGGCGAAGGGGTGGATGCGGTGCAGCGCGTCGCTATCGACGGTTGGCAGTACCTGGACAAGACCCACATCATCCTCGGTGACGGCCCCGGGCGATCCTACCTGATCACGTTCTCGCGACCCTGCCGCAACCTGAATTTCAGCAATAGTCTGGGGTTCAGCACGACCGTGGGATCGCTGACACGGCTGGACCGCATCGTATCGAGCGACGGCAGCGGCTTTGCCGAACACTGCCTGATTGGCGAACTGCATCGTCTGGAAAAGCTGCCCAAACCGGGCAAGTGACTCCGTAAGTACGGCTTCCAGGTGAGCCGCTCCCGTAACAGGGCACGGGAGCGGAGGGCGATCAGAACTCGCCGCGCAGGGTCACGGCGAAGTTGCGGGGTTCGCCGTAGTAGTAGTTGGCGCCGGTTACGCCAATCTTCTCGTAGTAATACTTGTCGAAAAGGTTGTTGGCGTTGAGTTGTGCCGAGTAGTGCTCGTTGAAGCGGTAAGCGAGCATGGCGTTATACACCGCATAGCCTCCCTGTTCGGCACGGGCGGTTCTCGCTGTATTGCTTGCATAGGTGTCGCTTTGGGTCTGAACGCCACCGCCTGCCGTCCAGTTGGATAGCTGGCCCGGCAACTTGTACGAGGTGAACAGACGCAGCAGGTGTTTGGGGTCCGTGGTGCGAAGGGCATTGCCGGTATTGGCAGCGCTATCCTTGAGATACTCGCTGGTGGTGTAAGTGTATCCGCCTGTGACTTGCCAGCCCGGCGCCACCTCGCCAGACATTTCCAGTTCGACGCCTTCACTACGGCTCTTGCCCGATGCGCTCATGCAGGAACCCTGTGCAAACGTGGGCTGACAGGTAACGCCATTTGCGAGGGCTTCGGCGTCCTGCAGGCCTTTGCCTATGAGGTTGGTACGAAACACCGCGAGGGAGCTGTTCAGGCGTCCTTCATAGAATTCGCCCTTCAGCCCAAGTTCGTAAACTTCACCCGTCATGGGCTCAAGCAGAGAGCCCGAGGTGTCGTAGCTGGTTTGTGGCGCGAATATCTCGGTATAGCTGGTATAGGCACTGATGTTTTCGGTCAGGTCGTAGATCAGTGCTGCGTAGGGCACGAGCTCCTGAGTGACCTTGTAATCGCCAGTGGTGGATGTGAGGTTATCGAAGTCGTACCAGTTCAACCGTGCGCCGATGATGGCATTCAGCGGCTCGGCCAGCGACAGGTTCAAGCTCGCGTAGGTGGCTTTCTGAGTCGTGATGGTATGCGCCTGAGGATTCACCGTCGGGTTGATACGGTCTTTGTTGACCGTCGACGGATTCCAATTGCGCACATCTACCCCACGGGCGTTATAGCCCCATACGGACTCGTTGCCGATGGCGTCCGCTTCGTTCCATTCCGCGCCGGCGGTGAGTCGATGCTCACGCCCCAGCAGGTTGAACGGGCCATCCAGCACGGCACCGAGGTTGCTGTAGTTGGTTCTGCCGCCACCATCGCTGAAGTTGTAGTTAACGTCCCACAAATAAGGGTTGGTAGCGCCCACCGTTCTGGCCAGCGAGGTCTGCTGGAAGCCGTGGTCCTTGTAGGCAAGACGGCTGCGATTGCCGCTCAGCTTGAGAGTCCAGCCGCTGTCGAAGGCATGCTCGAGTTCGATGAAGGTATGTGCGTTGGTGCGGTCCCAGCGTGCCCAGTTCGCACCCAGAAAAGTCGAGCGCGAGAACGGCAATGGCGAACCATCGAAGTCAGGCACCAGGCCACCCCAGGCACCCGTTGCATCCATTTCCGTGTATTCGAAACCACCTGTCAGCGTGGTTCTGTCAGTGAGGTCTGCTGCCAGCACGGTATAGAGCAGGTTCTTGCGCTCCATGCGTGTGTCCTGGAAAAAGTCCTTGTCGCTGTGCACCGCAATGACTCGTCCACGGATAGCGCCGCCTTCGGTCAATGGGCCGGAGATATCGGCGGTGTAGCGGTTCGCGTCCCAGGAGCCAGCCGTGTAACTGGCCGAGCCCTGGACGTCGCGTGTCGGGCGTTTGCGCACCATGTTCACGGTGCCGGACGGGTTGCCGGAACCACGTAGCATGCCGCTGGCGCCACGCAGCACTTCCAGGTGATCGAGCGTGGCGACATCCGGCTGGATGAAGTTGCCATTGCGCGAATCGATGTTCAGGGTGGCACCGTCGAACTGCAGGGCGTCGATCTGGTAGCCCCGGGAGTAGTAGTTCACCCGCTCGCTATCGGTCTGGTCGACCACCACGCCAGGCGTCTGCTGGAGCATCTCCTTGAGGTTGGTCAGGTTCTGATCCTTCATGCGCTGTTCGGTCAGTACCGTCACCGACTGCGGGGTGCGGCGCAGCGACTGCGGCGTCTTGCCGATGCTGACCGCCCCGGTGGTGTACGAGCCACTGCCTTCGGTCGTGCCGCCCAGGCCGGTGCTGCTGATTGCGGTCGCGCCCAGCTCCATGGCGCTGCCGACGTCCAGGCGTTCGCCGAGAATGAAACTGCCGTTGCCCTGGTTCAGGGCCTCCAGATCGCTGCCTTGCAGCAACTGGTTCAGCCCTTCATGAGCCTCGTATTCGCCTTGCAGGCCCGGCGAGTTCTTGCCGGCGGTTTGCTGCGGGGTCGTCGCCAGGGTGATCCCGGCGGTACGGGCGAACTGGTTGAGGGCATCGGCCAGCGGGCCGGCAGCGATCGAATAACGCTTAACGCTGGCAGTGCTACCGGGCTCGTCCGCCAGCAGGGTGGCTGGGGCAGCGGCGAAACCCAGGGCTGCACCGAACAGGGCGTGGCGCAGGGCGCGATTGAGCGGAGTGAGGTGGGCGGCGTTTAAGCGTGGTTGCATGGGGCTCACTGTCGACGGAACGGCTATGAATAGGAATGGTTCTGATTCCTTGCCGAACCGTGTCGGCAAAGCCGACAGTTTTTTCCAACTTTTTCAGCGCGAGAACGACGCTCTTTTCAGCCTGCGCGCAGATGCGAGCCGGCTGGCGTCAGGCCGCTTCCACCCGAACCCACCAGCGCGTCAGGTACTGCACGCGAATCGGCAGGGTCTGCGCCATGACCCGCAACAGTTCATCCGTATCGCCGAGGCGGAACACGCCGGACAGGCGCAGATCGGCAACGCTGCGGGTGTAGCCGAGATGACCGTTGCGGTAACGGCCGACCTCGTCGAGAAAATCCTGCAAACGCATGTCGCGGGTGACGATCAGCCCTTCGCGCCAGGCGGAGGGGTCCATATCGTCACGCTCGAACGCTGACGCGCGGCCATCGGCGACCCGGTAACGAGTTCCGGAAGTCGCCTGAAAGGTTGGCAGCCCGGCCACCGCGACCTGACCCTGTTCGACATGCAGGTTGATACCGCCATCACCTATGCGCAGGCCGAAGCGGGTGGCCGGCTCAGCTCCTGCCCGGGCCTCGAACAATCCGTGCGGGGTACTGACCCGCAAGGGACGCTGGCTGTTGGCGGTGCCGCTGACGAACAGCTCGCCCTGGCGCAGCACGATCAGGCGCTGTCTGTCGTCGAGGCGTACATCCACGGCGGTGTCGGTGTTGAGGTCGAGTTCGTCACCGTGGCCGAGGGTCAGGTGGCGATGTTCGCCCACGGCGGTTGCCTGGTCCGCCAGTAGCGGCTGGACGATGGACAGATCCTTGGCCAGCCAGGCGCTGCCGCCCGCCACGGCAGTCAGCGACAGCAGCTTGAGTGCCTGTCGACGACGCAGGCGCATGGCCGAGTTTTCCAGCGTATCGACGGTGCCTGCCGGCAGGGTGCGCAGATCCTGGCTCAACTCGGCATGCATGCCGCTGACCCGCTGCCAGGCGCGTTCGTGGCCGGCGTCCTCGCGTCGCCATTGTTCACACTGGCGACGCAGCGCCGGGGCGTCGTCCTGCTGCAGGCGCATCAGCCAGCCGATCGCCTGCTTGACCCGGCGTGCTTCGGCATCCTTGTTGGCCAGGTCGCTCATGCATCATCGCCATAGCGCAGCAGATAGCAGTGATACAGCGCGTCGGCGATATAGCGCTCTACGGAGCGAACCGATACACCCAGACGCTCGGCGATTTCCCGGTACGACAGGCCTTCGCACTGGGCAAGCAGAAAGGCGGTGCGAACCCGGGGTTTCAGGCCGTCGAGCATCAACGCGATGCGTTCGAGCAGCTCCAGCACCAGCTCCCGGGATTCCGGCGAGGGCGCCTCCGCGTCCGAGAGGTGCGCGATGCTCTCCAGCCAGGCGCGCTGCAGCTCTTCACGGCGCCAGTGATCGATCACCAGGCCGCGGGCAACAGTCCGCAGAAACGCGCGGGGCGTATCGATGGCGCTCAGGTCGCAGCGCTGGATGACCCGCACAAAGGTGTCGTGGGCGAAATCCGCCGCATCGCTGGCATTGCCGAGGCGGCCGCGCAACCATGTCTTCAGCCAACCGTGGTGGTCGCTGTAGAGAGCATGGATGGCAGCGTGGCGAAGAGGCTGTGGGGCAGGCATGAAAAATTGAGCACGGGTCTGATAATGCCTCGCATTGTCATTGCCGCGACGGTTCTTTGCAATGCCATGGGTCGGCGGGTGACGGCTGGCGGCCGTTAACCCGCAGGCACCGGCGCGGGATGTGCTGCTGACGGGCTGCGGTAAGCTCGCACCGGCAGTCATTCACTGCGCGTAGGCGTATTCCCCGCCTTTGTCCAGCGCGCGCCGGTAGGCAGGGCGGGCGTGGATACGCTCGAGAAAGGCCGTCAGACGAGGACGACTGGTGTCCAGGCCCGCGCGTGCGGCGGCGGCTTCCAGGGGGAAGCTCATCTGGATATCGGCTGCGCTGAACTGCTCACCGGCGAACCAGGTGCTCTTGCCCAGCTCGTTTTCCAGGTAGTCGAGGTGCAACTGCAACTGTGGGGCGACGAAGGCGTTCCGGACCTTCTGCGCGATGCCACGGGCGATGGGTTTGACGAAGAACGGCATCGGGCTGTTTTCCACCTTGTCGAAGATCAGCTTGAGCAGCAGCGGCGGCATGGCCGAGCCTTCCGCATAGTGCAGCCAATAGGTGCAGCGCAGGCGCTCGGCGCTGTCGGCGGGGGGAAGCAGGTGCGGGCCGTAGCGGGTGGCGAGGTAGTCGATGATGGCGCCGGATTCGGCCAGGGTCAGGTCATCGTCGGTAACCACCGGCGACTTGCCCAGTGGGTGCACGGCGCGCAGCTCCGGCGGGGCCAGCAGGGTATTGGGGTCGCGCTGGTAACGCTGGATCCGGTACTCCAGGCCCAATTCCTCGAGCAGCCAGAGGATGCGCTGCGAGCGTGAGTTGTTCAGGTGGTGGACGGTGATCATCGTGGCTCCTGGTCAAGGCAGGTTGAGCGATTGCCCGGTACGGCGGCCATTCAGGCCGACCGGCGGGTAGCCGTCAGGTTAGACGCGAACCTGTGGCGCTGCCGACAGGCGTTGCATCAAGGCTTGAAGGCGCCGATGAAGATCGCCGGGTCGACCCGCGCGTCGTTGAGGCTGACGTTCCAGTGCAGGTGCGGCCCGGTGGCGCGGCCGGTAGCGCCGACCTTGCCGAGTACGCCGCCGCGTGGCAGTTCGTCGCCGACCTTCACGCCGATCTCCGACAGGTGGCAGAACATGCTGATCAGGCCCTGGCCGTGGTCGACGAACACGGTCTTGCCGTTGAAGAAGTAGTCGCCCAGCAGAATCACCTTGCCGGCTGCCGGCGCCTTGATCGGCGTACCGCGGTTGGCGGCGAAATCCAGCCCGGAGTGCGGATTGCGCTCCTCGCCATTGAAGAACCGGCGCAGCCCGAAGGGGCTCGACAGCGGGCCGCTGACCGGCTTGTCGAACAGCAGGTTGCTCGGTTGCCGCGGGCTGAACTGCCGGTAGGCGCGGGTCTGCTCGGCCAGCTCGCGCTCGATGCGTGCGAGGTTCTTGGCGTCGGGATTGACCTGCTGCTGGTTCTTGAGAGTGATGCGCTGCTCGACGTAGTGCTTGCTGCCGACCTGAAAACTCAGGCGCTGGCCGCTCGATTCGATCTGCTGTGCGCCGGGTTTGACGCTCAACGCAATGCCGACGATGGCGATCCAGCGTTGGCCCTCTTCATGCACCACCAGCACCGGCTTGCCCTGGTAGGTGGCGCGGGGCGCGGTGGGCGAGGTGCCCAGGTCGACCACCGCAACGCCACCGGGCACCGGCTTGTTCAGCAAGCGGCTGATGAAGCCTTCGGCGTGGCTGGGCAGGGCGAGGCAGAGGGTGAGCAGCAACAGCAGGGGACGCATTGATTTTCCTTCTTATCGAGACGGGGAAACGCGCTGTCGGAGGGCGAGGGTGACCCGTTCCTCAATCCAGCAGCGAAAGCGTGACGGGCGCGACATGATTGTCCTCGACGCGTACGTCCAGTTCGCCTTCGCCCAGGCGTGCCTTGAGGCGTTGCCCGGGCTGGGTGGCGGCGGCGCTGCGGATGGCCCGGCCACGGTCGTCGAGCAGGATGCTGTAGCCGCGGCCGAGGGTCGCCAGCGGGCTGACCACGTGCAACGTCTGCATCTGGCTCTGCAGCAGCAGACGGCGGGCCTTGAGGCCTTCCTTCATGGCCCTTGGCAGACGCTCGGCGAGGCTGTCGAGGCGCTGGCGCAGCAGCGCGAGGTGACGTCCCGGATGCTGGCCGGCCAGGCGTGCCTGCAACTGCGCCAGCTGGTGGGCACGCTGATTGAGCTGCTGCGCATGGGCGCGGCGCAGGCGCATGTCGAGATCGTCGAGGCGCTGGGCCTGCTGGCGCAGCCGCTCACCCGGGTGGCGCATGCGCCGGGTCAGGCCGTCGAGGCGCATGCGTTCACGGGCCAGGCGGCCGTTGATGGCCAGGGTCAGGCGGCGCTGCAGCACCGTGACCCGTTGCACCAGGTCGTCGCTATGGGGTGCCAGCAGTTCGGCCGCGGCTGACGGCGTAGGGGCGCGTACGTCGGCGACGAAATCGCTGATCGACACATCGGTCTCATGGCCGACCGCACTGACGATGGGCGTGACGCAGGCTGCCACGGCGCGGGCCACGGCTTCTTCGTTGAAGCACCAGAGGTCTTCCAGGGAACCGCCGCCACGGGCCAGGATCAGCGCATCGAAGCCCTGGGCATCCGCCAGCTTCAAGGCGCGCACGATCTGCGCCGTGGCCTCGCGACCCTGCACGGCGGTGGGGATCAGGCTCAGTTCGACCTGGGGGGCGCGGCGGCGAAACACGCTGATGATGTCGCGGATCACCGCGCCGGTGGGCGAGCTGACGATGCCGATGCGTCGTGGGTGCGCGGGCAACGCCCGTTTGCCTTCGCTGGCGAACAGCCCCTCGGCCCCCAGCTTTTCCTTCAGCGCCTCGAAGGCCAGGCGCAGCGCGCCGTCGCCGGCCGGCTCCACGGTATCGAGAATCAGCTGATAGTCGCCACGGCCCTCGAACAGCGAGACCTTGCCGCGTACCTTGACCGCCAGGCCGTCACGCAGTGCCTGGCGTACCCGCGCAGCATTCTGCCGGAACAGCGCACAGCGCACCTGGGCCTGGCTGTCCTTGAGGGTGAAGTAGACATGCCCGGAGGCCGGTCGCGCCAGGTTGGAAATCTCGCCCTCCACCCAGATACCGCCGAAGACATCTTCGAGCAGCAGGCGCGCACGGTTGTTGAGCTGGCTGACGCTGAGCACCTCGCGGTCGAGGTTCAGGCGTTGGAACGGGTCTTTGATCATGGGCGGCATCATAAGCCGAGGCGCGTGTGGCCGAAACCGTGCGTCATCAAATGAAGCGGATACGCCAGTCTTCGACGCGACGTCGCTGCAGTTGCAGCGGGCTCTGGAGTATCATCGGCATGCAAATGATAATCCTCCGCACAGGTGGCCTGCTCGCTCAGGCTGCGACTGCCCCGAGCCATCATGAATCCGACTTCTCCGCTCCCCGCACCGCGTGTTCTGGTGGTCGACGACCACCGCAAGATTCGCGAGCCGCTGGCCGTTTACCTGCGCAAGCACGCCTTCGACGTGCGTACCGCGGAAAGCGCCGAAGGCATGTGGCAGTTGCTCGACGGGCAGCCGTTCGACGTGGTGGTGCTGGATGTGATGTTGCCCGACGGCGATGGCTTCGAGCTGTGCAGCCGCCTGCACCGGCGCAACGGCGTACCGGTGATCCTGCTGACCGCCCGCGATGCCATCAGCGACCGTATCCGCGGGCTGGACCTGGGCGCCGATGATTACCTGACCAAGCCCTTTGAACCACGTGAGCTGGTGGCACGCCTGCACAGCGTGCTGCGGCGGCGTGGCCGCGGCGCCGGCGAACCGGCCCCCCTCGAGCCAGCGCCACGGCCACTGGTCCGTCACTACCGGTTCGCCGGCCTGGCGTTCGCCAGCGGTAGCGGCAGCCTGAGCGACGGCAGCGGGCAGTCGACCCGCCTGAGCACGGCGGAAGGCCGTTTGCTGCAGGTCTTCCTCGACCACCCGAACCAGCTTTTGGATCGCGCCCGACTGATCGACCTGACGGCCCGCCCGGACAGCGATGTGTTCGACCGTACCATCGACCGCCAGGTCAGCCGCCTGCGTCGCAAGCTGACCGACAGCGCCGGCTGTGACGACCTGCTGCGTACCGTGTGGGGCGGCGGTTACATGTTGGTGGCGGACGTGACGCGTTCATGAGTCTATTGTCGCGGCTGTGGCCGCAGCGGCTGGTTCATCAGCTGGCGGTGTTGCTGATCCTTGCGTTGCTGGCTTCCCACGGCATTGCCGTCCTGCTGCTGCAGCGCACCGGCGCACTGGTGCATCCGCTGTCCCGCGCCCAGGTACTGGAGCGACTTGGCACCGCTTACCAGGCGGCAGTGCAGCTGAATCCGCACGATGGCGAGCGCTTGCTGATGTCGCTGGGCGGTGTCCAGGCGCGTTTCTGGATCGCCGCCGAGGCGGATGTTCCGCGCTTCGAGATGCATCCGGAAGAGCGCCGCCTGACCCTCGAGTTGGCCAATGAACTGCGGGTTGCCGCAGGGCTGATCCACATGCAGCTCGAACGCATCGGCGGCGGGCCGGCGCGCGTGGGAGTGCTGAGCCCTGCCGGCTGGGAGTCGTTGCGCCTGCGCAGCAGCATCCGCTTGCCATCGGGGCGCTACCTCAATGCGCTGCAGCATCCGTCGGGCGCTTATGAGTGGGGGCGCCTGCTGGCGTATGCCCTGCCAGTGAGCATCGTGCCGATCCTGTTGATCCTGCTGTTCTTCGTGGCCCGCGTGGTACGCCCGTTCAGGACGCTGGCCGCCGCCACCGAACGCATCAGCCGCGGCGAGCGGGTCGCCGCCCTTTCGTTGTCCGGCCCGCGCGAGGCTCGGGAGCTGAGCCAGGCGTTCAACCTGATGCAGGAGCGCCTGGCGCGGCACGTCGAAGGGCGCACGCGGATGTTCGCGGCGCTGAGCCACGACCTCAACACGCCTCTCACTGAACTGCGCCTGCAACTGGAACTGCTCGATGACGGTCCCTTGCGTGACGACTTGCTCGACAGCCTCGACGAGTTGCGCGCCATGGTCGCCGAGACGCTGGGCTTCATCCGCGACGATGCCGTGCAGGAGGCCACGGTACGCCTGTCGCTGAGCGGCCTGCTCGATGACCTGGCGCGGCGTTATCGCACCTTGGGGCGGCCGGTCAATTGGCAGCCGGGGCCCGAGGTGTTTTGCCGTTGCCGCCCGCTGGCGCTCAAGCGGGCGCTCACCAACCTGATCGACAACGCCCTGCAACATGGGGGGGACGCCGTGATCAGCCTGGAAACTAGCGCAACGGGCGAGATAAGCCTGGAGGTCCTCGACCATGGGCCGGGCATCGATCCGGCGCGACTGGAACAGGTATTCGAGCCGTTCGTGCAGTTGAATGCAGAGAAAGGCGCGAGGGGGCTGGGCCTCGGGCTGGCCATCGCGCGTGCTTGCGTGCACGCCCACGGCGGCGAGCTGACCCTGGAGAATCGCCCGCCTGCCGGCCTGTGCGCGGTGGTGCGTCTGCCGGCGGAGGGTTGTTGATTCGATAGATTCATCGCACCGCGCCCGCTCCGTAGCCTGGCGTAGAGCGAAGCTAAACCCAGGGCGCTATCTCGCTGACATTGATGCGCTCAGCCATGGTTTTCGGCCTTGAGGAAATCCACGAATGCCCTGAGTGGCGAGGGCACGTGGCGGCGGTCGTTGTAATACAGGTAGGGGCCATCGAATGCCTGCCACCAGCCTTCCAGTACCGGCACCAGGGTCCCCTGTGCGAACAGCGGCCCGAGGTATTCTTCGAAGGTGTAGATGATCCCCACGCCGCCGATGGCGGCGCCCACTTCCAGGTCCTGGGACGAGGAAAGCAGCGGCCCCTGCGGCGCTACGCGCACGGTGGCGCCGTCCTTTTCGAACTCCCAGACACCCAGCTTGCCGCTCTCGAAACGATGACCGATCAGCCGGTGGTCGAGCAGGTCGCGGGGATGCAGCGGCGTGCCGTTTTTCGCCAGATAGGCGGGGGATGCGGCGGCCACGAAGCGCTGCCGCCGCGGCCCGATGGGCACCGCGATCATGTCCTTGGCGACGCTTTCTTGGTAGCGAACCCCCGCGTCGTAGCCGGCAGCGATAACGTCGATGAAGGTGTTATCCATCGCCACTTCCACGCTCACGCCGGGATAGCGCTGCAGAAAAGCGGGGATCATCTGCGGCAGCACGAAACGGGCGATCGGCACCGGGACGTTGAGGCGCAGCGTGCCGACCGGGTGTAGCGCATCGTCGTCGAGGTCACTGAAGGCGGCGCCGATTTCGTCGAGGGCAGGGCGCAGCCTCTCCAGCAGGCGGGCACCCACTTCCGTGGGAGATACGCTGCGAGTCGTGCGGTTGAGCAGCCTGACGCCCAGGTCGCTTTCCAGCCGGCGCACGCAATCGCTGATCGAGGACGCCGGCATGCCGCGCTTCTGCGCTGCAATCCGGAAGCCACCGGCCTCTACCACTGCAGCGAACAGGGCGACATCCGTCAGGTTGGGCTGGCGCATGGCCGGACTCCAGAAAGGAAAACTGGATTGTACGAGTGGCCGTACATAGCGTCCATTTTTATACGGCTTATCGCGGGTAATCCACGGGTGAACAATGCGTCACGTCGACGTGCCGCCTTGCCGTGGTCGTCGGATCATTCCCTACGTGAGGATCGAACCATGACAGAGACAACCCTGCGGATGGCTTCCATAAGCGCCGCCAGCGCTGCCTGGCGCAAAGGCCTGGCGACCATTGGGCTGGCCCTGAGTTGCGTGCTGGAAGCTGGCATGAGCAGTGCACAGAGTCAGCCGAAGCCCGACTGGAGCCTGTCGGATATGCCGTCGCAGAGCGGGCGTATCTTTCTGGTCACCGGCGGTACCAGCGGCATGGGCTATGAAGATGCCAAGGCGCTGGCAGCGGCGGGTGCCGAGGTGGTGATTGCCGCACGCAACCCCGAGCGCGGCAAAGAAGCTATCGCCCGCATCAAGCAGGAAGTTCGTGGTGCTCAGGTGCAGTTCGAGGCGGTCGATCTGGCTGACCTGGCGTCGGTCAAGGCGCTGGGCGAACGCCTCAATGCGACCTTGCCGCGCCTCGATGGGCTGATCAACAACGCCGCCATCATGGCGCCGCCAGAGCGTGCCACGTCGGCCGATGGCTTCGAGCTGCAACTGGCCACCAATTACCTGGGGCACTTCGCCCTGACCGGCCATGTGCTGCCGTTGCTGCGCAATAGCGATTCCCCGCGGGTGGTGACCCTGGCCAGCATCGCGGTCGCCCGGGGCCGTATCGACTTCGCGGACCTGCAATCCGAGCAGGCCTACAACCCCTATGCGTCCTATGCCCAGTCCAAGCTGGCGGTGCTGATCTGGGCCTTCGAGCTGCAACGCCGCAGCCAGGCGCAGGGTTGGGGTATCCAGAGCATTGCCGCGCATCCGGGGGTTGCCGTGACCGAGCTGATCGAGCGTGGCCCGGGGCTGGACAGCGACTTCGGACGCAACTGGGCCAAGGACCGCGAGCGCTATCACTCCGCCGCCCAGGGGGCATTGTCGACCCTGTACGCGGCCACCGCGCCCGCCGCCCAGGGTGGTGCCTACTATGGGCCGACCGGTGAAGAGGAGAAACGCGGGCCGCTGGGCCTGGCCAGCGTTCCTGATGCCGCCAGGGATGCTGTTGCGGCGGCCCGTCTGTGGCAGGTTGCCGAGCAGTTGACCGGTGTCGCCTACCGGTGAGCCCCGTGGCAGGAGTGTCATCATGTTCTCAGCAACCCTGACGCGGCGCCTCGGCGCTGCCATCAACGCCGAACGCCACGAGCTGAATCCCGCGCTTGCGGGGTTCGCCCTGTTTTTCTGTCTGTTCTCCGGCTATTTCATGCTGCGGCCCATTCGCGAGTCGATGGGCATCATGGCCGGTATCGACAACCTGCAATGGCTGTTCACCGCGACATTCTTGGTCATGCTGGTGGCCGTGCCGTCGTTCGCCTGGCTCAGTTCACGGGTGCCGCGTATCCACTTCGTGGATTGGGTCTACGGGTTCTTTTGCCTGAACTTGCTGGCCTTCGCCGGGCTGTTTCAGCTCGCTGACGACAACGTCTGGCTGGCGCGGGTGTTCTACGTGTGGATCTCGGTCTACAACCTGTTCGTGGTGTCGGTGGCCTGGAGCCTGATGGCCGATGTGTTCGACGGGCGCCAGGCCAAGCGGCTGTTCGCCTTCATCGCTGCCGGCGCCAGTGTCGGCGGCCTGGTCGGGCCGGCGATGAGCGCGCTGCTGGTCGGCATCGTCGGCCAGTCCGGCTTGGTCCTGCTGGCAGGGGCACTGCTCGGCATCGCCCTGGCGCTCAAGGCACCGCTGATGCGCTGGCGGGAAGTCGGCGGAGCCGGCAGGCCGGGTGCTGCACCTACGGAGAGCACCCGCAAACCGGTGACGGGCAATCCGTTCAGCGGCCTGACCCGGGTATTGCAATCGCCTTACCTGCTGGCGATCGCCGGGTTCGTGGTGCTGCTCGCCAGCGTGACGACCTTTCTGTACTTCGAGCAGGCGCGCCTGGTGGCCGAGCGCTTTCCTGGCCGCGAGGCGCAGATCCGGGTATTCGGCATCATCGATGTGATCGTGCAGGCCGGTGCCTTGCTGTCCCAGGTATTCATCACCGGGCGCATCGCTCAGAAAATGGGCGTGCGCATGCTGCTGGCGATCGTGCCGACGCTGGTCTGCGTGGGTTTCATCGGGCTCGCCCTGGCGCCGACCTTCGCCATGCTGGCAGCGCTGATGATCGTCAGGCGCATCGGTGAGTACGCCTTCGTCAGGCCTGGCCGGGAAATGCTCTTCGCCCCGCTGGATGCCGAGAGCAAATACAAGGCGAAGGGCTTTATCGACACGGTCGTCTATCGGGCTGGCGATGCGATCAGCGGCTGGCTGAAGAGTGGCCTGGACCTGCTCGGCCAGGGCGCGGTTCTGGTAGCGCTGGCAGGCGCTGTCTGTGCCTTGGTCTGGGGAGCGCTCGGCTGGTACCTGGGCAGGCAGGCCGACGAACTGGGCAGGCGTGCTACGCCTGAGGCGAAAGAGGGTACGAAGGTGGTGCTCGTCAGTCACTCGTGACCGTTCCCACGCGGAGCGTGGGAACGGTCAGGTCATCAGAAGTCCAGCGACGCACCCAGCCAGTAGGTACGGCCATAATTGACCGTGCCGTCGTCCTCGTCGTTGAGGCGTTTGTTGCCCAGGTTGTAGACGGCCGAATTGAGCGTCAGGCTCTGCGTCAGCTTGTACGAGCCACCGATGTCGGCAGTGGTGTAGGCGCGGGACGATTGGCCGGTCAGCGTGGCGCCATATTCCTCGCCGCTGTAGTTGCTGGCAGCCCAGGCCAGGGTTCGGTCATTGATATCCCAGTCAGCACGCAGGCTGGCCTTGCGCTTGGGCGTCAGGGACAGCGGCCGGCCCTTGTCGACGCCGCTCTTCTGCTCGGAATCCAGGTAGGTGAAGTTACCCTTGATCGCCACGTTGGCCAGCGCCTGCCAGCTGCCGCTCACCTCCAGGCCACGGATCACCGCCTTGTCGACGTTGACCCGCTCCATCACGGTCAGGCCCTGCCACTGTTCGGTGGTGGTGACCGTGGACAGCTTGTCCTTGAAGTCGTTGTAGAACAGCGTGGCGCCGGCCGACAGGTCGTCACGGTTCGACCACATCGCGCTCAACTCGTAGTTGGTGCTGCTCTCGGGCTTGAGGTTGGAATTACCGAATTGCACGAAGCGGTTGCGGCGCACCACCGCGTAGTCGTCGATCACCGCGCGCAGTTCCGGCGCCTTGAAGCCACGGGCCACGCCACCTTTCAGCGTCCACTGGTTATCCAGGTGCCAGACGCCATAGACGCGTGGATTGACGTGGCTGCCGTACTGCTCGTGATGATCCAGGCGCACGCCGGTGGTCAGGGCGAAATCGTCGGTGATCGACCATTCGTCTTCGGCGAACAGGGCCTTCTGTACCACCGAGTATTCTTCGTTCTCACGCTCGCGGGAGGTGCCGCGGTTGGCCTGGTTCCAGTCGCTCAGCGTGGCTTCGTTCCACTGCACGCCGGTGGTGGTGACGTGGTAATCGGTAGGAATCACCAGCTTGCCGTCCAGCACGCGATTGCGGATCTCCGGCTTGCGGCCGAACACGTCGGCCTGCGCTGGCGTTGCCTTGCCCTCGCGGCTGGTGGTTTCCTCGGCGAACGACAGTGTCGAATCCGCCCAGCCCCAGCGGCCTTCGTGGGTCAGCGACCAGTGATCACGGTCGTTATCCTGCTCGCGGGTCGACCAGTTGGCGCTGAGACCATCGCCATTCTTCAGGCGCGAGGCGCCCGCTTCGAGCAGGACGTCATGGTTCTCGCTCGGCGTCAGCGCCAGGCGCGCGGTCAGGCTCTTGTTGTCGGACTTGGCGAAGCCTTCGTTGGCTTCGACGTCGTCATCGGCCTGGCGGTCGAGGTAGCTGCCCCACACCTGCAGGCCGAGCACCTCGTTGATCAGCGGGCCATTGAGGTAGAACTGGGTATTGCGGGCATTGCCCTGATCGCTGTTCGGGCGCGCCGAGTAATCGTAGGAAATGTTGCCGCCCCACTCGGGCGATACCTTGCGGGTGATGATGTTGATCACCCCGCCGATGGCATCCGAACCGTACAGTGACGACATCGGCCCGCGGACCACTTCGATGCGCTCGATGGCCGCGGCCGGCGGCACGAAGCTCTGCTCGTAGCCACGGTTGCCATTGACCCGCGAATCGCGTCCGCTCTGGCGCTTGCCGTCGACCAGGATCAGCGTGTAGTCGCCGGGCATGCCACGAATCTGGATGTCGGTCTCGTTGGCACCGCCGTTGACCACCACGCCTTCCACGTCGCGTACCGCGTCAGCGAGGTTCTGCACCGAGCGCTTGCGCAGGTCGTCGCCGCTGATCACGGTGACCGACGCCGGGGCGTCTTCCAGGTTCTGGGCGAAGCCGGAGGCAGTGACCACCATATCGTCCAGCTCCACGGTGTCGGCATGGGCGAGGGTGCTGCCAGTGGCCAGGCAGAGCGTCGCCAGGCGGATCAGGGTGCCGACGGGGCGGCGAGGGAAGGGCGCGTGCATGGATTACTCCTTAGGAATCGTTTGCAGGCGCGAATCCTATGCATCCCTGGCAGCGAAGGTTGGACAAAGTGAGACAGCGAGGTGCGTGTAAGCGCGCGCCGGTTTTGGCACTGAGCTGCATTGGGATTGGCACCGCTGCCCACCACATGCCACCTAGTTTTTAGCGGGAGGTTTGGCACCCAGCCTCAGGCAATGTTCTTCCAAGGATTCACCTCGAAGGTGAAGCCCTTCCATTGCCTGGACAGGTCGCCGCTGTAGTCCTCGGCCCAGTCGCTTGGCTCACCCTTGAAGCCCAGTTGCACGACCATGGCACGGCGGTCGCTCCAGGTCTTCACGTAGTACAGCCCGCAGTATCTGCGCCCTGACTCGCGATGCGTGGCGGTGAGGAAGCGCAGGCCACCCTGGTCGGGCTTGTCCTTGACCACTTCGTCGCCCCAGAACTGGTAGTCGCATTCGGTGACCGGGCAGCCCATTAGATGGGTAAACCGAGCATTGTTCGCGGGGTTGCGGTAGACCAGCCAGGCGAACATCGAGAACCAGTTATAAGCCCCGAGCCCGAACGGTGCGTTAGCGTGCCACCAGCCACGCTTGTCGCCGATAGCACCGTCGCGGTCATTGCTCCAAAGCCACGCCCAGCCTGGCAAGGTGACCAGCAGCCAGTCCCCTGTCGCCGTAGTGAATGGCTGGCGTGTCGATTCGTTGGTACGACGCCATGGCAGTGCCAAAGGCACGACCACCAGACCTGCCACTATCAACACTGCTCGCAGCACGAGTAGGCCCAGGGTTTTTAGCACGGCGGCGCTAAGTAGGCGCCAGTTGAGTTCTAGCGCTGCGCTCATGCGACGTCCTTGGTTGGGCTGGCCGGCCATTGAATTGAATGAGGGTAAGCATCCAGTGATACACGGTTGAGTGCGACGCGGTAGCGCTTCCATGCGTCCAGCTCGACGCGTTCGGCTTCGGTGGCGTCCTCAAGATCGGCGGCATCCTGAAGTGGTGCGATACGTGCGGCGGCCTCCGCTTGCAGGCGGTTGCGTTCGAGTACGGCGGCGCTGATGAACGCGGTACGGGCCGATTCTTCGTCGAAGACCCAGATGCCGCCCTGCCATGTGTGGTGCAGGCTTGGCCGCGGCTGGGTGGTGAAGCCTTCAGGTAGCGGCCCAAGCTCGGCGTGCTCGCGAGGTTGGCCGGAGTCGGTGCTGTAGATGGTGCCGCGGTTGTCCTCGAGCAGCTCCCAGCGGGTGTGCTCGATGCGGCACGCCACGCAGCCCGCGACAGGTGCGGGCGGCTCGGCCAAGGTCGCCAGGCCCGGAACCAGCCATTTGTCGGGGTTCACGGGATCGGGATCGGCGAAGCCGGTACCGAGCAATTCGCCGGTGTGGCCGTGGTAGTGGTAAACAACGGGTGCGGTAGTCATAGGCGACCTCAATAGCGGATGCAGACAAGCGGGTTGATGTTGCGTGGCCGGGTAACACCGACAGAGCCCGTTACTGGTGCAATGCCGGTTGCGGCGGTGAGGGCAGTCGAAGCCGGGCCACTGATGCCACCGGCGCCGGCGCGCAGAAAGCTGGCCGTGCCGAATTCCGAATGGGTATGGCCCTGGAGGCTTTGATCCTGCCAGCTGGCCCACTCGCGGCCGGAGTCGCGGTTCGCGCCGTCATCAAAGCCGCGGCGGAATTCCCCGCGGGCATCGGGCAGCACGAGGTAAACGCCGCCAGGGCTACGGGTGCCGGTGGGGTTGCCAGGATCGGTGCAGCGGTAGCCCCAGGCTGCGGTGGCGTTGAGGGCATCCCCCACATAAATCGCCGCGTCCAGGTCTGGGTAGCCAGCACGCCAGACCGCCGCGCCGTTGGCTTTCAGGGTGCCGGGTGGGGGCGTGCGGCTGAAGGTCTCGATGAGCGTGCCCGGGGCTTCCAGCTCCAGAACGGTACGCATACCGCGGGCGCTGCCGCCGGCGAGCACGAAGCTGTTGAACGCGGCGCCGGTATTGGCGGTGCTGAGGGCGGTGTGGGAGCTCGCCAGCACCTCGCCGGCGATAGCGACCTCCCTGTTCCATGAGCCATGCATCCAACCCGCGTACCAGGCGTAATTTCCGCCATACCCGGCACTCTTGTAGGCCGTGATGGCGAGGCGTGGAATGTATGTGGTGCCACCGAAGTCGAGCCGAATGTTGACCAGCCCGTTTTCGTGGCTCAGAAATGCCCGAACGCCCCCGCCGCCAAGTGGTGAGTGATAGCCCGTGACGAACGCCTGGGGCATGTAAAAAGCCCCTTCGTAGAAATACCAGCTCAGGTGCATTTCGAAAGGCGAGGTGTACCCGCTGATGCAGCCTTTGATGGTCAGATGCGGCATGACGGTGGAGTCAATCGGGATCTTCGTCCTGATCATCACGCCGCTTTCCTGGCCCGACTGGGTGATGTCCAGGCACTCGACGGTGAACTTGCCGGTGAGCGGTTCTGTGCGCCACTGCAGGTCGTCAGTGATGCCATAGCCCGCCAGCGTGCTGGCCTTGTTGGCTTTGGTCTCCAGCGCTGATAGCAGACCACTCACGCCGGCGAGCGGGACTCCGGTCAGCCCGCCGCCGTTACCGTGCAGCACGCCGCCAATGACCACGCCGCCGCCGTTTCTCAACACCTGCACGGCCCAGTTGCCCTGGTCGTTGACCAGGCCGAAGCCGTTGCCGTCGTGATAGACCCAGCCGCGTTGATTGATCCCAATGATCAAATTGGCTGTGCTTTCAATCGGGCCAACCATTGCTCCGCCGCTAAGCGAAAGCTTGTTAGCCAGCCCGCTAAGAATCGTCGCCGAAAAATTTGGATCGTTGCCCAGTGCGGCTGCGAACTCGTTGAGTTGGTTTAGGGCTTCGGGAGCACCGTTAACCAAACTGTTCAAGGCGTCATTAATCGCCTGTGCCAGCTGAGTTTTGGTCGCGCCGTCAGTAATTCCGTAGCCTGCCAACGTTGTTGCTTTCGTCGCCTTTCCTGAGGTGGAGTCAGCGATGAGCTTCAACACGGCCTTAAGCATTTGATCATTTTCTGCGGGTACCAAAGTGATACCTGCGCCCGCTATCAAACTGATCAGCTCGCGCTGAACGGCATTCAGCCAGTCGGCCCGCAACAGCGTCGCAGCGACGCCGCCAGCGGCGTTACCTTCGGTGAACTCGCCATTGCCGTCGGCAGTGTTGGTGCTTTGTCCGATCTTCTGCATCAGTTGGCTCCGTAACCAAAGATCAAGGTGGTGTGGGCCGGCGCCATGGCGCTGAGCCTGCATTCAAGGGATTTATTGCCCCATACGCTAAGCGCTTCGCCGGCAGCGACGCGCCCGGTAACGGCGCGGAATACGGTGGTGGCTGGCGCATTGACCCGCCAGGCGCTTGTCCAGCCGTCGCCGGCAACGGGGTCACCAGCGCGCCCAAGCCCTGCGCGAAATGGCCGGTATTCCGTGATGGTGATGCTGTAGCCGAGGCTGGCGGCCAGCTGGATGTAGTAACGGCGGGATTGGCCGCCGATGCCGCGCAGCTTGGCCAGTACGGCCGCCAGGCGCTGCCCGACTGTGAGCGAGACGTAGGCAAGGCATGGATCAGGTAGTCCCAGCACGCGCTCCCAGTCGCTCAAGCCTGCCGCGTTGTCTGGCCAGATCATGTCGTTCAGACGCTCGCTGGTCAGATTGGCCTGGTCAATGCTGACGGCCTCAGCCTGAATCGATGCGCTCAGAATTGGTGCTGCGTTGTCGTAGGCTTCTGCTGGCAGAAGCGCACGCAGTTGTTCTGCTACAGCGCTCACGCCATCACCCCGAGGGTGACTGTGCCAGGCCTGAGCCAACCCACTGCAGCCGGGTCGGTGGATGCCGCCATATTGCCTGCTGGCACTTGCACCAACCGGTCGGCCACACCCGCTAAGTTGCCCAGGATGGTTTCCACACGACTACGTTTAAGCCCTTCACCTGGCAGAAGTGCGCCTATCTCTTGCTCGAACGCCGCTTGCGCAGCTATTTGCACGTCAGTGAGCAGATAGCCGTCTTCCAGCTCGATGCTGGCGACCACGTTTACGACGGTGACGAGCGGTGCATAGACGAACACCTCGGCGGTGACAGGCCGGCTCTCGTCGATGTGTGCCGCACAGGCTTCAATAACGGCATCAGACGGAATGCCGTCACTTGCCGTGATCACCACATCAACGGTATTGGCGCCGCGCCGCTTAGGCAGCACAGTGGCGGTGGCCACGCCATCGACCTCCAGCGCCCATCGCCGATAGTCGGCCTTGGTGCCACCTGCAGGCGGATTACGGATGATCTCCAGCAGGCGGCTGAGCAGTGAAGCCATGCTCTCTGCATCCGTGCCGCCGATCAAGGCTTCGCTGAGTGTTGCCGTGGAGTCGATGCCCAGCGGCGGGCTGGTTAACAGCAGATTGCCCGCCAAGCCATTGAGGGCGCCGCCAGCGGTTGACGCGATGATTGGCACAACCGTTGAGCCACCGGCACCTATGGTGGCGGCTTGGGTGGTCGTCAGCAGCTCGCCGCTAACGGTGTGCTTGATGGTTGAACCAGTGAGCAGTACGGTGCCAGCCGTGCCGGTTACGGTGGCCTTGCCGATAGCCGCGACAGCGGCCTTCTGCACCAGGCCGCGAATGGAGGCGTGATGCAGCAGCTCTTCTTCGTCGGCCAGGTCTGGGAATATCTGGCGGTACAGCCAGGCCAGCTTCTGATAGATGCCTTCCACGACAGCCGCCACGGCAGCAGAGCGCACGAAGTTGTCGCTGTCGCTGCCGATATCGGCGTCAGGTAGCTGGCTGGATATCTCGCGAAGGATTGCATCGCGGATGGTCGGATAAGTCGGCGCGGTATAGGCCATCAGATTACCTGCACATGGTGCTTGAACGTCTGGGTACGGCCACCGGCATCAGCCACTTCAATAAGAAGCAGCAGGCGACCGTTGTGTGGCTGCTCGGCGGTGACCTCAACGGAGAGCGCTCGCCCGTCATCGAGCAAGCCCTGGAGTGCATCGCGGGTGTATTGCACGGCTAGGCGGGATACCCGAGCACGGTCTTTTTCGCGGCGCAGGGTGTAGAGCAGTGAGCCCAGATCTGGATCAGCCCAATAGCTGCCCAATGGGATCATCAGTCGGAGATAGACGGCGTTCTGCAGCGAGCTGATGCGCTCGCCGGTCAAGTCGCCTGAGAGTGGGGAGATGCCTGCGTCCATAGGCAGGCAGAGTGCCCCGCGTGTGCGCGGGGCGGTGTTTCAGGAGGGTTTAAGAGCTACGTGAGCCGTGCCGCGATTAGTTGAAGTTCGTCTAACTGGCTTTCGTGCAAATAATCTCCAAGAGGATCGCCTTCATCCTGGGCCACCGGCGGAGTCAAGAAGGCACCACCAACTTGATTAGAGTCGCGGCCATCATTCATCAAACCTACAACCGATCCATCATCTAGTAGAGCCCAGGCGGCTACGGGCTCAAAAACTCCGCAGCTTCGTGGGTCAGAGGTATCAGCAACGTAGAACCAACCAGTGCAAGGTGTTATCTGAACAATTTTGGGCATCACCACCTCCTGTCAAAGATCGCGAAACCCTATCACAACCTCACTGCTGAGCGTCTGGTACCGGGGTATTGCCGTGCTTGTGCCCGTTGTACAGCTGCCGATCCTCGCTCATTGCCCGCGTACCATCGCTGATCTCGCCATCGGCCTTGACGTTACCCGTTGCCTCAACGAGCGGCGTTTCAAAGCGAACTTTGGTGCCTGCTTTAACAACCAGGGTTTCGGTCACAACCTCAATCAGGCGCCCCCGTTTGAGGTGGATGTGGTCGCCTTCGTCGGTGTACAGCGCCACCTCCCCATCAGCCAGCTTGACCCGATACCGGCCATCCTCGCTGGCGATCACCACGCTATGCCGAGAGTTGCCACCGACCGGAAGCACGATGTACTCGGCACCGGCCAATGGCGCGGACGTGAACCCGTAGTGCTGCATCAGCTCACCGCTGACAGTTTCGCCAGCGAGCCCCTGCATCTGCACGCTGATCTGTGAGCCCGAATGACTGTTGCGCGCAGCAATGGCTCGGAACGCCTGGCGGACGGCAGAGCGCTCAGCCTTGGCCTGTTCGCGCATCAGTGCGGCCAGCCCCTTAGCCATCAGATTTCACCTGCTGCTTTGCGCATCACGAAGTCCTGTTCGGCATTAGTTTTCTTGCCTTTTCGCTTTTTGCCCGGCCGCGCATCGAGCACCCATGTTTTGTCCTCGCGCAGGTTTAGTTCGGTGATAGCGCCCTGGCGAGTCAGGCGCAGCGTGCGAGACATCAGAAAAAAAGTGCCGTCGACCTGGTGCGGTTCGCTCTTCACGATAACGCGCTGACCAGGTGCCCAAATTTGGCCCTTGCCGTTGCGGTGGCCATGAACAACCGCGCGGATGGCAAAGCCATCCAGACGACTGTCGGCCAGCAGCTTGCGGGCGCGTGTAGTTGCCATGTCCTGGCTTTCGCTGGCGCTGTCGATCACCACCTTGGGGCGAAAGATTCCGCGCTTAGCCAAGGCCTCGTCACGCACCACTGAACTGAGGTTACTGCGGCTAGTGTCGTAACCGTCATTGTCGTATTGCCCGTGTTGGCCCAATAAGGTGATCTGGCTGTAGCGGCCCGGCATCGAGCGGCGGACGGCTAAGCGCTGCACGTTATTGCCATGGCCATCACGGCGCATGATCAATGTAGCGACCGGGGCGGCCTCATAGTCCGGGCCGCCAACAATCAGCCGGCCATCAGGTTCCATCCAGGGCCAAAGGCCGTTGGCCTCGGCCACCTGCAGCAGTGCTTCCCAAGCTGTCTGGCCTGGCTCGATCTGCACACGTCGGCTTATGCCGGTTTTGGTGGCACGGACGTCTACTTTGTCGATGCCCAACGGCTTAACCACCTGGCTGATGATGTCGCTCAATGAGGCCTCGCGTAGAGCTACGAACGGTGTCGAGCAGTCGACCAGAATGCTGGCCCGGTCGCGGCCGGTGATGCGTACGGTGTGGCCCTGGCGGGAGATGTCTTCCTCGATCTCGTCGATAACGCCAGTCAGCACGCGGTCGCCGTCGAGGGTCAGGCTGCAGGGCGCGCCCTCGGCCAGGGCGGCTGGCAAGGCGCCGCCACCTTCGGTAAACACTTCCAGCTCGAAGGCATCGCTTGGGGTCAGCAAGTCGCTTTCCACCGACCAGCCGTCCCAGTGTTCGTGGGCATGGCCGCCGATGGTTAGGCGGATGGTTTTACTTGGCGTAGACACGAAGCACCTCGCCAGCCTGCACCGAGTACGGGGTGCGTAGTTGCGGGTTGAGGCGCAGCAGCTCAGCCGAGCGGCTATGGTCGCCGTACCAGCGATGGGCAAGCAGGCGCAGGCAGGCGGCGGATTCAACCTCCCGGTTTACCAGCGGTGGCCGCTGGAGCACCACCTGGCGCGCTGTTTCCTGAATCAAGCCAGCCACCGCCCGTAGTGGCTCGATAACGCGCAGCGCCTGCTCGACGCCATACAGACGGCGGTGCAGCACGATGGCGGCTTGTGCCAAACCGCGCGCCGACCCCACCAGCAACTCCAGCTCGGCTGGGCTCAGGGTCGGCTCTGATCTTTCAGCATCAAGAATTAGTGCCACTGCCGATGCCTGAGCCAGGGCCAGCTCTGTCATAACCAGTACGACCAGACCCCAAGCGCTGGCGCGCACTGGATCGGTAGCCGCCAGGGCTGGCTCCAGCAGGTTTTCGGGCACGGCATCCACTGAGGCGGCTGGCACTTCCAGCCCCTGGCGAGCAGCCAGGATGAACGCGCTTGCGGTTCGTGCGGCCTGAGCGTCCAAAGTCGAGCCGCCAGGCATCACTGATGGCAGGTTGTCCAGGGCCAGCAGTGAGCGTGCAAGCACCAGGGGCTCGCTGCCTTCGGGGGCTACCGCCGCGCTGATCGCAGATCGGATCTCGACCGGCGTGCGCGGAATGTCCAGCAGCGGGTCGAAACTGGCGGCCGAACTATTGCCACTGCCTGGGCGTAACATACCCAACACGCCGGACAGAATGCCGCCGATCTGGGTACGCAACTGCGCCAGGCGCAGGCCGATACCCGGCAAGCCCAGGATGTTCTCCAGCAGGCCGACCCAGCCGCCACCGATCCACTGTTGCACAGTGGCCACCAGCACATCGAGCTGGCCGAACAGATCCAGCAGACCGTCTTGCCAAGTAGGGCCAGTGTCGCCATCGAGCACGCCCACGTCGACGAACTCAAACTGGCGTTCAAAGAATGGGTTACCCGGCGTGCGCTCAAGGAAGTTGAGCGACACCTCAGCATAGTCCGGGCGTTCGGCGTCGTGCTGCACTGTCCAGTCCTGGGCGACGACATCAAGGCGGCCATAGATGGGATGAATCAGCGCACCAGGGCCGGCCGTGTCCAGCGCCTCGAGCAGATTCTGCAGCTCGATCTCGTAGTTGATGCCGAACATCACCACGTTCATGGCGAAGCGACGGGCAGCACGGCCTAAGTCTTCCACGTCGTCGCCGTCGCGATAAGGCACGCCGTGGCTGCTTAGGGCGCGTTGAGCCTGCAGGTTCTCGTTTTTGACCTGGAGCGTGACGCCCCGGTAACTGGCATCGAGCAGCGTTTCTTCCCAACTCATTGGCCGCGCCTCGCTTGAATACCGGCCCGGCGTTCAACGTCGGCATAGATCAGGTCAGAGTCGGTACGCACCTCAACCACCAGCGGCTGGCCAACCAGGGCCTGCATCTGGGTGACCAGGCTCTGCATGGCAGCGGCGATATCAGGCGTGACGATGGGCTGCGCGGCATCCGCCATTACCATGGGGCGGCTTTCAAGCTGCGCCGCTGCCGCGCCGGCCCATTGGCCTGGGTTGTCGCTGGTGATGCGCTGTACGTTGTCGCGGAACTGCTGCGAGTTGGTGTCGTTCAGCAGATCCACCCCGGTGGCCGGACGTTCGCTGATGGCGATCCTCAAGCGCGTGTTCAGATCGGTCGCCCAGGTGCTGGCGTCGGCCATGGAATGCCCCTGAGTCGTCAGGCCGGTTTGCTGGTAAGCGAGGCGCTGGGCGTTGTCGTTCAGCCAGGCCTGGCGCTCGCCATAGTTTTGGCCCTCGGGCGCCTGGTCGGCCAGGGCGATGCGGTTACGCAGGAACGACTCCTGGTAGGTTTTTTGGCCATCGGTCAGCAGCTTGTTTCGGGGCAGCATAGCCAGACGCGCTGCGTCATCTTGAGCGCTCGACGCGCCGCCAATCTGGCCTAGCTGTGATCTCTCAGTAGGTTGTTCATCCGGGGCATTCCCGGAATTCTGGAAGTGCGACCAACCAAGCACTCCAGGAGCCCCGGATGAACCTACATAAACATGCCCGTCTTACACCTCGAGGTCGAGCCCTTCTTATCCAACGTATCGAGCAAGGCTTGCGTGTCGAAGATGCTGCGCAGGCGGCGGGCGTAAGCGTTCGAACCGCCTACAAATGGCTCAGACGTTTTCGGGAGGAAGGTGAGGCGGGTCTGCAAGATCGTTCATCGCGACCCAGACACTGCCCACACGCCACTTCAGACGCTTTGCGTGAGCGTCTTGTCGAACAGCGCC
>NZ_FNDG01000002.1 GCF_900100535.1 Phytopseudomonas flavescens
AATTTGGCTGTTAGACGGTTGAAGTCGACAGTAAAGCCGAAAATTTGCAAGAACACGCAATACCAACGGATATCACATACCCAATTCGGGGAAGCGACCTAAACATCGACTCCCCAACCGGATTGCTTGACGACCATAGAGCGTTGGAACCACCTGATCCCATCCCGAACTCAGCAGTGAAACGACGCATCGCCGATGGTAGTGTGGGGTCTCCCCATGTGAGAGTAGGTCATCGTCAAGCTTCTACCAGAAACCCCAGATCTCGACAGAGGTCTGGGGTTTCGTCTTTTCGGCGTGGGAAAAGGTGGCTGTAGCCTGGGTTAGCCGCAGGCGTAACCCGGGACAGTTGGCTTCGATGGTCACTCCAGGTGTCGCTTCGCTTGATCCTGGCTACGGGGCGGGGTGTACGAGAGTTTGTGGTGCAAGGATGAAGCGTCTTACACCCTACGGGTGCCTTGAGGCGGCTGTAGCCGGGGGTAGCCGAAGGCGTAAGCCGGGGCGGACTGCAAAAACGACGAAGCCCGCCTGTAGCGGGATTCGTCGTTTGGCAGCTCTAGTGCGCTACCGCAGCTGCGTCGCCTTGCTGAGTCGAATAGGGGCATGGTCCGTTTTTACGGTCACTAAAAACGCAAAACCCGCACAAGGCGGGTTTTGATCGTTGCAACAGATGAACCCCGTATCAATCGCCACGATACTCGCAGCCGCTGGTGCAGGTTTCATGAATGCGAATGCGCGACAGCTCTGGCAGCAATGGCTTGAGTTGTTGCCATACCCACTTGGCGAGGATCTCGCTGGTCGGGTTTTCCAGGCCGGGGATGTCGTTGAGGTAGTTGTGGTCCAGCTGCTCGTAGATCGGCTTGAAGATCGCCTTGATCTCCGAGAAGTCGCGAATCCAGCCGGTATACGGGTCGACCTCGCCCTCGATATAGACGGCGATGCGGAACGAATGGCCATGCAGGCGGCCGCATTTGTGGCCTTCCGGGACGTGGGGAAGCCGATGGGCGGCTTCGAAGATGAATTCTTTGAACAGTTCCAAGGCCAATCTCTTTTCTACAGGGCGAACAGGCTGCGATTCTAGCAGCCTGCTGCGACCTGTAGGGTCTTCACTGGCTCAGTGCGGCGTTGCGATCGTGGCGATAAACGCTTACCGCCTCGTAGACGGCCTTGCGCAAGCGGTTGATGCCGCCGATCGGCCGATGCTCGGGCAGGGCGTGCCAGGGATTGAACGACAGGTTGTCGCAGAACAGGTTCTGCTCCGCGCTATCGAAGTCCTGGGCCGGCAGGCGGATATCGGCGACCGTCTCAAACGGCGCGATCTCCTCGTCCCACTCCACGCTGGGATCCTCGATCGGCATGTAGTGGCTCGGGTTCTGCCGCTGCACCTGCAACGTGAAGCAAGCTGGCATGCGGTCCAGTGAGAGCTGCTGGTAAAGCGCGTTGCGCAAGAAATTGGGCAGGTCGGTGTTTGGCTTGGGAATGGTATAGGTCGGGCAGCTTTCGGGGCTGGGAATGACCCGATATTTGATGTTGTGTGGCCCCAGCTTGAAGGGGGCGATCGAGTTGTAGGTCGTCTCGACCGGGCTGCTCGGCGCAGGCGAAAGCGTTTTCAAGGCGATGATCAGGTGGCGGATCTCCCAGGTGCGGGGATCCCAGGTGGGGAAGAAAGCCAGCGCCTTTTTGCCATCCGCCTGGGCGGCGAAGTTGCTGCGATACTCGGCGACGTCGCGTACGAAGAATGCCGGGTGGTTGAACATCACGAAGTCCTGCTCGTCGGCATGGCGCGGATTGCCCATCAGTTTGTTGCCTGGGACGTCAAGGAGCTTGATGGCCATACCCCTGGCATCGCGAGCTCGGTCGAACTGTGGATAGGCGTTTCCGTTGGACAGGCGCATCCAGGCCTGCCAGGTCTTGCCAGGTTCGCTGAGTACACCATGGCGCAGGCTTTCGTCCAGTCCCTCTCTCACGGTGACCTCCGCCTTCACACAGCCATGGGCCTTGGCGTGGGCGTCGCGCAGGACTCGGGTATTGTCGCGGTGCTGCTCCACCACGCGGATGGCATCGTCGATGATCCCCGCAGTGTAGGCTGCTTCGTTGGCAGGAATCTGTTCCTCGCTGGAAACCGGCCCGGAAAATTTCCAGCTGTAGTAGGCGGTGCCTATGGCCCAGCCGCCAAGGCCGGCGATCAACAGTACGGCAAGCGTTTTGCCTAGCAGCCGGCCCAGCCACAGCCAGAATCGTTTAAGCATCGTTGGACTCCTTGTTGTTTGCCGTCACGCGGCCCTGACAGAACTGACCGGGGCTCCAGGGCTTGCTCGGCACTTCGCTCAGTCGGTTTTCCAGCTGTGCATTACCCAGCACCTTCAGGTATTCGACCAGCGCCCAGCGCTCTTCCGGGTGCAGGCCTCGACCGATGACGCCGTCGTTGCGACAGCCGTCGCGGAACTCGTGCCCGCGGTTGCCGTTACCTTTGACAGTGGTATCGAGAAGGAAACCGCCGGGGAATTTTTCGCTGACGAAACCGACATGTTGGGGATCGAACTCGAAGTTGCCGACCCAGAAGCGGCTGGGGCGCTCTGAAACGGGCGACAGAAGATGAAAGAGCGTGGGTACCGAGCCGTTGTGCAGGAAGGGCGGAGTGGCCCATATGCCGTCCAGTGGGCGCGCCTTGTAGCCACGGATCTCCTGGACGCCGATGGGTAGACCATAGCCATCCATGCGCTTGCGTTGCTGCGGCGTGATGCCGTTGTCGCGATATGCCCGCTCTTCGACATAGGCGGTGATGTAAGCCAGTGCTTCGGCGGTGGAGATGGCACGAAAGTCGACCTTGTCGAGGCTGTTGCTGAACAATTTGACGTCGAGCTTCGCCAGCTCGTCTTTCTTCCAGCCTAGCTTGCTGATGTCGAAACGATGGTCGGCGATGTTGTCGGCGGTGGTGGAGTCGGTACCGACGATGGACGTCGGGATGACCCGCATGTGCCACTCTGGATCGCGCTCGGGGGCCATGCGCTTGTCCACCGGAGTCACCTGTGGCGCGTGGCAGTGGGCGCAGTTTTCCTTGAACAGGGCGCGCCCTTGGCTGGCCCGCGCGATATCCACCTTGCCGAAAACGTCCTCCGGCCAGGCAGGTGGCTGCAGATGCTTGAGCGTCTCCTCCAGCTCATAGATGTCTTGGATGCGCACACTGGAGGCATAACGCTGGTTCTCAGCGACAGCCCGTCCGTGATCGTCGAGCAGCTGCAGCGTTGCGCCAACGCCGAGCGCCTCACCAACGTTGCGTGCCATGGGTTGCATGGCCGAGCCATTCCACTGCACCCAATCGAATTTCCAGATATCCCAGAGGTGTGGGTAGCTGACCGGCGCATCGGCGATCCGGTAATTGGCGACTTCGATGCTGTCGCCGAAGGTGGTGTTGGCGATTCGACCGAAGGCATCGGTGCGGCCGAAGCCTTCTTCGGTCGGGTAAAGGCCTCGGTGCCAGTCGTTGTAAGCGGTGTTCAGCAGGCGATCGAGGACTTCCTTGAATTCCACTCGCAGGGTGTCGTAATCACGCTCATAGCGCTCGCCCAGCACCGTCCGGGCGAAGCGGCGGAATTTCAGCGGGTTGTAGTAGGTGAACGCCATGCTCATGCCAAGGGACTGGCCAAAGCTGCCGCCCTTGAGGGTCGGCACGGTCGAGGCCAGGGAATGCAGCGCCGCGCCGCCGTCGATGCGTACGGCCTGGCCCTGGTAGCGCAGTTCGCCGGTGTGGCAGGCGGAGCAGGTGATGTCCAGGTACTCGATGCCGCTTTCATCGTCCTGATGACGGGCGAACCCCACCGGTAGGTTGCCAGGGTTGGACGGTGTCGCCTGCTGCCCAGGCTGGGTGAGGAACCCGAAGCGCGCCAGGTAGTCGGGGCTGGCGAATCTGGCCTTGCCGAAGGGCAGCTCCAAGGCTGTGAACCACGCGTACTGCAGGCCTTTCACCCGGGTGCCCTGGGGCGTGTAGTAGTAGAACTCGCGTTCCTGCTCGCTCCATTGTCCGAGGTAATGCACCTTTTCCGCCGGCCTGTAGTCAGGGAGGTCAGGGTTGGCGATGAAGTAGGCGGCGATCATTACCGCGATGATCAACAGGGAGAAGATGATCAGCAACGTGTAGCGAATCAGGCGCATTGGTGACGTCCTTGTAGCGTTCTTCTGGTCGTGCTCCTTTATGCCCATGCCGACAGGTAATGGCAAGATGCCACGCGAATATCACGTGAAATTTGTGTGGTTTTGACGGCCGGTCATCCTTGCTGATCATCCTGCAGGGCGTCGTATGCGACATCAGGGATTTCTCCCGGGCGTTTTTATTCGCCAGCTGCCAGCCAGTCCTTGATCCGGCCGATCACTTCGCTCTGGCGCTCACTCCAGCTACCGGCAATGTTCACCACCCGCTGCTCATGCGCCGCGAGCCACGCCGCGCAGGCCTGATGAAAGATGATCCGCTGTGCGAGTTCCGGCTGGCAGCGCTGGCCGTCGCTGACCCACTCGACGCCACGGGGGTCGAGCAGCACATGCAGGTGATAGTCACGCTCGAGCAGCGCTTGTTCCATCCAGGCGGGGCAGTCACCGAACAGCTCGTGGCTCCAGAGGATATTGCTCAGCAGGTGGGTATCGAGAATCAGCAGGTGGGGGCGCTTCTCCCGCGCAGCATCTTCCCAGGTGAGTTGGCCCCTGGCGATGGCAGATATGTCGGCGTAGCGGGTATCGCGTTGCTGGCTGTCGATGAAGTGGCGCACGTATTCACCGACGACGATTCCTCCAAAGCGTTGCTGCAGCTCGTTGGCCAGCCAGCTCTTGCCACTGGACTCCGGCCCTGTCAGTACCAGAACCTTCATGATGCACGCACGACCAGTTCGCGACGCCAGGTCAGCCAGCCGTGACAGGCGAGCAGGGTGAACAGGCCGTACAGGGCGGCGGTTGAATAGAGGGCCTGGTCGATGAACAGTGCGACGAACAGCAGGTCGAGGATGATCCACAGCGGCCAGCATTGCAGGCGCTTCCTGGCCATCCACAGTTGCGCCACCAGGCTGAAGGCACACAGTGTCGCATCCTGCCAGGGGGCGCTGGCATCGGTGTAGTTCGTCATCAACATGCCCAGCACGGCCGAGCCCAGCAGGCCAAGCGCCAGGCCGGCACCGGTCTGGCGCAGGCCCAGGCGTGATACATGGAGTCGCTCCTCGGGAAGCTCGCCCCGTGTCCAGTGCCACCACCCGTAGAGTTGCAGGGCTGCGTAGACGAATTGCAGCAACACGTTGGAGTACAACCTGGCCTGAAAGAATACCCAGGCGTAGAGCACCACCATGACCAGGCCAACGGGCCAGCACCAGGTGTTCTGGCGTACAGTCAGCCAGACGGCGATCAGGCCGAGCAGCGAGGCGCAGGCTTCGAGCGGTGACATGGAACCCCTGGGTCTGTGGTGGTCTGGGAGGCGCATTCTATCCCGTGTCGCTCGAGGCGTCTCGCCAGCGCATGACGCCCAGTGGCGGCAATTCACCGGATTGCATCGATAGCTGTTTGAAATTGAAAACAACTGCTTTATAACTGCCGCTTTTTTCGGCCAGGCTGGAACCTACACCAGCCGCTCCAGTCCGAGAATCATCCCCTTTACAGCCAGTTGCTCTGGCGCATCCATAGGAGTTCTGATGGACAGTTGGCTCGCTTTTCAGGCGCTGATCCTGGGTATCGTTGAAGGTCTCACCGAATTTTTGCCCATTTCCAGCACCGGTCACCTGATCGTGGTGGGCGATCTGCTGTCGTTCAATGGGGAACGCGCCACGGCGTTCAAGATCATCATCCAGCTTGGCGCGATCCTGGCGGTGATGTGGGAGTTCCGTCAGCGCATCACCTCGGTGGTGAGCGGCCTCGGCAGTGATCCGATGGCGCGGCGCTTCACGGTCAACCTGCTGATCGCCTTCATCCCGGCAGTCATCCTCGGCCTGCTGTTCGCGGATATCATCGAGCATTGGCTGTTCAACCCGATCACTGTCAGTGCGGCATTGATCCTTGGTGGTGTGGTGATGATCTGGGCGGAAAAACGCCAGCACCGCATCGTCGCCGAGTCGGTCGATGACATGGACTGGAAGCTGGCCCTCAAGGTTGGCTTCGCACAGTGCCTGGCACTCATCCCGGGCACCTCGCGTTCCGGCTCGACCATCATCGGTGGCCTGCTGTTCGGCCTGTCGCGCAAGGCAGCCACCGAGTTTTCGTTCTTTCTGGCCATGCCGACGATGGTCGCAGCCACCGTCTACTCGCTCTACAAATACCGCGAAATCCTGCAGTGGAGCGATCTGCCGATGTTCGCCATCGGTTTCGTCACCACCTTCATCGTTGCCATGATCACGGTACGCGCGCTGCTGGTGTTCATCGCCAATCACAGCTACGCGGTGTTCGCCTGGTACCGGATCGCCTTCGGCCTGGTGATCCTGGCGACCTGGCAATTCGGTCTGATCGACTGGAGCACGGCCGAGGGCTGATCGCCTCGCCACGCGGAGCAGCCTATGCAGGCCAGTGAGCAGTCCGGTCGGATCAGAAATTGGAATGATGACAAGGGCTTCGGCTTCATCCAGCCTGACGCAGGTGGGGCTGAGGTGTTCGTGCATATCTCGGTGGTGCGTGGCGACCGTCGTCCCAGCGCCGGTGATCAGGTGCTGTTCGTCGCCGGGCGTGACGAGACGGGGCGCCTGCGTGCCGAGCACCTGCGCCTGGCTGGTGAACGGGCTATCGACCAGCCGCAGGTTCGCAGCAAGCCACGGGCTGCCGCCCCTTCCGGTAAAACCATTGCGACAGCCCGAGGCGCAGCCAAGCCGCGTGCAGGCAACGGCCGCCTGCGCAATCCAGCCGCCAAGCTGATGATCTTGGCTGCGTTGTGCAGCCTGCCTGCTTTGGGCGCCCTGCGCTGGCTGGCAGAGGAGTTGAGCCTGTGGCCGCTGCTGCTTTACCCGCTGGGCAGCGCGCTGGGCTTCATGCTCTATTGGCGAGACAAGAGCAGTGCCCAACAAGGGCGTCAGCGCATCCGGGAAAATACCTTGCACCTGGTCGAGCTGGCAGGCGGCTGGCCTGGCGCCTTGCTGGCGCAGCAAGCGTTGCGCCACAAGACACGCAAGCTCCTCTATCAGTTGGTGTTCTGGGCCATCGTGGTGCTGCACCAGCTGTTCTGGGCTGACCAGTTGCTGCTGGCCGGGTCTTATACCGGCGGCTGGCTACGTGGGCTGCTATAGATCGAGCAGCAGGCCGACCTGCTGCTTCCTGGGCAGCCGCCGCACGACCAGTTGGTGAGAACGGCTCAGCAGCCCACGCAGCTCTTGGTCATCCATGGGCGGTTGGCTGCCATTCATGCTGATCCAGTGAGCGCGCGCCAGATAGGGGGCGGGGCGAATGCCCGGTCGATCCGTGAAGCCGAGAAACAACCCGTCATCCACCTTGAAAGCCAAGTTATCGCCGAGAAAATCGACTATCGCGAACATCTTGTTGTGCGCCACGGAGAATACCTGGTTGCTGCCCCATTTGTAGTCGACGCGAGCCCCTGGCAGGTGCAGGCAGAAGGCGACGAGCTCTTCGCGGGTCATGGCTGCACTTCCTTGGGGCTCTGCGCACGGCGCAGCAACAGAAGACTCAGGCCCAGGCCGAGTAGCGACAGCAGAGCCGAGGCCAGGAACACCGCCCCATAGCCATGCGCACCGGCGATCAGGCCCATCAGCGGGCCGGCGATGCCGAGTGCCAGATCGAAGAACAGCGCATAGGCGCCCAAGGCCGAGCTGCGGCTGGCGGCTGGAATGTTACCGATGGCCTCCACGCCGAGCGCCGGGTAGACCAGCGACAGGCCGAAGCCGGTCAGCGCGGCGCCGCACAGAGCGAGTGCCGGGATTGGCGCGAGCCAGAGCAGCAACAGCCCGAGGGTTTCGATCGCCAGGCAGATGGTCGCGACCCGGTAGCCGCCGCGCCGTTCGATGGCCCCGGCGAACAGCAGGCGTGCAGCGATGAACGCCATGCCAAAGGCACTCAGGCAGTAAGCCGCGTGCTCCCAGCCGAGGCTGGCGTAATACAGGGTGACGAAGGTCGCCAGGGTGCCGAAACCGATGGAGCCCAGCGCGAGCGCGAGCCCATTGGGTGCGATGGCCAGGAAGACATTGTGAAACGGCAAGCGTTTGCCCTGGATGATCGGGATCGCCGGCTTGTCGCGTGCGACCCAGAGGGCACCGAGGCTGAGCAGGGTAATCGCGCAGCCGATGCTCCAAAGGCCGGTGGAGGAAGCCATCAATACACCGAGCGGCGCACCAATGGCGATGGCGCCATAGGAGGCGATGCCGTTCCAGGAGATCACCCGGGCAGTGTTCTCTGCGCCGACCCGGCCGATGCCCCAAGTGATCGAACCGGTACCGATCAGCGCCTGGGAAATGCCCAGCGCTACCCGCCCGGCCAGCAGCAGGCCCAGCCCTATGTCATTGGAAAGGCCGTGCAGGCTGGTTGCCGCAAGGGTCAGCACGCCGCTGCCCACGGCTCCGGCCAGGCCATAGATCACCGCGCGCTTGGGGCCGATACGATCGATCAGCACGCCGGTGATAGGCCGCGAAACCAGGGTAACGAGGTACTGCAGGCTGATCACCAGGCCGGCCATCACCGAGCCGTAACCGAGATCGTTGAGCACGAAACCAGGCAGCACGGCGAGCGGCAGGCCGACACACAGGAAACCGATGAAGGTGAAGAAAACCACTGCAAGAATTCGGGCGGTCTGGCCGGGAACATGGGGCTTGCGAGCGGTCATTGGGCGTCCTGTCGGTAGAAGGGAATAGGGTTCTCAGGCGTTTCAGACCGGGTGAGGCCATGGTCTGTTCCTGGCATCAACCATCCGTTGGCGCTGGCCTGGATCATATGGTCGAGCCAGGCCCTCACTGCGGGGAGCATGCCATGGCGATGAGGGTAGACGGCCTGCAGGTGGCCCCCGGGCAATTCCCAATCCGGTAGCAGGCGAACCAGGCGCCCGGCCTGGAGATCGCCCTGGCATTTGCTGTGCGGCAACATGGTGAAGCCCAGACCTTGCAATGCCGCTTCCCGGCGTATGTCGAAGTCTTCGATGCTCAGACGTGGCTCGAAAGTCACCTCACGGCGTGCGCCCGCCGCATTTTTGAGAACATGATGAATGCGCCGGTCACTCCCGGCCGCGCCGAGTGCCGGCAGCTGTTGCAGGTCCTCCGGTGCCTGAATGCTCAGCCCTTGCAGCAACGCCGGTGAGGCCACCAGGAAGGCCGTTGCTGGTGACAGTTGGCGGGCGATCAGCGATGGATCCTCGTCACTCTGGTCGCGCACCCGCAGAGCGACGTCGACACCCTCCTGCAGCAGGTCCACCCGACGATTGGTCAACAGCACGTCGAGTTGCACCAGCGGGTATTTCAACAGGAAGGTGTTGAGCACCTGGTGCAGACCGGTACGTGCCAATTCGCTGGGGCACGACATGCGAATCCGTCCGCGCGGTTCACTGCTCAGCGAATTCACGGCCGCCTGTGCCTGCTCGGCTTCGAGCAGCATCGCCTGGCAATGATGCAGGTAGCGCTCACCGGTTTCGGTCAGCGCCAGCTTGCGCGTGGTGCGTTGCAGCAGACGCACGCCCAGGCGTGCCTCGAGCTCGGCCACCCGCCGCGACAGACGGGATTTGGGAATACCCAATTGCTGGCCGGCAGCGCTGAACCCACCGTGCTCGACCACCTTGGCGAAATACATCAGGTCGTTGAGATCCTGCACTACAGGCTCCAGCTCGGTAGAAAGGCGCTGTTTGTTCCATGAGTAGAACGCATCATCGCATTTTTACCGACTAATCAGGGATTGGTGTCATCGGTAGGATCAATCCACCGAATACTCACAGATAACCCTGATCGCTCAAGGAGCCAGCATGAAACTTCTGCATCTCGATTCCAGCATCCTCGGCAATGCGTCCGCCTCCCGTCAGCTCAGCGCTGCAGTGGTCGATGCCTGGAAGAACCGCCAGGCGGATGTTCAGGTCATCTATCGTGACCTGGCCAGCGATGCCCTGAACCACTTCTCGGCTGCCAGTCTGGTTGCTGGCGCTACGCCCGCCGAATTGCGTGATGCCGCCCAGGCCCATGAGGTGGCGCTGGCCGAAGCGACGCTGGAAGAGTTCCTCGCCGCTGAGGCCATCGTAATTGGCGCGCCAATGTACAACTTCGCCATCCCCAGCCAGCTCAAGGCGTGGATCGACCGTATCTCGGTCGCCGGCAAGACTTTCGCCTACGATGAAAACGGCCCCAAAGGGTTGGCGGGTGGCAAGCAGGTGATCATCGCCTCGACCGCCGGTGGTGTGCATGCCGGGCAACCCAGTGGCCAGGCCCATGAGGACTACCTGATCCTGGTGCTGCGTTTCCTCGGGATCACCGACATCCAGGTGGTGCGTGCCGAAGGCCTGGCCTATGGCGAAGAGCCGAAAGCCAACGCCCTGCGCGCTGCCCAGGAGCAGATCCACGCGCTGTTCGCTGCCGCCTGATTCCACTCCCGGCTGCGGCGCCATGGGTTTCCCTGACGCCGCAAATGTGCTTCCTTGTGGCTTTGGCGCAGCTTCGGCTGTATCGAGTGGGCACATCCACGATGGGAGTCAAACAATGAAGAAATCACTGTTGTCGGTAGCGTTGCTGGGGCTGGCGGGGTTGGCCGAAGCGGGTGTGGTGGTCAAGAACGTTCCCTACGAAATCGATGGTGAGCCGTTCGAAGGCCTGCTGGTCTATGACGATGCCGTTACCGACCCGCGTCCAGGTCTGCTGATGGTGCCGAACTGGATGGGCGTCAACGATGCGTCCGCGCAGAAGGCCGCACGGGCTGCGGGGGACAAGTACGTGGTGTTCATGGCCGACATGTACGGCAAGGCCATTCGCCCCAGCAATGCCGACGAAGCCAAGCAAGCGGCCACCGCCGTGCGCAGTGACCGGGCGCTGATGCGCAAGCGCGCCCATGCTGCGGTCGAAGTCCTCAAGGCGCAAACTGCTCAGGTCGCCCTGGACACGTCCAAGCTGGGCGCGATCGGTTTCTGCTTCGGTGGCGGAACGGTTCTGGAACTGGCCCGTTCGGGTGCTCCGCTTAAGGCCTTCGTGTCCTTCCACGGCAATCTGGATACGCCCAACCCGGCTGACGCCAACAACATCAAGGCGCCGGTACTGGTGCTCCACGGCGCGGACGATCCGGCGGTGCCCCAGGCGCAGGTCGATGGTTTCGTCGCGGAGATGAAGGCCACCAAGGTGGACTGGCAACTGGTCAGCTACGGTGGTGCGGTGCATTCGTTCACCAATCCGAAGGCCAATACGCCGGGTAGCAATCAGTACCACCCACTGGTCGCGGCGCGTGCCTTCAAGGCGATGAACAATCTGCTCGACGAGGTGTTCGAGTAACGCGGGAGCGATACTGGGGAAGGCCGCTTGGCCTTCCCCTGCAGGCGTTTTACTTGGCTGGCAGGACAGTGATGTCGATGATATCGGCAGGCAGATTCTTGATCTCGCCCAGCGCGCTGGCCTTGCCGGTTTCCAGGTTCACCTGGTGCAGCGTGGTACCGGTCAGCAGATAAGCGGTGTTACCGCCTTTGCCGTCACTCTTGATATCCAGCGCCGCATTTTTCAGGCCATCGGCGATCTTGCCGACTACCTGCTGGATGCCGTCGTTTGGCGGGTTCTGCAACATCAGGTTGCCGCTGGCCAGATCCACCGTGTACAGCGCGGTTTTCTCGGTACCGGCGTAAGCGTTGGTGTAGGCACCAGCTATCACCTTGGCGGTCTTGCCTGCGTACGGACCATCCTTGGCGTAGGCGACTTTGCCGTCCACCACGACTTCACCGCTCTCGACGTTGACGCGCAGGCTGGTGCCGTCGGCCGCCAGCAGGCGCAGACGATCGGCTACCGGGTTGAAGTCCACCACCGCCTGGCCTTTGCCCGGCAACGCCTGGCTCAGTTTGGCCGCTTTGCTGGCAGCGCCGCTCTTGGCGTCGAGGGTGTAGAGCTGGCCAGCGTCATCCAGGCCGTAGATCGAGCCGTTGGAGGGGCGTACATCGAGGCCGCGCAGGCTGGATACGCCGCTGAGTTTCACGTCGGAAGCGACGGTGAGGGTCTTGGTGTCGATGTGCAGCAGCTTGCCGTCCGCACTCAAGGCCAGCAGGTTGTCGGCGTTGGCAGTGGCACAGCCCAGGGCAGCGGTGGTGATAGCGATACCGAGCATTTTCTTGGCAATGTTCATGAGCGTCCTCTCTATGGGTAAGGCGCGAAGGTCTCTTCGCGCTCGCATCCAGGCACCGTGATAGAGCACCTGTTATCAATACCCATGAGATGACGTGGCAGATGTCGGCAGACATACTTATTTACATCTGTCGATTTTCTGCGTGCACCCGATCACTCCAGTGCTGCTAACACAGCGCGGCCGATGTACAGCACTTCACCTGTAGGCCTGTTCAGTGGCGAGCCACCGGACGGCTCCAGGGTCAATTCGAACAGCTGGCCGGCACGTACGGCGCCGATCTGCTCGGCGGACAGGGTCAGGCGTTCGCCCGGTTCGACCAGGCCGAGCGAGCGCGGCCCGTCCTTCGGATCGACGAGCGTCCAGAACTGCACCGAGCGGTCCGCTGCGACCTGATCCTGACGCAGTGGCTCCAGCAGCAAGGTGCCGGCCGCATCAATGTGCACCACCCAGCCCGGTGCTGCCGCTTCGCCCGGTGGCTGCAACACGGCGGTGTAGGAGGCCGGCAGGACGTCGCTGCGCCACGGCATCGGCAGCAGGGCGATGATCAGCGCCATCGCCAGGGCCGCGCTGGTCAGGCGCCAGGTATTCAGGCTCGACCACCAGGCCTGCCAACTTCTCGTCCGCTGCCCCAGGTTCAGCGTTTGCTGCAGGCGCGGCCACAGGCCGGGCGAGGGCGTGCCGGGCTCGAGCCTGTCGCTCAGTTCGAGAAAGTGCTGCTCCCATTCCAGGGCCATGGCGGCAGCCTGGGGATCGTGCTCTATCAGCTCGGCGACTTCACGGGCCTGATCCTGCTCGAGCAGGCCCAGAACATACTCGCCGATGAGCGTACGGCGTTCTGCGGGGTCGGTGCTTATCATCGTTGCAAACACTCCTGCAGTGCGCGCAGACCGCTACGAATGCGCCCTTTGATGGTGCCCAGTGGGGTGGTCAGGCGCTCCGCGATCTGCTCATGGGTCAGGCCACGGTAGAACGCCAGCAGAACCGGATGACGCCGTGGGCGCTCGAGCTTCTGCAGGCAGGTGCGCAGATGACGCTTGTCCGACTGTTGTTCGTGTTGCTGAGCGGCCGAGGGGCTCTCGTCGATCAGGTGATCGGCGATGTCGTCCGCCAGGGCCACGGTGCTTCCGCGTTGGCGCAGCTGGTTCAGGGCGCGGTAGCGCAGGATGCTGTAGATCCATGCCCGGCCGCTGCCCAGTGAACGCTGAAAGCGCCCGGCATTGCGCCAGATCTGCACGAAGGCATCGTGCAGGCAGTCCTCGGCCGAGTCGCGCTGACCCAGCAGACTGATTGCCAGGCCAAGCATCTGCGAGGATTCCTGGCGGTATAGTGCCTGAAAGGCGCGCTCGTCACTGCGGGCGCAGGCTTCCAGGGTTTTTTCGTAATCGAACATCGGGTCAGACATGCCGGCGTCCTGTCATGGGCTGCGTCCTGAATGTGACAAGGGTTATACCCGAGACAAGGGATTACGGATGCCTCGGCAATGAAACAAATAGTCTCGCCTGTGCCTTCGCCGATCCGCCATATTGGCTGAACTTGGCGCAAGCGCTCACAGTCTATGCTGCTCAACGTCAGGAGGACGCCTGCATGCATATGATTCGTCTGGGTTTTTTATTGTCTGCAGGGCTGCTGGCCGGTCTTGTAGAGGCGCGCGAATACCGTTACAGCGACGCCCATTTGCACTACGTCGACTTCTTCCAGGAAAGCGCAGGCATGGACACGCTGCTGCAGCGCATGGACGAGACCAAGGTCGATCACGTGATGTTCTCGGGTATACCGGTCGCCAAGAAGTGGCATGAAGATGAGCCCAAGCGCCCGCGCTATTACGCCGGCGATGACGCCGCCGCCTACTGGTACAGCGCCACCGACGTGCTTATCGCCCATGCCTACAAGCAGGTGCCGGAGGCGCAGCGCCATCGTTTTCACCCGTTCCTGTCTGGTTTCAACCCCAACGACAAGAATTCGGATGCCCATATCCGTCGCATGCTGGAGCTCGATCCGGGACTCTGGCAGGGCATTGGCGAGGTGTTCACACGCCACGACGACCTGACGTCGCTGATCGAGGGCAGTACTCCACGGGCCAACAACGAGGCCATGACCCGGGTCTATCACCTGGCTGCAGAATACGATCTGCCGGTGATGGTGCATTCCAACATCACCTCCAAGCGCGAGCGTAATCCGCTCTATCTGCAGGAAGTCGAGGAACCGCTGCGCAATCATCCCCACGTTCGTTTCATCTGGGCCCACGCTGGCACCAGCATGGAGATCCATCGCCATCAGGAGAAGCTGGATTTTCTCTTCGACACCTTGGCGCGCATGTTGGAAAGCTACCCCAATCTGTACGTCGATCTGTCGTGGACCATGCTCAGGCCGTATCTCACCGACGACAACGGCAAGCCTGACCCTAAGTGGGTAGAGCTGGTGGGCCGCTACCCTGAGCGTTTCATGATCGGCTCAGACGTGGTAGGGCGTTTCGACAGCATGGGCGAGTACATGCAGGGCTTCGATCGTTTCCTCGATGAGCTGCCCACAGAGGTCGCCCGTAAAGTGGCCAGAGACAACTTCCTCTCCATCCTGCCGCGCACTGTCCGCGAGGCGCAGCCCGCGTCACGCTGACCGTCATCGCCTCGCGCGTGAGATGCAGCACATCAGATTCGCAACGGAGGTGCGTTGAGGCAGTGAGATGAAGCGCTGCCGGGGCTGGCAGCTAAAACAAAACATGGAGCATGAAAAACGGCGCCCTCAGGCGCCGTTTCTCGTATCAGGCAGTTATCACTTGCCGGCCCAGCGCTTCAGGACCAGGGTGGCGTTGGTACCACCGAAGCCGAAGCTGTTGGACATGATGGTTTCCAGCTTGGCGTTTTCACGGGTCTCGCGCAGGATCGGCAGGTCGGCGACAGCCGGATCCAGTTCCTCGATGTTGGCCGAGGCGGTGATGAAGTTGCCTTCCATCATCAGCAGGCAGTAGATCGTCTCGTGTACGCCAGCGGCGCCCAGGCTGTGCCCAGAGAGGCTCTTGGTGGAGCTGATGGCCGGAGCCTTGTCGCCGAACACTTCGCGCACACCCTTCATTTCCGCGACGTCGCCGACCGGCGTCGAGGTGCCGTGGGTGTTCAGGTAGTCGATCGGAGTGTCGACGGTGGCCAGCGCCTGCTGCATGCAGCGTACCGCGCCTTCGCCGCTCGGTGCGACCATGTCATAACCGTCCGAGGTGGCACCATAGCCGACGATTTCGGCGTAGATCTTGGCACCGCGAGCCAGTGCGTGCTCCAGCTCCTCGACGACTACCATGCCGCCGCCGCCAGCGATGACGAAGCCGTCACGTTGGGCGTCGTAGGCGCGGGAGGCCTTTTCCGGCGTGTCGTTGTACTGGGTGGAGAGGGCGCCCATGGCGTCGAACAGGCAGCTCTGGCTCCAGTGCTCTTCCTCACCACCACCGGCGAAGACCACGTCCTGCTTGCCGAGCTGGATCTGCTCCATGGCCTGGCCAATGCAGTGCGCGCTGGTGGCGCACGCCGAGGAAATGGAGAAGTTGACGCCCTTGATCTTGAACGGGGTGGCCAAGCAGGCCGACACGGTGCTGCCCATGGTGCGTGTGACACGGTACGGGCCAACACGCTTGACGCCTTTTTCGCGCAGGGTGTCAATGGCTTCCATCTGGTTCAGTGTGGACGCGCCACCGGAGCCGGCGATCAGGCCGGTACGCGGGTTGGAGACCTGATCTTCGCTCAGACCGGAGTCCTTGATCGCCTGATCCATCGCCAGGTAGGCGTAGGCAGCGGCATCACCCATGAAGCGGAACAGCTTGCGGTCGATCAACTCTTCCAGGTTCAGGTCGACGGAGCCCGATACATGGCTGCGCAGACCCTTTTCGGCGTATTCCGGATTGAAGCGGATACCGGGGCGGCCAGCGCGAAGGTTGGCGGAGACGGTTTCTTTGTCATTGCCCAGGCAGGAAACGATGCCTAGACCGGTAATAACGACGCGACGCATGGAAAGGATCCTTTAGAAACTGTCGGTGGAAGTGAACAGGCCGACGCGCAGGCTTTCGGCACTGTAGATCTCGCGACCATCGACGCTCACGTTGCCATCGGCGATTGCCAGGATCAGCGAACGGGTGATGGTGCGTTTGATATGGATGTTGTAGGTGACTTTCTTGGCGGTCGGCAGTACCTGGCCGAAGAACTTGACTTCGCCCGACCCCAGCGCACGACCACGGCCCGGGTTACCCTGCCAGCCGAGGAAAAAGCCCACCAGTTGCCACATGGCATCGAGGCCCAGGCAGCCGGGCATCACCGGGTCGCCTTCGAAGTGGCACGCGAAGAACCACAGGTCAGGGTTGATATCGAGCTCCGCGACAATCTCGCCCTTGCCGTACTTGCCGCCCGTTTCACTGATGTGCACGATCCGATCGATCATCAGCATGTTGGGGGCGGGCAGTTGCGCATTACCCGGGCCGAACAGTTCGCCGCGGCTGCAGCGCAACAGGTCTTCCTGGGTGAAGGCGTTTTGTTTGGTCATGCGAGCTCCTCAATAATCCCCACGCGCCTCGGCTGGGTAAATCGTCCTGGCCGGCTGCGCATGAGTGATGCGACTGCCAGCAGCCTAGTCATAGACTGTTGCGTTGTGGTGAAAGTCACAGTGCGGCGAGTACAGTTGTACTCTGCGGGGGCCAATGGTGTCACAGATGCCCCATTGACGCTCCACTTCAACCGGCAAGCGTGCAACATTTCCGTCGATCTGACTAGTCACCTAGTGCTCGGGCGACAGCCAGCGGTCGAGCAGTTCCTGCAGCTCCATGCGTTTGAACGGCTTTGCGAGGTAATCGTTCATTCCAGCCTGCAAGCAGGCTTCGCGGTCTCCCTGCAGGGCGTTGGCGGTCAGGGCGATGATCGGCAGCCGTCCACGGGGGCCCAGCCCGCGGATGCGCCGAGTCGCTTCGTAGCCATCCATGATCGGCAGGCGGCAGTCCATCAGTATGGCCGCGAACCGGCCCTGGTTCACCGCTGCCAACGCCTGCACGCCATCGACCACCAGGGTCACCTGATAGCCCAGGCTGCGCAGCATGGCCTCGATCACCGTCTGGTTGACGGGATTGTCTTCCACCAGCAGCACCGAATGGGCTTCCCGTAGCGTAGGCTCGGAAGTGGCGGTCTTGGGGAGCGCCTGCGGCTGTTGCGCCGAAAACGGCAGAGGAATTTCCAGGGTGAAGCAGGAGCCACGACCCGGCTCGCTCTCTGCCTTCAGGGTGCCACCCATGCGCTCCGCAAGGGTGCGGGCGATGGGCAGGCCCAGGCCGGTGCCGCCATAGCGGCGGGAAATCGAATTGTCGGCCTGCTGGAAGGCGTCGAACATGGTTTCCAGGCGCTCGCTGCTGATACCGATGCCGGTGTCGTGCACGCGGCAGGTGAACCACAGCACCTGGTTGTCCAGGGCCTGCCAGTGGGCCTCGACCCGTACCTCGCCACGCTCGGTGAACTTCAAGGCGTTGCCAATCAGGTTGACCAGAATCTGGCGCAGACGCGTGGGGTCGCCCTGCACCTGCAGTGATGGCAGGGCGTCGGCAAGCTCCAGGCGCAGCGCCAGGCCGCGCTGCTGGGCGCTGTGCTGGAAGGCCTGCAGCGCGGTTTTCAGCAGCGCCGACAGATTGAAGCTGATCAGCTCGAGTTCCAGTGCGCCGCGTTCGATCCGCGAGAAATCCAGAATGTCGTTGATCACCTTGAGCAGATGTTCGGTCGACTCGGTGGCCAGGGCCGCATATTCGTGCTGTTCCTGGTTCAGGTCGGTGGTTTCCAGCAGTTGCAGCATGCCCAGTACACCGTTCATGGGGGTGCGCAGCTCATGGCTCATCATCGCCAGGAAATCCGATTTGGCGCGGTTGGCCAGTTCCGATTCTTCCCGCGCCTTGATCAACAGGGTCATGGCCTGCTGTTGCTCCAGGGCGGCGTTGTTCAGGCCGCTGGCCAGGTCGTTGATATGCCGCGCCAGGGTCGCCAGTTCGCCGCCGCCGACCTCCGGAAGCGTCGTCCGATAGTTGCCGCCCTGGATCGCCGTGACCGCATCGCTCATCGCGCTCAAGGGGCGCGATAGCCGGCTGGCGAGGCGCCGTGCCAGCAGGAAGGTCAGTAGCAGAGCGAGCAGCACCAGCACGGCGACCTTCAGGAGGATTTCCTGCTGGCGGTTATTGAAGGCTTCGCCGGACATGCCGACGACCACCCGGCCCAGGTAGTCGACGCCGACTGGCGCCGGGGCGTTGCTCCCTTCACGGATGAAGTCCGGGCCCAGATCGACCTGCTGCTGCTGAATGGGCGACTGGAATATCTCGATATGGCCCTGGCCCGCCTGCAGGTTATCGGGCTGCTCGAGGTAGACCAGGATGTTGTCGTCACGGTCGCGCACCTCGACGAAGCGTACATGGGGCGTCTTCAGCGTGGCCTGCAGCAATGCGCCGAGTACCTGGCTGTTGCCTGAAATCACCCCGTATTCGGTAGCCGGCGCCAGTTGGCTGGCGATCAGTTGGCCGGTGTGGTTGATTTCGATGCGCAGATCCTGCAGGCGATTGAAGGTCAGAAACCCGGTCAGCAGAAGCGTCAGCAGCAGCGCCGGGCCGACGCTGATGAGCTGGGTGCGGATGTGGATGTTCCAGCCGCGCCACAGTTTCATGGCCTATCTCCTTCTGACAGGTGCCTGGCGAGATCCTCGTCACTGGGCAGCTCCACGGCCAGGGCCCGGGCTATTTGAGGATTGCCAAGCACTTTGAACGTATTCGAATAGGTGCCTTGCGGCCAGCTGTGTGGTGGCCGGTCGAGCAGGCGGTCAAGGGTGTCGAGCCAGTCGCTCTGGTCGCTGTAGGTGCTGGCCAGGCTACCGGCTCGCACGAAGCCGGCACTGGGGCCGATCAGGGCATGCTGCTGCCCATAGGTGCTCAACAGCAGGTTCTTGGCCGTTTGCGGGTTGTACAGGGTGTCGTCGGCGATACCGAGCAACACGTCGCTGTCGCGTAGCAGGCGCATCAGAGGACGATTGTCGCGGGTGTTCGGCCAGTCCTCCGAAACGATCTGCAGGCCGAGGTGAGTGGCGGCCTGGCGGATTTCCTCGAGCAGAAACGCGCTGTGCCGGTCATGCAGTACACCAACCCGGTCGATATGTGGCAGCAGGTGTTTGGCCAGGCGCAACTGGCGCAGTGGCGCCGGATCTTGCCAGAGCACGCTCAGATTGCCCGGGGGATGTTCGCCAAGGGTCGCCCGTGCCTGGCTCTTGTTTACCTGCAGCACCAGCGTTGCTGGGCCATTCTTCGAGCTGATACGCCACGCCAGTGCTGGCTGGCCGAAGAGGATGAGGCGGGTGTCGGCAGGCAGCTCGCCCAGGGGAGGCATCTCGTTCAGCGGCAATATACGTACGCGATCCTGCGGTCGTGCCCGCGCCAGCGCGGTGCCGAAACCTTGAAGAACGCTGGTGTCCCCGGCGCTGCTCAGCAACAACTCGGCCGCCTGCAGCGGGGATTGCAGCAGGCACAGCAACAGCAGCGTGCGGCCTGCCCAGGATGGGCAGACCGATGTTCTCGAGCAGCGATTGGCGATCATCTAGAGTTCGAACTCGGCGCTGAGAACAGCCGAGGCTGGTCGTCGTTGTTCTCGCGCCAGGTCAGGGCTTCGTCGTCCAGGCGCCGCTGCATCATACCGGCCAGTTCCAGCTGACTGCGGTTCAGCGGCACGCCCCTGGCCAGTCGCAGATCCATGCGCTCGAAGCGTCGTTCGTTGAGGCGATCGGCACCGTAGTAGAAAACCCCGCTCGACCAGCCCAGCCCCCAGTTTCTGAGCCAGTCGGCAGAGCCACCGACGGGCAGCGATTCGCTGGTCGGTCTTGTCGGTGGTGCGGTAGCCGACCATCATGCCCGCAACCAGGCGCAGCAGTTCGGCGATGTCGCGTGCTCCACTGGCCTCGATCAGCGCGCTGTCGAGCAACGTTACGCTGCCGGGCACCGACGCAGGCGGCTTGAGGCGGCTGGCAGTCAGCCCGTGGGGTATGGCCTGGGTGTCGCTGAACAGATCATCGGCCACGGCGTCGCCAGTGGCCATCAGGGCCAGCAGCAGAGCGTGGAAAGAAGAGGGGGCTTTGATCACGCAACGACCCTGTTCGCGCAGTGAGGTGCATGGTAACCGAGCGGCGAAGCGTTGCCAGCCATGTGGCGTGAAAAGACCCATTTTAGTTCAGCCGCCAAGCGAGGTCTGAAGCGTCGAGGCTGGCCGTAGAGCGAGCGAGTCGTATAATGCACGCCATTGCCACAATGCTCACTACGGATCGCTCATGACTCAACAGCAACCTATCGCGGTGCTCGGCGGCGGCAGCTTCGGCACCGCCATCGCCAACCTGCTGGCGCAGAATGGGCATCGTGTTCTGCACTGGATGCGCGATCCCGTCCAGGCCGAGGCCATTCGCAGCAAGCGTGAAAACCCCCGCTACCTGAAAGGCGTCCGGGTACTCGACGCTGTCGAGCCGACCACCGATCTTGCCGGCGCGCTGAACAGTTGCAGGCTGGCCTTCGTGGCCTTGCCGTCCAGCGCGCTGCGTCAGGTGCTGCAGCCGGTGTCGGCACTGTTGGCTGGCAAGCTGCTGGTCAGCACCACCAAGGGGATCGAGGCGCAGACGTTCAAACTGATGAGCCAGATTCTCGAAGAGGTCGCCCCGGCGGCGCGAATCGGCGTGATCTCCGGGCCGAACCTGGCGCGGGAAATTGCCGCTCATACGCTGACTGCCACAGTCGTGGCCAGTGAGGACGAAGCGCTGTGTCGTGAGGTTCAGGCGGTGCTGCACGGACCTACCTTCCGTGTCTACGCCAGTGCCGACCGCTTTGGGGTCGAACTGGGCGGTGCGCTGAAGAACGTCTACGCAATCATCGCCGGCATGGCGGCGGCGCTCGGCATGGGCGAAAACACCAAGAGCATGCTGATCACCCGAGCACTGGCGGAAATGACCCGTTTCGCCGTGCAGTTGGGAGCCAACCCCATGACCTTTCTCGGGCTCGCCGGGGTCGGTGATCTGATCGTCACCTGCTCGTCGCCGAAAAGCCGCAACTACCAGGTCGGCTTCGCGCTCGGTGAGGGGCTGAGCCTGGAGGAGGCCGTGGAGCGCCTCGGCGAGGTTGCCGAAGGGGTCAATACCATCAAGGTGCTCAAGGCAAAGTCCGACCAGTTGCAGGTATACATGCCGCTGGTGGCCGGGCTGCATGCGATCCTGTTCGAGGGGCGCACCCTGGATCAGGTGATCGAGGCGTTGATGCGTGCAGAGCCGAAGACCGATGTCGATTTCATTCCAGCCACTGGCTTCTGAAGGATCCGAATATGAGTGAGCATCAAAAAGGCCAGCCGATCGGGCTGCGTATCGTCTGGATGCTGCTGTTCCTGCTGGTCTGGCAAGTGGCTGAGCTGGTGCTGGCCGGGGTGGTTCTGTTGCAGTTGGCCTACCGTCTGATACAGGGCGCGCCCCATGCGGGCTTGCAGGGTTTCGGCGACAGCCTCAGCCAGTATCTGGCCCAGATCGGCCGTTTCGGTACCTTCAACAGCGAGTCCAAGCCCTGGCCGTTCGCCGACTGGCCAACGCCGCGCCCAGCGCAGGGCGAATTTGCGCACAGCGTGCCGCCGGACGTGTCGCCGGTCAGGGACGAGGAGCCGAAACTGTGAGTCATCAGCCATGAGGATCTGGTTGTTGCGCCATGGTCAGGCCCACCCTGAAGCACGCACCGATGCCCAGCGGGAACTGACGGACTACGGTCGTGACGAAGTACGTCAATCCTTCGAGCACCTGCGTGGCCGTTCGCTTGAGGCGATATTCGTCAGTCCTTACGTGCGTGCCCAGCAGACGGCCGTACTGGTGCGCGATGCCCTGGCGATTAGTTCCGAGCTGCACAGCGTTCCCTGGCTGACCCCGGAAAGCGATCCCCGTGACAGCCTGGGCAAGCTTCAGCGCCTCTCGGGCCAGGAGCTTCTGCTGGTGTCTCATCAGCCCTTCATCGGCGCGCTCGGCGGGCTGCTGGTACATGGCCATCGGCAGCAGCCGCTTGCCATGCATACCGCCAGCCTGGCGATGCTCGAAGGTGAGGAGCCGATTGCCGGGCTGATGTCACTCGAGTTGCTGGCCCATCCCGACCTGCGCTGATACGGCTGCGCAAGGCGTGGGCGCTGTGTCACGATCCTGCTGTGCTCGCCATTGCAGGCGAGCCGGTAGAGTCCACCGCTAATGACAAGGATCGACCATGAGCCTTTGGCGACAGCCCCCAAACCTCGATGAAATCAATGCTGCCCAGCGCAACACCATCGGCGAGCTGCTGGACATCCGTTTCGAATCCTTCGATGACCAGTCAATCACCGCCAGCATGGCGGTCGATGCGCGCACCCATCAACCATATGGTCTGCTGCACGGTGGCGCGTCGGTGGTGCTGGCGGAGAGCCTCGGCTCCATGGCCAGCTATCAGTGCATCGATACGCAGCGTTTTTTCTGCGTGGGCCTGGAGGTCAACGCGAACCACCTGCGGGGCCTGCGCTCGGGGCGCGTCACCGCGGTGGCCAGGCCGGTGCATCTTGGCCGTACCACCCATGTGTGGGATATCCGCCTGAGTGGCGAGGATGGCAAGACCAGTTGCATCTCGCGGCTGACCATGGCCATCGTGCCACACGGCAGTCAGCTGCCGGAGCGCTAGTTCGATTTGGCCGGAGCGTCGTCCTTCCTGGCCGTTACGGTCATTGCCGTGGGCAGGGCGCTGGCTGACAATTGCTGCATTGCCTGCCTCCGGCGCGACGACCATGTCCCAGCTCATCTTCTTCGCCCACGCCAACGGTTTCCCCTCGGGAACCTACGGCAAGCTGTTCGCCACGCTTGCGCCGGAGTACCGGGTGCAGCACCTGGCGCAGCATGGCCACGACCCGCGTTTCCCGGTGAATGACAACTGGAGCAACCTGGTCGATGAACTGCTGCATCATCTGCAGCAGTGCGCCGGCCCGGTGTGGGGTGTGGGCCATTCGTTGGGTGGCGTGCTGCACTATCACGCAGCGCTGCGCAGGCCGGATCTCTATCGCGGCGTGGTGATGCTCGACTCGCCTGTGCTGAGCCGTGCAGATCAGATGGTGATTCACGCTGCCAAACGTTTCGGTTTCATCGACCGTCTGACCCCTGCCAGGCGCACGCTGGGACGCCGCGAGGCGTTTGCCGACGCCCTGGAGGCGCGCCGATACTTTGCCGAGCGGGCGCTGTTCAGTCGCTTCGATCCCGATTGCCTGGATGCCTATGTAGAGCATGGTCTGCACCCCCATCAGGATGGCATGAGGCTGCGTTTCGAGGCCGCGACCGAGATCAGCATCTACCGCAGTGTTCCGCACACCAGCCCCGGGCTGCCGCAGCAGTTGCAGGTGCCACTGGCGTTGGTCAAAGGCGCCCAGAGCCGCGTGGTACTCGCCCATCATGGACGTATGGCGCGTCGTGCACCGCGGGGAGAGTTCCTGACGTTGCCCGGCGGCCACATGTTTCCTCTCGAGCACCCGAACGAGACGGCGCAACTGATTCGCGGGCTGTTCGCGCGCTGGCAGCAACCTGCCGAGGCCGTTCCATGAGCCTCGGGTTCGAAGAGGTGCGGCTACGGCTGCCGCATATCGAACTGGCCGCCCAGCTGCATGGTCCCGAAGACGGTATCCCGGTAATCGCCCTGCATGGCTGGCTCGACAATGCCGCGAGCTTCGCCCGGCTGGCCCCGAAGCTGTCAGGGCTGCGCATCGTGGCCCTGGATTTCGCTGGGCATGGCCATTCGGACCATCGTCCGCCTGGTGCCGGGTATGCACTCTGGGATTACGTGCACGATGTGCTGCTGGTCGCCGAGCAGTTTGGCTGGCAGCGCTTCAGCCTGCTCGGCCATTCCATGGGCGCGATCGTCTCGCTTCTGCTGGCGGCCACTTTCGGCGAGCGGGTGCAGCGCCTGGCGCTGATCGACGGCCTGGTGCCGCCGACCAGCGAAGCCGATGCGGCGGTGAGTACGCTGGCCGATTCCCTGCGCGCGCAACTGGCCCTGCCGGCCAAGCGCAAGCCGGTGTACCCGAGCCTGGAGCGTGCCGCCCAGGTACGCCAGCGCGGGGTAGGGCTGGTCAGTTTCGAGGCCGCCGAACTGCTCGCCCAACGTGGGCTGATGCCGGTACCAGGCGGCTACACCTGGCGCACCGACAACCGCCTGACGCTGCCGACGCCCCTGCGGCTGACCCGCGACCATGTACAGGCCTTCATCGCGGCGCTGAATTGCCCGACCAGGTTGCTGTTGGCCGAGCATGGCTTGTTGGCGCAACGCGACGGCCTCGAAGGCTTGCTGGCGCCGACGGCCATCGATGTCGAGCGGTTGCCTGGCGGGCATCATCTGCATCTGGACGACGAGCGTGGGGCGCAACTCGTAGCAGACTGTTTCAATCCTTTCCTGAACGCGCCTTGACGGCCCGCTACAACTGGGGAAAGGTGTCGGCATTGCAATGGAGACCCGCATGACCGACCTGTATACCGCCGCGCTGGAAGCACGGCTCCCGTCCACTGCCGTTCACCCTCTGCCTTCGACCTCGCAGGCCCTCGACACGACCGGGCAGCGAGGGGTTTCATGCGTCTGAGTTACCTGTTGCCCCTGATGTTGCTCAGCGCGGTTGCTTGCGCCGATGTAGCCGGCAGCCGCGATCTTGACGTACTGCCGCGTTTTCCCGGCAGTGAAATCGTCACCTTCAAGGATCAGGCGGGGCAGGAGCGGCTCTACCCACAGGGCACTATCCGGCGTATCAGCGGGCGCCTGCGCTACGAGCGCGAAGTGCTCGCCACCGGGCAGCTCACCGCCATCACCTATGAGCTGCCGCGTACCCACAATGCCAAGGAAGTGTTCTCTGCCGCGCGTGAGGCGCTGCAGGAAAAGGATGCCCATATCCTTTACTGGTGCGAGGGGCGTGAGTGCGGCTCCAGCAGCCTGTGGGCCAATGCGGTGTTCGGCAACTCCACCCTGTATGGCTCCGATGACCAGCAGGCCTACGCCTTGCTGCGCCTGGCCGAACCCTATCAGGACAGCCTGGTCGCGCTGTACAGCATCACCCGCGGCAACCGTCGTGCCTACCTGCATGCCGAGTTGCTGGCGGCCAGCCAGCCGTTGGCGAAAGTGCTGCCCACGCCTGCCACTCTGCTGCGTCAATTGAAAAGCACCGGTGACCTGCGGCTGCCCGGGCAGGACGAACCTCAGGAAGAATGGACGGAGCTCCTGGCGCGTAGCCTCAATCAGGACAGTACCTTGCGTGTCAGCTTGTCCGGCGCGCATGCCGAAGCCTGGCGAGAAGCACTGATCGAGCAGCGGGTGAGAGCGGCTCGCCTGGAGATCGGTGAAAGCGACGGCGACGGTCTGCGTATCGACGTGCTACGTTGAGCGCGCCCTTCAGGGCCTGAGTCCGGTTTTCTGGAAACACTGAAAAATGCCGAATAACGACCGTTTGCTGGTGCAGATCCTGCTTCTGGGATTACTGGGCGCCAGCCTCTGGGTGCTGGCGCCGTTCTGGTCGGCGCTGTTCTGGGCCGCCGTACTGTCGTTCGCCAGCTGGCCGGTGATGCGCTGGCTGACCCGGCTGCTCAAGGGGCGACAGTCCGTCGCTGCCGGGCTGCTGACCGGCGTCTGGATCGTGCTGGTCGCCGTGCCGCTGGTCATGCTCGGGGTCAATTTGGCCGACCACATTCGCGATGCCACTGCCGTGATCAAGGGGTTTCAGGTCGAAGGCCTGCCACCCCCGCCGACCTGGTTGCACTCGGTACCTCTGGTCGGTGCGCGCCTGGTCGGCATCTGGGAAACCCTCGATCAGCAGGGCTCGGCGCTGTTTGCCACGGTGCAGCCTTATCTCGGCCAGGTCGGCAACTTCCTGCTGGTGCGCAGTGCCAAGATCGGTGGGGGCATTCTCGAGTTGGCGCTGAGCCTGATTCTGGTGTTTTTCTTCTATCGAGACGGCCCGCGGCTGGCGGCGTTCGTCGAAAGCCTGCTCGAGCGGCTGATCGGCGAGCGTGCCGAGCATTACCTCGAGCTGGTGGCCGGAACCGTGCAGCGGGTGGTGAACGGCGTGCTGGGCACTGCGGTAGCGCAGGCGATTCTCGCCTACATCGGCTTCATGATCGCTGGCATTCCAGGCGCCCTTTTGCTGGGCCTGCTGACCTTCGCCTGCAGCCTGATCATGGTGCCGCCGCTGATCTGGGGGCCGGCGGTGGCGTGGCTGATCTGGCAGGGCGAGATCGGCATGGCGATCTTCCTCGGCATCTGGGGCTTCTTCATCATCAGTGGCGTGGACAACATCCTCAAGCCTTACCTGATCAGCCGCGGCGGCAACCTGCCGCTGGTCGTGGTGCTGCTCGGGGTGTTCGGCGGCATTCTGGCCTTCGGCTTCATGGGGCTGTTCCTGGGGCCGACCCTGCTGGCGGTGGCCTACAACCTGCTCAGCGATTGGGTCGCTCGCAAGGCGCCGGCAGGTGCGCTGCCGCGCGACGAGGGTACGCCGCTGCTCTGAGTGGCGACCATCCCTGGTACGTCAGTATGGCCCCGCACCCCAGATGAAACAGCCGTGCGCGACGCCCGGGCCACTTGCCTGCTCATCCCGCTGCCCCTGAAAAACGTACTGGATACTGCCACGAGCCGTGGCTGCGGCGCGGTAGTGGCACTTTTCCTCCGGCCCGCCGTCATAATCAGCACCGGCGACATGATTGCCGGACAACTTCTGGAGTATGCGACATGAAAGCCTGGATTCTCTTACCGATCGCGCTGTTGGCGGGCTGCTCAGCGACCACGTCCTACCGCGATAGCTGTGCCACTCAACTGGATGCCGCGTGGCAGGAGCTCGACCTCGCCAAAGCCGAAGGCTTTGCCGGCACCGTCAGTTACTCCAAGGCTGCATCGCTGATGACGGCTGCGAAAACCCAGCAACAGTTCGAAGCCTTTCGTGGCTGCAGCGACAAGTCGGAAAAGGCCCGCTTCTATATTCGTGAGTCTCGGGCGGGCCGCTGATAACCCACTCACGACCTGATAAGGGTCGGTTTGCAGTGGTCAAAAGGCTGGACTGCCAGTCTGGTCGCAAAGCCGCCCCAGGAGGTGTCCAGCTCTTGCATGGCTCCAGTTGGTGAGAGGGTGAGCAGGTGCTGACGGCCGACTGGAGTAAGCTGTCGGTACCCTGGCTTCCTGGAGAATGAGATGCTGCTCGACTTCGCCGATCTGACCCCGCTGGAACGTTACCGCTGGCTCGCTGCAAGCGTCACGCCCAGGCCCATTGCCTGGGTGTCGAGCCTTTCAGCAGAGGGCGTCGCCAATCTGGCACCCTTCAGTTTCTTTCAGGTGATAAGCGACGAGCCGGCCACGCTGATGGTCAACGTCGGCACCCGTGATGACGGCGCCCTCAAGGACACCCTGCGCAACGCTCAGGAAACCGGCGAACTGGCGATTCATCTGGTGTCCTTCGCCCAGGCCGAGGCGATGAATGCCAGCGCTGCCATCCTGCCGCGCAGCAGCAGCGAATTCGAACATTTCGCGATCGCATCGATTCCCAGCTGCCGCATCGCACCGCCTCGGGTGGCTGGCGCGGCGATAGCGTTCGAATGCCGGGTGGCGGAAGTCATCGGCTACCCACGGCAGCAACCCAACCATCATCTGATCTTCGCCGAGGTGCTGCTTGCACACGTCGACGATGGCGTGCTCGACGAAAAGGGCCGTATCGACCCACATCGCCTCGATGTGGTCGGGCGCCTGGGGGGGCAGCCTACAGCAGAACCCGTGACACCTTCGATTTGCACCGGCCGGCCTGACCCATTGCCCTCCGACGGGTAAAAGGCTTGGTCAGCGCGGCAGGTCGGCAATCTTGCCCATGGGTATTTTTCCTTCAGGCACCCGATCGGCACCTTGGCGGCGCTTGCAATGCCGTCCGAGCGTGCCCCTCTTGCGCGCAGTTTCGTCAGCAAAGGTTACGTAGCACTTTGCCCGCTGCGGCTGGGCCAGTAGCATCAGGCCACTTGCATGAGGAGTGGACGATGCACACGAAACTGGATGCCTGCCTGGATACCGTCAACCAGGTGCTGCTCGGCAAGGAAGCACAGGTGCGCCTGGCACTGACCTGCCTGCTGGCGCGTGGTCACCTGCTGATCGAAGATCTTCCTGGCATGGGCAAGACCACCCTCAGCCACGCCCTCGCCAAGGTGCTGGGATTGAGTTTCCAGCGCGTGCAGTTCACTTCCGATCTGCTGCCGGGCGATATCCTCGGCACCTCGGTCTTCGACAAGGATACCGGGCAGTTCCTTTTTCATCCCGGGCCCATCTTCGCCGAGCTGGTGCTGGCCGACGAAATCAACCGGGCCACCCCAAAGAGCCAGAGCGCCTTGCTGGAGGCCATGGAGGAGGGGCAGGTGACCATCGAGGGTGCGACCCGGCCACTGCCGGATCCGTTCTTCGTGATCGCCACGCAGAATCCGATCAGCCAGAGCGGTACCTTCGCCCTTCCCGAGTCGCAACTGGATCGCTTCCTGATGCGCCTTTCGCTTGGCTATCCGGCGCGCGCGGCGGAGAAGGCCTTGCTGCTGGGCGAACCCCGTCGTTCGGTGCTGCCAACCCTGGAAGCGGTGCTCAACCACGTCGAACTCGCGAAGTTGCAGGCCGAGGTGCCCAGGGTACGGGTCAGCGATGCTCTGGTCGATTATGTGCTGCGCCTGGTCGACGCCACGCGTACCCAGCCGCAGTTCGCCTGGGGCCTGTCGCCGCGGGGCAGCCTGGCCCTGCTGGCCGCGGCGCGTGCCTGGGCGCTGCTGGCGCAGCGTGATTATGTGATTCCCGAGGACGTGCAGGCCGTGCTGCCATCGGTTGCCGGCCATCGGCTGCGCGACCAGGCCGACCCAGCGGGGCATGGCGGCGGGGCACTGGTGCAGTGGCTGCTGCGCGAGGTTCCTGCGCTTTGACGAGTGCCCTGAAGCAGCGCTGGAGTCGCTGGCTGGACAAGCGCATTCCGGCGGCGGCCAGTATCCAACTCAGTCAGCGAAGGATCTTCATCCTGCCGACGCGGGTCGGGGTGGCGTTTCTGTTCGCGCTGTTGGTGATGCTGCTGGCGGCAATCAATTACCAGAGCAGCCTGGCCTACGCGCTGACCTTCCTGCTGGGCTCGGTGTTCGTGGTGGCCATCCTGCATACCTACCGCAACCTGGCCGGATTGGTGCTGCATGCCGCTGGCGCCGGTGCGGTGTTCGCCGGCGAGCAGGCACGTTTGCGGGTACGCCTGGAAAGCCGCGGGCGGGGCCATGAAGCCGTGGCGCTGGGCTGGCCGCCTGCCGATACGCTGCAGCAGGACGTCGCCGGCGGTGGTGCTGCCGAATGCGAGCTGAGCCTGCCGACCGAGCGCCGTGGCTGGTTGCACCCCGGCAGGCTGAGGGTGGAAAGCCGCTTTCCTCTCGGCCTGCTGGTGGCATGGAGTCTGATCGACCTGGATCAGGCGGTGCTGGTCTATCCGCGCCCCCTGGAGGGCGAGTTGCCGCTGGCCGCCGGCGGCAGCGAAGACGATCAGGAGCAGGGGCATCTGAGCAGGGGGCAGGGCAGCGACGATTTCCAGGGGCTGCGAACCTACCAGCCGGGCGATTCGCGCAAGCGTCTGCATTGGAAGGCCTATTCCCGCGGCCAAGGGCTGCTGGTCAAGGATTTCGCCGCCCAGAGCGGTCGCGACCTGCTGCTGGATTTCGACGTGCTGAGCGGTGACCTGGAAAGCCGGCTGTCGCTGCTCTGCCACTGGGTGCTGGTGCTCTCCGAGCGGCAGCAGCCATTTGCCCTGCATCTGCCTGGCAGCCTGTTCGCAGCGGATATCGGCGAGCGCCACCGCGAGCAGTGTCTGCGTGCCCTGGCGCTGCACGGAGCCCGCGCATGAGCGCCATTCAGGGCATTCCACGGATCAGCCTGACCTGGCTGCTGGTGGCGCAGGCGCTGGTGATCGTGCCGCATCTGGGGCACCTGCCGCTATGGGTGATCGGCCTGTGGCTGGGCTGCGCCTTCTGGCGGGTACAGATTTTCCGCATGCGTGCCGGTTATCCCACGCGCGTGCTGCGCATCGGCCTGATCGGACTGGCGGCACTCGGGGTGTTCCTGTCGCGCGGCACGCTGGTGGGGCTGGATGGCGGCGTGGTGCTGCTGATTGCCGCCTTCATCCTCAAGCTGCTGGAGATGCGCACCCGCCGCGACGCGCTGGTGCTTATCTTCCTCGGCTTCTTCGTGGTGGTGACCGCGTACCTGTTCGACGACAGCATTCTCGTCGCCTTATTCAGCCTGCTGCCGGTCTGCGCGCTGCTGGCGGCGCTGATCGGCTTGCAGCAGAGCGGTACGGCGAACCGTCCCTGGCGCACGCTTCGGTTATCCGCCAGCCTGCTGCTGCAAGCGCTGCCGCTGATGCTGTTGCTGTTCCTGTTCTTCCCACGCCTGGGGCCGCTCTGGTCGCTACCTGTAGCCAATGAGCGGGGCGCTGTCACCGGCCTTGCCGACAGCATGGCTCCCGGAGATATCGCCGAGCTGACCCGTTCTGGTGAGCTGGCCTTTCGCGCCAGTTTCGAGGGCGAGGTGCCGCCGCGCAACGAGCTGTACTGGCGGGCGCTGACCCTCGATCATTTCGATGGGCGGCGCTGGTCGCAATCAACCGTCGCGCAGTTTTCGCCACCGCCGCAATGGCAGCCGCGTGGTGAGCCGTTGCGCTACAGCATCGTCATGCAGCCCACCACGCGGCCCTGGCTGTTCGCCCTCGACGTCGCCCAGACCGACTTGCAGGGCACCCGGCAGATGGGCGATTTCCGCCTGCAGCGCAACCGGCCGGTGGACCGTGCGCTGCTTTATGACGTCAGTTCCTGGCCCCAGGCGATTCGCGAGCCGCAGGAGCGCCGCAATGGCATGCAGACCTGGCTACGCCTGCCTGAACAGGGGGACGCGCGCAGCCGCGCCTGGGCGCAGGCGTTGCGCCAAGAGCACCCGCAAGACGAGCAACTGGTCGCCGCGCTGCTCGGCCACTTCAACCGCCAGCCTTACGTCTACACCCTGACACCGACGCCGCTGGGCGCCGACTCCATCGACGAGTTCCTGTTCGATACGCGCAGTGGCTTCTGCGCCCACTATGCGGGCGCCATGACGTTCGTGCTGCGGGCTGCGGGTATTCCCAGCCGGGTTGTCGCCGGCTATCAGGGGGGGGAGCTGAGCGGTAATGGTCGTTATGTGCAGGTACGCCAGTTCGATGCCCATGCCTGGGTCGAATACTGGCAGCCGGAAAAAGGCTGGACGAGCGTGGACCCGACCTTCCAGGTTGCCCCCGAGCGCATCGAGCAAGGTCTGGAGCAGGCCTTGGCAGGTGAGCAGAGCTTTCTCGCCGATTCGCCTTTCTCGCCCTTGCGCTATCGCAACCTGACCTGGCTGAACGAGATCCGTCTGGCCTGGGATGACCTCAATTACGGCTGGCAGCGCTGGGTTCTCGGTTATCAGGGCGCCCAGCAGTTCGAATTGCTGCAGCGCTGGTTCGGTCAAGTCGACAGCAGTCGCCTGATACTCGCATTGGTGGGCGGCGGCGGCTTGCTGTTGGGTCTGTTGTCGTTATGGCTGTTCAAGCCCTGGCGCGTCGAGCGGGACTCCCTTCTACGGGTGTTCCTGCGCTTCGAGCGCCTGCTGGCGCAGCACGGCGTGCAGCGAGCGGGCGGCGAAGGGCCCCGGGCTTTCGCTGCCCGGGCCACTCAGGCGCTGCCCGGGCAGGCCGAGGCCATCAAGGCCTTCTTGCAGGCTTATGAACTGCAGCGCTACGCGGGGCAGGCGCCAGCTCCGCGCGTGCTAATCCGACAGTTGAAGGTGCTTCGCCGCCAGCTACCGTGGCGTTGGAGTCGATCACAATGAGCGGTTTTCAGGAGAACCCGAAATGAGTGGTTTCATCAGCAATTTGCGCAATGAGGTACTGCGTTTGCAAGTAGCGCTCTACGCCTGTCGCGAGCGTTTGCGGGCCCAGACGGATGCTGAGGCGCTGCATGATCTGCGGGTCTGCCTGCGCAGGCTGCGCAGCCTGTTGAAGCCGCTCAAGGGCGCTGCCGGCAGTGAGCCGTTGCAGCAGCGTGCGGCTGAGCTCGGGCGCTTGAGTGGCCCGCTGCGCGATCTGGAGGTGTTGATCGACGCCCTGAGGCAGTATGGCGGACATGCCGCTGCCGACCGGCGTGTGGCGCAGCGGGCCAGAGGCGACGCGATGTTGCTCGCGAGCCGTTCGCTGCCGGCACTGTTTCAGGCACTGGATGAATGGCCCCAGGAGCTGGCTCGGCAGCAAGCCAGCGGTGAGCTGGATGACTTGCACAAGAAGGTTCGCCGCTACCTGCGCAAGCAGAGTGATCGCCTGGTCGAGGCACTACGTGATGCCGAGCATGACCGCCACCGCGTTCGCCTGTTGATCAAGCGAGTGCGCTACACGGCAGAGGCGTATCCGCAGCTGTCGCCGCTGTCCGCCGGCCAGGTTCGCCTGCTCAAGAAGGCGCAGGCCGTGCTCGGCGACTGGCACGATCACCTGCAGTGGCTGGCGAGAGCCGAAACGGAGAAGGATCTGCAGCTATTCGAACAGCCATGGCGCCATTCGATGGAGGAGGCCGGGCGATCCTCGGAAGTGATTCAGGCGCGTCTGCTTGCCGCGCTGGCGTGAGCACGCCGGGATCTCCGTGCAAATGACCGAACTGGCGTTCACCGCAGGCTCGCTGCCGGGCAGCTAGTCTCTTACTATCTGGCAGACGTCCATGGGAGGTGAGCATGAATTTCTCCGCACTGCTGGAGCAGTTGCAGCGCACGCCTGAGGCATTGTCGATTCCCCCTGACTGGAGCCAGGGGCGCGCCAGTTTCGGTGGCGTGGTGGCGGCGCTGGTGTACGCGGTGATGCGCAGCAAGGTACCGGTGCAGCGCCCGCCGCGCTCGCTGGCGATCAGCTTCGTCGCGCCGGTAGTACCGGGCATCGCCACCCGCTTCGAGGCCGAAGTGTTGCGCGAGGGCAAGGCAGTCAGTCAGGTGTTGGGACGTGCGTTTCAGAATGATGAGGTCGTGGCGCTGGTTCAGGGTAGCTTCGGCGCCGCTCGTACCTCTTCGGTCAGGGTCGCCGCGCAGCCTGCACCCAGGTTCGAGGCCCTGGAGAGCAGCCAGGAGCTGGCTTATATCCCACAGGCCACGCCGGAGTTCATCCGTCACCTGGCGATGCGCTGGGGGCTGGGCGGCTTGCCATTCAGCGGCAGCCAGTCACGCGAGATGGGCGGCTGGGTACGTTTTCGCGATCAGCAGCGAATCGAAACCCTGAATGAGACGCACCTGCTGGCGCTCGTCGATGCCTGGCCGCCGGCCCTGCTGTCGCAGCTCAAAGGGCCGGCCCCCAGCAGTTCCTTGACCTGGACGATCGACTTCATCCAGCCGTTGGTTCCGCTGACCTCCGATCAATGGTGCCTGTATCGTGCTGAGATCGAACACGCCCGCGATGGCTTTGGCCATGTCGCAGCGGCGCTGTGGACACCCGGCGGTGAGCTGCTCGCGATCAGCCGTCAGACCGTGATGGTATTCGGCTGAGTCTCGGTGGCTGGCAGCAGCGCCTGGCGTGCCAGTGCATAGGCGGCGATGGCGCCCAAAGCGGACAGCACCAGCGCCAGTGGGCCCGAGCCACTGCCGGCCAGGGCCAGTGACACCAGCAAGAGCGGCAAGGCAATCGCCAGCATTGGCATGTCGAGCGATTCACTGCTGTCTGGCTGGGCGAGGGGGGCGGTTTGCGTGGTCATGGGCGGTCTCCTGCATCAGATGGAGCCAGTCTATGGCGCCGCATGCCCGGCAGCGAATTGATCCCTGCTATGTGGCAGATAGCTTTTGCACTATCTGTCCATGCCCTACGGCTTGAGCTGTCGGATGGCCCGCGACAGTTCACCCGCCAGTTCTGCCAGCTCACTGCTGGTGGTTGCCGACTCCAGGGTCTGCTGGACGGTCTGCTCGGTGACGTCGCGGATACCGATCACCGAGCGGGTCATTTCCTCGGCCACCTGGCTCTGCTGTTCGGCAGCCACGGCGATCTGTGTGTTGCTCTCGCGCATCTGCGCCACTGCACCGGTGATCGCAGCCAGGGCCTCGCCGGCTTCGTGGGCGGCCCGCACGCAATCGTCGGCCTTGAGCGAACTCTCCTGCATGAACTCCACGGCGTCGCGGGTGCCAGCCTGCAGGGTGCCGATCATGCTGGTGATCTCGTCCGTCGAGTCCTGCACGCGCTTGGCCAGGTTGCGCACTTCATCGGCCACCACGGCGAAACCGCGGCCCATCTCGCCTGCACGGGCGGCTTCGATGGCGGCGTTGAGGGCCAGCAGGTTGGTCTGTTCGGCAATGCCATGAATGACGTTGACCACACTGCTGATCTTCTGGCTGTCGCCCGCGACCTGCTGGATCATCGTCGCCGTCTGCTGGACACCGCTGGAAAGCCCCGTGATGGAATGCACGACGCGACTGACCACGGCCTGGCCAACGCCGGCCAACTGGTCGGCATTCTGCGACTGGTCACGGGTCGTCGCCGCATGTTCGGCAATGTTGTGAACGGTGGTCGACATTTCGTTGATGGCAGTGGCTGCCTGATCGGTTTCGCTCTGCTGGCCGAGCATGCCCTGGCGCACGTCCTTCATGCTTCGCGCCAAACGCCCAGTGCCGTCATCCAGTCTCGAGGCGGCCTGGACGACGGTGCCGACGACACGTTGGTAGCCGTCCTGCATGGCGTTGAAGGCGCCGGCCATCTGCCCGACCTCGTCACGGCTGTGCAGGGGAACGCGCGCGGCCAGGTCGCCATTCTTCTCCACGTGCAGCATCACGTCCTTGAGGGTATTGAGGTGGGTGAGCAGGAAGCGGATCAGAACCTGCGAGGCGCCAAGCAGAGTCAGCATCAACAGGGCGACCGTCAGCGCGTAGCTGCCGGCACGCTCGGCGAACACCTGGATCAGGCTGCGGCCGTATGCGGGGACCGCGATCCGCCTGTCGCTGCCGCGTTCGACGACCTGGACGCCGATCAACGGATCGCTGCCGAACACCCGGTCATGCTCCAGGTCGATCCAGCCGCGGGCGTCGAGCAGTGTGCGGGCATCTGCTGAGCCTGGCAGGCGCGGCGGTTCGCTCGTCGTGAACGGGATAAGGCCGGTGGTGCCTGGCAACTCGCTTGCCGCCGGCCAGGCGGCAACCAGGCTCGCCTGTGTTTGCGCACCCTGGCGAGCCGCCTGGGCGAAGGAATTCTGTTCCTGGTGCATGGCGAACAGGACGAGCAACAGGGTGGTGAAGAAAGCGACGGCATTGACCGCCCAGAACTTGTGTTTCAGGGAGATATCGCGAATCCAGGCGGGCATGTTTTTCTGCTCTCGACATGAATGAGGTTGCTGGCAAGGCGCCACCATTGTTTCACTGGCCTTGCATCGATCCGTTGACCTGAATCAATGGCCAGGTAAGCGCCGGTTTCCAGCGACCCCGTGAACGATGCGGTTACTCCCAGGTTAACGGCGACATCGGCTCAGGCTTTAGGCATGTCTGGCGCTTGCTCGTCAGTCTGCTCGTCGTGATGGGGCAGGCCGAAAAAGGCGCGTGCGCTTGCGCTGGTGTGTCTGGCGACCTCGGCCTCCGACTCACCCCGGTGCAGCGCCACTTCACGCAGTACCTCGCCGAGGTAGGCGGGCTCGTTGCGACCGCTTTTCGGTTTCGGCCGCAGACTGCGTGGAAGCAGGTAGGGGGCATCGCTTTCCAGCATCAGGCGTCCGGCAGGAATCTCCTTGACCAGCGGATGCAGATGAGCACCACGACGTTCATCGCAGATCCAGCCAGTGATGCCGATGTGCAGGTCCAGATCCAGATAATCGAACAGTGCCCGCTGCTCGCCGGTGAAACAGTGCACGACCGCCGCAGGCAAGCGATCCCGGTAATGGCGCAGCATTTGTACGAAACGCGGGTGAGCGTCACGCTCGTGCAGGAATACCGGCATCTGCAGGTCCGCTGCCAGGCTGAGCTGCTCCTCGAGGGCCTTTTCCTGCTGGGCACGCGGGGAGAAGTCCCGGTTGAAATCCAGGCCGCACTCACCCACTGCACGCACTTGAGGTTCGGCCAGCAGAGTGCGTAGCCGGCGCGTATCGTCGCTGCGCCAGTTCCTGGCATCGTGGGGGTGCACACCAGCGGTGCTGAACAGGCGGGCACCGCTCTGATCCAGCTGTCGGCACAGACTCAGCGCATGCTCGCTCTCGGCCAGGCTGGTGCCGGTCAGCACCAATTGGCAGATGCCCGCGCTGAACGCTCTGTCGAGCAGCGCCTGGCGCTGATCATTGAAGCTTGCGTGGGTCAGATTGACGCCGATGTCGATGAGTTGCATGGTGTGACCCTGCGGGACGTGGGGGCCGCAGCATAACAGAGCTTCCAGAGGCATCTAAAAGGCCAGAGATTACAAAGGGTTGTGAGATCTTTGTAAGGCAAGGTCAACAATTATTGGCGTCAGAAGTCTGGCTGTGCGACCCTCCGCGCCCAGCTTGCGGATGACAGCCCCTGGCGGTCGGCCGGTCTTTCCTTCCCGGAGCGTCGATATTGCGTGTCCTTCTCGTACTGTGCCTGTTGCTCTCGCTGCCTGTTCCGGCAGTGGCGCGCATTGCTGGCCCGGTAGAAGTGATCCAGCCGGCGGCGGTTCGTGATTTGCCCGGCATTCGCAAGAGTGGCGAACTGCGGGTGCTGGTCAACCAGAGCCGCAACAGCTCCGGAGAAATCAAGGGGCAAAGTATCGGGGTCGAGTACCAGCGCCTGCGCGCCCTGGAGCAATACCTCAACCGCAATGCACGAGATGATCGCAGCCTGCGTCTGAAGATGATTCCCAAAAGCAAGGATCAGTTGCTCGCCGCCCTGCAGCGTGGCGAGGGCGATCTGGTGGCGCCCGGCGAGCTACTCGGCGGCAGGGGGGCAAACATCGTCGCCAGTGAGGCGATTCGTCGTGACGTGCCTGTGGTGATCGTTTCGCGAAAGGGCAATCGACGTTACAAACGTCTCGAGCAACTGGCCGGGCGCAGCCTCTCGCTGCCGGTGGGCAGCATCGCCAAAGAGGCCCTGCACGGCATCAACCTGAAACTCCAGGCACGCAAGCTGCCGCCGATCCTGGTCGAATGGGCGGACCCGACGCTCGCTGTGGAGGACGTGCTGGAAATGGTTCAGGCCGGTATCTTCGACTTCACCGCCGTGGAGCTGCAGATTGCCGAGCGTTGGGCCAAGGTGATGCCCAAGTTGCGTGTCGATCGCCATCTGGTGCTCGATGACCAGGGCGATATGCGTTGGTACATGCGCCGCGATGCGCCGATGCTCAGCGCCAGTGTCGACCGTTTTCTGCAAGGTTACCGGGTGCCCGATGATCAGGATGCCGCGTTCCAGCGCGTGTATCGGCGACTCTACAAAGTGCACTCGCCCATGGGCCGCACCGAGCGGCGGCGCCTGGAGCGGGTTCGTCCGGTCCTGCAACGCTATGCCGAGCAGCATGATTTCGATTGGCTGGCGCTGGCCGCACTGGCGTTCAAGGAGTCGACCCTGAATCCCGTTGCACGAGGCAGCAGTGGCGCGACCGGGTTGATGCAGATCACGCCGGCCGCTGCGCGCAGCGTAGGCGTCAGCGACATCAGCCGGGTCGAGAGCAATGTGCAAGCCAGCGCCAAGTACCTGGCCAAGATTCGCCGTGGTTTCTTCAACAGCCCGCGGCTGAACGAGCGCGAGCGCATGGCCTTCGTCCTGGCCGGCTACAACCTCGGTCCGCAGCGGGTGCAGAGCCTGCGTGCGGAAGCCCGCAGGCGTGGCCTGAATCCGGATCAATGGTTCTTCCAGGTAGAGCGCGTCGCCATGGAAGAGCTGGGCATGGGCGTGGTCAGTTACGTCAATGCGGTCAACAAGTATTACCTGGCTTATGCACGCAAGCGCTATTCCCTGGAGCCTGGAAAGCGTACGGTGAGTCTGGGTAAATAATCGATTTATTCGATTTTTTTTAGCGGTTTTATTCGGTATCAGGATTTGATAATTAAATTAATATGCCGCCATCTCATTTCCATCAGTAAAGGATTGGCGCCATGAATACATTCATCAAATCGCTGGTAACCACCCGTGCAGGCTATGGCCTGACCATTCTGCGCGTATTGGTTGGCATCACGTTCGTGGCCCACGGTTCGCAGAAACTGTTCGGCTGGTTCGGCGGTTACGGCCTGGCGGGTGTCGCGCAGTGGATGGAGAGTATCGGTCTGGCGCCCGGCTACCTGATGGCACTGATGGCCGGCAGTGCAGAGTTCTTCGGTGGCCTGGCGCTGATTATCGGCTTGCTGGTGCGTCCCGCTGCGGCGGTGCTGAGCTTCACTCTGCTGGTGGCCATCTTCTCCGTGCACATCGGTAACGGTTTTTTCATGAGCGACAATGGCTATGAATTCGCCCTGGCATTGATGGCAGCCACGCTGGCACTGCTGATCGAAGGTGCTGGCCGCCTGTCCCTCGACAAGCGCATCGCCGGTTAAGCGACACCAGTCTCTGCAAAGCCCGCTGATGCGGGCTTTCTTCGTTATTGACAGGGCGATCCGCAACTCTCTAGGATTGCCGTCTGCGCCGATTTAAACAGCTACTTGCGGGGCGCCTCAGGGATTCTTCAACGAGTCTCGAAATTCCGCTAAAGCGCTGGTTCGGTGTTGCCTCTCACCGCTGCCCAGCGGGTTTTTCGAGGCGGAGACAAACACCCATGACCTGCCCACAGGCCACGCAGATTCGTATCGTTCCCATCACTTCCGGTCTGATCCGGCGTAATCCACGCATCCTGCTCTGCGGCACTCATCAGCCGACACTGTTGCGTTATCTCGATGGCTGGCCCAGTCGCCGCCAGGGACGCCGTGCCTTTCTGGTGCAGTTCGCCGAAGACGGCGACTCATTGCAACGCTTCGCCGATGACAGCTTCGACTTCGCGGTGCTGCAACGCCCCAGCGCCGGGGCCCTCGGCCAACTGACGCGTATCGCCCGACAGGGGCTGATCACCCTGCGCTGACTACGGATAGTCGATGGTGATGACGTACCAGTACTTGTCGCCGGTTGGCGTTTCCACACGCACTTCGGCGTCCAGCCCCTTGCCGATCAGCGCCCGCGCAAGCGGTGAATCAATGCTGATCAGGTTGAGCTTCAGGTCGAGTTCGTCGGGGCCGACGATGCGGTAGCGCGAGGCGTTGCCGTCTTCATCTTCGAGGGTCACCCAGGCGCCGAAATAGACTTTGTGTGGATCGCTTGGACGCGTGTCGACCACCTTGAGCTTTTCCAGGCGCTTGGTGAGAAAACGCACGCGGCTGTCGATTTCCCGCAGCATTTTCTTGCCGTAGGTGTATTCCGCGTTCTCGGAGCGGTCACCCTGTGCGGCCGCCTCGCTGACCGAGCGCGTCACCTCAGGGCGGCGTACGTGCCAGAGTTCGTGCAGCTCTGCGCGCAGATGCGCCTCACCTTCGGGGGTGATGAGAGGCGTTCCGGCGGCGCGGGGTGGGCGGTATCGGCTCATGCTGGGCTCGGTCTGGTGCGGACGTGCAGTCTATCAACCCTCGCGCAGAACGGTGAGGGGGCTGGCATCCAGGGAGCGCCGAGTGCCCAGCACGCCAGCGGTGGCGACCAGCAGCGCACCGATCAGCGGCAGCAACAGCAGCCAGGGATGTGGCTGCCAGGCCATCTGGAAGGCGAAGCGGTAGAGCAGGAAGCTGACCAGCTCACAGCCAAGGGCCGCCAGCAGACCGCTGGTTGCGCCGAGCAGGCCGAACTCGGCACGACGAGCCTGAATCAGCAGCTTGCGCTCCGCGCCCAGGGCGCGCAGCAGGGCCCCCTGATGAATGCGTTCGTCCAGCGTCGACTGCAGGCCGGCGAACAGTACGGCCAGACCGGCCGCGAGGACGAACAGCAGGACGAACTCGATGGCGATGGTGACCTGGGCGAGGATGCTGCGCAGTTGATTGAGCAGCGCCTCGACCTGCAGCAGGGTGACCGACGGAAACGCCCGTGACAGCTCGACCAGTTGCCGCTCCTGCTGTGGCGGCAGGTAGAAGCTGGTCAGGTAGGTGACCGGCAGATCCTGCAGGGTGCCAGGTTCGAAGATCATGAAGAAGTTGGGCTGGAAGTTGTTCCAGTCGACTTCGCGCAGGCTGGTCACGACAGCATCGCGGTTGACGCCACCCACACTGAACGTCAGGCGGTCACCCAGCTTGATCTGCAGACTTTGCGCCAGCTCGTCTTCCACCGATACGCCGGGCAGTTGCTGGCTCTTTTCGCCTGTCCACCACTGGCCTGCGGTGAGAGTATTGCCCTCCGGCAGGTCGGCACCCCAGGTCAGGCTGAGGTCGCGGCGTACCGCGCGCTCGCCACGGGAGTCCTTGCTGACGTACTGGCGAACCGGATCGCCGTTGACCATCACCAGCCGGCCCGGCACGACCGGGTAGAGTGGCGCTGGGTGGGGTGACAGTTGCTCCAGGCGTGCGGCGAAGGCGTCCCGCTCGGCGGGTAGCACATTGAGTGCGAAATGGTTGGGGGCGTCGGCGGGCAACTGATCCTGCCAGGTGTCCAGCAGTTCGCCGCGCAGCAGCGCGATCAACGCCATGGCCAGCAGGATCAGGCCGAAGGCCAGGGACTGCCCGGCGGCTGCCAGGGGGCGGCGCAGCAATTGACCAAGCCCCAGGCGCCATGGCAACGAGGCACGAGCCAGCAGGCGGCGCAGGCTCTGCAAGCCGAGCAACAACAGGCCGCCGAGCAGCAGTGCGGTGACCAGGCCGCCGCCGAGCAGTGCCAGGGTCAATGGCAAATCCAGACTCAGACGCCACATGATCAGCCCCAGGGCGAGCAGGGCGGTGCCGTACACCAGCCAGGAGCTGGCCGGCACCGGCAGCATGTCGCGACGCAGCACGCGCAGTGGCGGCACGCGGCCAAGGGCCGCCAGTGGCGGCAGGGCGAAACCGGCCAGTGCCACCAGGCCCGTAGCGATACCCGCCAGTGCCGGCCACAAGCCGCCCGGAGGAATCTGGGTGGGCAGCAAACCTTGTAGCAACTGGAACAGCAACTGCTGAGCGAGCCAGCCGAGCAGGGCGCCGCTGAGGCTGGCGACCAGGCCGAGAATTGCCAGTTGCAGACTGAACAGGCCAAGTGCCTGGCGACGTGACAGGCCCAGGCAGCGCAGCAGCGCGCTGGCATCGAAGCGCCGGCTGGCGAAGCGCGCGGCGGACAGCGCCACGGCGACCCCGGCCAGCAGAACGGCGGCCAGGCTGGCCAGGTTCAGGTAGCGCTCGGCGCGATCGAGGGCACCGCCGACGCTGCGGCTGCCATCCCGGGCATCATCGAAGCGCTGGTGGGCGGCGAGGCCTGGTTCGAGGGCCTGGCGATAGCTGGCCAGGGCATCGCTCGGGCCATTCCATTGTTCGATGTAGCGGACCCGGCTGCCCGGTTGTACCACCCGGGTGGCGGGCAGGTCGTCCAAGTGCATCAGCACGTGAGGCGTCAGGCTGTAGAAGTCGCCGGCTTCGTCCGGCAGGTAGGTCAGTACGCGCGTCAGGCGCAGGGTCTTGGCGCCGACCTCGATGTCGTCCCCGGTTTGCAGATTCAGGGCAGCCAGCAAGCGCGCTTCGGCCCAGACTTCGCCGGGTCGTGGGCCCTGGCTGACCGCTTCCTCGGCGTAGGGCTCGACAGCGCTCTTCAGTTCGCCGCGCAGTGGATAGCCATTGCCGGCGGCTTTGACGCTGGCCAGCTGGATGCCCTCGTCGCTGGCGATCACGCTGGAAAACTCGACCACCTGGGCGTGTTCCAGGCCCCGTGACGTGCCTGCGTCGATCTGCTCGGCAGATGCCGGCGCGCTGCCGCGCAGAATCAGGTCGGCACCGAGGAACTCGGTCGCACGCAAGCTCATGCCTTCATTCAGGCGGGCGCCGAAGTAGCCGATGGCGGTGCTCGACGCGACGGCGATCAGCAGGGCGAAAAACAGTACACGCAATTCGCCGGCACGGGCGTCGCGCAGCAGTTGCCGGCCTGCAAGCGACAGCAGGCTGAAGAAGGACAAGGATTTCATCAGGCGACCACCGGTGCCACGAGGTGGCCACCCTCCAGGCGGATGAGGCGCTGGCAGCGGGCCGCCAGGCGCTCATCGTGGGTAACCAGTACCAGGGTGGCGCCACGTTCCTGATTCAGCTCGAACAGCAGGTCGCTGATCCGCTCGCCGGTGTGGCTGTCCAGGTTGCCGGTGGGTTCGTCGGCGAACAGTACGTCCGGATCGGCGGCAAAGGCACGTGCGATGGCAACGCGCTGTTGCTCGCCACCGGAAAGCTGGCGCGGAGTATGGCTCAGGCGGGCGCCCAGGCCGACCCGCTCGAGCAGCTGCGTGGCACGCTGGCGGGCATCGCTTCGGCCTTCCAGCTCCAGCGGCAGCATGACGTTTTCCAGGGCGTTGAGGCTGTCGAGCAACTGGAAGGACTGGAACACGAAGCCGACGTGCTCGGCCCGCACCCTGGCGCGTTCGTCTTCGCCGAGGCTTCCCAGGTCGTTACCGGCCAGCAGGATGCGTCCGTTGCTGGGCAGGTCGAGTCCGGCCAGCAGGCCGAGCAGGGTGGATTTGCCCGAGCCCGAACTGCCGACGATGGCCAGGCTGCCGCCTTTTTCCAGATCCAGGGAAAGGTCGTGCAAGATGGTCAACTCGCCTTCCGCGCTGGAAACCACTTTGTTAAGGTTCTGCGCAGACAGAATGCTTGAGCTCATGAGGAATCCGATGCGTGCGATATGGAAGGGAGCCGTTCTCGGCCTGCTGCTCTGGGGGCAGATCGCGGGGCAGGTGGCGCAGGCGGCGACCGTGCTGGTCGTCGGCGATAGTATCAGCGCGGCTTTTGGCATGGATACCCGCCAGGGCTGGGTTCATCTCCTCGACGAGCGCCTGCGCAGCGAGGGTTTCGAGCATCGGCTGGTGAATGCCTCGATCAGCGGCGACACCAGCGCAGGCGGCGCCGCGCGGCTGCCGGCGCTGCTTGCCGAGCATCACCCCGATCTGGTTATCGTGGAGCTGGGTGGCAACGATGGGCTGCGTGGTTTGCCGCCGAGCCAATTGCAACAGAATCTTGCATCGATGATCGATGCCTCTCGCGAGTCCGGCGCCAAGGTGCTGTTGCTGGGGATGCGCATTCCGCCCAACTACGGGGAGCGCTACACCACCGCCTTTGCCAAGGTCTATGACGACCTGGCAAGCGAGAAGAACGTGCCGCTGGTGCCGTTTCTTCTCGAGGGGGTGGGCGGCGTCGACACGCTGATGCAGGAGGATGGCGTGCACCCTGCTGTGGAGGCACAGCCACAGCTGCTGGAAAATGTCTGGCCAACCCTGAAACCGTTGCTCTGACGGGCTTTTCCACCGACGGCGTTTCGGCTAATGTGGCGCCCCCGCCCTGGAGCCCCCCATGCTGCGACCCGTCTGGTCCCTGTACGCCTATCAACTGATCGAGCCCGACGAACAGCTCGACCTGTTCGCCTGCCGTGAGGTTCGTGTACACCTGGTCGCTCGTCAGTTGGAGCTGGGTGGCCATGCCGACCGCACGCTGTGTGGCGGTCTGCTGCCTGCACAGCCACTGTGGCGTGACCTGCAGCGTCCCATGTTGCAGGATCGGCGCCTGTGCCGGGTCTGCCTGACGACGCTGGAAGCACAACGGCGCGGGGAGCGGCCAGCCTGGCCGGGACGCTGAACCGGGCAGCGGTATACACTTCATCCCTCTCTCATTTCCACCTCAAGGGTTTCCTGCATGTCGCCGCGCGTTTCAGCTCTCGCCCGCTGTCTGTCGTTGAGTGCGTTCTGTCTGACCGGTTCTGCTGTCGCGATGGAGCTGCCGCTGCCACCACCTGGCGAGGATGTCGTGGGTGAAATCCAGGTGATCAAGGCCCGTTACGAAGACACTTTCGCCGATATCGGCACTGCCAACGACCTGGGGTATCTGGAAATGGTCGCCGCCAATCCCGGCGTCGATGCCTGGCTGCCGGGCGAGGGCACCGATATCGTCCTGCCGACGCGCTTCATTCTGCCGCCGGGCCCTCGCGAGGGCATCGTCATCAATTTGCCTGAGTACCGTCTTTACTACTTCCCCAAAGGTCAGGACGTCGTCTACACCTACCCGCTGGGAATCGGCCGTGAGGGCTGGAACTCGCCAGTCACCGATGCGCGCATCACTGCAAAGACGCCGAATCCCGGCTGGTACCCGCCGCAATCGATTCGTGACGAGCACGCCGCTGACGGCGATCCATTGCCCAACTACGTCCCCCCTGGTCCTGACAATCCTCTGGGGCCTTACAAGATGTCGCTTTCCGTTCCCGGCTACCTGATCCACGGCTCGAACAAGAAATTCGGTATTGGCATGCGGGTGAGCCACGGTTGTTTCCGCATGCTCAACAACAATGTGCTCGAGCTGGCCGACAAGGTGCCTGTGGGCACGCCCGTGCGCATTATCGACGAGCCCTACAAGTTCGGCGTGAGCAACGGCAAGGTCTACCTTGAGGCCCATGCGCCGCTGGGCGAGGAGGAGGGCGTACCGCCCGGTGATCAGCACGCTGCGGTGGTCAACGCATTGATCAAGCGCAGCGACCTGAATGCGCAGAATCTGGATTGGGAGGTGGTGCGTGAGGTGGTTGCGGCGCAGGACGGTCTGCCGGTCGAGATCGCGGCACCCCAGGACGCGGTAATCCAGGTGCAGTCGCCAGCCCTCTGAGCCCTTGCGGCAGGCTTGAACCCCCTGGGATTGCCCGGCCGTTTTGCACTCAGCAGATCAAAGGCCATCGGCCAAAAAAAACCGGCCCATTGGGCCGGTTTTTTCTAGCCGTGGGGCTATTACTTGCGGCTGGCTTTTTCCAGCATACGCAGAGCGCGCTCATTGGCTTCGTCAGCGGTTTGCTGAGCCTTCTGAGCAGCGGCCAGCGCTTCGTCAGCCTTGCGATAGGCTTCGTCGGCACGGGCTTGCGAGCGAGCTGCTGCGTCTTCGGTTGCAGTCAGGCGAGCTTCGGTTTCTTTGGTAACGCTGCTGCAACCGGTAGCCAGAACTGCGGCCAGAGCCAGAGCAGAGAATTTCAGAACGTTGTTCATCGTGTTCCCCTTGGGGTAAGTTTTTTGCTTATTGAAGCCACATCCCTAACCTGGAAAATGACCGGCGTACATACTACCTGTAACTTTTAGTAAGTAAACGGACGCTGGGCCAGGGTTCCGATTTTTTTTCCAGGCCTGCCACGCGCTCCGAGATCGGCGCGGTGCGCGGCATTGGCCACTCGCCGGAAGCGACAGGGCCTGCCGAACGATCGCTGAATCACCAGCAGCATTTTTACAGGACGGCTTCGATTTCGGTGGGAGCGGATTTCGCCTTGCCCTTTATCATCTAGAATGGCTTTATGTCGTGATTGTTACCGAATGTTCCCAGTCCGTGCTGGCTGGATGTCGATGTTCGACTTAATCGAGAGGAGTCGTAATGAGCGAGCCACTGTCCATTCACCATGACCTTGACGGTCACCAGTTCGAGACCACAGTGGATGGGGATCGCGCTTACCTCTCTTACATGGATCTGGGCAAGCAGACGCTGGATATCTATCGCACCTTCGTGCCCAACGCGCTACGGGGCCGGGGCATAGCAGCGGCCCTGACCCAGACCGCGCTCGATTATGCGCAGCGTACGGGCTACACGGTAATTCCGTCCTGTTCATATGTGGAACGTTACATGGCGCGTCTCGAGGGCTCCACCGAGCAAGGGTGAGCCGTAGGCTGGAAACAAAAACGCCGGGCATATGCCCGGCGTTTTCATGGGTACGGACGGTCAGCCGCGTTTGCGCTTCGGCAGTACGTCCTTGAGTTTGGCGTGCATGCCGCGCAGGGTTTTCTCGGTGCTCTCCCAGTCGATGCAGGCATCGGTGATCGACACGCCGTAGGTGAGCTGCTGCAGGTCTTTCGGGATCGACTGGCTGCCCCAGCCCAGATGGCTCTCGACCATCAGGCCGACGATCGACTGGTTGCCCTCGAGTATCTGGTTGGCGACATTGTCCATCACCAGCGGCTGCAGGGCTGGATCCTTGTTGGAGTTGGCGTGGCTGCAGTCGACCATGATGTTTGGCTGGATACCGGCCTTTTTCAGTTCCTGTTCGCAAAGGGTCACGCTGACCGAATCGTAGTTCGGCTTGCCATTGCCGCCGCGCAGCACCACGTGACCGTAGGCGTTGCCCTTGGTGGTGACGATCGACACGCCGCCCTGCTGGTTGATACCCAGGAAACGGTGTGGGCTGGAAACCGATTGCAGGGCGTTGATGGCGACGGTCAGGCCACCGTCGGTACCGTTCTTGAAACCCACGGCCGACGACAGGCCCGACGCCATTTCGCGGTGGGTCTGCGATTCGGTGGTGCGTGCGCCAATGGCAGACCAGCTGATCAGGTCCTGCAGATACTGGGGCGAGATCGGGTCCAGTGCTTCGGTGGCAGTGGGCAGGCCCATTTCAGCGAGATCGAGCAGCAGCTTGCGGCCTATGTGCAGGCCGTCCTGGATCTTGAACGAGTCGTCGAGGTAAGGATCGTTGATCAGGCCTTTCCAGCCGATGGTGGTGCGCGGCTTCTCGAAGTAAACGCGCATCACCAGATAGAGCGTGTCGGAAACTTCCCCGGCGAGCACCTTCAGGCGTTCGGCATACTCACGAGCCGCCTTGATATCGTGGATGGAGCAGGGGCCGACAACCACGAACAGGCGATGATCCTTGCCGTCGAGGATGTCACGCACCACCTGGCGGCCGGCGGACACCGTGTGCTGTGCGCGCTCGGTCAGTGGAATCTCGAGTTTGAGCTGCTCTGGGGTAATGAGGGTTTCGTTGCAGGCGACGTTGAGGTCGTTGATCGGTAAATCAGCCATCGTGCTTTTCATCAATTGCGTCATCGGGTCACGGGAGCCGGCCGCCTGCGATCCCCGTACAGCGGGCACAGCGTTATGGGCACAGCGGGGAACGGGAACCTTAGCGCGTTAGCGACCGGCTAGACAATGAAATTCAGGATGTGGGGGCTTTAAAGGTGCTGGCGTGCTGCTCCTGCCATTCGCCGGCGATCAGCTCCAGAGGGAGAGCATGGCCGACCTGCTGTTCACGGTGCCTGCGGTATTGTTCGATGCGGCACACCTGCTCGACCATGTAGGTGCGCAGCCCGGCGTCGTGCCCGGCGAAGGCGATGCCGACCAGATAGGCCTCGGACTGCTTGCAGCACCAGGCGACCAGCCCGGGATGGCAGGCCCGTTCGCCGAGGAGTGGAATGTGCAATTCCACCGCGCTTCCCCGTGAAAGCGCACGGGGCGAGTAGCAGGCTGCGCCGCCCAGGCCGATGTTGTCCAGGCGTTGCAAGGCAGAGGGGGTCTGTCTGCGCAAGCGCAACTCCACGGGTAGATCACTGCTATGACGAAGAAAGCGCCGCATGAACGATCACTCCAACCTCTATCGAAGGGACAGACCCCAGCGAGTATAGCGAGGAGATTGGAACTCACCGATTTTGATACCAATCCGCGATTACCGAGCTCTCCAGGCGGGTCATGGTTGACCTGACGCTTGCCGCTGATCACGTGGCGACTGCCGTTGCTATTGCTGCCTTTCTATTGGATGGCCGGATGCGTGGTATTACGGCGTGTCGACCTGGCGGTTCAGGATAACCAGGCGATTTCACACAACGGCTGGCGCGTATCGCCTAAGCTTGCTGCTTCCAGGTTCGGGCTGCTGCTGTGGTACATGGCGCCGCCGCCGGCCTACGGGTGTTTTCGTTCATTTCTGTATGGCGCTGCTAAGCTCAAGCGAGGCGCCGCCGTGTCGGCAGCCGAGGAGGCCGCATGATTCGTTCGATTCTCTATGCAACCGATCTCGGCCTTTATGCTCCTTACGTCCTGCAGCACGCATTGGCCATGGCCCGCAGCTTCGGGGCACGGCTCTATGTCGTGCATGTGGTCGAGCCAATGGGGCTGTTCGCCGAGTCGGTCCTGCAGACCTACGTCGACGAGTCACGCCTCAAGGAATTGCGCAGCACGGGCCTTGAAACGGTGATGAGCAGCATCGAGCTGCGAGTCCTCGAGGGCTTTCGCGACGAGCTGGGCGACAACCGTGACGATCTCGAACTGATCGGTTCCGTACGGGTGCTGCGCGGCGACCCGCCCCTGTCCATCCTCGAAGAAGCGCAGAAACTCGAGGTGGATTTACTGGTCGTAGGCAGTCACAGCCATGGCGCAGCGCTTGAGGTTCCGATGGGCAGGACAGCGTCGAGGTTACTGCAATTATCTGATGTGCCGGTCTACCTGGTGCCCATGCTGCAGCACCGCTCCCGTTACGAATGATCGCCGCGCGACCCACAAAAAAATCTATATCTACTGTCTCAACCATTAATATGGTTATATATCGGGCCGACGATCAGGCTGCCTATTCGCTTTGAGGGAATTCTATGAAGCTTCAGCAACTGCGCTACATCTGGGAAGTCGCGCACCATGACCTCAACGTTTCAGCCACCGCGCAGAGCCTCTATACCTCGCAGCCCGGTATCAGCAAACAGATCCGTCTGCTCGAAGACGAGTTGGGTGTGGAGGTGTTCGCCCGCAGTGGCAAGCATTTGACGCGAGTGACGCCAGCAGGTGAGCGGATCATCACGACGGCCGGGGAGATCCTGCGCAAGGTCGAGAGCATCAAGCAGATCGCTCAGGAGTTCTCCAACGAAAAGAAGGGCACGCTTTCCATCGCCACCACCCACACCCAGGCGCGCTATGCGCTGCCCACGGTAATCAGCGGTTTCATCAAGCAGTACCCTGAGGTCGCCCTGCACATGCATCAGGGGACGCCTACGCAAATCGCCGAGATGGCCGCCGACGGCACCGTCGATTTCGCCATCGCCACCGAAGGTCTCGAGCAGTTCAACGATCTGGTGATGATGCCCTGCTACCGCTGGAATCGCTGTGTGATCGTGCCTCAGGGCCACCCGTTGGCGAAACTGCCCAAGTTGACCCTGGAAGCGCTGGCCGAACACGAAATCGTCACTTACACCTTCGGTTTCACCGGTCGCTCCAAGCTCGATGAAGCGTTCAGTCACCGCGGCCTCACGCCCAAGGTGGTGTTCACCGCAGCCGATGCCGATGTGATCAAGACCTACGTGCGCCTGGGCCTCGGCGTTGGCATCGTGGCCAAGATGGCCATCGATCCGACCCTCGACCCGGATCTCGTGGTACTCGATGCCAGCGAGCTGTTCGAGTCCAGTGTGACCAAGATCGGCTTTCGCCGTGGCACTTTCCTGCGTGGCTTCATGTGCGACTTCATCGAGAAGTTCGCCCCGCACCTGACCCGTGATGTGCTGGCCAAGGCCGTGCAGTGCCACAACAAGGTCGAGCTCGAAGAGCTGTTCAAGGGCGTGGAGCTGCCGCTGCACTGACGGCATTGGCGACAAACTGCAAGTAGAAGCATGGTTCACGCGGCTTCTGACTTGCAGCTTGATTCAATGGCTCAGGTGCAGGCCGCACTCACGGTTGTCTTCACCCTTGGTGGGGTCGAAATAGTCGAAGTTGTTCGGCAGGCCATGGGTGGTGAGGTACTGGTACAGGTCCTTGGATGACCAGTGCAACAGCGGTGCGACCTTGATCAAGCCATCCGGGTTGATGCTTATCGGCTGCATCTGTGCGCGCACAGCCGTATCGGTGGCGCGCAGCGCCGTGAACCAGACGCTTGGCGCGGTTTCACGCAGGGCGCGGGCAAAGGGCTCGAGCTTGACCTCCTCGGTGAACGCGGCATGGCGCGGGTCGTCCAGTGCCGGTGTCGGGCCGTCGATGGCCTCACGGTGGGCGCGGCTGCGCTTGGGCAGGTAAGTGATCAGGTTCAGGCCGAGTTGGCGGGTCACCTCATCGGCAAATGCATAGGTCGCGTCGGTGTTGTAGCCGCTGTCCATCCAGACGATGGGGATATCGGCCTTGACCTGGCTCACCATGTGCAGAATGACCGCTTCGAACGGGCGAAAGTTGGTGGTGCAGATCGCTGGTCTGCCCAGGCCGATTGCCCACTCGACCAGCTTTTCCGGCTGGTTGGCGAATTCGGCGTTGAGTCTGTCCAGGTCAAGATCCATTGCGGGCTCCAGGGCATGTGCATGAGGAGGCCGATGGTAGCAAATCGCGCTGGTGGGGACACGCGGGCAGTGGGGAGATACCCTGGCGGCGACGAGCTGCCAGGGCGTGGCCTTAGAGTTCGGCCGGTGGAATATGGCCGAACAGCTCCTGGGAGAAACGGGTGCGCTCTTCGGCATTTTCCTGTATGCCCTTGGCCGCCAGTTCTTCCAGGCGAGCCTCCACCGCATGGGCGCGATGGGTCAGGCCACAGTCGTTGGCGATCTGGATGTTCAGGCCGGGGCGCGCGTTGAGTTCGAGAATCAGCGGGCCCTTGTCCTGGTCCAGCACCATGTCCACACCGATGTAGCCCAGGCCGCAGAGCTCGTAACAGCCTGCGGCGAGCTTCATGAAGCCATCCCAGTTCGGCAGTTGCACGCCGTCCACCGCATTGGTGGTGTCCGGGTGCTTGGTGATCTTGTTGTTGAGCCAGGTGCCGCGAAGGGTCACCCCGGTGGCGAGATCCACACCGACGCCGATGGCACCCTGGTGCAGGTTGGCCTTGCCCCCGGACTGGCGGGTTGGCAGGCGCAGCATGGCCATCACCGGGTAGCCCATCAGGACGATGATGCGGATGTCCGGAACGCCCTCGTAGCTGATGCTCTTGAAGATGGCGTCCGGGGTCACCCGGTATTCGATCAGTGCGCGATCCCGGTGTCCGCCAAGGGAGTAGAGCCCCGAGAGGATGCTGGAAATCTGCTGTTCGATCTCGGAGTGACTGACGATCTTGCCCGATACCGTCTTGAAGCGATCCTCGAAGCGGTCGGCGATCACCAGGATGCCGTCACCGCCGGCGCCCTGGGCTGGCTTGACGACGAAGTCGCTGCGTTCGCCAATTATCGCGTCGAGGTTGTCGATTTCCTTCTCGGTGGAGATCACCCCATACATTTCCGGCACGTGGATGCCGGCCTCGATCGCCCGCTCCTTGGTGATGATCTTGTCGTCGACGATAGGGTACAGGTGCCGTTTGTTGTACTTCAGCACGTAGTCCGCATTGCGTCGGTTGATGCCCATGATGCCTTTGGCTTCAAGGGCCTTCCAGGTTTTCCAGAGACCTAGCATTGGCTCAATCCTTCAGGAAGGCTTTGAAGCGGAACAGTTCGGTCAGGCGGTAGCCGCGGTAGCGACCCATCGCCAGCATGAAGCCCACCAGGATCAGCAGGATCGCCGGGAAGGTGAAGACGAAGTAGACCAGCTCCGGCACGCTCATCAGCAGGTGCGCGACAGTGGCGGCGAACAGGGTGCCGATGGCGACCTTGAAGGCATGGCCAGCGCCGCGTTCTTCCCAGGTGATCGACAGGCGCTCGATGGTCATGGTCAGGATCACCATCGGGAACAGTGCCACGGACAGCCCGCGCTCCAGGCCCAGCTTGTGGCTGAACAGGCTGATGGTGGCGATCAGCACCACCACGAAGGTCAGTACCACCGACAGGCGTGGCAGCATCTGCAGTTTCAGGTGCTCCAGGTAGGAGCGCAGCGACAGGCCGAGTGCGGTGATCACCGTGAACAGGAAGATACCGAAGCCCAGCTGCGTCTCGCGGAAGGCCAGGGCAATCAGCACCGGGGTGAAGGTACCCAGGGTCTGCAGGCCGCCTAGGTTGCGCAGGATCAGGATGACCAGCACGCCGATGGGGATCATCACCATGATCATGAAGGTCTGCTGGGTCTGCAGGGGCAGGCCGTACAGCGAGTACTCCAGGAAGTCGGCGTCGGTGTTTTCGTCGGTCAGCTGAGCGAGGCGAATGGCGTTCATCTCGCTATTGTTGAGGGTGAAGGTGGTGGTGGCCTGGCGACCACCGTCGAGGGTCACCAGCGGCTCGTCGCCGGTCCACCAGACCAGGCGATCGCTCGGCAGGCCTTGCTCGCCGGTTTCCGGATTGAAGTACAGCCAGCGGTCGCCGTTGAAGCTGCGCAGCCACAGTTCCGGGCTCTGCTGGATATCGGCGGCCAGGCGAATGGTGTGTACACGCTCCATCGGCACGTGGGCGATGGACAGCAGCAGTTCGATGGCCTCGGCCTTCTTGGTCGTCGAGGCATCGCCACCGAGCAGCAACTTGGCGTTGTCGTCATTGCTATTGTTGACGCGCTTGATGGTCTCGCTGATGAAGGTCTCGACGTCCGCCGAGTGCTGGCGAATCGGCGCCAGCAGGGCTTCTGCGGCGATCTTTTCCGGACCTTCCACGGGCAGGCTGTCGCGGAATATCGGGCCCTTGGCCTTGGCCTGTTCGCCGCTGTAGCGCTTGGTCAGCACCAAGCGGTAATAGAGCGTCTGCTTGCCGCTGACGCGGCGCGCTGACCAGGTCACCTTGCGGTTGCTGTCGGCACGGTTGACGCTCACGCCATAGTTGTTGGAAATGAAGCTCTCGTTGAGGCTGACATAATCCTGATTAAGCGGCGGCACGAACATCTGCAGCTTGATCGGGTCGCGACCATTGGCCTGGAATTCGACGCGGGTGTCGATGTTCCACAGGTCATCGGTCTCGTCGCTGCTGACCGGAATGCCAAGCACGAATATCTGATAGGCCGTAATCGCGATCCCCAGGCTCACCAGGATGGTGATGAGGACTTTCAGGTGCAGGGTGAGAGAGCGCATGGGATTACTCGCCGGATTTTGCGGTGGTACAGGCAGGTTTCCCTGCTGCGTATTTCAAACTCGGGTCGACCAGCGCATCGAAGCGCTTGAGCGCATCGGAGCCGATCAGAAGCGGGTATTGGAAGGCGCTGCGATCGGTAAGGTTCACTTCGATCTGGCGCCTGACGCCGCCCATGCAGACATCCAGCTCGACGACCGGGCGTGCGGTATAGGTCTTCTCGTCATCGGAGTCGACATCGCCGGCACGCCGCTTGATCTTGCTGATACGCGCCAATGGGCGCTCGATCGGGTGCGCATGGGCATCGTCGATGGCCAGGTAGAAGCGAACCCAGCGCTCGCCGTCACGCTTGAAGCGTTCGATATCACGGGCACTCAGCGAGGCGGTCTGGGCACCGGTATCGAGCTTGGCGGCGACCTCCACGTCGAGGTCGAGGCTGACGTATTCGTTCAGGCCATAGACGGTCTTGTCGGCCGCAACGGCGATGCCAGGTAGAAGCGATAGGCAGAAGAGCAGGGGGAAGGGCTTGAGTCTCATAAATCCTGTGGGGTGAGTCGCGATCGGTAGAGCGAATCTCGGGCCGCAGCCGCATTCGCTGGCGTGGAGTCTAGCAGGCACCCTTGGACGCCCCTCCCAAGTATCGAATGGCGCGCATTCTACCATGGGGTTTTTCCGAGGTGACAGACGGTTATGGGCCTTTGTATGTCTGTGTGCCGGGCTCGGCATCGACTGGGCAAAGCAATGAGTATTGTCGACAATGTCATTTATAATTTGTGTGGTTTGCGGTTTTTGCCTATTTTTATCTTTCTGATTCTCGTCATGTGTCGACAATATGCCAAAGTCCAGTGTGCTCGCCCTGACAGTCGATCAGGATATGGAAACCCGCTCCGAGCAGGTGTTTCGCCGTATCCAGGCCGCAATCGTGAAAGGCGAGATCGCCCCAGGCAGCAAAATCTCCGAGCCCGAGCTGGCACGTACCTACGGCATCAGCCGTGGCCCGCTGCGTGAGGCGATCCATCGTCTGGAGGGGCAACGCCTGCTGGTAAGGGTTCCGCATGTCGGGGCACGGGTGGTATCGCTCGATCGTGAGGAACTGATCGAGCTATACGAGATACGCGAATCCCTCGAAGGGATGGCCTGCCGCCTGGCCGCCGAGCGCATGAGCGACGCCGAGATCGACGACCTGCGTCGGGTGCTGGATACCCACGAGCGCGATGAAGCCTTCCAGGCCGGCGTGGGGTATTACCAGCAGGAAGGGGATTTCGATTTCCACTACCGGATCATCCACGGCAGCGGCAATCGCACCCTGGTCAAGATGCTCTGTGGCGAGCTCTACCAACTGGTGCGGATGTACCGCATCCAGTTCTCCGTCACGCCCAACCGTCCGCCCCAGGCGTTCGCCGAACATCACCGCATCCTCGACGCCATCGCCGAACGTGACGGCGAGTTGGCGGAGTTGCTGATGCGCCGGCACATCGCTGCTTCCAAGCGCAATATCTCGCGCCATTACCAGGGTGCCCATTCCACCACCGTCAAGTCACGAGGCACGTCATGAGTCAGAGCACGCCAGGCCAGCGTTTTCGCGATGCGGTCGCCAACGAGCAGCCGTTGCAAGTCGTCGGCGCCATCAATGCCAACCATGCGCTGTTGGCCAAGCGCGCAGGGTTCAAGGCCATCTACCTTTCGGGCGGTGGCGTTGCAGCCGGTTCCCTGGGGCTTCCGGATCTGGGTATCAGTGGGCTGGATGACGTGCTCACCGATGTGCGGCGCATCACCGATGTCTGCGATCTGCCGCTGCTGGTGGATGTGGACACCGGTTTCGGCAGTTCGGCGTTCAACGTGGCGCGCACCGTCCGCTCGATGATCAAGTTCGGGGCCGCCGCCATTCATATCGAAGACCAGGTCGGCGCCAAGCGCTGCGGTCATCGACCGAACAAGGAGATCGTCTCCCTGCAGGAGATGGTCGATCGCATCAAGGCCGCGGTGGACGCACGCACCGACGACAGTTTCGTGATCATGGCGCGCACCGACGCGCTGGCCGTCGAGGGCCTGGACGCCGCCCTGGATCGTGCCGCGGCCTGTGTCGAGGCCGGTGCCGACATGGTCTTCCCGGAAGCCATCACCGAGCTGCAGATGTACAAGACCTTTGCATCCCGGGTGCGGGCGCCGATTCTCGCCAACATCACCGAGTTCGGCGCCACGCCGCTGTTCACCACCGAGGAGCTGGCCGCCGTGGATGTAGGCCTGGTGCTCTATCCACTGTCGGCATTCCGCGCCATGAACAAGGCAGCGGAAAACGTCTACACGGCGATTCGCCGCGACGGTACGCAAAAGAACGTGGTCGACAGCATGCAGACCCGCATGGAGCTTTACGAACGCATCGACTATCACGCTTTCGAGCAGCGGCTCGATGCGCTGTTTGCACAGAAGAAGAGCTGAACCCGTGCCGTCGATGAGGCGGCGCGGTAGCGAATTGCAGATCCGACAATTTCAAGAAAACGGGAGCGAGCAATGGCCGAGGCAAAAGTGTTGAGTGGTGCTGGCCTGCGTGGTCAGGTGGCCGGGCAGACCGAACTGTGCACCGTGGGCAAGAGCGGTGCCGGGCTGACCTACCGGGGTTACGATGTGCGCGAGCTGGCGGCGGGGGCGATCTTCGAGGAGGTCGCCTACCTGCTGCTGTATGGCGAGTTGCCCAACCAGGCGCAACTGGAGGGGTACCTGAAGAAACTGCACGGCCTGCGTGATCTGCCCACAGTGCTCAAGGACGTGCTGGAGCGCATCCCCCGGGATGCCCACCCCATGGATGTGATGCGCACCGGTGCCTCGGTGCTGGGTAACCTGGAGCCCGAGACCCGTTTCGAGCAGCAGCGCGACAAGGCCGATCGGCTGTTAGGTGCCTTCCCGGCAATCATGACGTACTGGTATCGCTTCAGTCATCAGGGCCAGCGTATCGACTGCACCAGCAGCGAGCCGACCCTGGGCGGCCATTTCCTGGAGCTGCTGCATGGCAAGAAGCCCAGCGAGCTGCACGTCAAGGTGATGAACGTATCGCTGATTCTGTACGCCGAGCATGAATTCAATGCCTCGACGTTCACTGCGCGGGTCTGCGCTTCGACGCTCAGCGACATCTTCTCCTGCGTCACCGCGGCCATCGGCTCCCTGCGTGGGCCGCTGCATGGCGGCGCCAACGAAGCGGCGATGGCGATGATCGAGCGCTTCGCCTCGGCTGAAGAGGCCACCGCCGGCACCCTGGCGATGCTCGAGCGCAAGGACAAGATCATGGGCTTCGGCCACGCCATCTACAAGGAGTCCGACCCGCGCAACGAGGTGATCAAGGGCTGGAGCAGGAAACTCGCCGATGAAGTGGGCGACAAGGTGCTGTTCCCCGTTTCCGAGGCCATCGACCGGGTCATGTGGGAGCAGAAGAAGCTGTTTCCCAACGCGGACTTTTACCATGCCTCGGCGTATCACTTCATGGCCATTCCGACCGCGCTGTTCACACCGATTTTCGTCTGCTCGCGGGTTGCCGGCTGGGCAGCGCACGTGTTCGAGCAACGCGCCAACAACCGCATCATTCGCCCCAGCGCCGAGTACACCGGCGTCGAGCAACGGGCCTTCGTGCCCGTGCAGCAGCGTTGAACCCATAAAGCGCGGGCCGAGCCGATGGCCCGCCAACTTTCTACCGTGACCGAGTCCCTGACATGAACAGCGCCAACCGCAAGCCGCTACCAGGCACCTCGCTGCAGTTCTTCGATACCCGTGCCGTGGTCGATGCCATCCAGCCCGGCGCCTACGCCAGGCTGCCGTACACTTCACGGGTGCTGGCGGAAAACCTGGTGCGCCGCTGTGATCCGGCCATGCTGACCGCGGCGCTGACGCAACTGATCGAGCGTCGCCGCGACCTGGATTTCCCCTGGTTTCCGGCTCGCGTGGTGTGTCACGACATCCTCGGCCAGACCGCGCTGGTCGACCTCGCCGGCCTGCGCGACGCCATCGCCGACAAGGGCGGCGATCCCGCCCAGGTCAACCCGGTGGTGCCGACCCAGTTGATCGTCGACCATTCCCTGGCCGTGGAGTGCGGCGGTTTCGACCCGGATGCCTTCGCCAAGAACCGCGCCATCGAGGATCGCCGCAACGAGGATCGCTTTCACTTCATCGAGTGGACCAGGAAGGCCTTCAAGAACGTCGACGTGATCCCGCCGGGCAACGGCATCATGCACCAGATCAACCTGGAGAAGATGTCCCCGGTGGTGCAGGTGCAGGAGGGCGTGGCATTTCCCGACACCTGCGTCGGCACCGACAGCCACACGCCGCATGTGGATGCGCTGGGAGTGATCGCCATCGGTGTCGGCGGCCTGGAGGCGGAGAGCGTGATGCTTGGGCGTGCCTCGTGGATGCGCCTGCCGGGTATCATCGGCGTCGAGCTGAGCGGCCGGCCGCAGCCGGGCATCACCGCCACCGATGTGGTGCTGGCGCTCACCGAATACCTGCGCCAGGCCAGGGTGGTCGGCGCCTATCTGGAGTTCTTCGGCGAAGGAGCGGCGGCGCTGACCCTGGGCGACCGCGCGACTATCTCCAACATGACCCCGGAGTTTGGCGCCACGGCGGCGATGTTCGCCATCGACCAGCAAACCATCGACTACCTCAGGCTGACCGGTCGTGAGGATGAGCAGGTTCGCCTGGTAGAAACCTACGCCAAGGCCACCGGCTTGTGGGCGGACGACCTGGCCAGCGCCGAGTACGAGCGGCTGCTGAGCTTCGATCTGTCGAGTGTGGTGCGCAACATGGCCGGCCCTTCCAACCCGCACAAGCGCCTGCCGACTTCCGCGCTGGTCGAGCGCGGCATCGCCGGGGCCTGGGAGGAGGTGCCAGGTCAGATGCCCGATGGCGCGGTGATCATCGCCGCCATCACCAGTTGCACCAACACCAGCAACCCGCGCAACGTGATCGCGGCCGGGCTGCTGGCAAAAAAAGCCAATGCACTGGGGTTGCTGCGCAAACCCTGGGTCAAGTCGTCCCTGGCACCGGGTTCGCGGGCGGTGCAGCTGTACCTCGAGGCTGCTGGCCTGCTGCCCGAACTGGAAAAGCTCGGCTTCGGCATCGTCGCGTTCGCCTGCACCACCTGCAACGGCATGAGCGGCGCGCTGGATCCGGCGATCCAGCAGGAAATCATCGAGCGCGACCTCTACACCATCGCCGTGCTGTCGGGTAACCGCAATTTCGATGGACGCATTCACCCCTATGCCAAGCAGGCGTTCCTGGCTTCGCCACCACTGGTGATCGCTTATGCCATCGCCGGCACCATCCGCTTCGATATCGAAAAGGATGTGCTGGGCGTGGTCGACGGGCGAGAAATCCGCCTCGAGGACATCTGGCCGGCGGATGAAGACATCGACGCGGTGGTGGCGTCCAGCGTCAAGCCCGAGCAATTCCACAAGGTCTACATTCCGATGTTCGCCGTGCAAGCGGATAACGGCGAACGCATCAGACCGCTGTACGACTGGCGGCCGATGAGCACCTACATTCGCCGTCCTCCTTACTGGGAGGGCGCCCTGGCCGGTGAGCGCACACTCAAGGGCATGCGCCCGCTGGCGGTGTTGCCGGACAACATCACCACCGATCACCTGTCGCCGTCAAACGCCATCCTCGCCGACAGTGCTGCGGGCGAATACCTGACGAAAATGGGGTTGCCGGAGGAGGACTTCAATTCCTACGCTACCCATCGCGGCGATCACCTGACCGCCCAGCGCGCCACGTTCGCCAATCCGCAGTTGGTCAATGAAATGGCCGTGGTCGATGGCCGGGTGAAGAAGGGCTCGCTGACCCGCCTGGAACCCGAAGGGCGGGTGGTGCGGATGTGGGAGGGCATCGAAGCCTACATGCTGCGCAAGCAGCCGCTGATCATCGTTGCCGGCGCGGACTATGGCCAGGGCTCGTCCCGCGACTGGGCGGCAAAGGGGGTGCGCCTGGCCGGGGTGGAAGCCATCGCCGCCGAGGGCTTCGAGCGCATTCACCGTACCAACCTGATCGGCATGGGGGTGCTGCCACTCGAGTTCAAGCCAGGCACCACGCGCCTGACCCTGGGCATCGATGGCAGCGAGACGTTCGATGTGGTCGGCGCCCGCACGCCGCGCACCGATCTGACCCTGGTCATCCGGCGGCATGGCGGGGAAACCCTCGAGATCCCCATGACCTGTCGCCTGGATACCGCCGAGGAAGTGTCGATCTACGAGGCCGGGGGCGTGTTGCAGCGCTTCGCCCAGGATTTTCTGGAGGCGGGGGCTGAGGTGGCGCAAAAGGTGGCTGGTTAAGCCGTTTTCGTTTAACGATCAGGTATTCAACGATGGCCTATGCACCACAGATCAAGATCCCTGCCACCTACCTGCGCGGTGGCACCAGCAAGGGCGTGTTCTTCCGTCTCGACGATCTACCGGAGCGCTGCCGGCTGCCCGGTGCGGCCCGCGATGCATTGCTGCTGCGGGTAATCGGCAGCCCCGACCCCTATGGCAAGCAGATCGACGGCATGGGGGGCGCCACGTCGAGCACCAGCAAGACGGTAATCCTCTCGCGTAGCAGTCGACCCGGTCATGACGTCGATTACCTGTTCGGCCAGGTATCCGTCGACAAGGCCTTCGTCGACTGGAGCGGCAACTGCGGCAACCTGTCGGCTGCCGTGGGTTCCTTCGCCATCCAGTCCGGGCTGATCGATGCCGCGCGCATCCCTCGGGACGGCATCTGCACGGTACGCATCTGGCAGGCCAATATCGGCAGAAGCATCGTCGCCCATGTACCGATCAGCGCCGGTGCGGTGCAGGAAAGCGGTGATTTCCAGCTCGATGGCGTGACCTTTCCTGCCGCCGAGGTGCAGCTGGAGTTTCTCGATCCGGCCGATGCGGATGAAGGTGAGGGCGGCGCCATGTTCCCCACCGGCAACCTGCTCGATGAGCTGGTAGTTCCCGGTGTCGGCACCTTCAAGGCAACGCTGATCAATGCGGGCATCGCCACTGTCTTCATCCGCGCCGAGGACCTGGGCTACAGCGGCACCGAGCTGCAGGACGCGGTCAACGGTGATCCCGAGGCCCTGGCGCGCTTCGAAGCGATCCGCGCCCATGGCGCATTGCGCATGGGGCTGATCAAGACGCTCGACGAGGCGCGGAGCCGCCAGCACACGCCCAAGGTAGCCTTCGTCGCGCCGCCGAAGGCTTATCGATCCTCCAGTGGCAAGGCGGTCGAGGTGGCGGATATCGACCTATTGGTACGCGCGCTGTCCATGGGCAAGCTGCACCACGCCATGATGGGCACCGCAGCGGTGGCCATCGGCACCGCTGCGGCGATCCCCGGCACCCTGGTCAGCCTGGCGGCGGGTGGCGGCGATCGCCGCGCCGTGCGTTTCGGTCATCCGTCCGGCACCCTGCGCGTCGGCGCCGAAGCCAGCCATGACGGCGAACGGTGGCGGGTGACCAAGGCGGTCATGAGTCGCAGCGCACGAGTGCTGATGGAAGGTTGGGTGCGAGTGCCCGCCGATTCCTTCTGATGTCGACAATGACGCCCCTGCCATTGGAGAGTGGGCGCATCACCGGTTTGCCTGGAAACGTCAATCCAAAAGGAACGATTTCATGAGTAGCAATACCGAGCGTAATCAGCGCCCAGACTACGACAGCGTGCTGCAGCAGGTCGCCGACTATGTATTGACCTACCGGGTCGAATCCCGCGAAGCGCTGGATACGGCGCGCCACTGCCTGATGGACACCCTGGGCTGCGGCCTGCTGTCGCTGCGCTTCCCCGAATGTACCAAGCACCTGGGGCCGATCGTCGAAGGCACTCTGGTGCCCCATGGTGCGCGGGTGCCGGGCACCAGCTATCGGCTCGATCCGGTCAAGGCTGCCTGGGACATCGGCTGCATCATCCGCTGGCTGGATTACAACGACTGCTGGCTGGCCGCCGAATGGGGCCATCCCTCGGACAATCTGGGCGGTATTCTGGCCGTGGCCGATCACCTGTCGCAACGGCGGGTTGCCCGTGGCGACGCGCCGCTGTTGATGCGCGAGGTGCTCGAGGCGATGATCATGGCCCACGAAATCCAGGGCGTGTTCGCCCTGGAAAACGCCTTCAACCGTGTGGGGCTCGACCATGTGATTCTGGTCAAGGTGGCTTCCACGGCGGTCTGCGCCAAGCTCATGGGCGCCAGTCGCGCGCAGTTGCTGTCTGCGCTTTCCCACGCCTTCGTCGATGGCCAGGCACTGCGCACCTACCGCCACGCGCCGAATGCCGGCTCGCGCAAGTCCTGGGCAGCGGGGGATGCCACCAGCCGGGCGGTGCGTCTGGCCGATATCGCCCTGCGTGACGAGATGGGTATTCCCGGTGCGCTGACGGCGCCGCAGTGGGGCTTCTACGATGTTGCCTTCAGCCATACCAACAAGGATCTGGCGAGCAAGCCCGAGGGCACGCGTGCTTTCAGCTTTCCCCAGGGCTTCGGCAGCTACGTGATGGAAAACGTACTGTTCAAGATCAGCTTCCCGGCCGAGTTCCACGCACAGACGGCGGTGGAAGCCGCGGTGATCCTGCATCCGCAGGTTCGCGAGCGCCTGGATGAAATCGCGCGCATCGAAATCACCACCCACGAGTCGGCTATCCGCATCATCTCCAAGTCCGGGCCCATGGCCAATGCGGCGGATCGTGACCACTGCCTGCAATACATGATCGCCGTGCCGCTGCTGAGCGGCGGCCTGGTCGCCGAGCATTACGAGGATGGCTTCCATGCTGCTCACCCGCAGATCGACCGCCTGCGCGAGAAGATGGAGGTGGTCGAGGAACCCCGTTATTCCCGCGAGTACCTGGAGGCCGACAAGCGCTCCATCGCCAACGCCATTCAGGTGTTCTTCAATGATGGCTCATCGACCGAGAAAGTCGAGGTCGAGTATCCGCTCGGGCATCGCCGGCGCCGCGCCGAAGGCATTCCGTTGCTGGAAGAGAAGTTCGAGGCCAACCTGGCCACGCGCTTCACCGTTTCGCGCAGTGCCCGCATCGTCGCGCTGTACAAGGACGCTCGGGCGCTGGAGGAAACCGCGGTGCATCGCTTCATGGATCTGTTCGTGCTCTGATGCAGGCACCGCAACGGATCAGTGTTGAGAGGCTCCCAGCAGCAAGCCGCCGGCGCCCATGAAAAAGGCGCCGGTGGTGCGGTTCAGGCGCTGTGCGCCGCGGCTGGTGCGGATGAAACGACGGATTTGGCGGCCGAACAGGGCATAGACCAGCGAGGCCGCATATTCGGCCAGCAGGTAGGTAGCGCCGAGGTAGACGAACTGCTCGGTGGCAGGCTGGCCCGGCTTGATGAACTGTGGAAATACCGCAGCGAACAGCAGGATCGCCTTGGGGTTGCTGATACCGATCAGAAACTCCTGCAGCATCAAGCGGCCTATCCGCCGCTGCGGCTGTACGGCAGGCACTGCGCCGTCCAGCTCCAGGCCGCTGAATTCCCGGCTGCGCCAGGCGCTGATGCCCAGATAGAGCAGGTACAGCGCGCCCACCCATTTGATCGCCGTGAACGCCGTTTCCGACGCCAGCAGCATGGCCCCCAGGCCGATCGCGGAAATGCTCAGGAAGATGGTGAAGGCCAGCGCACGGCCTGTGGTGGCCAGCACGGCCGCGCCAATGCCATGGCGAATGCCGTTGTTCATCGCGCAGAAATTGTTCGGCCCTGGCGTCAGGGCGATCAGCATGGCGACCGGGGCGAAGAGCACGGCATCGAGCAGGGTCATGGTGCATGTCCACAATGGGTGCAGGTTATTTGAAGCGTCGTTCGACGCCTTTTTCCACCAGGATCTTGGCGGATATTTCTTCCACCGAGAAGTGAGTGGAATCGATGAAATTGATCGATTCGCGACGGAACAGGCTCTCCACCTCACGCACCTCGAACTCGCACTGGGCATAGCTGGAGTAGCGGCTGTTGGGCTTGCGTTCGTTACGGATGGCAGCCAGGCGATCCGCATCGATGGTCAGGCCAAACAGCTTGTCGCGGTACTTTTTCAGCGAAGCCGGCAGTTGCAGGCGCTCCATGTCATCCTCAGTGAGCGGGTAATTGGCGGCACGGATGCCATACTGCATGGCCATGTACAGGCAGGTCGGGGTCTTTCCGCAGCGTGATACGCCGACCAGAATCAGATCCGCCTTGTCATAATAATGCGTGCGTGCGCCGTCATCGTTGTCGAGGGCGAAGTTGACCGCCTCGATCCGTTCCATGTAGTTGGCGTTGTGGACGATCGAGTGCGACTTGCCCACCGAGTAGGAAGAGTGCGAATTCAGTTCCTGCTCCAGGGGCGACAGGAAGGTCGAGAAGATATCGATCATGAAGCCGCGGGACTCGGCCAGGATGTCGTGGATCTGCTGATTGACGATGGTGGCGAAGATGATCGGGGTGGCACCGTCCCTGTCGGAGGCGTTGTTGATTTGTTGTACCATCGCACGCGCTTTTTCCACGCTGTCGACGTAGGGCCGCGTGAGCTTGGTGAAACCGATGGTCTCGAACTGGGCCAACAGGCTCTGGCCCAAGGCCTCCGCGGTGATGCCCGTGCCGTCCGAGATGAAATACGCGGTTCGTTTCATTGCGAAAATGGCCTATAGGCTGGGAACGAATCTTGGCTATGATAGGTCGGTTTTTTGCCGGCCCTGATGGGTTTAGCATTGTTACTTATTTTCCAGGGCCAGGCCATTGTCCAGACGGCGTCAGCCGGTGACGTTTCCAGCCCCATGAGCTTTTCCAACACTGAAGTGGAGAGATCACCTTGGCAGAGTACGTAGTTTCCCTCGATAAGCTCGGCAATCACGACGTCGAGCACGTAGGGGGCAAGAACGCCTCCCTCGGCGAGATGATCAGCAACCTGGCCGGTGCCGGCGTTTCGGTTCCCGGTGGTTTCGCCACGACCGCCCAGGCCTACCGAGACTTCCTCGAGCAGAGTGGGCTCAATGCGCAGATCCATGAAGCCCTCGATGCCCTGGATGTCGATGACGTCAATGCCCTGGCCAAGACCGGTGCGCAGATCCGCCAGTGGGTCATGGAAGCCGAATTCCCCGCAGAATTGAACGAGCAGATCCGTACCGCCTTCGCCGCCATGGCGGGCGGCAACGACAACATGGCGGTTGCCGTGCGCTCCTCGGCGACCGCCGAGGACCTGCCCGATGCATCCTTTGCCGGCCAGCAGGAAACCTTCCTGAATATCCGCGGCGTGGAAAACGTCATTCGCGCGGCCAAGGAAGTGTTCGCCTCGCTGTTCAACGATCGGGCAATCGCCTACCGCGTACACCAGGGCTTCGACCACAAGCTGGTGGCCCTGTCTGCCGGCGTGCAGCGCATGGTGCGTTCGGAAACCGGTACCGCCGGAGTGATGTTCACCCTCGACACCGAGTCGGGCTTTCGCGACGTAGTGTTCATCACTGGCGCCTACGGCCTGGGTGAAACCGTGGTACAGGGCGCGGTCAACCCTGACGAGTTCTACGTGCACAAGCACACCCTCGACGCGGGCCGCCCGGCGATTCTGCGCCGCAACCTGGGCAGTAAAGCAATCAAGATGGTCTACGGCGACGAGGCCAAAGCCGGCAAGTCGGTCAAGGTCGTCGACGTCGAGCGCGCCGAACGCGCGCGCTTCTGCCTCAGCGATGCCGAGGTCACCGAGCTGGCCAAGCAGGCGGTGATCATCGAGAAGCACTACGGCCGCCCGATGGATATCGAGTGGGCCAAGGACGGTGACGATGGCAAGCTGTACATCGTCCAGGCCCGCCCCGAGACCGTGAAGAGCCGCGCCAACGTCACGGTGATGGAGCGCTACCTGCTCAAGGAGACCGGCACCGTGCTGGTGGAAGGACGCGCCATCGGCCAGAAGATCGGTGCCGGCAAGGTGCGGGTCATCAACGATGTGTCGGAAATGGACAAGGTTCAGCCTGGCGACGTGTTGGTCTCCGACATGACCGACCCGGATTGGGAGCCGGTAATGAAGCGCGCCAGCGCCATCGTCACCAACCGTGGCGGGCGTACCTGCCACGCGGCGATCATCGCCCGCGAACTGGGCATTCCTGCGGTGGTTGGTTGCGGCAACGCCACCCACGTGCTGCGTGACGGCCAGGGCGTGACCGTTTCCTGCGCCGAGGGCGATACCGGTTTCATCTTCGAGGGCGAGCTGGGTTTCGACATCCGCACCAACTCCGTCGATGCCATGCCCGACCTGCCCTTCAAGATCATGATGAACGTCGGCAACCCGGATCGCGCGTTCGATTTCGCCCAGTTGCCCAATGCCGGTATCGGCCTGGCGCGCCTGGAGTTCATCATCAACCGCATGATCGGCGTGCACCCCAAGGCATTGCTGAATGTGGACGGCCTGCCGCCGGAAATCAGCGAAAGCGTCGAGAAGCGCATCGCCGGTTACGACGACCCGGTAACCTTCTACGTCGAGAAACTGGTCGAAGGCATCAGTACCCTGGCCGCGGCGTTCTGGCCGAAGAAAGTCATCGTGCGGCTGTCTGATTTCAAGTCCAACGAATACGCCAACCTGATCGGCGGCAAACTGTACGAGCCGGAAGAAGAAAACCCCATGCTCGGCTTCCGTGGTGCGTCGCGTTACATCAGCGAGTCGTTCCGTGACTGTTTCGAACTGGAATGCCGGGCGTTGAAGAAAGTCCGTAACGAGATGGGCCTGAGCAACGTCGAGATCATGGTGCCGTTCGTGCGTACCCTGGGCGAGGCCAAGCAGGTGGTCGATCTGCTGGCCGAGAATGGCCTGGTGCGCGGGCAGGATGGTCTGAAGGTCATCATGATGTGCGAGCTGCCGTCCAACGCCATTCTGGCCGAGGAGTTCCTCGAGTATTTCGACGGCTTCTCCATCGGCTCCAACGACCTGACTCAACTGACCCTGGGCCTGGATCGCGACTCCGGTATCGTCGCCCACTTGTTCGACGAGCGTAATCCGGCGGTCAAGAAGCTGCTGGCCAATGCCATTGCCGCCTGTAACAAGGCGGGCAAGTACATTGGTATCTGCGGCCAGGGGCCGTCCGACCATCCGGATCTGGCCAAGTGGCTGATGGAACAGGGTATCGAAAGCGTTTCCCTGAACCCGGACTCGGTGCTGGAAACCTGGTTCTTCCTTGCGGAAAACCAGCCGGGCTGACGGCGGCAGTGTCTAGTCCTGAAATAGGTTTACACCGTCTCAGCTAGATTTGCGGTACCAAAAACGCTCGATGCACCGCATCGGGCGTTTTGTGTTTCAGGGCCAGATGTGGCCGCTCCGTATTATCGATCCTGACCGCCTCGCTGCCCCCTGACTCCTTCGGCCCGGCTTCCAGATCCGTGCCTGCGCGCTCGCGGTGTAGCGCCGCCGGGCGGGATTGCTTGTCCGTGAGCTTTGACGATCCTTCGTTCCCTGCGACCATCCATGCCAGCCTCATCGAAGGCGAGGACGGCACGCACGACCTGATCTTGTGTAGCAAGCCGGGCGTGATCGCCGTAGCGCGCCCCACCCATTGCGGCGGAGCGCGTTCATCGCAGTTCTCTACGAAGGCAGCGCACAGCCATCCGGGCCGCAGACGGCACCTTGCACGACGACCACCGGCCGCTCATCCCATGCCTGCTGCAGGGCCTTCGCAAAGACTTCCTGCGGCTGCGCGCCCGAGATCAGGTAGCGACCGCCGATGCGGAAGAACGGCACGCCGCTGCCGCCCAGTGCCTGCAGGGCGAGTTGGTCTTCCTCCACCCTGGCCATAACGGCGTCGCTCCCAAGGACCTTTCTTGCTTCCTCCCGCTCCAGCCCGGCATCGACGGCGATCGATAGCAGGCTGTCGTGATCGAACACCGATGTATGCTCACTGAGGTAGGCCCGATACAAGCGCTCCAGCAGCGCATGGCCCCGGCCCTGTTCCTGCGCGAACTGGATCAGTCTATGGGCGTCGATCGTGTCGCCGGCGAGTGTGCCGGCGAGATCGTATGCCAGGCCTTCCGTTGCGGCCACGGTCTCGACCTGATGCAACATCGCGGGCACCTCGCTCACCGGCAGGCGCGTCTTGGCGGCAATGATCTCGGCGATGGGCGTGGGCCGCATGCCGGGCATCAGTCGGTAGGCGCGGGGGACGACGGTGATCTGGCCGGTGTGGCCGAATGCGTCCAGCGCCTTGTTCAGCCGAGTCCAGCCGATCCAGCACCAGGGGCACACGACATCGGACCAAGCCTCGATCAGCAGTTTGCCGTCGCTGGCGACGTTCTCGGTCATGGCGGTTGCTCCTCGCGTCACAGGGTCGGATAGTCGGTATAGCCCAACGCATCCCCGTTCGGGGTGCCGTAAAAGCTGGCGAAATCGGGCGAGTTGGGGGCAACGCCGCGGCGGAAACGCTCCGGCAGGTCCGGGCTGGTCAGGAACGGCACGCCGTAGCACACCAGATCGGCCCGATCTTCGACCAGGGCCTGCTCGCCGGACTTGGCGTCATAGCCGCCATTGACGATCAGCGCGCCCTTGAACGCTTTGCGCAGGTGCGGGGTGATGCGCTCGACGCCTTCGGGCACCGCCATCGGGCCTGCAATGGCTTCGCCGACGTGCAGGTAGCCGATGCCGAGTTTGTCCAGTTCCTGGGCCAGATAGGTGAAGGTGGCCAGCTTGTTGCCGTCGGCCATCGAATGCAGCGGCAGGTTGGGCGTGACCTTGTAGCCCACGCGCTTGGCGCCGAAGACCTCGATGGCAGCGGCCGTGACCTCCAGCGCGAAGCGTGCGCGGTTCTCCAGGCTGCCGCCGTAGCGGTCGCTGCGCTGGTTGGCGTTGTCCTGCAGGAACTGGTCGAGCAAATAGCCGCTGGCACCGTGGATTTCCACGCCATCGAAGCCCGCGGCCTTGGCATTGGCCGCCGCCTTGCGGAAATCCTCGACGATGCCGGGAATCTCCACGGTCTCCAGCGCGCGCGGCGTGTCCAGCGGCACCTTGCCGTTCCAGGTGAACACTTCGCCCTCGGCAGCGATGGCCGACGGCGCGACCGGCGGTTCGCCGCCATGGAAATCCGCGTGCGAGACGCGGCCGACGTGCCAGAGCTGGGCGAAGATCAGGCCAGATGCCGCATGCACCGCGTCGGTGACCTTGCGCCAGCCTTCGACCTGCTCGGGCGAATGGATGCCCGGTGTGCGGATATAGCCCACGCCCTGCGGGCTGACCTGGGTGGCTTCGGAGATGATCAGCCCAGCGGTGGCGCGCTGGGCATAGTAGGTGGCTGCCAGCGGATTGGGCACGTTGCCTTCGACCAGCGCACGGCTGCGCGTCATCGGCGCCATGACCAGGTGGTTTTTCAGGGTGAGGTCGCCGAACTGGTATGCGGACAACAGGGTGGCGGGAACGGTGTGCGACATGAAAAGGCTCCTTGAGGAATGAATCAGGCGGCGCCGGGCTTGCTGGCGGCCAGCAGCGCGTCACGGTGTTCGAGCAGGAACTCGCGCAGGCTGCGCGGTTTGCGGCCGGTCAGGCGCTTGAATTCGCCGTTGACGGTATCGACGCGGCCCAGGCGGGTATTGACGTCGAAAGCGCCGAAGATCGCGACCTGCGCCTCGGGCAGCCCGGCGGCGCGCAGCCCGGTGGCCCGTTGTGCGTCGCTGACGGGCACGACCTGCGCCGACGTCCCGAACACCTCGTTGACGGTGGCGATGATCTCCTGCGGGCTGAGGGCTTCGGGCCCGGAAATGTCCAGCGTGCGGCTGTGGGCGCCGCCCGCCAGCAGTGAGGCTGCCGCGGCGCGCGCCAGGTCGTCGCGCCAGAGGTAGGCCACGCGTCCGTCCTCCGCCGCGCTGAACCATTGCCTCGACGCCAGCACTGGCGGCAGCCAGAAGAAGGCGATGTCGGTGTACCAGTTCGGGCGCAGGATGGTATGGGCGATGCCGGTCGCCTCGATGGCTTCCTCGGTGCAGCGGTGGTCCGGTGCAAACGGGATCGGCGAGTCCGGCCCGGGGGCCTGCATCGAGGTATAGGTGATGTGCTTCACCCCGGCCTTCGCGGCTGCCGCCACCGCAGCCAGGTGCCGGCGCAGGCGGCGCGGCGGATCGTCGGGGGTGTCGAGCACGGAGATGATCAACAGGTGGTCGATCCCGGCGAAGGCGCTGTCGAGCGAAGCGCAATCGTCGAAGTCGGCCCGGCGTAGTTCCACGCCGCGCGTGGTCAGGCCGGCCAGCGCATCCGGGGTGCGGCTGCCTGCCACGATGCCGGTGGCACCGCTATCGAGCAGATGTTCGACGACACGGCGGCCAAGCTGGCCGCTGGCGCCGGTGACAAACAATCTGGATGGTGGTGGATTGGGCATTGCGCCTCCTTCATATGGTATGCAAAAGAATCATGGTCTATATTAGTTACCAATAAAATTTCCGAGAAGGAGGCAGTTTTGAGTGCCCAGGTAACTCGCAGGTCACCATCTCCCAAACTCACCGAGACGTTTCAGGCGCTGGAGGCCTTGGGCGACCATCCCTTGGAATGTCCAGTGCGTGACGTGCTGGACCGCATTGGCGACAAATGGAGCACGCTGCTGGTGGCCGCCCTGGCGGGAGGCCCGAGGCGGTTCAGTGCGCTGCAGCGGGCGATCCCTGACATTTCCAAGCGCATGCTGACGCAGACGCTGCGCGAGCTCGAGCGCGACGGCCTGCTCCTGCGCCAGGTGTTTCCCACCAAGCCGCCCAGCGTCGAATACCGGCTGGCACCGCTGGGCACGTCGCTACTCGGGCCGCTGGGTGTGCTGATCACTTGGGCCGATGAACACCACGAGAGCATCGAGGAGGCGCGCCAGCGCTTTGACGCAGCCGCGGCCCATCAGTAGCAGGTGCATTGGATCCATTCCGCAAGATCCTCGGCTCAACTGGAGTGATCGGATGGCTTTGCAATAAAAGTGGTTTTTTTGTGGCCCGCCATCCCCGGCGGCCGTCGCATCCGACGTTATTCACGGTTCTTCAGCCGTTGCCGAATCCTTTGTCGTACCTGAGCGAGAACGATGCAAAGCAGTAGCGAGTTGTTTCCGGTTGCGCTGATCAGCGCTGAGCTGCGGGGCGACCTGAGTGAGGATGTCTACCGGCTCAAGCCGGGCAACAGTCCCGACCCCAGCGTCGAACTGGCCCTGACCCGTCTTGGCGTCTGGGCCGACAAGGGGCCGCGTGGCGCGCCGGTCATCCTGGTACATGGCAGTTTCTCCAATCGACGCTTCTGGTACTCGCCCAAGTGCATTGGCATGGGGCCCTATCTGGCGCGGGCCGGTTTCGACGTATGGATCCCGGAAATGCGTGGCCACGGGCTCTCCGCGCGCAACCTGCGCTATGCGCAAAACAGCGTGGCCGACTACGCCGCCCATGACCTGCCGGCGATCGCTGCCTTCGTCCACGAGCAGAATCCACGTCCTGCCCATTGGCTAGGCCACTCCCTGGGTGGCATTACCCTGGCTGCGGCCTTGGCGGGCGGATACCTGACGTCAGCGCCGTTGGCGGGTGTGGCATTGTGCGGCGCGCAGGTGAGCCGGGTGCGCTGGCCATTGAAGGTGCCGCCCGTGGAATGGGGGCTGCGCCTGCTGCTACGACGTTTTCCCGCGTTGTCCGGCACGCGTCTCGGCCGTGGTCCCGAAGACGAGCCGGTTGGCATCGCCCGGGATTTCTTGCGTTGGGGGCGCCTGTTCGGACGGTTCGCCGACGGCGAGCGGGACTGGTGGGCCGGCCTGCGTGAGGTGACGGTGCCCGTGCTCGGCGTGGCGGGCGCCGGTGACCGCCAGGACCCGGCCTGGGCCTGCCGGGCGCTGTACCGGCAGTTCGCATCAGCCCGTGGCGAGTTCGTCGTGCTCGGGCGCGAGCAGGGTTTCACCGAGGACTATGGGCACGTCGAGATGCTGGTCAGCAAGGCCGCACAGACCGAGGTATGGCCGCTGCTGCTGCGCTGGCTGAGACACGGCTGCACGAGCGCGGCCGACGATGCCTTGGTCGAATGGGTGGATCCGCTCGATGGGGCTAAGCTGACTCGCGACAATCCCGATTTGGCGCCGCCTCCATTGCCGGTGTCCTGATCATCGCTTGCAGCCCTTTCACGAGGAGTTTCGCCATGCACTACATCACCCCCGACCTGTGTGACGCCAACCCGGAGCTGGTCTCGGTGCTCGAACCGATGTTCAGCAATTTCGGCGGGCGCGACTCCTTCGCCGGCCAGATCGTCACGGTCAAGTGTTTCGAGGACAACTCGCTGGTCAAGGCCCAGGCCGAGGAGCCAGGAGAGGGCAAGGTGCTGGTGGTCGACGGTGGTGGCTCGTTGCGCTGCGCCCTGCTCGGCGACATGATCGCTGCCAAAGCGGCCAGCAACGGCTGGGAAGGCATGGTGATCTACGGCTGCGTGCGCGACGTCGACGTGCTGGCGCAGACCCACCTCGGCGTGCAGGCACTGGCCAGCCATCCGCTGAAAACCGAGAAACGCGGCCTGGGCGATCTCAACGTGGTGGTCACCTTCGCCGGCGTCTGCTTCCGCCCGGGCGAGTATGTGTACGCCGACAACAATGGCATTATCGTGTCGCCGCGGGCACTGCAGGTCGAATAGCGAGAAACCGGTCATAGGGGAAGGGATGGACGAGGAAGACAACGCCCAGTGGGGCCTGGTGCACGGCTTCGTGCTGGACGGCAAGGGAGGTGCCCAGGCCGTCGCGCGCGGCCAACTGGATGACCTGCAGTTGCGCGAGGGGCAGAGCCTGTGGCTGCACTGGGATCGCAGCCACCCGCAGACCCAGAGCTGGTTGCGTCGCGACAGCGGCCTGAGCGAGTTCGCCTGCGATCTGCTGCTGGAGGAAAACACCCGTCCGCGCGCGCTGCCGCTGGCGAACGACGAACTCCTGCTGTTCCTGCGCGGGGTCAACCTGAACCCCGGCGCCGAGCCGGAGGACATGGTCTCGGGACGGATCTTCGCCGAGTCGCGCCGGGTCATCTCCCTGCGCATGCGGCCATTGCGGGCGACCGACGAACTGGTCGAGCTATTGCAGACGGGCAAGGGGCCGAAGACAGCCTCCGAGCTGATCCTGCAACTGGCCGACTATCTTACCGACAAGGTCGAGGACCTGGTCACCGAACTTTCCGAGCAGGTCGATCAGCAGGAGGAGCGGGTCGATGCAGACGAGCGGGCGCTGCCCGACCACGGCCTGCTGCTGCAGATTCGCCGACGGGCGGCCGGCCTGCGGCGCTTTCTTTCGCCGCAGCGCGACATCTATGCCCAGCTCACGCGCAGCCAACTGCCCTGGCTGGCCCATGAGGACGGCATCTACTGGAACGAGCTGAACAACCGCTTGCTGCGTTACCTGGAGGAGCTGGAATTGACCCGCGAGCGGATCGGCCTGCTGCTGGAAACGGAAAACCGGCGGCTGGACCTGCGCATGAACCACATCATGTTCCGTTTCGGCATCATCACCTGCGTCTTTCTGCCAATGAGCTTCGTCACCGGGCTGTTGGGCATCAACGTCGGTGGCATTCCCGGGGCCGAGAACCCCTATGGTTTCCTCATCGCCTGCCTGTTGATGTTGCTGATCGGTGTAGGGCAGTGGTTGCTGTTCCGACGCTTGCGTTGGCTGTGATGTGACTTGCGTCGCAGGGGCTGCGTCTAGGAGAGACGTTCTATGAGGTCTGTCATGCACGATCCATTCGAAGAATCCCTGCGTGATCTGCTGAAAGCCTCGTCCTCGCCGTCGCGCGATGACGATGCCTGCCTGAATCGCGTGCTGAAAACCGCCAATCGCCAGGTCGGCGTGGGCGACCTGTTCGGCTTGATGGGGCACTGGGCCGGCGCCCTTATGATCGCTCTCGGCAATGGCTCCCCTCATGTAGCGCCGGTATCGCGTCGGCGTGCTTCTGTTCGCTCTTCTGATAAGGCCGATTGAAATGGAACTCGACCCCTGGACCCATAGCCTGGTCGCTGCGATGACCGCCTTGTGGACGAAAGTCGCCAGCTTCATCCCCAATCTGTTTGTGGCACTGGTGCTGGTGCTACTGGGTTTTGTGGTCGCCAAACTGCTCGATACGCTACTGTCCAAGCTGCTCGGCAAACTCGGCCTCGACCGCCTGATGGCCGGTACCGGCCTGACCAAGATATTGGGGCGGGCTGGCTTCCAGGTTCCGGTGTCGACGCTTATTGGCAAGATCGTCTACTGGTTCGTGCTGCTGATATTCCTGGTGTCCGCTGCCGAGTCGCTGGGCCTGGAACGGGTTTCGGCGACGCTGGACGTACTTGCCCTGTATCTGCCGAAGGTATTCGGGGCCGCGCTGATACTGCTGGCCGGTGTAGTGTTGGCGCATTTGCTAAGCGGCCTGGTCCGCGGTGCGGCGGAGGGCGTCGGGCTTGATTATGCCCACGGCCTGGCCCGCCTCGCCCAGGGGCTGGTAATTATCATCAGTATCTCCGTGGCCATTGGCCAGCTGGAGGTGAAGACCGACCTGCTCAACAACGTCATCGCCATCGTGTTGATTTCCGCGGGCCTGGCGGTTGCGTTGGCGCTCGGCCTGGGCAGCAGAACGTTGGCCAGCCAGATTCTCGCCGGTATTTACGTACGTGAGCTGTATCATGTGGGGCAGGAGATCGAAGTAGAGGGGATCGAAGGACTGATCGAAGAAATCGGCACGGTGAAAACCACGTTATCGACACACTCTGGCGAGCTCGTTTCGCTCTCCAATCGCGTGTTGCTCGAGCAACGTGTGAGCAGTCGCTGAGGTGGCATTTCTGCTACCCTGTGCGCCCAGTCAGCGTCCATTTGTAAAGGCGCTCGCTGTATTCGTCCTGACCGTTGGCCCGATCTGTTTTGAACGCACCCCAATCACCGTCACTGCGCTATGACCCACGCGAGCTCTCCGACGAGGAGTTGGTGGCGCGTGCCCATGATGAGCTTTTTCACATCACGCGTGCCTACGAGGAACTGATGCGGCGCTACCAGCGCACTTTGTTCAATGTATGTGCACGATATTTAGGGAACGATCGCGACGCGGACGATGTCTGTCAGGAAGTGATGCTGAAGGTGCTATATGGATTAAAGAATTTCGAAGGTAAGTCGAAATTTAAGACCTGGCTCTACAGTATTACCTACAATGAGTGCATCACCCAGTATCGCAAGGAGCGTCGCAAACGTCGTTTGATGGAGGCACTCAGTTTGGATCCCCTAGAAGAAGCGTCCGAAGAAAAGGCGCCGAAGATAGAGGATCGAGGTGGTTTGGATCGCTGGCTCGTGCATGTGAACCCGATCGACCGAGAGATTTTGGTGCTGCGTTTCGTCGCAGAACTGGAATTTCAGGAAATCGCTGACATTATGCACATGGGGCTGAGCGCCACCAAAATGCGCTACAAGCGCGCGCTAGACAGATTGCGGGAAAAGTTTGCAGGTATTACCGAAAGTTAGTTCGGGGCGGACTTTCACTGGCATAGGTGAGTTTTGTAAACTTACCGTCGACTTGCATGTCTATCTGCATGTGAATCAATCACTCTATAGATGGGGATTTAACGGATGAAACTGAAAAACACCTTAGGCGTTGTCATTGGCTCCTTGGTAGCCGCAACCTCGATGGGCGTGCTGGCTCAAGGCCAAGGCGCTGTCGAGGTGGAAGGCTTTGCCAATCGCTACTTCACCGACGTTCAGCGTGACTTCGCTCATGACGAAGGCAACCTGTTCGGCGCAAGCGTTGGTTACTACCTGACCGACGACGTCGAGCTGGCGCTGTCCTATGGCGAGTACCACGACCTGCGTGGCGAAGGCGCTGCTGGCAGCAAGAACATCAAGGGCAACCTGACTGATCTGAAAGCTCTCTACCACTTCGGTCAGCCGGGCGCAGGCCTGCGTCCTTACGTCTCGGGTGGTTTCGGCCATCAGAGCATCGGCGACGCCAACAAAGGCGGTCGTGATACCTCCACGCTGGCCATCGCTGGCGCTGGTGCCAAGTACTACTTCACCGAGGTTCTGTACGCGCGTGCTGGCGTTGAAGCGCTGTACAACATCGACAAAGGTGATACCGAATGGCAAGCCGGCGTTGGTGTCGGTCTGAACTTCGGCGGCAGCACCCGTCAGGTTGCCCAGGTTACTGAGCCGGCTCCAGAGCCGATCCCAGAGCCGGCTCCGGTCGTCGAAGAAGCACCTCAAGTCGTTCGCGTCGAACTGGACGTCAAGTTCGACTTCGACAAGGCTGCTGTGAAAGAAGAAAGCTACGGTGACATCAAGAACCTGGCCGACTTCCTGAACCAGTACCCGCAGACCAGCACCACCGTTGAAGGTCACACTGACTCCGTCGGTACTGACGCTTACAACCAGAAGCTGTCCGAGCGTCGTGCTAATGCCGTTCGCGACGTACTGGTCAACCAGTACGGTGTCGGCGCCAACCGCGTCAACTCCGCTGGCTACGGCGAGTCCCGCCCGGTTGCTGACAACGCTACCGAAGAAGGTCGCGCGATCAACCGTCGTGTAGAAGCTGAAGTAGAAGCCCAGGCTCAGTAATAAGCCCTGGCTGTCGAGAAAAACCCGGCTATGGCCGGGTTTTTCTTTGCCCGTAGAAAATCTACGGCACTGCAAATAAAAACGGCATCTCCCAGGCCACCCGATGGGGGAAGGTGGCCTGGCAGACGCCGTATACGTTACTCGGCTTCCCAATCAGTGGGTGCCGATCCATTGCATAGATGATACAGCAACTATCGCGCCATATCACATCACAATGAAAAGCCGAGCCTTTTCGAGCAGGGATTTTCCATTGGATGGGCCATTAGCGTGCATGGCTGCCTGCAGGGCGCCCGTTAGGGGGCAGGGCAGGCATGGGCCTCCTCTACATAGTCCCTCAGCCAGCGCAACACCTCCACGGCTTCCCAACGATTGGGGTCGAACATCGCGTAGGCCAGGCCCTGGTAACCCACTACATCCAGTTGCCTGTGATACCCCGCACGTTGCAGCAAGGCTTCGATCTCGGCAAAGCAGGTATTGAAGTGCAGGCGGTTGAAGGGCGTTTTACCTTCGGTAACGATGCCCTCCAGATGCAGTTCCTCGACGATGGGCCGAACCTTGTCCAGTTGCATCCGGTTGATCGAGTGCTTGAGTTGCATTACGTCCAGCATAGTTGGGCTCCTGCTCTACGCCTTGATCCCGGCCGGGGCGATCCCGGATTTCGATCGGTGATGGCGACTTTTAGGGTCTGTTGACGTTTCAGCACGAACGCACCGGAGCCAGTTTTTGCGCGAGGCAAGGCACGAGGTGCGAAGTTTGGTTGGCCAAATGAGCCACCGAGTAACGCTGCGTCGCGCAAACTGGCCCGGCGTACTGGTTGCGCGGGAAATTCGCCATGCGTCGTTGGAGGACTTGAAAAGGGAACACGCGGACGGCTAGTCGCGGACGGCTAGTCCATTCTCTGCGTCCTTCGCCTCGCGGATCGCCGCCCGGGCCTGGCGAGATTTCTCGCTGCGACGCGGCTTGCGCTGAAACGTCAACAGACTCTAGGGTAAAACAAAAGTACTGTACAAATAAACAGTATTCGGTGATAGTCAGCTCCGACGCTTCATGACTCCCATATCCGCGAGCGCTTTACAGCGCGCGCGGCCGATGCCGAGGGCTACAGACAATGCAACAGATACTCATGACAATTGTGCTGCTGGCGACGCTGACAGGCTGCGTGCAGCCTCATGTCGAACAACCCAGGGTCAATGCCAACTACCTGATCATCGAAGACAGTCAGGCATGGGCGGTTCTGGTTTCAGACGGCAAGCGCGTGGAAGAACATGGCGTGGTGGTCGATGCGATCAAGCTGGCCAGCAGCGATGCGCCAGTCGCCGCCAGTTACGTGATCGATACGCCTAACTGCGGCAAGGTGCAGTGGCTGGTCGAGCGACAGGACGCCGCGGATGGTGTGACCACCCGCATGACCCTGCATGACAACAATCAGTTGGGCGGTTCGGGCTGCGTGATCGGCGAAGGTCTGACGCGAGTCTGGACGGTTCTCGATTACTCCAGCTGAGACCTGCCAGGCTAGCTGGTCGCCGTTGCGACGCAGACCTTGCGCTCCTCGGCGGTGATGCGCTGGCAGATCTCGATGATCTGCTCACGCATCCAGCGATTGGCAGGATCCTGATCCGTGCTTTCATGCCAGTAGAGATGGGTTTCCAACAGCGGAATGCTGGCAACCGGCAATTCGCTGAAGTGCAGATCGTTGTCCCGGGCGAAACGCTCGGGCACGGTGATCGCCATGTCGGTGTCTCGCATCACACGGCATGCCATGAGGTAATGCTGTGAGCGTAGTGCGATGCGTCGCTGGATGCCCATCTTGCCCAGCGCCAGGTCAACGTAGCCGAGGCCGCTACGGCGGCTGGAAATGTGGATATGGGTCAGTGAGAGGTACTTCTCCAGGCTGAGCTTCTCTTGGCTCAGTGGGTGACCGTGGCGCATCGCACAAACGTATCGGTCCTCCATCAGCTTGACGTGGCGCACCTGCGGATCAATGTTCAGCGGCGCGTCGACGGCGAAGTCCAGTCGTCCGGCAGCCAGCTCCTTGGTGGTCTCACGGCGGCGCACGAGCATGCTTTCGATGGTCACGTTCGGTGCCTGACGACGCAGGCGCTGGAACAGCGGTGGCAAGACCACGGCTTCGGTCAGGTCGGTCATGCTGATGCGAAAGCTTTTGTTCGCCTGCGCGGGGTTGAAGGTGCGGCTCTCCTGAACCGAGATACGCAACTGCTGCAGCGCGGTGCGTACGGGCGTGATGATGTTTTGCGCCATGGGCGTCGGCACCATGCCCTGTGCGGTGCGCACGAACAGTGGGTCGTTGAAGGTTTCCCGCAGGCGCGCCAGGGCGTTGGATACTGCCGGCTGGGTGATGCCGACGATCTGTCCGGCCCGGGTCAGATTGGCTTCGCTGTAGATGGCATCGAAGACCACGAAAAGATTGAGATCCACCTTGTTCAGGTTCATGCCTGAGCGACTCCGCACGTTGTTGTTGTGTGACGATCTTATATCGGTGATGAATGTTAATACACGCCGAAAATAGCTTCGATAAATCAAGCGCCGTCCACTAGCATCCCCTGCACACGAAAAGCAGCCGAAGGTGTGCCATGGATTTCGCCTATTCCCCCCAGGTTCAGCAGCTGCGTGAACGCATCAGCGCTTTCATGGAGGCTCATGTCTATCCCGCCGAAGCGGTATTCGAGCGCCAGGTGGCCGAGGGGGATCGCTGGCAGCCGACGGCGATCATGGAGCAGCTCAAGGACAAGGCGAAAGGCGAAGGCTTGTGGAACCTGTTCTTGCCCGACTCCGGGCGCGGTGCGGGGTTGAACAACAGCGACTATGCGCCGCTGGCGGAAATCATGGGCAGCTCGCTGATTGGCGCCGAGCCGTTCAACTGTGCGGCACCGGATACCGGCAACATGGAAGTCTTGGTGCGCTATGGCAGTGAAGAACAGAAACGTCAGTGGCTCGATCCGTTGCTCAGCGGGGAGATCCGTTCTGCATTCGCCATGACCGAACCGGAGGTCGCCTCGTCTGACGCGACCAATATGCAGGCCCGCGCAGTACGTGATGGTGATCATTGGGTGATCAATGGGCGCAAGTGGTGGACCTCGGGTGCCTGCGATCCGCGCTGCAGGATCATGATCTTCATGGGACTCACCAACCCCGAGGGGCCTCGTCATCAGCAACATTCGATGATTCTGGTACCCATGGATACACCTGGCGTGAAGGTGGTTCGGCCACTGCCGGTGTTCGGCTATGACGATGCCCCTCACGGCCACGCTGAAGTGCTCTTCGAGGACGTTCGTGTTCCCTATGGCAACGTTCTACTTGGCGAGGGGCGCGGTTTCGAGATCGCCCAGGGGCGCCTGGGGCCCGGGCGCATCCACCATTGCATGCGCTCCATCGGCATGGCCGAGCGGGCACTCAAGCTGATGTGCGAGCGAGCCTTGCAGCGCAATGCGTTCGGCAAGCCGCTGGCGCGGCTCGGTGGCAACATCGACCTGATCGCCGACTCACGCATGGAGATCAACATGGCACGCCTGTTGACGCTGAATGCGGCTTACATGATGGATACGGTCGGCAATAAAGTGGCTGCCAGCGAGATCGCACAGATCAAGGTCGTAGCGCCCAGCGTGGCGTTGAAGGTGATCGATCGTGCCATCCAGATGCACGGCGGAGCAGGGGTCAGCGCTGATTTTCCGTTGGCTTACTGGTACGCGATGCAGCGTACCCTGCGCCTCGCCGATGGCCCGGACGAAGTACACCGTGCGGCAATCGGCAAATACGAATTGGGCAAGTACGTGAAATAGGACCGGCACGGGTACCGGGCGGCTTACCGAGCCCCCGGTACCCGTGCAGGCCGTCGCTCTCGACTGCGTGTTCGATCTTCGCGCGGCGGCCAGGTCAGTTTGTCCCGGCGGGCTTCTTGTCGCGGGTTTTCAGCAGCGACAGCACCACGCCACCGGCCAGCACCGCCAGGGTAACGCTCAGCGAGAGCAGGGCCGGAACCTTGATGAAACCATGCAGGAATATCTTGCAGCCGATGAACATCAGCACGATCGCCAGCGCGTACTTGAGGTACACGAAACGATGCATCAGTGCCGCCAGTGCGAAATACAATGCACGCAGGCCGAGAATCGCGAAGATGTTCGAGGTATAGACGATGAATGGATCCTGGGTGATGGCGAACACCGCCGGCACGCTGTCCACGGCGAACACCAGATCCGCCAACTCGATCAATACCAACGCCAGCAGCAGCGGGGTGGCGAACAGCAGTATCTTGCCGCTGCCGGGATCCTGCTGGCGCACCAGGAATTTGCCGCCGTGCAGGTCATCGGTGACGCGGATGTGCCGGCGCAGGAAGATCAGCATTTTGTTCTGCGACAGATCCGGATGCTCGTCATGGTCCTTGCTGAACAGCATCTTGATGCCGGTGAACAGCAGAAACGCGCCGAACACATAGAGAATCCAGTCGAACTCCTGAACCAGGGCCGCTCCCAGGCCGATCATGATCGCTCGCAGCACGACCACACCGATGATTCCCCAGAACAACACGCGGTGCTGGTACTTGCGGGGAATGCCGAAGAAGCCGAGGATCATCGCCATGACGAACACGTTGTCCATCGACAGCGACTGTTCGACCAGGAAGCCGGTGTAGAACTCCAGCGCCTTGGTCGCGCCAAGCTCCCACCAGACCCAGCCGCCGAACGCTACGCCGACGCTGAAATAGCCGGCGTAGAGTAGCAGGCTCTCGCGCATCTCGATTTCGTGCTGGTCGCGGTGCAGGACGCCGAGATCGAAGATCAGCAGCGCGAAGACGATGACGACGAATGCCATCCAGAAATAGTACGGGGTGCCGAGAAACGGCGTGGACATAAAGGCATGTAGAGCTGTCATGGGCCCTCCCTGTCGATGCCTAAGTTGATAGTCAACTTAGTGACTCCGACATCACGATGAGGTGGACTCATCGCCAGAGGGGCCCGGCGCCACATGCTGTCAAGGCTAGGATGGATCGCGTGGCAGAGCAAGTGCTTGCCGGGTTCCGAAAAATCAATACACCCAGACTTCCACGCGGCGGTTCTTGAACCTGCCGCTGTCGCCGGCATTATCGGCCACCGGCAGTTCATCGCCGAGGCCGGCGACTTCCCGCATCACCACACCCTCGCGTGCCAGTTCGCGCCGCACCGCCATGGCGCGCAGTTTGGACAAGAGTTCGGCGCGTGCCGACGCGGCCTTCGGGTCGCCGAAACCGACCAGTACCACCTTTCGCTGCAGCTTGTCGTGCTGCTTCAGGTAATCGAGCACCCGGCGCAGGTCCTGCTGGGCCTTGTTGTCGAGGCTGGCGCTGCCTTCCTGGAAGCGGAAGTTCACCGACAGCCGCCTGGCCTCCCGGGCCAGGGCCTGATAGGCAGCAGGCATGTCTGGCGTGGCCTCGACGCTGAGCGCCTGCACGGTCTGCGCGATGAAACCATTCTGCGCGACGATCTCCTGGCCCTGTGGGCTCTGGGCGAACTGCAGCAGGGCTTGCGCCCATGGGCTGGCGTTTCTCGCCGGACCGTACAGAAACAGGCGCCGGGACAGGGGGTAATCCTCGGTGGCGATCAGGCTTTCGCTGGGCAGCATCGGCTGCGACGCACCGGCGGCGATGGCCACTGCCTTGGCCTTGCGCACGTAGGGCAGGCCGATAAAGCCGATGCCGTTTGCATCCGCGGCGACCGAGTCGGAAAGCCGCTCGCTGGATTCGAAGCGTTCGGCCTTGCCTGACAACTGTTCGCCATGGGCGCTGAGCACCAGCTCCTTGAAGGTATCGAAGGTACCGGAGTGGTCGTCCCGGGCGTACAGGTTGATGGCGCCGGGGCGACCGCCCACCTGTGCCCAGTCGCTTATTTCGCCGGAGAATATCCGCGCCAACTGCTCGGTGCTGATGGCGTTGAGCGGATTGTCCGGATGCAGGATGATGGCCAACCCATCGATGGCGATGACCTGTTCGGCATCGCGGCTTTTCATATTGCCCAGCGACGAGAGCATCGCCACTTCGCTGTCCTTGATCGGCCGTGACGAGGCCGCGAGCTCGGCGTTGCCCTGGTTCAGGGCACTGAAACCGGTGCCCGAACCGTGGGCGGCGATTTCCACGCTCACTGTGCGGCCCGCTGCGTTCATGGCAGAGATAACCTGTTCGTTTTCCTGGGAGGTGAGCGTACGGATATTGCTCAGGCCCTGCTGTTGCATCAGCCCCCTGACCAGCGCGGGGCCCAGCCGGGCACCAATGGTGTTGGAGCCCTGGATACGCAGCGCCGGGCTGTCCGTGCTGGGCGGCGGGGCGGCGAATGCCGTCCAGGGGCTCAGGTAAAAGACGAAACCGAGCAGCAGGAAAGTAGCGGTTCGGTTCCAGATTTCTCGTTCACAGAGGGGGGCGCGCAGCATGCGGCAAGCACCTTGAAGGGCGATGGCTGAAGTGCTGCGACGATAAGACGGAAAAATGACCGCAAGATGACTGTCTGCGTCAGCTCAGTTCCAGCCAGATGGGGGCGTGATCCGAAGGCTTCTCCATGCCCCGCAGATCGTAGTCGATACCGGCGTCCTTGAGGCGTTCCTGCAATACCTGGGAGGCGAGGATCACGTCGATGCGCAGGCCGCGCTTGGGCTCGTCCTCGAAGCCGCGGCTGCGGTAGTCGAACCAGCTGAAGCGGTCGTCGACCTGCGGGTTCAGCACACGGAAGCTGTCGACCAGGCCCCAGCCCTTGAGCGTCGCCAGCCACTCGCGTTCCTCTGGCAGGAAGCTGCATTTTCCAGTCTTCAGCCAGCGCTTGCGGTTGACCTCGCCGATACCGATATCGCAATCCTGCGGGGAGATATTGATATCACCCATGACGATCAACGGCTGCTGGTGGGTGAAACGACCGTTCAGCAGCGCCTGGAGGTCGGCGTAGAAACGCTGCTTGGCGGGGAACTTGGTGGGATGGTCGCGGCTCTCGCCCTGGGGAAAGTAGCCGTTCATCACGGTGATCGGGTTGCCCTGCGCGTCGGCGTAGGTGCCGTAGATGAAGCGCCGCTGGGAGTCCTCGCTGTCGTCGGGAAAACCCTTGACCAGCTCCAGCGGAGCCTGGCGAGACAGAAGGGCCACGCCATAGTGGCCCTTCTGGCCGTGGTAGTGGACGTGGTAACCCAGGGCGCGGATTTCCGCCTCGGGGAACTGATCGTCGCTGACCTTGGTTTCCTGCAGGCCGATGACATCCGGCTGGTGCTTTTCGATCAGCGCCGCGAGTTGATGCGGACGTGCCCGCAAGCCGTTGATATTGAAGGAAACGAGTTTCATGTCGGCGATCCTGATGAGTCGGGCAGTAAAGCCGCGATGCTAGGGGCTGTTGACGTTTCAGTGCAAGCCGCAGGGCCGGGGAGTGGCTGGATTCGCGCGGGCACTGGAATAGCGCAGTCGCCGTGATAGCATCGCCGCCATGAGAGTTATTTCTACATTAGGCGCGGGATGCGCCCTGTTGGTATTCAGTTCGGCACTGCTGGCCGAAGACGCTCGTCTGGTGGTCAGTGTGCAGCCTGCCAACAATGCCTTGAAAAGCAATGTGGAGGGTTACATCGGCAGCCTCGGCGAACGTGATGCGCAGGCCCTGCAGCGCCTGCGGCGCGTGGTCGAGAGCCAGGCGGAAAAAGCCGCCCAGGCACTGGGTTACTACCATGCTCAGATCAGCACCGACGTCGTCGAGCAGACGCCGCCGCGCCTGAACCTGCGCATCGTTCCCGGCGAGCCGGTACGCATCGGCAGCGTGACCGTCCGGGTCGACGGGCCGGCCGCCCAGATGAGCGCCTTTCAGATCCCCAAGGATGCGCAGCTCGTTCAGGGCGCTCGGCTCAATCATGGCCGCTACGAGGCGGCCAAACGGCACATTCAGAACCAGGCATCGCGCTACGGTTTTTTCCGTGGACGTTTCACCCGGCAGCGCCTGAGTATCGATCCCCAGGCCGGACTGGCCGATATCGAGTTGATCTACGACAGTGGCCCGCGCTACATCCTCGGCAGTGTGGTGTTCGAAGGCGACATGCCGTTCGATGATGACCTGCTGCAACGCATGGTGCCATTCGCCGCCGATACGCCCTACGATTCCGAACGTATCGCCGAGCTCTACCAGGCGCTGCGCTCCAGCGGTTACTTCGAGTCGGTGCGGGTCGATGCCAGCCCCTCCGTGGCCGAACAGCAGGTGATTCCGGTCAAGGTCCACCTGCAGACACGCCTGCCGCGCACCATGGGCCTTGGGATCGGCTTTTCCACCGATGTCGGCCCCCGTGGCCGTGCCAACTGGGAGCGGCACTGGGCCAATCCGCAAGGGCACAGTTACGGCGCGGAAATGGAACTGTCAGCACCGCGGCAGAACGTTGGCCTGTGGTACGACGTGCCGCTGGATCCGCCGCTGACCGACAAGCTGCGCATGGCCGGTGGCTACCAGTATGAGGAGATCGCCGACACCGACAGCCTGAGCCGTCTGCTGACCGTTGGCCCGGAATGGCACAGTCGGCTCGACAGTGGCTGGCAGCGGGTGATCTCGCTGAAGTGGCAGCGTGAGGAATACCGCCTGGGTGACGACTCGGGGCTGAGCACCCTGCTGATGCCCGGTATCAGCTATTCCTACCTGCGCAGCGATAACCGCATCGACCCCAATCATGGCTATCGCCTGCAGTTCGATGCGTCGGTGGCCAAGCAGGGGCTGCTGGCCGATTCCGATGTCGTGCATGGCAACGTACTGCTCAAGGGCCTGACCACCTTGTGGCACAATCATCGCTTCCTCGCCCGGGCACAGTTTGGCGGTACCGAGTCCAAGGGGTTCAATTCCTCGGTGCCGCCCTCGCTGCGCTTTTTCGCCGGGGGTGACCAGAGCGTGCGCGGTTATGACTATCAGAGCCTGTCGCCGGAGAACAACCAGGGCGACAAGATCGGCGCGCGCTATCTGTTTGCCGCCAGCGGCGAGTACCAGTACCGCGTTGCCGACAAATGGCGCGTGGCGACCTTCTACGACACCGGCAATGCCTTCAATTCGCTGAGCATGCCGACGCTCAAGAGTGCGGTGGGTATCGGTATGCGCTGGGTGTCGCCGGTAGGGCCGCTGCGCCTCGACCTGGCACACCCGCTGGATGACGACGGCGGCGTGCGGCTGCATTTCTCCATGGGGCCGGAATTGTGAAGCGGGCACTCAAGTATGCCGGCTTGAGCCTGGCGAGCCTGCTGGCGCTGCTGCTCGTGCTGCTGGTGTGGATGCTGGCCACTTCGGCCGGCAGCCGCTGGACCCTGGGCCTGGTGCCTGGCCTGCAGGTGGATGGCTTCGAAGGACGCCTGGGCGGCCACTGGACGGCCGAGCAACTGCTCTGGCGCCAGGGCGACGATCAGGTGCTGGTGCGCCAGCCGATGTTCGACTGGTCGCCCACCTGCCTGCTGCGCCTGACCCTCTGCATCGATACGCTACGCAGCGAACGCATCGAGCTGAACCTGGCGGCCAGCGACGCAGCGCCGAGCGAAGAGCCCTTCAGCCTGCCGCAGCTCGACCTGCCGCTGGCCGTGCAGGTCGGTGAGGTGTGGATCGGCAGCCTGCAGTTCAACGGTGACGACCAGTTGCAGGAGCTGGAACTCGCGGCCAACTGGGCGAGCGACGGCCTGAACATCAGCAAGCTGCACGTGCAGCGTGACGATCTGATCGTCGACCTGCAGGGCAGGCTGCTGCCAGAAGGCGAATGGCCGCTGAGCTTGCAGGGCAGTGCTGCGTTGCCGTCGCCGGATGGCAAGGAATGGAGCCTGGCACTGCGGGTCGAGGGCGATCTGCGTCAGCGCCTGGCGCTGGCGGTCGACAGCAGCGGCTACCTGGCAGGGCACCTGAGTGGTGAGATTCAGCCGCTGGTCGAGCACCTTCCGGCGACACTGACGTTCACCGCCGACGGCTTCAAGGCCGATGCATCACTGCCCGATACCCTGCGACTGAACGGTTTGACCTTGCGGGCAGCGGGCAATCTGCAGGACGGTTACGGCATCGATGGCGGCGCTACTCTGCCTGCCGAGGGTGGCCCGGTCGCCCTGGCGCTGCGCGGCCGCGTCGATGCCAAGGGCGCGGACATCGCCACCCTGCGCCTGTCTGCCGCGCAGAGCCAGTACCTGGCGATCGATGGGCGCCTGGACTGGCAGCAAGGCTTCAGCGCCGATACCCATATCGACTGGCAGGACTTCCCCTGGCTGCGCCTGTATCCGCTGGAAGAGGCGCCACCGGTCACGCTGAAGAAGCTGACTGGCGACCTGGCCTACGACGACGGCAATTATCTGGGCAACCTGGACGCCGCGCTCGATGGCCCGGCAGGTGCTTTCAGCGTGAAGACACCGCTCAGCGGGGACTTGCAGCAGGTTCACATGCCGCAACTGCAGATTCGTGCCGGCCGGGGAACCATCGACGGCCAACTGACCCTGGGTTTCACCGAGGCGGTGCGCTGGGATGCGCAATTGCAGGTCGGCGATTTCGACCCCGCCTATTGGGTCGCCGAGCTGCCCGGGCGCATCGCCGGGCCGGTGCGCAGCAAGGGGCAACTGCTCGACGGGCGCCTGGAACTGACTGGTGACCTCGATCTGCAGGGGCGCCTGCGTGGTCAGCCGGCACAGCTGCAGACCACGGTAGCCGGCGCTGGAGAACGCTGGGAGCTGAGTGCGCTGAGCGTGCGCCTGGGCGACAACCGTATCGACGGCAGCGGCCAGCTCGACGAGCGCTTGCAGGGCGAGCTGCGCATCGCCCTCAACCGCCTCGGCCAGCTGTGGCCAGGTTTGCAGGGGCAGGCCACTGGCCGTCTCGATCTGGCTGGCAACCTGCAAGCCCCTCAGGGCACACTCGACCTGAACGGTCAGGGCTTGGCCTTCGAGGACACCCGTCTGCGCCAGCTCGGGCTGGACGCCACCCTGGATACCAACGGGCAGGCCAAGGTGCAACTGCGTGGCCTGGGGATCGCCAGCGGCGATACCCTGGTGGGTGACCTGACAGTCAACGGCCTTGGCAATCGCCGCCAGCAGCAGATGGATCTGAGTGTCCAGGGCCCCCAGCTGCAGACCAGCCTGGCGCTGGATGGCGCCCTTGATCGGGGCACCTGGCGCGGTCGCCTGAGCCGCGCCGAGGTGCAGGCCGGTGGTCAGGATTGGCGCCTGCAACAACCTGCCTCCCTGGTGCGCCTGGCCAGCGGTGAGATCGACCTCGGCGCACATTGCCTGCGTTCTGGCGAGGCCAGCCTGTGCGGTGAGAACCAGCGCCTGCAGCCGCAGCCGAAAATTCGTTATCGGCTTGCCGATTTCCCTCTCGACAGCCTGTCGCCATGGTTCCCCAAGGATTTCGCCTGGGTGGGCAAGCTCAATGCCGACGTACACTTGGATCTGCCCGCCGCCGGTCCCAGCGGGCGGGTAGTGGTGGATGCCGGCAGCGGCACCTGGCGGGCCCGCGACGCCGGGCAATGGGTGGACTTCACCTACGACAGCCTGCGCCTGAGCAGCGAGCTGAAACCTCAGCGCATCGACGCCGAGTTGAACCTGCGCGGGCCGAAGCTCGGCGAGCTGTCGGTGCAGGCGCAGCTCGATCCACGCGTGCAGAGCAAGCCGCTGTCCGGGCAGTTCCGCCTCAGGGGGCTCGATCTGGCCATCGCGCGGCCGTTCGTGCCAGCGGTGGAACGCCTGTCCGGCCGCCTGGATGGCAGTGGCAGGCTGTCCGGCGAGCTGATGAAGCCCTTGGTCAATGGTGAACTGGCGCTCAGCGACGGGGACATCTCCGGTGGTGAATTACCGACCAGTTTCGAGAACCTGCAGGTCCGCGCACTGATCGCTGGCGAAAGCCTGCAGCTCAACGGCAGTTGGCGCAGTGGCGAGCAGGGCCAGGGGACGCTGACAGGCGCACTGGCCTGGGCCGAGCAGTTGAGCGGTAGCCTGAGCGTGCAGGGTAGCCGCCTGCCAGTGGCGGTCGAACCCTACGCCAACCTGGAGGTGGAACCTGACATGCAGGTGCACCTAGCCGACGATCAACTGTCGGTCAGCGGCAAGGTCTCCATTCCCCGTGGCAAGATCGTGGTGCGCGAATTGCCGCCTTCGACGGTCAAGGTCTCGGACGACGCGGTCATCGTCGGTGCCGAGGCCCGCGAGCAGCAGGCCGTGGCGATCCGCATGGACATCGACGTCGAGGTGGGCAGCGACAAGCTGACGTTCAGCGGCTTCGGCCTCAACGCCGAGTTGGCTGGACGGGTCCACGTCGGTGACGACCTGGACACCCGTGGCGAGCTGAACCTCAACAAGGGCAATTTCCGTGGCTACGGCCAGCGACTGACCATCCGCCGAGCGCGCCTGCTGTTCGCCGGTCCCATCGACCAGCCGTTCCTGGATATAGAGGCTATCCGCAAGGTCGACGAAGTGGTGGCCGGTCTGCGCCTGACTGGCAGTGCCGATCAGCCGCGCACCGAGGTATTTTCCGAGCCGGCGATGAGCCAGGAGCAGGCCCTGTCCTACCTGGTACTGGGGCGGCCGCTGTCGACCGGCAGCGAAGACAACAACATGTTGGCCCAGGCGGCGCTGGCGCTGGGGGTGGCCGGCAGTTCCGGGGTGACCGGCTCGGTCGCGCAGAGCCTGGGCATCCAGGACTTCCAGCTGGATACCGAAGGCAGCGGCAACACCACCAGCGTGGTCGCCAGCGGCAACCTCTCGGAGCGGCTGAGCCTGCGCTACGGCGTCGGCGTGTTCGAGCCGGTGAACACCGTGGCGCTGCGTTATGCACTCAGCCGGCGCCTGTATCTGGAGGCGGCGAGCGGCCTGGCGAGTTCACTGGACCTGTTCTACAAACGTGACTTCTAGCAACGGTCGTCCTGACGTAGGATGACCGCCCATGCGTGTTTTACCCACATAGAAAAGGATCGTTTTCATGGCACAAGTAACCCTGCGTGGTAACCCAGTTCAGGTCGATGGCCAACTGCCGCAAGTCGGTCAGCAGGCGCCTGGATTCACCCTGGTCGGTGCCGGCCTGGCCGATGTCAGCCTGAGCAGTCTGGCGGGCAAGCGCAAAGTGCTGAACATCTTCCCCAGCGTCGACACCCCGACCTGCGCCACCTCGGTACGCACTTTCAACAGTGAAGCCAGCAAGCTGGCCAACACTGCCGTGCTGTGCGTGTCCGCCGATCTGCCGTTCGCCCAGGCGCGCTTCTGCGGTGCCGAGGGCCTGGAGAGTGTGATCAACCTGTCGACCATGCGCGGCGCCGAATTCCTCAAGGACTACGGTGTGGCCCTGAGCTCCGGCCCGCTGGCCGGCGTGGCGGCCCGCGCCGTGGTGGTGCTGGATGAACATGACAAGGTGCTGCACAGCGAGCTGGTTGCCGAGATCGGCAGCGAGCCGAACTACGAGGCGGCCCTGGCCGTGCTCAAGTAAGCTGCTCACCGCGCCCGAAGCGGCCTGCCTTGCGCAGGCCGTTTTCGTTTCAGAGGTGCAGCGTTTTCATCGAGCCCGGGGCATAGCGAGCGCCGGCCACCGCGTTGGTTGCAAACAACCCCTCCAGCGCCAAGAGGTCATCTGCGCTCAGCCGGATATCCAGCGCGGCGAGGTTTTCGTCCAGATAGCGACGGCGCTTGGTGCCGGGGATTGGCAGGATATCGTCGCCCTTGGCCAGCACCCAGGCCAGCGCCAGCTGTGCGGCGCTGACGCCCTTGTCGGATGCCATGCCTTGCACCTCGGTCACGAGCTGCAGGTTCCTGGTGAAGTTGGCACCCTGGAAGCGCGGGCTGTGGCGACGGTAATCGTCCGCTGCGAAGTCGTCTGGGCTCTTCAGCGCGCCGGTGAGGAAGCCTCGACCGAGCGGGCTGTAGGGCACGAAGGCGATGCCCAGCTCCCGGCAGGTTGCCAATACGCCGTTTTCCTCGGGGTCGCGGGTCCACAGCGAGTATTCGGTCTGCACCGCGGCGATCGGGTGAACGGCATGGGCGCGGCGCAAGGTCTGCGGGGAGACTTCGCTGAGGCCGATGTGACGGATCTTGCCTTGAGCGACCAGTTCGGCGAGTGCGCCAACGGTGTCTTCGATGGGCACGTGCGGGTCGATACGGTGCTGGTAATACAGGTCCAGGTAGTCGGTGTGCAGCCGCTTCAGGCTGCCCTCGATGGCACTGCGCACGTAATCGGGATGACCGTTGACACCGCGTTTGTGCGCGTCGGCAGGATCGCGAACGATACCGAACTTGCTGGCCAGAAACGCCTGTTGACGACGGCCCTTCAGCGCACGGCCGAGCAACGCTTCGTTGCTGTAGGGGCCGTACATGTCGGCAGTGTCCAGAAAGTTGATGCCGTGCTCCAGAGCGTGGTGCAGGGTGGCAATGGACTCCTGATCGTCGCGGTCGCCGGTGTAGAAGTCGCTCATGCCCATGCAGCCCAGGCCAATGGCGGAAATATGCGGACCACCGCGGCCCAGTTGACGCGTTTTCATGGCTTGCTCCTCGAAATACTGTAGAGGCTACAGTCTGGTTGTTGCGCTCGGCCGGATAAAGCCGCTAAAAATGCATGCACTATTCGGTTTTGGAAAATAATCATCCTATGGATCGCTTGCTCGCCATGCAGGTCTTTACGCGCATCGTCGAACTCGGCGGCTTCGGCAAAGCCGCCGATAGCCTGGGGTTGCCCAGGGCGTCGGTGACCCAGCTGATCAAGCAGCTGGAGCGACATCTGGGCGCACAACTGCTGCAGCGAACCACCCGGCATGTCAGCCCCACGCTCGATGGCAGCGCCTATTACCAGCGTTGCCTGGGGCTGCTGGCCGATATCGACGATGCCGAGTCGCTCTTCTGCGACGCACGAAGCAACCCCCAGGGACGTCTGCGGATCGATTTGCCGGCGTCGCTCAGCCACCGCGTGGTGATTCCTGCGTTGCCGGACTTCCGCGCACGCTATCCGCGCATCGAGCTGGATATCGGTGCCAGTGACAGGCCGGTCGACCTGATCCGCGAGGGCGTGGACTGTGTGGTGCGAGCCGGCGATGTGCATGACCTGAGCCTGGTCGCCCGGCCGTTGGCGCAGCTGCCCCAGGTCACCTGCGCGAGCAGCGCCTACCTCGCACGGCATGGCATGCCGTGCGACCTGGATGGCCTGTTGCGCACCCATGAGGCGGTGAACTATGTCTCGCCGCTCACTGGCCGGCGTTTTCCCTTCGACTTCACCAGAAACGGTGAGCGGCGACAGGTCGAGATCGCCGGCCCCATCGCCATCAGCAGTTCCGAAGGGTACGTGGCCGCCTGTGAAGCCGGCATGGGAATCATCCAGGCGCCGCGGTATCACGTTCGTGAGCAGTTGCTGGCCGGCACGCTGCACGAGGTGCTGCCGGAATATCCCCCCGCACCGATGGCGCTGACGGCGCTCTATCCAGCGCATCGGCAACTGTCACGGCGGGTGCGCGTGTTCGTCGATTGGCTGGTAGCGCTATTCGAGCGCCAGGATTCGAGCCCGGAAAGGCTTTAGGTTCTGTCTGAAAAACCTCCGAGCGCAGGTCAGGCGAGGCAAAAATCGGTGAGCAACGGACTGGGCTCGCATTCGAGTTTACGAGCTGCAAATGAGCATTTTGACTGGGCTGGCATTCCAGCCGATTTTTAACGAAGCATCACCGAGCGCAGGTACTTTTCGGGACCAAACACCTAGGACCTGGATGCGGGCCCGTTCAGGCCTGCGGCCACCAGCCTGCGCAGGCGATTGGCCACCGGCGACAGTTGGCGGCCCTTGACCAGCAGCAGGTAGTACGGCGACATCTCGATGGTCACGTTGAGCGGCAAGACCTTCAGCCTGGCATCGACCTGATCGCCGAGCAGCAGCTCAGGCACCTCGCTGGCCAGCGGGGCGATGGCCGATGACGACACCAGGATGGCGATCATCGCCAGCAGCGAGGTGGTGTTGGTGATGTTGGTCGGCAACGGCGCCCCGGCGCTGAGAAAGGCCGTCTCCATCGCTTCGCGGATCGGTGCCCGGTGGCTCTGCATCACCCATTCGTAGGGTGACAGGTCGTGCAGCGTGACCTGATCGACGTTGGCCAGCGGGTGATCCTGGCGCACCATCAGCCTGAGGGTTTCGGTGCGTGCCGGAAATACCTCGAAGTCTGCCGGGTTGACGCCACGCGGCAGGCGGGCGAGCACGAAGTCGTTCTTGCCGGCGGCCAGGTCGTGCACCAGCACGTCGCTGGCCGCCACGTTGACGTGTACCTCGGCCCGCGGCGAGATGGCCTTGAGCTGGCGAATCGCCGGGATCACGAAGCCCACCGCCGCCCCGGTCACCGCGCCCACCGTGGTGATGCCCCCTTCGCCGCGCTTGAGCTCCTCGACGTCCTGCGCCAGGTCACGCAGCTCCACCAGCATGTTGTGCGAACGCTGGGCCAGTGCCCGGCCGATCAGGGTCGGCAGCATGCCTTTGGCATGGCGCTCGAACAGCCGTGCGCCGAGGGTCTGTTCGATGTCCGCCAGCATGCGCGAGGCGGCCGGTTGGGTGATGGTCAATTCGTCCGCCGCCAGGCCGAGCTGGCCGTGCTCGGCGATCGCGGCGATCAGGCGCAACTGGGGAATCTTCAGGTGTCGGGCGATCCCGATATCCATGGCAGCTCTCACTTTATTGTCGTTATCGGAGGCACTGAACGGATTCTGCGACGGGGCAGGGCGCTTGTCGATTCGCTGCATACCAATATGGGTATGGCGGTGAGCGTAATATGAATTTGATTGATATGGGCGGCTGGTTCTATCTTCATGCCTGCTTGGAAAGCTCTTCGCTGAACGAACAACAATAACTGCGATGTCGCGTGTGCCCTGGCCCACAGCAGGCGTCGCCCAGGAGAAGCTGATGAACACTGTCCGTAAGCTCGTGGCTGCCGTGGCCATGGGGGCCAGCCTGTTGAGTGCCGTGTCCGCAGGGGCTGCCGAAAAGGGTTTCGTAGGTATCTCGATGCCTACCAAGTCGTCCGCCCGCTGGATCGACGACGGCAACAACATGGTCAAGCAACTGGAGAAGGCCGGCTACAAGGCCGACCTGCAGTACGCCGAAGACGACATCCCCACCCAGGTTTCGCAGATCGAAAACATGATGGTCAAGGGCGTCAATGTTCTGGTCATCGCAGCGATCGACGGCACTACCCTCACCAACACGCTGGAAAACGCCAACGCCGCGGACATCAAGGTCATCGCCTATGACCGGCTGATCCGCGACAGCCAGTACGTGGACTACTACGCCACTTTCGACAACACCAAAGTCGGCGTGCTGCAGGCCGAATCGCTGGTCAAGGGCATGCAGGCGAGCGGCAAGGGCCCCTACAACGTCGAGCTGTTCGGCGGTTCGCCAGACGACAACAACGCCTACTTCTTCTACGACGGCGCCCTGTCGGTGCTGCAACCGCTGATCGACAAGGGCGAGATCAAGATCCTCTCCGGGCAGACCGGCATGGGCAAGGTCGGCACCCTGCGCTGGGATGGCGCCACCGCGCAGTCGCGCATGGACAACCTGCTGTCCGCCAACTACACCAAGGAGCGCCTCGACGGCGTGCTGTCGCCCTACGACGGCATCTCCATCGGTGTGCTCTCGTCCCTGAAAGGGGTTGGCTACGGTTCTGGCGATATGCCCATGCCCATAGTGACCGGCCAGGATTCGGAGGTACCCTCGGTGAAGTCCATCCTCGCCGACGAGCAGTATTCCTCGATCTTCAAGGACACCCGTCAGCTCGCCGAAGTGACCGTCGGCATGGTCAAGGCGCTGCTCGAAGGCGGCGAGCCGCAGATCAACGACACCAAGACCTACAACAATGGCAAGAAAGTCGTGCCGGCCTACCTGCTGCAGCCGGTCACGGTCGACAAGAGCAACTGGGAAAAGGTGTTGATCGACAGCGGTTACTACACCAAGAAGCAAGTCCAGTAGCGTGACTCCGCCGGCAGCCAGGCGCTGCCGGCCATCCACCTCTCTGTTTACCTGAGCATGGCGCGCCCGCTGCGGTTGGCGTGTGCCTTGCGGACGGATAAAACCATGCAGCAAGACATCATTCTGGAAATGCGCGGCATCACCAAGACGTTCCCGGGGGTGAAAGCCCTGAACGACGTCAATCTCAAGGTGCGCCGCGGCGAGATCCATGCCCTGTGCGGCGAGAACGGCGCCGGCAAGTCGACCCTGATGAAGGTGCTCAGCGGTGTCTACCCCCACGGTAGCTACGCGGGCGAGATCGTCTACGAAGGCAAGCCACTGGCCTTTGGCGGTATCCGCGACAGCGAGCGGGAAGGGATCATCATCATTCACCAGGAGCTTGCGCTGGTGCCGCTGCTGTCGATCGCCGAGAACCTGTTTCTCGGTAACGAGATCGCCAGCAACGGCGTGATCGACTGGCCGGAGGTCTACCAGCGTACCGAGGTGCTGCTGAAGAAGGTCGGCCTCGACGAGATCGCCACCACGCCGGTCGAGAAGCTCGGTGTCGGCAAGCAGCAACTGGTGGAGATCGCCAAGGCGCTGGCCAAGGACGTCAAACTGCTGATCCTCGATGAGCCGACTGCGGCCCTGCAGGAGAACGACAGCCAGAAGCTGCTCGATCTGTTGCTGGAGTTTCGCGCCCAGGGGATTTCCTCGATCCTGATTTCCCACAAGCTCAACGAAGTCAGCCGCGTCGCCGACAGCATCACGGTGCTGCGCGACGGCGCGTCGGTCAGCAGCATGGATTGCCATGCCGAGGCGGTCAGCGAAGAGACCATCATTCGCGGCATGGTCGGCCGCGACATGGAGAACCGCTACCCGCAGCGCATTCCGGAGATCGGCGAAACCCTGCTGGAGATCCGCGACTGGAACGTCTGGCACCCGGAGTCGGCATCCCGGCAGATGATCCGCAATGTCAACCTCAGCGTGGCGGCCGGTGAAGTGGTGGGCATCGCCGGGCTGATGGGGGCAGGGCGTACCGAGCTGGCCATGAGCGTGTTCGGCAGGAGCTACGGGCGCAATATTTCCGGCTCCGTGCACCTGCGCGGCAAGGAAATCGACGTCTCCACGGTGCGCCGCGCCGTGGACAACGGCATCGCCTACGTCACCGAGGACCGCAAGTCCCTCGGCCTGGTGCTCGACGAAAGCATCCTCTGCAACACCACCCTGGCCAACCTCCCTGGCGTGTCGAGCGCTGGGGTGATCGACGAGCACGCCGAGCGCCGCGTTGCCGAGCAGTACCGTGAAGCGCTGCACATCCGCACGCCCGGGGTGTTCCAGAAGGTGCTCAACCTGTCCGGCGGCAACCAGCAGAAGGTGGTGCTGAGCAAATGGCTGTTCGCCAAACCCGAGGTGCTGATTCTCGATGAGCCGACCCGGGGCATCGACGTCGGCGCCAAGTTCGAGATCTACAGCCTGATCAACCAGCTGGCCGCCGACGGCAAGGGGGTGATCATCATTTCTTCGGAAATGCCCGAACTGCTGGGCATGTGCGACCGCATCTACGTCATGAACGAAGGTGCCTTCCTGGGCGAACTGGCGCGCGCAGAGGCGAGCCAGGAAAAGATCATGTCGATGATCGTCAAGGCGTGAGCGAGGTGAACGCAATGGATACGAAAACCCAACCGGCCCGGCCTTCGTTGCTGGCCCACCTGAAGAACCACGTGCGCGACTACGGCATGCTGATGACCCTGGTGGTCATCATGGCGCTCTTCGAGGTGCTCACCGACGGCACCCTGATGCGCCCGGTGAACCTCACCAACCTGTTCCTGCAGAACAGCTACATCATCATCATGGCCCTGGGCATGCTGTTGGTGATCGTCTCCGGGCACATCGACCTGTCGGTGGGCTCGGTGGTCGGCTTCGTCGGCGCCGCAGCCGCAGTGATGATGGTGCAATGGGGCTGGTCGACCTCGCTGGTGGTGCCGGTGTGCCTGCTGATGGGCTGTCTGATCGGCGCTGCCCAGGGGTACTGGATCGCCTATTGGCAGATTCCTTCGTTCATCGTCACCCTGGCCGGCATGCTGGTGTTCCGTGGCCTGACCCTGGCCGTGCTCGATGGTCAGTCGATCGGCCCGTTCTCGAGCAGCTTCCAGTTGATGAGCAACGGCTTCATCCCGGACATCTTCAGCGATACGCGGCCGAACATCACCGCCATCGTGCTCGGCGCGCTGGCTGCCGTGCTGATCATCTACCTGGCCGTGCGTGCCCGGCGGCGTGCCAAACGCTACGGCATCGTCGACGAACCGGCGCTGTTCTTCGTCATCAAGAACGGCCTGATTGCCAGCGCCATCGTCTACATCGCCTACCTGCTGGCCACCTACCGGGGGCTGCCGAACGTGCTGATCATCATGGCCCTGCTGATCAGCGCCTACACCTTCCTGACCAACCGCACCACCCTGGGCCGGCGCATCTACGCCATCGGCGGCAACGTCAAGGCGGCCAAGCTGTCGGGCATCAACACCGAACGGCTGACCTTCTTCGCCTTCGTCAACATGGGCATGCTCGCCGCCCTGGCCGGGCTGATCTTCGCGGCGCGCCTGAACACCGCCACGCCCAAGGCCGGGGTGTCCTTCGAACTCGACGTGATCGCCGCGGTGTTCATCGGTGGCGCATCGATGTCCGGTGGCGTGGGCAAGATCATCGGTGCGGTGATCGGCGCCCTGATCATGGGGGTGATGAACAACGGCATGTCGATCCTCGGCATCGGCATCGAGTGGCAGCAGGTGATCAAGGGCCTGGTGCTGCTGGCTGCAGTGATCTTCGACGTGGTCAACAAGAACAAATCCCGCTGAGGCGGAGCCATCCGCTCCCGTCGCGCCAGCCCTGCCTGCGCGTTACGGGACGAACACGAGGTAAAAGGCCATGAATAGCCAGAGTCCGACCCCCGCCAAAGCCGCGTACGCCGACCTGGCCGAGCGCAGCGTGCTGATTTCCGGTGGCGCCACCGGTATCGGCCGGGCATTGGTGGAAGCCTTCGCCCGTCAGGGGGCACGCACCGCGTTCGTCGATATCGACGACGAACACGGCCAGGCCCTGGCCAGCCAGTTGAGCGAGGCGGGGCATCAGGTGCGCTTCCTGCGCTGCGACATCACCGACATCAAGGCCTATCAGGCGGCCATCCACAAGATTGCCGAACAGTTCGGGCCGATCACCGCCTTGCTCAACAACGCCGCCAACGACGTTCGCCACGCGCTGGATTCGATCAGTGCCGAGCGCTTCGACGAGCTGATCGCGGTCAACCTGCGCCATGCCACCTTCGCCACCCAGGCGGTGGTGCCGATGATGCGCCAGGCCGGCGGCGGCGCGATCATCAATTTCGGCTCGGTGGGCTGGATGATGGCGTCGGCCGGCTATCCGGTGTATGCGGCGAGCAAGGCCGCCACCCACGGCCTGACCCGAGGCCTGGCACGGGAACTGGGCAAGGAGCGGATCCGCGTCAACACCCTGGTGCCCGGCTGGGTGATGACCGAGAAACAGCTGGCCATGTGGGTCGACGAGTCGGCCAAGGAGCAGATCCGCCAGAACCAGTGCATGCCCGGCCAACTGCTGCCCGAACATATCGCCGACATGGCGTTGTTCCTGGCTTCGGACGCCGCGGCGATGTGCACGGCGCAGAATTTCATTGTCGACGGAGGCTGGGTATGAGCACCTTCAAACCGGCGGTATGGCCACGCAAGCTGCGCTCCACCGAATGGTTCGGCGGCAACTCGCGGGATCACATCTACCACCGCAGCTGGATGAAGAATCAGGGGCTGCCGGCGGATCTGTTCGACGGCCGACCGGTGATCGGCATCTGCAACACCTGGTCGCAACTGACCCCCTGCAACGCGCACCTGCGTGACCTTGCCGAACGGGTCAAGCACGGCATCTACGAAGCCGGTGGCCTGCCGCTGGAATTTCCGGTGTTCTCCGCCGGGGAAAGCTCGCTGCGCCCGACCGCGATGATGTACCGCAACATGGCGGCGATGGACGTGGAAGAAGCGCTGCGCGCCAACCCGCTGGACGGCGTGGTGCTGCTGGCCGGCTGCGACAAGACCACCCCGGCGCTGCTGATGGGCGCGGCGAGCGTCGACATCCCGGCCGTCGTGGTGTCCGGCGGGCCGATGCTCAACGGCTGGTTCCGGGGCGAGCGAGTCGGCTCGGGTACCGCGCTGTGGCAGATGTCGGAAGACATCAAGGCCGGCAAGATGAGCCGCGAGGATTTTCTCGAAGCCGAGCAGTCGATGTCCCGCTCTCCGGGCTCCTGCAACACCATGGGTACCGCCAGCACCATGGCCAGCATGGCCGAAGCACTGGGCATGGCGCTGTCCGGCAATGCGGCGATTCCGGCGGTGGACAGCCGTCGCCGGGTGGTCGCGCACCTGACCGGGCGGCGCATCGTGCAGATGGTAAAGGATGACCTGAAACCGTCCGACATCATGACCCGCCAGGCTTTCGAGAACGCCATCCGGGTCAACGGCAGCATCGGCGGCTCGACCAATGCGGTGATCCACCTGCTGGCCATCGCTGGCCGCGTGGGCGTCGACCTGACCCTGGACGACTGGGACCGTCTCGGCCAGGACATTCCCACCCTCGTCAACCTGATGCCCTCGGGCAAATACCTGATGGAGGAGTTCTTCTACGCCGGGGGGCTGCCGGTGGTGATCCGCATGCTCGGCGAGGGCGGCAAGCTGCACAAGGGCGCACTGACGGTATCCGGCGAAACCCTCTGGGAGGAGGTCAAGGGCGTACGCAACTGGAACGAGGATGTCATCCGCCCGGTGGACCAGGCGCTCACCGCCAAGGGCGGCATCGCCGTGCTGCGGGGCAACCTGGCACCTCGCGGCGCCGTGCTGAAACCCTCGGCAGCGTCGCCACACCTCATGCAGCACCGTGGCCGCGCCGTGGTCTTCGAGGACATCGACGACTACAAGGCGAAGATCAACGACGAGAGCCTGGATATCGACGAACACTGCGTGATGGTGCTGAAGAACTGCGGCCCGCGCGGTTACCCGGGCATGGCCGAAGTGGGCAACATGGGCCTGCCGCCGAAGGTGCTGCGCAAGGGCATCACCGACATGGTGCGCATCTCCGACGCGCGGATGTCCGGCACCGCCTACGGCACCGTGGTTCTGCACACCACGCCGGAAGCCGCGGCCGGCGGGCCTTTGGCGGTGGTGCGCGATGGCGACATGATCGAGCTCGACGTGGAGGCCAGGCGCATTCACCTGGACATTCCCGAGGCTGAGCTGCGTCAGCGCCTGGCCGAGTGGCAGCCGACCTTGGAGCCGCCGACCAGCGGCTACATCAAGCTGTTCCACGACCACGTCGAGGGCGCCGATAGCGGAGCGGACTTCGATTTCCTCAAGGGCTGCCGCGGTGCCGGCATTCCCAAGGACAGCCACTGAGACCTGCGAGGAAACCAGGATGACAGAGACGGTCAGCTGGATAGCTGTCGACTGGGGGACCTCCCGGTTGCGTGCGTGGGCGCTGTCGGACGGCGGCGAGATCCTCCAGCGCGCGTCGTCGGCGCGCGGCATGAGCACCCTGGCGGCCGATCAGTTCGAGGGTGCGCTGCTGGAGCTGATCGACGCCTGGCTGGACCACGGGCGGGTCATCGACGTGGTTGCTTGCGGCATGGTCGGTGCCCGTCAGGGCTGGCGCGAAGCGCCGTATACCGAAGTGCCCTGTGCACCCCAGGCGATAGAGCGGATGATCAGGCCCGAGGTGAAGGATGCGCGTTTGCGCGTCTCTATCGTCCCGGGGCTGTGTCAGCGCGCGCCTGCCGATGTATTGCGTGGCGAGGAGACCCAGGTCGCCGGCCTGCTTGCCGAGCAGGCCGATTATCGCGGCATGGTCTGCCTGCCGGGCACCCACAGCAAGTGGGTCGAGGTGCGCGACGGCCAGGTGATGGCCTTCCAGACCTTCATGACCGGCGAGCTGTTCGCCTTGCTGAGTCAGCAATCGGTGTTGCGCCATGGCATGCAGGGTGATGCCCGGCAGTTGGACCAGCAGGCGTTCGATAGCGGTCTGCAGGCCGGGGCAGGGCAGACGCGGCGTCTGCTCGGCGCCTTGTTCGGACTGCGTGCCGAAGGCTTGCTCGACGGGCTGGGACCGGTTGCCGCGCGTTCCCGGTTGTCCGGGCTGCTGATCGGCGAGGAGCTGGCTGCGCTGGATGAACGCTGGCGGGGCCAGCAGGTCTGTGTAATCGGTGACGGCGAATCGGCCGAGCGCTACCGCCATGCGCTCGACACGCTGGGGGTGACGGCGCAGACCCTGAGCGCCGAGCGCGTCACCCTGGCTGGCCTGAGCGCTGCCCATGAGCACATTCAACGAGGAATCTAGGCATGGCCGCTACCCCGAATGGCAGCACCGAGGCACGTATCGTCGACGCACGCCACTGCACCCTGGGCGAAGGGCCGCTGTGGCACCCGCAGCGTGGGCAGCTGTTCTGGTTCGATATCCTCGGTCGGCGCCTGCTCAGCCAGCGTGATGGCCAGCCGCTGGAGTGGGCGTTCGACGAGCGGATATCCGCAGCGGGCTGGGTCGATGAGCATGTCCTGCTGATCGCCAGCGAGACGGCGCTGCTGACCTTCGACCTGGCCACCGGCGTGCGGCAGACGGTCTGCGCCCTCGAGGCGGATAATCCGCTGACCCGCTCCAACGATGGCCGAGCCGATCCCTGGGGCGGCTTCTGGATCGGCACCATGGGCCTCGATGGCGAGAAGCAGGCCGGCGCCATCTACCGTTACTACCGGGGCGAGCTGCGCCGTCTGTTCGCGGCTATCAGTATCAGCAATGCCATCTGCTTTTCCCCGGATCGGCGCCATGCCTACTTCGCCGACACCGCACGCCAGCAGATCTGGCGCCAGCCCCTCGACGAGCAGCATGGCTGGCCACAGGGCGAGGCGCAGCCGTTCATCGATGGCCGGGCGGCCGGGGTCAACCCGGACGGTGCGGTGGTCGACAGCCAGGGGCGCTTGTGGAACGCGCAATGGGGCGCGTCACGGGTGGCCTGCTATGACCCCGAGGGACACTTTCTGCAGGCGGTAGCCTTCCCGGCTTCGCAGATATCCTGTCCGGCATTCGGTGGGCCAGGCTTGTCGACCCTGTTCGCGACCTCGGCGCGCGATGGCCTTGACGACGAGCAACTGGCTGCCGAGCCTCAGGCAGGCAGGCTGTTTGCAGTGGAGCTGCCCGCACAGGGGCAGGCCGAGCATCGGGTCATCCTCTAGGTACTCGAAGCGACGGCAGGCAATACCAGGCAATACATCGAAAAATACAGATTGCGCCGGTGTTACGGGTGTCACGCGCGGTTTTCCGCACATTTATCCCTATCAAGCCACTTGTGCAGGTAAATAGCCGGTAAAGAGGCTTTGCGTCGGGCTCTTGCAGTGCTTATCGTTCACCCTCCCGAAGGCAGTAGCGATTGGCCCATGTCCGAAGTCAACACAACGCGTAGCACTCCATCCTCCAGGCGCCAGTGGTTCATCGGTCTGCTTCTGCTGGCCGTCGTTATCCTGCTGGTCTGGTGGTTCTGGCCGGCCAAAGCGGCCCCAGAAGAAGACACGGACTGGGGATTCAATAATGTGCCGGTGCGCATCGCCCACGTCGAGTCGCGGGACTTTCCCATCGTCCTCAAGGCCCTGGGCACGGTTACCGCCTACAACACCGCCAACGTGCGCAGCCGCGTGGATGGCCAGTTGGTCAAGGTGCTGTTCAAGGACGGTCAGCCGGTCAAGGCCGGCGACGTGCTGGCGCAGATCGACCCGCGGCCGTTCGAGATCGCCCTGCAGCAGGCCCAAGGCACGCTGGCGGAAAACCAGGCGCAACTGCGTGCTGCCGAGAAGGACCTGGCGCTGTATCGCGGCCTGTTCGAGGAGGACTCCATCGCCCGGCAGACCCTGGACACCCAGGAGGCGCTGGTCAACCAGTATCGCGGCACGCTGCAGAACAACCAGGGCGCGGTGGCCGAAGCCAGGCTGAACCTCGACTTCACCCAGGTGCGTGCGCCCATCGATGGCCGCCTGGGCATCCGCCAGGTCGACCAGGGCAACCTGGTGAACTCCAGTGATACCAATCCCATCGTGGTGATCACCCAGACGTTGCCGATTTCCGTCACCTTCACCCTGCCCGAGGCCGAACTGCCGGCCGTACTCGCCCAGGTACGCAAGGACCGCGAGCTGGTGGTACAGGCCTGGGATCGCGGCGACAACAACAAACTGGCCGACGGCGTGCTGGAAAGCCTGGACAACCAGATCGACACCACCACCGGTACGGTGAAGCTCAAGGCGCGCTTCGAGAACGCCGAGGAAATGCTGTTCCCCAACCAGTTCGTGAATACCCGTCTGCAGGTTTCCGTGCGCCAGAAGGCGCTGCTGGTGCCGGTCGCGGCGCTGCAATTCGGCGCCAATGGCACCTTCGTCTACGCCATCGATGGGGAAGACAAGGTGCAGGTTCGCCAGGTCAAGGTCGGCCCCAGCGACGGCGAGTTCTCGGTGATCGAAGACGGCGTGGCCGCCGACGAGCGAGTGGTGGTCGAGGGCACCGATCGCCTGCGTGACGGCAACAAGGTCGAGGTGATCGGCGAGGGCACTCGCGAGCCGTCTGCCACCGAGGAAAATGCACCGCGGGTGCGTAGCGCTTCATGAACGTCTCCCGCCTGTTCATCCTGCGACCGGTCGCCACCACCCTGATCATGCTGGCGATCTTCCTCAGTGGGGTGATCGCCTACCGGCTGCTGCCGGTTTCCGCGCTACCCGAGGTCGACTACCCGACCATCCGGGTGATGACCCTGTACCCGGGCGCCAGCCCGGATGTGATGACCAGCGCGGTGACGGCGCCCCTGGAGCGTCAGTTCGGCCAGATGGCCGGGCTGCAGCAGATGTCGTCGACCAGCTCCGGTGGCGCGTCGGTGATCACCCTGCGCTTCAACCTGGACGTGCAGCTGGACGTGGCCGAGCAGGAAGTGCAGGCGGCGATCAACGGCGCCACCAACCTGCTGCCGGACGACTTGCCGGCGCCGCCGGTGTACAACAAGGTCAATCCCGCCGACACCCCGGTGCTGACCCTGGCGGTGACCTCCAACGAGCTGCCGCTGCCCCAGGTCAACGATCTGGTCGACACCCGGCTGGCGCAGAAACTGGCACAGACCACCGGTGTCGGCCTGGTCTCCCTGGCCGGTGGCCAGCGTCCGGCCGTGCGCATTCGCGTCAATCCCGAGGCGCTGGCGGCCTATGGCCTCAATCTGTCCGACGTGCGCACGCTGATCAACGCCAGCAACGTCAATCAGCCCAAGGGCAATTTCGACGGCCCGACCCGGGTCACCCAGCTCGATGCCAACGACCAGCTGCGTTCTGCCGACGAGTACCGCGACCTGATCCTCGCCTATACCAATGGTGGCGCGCTGCGCCTGCGTGATGTCGCGTCGATCGTCGATGGCGCGGAAAACCAGCGCCTGGCCGCCTGGGCCAACCGCAATGCGGCGGTGCTGGTCAACGTGCAGCGCCAGCCGGGCGCCAACGTCATCGACGTGGTGGATCGCATCCAGACCCTGCTGCCTCACCTGACCCAGGGCCTGCCGGCCAGTGTCGAGGTGACGGTGCTCACCGACCGTACCCAGACCATCCGTGCCGCGGTGCGCGACGTGCAATACGAACTGATGCTGGCCATCGCCCTGGTGGTGATGGTCACCTTCCTGTTCCTGCGCAAGGTCTCGGCGACGCTGATTCCTTCGGTGGTGGTGCCGCTGTCGCTGATCGGTACCTTCGGCGTGATGTACCTGGCCGGCTTCACGGTCAACAACCTGACGCTGATGGCGTTGACCATTGCCACCGGCTTCGTGGTCGACGATGCCATCGTCATGCTGGAGAACATCGCCCGTCATCTGGAAGAGGGCGAGACACCCCTGAACGCGGCGCTCAAGGGTGCCAGGCAGATCGGCTTCACCCTGGTGTCGCTGACCCTGTCGCTGATCGCCGTGCTGATCCCGCTGCTGTTCATGGCCGATGTCGTGGGGCGGCTGTTCCGCGAATTCGCCATCACCCTGGCGGTGGCCATCCTCATTTCTCTGGTGATTTCCCTGACCCTGACGCCGATGATGTGCGCGCGTCTGCTCAGGCATGAGCCGCAGGCGCAGCAGGGGCGGTTCTACACCGCCAGCGGCGCGGTCATCGATCGCCTGATCGAACGCTACTCGGTTGGCCTGCGCTGGGTGCTGCGCCATCAGCCGCTGACCCTGCTGTTGGCCATTGGTACCATGGCGCTCACGGTGGTGCTCTACCTGGCGGTGCCCAAGGGCTTTTTCCCGGTGCAGGACACCGGGGTGATCCAGGGCATTTCCGAGGCGCCTCAGTCGATTTCCTTCTCGGCCATGAGCGAGCGCCAGCAACGCCTGGCTGACGTGATTCTCAAGGATCCGGCGGTCACCAGCCTGTCTTCCTACATCGGTGTGGACGGTGACAACCCGACCCTGAACAGCGGGCGCATGCTGATCAACCTCAAGCCCCATGCCGAACGTGACCTCAGCGCCGCCCAGGTGATCGAGCGGTTGCGTCCGGAACTGGCCAAACTGAGTGGCATCGAGCTGTTCCTGCAGCCGGTGCAGGATCTCTCCATCGAGGATCGGGTCAGCCGCACCCAGTTCCAGTTCAGCGTCGAGTCCCCCGACCCCGCGATGCTGGAAACCTGGTCGAACAAGCTGGTCGAGGCGTTGCGTCGGCAGCCCGAGCTGAGTGACGTCACCAGCGACCTGCAGAGCCGTGGCCTGCAGGCGTACCTGAAGATCGACCGCGACCTGGCCGGGCGTCTCGGCGTCAGTGTCGCGGCAATCGACGATGCGCTCTACGACGCCTTCGGCCAGCGGCAGATTTCCACCATCTACACCCAGGCCAGCCAGTATCGCGTGGTACTGGAAAGCGCCGATGGTGGCAGCATCGGGCCGGCGGCTCTACGCCAGATCCATGTCGCCACCGCCGAGGGTGGCCAGGTGCCGCTGTCGTCCCTGGCCCAGGTCGAGGAGCGGGCGGCGAGCCTGCTGATCAACCATATCGGCCAGTTCCCGGCGGCCACGCTGTCGTTCAACCTCAGCCCTGGCGTCGCCCTGGGCGATGCGGTGGCGGTGATCGAACGGGTGCAGCAGGACATTCAGATGCCGGTCAGCGTCCAGGTGAACTTCCAGGGCGCCGCCGAGGCCTTCCGCGCCTCGCTGTCGTCCACGCTGCTGCTCATCCTGGCGGCCATCGTCACCATGTACATCGTGCTCGGCGTGCTCTACGAGAGCTATATCCACCCGATCACCATCCTTTCCACGCTGCCGTCGGCGGGCGTCGGTGCCTTGCTGGCGCTGCTGTTGACCGGCAACGACCTGGGGCTGATCGCGATCATCGGCATCATCCTGCTGATCGGCATCGTCAAGAAGAACGCCATCATGATGATCGACTTCGCCCTCGAGGCGGAGCGACAGCAGGGCATGACCCCTCACGATGCGATCTACCAGGCGGCGCTGCTGCGTTTCCGGCCGATTCTGATGACCACCCTGGCGGCGCTGTTCGGTGCCGTTCCGTTGATGCTGGCGTCGGGCTCCGGCGCCGAGCTGCGTCAGCCCCTGGGCCTGGTGATGGTCGGCGGCCTGCTGCTCAGCCAGGTGCTCACCCTGTTCACCACGCCGGTGATCTACCTGTACTTCGACCGCCTGGCGCGGCGTGTCAGTGGCCGCAGCGCCGCGGGCGTGCCGACATGATGGCCGCTGGGCAGGTGTGGGGCGTCGCGGCATGAACCTCTCGGCACCTTTCATCCGGCGTCCGGTGGCGACCCTGCTGCTGAGCCTGGCGATCATGCTGCTCGGTGGCGTCAGCTTCGGCCTGCTGCCGGTGGCGCCACTGCCGAACATGGACTTCCCGGTGATCACCGTGCAGGCCAGCCTGCCCGGTGCCAGCCCGCAGGTGATGGCGGCCACGGTGGCCACGCCGCTGGAGCGCTCGCTGGGTGCCATCGCCGGGGTCAGCCAGATGAACAGCAACAGCAGCCAGGGCAGTACGCGGATCATGATCGAGTTCGATCTGGATCGCGATATCAATGCCGCGGCGCGGGAGGTGCAGGCGGCGATCAACGCCTCCCGCGAGCTGCTGCCCAGCGGCATGCGCAGCATGCCCACCTACCGCAAGATCAATCCGTCCCAGGCGCCGATCATGGTGCTGTCGCTGACTTCCACGGTGCTCGACAAGGGCCAGCTGTACGACGTCGCCTCGACCATCGTCGGCCAGAAACTGTCGCAGATCAGCGGCGTCGGTGAAGTGCAGATCGGCGGCAGCTCGCTGCCTGCCGTGCGGGTGGCGCTGGAGCCACGCTTGCTGGATCAGTACGGTGTGGCACTGGACGACGTGCGGGCGACCATCGCAGCAGGCAATGCCAAGCGACCCAAGGGCGCCGTCGAGGACGCGCAGCGCCACTGGCAGGTGCAGGCCAATGACCAGTTGGAGCGCGCCGCCGACTACCAGCCGATGATCATCCGCTACCAGGACGGTGCGGCGATCCGCCTCGGTGATGTCGCCCAGGTCACCGATGGCGTGCAGGACCGTTACAACAGCGGCTTCTACAACGACAAACAGGCCGTTCTGGTGGTGGTGAACCGGCAGAGCGGGGCGAACATCATCGAAACCGTCGCCGGTATCCGTGCCCTGCTGCCTGAATTGCGCGAGGTGATTCCGGCCAGCGCCAACCTGGAAGTGGCCATGGATCGCTCGCCGGTGATCCGCGCCACCCTCAAGGAAGCCGAACATACCCTGCTGATCGCCGTGGCGCTGGTGATCCTGGTGGTCTTCGCCTTTCTCGGACGCTGGCGCTCGGCGCTGATTCCCGCGTTGGCAGTGCCGGTCTCGCTGGTCGGCTCGTTCGCGGCGATGTACCTGCTGGGGTTCTCGCTGAACAACCTGTCGCTGATGGCGCTGATCATCGCCACCGGCCTGGTTGTGGACGACGCCATCGTCGTGCTCGAGAACATTTCCCGGCACATCGAGGCGGGTGAAACGCCCATGGCCGCGGCCTTCAAGGGATCTCGCGAGGTGGGCTTCACGCTGTTGTCGATGAACGTCTCGCTGGTGGCGGTGTTTCTTTCCATCTTGTTCATGGGCGGGCTGGTCGAGCGGTTGTTCCGCGAGTTCTCCATCACCCTGGCGGTGGCCATCGTGATTTCCCTGCTGGTGTCGCTGACGCTCACGCCGATGCTCTGCGCGCGCTGGCTGAAGCCAGAACCCGAGCGGCAGGAGCACCGGGCAGGGCGCCTGCAGGCCTTGGGGGCGCGCATAATGCGCGGCTACGCGCGCAGCCTGGACTGGGCGCTGCGGCATTCCCTGCTGATGCTGATCAGCCTGCTGGCGACCATCGCGCTGAATGTCGTGCTGTTCGTCATCGTCCCCAAGACCTTCATGCCGCAACAGGATACCGGCCAGTTGATGGGCTTCATTCGGGGCGACAACGGGCTGTCGTTCCAGGTCATGCAGCCGAAGATGGAAGCCTATCGTCGCTCGATCCTGGCGGACCCGGCCGTTGAGAGCGTGGCGGGTTTCATCGGCGGCAGCAGTGGTATCAACAACGCGATCATGATCGTGCGCCTCAAACCCATGAACGAACGCGACCTGTCCGCTCAGCAGGTGATCGATCGTTTGCGCAAGAATGCGCCGAAGATTCCGGGTGGGCGCATGTTCCTCATGCCCGACCAGGATCTGCAGGTCGGCGGCCGCCAGGGGCGTAGTTCCGAGAACGAGTACATGCTGATGTCCGGCGATCTCGATGCGCTGCGCGAGTGGTTGCCAAAGGTGCGCGAGGCGCTGCGAGCCCTGCCGGAGCTGACCGATATCGACGCCAGCGAAGACGGTGGCGCGCCGCAGATCCGTCTGGTGGTCGACCGTGACGAGGCCAAACGCCTGGGCATCGACATGAGTCTGGTGACCGGCGTGCTCAACAACGCGTTCAGCCAGCGGCAGATCTCTACCATCTACGACAGCCTCAACCAGTACAGCGTGGTCATGGAGATCAACCCGCGCTATGCCCAGAGCCCCGAAGCCCTGGCGCAGATCCAGCTGATCACCGCAGACGGCGCGCGGGTACCGCTGTCGGCCATCGCGCACTGGGAGCGCAGCCTCGAAGACGACCGCGTCAGCCACCAGGGCCAGTTCGCGGTGGAGAACATCGGTTTCTCGCTGGCCGAGGGCGTCAGCCTCGACCAGGCAACCGCTGCCATCGACCGCGCCGTGGCGCTCATCAGTTTGCCCACCGAGGTGCAGGGCATGATGGGTGGCACGGGGGGGGCCTTCCAGCAGACGCAGAAGAACCAGCCCTGGATGATCCTCATGGCGCTGGTGGTGGTGTACATCGTGCTCGGCATTCTCTACGAGAGTTACGTGCACCCGCTGACCATCCTCTCGACGCTGCCCTCGGCCGGCGTGGGTGCCTTGCTCGCGCTGCAACTGCTCAATACCGAGTTCAGCCTGATCTCGCTGCTGGGGCTGTTCCTGCTGATCGGGGTGGTGAAGAAGAACGCCATCCTGATGGTCGACCTGGCGCTGCAGCTGGAGCGCAACGAGCACCTCAGCCCGGCCGACTCGATCCGTCGTGCCTGCCTGCTGCGCTTCCGGCCGATCATGATGACCACCCTGGCGGCCTTGCTTGGCGCCTTGCCACTGATGTTCGGCAGCGCCGAGGGTTCGGAAATGCGCCAGCCGCTGGGCATCACCATCGTCGGTGGCCTGATCCTCAGCCAGATCCTCACGCTTTACACCACGCCGGTGGTCTACCTCTACCTCGATCGCCTGCGCCACCGGGTCAACCGCTGGCGTGGCGTGCGTACCGATGCCGCTTTGGAAACGCCTCTATGACTCATGCAACCCGCCGTACTCTTGGCCTGCTGGCGCTCAGCGTCGCCCTGGCCGGCTGCGCCATCGGGCCGGATTATCAGCGCCCGGAAATCAGCACCCCGGCGCAGTTCAAGCAGGCCGAAGGCTGGAAGGCCGCGGTGCCTGCCGACGCGCTCGAGCGCGGCACCTGGTGGGAGCTGTATGGCGATGGCGAGCTGAATGCGCTGGTCGGCCGGCTGAACGTCTCCAACCAGAACCTAGCCGCCTCCGAAGCCCAGTACCGCCAGGCCCGGGCGTTGCTGCGCAGCGGCCGTGCGGCCTTCTTCCCGACCCTGTCGACCAGTGCCGGCATGACCCGTGCCGGGCAGGGCGGTGGAGACAGTACGCTGCGTACCTCCGATGGCATCGCCAGCGGCGGTTCCAACTCGGCGAGCATCTCGAAGAGCTACGACCTGAGCCTCAACGCCAGCTGGGAGCTGGATGTATGGGGCAAGCTGCGGCGCGGCCTGGAGTCCAACCGTGCGGCTTTCGAGGCCAGCGCGGCCGATCTCGCGGCCCTGCGCCTGAGCCTGCAAGCCGAGCTGGTGCAGAGCTACCTGCAATTGCGTGTACTGGATGAGCAGCAACGCTTGCTGGACGCCACGGTGGCCGCCTACCAGCGTTCGCTGCGCCTGACCGAAAACCAGTACCGCGCCGGCATCGTGCCGCGCTCCGACGTTGCCCAGGCGCTGACCCAACTGCGCAGCACCGAGGCCCAGGCCATCGACCTGCAATGGCAGCGTGCGCAGCTCGAGCATGCCATTGCCGTGCTGATCGGCGTGCCGCCCAATGAGGTGAGCATCGCTCGCCGGGAAAGCCTTCCGGCGCTACCGCAGGTGCCGGCGAGCGTGCCCTCGCACATGCTGGAACGTCGCCCAGATGTGGCTGCAGCCGAGCGCCGGGTGATCGCCGCGAATGCCGAGATCGGCGTGGCAAAGGCTGCCTGGTTCCCGGACCTCACCCTGTCCGCCAGCGGTGGTTACCGTGGCAGCAGCTTTGCCGACTGGGTCAACCTGCCCAATCGTTTCTGGTCGGTGGGGCCACAGCTGGCCCTGACCCTGTTCGACGGCGGCCGCCGCAGCGCCGAGAGTGAGCGGGTCGAGGCCGCTTACGAGCAGACCGTCGCGCAGTATCGCCAGGCCGTGCTCGACAGCTTCCGCGAGGTCGAGGATTACCTGGTGCAGCAGCGTGTGCTGGGCCGCGAGGCCGAGGTGCAGTCGCAAGCGCTGGATGCCGCACGTGAATCCCTGCGCCTGATCGAAAACCAGTATCGCGCCGGCACCGTGGACTACAACAGCGTGGTCAACGTGCAGGCCACGGCGCTGAGCAACGAGCGCAACAGCCTGACGCTGCTCGGTAGCCGCCTGACCGCCAGCGTGCAGCTGATCGCCGCCCTGGGCGGCGGTTGGGATGTACAGCAGCTCGAAGAGAGCGACGAGTAAACGTGATCCGTAGCCCGGGTTGGCCGCAGGCGTAACCCGGGATCCCTGGTGAGTCGATCCCGGGTGTCGCTGCGCTCGACCCGGGCTACTGGATCATTGCCCGTGGCGATATACGCCCTTGCCCGGCAGGCGCGCTCGGTCGTGCGGCGCGTCGAAGTCCAGCGCCGGCCCCTTGGGCACGATAGCGGTCGGGTTGATGGTCTGGTGGCTGACGTAGTAATGGTGCTGGATGTGCCACAGGTCCACGGTCGCCGCCACGCCCGGCCACTGGTAGAGCTCGCGCAGCCAGTGGCTGAGGTTCGGGTAGTCGACGATGCGCCGCAGGTTGCACTTGAAGTGGCCGTGGTACACGGCATCGAAGCGCACCAGGGTGGTGAACAGCCGCCAGTCGGCCTCGGTCAGGTGCTCGCCGGCCAGGTAGCGGGATTGCCCAAGACGGGTCTCCAGCACCGACAGCTCGCTGAACAGCTCGTCGAAGGCTTCTTCGTAAGCCGCTTGGGTGGTGGCGAAACCGGCAAGGTAAACACCGTTGTTGACGCTCGGGTAGATGCGCGCATTGAGCGCATCGATATCGGCGCGCAAGGCCTGTGGGTAGAAGTCCAGGTGGTTGCCGGTCAGCCCATCGAATGCCGAGTTGAACATGCGGATGATCTCCGCCGACTCGTTGCTGACGATGCGTTGCTGCTGTTTGTCCCACAACAGCGGCACCGTGACCCGCCCGGTGTACTCGGGGTCGTCCTGGGTATAGCGTTGATGCAGAAAGGCCAAATCATCCAGGGCGTCACCGCTGGAGCCGTGCTCCGGGTCGAAGGTCCAGCCATTCTCGCGCATCAGCCAGCTCACCACCGACACCTCGATCAGTGCCTCGAGGCCCTTGAGGGTACGCAGAATCAGGGTGCGATGGGCCCATGGGCAGGCCAGCGACACATACAGGTGATAACGGCCGGCTTCGGCGGCGAAGCCACCTTCGCCGGTGGGGCCGGGGGCGCCGTCGGCGGTGATCCAGTTGCGCCGCTGCGCGTTCTCGCGCTTGAAGCGACCACCGGCACCGGTGTCGTACCATTGGTCGTGCCATTGGCCTTCGATCAGCAAGCCCATGTCGTTTACTCCCGTGTCGTTCGATGCCTGGAGTCTACCCAGTCAGCTATCGACACAGGCCGTAAAAACCGGGTTCAACGAATCGGCTGGCTCGATAGGTGGCGCGCTTGCCAGCGTTCTTCCGCCTCCGCAAAGGCCGCCTCGCGCTGCAGGCCCAGCCCACGCAGGGCCAGGGCCATGGTGGCGACGATCGCCAGTTGGCCGTAGGCATCGTCGGCCTCGCCCTGCCATACGGCGTGCAGGTGGGTCGGGTCCAGGCGCTCGGGTTTGACATGCCGGCGCTCGGAAAGCATCGGCCAGTCCTCGTCCCAGTTCACGCCGTCTTCGGTGCCGTACAGGTGGCAGATGGCGTCCGGGTTGAGCTCGATTTCGCCGCCATCGCCCTTGACCACGATGGCGCGATCGCCCAGCAACTGGCTGGCCTCACGGTGCACGGCCTGATAGCCGGGATGGAAGATGCTCTGCAGCGCGCAACGGGCTGCCAAAGGATTGAGAATGCGTGCCAGGGAGTGGATCGGCGAGCGCAGGCCGAGCACGTTGCGCAGGTCGATCATGCGCTGCAGTGCCGGCATCCAGTCGCCCAGGGGCATAAAGGCCAGGTTGCCGTTATCCAGGCTGTGCGAAACCTGCTCCCAACTGCGACACAGAGGGATCTCCAGCTCGCCGAGCAACTGCTCGCTGTACAGGCGCCCGGCCGTGTGTGCGCCGCCGCCGTGCATGAAGATGCGCAGGCCGCTGTTGGCCAGGGCCTTGGCCGCCAGCAGGAACCACGGCAGGTGGCGTTTCTTGCCGGCGTAGGTGGGCCAGTCGAAGTCGACGGCAATGGCTGGCGCAGGCAGGCGGGCACGTACCGCGTCGGTGAAGCCGGCCATCTCTTCGGCGCTTTCCTCCTTGTGGCGCAGGAGCATGAGAAAGGCGCCAAGCTGGCTGTCTTCGACCTTGTCGTCGAGAATCATACCCATGGCCTCGCGGGCTTCCTCGCGGGTCAGGTTGCGCGCGCCGCGCTTGCCCTTGCCGAGAATGCGCACGAAGAGCGCGAAAGGGTGTTCGGCTGGGGTGATCAGGTTCATAGGCAATTCGTGGGCTTGGGCAGGCCCGCCAGCTTGGCGGCGAGTTTGGCAGGAGTGCCATTGAACAGTCGATTGAGGTGCAGGCTGTTGCCTTTTTCCGGGCCCAGCTTGAGGGCGACGTACTTGATCAGCGGCCGGTTGGCTGGCGACAGCTGGAATTCATCGTGGAAGGCGCGCAGCAGCAGGAGAATTTCCCAGTGCTCGTCGCCCAGCGGCAGCGCCTCACGCTCGGCCAGGGCGGTAGCCACGTCTCGGGACCAGTCCTGAAGATCGAGCAGATAGCCATCCTTGTCCAGCCCGATGGCGCGCTCATTGACGATCAGGGGGCTCATAACCAAGTGTTGACCTTGTCGAAACGCACGGCGAGGGCGACGAAGCCCGGATAGTCGATCTGCTGCAGGTCATCGGCAGGCTGCAGGCCGCGGGCCTGGATGTCTTCTTGCAGGGCGAACAGGTCAATCCCCGCGCCCAGGGCGCTCAGCGACTGCGCGTGCAGCGTGCCGGGCTGGCTGGCATAGGTGGCATCGCCACAGAGCAGCAGGCCATCGCCGCTGCCCAGCAGGCGCAGGCAACTGCTCAGACGGTCATCGCTGAAGGGGGAGCTGGATACCACGTGCAGGGTCGTCATCAGAGGGTGATCACCTGGTCGTAACGGTCGATGAGGTCGCGCAGCCCGGCGCCGTCCAGGCGTTCGACCTCCAGCGAAGTTTCACTCAGACCACGTTGCTGCAGGCTGTAACTGCAGGCGTACAGCGCTTCGACACCGAACATCGGCAGGGCCTGCAGGTTGGCGGACAGATCCTTCTGCTGCACCGCCCGGGACTGCTGCCCCGGGGCCAGTTGCAGCACGCCGTCGTCGAGAAACAGCAGGCCAACAGGCAGATCGAAGGCGCCACCGGCCAGCGCGATATCCAGGGCTTCACGGGCACCGGGGCCGTTCCAGGGCGCCTTGCGGCTGATGATCAGCAATGAGCGGCTCACCTCAGTCGCCTCCGAAGCAGATCAGCCGGTCGGCCTGCTGCGCTGCCTCGTGCAACTGACCGAGGCCGGAGAGCACCCAGGGGGCCGGCAGATTGGCAGCCTGGCGTTCGTAGCGGCGCGCCTCCTGCTCATCGAGCACGCCACGGCGCAGGGCGGCGGCGATGCACACCACGCCGTCGAGTTGCCGGGTGGCGACGAACTCGCGCCACTGGCGGGCGACATCGGTTTCATCCTGGGGGCTGACGACATTGCCCGAGGCGCTGTGCACGCCCTCGGCATAGAAGAACAGGCGCACGATTTCGTGACCGCCTTGCATCACCGCTTCGGCGAAACGCAGGGCGCGGCGGGAGGAGGGTGCCGCAGGGGGCGAAAACAGGGCAATGGCGAATTTCATGAATGGCCCGGTTGCGTGATCAGGGCGCCATGATAAGGCCTGATTGACCAGGGTAGAAATGAAAAAGCCCATATCCGTGGACATGGGCCTTCTGACCTGCGGTGGCTGGTGCGCGCGTTACTTGATGTCGCGCTGGGTCGGGCCGGTGTACAACTGGCGCGGGCGACCGATCTTGTAAGGGCTGGAGAGCATTTCCTTCCAGTGCGAGATCCAGCCGACGGTACGCGCGAGGGCGAAGATCACGGTGAACATGCTGGTAGGAATGCCGATGGCCTTGAGGATGATGCCCGAGTAGAAGTCGACGTTCGGGTACAGGTTGCGTTCCTTGAAGTAAGGATCGTTACGGGCGATTTCGTCGAGCTTCATCGCCAGTTCCAGCTGCGGGTCATTGATGCCCAGCTCGGCCAGTACTTCGTCGCAGGTCTGCTTCATGACCTGGGCGCGTGGGTCGAAGTTCTTGTAGACGCGATGGCCGAAGCCCATGAGCTTGAACGGATCGTCCTTGTCCTTGGCCTTGGCGATGAAGGTGTCGATGTTCGATACGTCGCCGATCTCGTCCAGCATGGCCAGAACGGCTTCGTTGGCGCCGCCGTGGGCCGGGCCCCAGAGCGCAGCGATACCGGCAGCGATACAGGCGAACGGGTTGGCGCCCGAGGAACCGGCAAGGCGAACGGTGGAGGTGGAGGCGTTCTGCTCGTGATCGGCATGGAGGATGAAGATCCGGTCCATCGCCTTGGCCAGCACCGGGCTGATCGGCTTGGTCTCGCACGGTGTGTTGAACATCATGTGCAGGAAGTTTTCCGCGTAGCTCAGGTCGTTGCGCGGGTACATCATCGGCTCGCCCTTGGAGTACTTGTACACCATGGCGGCGATGGTCGGCATCTTGGCGATCAGGCGCTTCGCGGAAATGTCGCGATGCTGCGGGTTCTTGATGTCCAGGGAGTCGTGGTAGAAGGCGGAGAGGGCGCCGACCACGCCGCACATGACGGCCATCGGATGGGCGTCGCGGCGAAAGCCGTTGAAGAAGGTCTTCAGTTGCTCGTGCACCATGGTGTGGTTCTTGATGGTGTCGACGAAGCCGGCCTTCTGTTCTTCGTCGGGCAGTTCGCCGTTGAGCAGCAGGTAGCAGGTGTCCAGGTAGTCGGCTTTTTCGGCCAGTTGCTCGATGGGGTAGCCGCGGTGCAGCAGGACGCCCTTGTCACCATCGATGTAGGTGATCTTCGACTCGCACGAGGCGGTCGACATGAAACCGGGGTCGAAAGTGAAGTTGCCCGTGGCAGTCAGGCTTCGCACGTCGATCACATCAGGGCCAACGGTGCCGGATAAAACGGGCAGCTCGACGGGGGCTGCGCCCTCGATGATCAACTGCGCTTTTTTGTCAGCCATGTTTGGCCTCCTAGTTATGCTTGGAATCATCAGTCGGCCCCCCACGCAGGGCCCGCATCACTATAGTGTGATGAATCTGAAAGTCAATTTGCGAAAACCCACGCAATAGAAGGGTTTGAGTAGGGTGCCTGCGACAAAAGGGCGCGGCCTTTTACGCCATTTCCGGGGTTGACGCAATCGGTAGAAGGTCGAGGTAACCGCGTTGTCATTAGCGACCTAACTGTCTATACTCTGCGCCCGACTGCCAAGGGCCTTACCGCCCGGATTCTGGTGGTTGTCACTCCTTGGGTGATGGGTACCTGACCAGTGCGCTTCCCGACAACTCAGCCCTGATAGCTGGGGCTCTCAGTGTGATAATAAAGCCGTGAATAGCCAACGACCTGTAAACTTAGACCTTCGGACGATAAAACTCCCAGTCACTGCTTACACGTCCATTCTTCACCGTATATCCGGCGTGATCCTTTTCCTCGGCATTGCCGTGCTGCTGTTCGGGCTCGACAAATCGCTGTCTTCGGAAGAGGGCTTCGCTCAGGTGAAAGAATGCTTGACCAGCCCGCTGGCCAAGTTCGTGATCTGGGGACTTCTGTCCGCTCTGCTGTACCACCTGGTGGCCGGTGTACGCCACTTGATCATGGATGCTGGAGTCGGTGAGACGCTGGAAGGCGGCAAACGGGGTTCCAAAATCGTTCTCGTCGTATCGGCGATCGTGATCGTGCTGCTGGGGGTGTGGATATGGTAACCAATGTCACGAATTTCTCGCGTTCGGGCCTCTATGACTGGATGGCGCAGCGCGTTTCTGCGGTCGTTCTCGCGGCTTATGTCCTGTTTCTGCTCGGCTACATCGTCCTGAATCCAGGCATGGGCTATGCCCAGTGGCATGGCCTGTTCTCCAATAATGCAATGCGCATCTTCAGCATGCTGACCCTCGTCGCGCTGGGTATCCACGCCTGGGTCGGCATGTGGACGATCTCCACGGACTACCTGACGCCAACGGCGCTGGGCAAGTGGGCCACCGTTGTGCGTTTTCTGTTCCAGGCCGCGTGTGGCATCGCCATGTTCGTGTTCTTCGTCTGGGGCGTGCAGATTCTTTGGGGTTTCTGATTCATGACTAGCATTCGTACTCTTTCCTATGACGCCATCATCGTGGGTGGTGGCGGTGCCGGCATGCGCGCCGCACTGCAGTTGGCGCAGGGTGGCCACAAGACCGCCGTGGTCACCAAGGTCTTCCCGACCCGTTCCCATACCGTCTCCGCTCAGGGCGGCATCACCTGCGCCATCGCTTCGAACGACCCGAACGACGACTGGCGCTGGCACATGTACGACACCGTCAAGGGCTCCGACTACATCGGTGACCAGGACGCGATCGAATACATGTGTTCCGTCGGCCCGGAGGCCGTGTTCGAACTCGAGCACATGGGCCTGCCATTCTCCCGTACCGAGCAGGGCCGCATCTATCAGCGCCCGTTCGGTGGCCAGTCCAAAGGCCCGGACAACCCGACTCAGGCCGCCCGTACCTGCGCCGCTGCCGACCGTACCGGCCACGCGCTGCTGCACACCCTGTACCAGGCCAACCTGAAGGCCGGCACCTCGTTCCTCAACGAGTGGTACGCAGTGGATCTGGTCAAGAACCAGGACGGCGCCATCGTCGGCGTCATCGCCATCTGCATCGAAACCGGCGAGACCGTCTACATCCGCTCCAAGGCCGTGGTTCTGGCCACTGGCGGTGCTGGACGTATCTATGCCTCCACCACCAACGCCCTGATCAACACCGGTGACGGCGTAGGCATGGCGCTGCGTGCCGGCGTGCCGGTGCAGGACATCGAAATGTGGCAGTTCCACCCGACCGGTATCGCCGGCGCCGGTGTGCTGGTTACCGAAGGCTGCCGGGGTGAGGGCGGTTACCTGATCAACGCCCACGGCGAGCGTTTCATGGAGCGTTATGCGCCCAACGCCAAGGACCTGGCAGGTCGTGACGTGGTGGCCCGTTCCATGGTCAAGGAAGTCATCGCCGGTAACGGTTGTGGCCCTGACAAGGATCACGTACTGCTGAAGCTCGATCACCTCGGTGAGGAAGTGCTGCACAGCCGCCTGCCCGGCATCTGCGAACTGTCCAAGACATTCGCCCACGTCGACCCGGTCGTCGCGCCCGTTCCGGTCATCCCGACCTGCCACTACATGATGGGCGGCGTGGCCACCAACATCCATGGCCAGGCCATTACCCAGGATGCCAATGGTGTCGACCGAATCATCGAAGGTCTGTTCGCCGTGGGCGAAGTGGCCTGCGTATCGGTGCACGGCGCCAACCGCCTGGGCGGCAACTCGCTGCTCGATCTGGTGGTATTCGGTCGTGCCGCTGGCCTGCACCTGGAAAAAGCCCTGAAAGAAGGCGTGGAAGTTCGTGGTGCCAGCGAGACCGACATCGAGCAGTCGCTGGGGCGCCTGTCCGGTGTCAACGAGCGCAGCACGGGTGAAGAGGTCGCGCCGCTGCGCAAGGAACTGCAGCAGTGCATGCAGAACTACTTCGGTGTATTCCGTACCGGCGAATACATGAAGAAGGGCATCGCTCAGTTGGCTGACCTGCGCGAGCGCATCGCCAGCGTCCGCATCGCTGACAAGAGCCAGGCCTTCAATACCGCGCGCATCGAAGCGCTGGAGCTGCAGAACCTGCTGGAAGTCGCCGAGGCCACTGCTGTCGCCGCCGATACCCGTACCGAATCTCGCGGCGCCCATGCCCGTGAAGATTACGAGGATCGTGACGACACCAACTGGTTGTGCCATAGCCTGTACTTCCCGGGGGAGAAACGTGTGACGAAGCGTGACGTCAACTTCTCGCCGAAGACGGTTCCGGCATTTGAACCCAAAGTTCGTACTTATTGAGGGTGGCTACCATGTCTCTTGGCAAAAGCTTGAAAGTCAGCGTTTATCGCTACAATCCGGAAACGGACAAGGCGCCCTTCATGCAGGACTTCGACATCGAGATCGACGGCAAGGATCTGATGGTGCTCGACGTGCTGGCCCTGATCAAGGAGCAGGACGAGGGCTTCTCCTACCGTCGCTCCTGCCGTGAGGGTGTGTGCGGTTCCGACGGCATGAACATCAGTGGCAAGAACGGCCTGGCCTGCATCACGCCGATTTCTACCGTCGTCAAGGGCAACAAGCTGGTCATTCGTCCGCTGCCCGGCCTGCCGGTCATCCGTGACCTGGTCGTCGACATGAGCATCTTCTACAAGCAGTACGAGAAGGTGCAGCCGTTCCTGCAGAACGACACGCCGGCGCCGGCCATCGAGCGCCTGCAGTCGCCGCACGAACGCGAGAAGCTGGATGGCCTGTACGAGTGCATCCTGTGCGCCTGCTGCTCGACCAGCTGCCCGTCGTTCTGGTGGAACCCGGACAAATTCCTGGGCCCGGCCGCGTTGTTGCAAGCCTATCGCTTCCTGGCCGACAGCCGCGACACCAAGACCGCGGAACGATTGGCGTCTTTGGATGATCCATTCAGTGTATTCCGCTGCCGCGGCATCATGAACTGCGTGAACGTCTGCCCCAAAGGGTTGAACCCGACCAAGGCTATCGGTCACGTACGCAACATGCTGCTGCAGAGCGGCACCTGATCCATCGCTCTTTAGCTTGACCCGCAACGCCTGCCGCACCGACGTCATGTCGGTGTTGCAGTATCGCCAGGGCGTCGGCCTAGCCGCCGATGTCCTTATACGAAATATGACGACCAGCAGGGGCATCCGGGCTGGTGCCCGGACTACCTGCGGGATTCTTGGTGGCTTTGTCGAAGTCGCTGCTACATGACTTCGAAAGCCGGATGGCGTCCTCGCCGGTGGTGTCCCCTTACCGAGGGTGACCAAGCATGCAAGAAAGCGTGATGCAGCGCATGTGGGACAGTGCCCACCTATCCGGTGGTAACGCTGCCTACGTGGAAGAGCTCTATGAGCTCTACCTGCACGATCCCAACGCCGTGCCGGAAGAGTGGCGCACTTATTTCGATAAGTTGCCGTCTGAGGGCAGTACCGCCAATGACGTATCGCACTCGACGATTCGTGATCATTTCGTGTTGCTGGCCAAAAACCAGCGTCGCGCTCAGCCGGCATCGGCCGGTACCGTGAGCAGCGAGCACGAGAAGAAGCAGGTCGAAGTGTTGCGGTTGATTCAGGCATTCCGCATGCGTGGCCATCAAGCGGCTCAGCTCGATCCGCTGGGGCTGTGGCAGCGCCCTGTTCCTGCTGATCTGTCGATCAGCCATTACAGCCTTACCGACGCGGATCTGGATACCACCTTCCGCACGGGTGGTCTGGCAATCGGCAAAGAAGAAGCTACTTTGCGGGAAATCCGCGACGCTTTGCAGCAGACATATTGTCGCACCATCGGCTCCGAGTTCACCCACATCACCGATTCCGAGCAACGCAGCTGGTTCCAGCAGCGTCTGGAAAGCGTGCGTGGCCGCCCTCAGATCTCCGCAGAGGCACAAAGCCACCTGCTCGAGCGCCTGACGGCGGCCGAAGGCCTGGAAAAATACCTGGGTACCAAATACCCGGGCACCAAGCGCTTCGGTCTGGAAGGCGGCGAGAGCCTGATCCCGTTGCTCGACGAAATCATCCAGCGCAGCGGCTCCTATGGCACCAAGGAAATCGTCATCGGCATGGCCCACCGGGGCCGTCTTAACGTGCTGGTCAACACCTTCGGCAAGAACCCGCGCGACCTGTTCGACGAGTTCGAGGGCAAGAAGGTCGAAGGCCTGAGCTCCGGTGACGTCAAGTATCACCAGGGCTTCTCCTCCAACGTGATGACCTCGGGTGGCGAAGTGCACCTGGCGCTGGCGTTCAACCCGTCCCACCTGGAAATCGTTTCCCCGGTGGTCGAGGGTTCGGTGCGCGCCCGCCAGGATCGCCGCAGTGACGTGGCGGGCGACAAGGTCCTGCCAATTTCCCTGCACGGTGACGCGGCATTCGCCGGTCAGGGCGTGGTCATGGAAACCTTCCAGATGTCGCAGACCCGTGCCTACAAGACGGGCGGCACCATCCACATCGTCATCAACAACCAGGTGGGTTTCACCACCAACCGTGCCGACGACGCGCGTTCCACCGAGTATGCCACCGACGTCGCCAAGATGATCCAGGCGCCGATCTTCCATGTGAATGGCGATGATCCGGAAGCGGTACTGTTCGTCACCCAGCTGGCGGTCGACTACCGCATGCAGTACAAGCGTGACGTGGTCATCGACCTGGTCTGCTACCGTCGCCGCGGCCACAACGAGGCCGACGAGCCGAGTGGCACCCAACCGCTGATGTACCAGCAGATCGCCAAGCAGCGCACCACCCGTGAGCTGTATGCAGAGGCGCTGACCAACGCCGGACGCCTGTCGGCCGAAGCCGTTCAGGCGCCTGTCGACGAGTACCGCACCGCGCTGGACAACGGTCAGCACGTGGTCAAGAGCCTGGTCAAGGAGCCGAACAAGGAACTGTTCGTCGACTGGCGCCCGTACCTGGGCCACACCTGGACCGCGCGTCACGACACCCGTTTCGACCTGAAGACCCTGCAGGAGCTGTCCAACAAGCTGTTGGAAACCCCGGATGGCTTCGTGGTCCAGCGTCAGGTCACCAAGATCTACGAAGATCGCCAGAAGATGGGCGCCGGCGGCTTGCCGCTGAACTGGGGCTACGCCGAAACCATGGCCTACGCGACGCTGCTCGTCGAGGGCCATCCGATCCGTATCACTGGCCAGGACGTGGGCCGCGGTACCTTCTCGCATCGCCATGCGGCGCTGCACAACCAGAAGGACGGCAGCACCTATCTGCCCCTGCAGAACCTCTACGAAGGTCAGCCGCGCTTCGACCTGTACGACTCGTTCCTGTCGGAAGAAGCGGTGCTGGCATTCGAGTACGGCTACGCCACTACCACGCCGAACGCCCTGGTGATCTGGGAAGCCCAGTTCGGCGACTTCGCCAACGGTGCCCAGGTGGTGTTCGACCAGTTCATTTCCAGCGGCGAAACCAAGTGGGGTCGCCTGTGCGGCCTGACCATGCTGTTGCCGCACGGTTACGAAGGGCAGGGCCCGGAGCACTCTTCGGCACGCCTGGAGCGCTATCTGCAACTGTGCGCCGAGCACAACATCCAGGTGGCGGTGCCAACCACGCCGGCACAGATCTACCACCTGTTGCGTCGTCAGGTCATCCGGCCGTTGCGCAAGCCGCTGGTGGTGTTGACGCCCAAGTCGCTGCTGCGCCACAAACTGGCCGTATCGACCCTGGAAGACCTGGCCGAAGGTTCGTTCCAGACCGTCATCCCGGAAATCGATGCGCTGGACCCGAAGAAGGTCGAGCGTCTGGTGCTGTGCAGCGGCAAGGTCTACTACGACCTGCTGGAGAAGCGCCGTGCCGAAGGCCGCGACGATATCGCCATCGTGCGTATCGAGCAGCTGTATCCGTTCCCGGAAGACGATATGAACGAGGTGTTCGCCAGCTACAAGAACCTCAAGCATGTCGTCTGGTGCCAGGAAGAGCCGATGAACCAGGGCGCCTGGTATTGCAGCCAGCACCACATGCGTCGTGTTGCCACGGCGCACAAGAAATCCCTGGTGCTCGAGTATGCGGGGCGTGATGCTTCGGCAGCTCCGGCTTGTGGCTACGCTTCGCTGCACGCCGAACAGCAGGAAAAACTGCTGCAGGATGCTTTCACCGTTTAACGCCATCGCGATGCAAGCGGCCGCCGAGGCCGCTTCCTCGAACAAACCGAATTTAAGGAACAAGACACAATGGCTATCGAGATCAAAGCCCCTACATTCCCCGAATCGGTCGCCGACGGCACCGTGGCCACCTGGCACAAGAAGCCGGGCGAAGCGGTCAAGCGCGATGAGCTGATCGTCGACATCGAAACCGACAAGGTCGTGATCGAAGTACTGGCCGAGGCCGATGGCGTTGTCGCCGACATCGTCAAGAACGAAGGCGATACCGTGCTGAGCAACGAAGTGCTGGGCACACTGACCGAAGGCGGCGCCGCCGCTCCGGCCGCTGCCCCGGCACAAGCCGCAGCCGCCCCGGCTCAGGCCGCAGCCCCTGCCGCCGCAGCCGCTGGCGATGACCAGATCCTTTCGCCGGCCGCTCGCAAGCTGGCCGAGGAAAATGGCATCGACCCGAACAGCATCAGCGGTTCCGGCAAGGGCGGTCGCGTGACCAAGGAAGACGTGGTTGCCGCCGCCTCCGCCAAGAAGAACGCTCCGGCTGCCGCGCCTGCTGCCAAGCCCGCCGCTGCTGCAGCTCCGGTGGTCGCCGCTGCCGGCGATCGCACCGAGAAGCGCGTGCCGATGACCCGCGTACGGGCCACCGTCGCCCGTCGCCTGGTCGAGGCACAGTCGAACATGGCCATGCTGACCACCTTCAACGAAGTCGACATGTCCGAGATCATGGCACTGCGTTCGAAGTACAAGGACCAGTTCGAGAAAGCCCACAACGGCACGCGCCTGGGCTTCATGTCCTTCTTCGTCAAGGCGGCCACCGAGGCGCTGAAGCGTCTGCCGGCAGTCAATGCCTCGATCGATGGCAACGACATCGTCTACCATGGCTACCAGGACATCGGCGTAGCCGTTTCCAGCGACCGTGGTCTGGTCGTGCCGGTGTTGCGCAACGCCGAACTGATGGGGCTGGCCGACATCGAGGCTGGTATCGCCGCCTACGGCAAGAAAGCCCGTGACGGCAAGCTGTCCATCGAAGAGATGACGGGCGGCACCTTCACCATCACCAACGGTGGTACCTTCGGTTCGATGATGTCGACGCCGATCGTCAACCCGCCGCAGGCCGCGATCCTCGGCATGCACAACATCATCCAGCGCCCGGTTGCGGTGAACGGCCAGGTGGTGATTCGCCCGATGATGTACCTGGCACTGTCCTATGATCACCGCCTGATCGACGGCAAAGAAGCCGTGACTTTCCTGGTGACCATCAAGAACCTGCTGGAAGACCCAGCTCGTCTGCTGCTGGACATCTAATACACCAGCCTTGAGCTGCAAGCGCCGCGCTTCGAGTAGAAGCGCTGCGTTTTGCAGCTTGAGGCTTGAAGCTTGACGCTGAAAAGGAATCTTTTATGAGCCAGAAATTCGACGTGGTAGTCATCGGTGCCGGCCCTGGCGGCTACGTGGCCGCCATCAAGGCTGCACAACTCGGCCTGAAAACCGCGTGCATCGAGAAATACCAGGACAAGGACGGCAAGATCGCTCTCGGTGGTACCTGCCTGAACGTCGGTTGTATCCCGTCCAAGGCGCTGCTGGACAGCTCCTGGAAATACCACGAAGCCCACGAAGGCTTCGCCGCCCATGGCATCAGCGCCAAGGGCGTGAGCATCGACGTACCGGCCATGGTCGGTCGCAAGAACACCATCATCAAGAACCTGACCGGCGGCGTGGCCGGCCTGTTCAAGGCAAACGGCGTCACCCTGCTGGAAGGCCATGGCAAGCTGCTGGCCGGCAAGAAAGTCGAAGTCACCGACAAGGACGGCAAGACCTCCGTGGTCGAGGCGGACAACGTGATCCTGGCCTCCGGCTCGCGCCCGATCGACATCCCGCCGGCTCCGGTCGATCAGGACGTCATCGTCGATTCCACCGGTGCGCTGGAATTCCAATCGGTACCGAAGAAGCTGGGCGTCATCGGCGCTGGCGTCATCGGTCTGGAGCTGGGCTCGGTGTGGGCCCGTCTGGGCGCTGAAGTGACTGTGCTGGAAGCGCTGGACAAGTTCTTGCCGGCCGCTGACGAAGCGGTTGCCAAGGAAGCGCTGAAGACCCTCACCAAGCAGGGGTTGGACATCAAACTGGGCGCTCGCGTGACCGGTTCCGAAGTCAAGAAGAAACAGGTCACCGTCAACTACACCGATTCCGCAGGCGAGCAGAAGATCGTTTTCGACAAACTGATCGTGGCCGTCGGCCGTCGCCCGGTTACCACCGATCTGCTGGCTTCGGACAGCGGCGTGGACCTGGACGAGCGTGGCTACATCTTCGTCGACGACCAGTGCGCCACCAGCGTGCCGGGCGTATACGCCATCGGTGACGTGGTGCGCGGCATGATGCTGGCCCACAAGGCCTCGGAAGAGGGCGTGATGGTTGCCGAGCGGATCAAAGGTCACAAGGCGCAGATGAACTATGACCTGATCCCTTCGGTCATCTACACCCACCCGGAAATTGCATGGGTCGGCAAGACCGAGCAGCAACTGAAGGGCGAGGGCGTCGCCGTCAATGTCGGCACCTTCCCGTTCGCCGCCAGCGGCCGTGCCATGGCAGCCAATGACACCGGTGGTTTCGTCAAGGTCATCGCCGATGCCAATACCGATCGCGTACTGGGTGTACACGTGATCGGTCCGAGTGCCGCGGAGCTGGTGCAGCAAGGCGCCATCGGCATGGAGTTCGGCACCAGTGCCGAAGACCTGGGCATGATGGTCTTCTCGCACCCGACCCTGTCCGAAGCCCTGCACGAAGCAGCGCTCGCAGTAAACGGCGGCGCGATTCACATCGCCAACCGCAAGAAACGCTAAGAAGTCGTTCGTTCGGTGCCGGCCTGCGGGCCGGTGTCGTTCAGGCGATTTTTCGCGAAGCAGAACCACGGCGTATTGCCCGCGCAGGGCTCAGGCCCATGCGCGGAATGTGCGCCGGACTGCCTCGAGGCGGTCACAGGTGGTGCGGCACGCAAGTGCAGCACCGATGCGCAATACCTAAACGAAGACGGTAGACAAGCATGAATCTTCACGAGTATCAGGGTAAGCAGCTGTTCGCTGAATACGGCCTGCCCGTATCCAAGGGCTTCGCCGTAGACACCCCGGAAGAGGCCGCAGCGGCCTGCGAAAAGATCGGTGGTACCGAGTGGGTCGTCAAGGCTCAGGTACACGCTGGTGGCCGCGGTAAAGCGGGTGGTGTGAAACTGGTCAAGAGCAAGGAAGACGCCAAGGCTTTCGCCGCCAACTGGCTGGGCAAGCGTCTGGTGACCTACCAGACTGACGCCAATGGTCAGCCTGTCACCAAGATCCTGGTCGAGTCCTGCACCGACATCGCCAAGGAGCTGTACCTGGGCGCGGTAGTCGACCGCTCCAGCCGTCGCATCGTGTTCATGGCGTCCACCGAAGGTGGCGTGGACATCGAGAAGATCGCTCACGAAACGCCTGAGAAGATCCTCAAGGCCACTATCGATCCGTTGGTCGGCGCTCAGCCGTTCCAGGGTCGCGAACTGGCATTCCAGCTGGGTCTGGAAGGCAAGCAAGTCGCTCAGTTCGCCAAGATCTTCGTAGGTCTGGCCAAGCTGTTCAAGGATCACGACCTGGCGCTGCTGGAAGTGAACCCGCTGGTCATCAAGGCAGACGGCGACCTGCACTGCCTGGACGCGAAGATCAACATCGACGCTAACGCCATGTACCGCCAGCCGAAGCTGAAGACTTTCCACGACCCGTCGCAGGACGACGCCCGTGAAGCCCATGCCGCCAAGTTCGAACTGAACTACGTTGCGCTCGAAGGCAACATCGGCTGCATGGTCAACGGTGCCGGCCTGGCCATGGGTACCATGGACATCGTCAACCTGCACGGCGGCAAGCCAGCCAACTTCCTCGACGTAGGTGGCGGCGCTACCAAAGAGCGCGTGACCGAAGCCTTCAAGATCATCCTGTCCGACAGCAACGTAGCTGCCGTTCTGGTGAACATCTTCGGCGGTATCGTTCGTTGCGACATGATTGCCGAAGGCATCATCGGTGCAGTGAAGGAAGTCGGCGTCAAGGTTCCGGTTGTCGTCCGTCTGGAAGGCAACAACGCTGAACTGGGTGCCAAAGTCCTGGCCGAAAGCGGCCTGAACATCATCGCGGCAACCAGCCTGACCGACGCTGCTCAGCAAGTCGTCAAAGCTGCGGAGGGCAAGTAATGAGCGTCCTGATCAATAAAGACACCAAGGTTATCTGCCAGGGTTTCACTGGTTCGCAAGGTACCTTCCACTCCGAACAAGCCATCGCCTACGGCACCAAGATGGTTGGCGGCGTGACCCCAGGCAAAGGCGGTACTACCCACCTGAACCTGCCCGTGTTCAACACCGTGAAAGAAGCCGTGGAAGCCACTGGCGCCGATGCGTCGGTCATCTACGTCCCGGCTCCTTTCTGCAAGGACTCGATCCTGGAAGCTGCCTTTGGCGGCATCAAGCTGATCGTGTGCATCACCGAAGGCATCCCGACCCTCGACATGCTCGACGCCAAGGTCAAGTGTGACGAGCTGGGCGTTCGCCTGATCGGTCCTAACTGCCCGGGCGTTATCACCCCGGGCGAGTGCAAGATCGGCATCATGCCGGGTCACATCCACCTGCCAGGCAAGGTAGGCATCGTGTCGCGTTCCGGCACCCTGACCTATGAAGCCGTCAAGCAGACCACCGACGCCGGCTTCGGCCAGTCCACCTGCGTGGGCATCGGTGGTGACCCGATCCCGGGCTCCAACTTCATCGACATCCTGAAGCTGTTCCAGGAAGACCCGAAGACCGAAGCGATCGTCATGATCGGCGAGATCGGCGGTTCGGCTGAAGAAGAAGCGGCTGCCTACATCAAGGCCAACGTCACCAAGCCTGTGGTTTCCTACATCGCTGGCGTGACCGCGCCTCCCGGCAAGCGTATGGGCCATGCTGGCGCCATCATTTCCGGCGGCAAAGGCACTGCAGACGAGAAATTCGCTGCACTGCAGGACGCGGGTGTGAAAACCGTGCGTTCCCTGGCTGACATCGGCAAGGCCCTGGCCGAGCTGACCGGTTGGGAAGTGAAGAAGGCGTAAGCCATCTGATCTGATCGAAGAAGGCCACCCTCGGGTGGCCTTCTTTTTTGCCCGGAAAAGTTGTTCAGGCGACAGCCGCTTACAGCCAATGGTCAGGTGGGCTGGCACGGGCAGGGCGGTTGCGGCAAAATCATTAGCCTTGCAACTAATAGGTTTCGTCTCTACCCGAGACGGGCCCGCAATCAAGGTTCGCGCCACGAGAGCGAACGACGTTTCCCACTATCCATCGGGATTCCCTCTCTCAACTCCGATTTAGCGATGTGGTATTTCTTTAAATGACTTTTCTGAAAAGCCAGGATGTGCTCGCCCTGGGCTTCATGACGTTTGCCCTGTTCGTCGGGGCCGGCAACATTATTTTCCCGCCCATCGTCGGCATGCAGGCCGGTCCCCACGTGTGGCTGGCCGCGCTGGGCTTCTTGATCACTGCAGTCGGTCTGCCGGTGATCACCCTGATCGCCTTGGCCAAGGTCGGTGGTGCCATGGACGCGCTGAGCAGTCCGATCGGCAAGGCTGCCGGTGTGCTGCTGGGTACGGTCTGCTACCTGGCGGTCGGCCCGCTGTTCGCCACGCCGCGAACCGCCACGGTGTCCTTCGAGGTGGGTCTGGCGCCGTTGACCGGCGAAAGCCCGTTGGCCCTGTTCATCTACAGCCTGGTGTATTTCGTGATCGTGCTGGGCGTCTCCCTGTACCCGGGGCGATTGCTGGACACCGTTGGGCGCGTGCTCGGCCCGATGAAGATCCTCGCCCTGCTGATTCTCGGCGGCACGGCCTTCGTGCTGGCACCCGGCGAAGCAGGGCCTGCGACTGGCGCCTATGAGGCCGCGCCATTTTCCCAGGGCTTCGTCAACGGTTACCTGACCATGGATACCCTGGGTGCGCTGGTCTTCGGCATCGTCATCGTCAATGCCATCCGCTCCCGTGGCGTCGAATCGCCGCAACTGATCACCCGTTACGCCATCATCGCCGGGCTGATTGCCGGGGTCGGCCTGGCGCTGGTGTACATCAGCCTGTTCCGCCTGGGGGCGGGCAGCCATGCCATCGCGGCTGGCGCCACCAATGGCGCGGCGGTGCTGCATGCCTACGTTCAGCACACCTTCGGGGCGTTGGGCAGCGGTTTCCTGGCCGTACTGATCTCCCTGGCCTGCCTGGTCACGGCGGTTGGCCTGACCTGCGCCTGTGCGGAGTACTTCAGCCGTCTGGTGCCCTTGTCCTATCGCAGCCTGGTGGTGATCCTCGCTGCATTCTCGCTGCTGGTATCCAACCTGGGCCTGACCAAGCTGATCCAGATATCCGTGCCGGTTCTCACCGCCATCTACCCGCCGTGCATCGTGCTGATCGCCCTGAGCTTCTGCTGGGGGCTGTGGAACTCGGCCGGTCGTGTGGTCGGGCCGGTGATGTTGGTGGCGACGCTGTTCGGTATCGTCGATGGCCTGAAGACCGCCGGCCTGGACGGCAGCCTGCCGCAGTGGATGGTCAAACTGCCACTGGCCGAGCAGGGCCTGGCCTGGTTGCTGCCGGCGGCCATCATGCTGGCCCTTGCCAGTGGTTACGACTGGCTGCGTGGCAAGCCGCAGGAAGTGCTGGCCTGAGCATATCCGGTTGATCGAAAGCCGCTCGTATCAGGTTGTGTGAAAACTAATGCGCTCGCTCATGCGGCGTTAAAACCGGCGGGGATGCCAGCCCAGTAAAAATGCTCATTTACAGCTCGTAAACTGCGCTTTTGACTTACTTGGTTCGCCCTGTGGGCCAGCCTCGGCTGTTACTCCACTGCGCTGCGTTTCGCCGGTTTGCGGGGGCGCCTAGCCCTTGCCTGACCTTCGCTCGCTACGTTTTCACAAAGCCTGCAATGAGCGGCTTTTTCTTATCTCGCCTGGCTATAATCGCTCCAGCCTTACAAGGAGCTTGCATGCCCATCAGCGAAGACTATCTGCCGCATCTACTGGCCGTTCTCTGGTTCGTGATCTGCTGGGGCGGCTATACCCGCTATGCCCACGCGAAGGGCCGCACCACGCCCTGCCTGGCCAGCGTCCTGCACCTCTATCGCGAGGACTGGATGCGGCGCATGCTGTTGCGCGACAACCGCATCGCCGACGCCAACGTGATCGGCAACCTCGAGCGCAATGCGTCGTTCTTCGCTTCCAGCACGCTGATCATCCTGGCCGGCATCCTTACCGTGCTCGGTGCGTCGGATCGTGCGGTATCGCTGTTGGCCGACCTGCCATTCGTGCAGGTCGCCAGCCGTGGCATGTCGGAAGCCAAGCTGTTGTGCCTGGGCGTGGTCTTCGTCTATGCCTTCTTCACGTTCAGCTGGTGCATGCGCCAATACAACTTCGCGGCGGTACTGGTGGGTTCGGCGCCGATGATCGGTGAGCGGCATGTCACCGAGCAGGAGCGCAAGGCGTTCGGCGAGCGAACCGCGCGGGTCATCTCGATGGCGGCCAACCAGTTCAACTATGGGCTGCGCGCCTACTATTTCGGCATGGCGACCCTGGCGTGGTTCATCAACCCCTGGTTCTTCATGATCGTGACCGCTGGTGTCGTGGTGGTGCTGTATCGACGCGAATTCCATTCCGATGTGCTGGAAGTGATGGTGTACACACAAACGCCGACATTCGAGCCGGCCAAGGAGAAAACCGAATGAGTATTCCGTTCTGGTGCATATTCATCAGCGCCGTGCTGATCTTCGTGGCCAAGGCGCCGCTGGCCAAGGCGATGAAAGAGGAGGGTGGGCGCTACGACAACCATCATCCCCGAGCACAGCAGGCACGCTTGAGCGGATTCGGCGCACGTGCGCTGGCCGCGCATCAGAACAGCTTCGAGGCGTTTCCGCTGTTTGCAGTGGGAGTCTTGATGGCCCATGTCACCCAGAGCAGCGGCTGGCTGGTGGACTGGCTGGCGGTGATCTTCGTGATCGCGCGGGTGTTCTATCTGGTTTTCTACTGGGCTGATCTGCACTGGCAGCGCAGTCTGGTATGGGCAATCGGGATGGGCTGCACGCTGTTGTTGATGCTGGCGCCAGCATTGCGATAAAGCGGGGCGTGGGGGGAGAAGCGCGTTACCCGCAGCAGGCTGCGGGTAACGTGAAGACGACAGCTTATTGCTGTTTCTGAGCCGGCGCTGCCGGATCAGCGGGTGCAGCTGGAGCCGCAGGCGTTGCAGGTGCAGTGTTGGCCGGAGGGGTCTGAGCCTCTTCCTGCTGCTCTTCGGCACGCTCCTGAGCGGCCTCGGCTTCTTTCTGGGCCGCTTGGTTGCTCTCCTTGGCGGCGTCGTTCATCGACTCCTGAGCCTCGCTGCGAGCTTCCTGAGCGTCTTGTGCTTTGTTTTCGGATGGCTTGTCACAGGCCGCGAGGCCCAGCGTGGCAGCCAGCATGAAGGCGTAGGCGACTGATTTTTGCATGGGGGTGTCTCTCCTTTGGGTAAATACCATTACGGTTTTTCGAGACTTCAAAGTGGATATAAGTTCATTCCCTTTCCACTCAATGCCCGATAACGCACCGCACGCACCGCTGTAAGCACCAATTCAGGGCTCGTTGCGGTATGGAAATTTCCGGTTCGTCGCGGCAGGGCGCACATTTCGATGACTAATGTGATGCACCTTCCCGTGGGGCACGGGAAAATGAGTGTATCCGGCAGCGATGCCGGTAACTGACCCAAGGAAACTGAATGGACGCGTTGTTGATCCTCGGCGGTCTGCTGCTGATTATCGTCGGCCTGGTAATGCTGGTGATGCGCGGTTTCGCCACCAGCCTGCTGTGGGGCTGGGCGTGCCTGCTGCCGCCGCTGACGCTGCTGTTCATCGTATGCCACTGGCGGCGCGCCAGGCATGCGCTGGTCTGCTGCGCGCTGGGCATGATCCCGCTGGTGGTTGGCCTGGCGGTCATGGCAGGTCAGGATCCTCAGCGCCTGGAGGCCATCATCGGCCTCGAGTGGCTGACGCCCGAGAAGCCTGCGCCTGGCGAATTGCATACCCAGTTGTACGGCCAGCTCAACGGTGAACCGTTCGTGCCCCTGGAAGGCGAACTGACCGACGGTGTGCTCAGCCTGCGTGAGGGCCAGGACTTCTTCGCCCGTCGCGAGCTGATCATCCGTGGCCTGCCGCCCGCGGTAGATGGCCTGCGCCTGGATGTGCTGCCGGGCGACCAGGGGCCGTTGCCCGAGATCGAGCTCAACTGGCTGCTGCCCGACCAGGATCTGCCCGAAGCACGTCAGCTCCAGGGTGGCTATACCCTGCATCTGGATCTGCAGCCCGAGGCACCCAATCGCCTGGTGGGTGAGTTCCACCTGGTGCTGCCAGCGCAGTTCGAGACTACCTTGAGCGGCAAGGTCGAGGTGTTTCGCAACGGCCTGCGTTATCAGCAGGGCAGGGTGGATCGCCGCATCGATTCGCGCGACACCCTGGCCTACATCCTCACCGACTACCTGCAGCGCCGTTTCACCACCCGCGACGTGCAACTTTCGCCGTTGCCGGCTGCCAGCTTGACCGGCAGCAACCTGATGCTCGACGTGAGTGTTCGCATCGATGGCCGTGAACAGCGTTTGCCGGTCAGCCTGAGCAAGCACCCTGAGACGGGCTGGCGCGTGGATGATGACCGTTTCGCCGAATTGCCGGCTGCGCTCGCTCCGGAGCCTGCCGCTACTGCGGTTCAGCCTGCTGCGCCGCGCCAGCCCGACCCCCCGCAGGATCCACGCCGCGACTTTTCCCTGGTGCGCCTGCTCAGCGAGCCGCAGCGCTACGTCAACCAGCCGATGCGGGTGGTCAGCGACAAGGGCAGCGCCGCCCAGGGCCAATTCGTCGGTCTCGACGAGCAGGGGCAGATCATCCTGCGCCAGCGTCTCAACGGTTCGGGCGAAGCGCGCTTCGCGCTGTCGCCGGCGGATGTCGTCGATATCGAGCTGCTCGACGAGTGAATCGACGGTGACTTGAAGTTTTCCCGGCCCGCCCCCACCTGATGAGCATCCGCCGTACTGCGGCTTAGCCATCAATGTGGAGTTAGATGACCATGAGTGTGGAAACTCAAAAAGAAACCCTGGGCTTCCAGACCGAGGTAAAGCAACTGCTGCACCTCATGATCCACTCGCTGTATTCCAACAAGGAAATCTTCCTGCGCGAGTTGATCTCCAACGCCTCCGACGCCGTCGACAAACTGCGTTTCGAGGCGCTGGCCAAGCCCGAGCTGCTCGAGGGCGGCGCCGAGCTGAAGATCCGTGTGAGCTTCGACAAGGACGCCAGGACCGTCACTCTCGACGACAATGGCATCGGCATGAGCCGTGAAGAGGCCATCGCCCACCTCGGCACCATCGCCAAGTCCGGCACCGCCGACTTCCTGAAGAACCTCTCCGGCGACCAGAAGAAGGATTCCAGCCTGATCGGTCAGTTCGGCGTGGGCTTCTACTCGGCATTCATCGTTGCCGACAAGGTCGAAGTGTTCACCCGGCGTGCCGGTCTGTCGGCGGGCGAAGGGGTGCACTGGGCCTCCAAGGGCGAGGGTGACTTCGAGATCGCCACCGTCGAGAAAGCCGAGCGCGGTACCCGCATCGTCCTGCATCTCAAGAGCGGCGAAGAAGAGTTCGCCGACGGCTGGCGCCTGCGCAACGTCATCAAGAAATACTCCGACCATATCGGCCTGCCCATCGAACTGCCCAAGGAGTTCCACGGCGAGGACAAGGACAAGCCGGCCGAACCCGAGTGGGAAGTGGTCAACCGCGCCAGCGCGCTGTGGACGCGTCCGCGCACCGAGGTCACCGACGAGCAGTACCAGGAATTCTACAAACACGTTTCCCACGACTACGACAATCCGCTGAGCTGGAGCCACAACAAGGTCGAAGGCAAGCTGGAATACACCTCGCTGCTGTACGTGCCCGGCCGTGCGCCGTTCGACCTGTACCAGCGTGAGGCACCGCGTGGTTTGAAGCTCTATGTGCAGCGCGTGTTCATCATGGACCAGGCGGACGAGTTCCTGCCCCTGTACCTGCGCTTCATCAAGGGTGTGGTCGACTCCAACGACCTGTCGCTGAACGTCTCCCGCGAGATCCTGCAGAAGGACCCGGTGATCGACTCCATGAAGTCGGCACTGACCAAGCGCGTGCTGGACATGCTGGAGAAGCTGGCCAAGAACGAACCCGAGCAATACAAGGCGTTCTGGAAGAACTTCGGCCAGGTCCTCAAGGAAGGTCCGGCGGAAGACTTCGCCAACAAGGAGAAGATCGCCGGCCTGCTGCGCTTCGCCTCCACTGCCGAAGGCGAGGGTGAGCAGAGCGTTTCCCTGGGCGATTACATCGGCCGTCTCAAGGAAGGCCAGGACAAGATCTACTTCCTCACCGGCGAATCCTACGCGCAGGTCAAGAACAGCCCGCACCTGGAAGTCTTCCGCAAGAAGGGCATCGAAGTGCTGCTGCTCACCGACCGTATCGACGAGTGGCTGATGAGCTACCTCACCGAATTCGACGGCAAGTCGTTCATCGATGTGGCCCGCGGCGACCTGGATCTGGGCTCGCTGGACTCGGAAGAGGACAAGAAGGCCCAGGAAGAAGTCGCCAAGAGCAAGGAAGGTCTGGTCGAGCGTCTGAAAGGCGCGCTGGGTGAGCAGGTCGCGGAGGTTCGCGTCTCCCATCGCCTGACCGATTCGCCAGCCATCCTGGCCATCGGTGATCAGGACCTGGGTCTGCAGATGCGCCAGATTCTCGAGGCCAGTGGTCAAAAGGTGCCGGATTCGAAGCCGATCTTCGAATTCAACCCGAACCACCCGCTGATCGAGAAGCTGGATGCCGAGCCGGACGAAGACCGTTTCGGCGACCTGTCGCACATCCTCTTCGACCAGGCCGCCCTGGCTGCAGGCGACAGCTTGAAAGACCCGGCCGCCTACGTGCAGCGCCTGAACAAGCTGCTGGTCGAGCTCTCTGCCTGATCCGTTAGCCGCAACGCAAAACGCCGCTCATCCGAGCGGCGTTTTTGTATCTGGAGTCCGTAGCCTGGTTCCAGCGTCATTACATGTGGGAGCATTTCCCGGATATCACAGGCTGTGTAGGGTGGACGGCGCCTTATCCGTCCACCGTTCGGTATCTGGGTGGTGGATGGATAAGGCGTCATCCACCCTGCGCTTTGTGGACCGCTCGCGCCATGTGGAGCGGATTGCGCTGCGACGATATGCATCCACGATCATCAAACAAAGAAGCCCCGCTATCCATGAGATGACGGGGCTTCTGGTCGTGCCGGTTCAGACGATCAGACGATGATGCCCTGGCTGCGCAGGTAGTCGTCGTAGGTGCCGCTGAAGTCGGTGACGCCGTTGTCCGACAGCTCGATGATGCGCGTGGCCAGGGAGCCGACGAACTCGCGGTCGTGGCTGACGAAGATCAGCGTGCCCGGGTAGTTTTCCAGTGCCAGGTTGAGCGCTTCGATGGATTCCATGTCCAGGTGGTTGGTCGGTTCGTCCATCACCAGCACGTTGGGCTTCTGCAGGATCAGCTTGCCGAACAGCATGCGGCCCTGCTCACCCCCGGAGATCACTTTCACCGACTTGAGGATCTCGTCGTTGGAGAACAGCATGCGGCCCAGTGTGCCGCGGATGACCTGTTCGCCCTGGGTCCACTGACCCATCCAGTCGAACAGGCTCACGTCGTCCTCGAAGTCGTGGGCGTGATCCTGGGCGTAGTAACCCACCTCGGCGCTTTCCGTCCACTTCACCGCGCCGGCGTCCGGGCTCAGCTCACCGACCAGGGTGCGCAGCAGGGTGGTTTTGCCGATACCGTTGGGGCCGATGATCGCGACGCGCTCGCCGGCTTCGACGGTGAAGCTGAAGTTCTTGAACAGCGGCTTGCCATCGAAGCCCTTGGACATCTGTTCGATGGTCACGGCCTGGCGATGCAGCTTCTTGGTCTGCTCGAAGCGGATGAACGGGCTGACCCGGCTCGACGGTTTGACCTCGGCCAGCTGGATCTTGTCGATCTGCTTGGCACGGCTGGTGGCCTGCTTGGCTTTCGAGGCGTTGGCGGAGAAGCGGCTGACGAAGTTCTGCAGTTCGGAAATCTGCGCCTTCTTCTTGGCATTGTCGGCCAGCAGCTGCTCGCGCGACTGGGTCGCCGCGGTCATGTACTCGTCGTAGTTGCCCGGGAACAGGCGCAGCTCGCCGTAATCGAGATCCGCCATGTGGGTGCAGACCGCGTTCAGGAAGTGGCGGTCGTGGGAAATGATGATCATGGTGCTGTTACGCGCCGTCAGAATCGTTTCCAGCCAGCGGATGGTGTTGATGTCCAGGTGGTTGGTCGGTTCGTCGAGCAGCAGCACGTCCGGGTCCGAGAACAGCGCCTGGGCCAGCAGCACGCGCAGCTTCCAGCCGGGAGCGACTTCGCTCATCGGGCCGAAATGCTGCTCCAACGGAATGCCCAGGCCGAGCAGCAGCTCGCCGGCGCGGGATTCGGCGGTATAGCCGTCCATCTCGGCGAACTCACCTTCGAGTTCGCCGACCTTCATGCCGTCTTCTTCGCTCATTTCCGGCAGCGAGTAGATGCGGTCACGCTCGGCCTTGACCTTCCACAGCTCCTCGTGGCCCATGATCACCGTGTCGATCACGTTGAATTGCTCGTAGGCGAACTGATCCTGGCGCAGCTTGCCGAGACGCACGTTCGGCTCGAGCATGACCTGGCCACCGGAGGGATCGAGGTCGCCACCGAGGATCTTCATGAACGTCGACTTGCCGCAGCCATTGGCGCCGATCAGGCCGTAGCGGTTGCCGTTGTTGAACTTGACGGACACGTTCTCGAACAGCGGCTTGGCACCGAACTGCATGGTGATATTTGCGGTGGAAATCAAAGCTGTCTATCTCGCATGTTTCAAAGGGGTGGGTTTGTTTTTGGGGCAGTGCTTGGTTCGCTCAACGCTGCCCAGTTGCCTTCGCCATCAATCCATCGGGCGTGGCGATCCAGCAAGATCTGTGCTCAGTGGCACAACTGCCTGGCGATGAAGGCTGGAACCATCCCTGCCATTAGGCACAGGGTTTCGTAAGTGTGGCGCGCATTGTACGGAGGGCGGTAGCGAATACCCAGCGCTTTCAGGTGCGGGGCCACTGATGATGCAGGCCGCTCGTCTGTTGGTCGTCCAGGCGTTCTGGTTGCGAGGGAAGCAGCAGGGCGTTCGCTGTGTGCCAATGTCGACGATGCGGCGCTCAGCGTATGCCCTGGCTTCTCCAGCGCCTCGACTGGACTTGCCGGCCAGCACAGCCGACAAGGGCAGTGCTGCGCGTTGCGCAGCGGGAGCGATGGTGGTCGGGCTCGCCGAAGACCGCAGAGGCGTTGCTGGCAGGCCGCCCGCCCGGTAGAAATTGCATTCGATTTGGTGATTCCCACGCACCTGGCTTGGTGTCGGCGGCGTTGGCCAGCGCTTGGGAAAACGCCTGGCGAATAACGTCCAAAGGCCCGGCCCAGGCGGCATGGCACTTGAGTCTTTATGCATTAAAGTTTTCTTGAGCTGCTTAGTCTATTCCTGCAGCCTCTATGTTTAGCGGAATAAATTCGTTCGAAATCCGCCTGTTCTGGTCTAGCTTAACGGCCATTCGTAGGCATCGCAGAACCTCTCTGTGAGCTGCTCACCGTTTTTGCCAAGGCTGCCGAATGTCTCTGTCCATCGCCCCCGCCGATCGTACGCTGGATGCCGCCAACCAGGGCGATGCCGCCTATGGGCGGATCCGTCGTGACATCCTGTCGTGCCGCCTGAATCCGGGGGCGCTGATCACCGAGCCCGGCCTGATGGAGCTGTACGCGATCGGCAAGAGCAGTTGTCGGATCGCCTTGACGCGTTTGTCCCACGAGGGCTTCGTCCGTTCGCTGCCGCGCAAGGGTTACCAGGTAGCGCCGGTCACCGTGAAGGACGTCGAGGAAGTCTTCACCCTGCGCGTGCAGCTCGAGCCGCTGGCGGCGCGCCTGGCGGTCGGGCGCGTGGACATCGAGCGCCTGCGGGAGCTGGAGGCGGCCTGCCGGGTTCGCCATCCGGTCTCCCTGCCTGATCAGATCGATGTATTCATGGACGCCAACAAGGCGTTTCACCTGGAGATCGCCCGGGCCGCCGGCAACGAGCGCCTGTTGCGTACGTTGTCCGGCCTGATGGACGAGATGACGCGACTGGTGGCGCTGGGGTTCAACGTTCAGGGCACCAAGCCGGAGATCAAGCACGACCACAACGCCATGATCGCCGCGTTCGAGGAGGGCGACGGCAAGCGCGCCGAGCTGATCGCTCGCCGGCATATCGAAACCTTCCAGGCCATGACCCTGGAAAAGGTCTATGCCAGCCTCAGCGAAGCCGGCGCATCGCTGCCGTTGCTGGCGGCGAGGTTCGCCCGATGAATGCCGCACTGCAGCAGGATCTCGCGGTGTCGGCGATCACCTTGCAGGGTATCGGCAAGCGCTTCGACGCTCTCGAGGTGCTGCGCGATATCTCCTTCGAGGTGGGGCAGGGCGAAGTGGTCGCGCTGCTGGGCACTTCGGGGTGTGGCAAGAGCACCTTGCTCAATATCGTTTCCGGGTTGCTCGCCCAGGATCGGGGCCGGTTGAGTCTGTTTGGCGAGGCCGCGAGCGCTTTCAGCGACTGGCGGCGCATCGCCTACATGTTCCAGGAGGACCGCCTGCTGCCCTGGCGCAGCGTGCAGGCCAACGTCGCCTTCGGGCTGGAGGGCAGTGGCGTCGGCAAGGCCGAGCGTGCCCAGCGGGTTGCCGAGGCGCTGCGCCTGGTGGGCCTCGAGGCCTTCGCGAAATCCTGGCCGCATCAGTTGTCCGGCGGCATGCGCAGCCGGGTCGCTCTGGCGCGCAGCCTGGTGGTGAACCCCCAGGTGTTGCTGATGGACGAACCGTTTTCCAAGCTCGACCCGCACACCCGCAGCCAGATGCATGACGAGCTACTGCGTCTGCAGGCGCTCACCGGCATGACGGTGCTGTTCGTCACCCATGATGTCGAGGAGGCCGTGGTCCTGGCCGACCGGGTGGTGGTGCTGGAGCCACGCCCGGGCCGCATTCGCGCCATCCATCCAATGGCCTTGCCGCGCCCACGGGTGCCCACCGAGCCTGCCGTCAACGAACAGGTTCGTCGCCTGCGTCTGGAGGTCTGACATGGAGACCGCCAAGCGCTTTTCCAGTCTCGCCCTGCAACGCTTCGCGCTGATCGCCGTGGTCGGCCTGCTCTGGTGGTACGCCGCAGGTCGCCTGCCATCGTTCGTGCTGCCCGGGCCGGAAAAGGTCCTTACGGCATTGGGCAACCTGCTGCACAGCGACACCTTCGTGCATGACCTGAGCGCCACCCTCGGCCGGGTGCTCAGCGGCTTCGCACTGGCCACGCTGGTCGGCACGCCGCTGGGCCTGGCGCTCGGCAGCAGCCCCGCACTGGCGCGCTTCTTCGAGCCGGTGCTGTCGGTGTTCAACACCGTGTCGTCGGCGATCTGGGCGATCTTCGCCATCATCTGGTTCGGCATCTCCGACGCCACCACGGTGTTCGTGGTGTTCATGACCGCCATGCCGCTGATCCTCACCAACGTCTGGCAGGGGGCGAAGACGGTGGAGCGGCAATACGTGGAACTGGCGCACTCGTTTCGCCTGTCGCGGCTGCAGATCCTGCTGAAGATCTCGCTGCCGAGCATCCTGCCGTACTTCTTTTCCGGTGCCCGCCTGGCGTTCGGCTTCGGCTGGCGGGTATCGCTGGTGGCCGAGACGCTCGGCGCTTCCGATGGCATCGGCTATCGCCTGCGTCAGGCGGCGGACCTGGTGCAGAGCGACCAGGTGTTCGCCTGGACCCTGCTGCTGGTCGCCCTGATGTTGGCGCTTGAAGCGGGGGTGCTCAAGCCCCTCGAACGCCGGCTGTTTCGTTGGAAAACCCCCTAGCTGACCCTCGTTTACTTAACCTCTCAAGGATCAATCCATGCGTAAGTTGATTGCCGTCGCCGCCCTGGCCGCGACCGCGGTACTGCCTTTTGCTGCCCATTCGGCGGACAAGGTCCGTATCGGTTACTGGACCAGCGGTGTGAGCCTGGGCTACGGCTCGGTGCTCGAATCCAAGGATTTCCTCGCCGAACGCGGCATCGACGCCGAATTCGTGCACTTCCCCGACGTCAATGCGCCGATCCGCGCACTGGCAGCCGGCTCCATCGACCTGGCGTTCGGCGCACCGCTGGCCGGGGTGTTCTCGACGGCGGCCGAAGGTGTGCCGATCCGGATCTTCGCAGTGACCCAGCCGGCCGACGTGCAGTTCGTGGTACCGGCCGATTCGCCGATCACCTCGCTGGCCGAGCTCAAGGGCAAGAAGATCGGCATGTCGCCGGCAGGCTCTTCGGTGGCGGTGATCGCCGGCGCCGTGCTGGCCGGCAACCATGGCATCCAGACCAACGACTTCTCCCTGGTCGGCGGTAACGAGTCGCGTCTGGCGCAGTTCCTGGCGCAGAAACAGGTGGATGGCGCGGCCCTGCGTTCGGTCACCATCGCCCAGCTCGAAGACGAGCTGAAGGTCAAGCGCCTGGGCAGCTTCGCCGAGGAATGGAAGACCCTCACGCACGCCGATGCGGTGCCGTATATCGGCGTCGGCACGGTGGCCGCCAAGCTGGTCGACGACAAGCCGGAGGTTGTCGCCCGGGTCATCGCCGGCCTGCGCGACACGCTCGCCTGGGGCAAGGCGAACCCGGATGAAGTCGTCCGCATCCTGCGCAAGAGCGCCAACCTGCCCGAGCAGGATGCCCGCGTGTACGTCGGCCAGTGGGATGCCATGAACCGCATCGCCTTCGAGCCGGCGGACATCGAGACCCTGCGCCGTCAGCACCAGGTATTCGTCGACGGCGGCCTGATCAAGGGCGAACTCAAGGACGACCTGTTCGCCACCGAACCCTACACCCAAGCCAAACACATCAAGTAATCACGGAGACAGCGACTGTGAGCAAGACCATGAAAGCCCTGGTACTCGACGAACACGGCGACCTCGACCAGTTGCGCGTCGTCACCGACAAGCCGATACCGGCAGTGGGCAGCGGACACGTGGTAATTCGCGTTGGCGCATCGTCCTTCAATTACCACGATGTATTCACGGTGAAGGGCATGCCCGGCATCAAGGTGCCGCTGCCGGTGATCATCGGCCTGGATCTGGCCGGCACCATCAGCGAGCTGGGTGAAGGTGTCGAGGGCTGGAAGGTCGGTGACCGCGTGCTGATCAACCCGCTCAAGCCCGACGTCGGTCTGATGGGCGAGATGGTCGACGGCGGCATGGCCGAGTATGCCCTGGTCGATGCACGACAGCTGATCCGTCTGCCCGATGCCGTGAGTTTCGAGCAGGCGGCGGCCTTGCCGGTGGCCTATGGCACCGCCCACCGCATGCTGATTACCCATAACACCGTGAAGGCCAGGGACCGCGTGCTGATCCTCGGTGCCAGCGGTGGCGTGGGAACCGCCTGCGTGATTCTCGCCAAACTGCTGGGCGCCGAGGTGATCGCCTGTGCGGGCAGCGACGAGAAGGGCGAGCGCCTCAAGGCCCTGGGTGCCGACCACGTCATCAACTACCGCGATACCGACTTCTCCAAGTGGGCCATCGGCCAGTACGGCAAGCCGCAGCGCCGCAACTACGAAGGCGGCGTGGACGTGGTGATCAACTTCACTGGTGGCGACACCTGGCTGCCATCGCTCAAGTGCATCAAGCGCGGCGGCACGCTGCTGGTGTGCGGCGCTACCGCCGGCCACGACCCCAAGGAAGACCTGCGCTACGTCTGGAGCTTCGAACTCAACATCAAAGGCTCGAACAGCTTCTACGAAGACAACCTGGTCGGGCTCCTCGACCTGATCGCCGAAGGCCGGATCGACCCGATCATCGACCGCGTACTGCCCCTCGAACAGGCCGCCGAAGGCCTGGCGCTGATCCGTGATCGCGAAGTGCTGGGCAAGGTGGTCGTCACGCCCTGACCGGCTTGCAGCGACCCGTACCGTGCAATCGTCCGTTTTGCGGGCGATTGCAGCGCCTCCGAAACAACTCAACAGGATTGATCTCATGACCGAAACGACACTTCCGAGCGTTGCCGATATCCAGGCCAGACTGCTCAAGGGCCCTTATCACCAATGGCTGGGCCTGCAGGTTCTGGCGGTGGGCGAGGGCAGCATCGAGCTCAGCGCAAAATGGCGCGAAGAATGGGTGGTGAATGTCGAGGGTGGCTATACCCACGGCGGCATACTCGCGGCGCTGGTCGACCTGACCGCGGACTGGGCGCTGGTGTCCAGAACCGGCAAAGGCGTGCCGACCATCGACCTGCGTGTCGACTACCACCGGCCAGCCAAGTGCGATCTGCGCGCCACGGGCACCGTCATCAAGTTCGGCAAGCAGTTCTCGGTGGCCGAAGCACAGGTCTTCGATGGCGAAGGCCATCTGGTCGCCAGCGGCCGCGGCGTCTATTCCACGCCTGCCCCGAAGGTGTGATCCCATGAGTGCGGCACTGGACCACCTGGTCATCAACGCGCGCTTCGATCTCGATGCGGCGGCAGGCGTCTTCGCGGGCCTGGGCTTCACGCTCACGCCCCGTGGCCATCACTCACTCGGCTCGATCAACAACCTGATCATGTTCGACGAGGGCTACCTGGAGCTGATCGGGCTACCGGCCGGAGGCGAGCGTCTGCGCCAGGAAATCCTCGACAGCCCACCTGGTATCGACGGCCTGGTACTGGCCAGTGACGACCCCCGCGCCACCCATGCAGCGCTGGTGCAGGCCGGCTTTCTGGTCCAGCCGGTACAGCATTTCTCCAGACCGGTGGAGGTCGATGGGGCCTCTCTTGAAGCTCGCTTCGGTACCGTCCGGCTGGTGCCTGGGCAGTTCGCCGCCGGCCGGGTCTACTTCTGCCATCACCAGACACCGGAACTGGTCTGGCGGCCCGAGTGGCTGGGCCACGCCAATGGCATTCAGCGCATCGAGCGGCTGACGGTAGTCAGCGAGCAACCCGAGCAGACACGCCAGGCGTTCGAGCGCCTGGGGCGTTTCGACGGACGATTCAGCGTCGAGGTCATCGATAAGGCGGAGTGGCGTACCAGGGGTGTGCTGGTCGCGGAGGGCGAGCACGAGCGGGCCGAGCGCTTCGTTTCCATCGGCCTGCGTGGTGGCGACCCGCTAGACCTGGCACGCCGCGCCACGGGTCTCGGCTTGCCCCATCGGCAGGAGGCCGATCGGGTCACCATCGTCATCCCGGGCTTCGCCACCGTGCTGGAGTGCCTGGTATGAATGCGCAGATCGCCAATCTGGGCAGTGTGATCGGCCCCGACAGTCCGGGCGAGCGACTGGCGTTCATCGGCCTCGACAGCCAGTTGAACGAGTCGCGCTGCACCTACCGTGAACTGGACGAGCTGGCCAATGGCATTGCCCGTGCGCTGCTGGCCCGGGGCTTCGTCCAGGGGGAGCGCATTGCCTTGCTGACCTTCAACTCGGTGGCCTGCATCGCGGCCGTGCTCGGCATCATGCGCGCCGGGCTGGTCGCCGTGCCGGTCAATCACCGATTCCCCAGGGCGCTGGTCGACTATGTGATCGCCGACAGTGGCGCGCGCCTGCTGTTCTGCGACGCGCCGCATCGAGATGCAGCCCCCGACATGCCGCGCGTATCGCTGGAGGCGGATGAGCTGGCGGCTTTCGCCCGGCCAGGGCCTTTGCAAGCCTTCCAGCCGCTCGGTGACGAGCCGGCGATGATGCTCTACACCTCGGGTTCCACTGGCAAGCCCAAGGGCGTGGTGCTCAGCCACCGCGCTCACCTGTGGATCGTGCGCACCCGATTGCAGGCCACCCCGCTGGCTGACGAGCGTGCGCTGATCGCGGCGCCGCTGTACCACATGAATGCGCTGGCGCTGGCGCTGCTCGTCCTGGCCAGTGGTGCCACCGCGATACTGCTGCCGCAGTTCAGTGCCGTCACCTATATCGAGGCGATCCAGCGTTACCGCTGTACCTGGCTGACCGCCGTGCCGCCGATGATCGCCATGATGCTGCGCGAGCAGGCGCTGCTGGAGCGCGCCGACCTGTCATCCGTGCGGGTGGTGCGCATGGGCTCGGCGCCGGTGAGTGCGAGCCTGCTCGAACAGATCCACCGGCTGCTGCCGAATGCGCGGATCATCAATGCCTACGGCACCACCGAAGGTGGTCCGGTGGTCTTCGGCGCCCACCCCCAGGGGCTGGCCAGCCCGGTGCTATCGGTGGGGCATGCTCACCCGGACGTGCAACTGCGCCTGCGCGATGAGGCAGGGCTGCTGGCGGATGAGGGCGTGCTCGAGTTGGAGAGCCCCGGGCTGATGTCCGGCTACCACAACCGGCCTGACCTGGCCGCACCCTTCACGGCCGACGGCTTCTACGTGACGGGCGACGTGTTCCGCCGCGATGCCGAGGGTTTCCATACCTTCGTTGGCCGCCGCGACGACATGTTCGTCAGCGGTGGCGAGAACATCTATCCCGGTGAGGTGGAAAAGCTGCTCGAACGTCACCCCGGGGTGCAGCAGGCCTGCGTGGTGCCGGTCGAGGACGAGATCAAAGGGTTCAAACCCATGGCTTTCGTCGTGCGGCGCCAAGGCAGCCAGGCCAGCGAGGCCGAGATCAAGGCCTTTTCCCTGGAGCACGCGCCGGCCTATCAGCACCCGCGCCGGGTGTGGTTCGTCGACACCTTGCCGCTTGCTTCCACCCACAAGATCGACCGCAAGGCCTTGCTCGACAAGGCTCGGCAAAACCTCCAGGACAGTGGCCGGACCACCGGAGCGTTGGAGCGCCAACCCATCTGACTTTCAACACAACCCAGGATCTGCCTCCATGCGCTTCGCCATTCGCTCATTGCTGCCCCTGACGCTGGCATTTGCCAGCCACGCCCATGCCCTCGACGAGATCACCGTCGCCCTGGCCATTCCCGCCGCCGTTCATGACGGCGCGCCATATGCCGCAGCCCGGGAACTGGGGCTGTTCAAGGAACAGGGGTTGAGCGTCGAGACCGTGGTCTTCCAGGGGGCTGGCGCCTTGTTGCCGCAGGTCGCCAGCAAACGGGTGACCTTCGGCTTCCCGGTCGCCGAACCGGTGCTCTCCAGCCACTTCAACAAGAACCCGCTGCCGCTGCGCTATTTCTACAATGGCGTTCCCAGCCAGACCCTGGAATACCAGGTACTCGCCGATTCGCCGATCAAGACGCTGGAGGATCTCGCGGGCAAGAAAATCGGGGTCGGTGCCTTGACCTGGGGCACCTTGCCGAACAGCCGCGCCGCCCTGCGCGTCGCCGGCCTGGAACCCGGCAAGAACGTCGAATTCGTCGCCGTCGGCGCGCTCGGCGCGGGTTTTCAGGCGCTGCGCAGCGGCCAGGTGGATGCGCTCAACTTCAACAACAGCTGGGGTGACATGCTGGAGCTTTCCGGTACGCCGATCCGGCGCATCCAGTACCCCGAGGTGTTTCAGAACAACCCCGGCAACGGCTTCATTGCTCACCAGGACACCTTCAACGACAACCCCGATCTGATCCGCCGCTTCGGCCGCGCCTATACCGAGGCACAGTTCGTGTGCGAGGTGAACCCGGCGTTCTGCGTCCAGGCATTCTGGCGCCAGCACCCTGAAAGCAAGCCTGCCGATGCCCAGGGCAAGGGCCTCGAAGACGCCAAGACGCTGCTCGCTCGCCGCTTGCAGCGCACCCTGTATTTCCCGGATGGCAGCCCGCGTGTACCGGGGCACTATGACCTGCAGGCGATTCGCGCTGCGGTGAAGGCCATGGCCGAGGCGGGCGAGTTCCCCAGTGCCGAGGTGCCGGTGGAGCAGGTGTTCTCCAACGAGTTCGTACCCGCCTTCAACGATTTCGACCGTGACGCGCTGCGCAAGCGTGCGGAGGCGGCGAAATGACCCCCGCGTTCGAAATCGACATTGCCGATGGGCTGATCGACCAGCCTCGGCGCGTTCGGGTGTTGGGGTTGAGCGCGGGTGTGGCGCATCTGACGGCGACCCTGGAACATCCCGATGGCAGTCTGTGGCAGAGCGAGGCCAGCTTCGAACTCGCTGCCGACGGCGTGCTGGATATCGATGCCCAAGTGCCCCTTGCTGGCGACTGGCGCGAGCTGGAGGCGCTGGCGCCGGTGTGGGCGTTGCGCCAGCTGAGCCCGCCCCACAGGCCGCAAGCCAGCGAGGGGCTGGACCCCTTGTCGATTCGCTTGCAGATAGGCGATGCAGCGGGCGGCAGCGCCTCGGCCACGCTCACCCAGCGCTTTCTCGTCCCCGGGGTGAGCCGCCGTGAAATCCGCGATGAGGGACTTTCCGCAACCCTGTTCAGCCCAGCCGGCGATGGCCCCCATCCCCTGGTGGTCGTGCTCAATGGCTCCGGTGGCGGCACGCCCGAGCAACGTGCGGCGCTGTATGCCGCCCATGGCTATGCGGCACTGGCTTTGGCCTTCTTCAAGGCGCCGGGGCGGCCCGAGCATATTTCCGACACGCCGCTGGAGTACTTCGAGCAGGCACTGCTCTGGGCGCGGCGCGAGCTGCAGCCGCGGCATGGCTTCATCGCCGTCGCCGGGCTGTCGCGTGGCGGTGAGCTGGCATTGCTGCTGGGGGCGACCTTTCCCGAGTTGGTATCCGCGGTGATCGGCTACGTGCCGAGCGCGGTGATCCACGGCACCTTGCGGGCAGGGCGCCCGGAACAGCCACGCGATGCTGACGCATGGACATGGCGTGGCCAGCCGCTGCGTAATGTCTGGAGGGACAACCCCGCGGCCGACTGGCGTGCCTTCGACCAGCCCCCCGAACCCGGGGCGGCGATTCGCCAGGCGCCGGCCTTCGTGGCAGTGGAATCCCATGCAGCCAGCGTCGCGGCGGCACGCATCGCCGTTGAGCGCATCGAAGGGCCGATCCTGCTCATCTCGGGGAGCGACGATGGTTTCTGGCCGTCCAGCGCTTACAGCGAGCGTATTCAGGCCGAACTGCAGGCGGCAGGGCATGCCTGGCCGGTCACCCATGCGCGCAATGAAGGGGCAGGTCACGCCATCGGCTTTCCCTGCGTGCCCACCACGCAGATCGCCAAGGTTCATCCGGTCGCCGGTGTGCTGATCAGTGGTGGCGGCACCCCGGCAGCCAATGCCCGTGCCAACCGCGAGAGCTGGCAGGCCGTGCTGAAGTTCCTGGCCGATGCGCTGCCTGCACGGGAGATGCAGCCATGAGCGCGGCCCTGACCCTGCAGGCGGTGGGGCTGACCTACCAGACCCGTCGCGGAGAGATTCAGGCCCTGGCCGACGTGAGCATGAGCATCGCCGACGGGGAGTTCGTCGCGGTGCTCGGGCCCTCCGGCTGTGGCAAGTCCACCGTCCTCAAACTGGCGGCAGGCTTGCTCGACGCCAGCCAAGGGCGGGTGGTGGTCGCCGGGCAGGCGATAGAAGGCCCTGGCCGGCATACCGGCGTGGTATTCCAGAAGCCCAATCTGCTGCCCTGGAAAACCGTGCTGAACAACGTGCTGCTGCCGGCACGCACCCTAGGGTCTGTTGACGTTTCACGCACGACCGCGCCGGAGCCCGTTTTGCCGCGAGGCAAGGCACGAGCCGAGAAGTTTAGCGGGCTAAATGAGCCGGCGAGAAACGCCGCATCGCGGCAAAACGGGCCCGGCCCTGCGGGTTGCGCGGGAAATCTCGCCATGCGTTGTTGGAGGACTTGGCAAGGGAACAACCATTACCTGCGCCCTCCGCCTAGCCTGGCGAGATTTCTCGCGGCAACGCGGCTCGCGCTGAAACGTCAACAGACCCTGGGCCTGCCCATAGACGAGGCTCGCCAGCGGGCGACGGCGCTGCTCGAGCTGGTCGGCCTCGGCCCGTTCGCCAACGACTACCCGTTCGAACTCTCCGGGGGCATGCAGCAGCGTGTCGGGATCGCTCGCATGCTGTTGCACGATCCGCAACTGCTGCTGATGGACGAGCCGTTCGCCGCCCTCGATGCCCTGTCACGGGAGGCACTGACCCTGGAGCTGCAACACATCTGGAGCCAGCAGCGAAAATCGGTGCTGTTCATCACCCACAGCATTCAGGAGGCGGTGTTTCTCGCGGACCGGGTGCTGGTCATGTCGCCGCGCCCCGGGCGCATCATCGACGAGGTGGCGATCACGCTGCCGCGCCCGCGCACCCTGGAAACCCTGGCCGACCCGGCGTTCATCGCGCTCTGCCAACACCTGCGAAGGCACTTCACCCATGCGTAGATTGCTTCCCGTGCTCTATCCACTGACCAGCCTGGCGGTGCTGATCCTGATCTGGGATCTGTCCGTGCGCCTGCTCGAGATTCCCGACTATCTGCTGCCTGCGCCGCTGACGGTCTATCAGGCGCTGGCGGGCGGTTTTGCCGATGGCAGCCTGTGGCCGCACATCGGCGTCACCCTGGGTGAAACCCTCAGCGGTTACGTGATCGGCTGCCTGCTGGCGATCGTCCTGGGCGCCTTGCTGGCCGAGTCGGAAACCTTCGAGCGCTTCGTGTATCCCTTGCTGATCGGCCTGCAGGCAACGCCCAAGGTCGCACTGGGGCCGATCATTCTGGTCTGGTTCGGCTTCGGCATGGCCTCGAAGATCGTGCTAGTGGCGCTGGTCTGCTTCTTCCCGCTGTTCGTCAATACGGTGAACGGCATTCGGCGTACCGACCCCGAATTGCTCGACGCCTGCCGTTCGTTTTCCGCGTCGCGGCTCTACCTGCTGATCCACGTGAAGTTTCCTGCCGCGGCGGGCGAGGTGTTCGCCGGCTTGCAGATCGGCGTGTCGCTGGCGCTGATCGGTGCGGTAGTCGGCGAGTTCCTTTCCGCCCAGCGTGGCCTGGGTTATCTGATCGCGTCCAGCTCGGTGAGCATGAGCCTGTCGACCATGTTCGCCGGTGTCATCCTGCTGGCGCTGATCGGTCTGTGCGGTGCGCAGACCGTGCGCTGGCTGCAACGCCGTGTGATCTTCTGGGAGCCGGGCGCTGTCCGGTCCCGTAAACACTGATGGAGAACCCGATGTCCTTTGACTGGCACAACCCTTATCCGTCGATCCGCATTCCGTTGTTCGCTCGCAACGTGGTGTCGACTTCGCACCCTCTCGCGGCCCAGGCAGGCCTGCGCCTGCTGCTGGCCGGCGGCAACGCGGTGGACGCGGCAATCGCCGCAGCGGCGATGCTCACCGTGGTCGAGCCGGTATCCTGCGGCCTGGGTAGCGACGCCTTCGCCCTGGTCTGGGACGGCCAGTCGCTGCAGGGTCTGAACGCCTCGGGCACGGCACCCGCCGCCTGGACACCCGAGTATTTCCGCCAGCGCCACGGTGAGGATGGCAAGGGCCACGCGAAGCGCCCGGTGCGTGGCTGGGATTCGATAACGGTACCTGGTGCGGTGGCCGGTTGGGCCGCGCTGCACGAGCGCTTCGGCAAGCGGTCGTTCGCCGAGGTGCTGGCGCCGGCTGCCGAGGTGGCCGAGCGGGGCATCAGCATCGCCCCCATCGTTGCCCACAAATGGGCGGCGGCGGTTCCCGATCTGCGTGGTCAGCCTGGCTTCGCCGAGGCCTTCATGCCCGGCGGCCGGGCACCGCGAACCGGCGAGAAATTCGTCTTCGCCGATGCTGCACGCACCTTGCGGCTACTGGGCGAGCAGGGCGCACGGGCGTTCTACGAGGGGGAGATCGGCGAGGCCATCGTCGCCCACGCCCGCGCCACCGGTGGCAACCTGAGCGCAGCAGACCTGGCCGACTACCGACCGGAATGGGTGACGCCCATTGCTCAGCGTTATCGCGGCTACGACGTGCACGAGATACCGCCCAACGGGCAGGGCATCGCGGCCCTCATCGCCCTGGGCATCCTCGAGCATTTCGACCTGGCGGCCCTGGCGGTCGACTCCGCTGCTTCGCAGCACCTGCAGATCGAAGCCATGAAGCTGGCCTTCGCCGACGTCTATCGCTACGTGGCCGACCCGCGCAGCATGGAGGTCACGCCCGAGCAGATGCTCGACCCGGCGTACCTCGCGCAACGCGCCAAGGCCATCGATCCGGGCAAGGCCAGCCACCCCGGCTTCGGCCTGCCCAGGTCGGGCGGCACCGTCTACCTCAGCGTCGCCGACGAAAACGGCATGATGGTCTCCTTCATCCAGTCCAACTACATGGGCTTCGGCTCGGGCGTGGTGGTGCCGGGCTATGGCGTCAGCCTGCAGAACCGCGGTGCCGGTTTCTCCAGCGACCCGGCCTCGGCGAACCTGGTGGCCCCCGGCAAGCGACCGTTCCACACCATCATTCCGGCGTTCCTGACCCGCGACGGCGTGGCGCAGATGAGCTTCGGGGTGATGGGCGGCGACATGCAGCCCCAAGGCCACGTACAGACCCTGGTGCGCATGCTCGACTATGGCCAGCAACCCCAGGCTGCCTGCGATGCGCCGCGCTGGAAGGTCAACCGCGACTTCTCGGTGGACCTGGAAGCGAGCATGAACGCCGACGCCGTGCGCGGTCTACACACCCTTGGCAACACGCTGAAGTCCGTGGAGGACCCCTACATGGACTTCGGCTCCGGGCAGTTCATCTGGCGGCTCTCGGATGACCCGAACCACGGCTATGTGGCCGCCAGCGACAGCCGTCGGGATGGCCAGGCGGTGGGCTTCTGAGACTGGGACAGCGGCCCACCTTTGCCCGCGCGCATCCTGCTCAATGATATCGGGGCTGCCTTTGATGCCGAATTAGCGCTTGCGAGGTAATGGGCAAGACAGTATCTGCATCCCTATGGGCATGACGTTGTACCTGGGGCCACATCGGTTCAGCAAATTGATTGTCCCAGGTTAGGTATGGTGCTGGCACGGGCTGTGCTCCGTGCTCAGGCCGGCAATTGAGCGATGAGCGTGAAGAATGGGCGGGAGGCCTGTGAAAAATGAACTCGAGTGCAGCCAGTGTGCTGATTCGCCCACCGCAGGCAGGCGATGCGCGGGCGATTGCAGCGCTTCACATCCGCAGCTGGCAGGTGACCTATCGCGACCTGCTGTCGGCTGCTTATCTTGCCGCGCTGAGCGACAGCCTGGAGCGGCGTGTGGCCTGGTTCGACAAAGCCATAGCCGCAGGGAAACCGGTGATTCGAGTCGCCGAAGCCCAGGGACGCGTACTGGGCTGGTGCTCGTTTGGTGCCAGCCGTGATGAGGGCGTCGCGCCTGCGACCGGCGAGCTGATGGCCATCTACCTGCTGCCGGAGGCCTGGGGGCAGGGCATCGGCTCGCGACTCTGGCAGGCGGCACGGCAGGCAATGCAGGACGCCGGCTACCGCGCCGTTACCGCCTGGGTGCTGGACGGCAACCAGCGTGCTGCCGGCTTCTACCGCAGTGCCGGCTTCGTCGCCGATACCGCCAGCCAACGCACCTTCGAGGAGAACGGCGAACCCCTGCCGTTGACCCGCTTCAATCTGCACCTTGCCACTGCGGCGTAGCCCTACCTGCAGGGATTCGTACGCCATGAGCATTTTCAGATCGATCCCGCGTCCCCCGAGCGACCTGCACGGCTGGAGGATCCGCAGCTTGCCGGATACCCCGCTGCAATTCGTGCTGTTCTTCGTCAGGCATTACAAGTCCTGGTACCTGGCCATCCTGCTCCTGCAGGTTGTGCGGTGATATGTATCATCCTTGTGCCCTGTGGGCTTATGTTTCGAATGTTTCTGGCAGCCGCTCGAGTTGCCAGCCGTAGGCTTCCACAGGTCGTTCGAGGCAGTGATCGAGCGTGTCCGCGAGGCTGTATTGAGTGGGTCTGAGACCGATAGGAGAACCGGATGAGTCTTGAGTATCGTCGCCTGGGCCGTTCAGGCCTGCAGGTTTCACCGCTAACCTTGGGCAGCATGATGTGCGGTGGGCAGACCGATGTCTGCGTGTCACCGCGCACCATAGAGGCGACCTTGGAGGTGCCCATCACTGCCGATGACGAAACTTTCGTCGACTCAGTGGTCACGCCTTGGCACGCATCGATACCCGGCTACAAGGAGCCGACGCACATTGTTGCCGGCCGGTTGAGTTGAACAAGCCGCTGCTGGCAGCACGCATCGTCAATCCTGACGATTACCTGGAAACGCCAGCCGGGCGGGTTTTCAGCGCAGAGCGCAGTCAGCAGGCATGGGAGCACGCCTACCGCGCAGTGGAAGCGCTGCTGGCGCAGGCGAGCAGGCTCTATCTGGTCATGGGCGTGCAGGGCGCGGGCAAGTCTAGCTGGATTTCGCGCCACGCCGCTGGCCTGGACGAGCATGCGGTGATTTTCGATGCCGCTCTGCCGGCACGTCGTCATCGCGAACGCCTGCTGGCCCTGGCCCGAGCGTATGAAGTGCCGGTGGTGGCGGTGTTCGTTCAGGCAAGCCTCGAGCAGGCGCTATCACGCAACGCCGCGAGGGCCGCGGACAAGGTCGTGCCGGAGCATGCGCTGCGGAGCGTGTTTGCAATGCTGGAGGTGCCTTCGCTTGAAGAGGGGATCGATACCGTCATCCTGCACGGCAGTGCATCGAACAGTGCAACCGAATGACCTGCGCTTTCGTTGTGCGCCGTACTAGGAACGATTCACCAGGTCAACGAGGTGGTTCAAGAGAAAGTCATTGCTGAACTGTGACAGGAAGGTATCGGCCGACGAAAAAACGATCCATTGCCCGTGCTCTTTTCGCACGGTCAGGGATGGATGCTCGGGAGACAGGTTGCTGATGATCACCTGCAGGGACGAATCGACGATGTCCGGCTTGATATCAACGGTATTGCCTGCCAGGACGATCTTCAGGGATTCGAGTTCGACTATCGTGCCGTCGAAGGTATGCTGATCCTCGGTTCGGATCAGATCCAGGCCTCCCACGTTGGCGATATCGACGTTCACCATCCTCAACAGCTCTGCCAATTGCGCCTTGATCAGGCCAATCTGCCTGTATCGCTCGGCGATGGCATCGTCCGTCCTTTCCCTGTAGATCTTCAGCGCGCGTATCAAATCACTCTTGCTTGCCATTCCGTTGGTTCCTTGGTGATGTCGTCTGACTCTAGTCCAGCATGTTCATGGATGCCAAGCTGGTCATCACTGAATGGCCTGACTGTTCGCCTGGCAACAGTGGATTAACACTTTGCCCGTGGCGTGGCAGGTGAATGCACGCAATGCCAGGGAAGTCGGGCCCCGGGCGCTGGCATGACTGCTGCAACGCTGCAGACAACCGCGGAACCGCTGCTCAGGGCGACGGTTCCGCTCCTGTCCTGCTGGGAGCCCGTCCATGTACAAACCTCGTCTCGTCCATTCGTTCATGCGGCGGCTGGCGTTAGCCACCACCGCCTTCACCTTGTCCGCTGCGCTGCAGGCGGCCGAGCTGCCCAAGGAGCTGAAGCTCGACTATGCCTACTATTCACCGACCAGCCTGGTGCTCAAGCGCTTTGGCTGGTTGGAGGAGAGCGTAGGCCCCGCTACCAAGGTGAGTTGGGTGTTCAGCCAGGGCAGCAACCGCTCCCTCGAGTACCTGAACAGCGGCGGTGTGGATTTCGCTTCCACCGCCGGGCTGGCCGCAGTGCTGAGCCGTGCCAATGGCAGTCCGATCAAGACCGTATACGTCGCCAGCCGCCCGGAGTGGACCGCCCTGGTGGTGGCCAAGGATTCGCCGATCAAGACCCTGGAGGATCTCAAGGGCAAGAAGATCGCCGCCACCAAAGGCACCGACCCGTTCCTCTTCACCCTGCGTAGCCTGGCCACCGTAGGCCTCGACAAGAACGATGTGGAACTGGTGCACCTGCAGCATCCGGATGGCCGTACCGCCCTGGAAAAGGGGGACGTCGACGCCTGGGCCGGCCTTGACCCGCTGCTCGCCGCCAGCCAGCTGCAGGCTGGCTCGCGCATCCTCTACCGCAATCTCGACTTCAACAGCTATGGGGTGGTGAGCGTTACCGAGACATTCGCCAAGGAACATCCGCAGGCCATCGAAAAAGTGCTGGCCGCCTACGAAAAGGCGCGCGAGTGGGCTCGGGGCAACCCCGAGGAACTCGCCAAGATTCTCTCCGAAGAAGCCAAGCTGCCGCTGGAAGTGGCCAAGCTGCAACTGCAGCGCACCGACTTCAGCAACGCCCAGCCCGGCCCTGAGCATGTCGCGGCGCTCAAGGCTGCCGCACCCATCCTGCTGGAAGAGCAACTGGTGCGTCGTGGCACCGACGTGAACGCGGTGGTGGATGCGCTGATCGAGCCGTCCTTCGGCAAGCAGGCCGTCGCCGGCAAATAAGGCGTGAGTGCAGCGCTTGCCGCCATTCGCCGCGACAGCGCTGTCCATGTCGCTTCAACAATCGGAGTCTGTCATGACAATCAAGAGCAAGCCGCTGCCGGCTTTGCGCGGTTTCCCATGGAAATCGGGGTTCGATGCCAGTGCCTGGCGTCGGCGCGCCAAGGGATTGGTCATCCCGCTGCTGCTGATCGTGTTTCTGGAGATCGTGGTGCGCATCGGCTGGGTTCCGTCCTATCAGATGCCGGCGCCCAGCGAGATCCTGCTGACCCTGCATGAGCTGGCCGAGGGGCCGCTGTGGGGGCATATCGGCGCCAGCCTGGCGCGGGTATTCGCCGGTTTCGCCATCGGCGCCGGGCTGGCCCTGCTGGTGGCCGCCTGGGTGGGCCTGAGTCGTGAGGCCGAAGCCTATCTGGAGCCCACCTTCGCCGGGCTGCGGGCGATTCCCAGCCTGGCCTGGGTGCCGCTGCTGTTGCTCTGGCTGGGCATCGACGAGACCTCCAAAGTCGTTCTTATCGCCATCGGCGCCTTCTTTCCGGTGTACGTCAACGGCGTCGCGGCCATCCGCAACATCGACCGCAAGCTGGTCGAGGTCGGCCAGATGTACGGCTTCAGCTCGCGTCGCCTGGCCTGGCGCATTCTCCTGCCAGCGGCGCTGCCCGGGCTGATGACCGGTATTCGCAGCGGGCTCAGCCTGGCCTGGATGTTTCTGGTCGCTGCCGAACTGATCGCCGCCACCAAGGGGCTCGGTTACCTGCTCACCGATGGCAGGGAAACCTCGCGGCCGGATATCGTCCTGGCCTCGATCATCGTCCTGGCCTTGCTCGGCAAGCTCAGCGATGGCCTGCTGGCGAGGCTGGAGCAGCGTTTGCTGGGTTGGCGTGACGCATTCACTGGCAAGGAGGTGTGAGATGGCTGCGTCATTGCTGGATATCCGTGTGGAGCGCAAGAGCTTCGCTGGCGTGACCGTGCTGCAGAACGTCGCTTTATCCCTGCGTGAGCGGGAGATCGTCAGCCTGCTGGGCCCCAGTGGCTGCGGCAAGAGCACCTTGTTGCGCATCGTCGCGGGCCTGGAGCGTGAGTTCAGTGGCCGCGTGCAGCTCGCTGAGCAGGGCGGCGACGTCTCTTTCGTGTTTCAGGAGCCGCGGTTGATGCCCTGGCTCACGGTGGAGCAGAACATCGGCTTTGCCGACGATCGCGACTACGACCGTGAGCGCGTGGCACAACTGATCGCCGAAGTGGGCCTGGAGGGTTTCGCCAGCGCGCTGCCCAAGGAGCTCTCCGGCGGCATGGCGCAGCGCGTCGCCCTGGCTCGCGGGCTCTATTCGCGGCCACGGGTATTGCTGCTCGACGAACCCTTCAGTGCAGTGGATGCCTTCACCCGCATGAAACTGCAGGATCTGCTCCTCGAACTGGCGGAGCACCATGGCATTGCCCTGTTGGTGGTGACCCACGACGTGGACGAGGCGCTGTATCTCAGTGACCGTGTGCTGGTGATGGGCAGTCGCCCCAGCGGCATTCGGCAGGAGTTGATCGTCAACCTGCCACGCCCCCGTGACCGCCGCGATGGCGAACTGTCACGGCTCAAAGCCGAGGCGCTGACGGAGCTGCACCTGGCTCATGCCATTTAGGGCGTTGTCCGATGCAGGCAGATAGGCCCGTCGCGATATGAATGCCGGCATGCAGCCACCCGCAAACGAACATTTCATGCGCCTTGCCCTTGCCCAGGGACGTCTGGCGCTACCTGGCTGTTTGCCCAACCCGCCTGTGGGGTGCGTGTTGGTGAAGGAGGGGGAAGTGATCGGCCGGGGCTTCACCCAACCTCCAGGCTTTCACCATGCCGAAGCCATGGCGCTGGCGGCCATGCGGCTCGTGTCGAAACGTCAACAGGCCCTGGAGCGATTACCGCGCGATCACACCGGCGTTACGGCCTACGTGACACTCGAGCCGTGCTCCTTTCATGGGCGAACACCATCCTGCGCCCAAGCCCTGGTAGCAAGCGGTATCAGGCAAGTGTTCGTCGGCATGCTCGACCCCGATCCGAGAAACTCAGGGGCAGGTGTGAAGATTCTGCGTCATGCAGGCATCGACGTTGTCGTTGGCGTGTTGGCCGAGGAAGCGGACAGGGATCTTGCCGAGTACCTCATCGGCAAGACTGCCTGCTCGGGTCATTGACGCCTGTGCCCCGTTGACCAGAATGCGCCGATCTTGGCTGAACAGGCAGAGCGCGATGGGGCGAAGGGCCGATGGCATGTTCATGTGGCTTCTGGCAGTGGTACCAAGACAAGCGATCGGAAGCCAGGCTTGCTGGCAATCTCGGCGTTCTCATACGTCATAAGGCGTGCCCTGATGGAAACGCATGACCCAGGTGCCGTCCTGCCGGCTCCAGATCGAACTCCGCCTGGCGTGCTGGACGACCCCCTCGCGCTCTACGTGGCTGTTGTAGGTCAGCTGAACCGTCTGCGTGTCCAGGCGACGGATACGCAGATCGTCCAGCGGCAGTTGCGCCTGGATATCTTGCCCCGCAGATTCGGACAGCAGTGACTGACTGCGCGAGTAACGGTTGCCGGAGCGGCCGAACTCGAAAAAGTCGGCGGAGAAATGCCGTTCTTGAAACGCCAGGTCGTAACGCGACGTGCCCCTCCACATGGCTTCCTCGAGCGTGGTCAGCGTTGCGATTTCTTCGGATGTCAGCGACATGCAGCACGCCTCGTTCTATTTCTTCAATCAGGGACGCACGATGACTCGAGTGCCACCCACCCTGGTGAGGTTACTCCGGCGCTACCAAGCGAACGAAGCGGACTCTGACAGGCAGGGAACCTCCTAGCCATGTTGTCCGCTTTCCCAAAGCTGACGCAGTGAGCGTCGTTGCAAACGCTGCAGATCTGCAGCGCTGCTTGTCGCCATGAAGCCTTGTGCATTGGCCAGTTGCCAGGTGAACAGGTCGGCGAAGTTCTGCTGGCTCAGCGCACGAATGACCTTGGCGACGAAACCGTGGGCAACCAGTGCGACAGGGGTGTCGCCGTACTGCTGTTGCAGCTGGAGCAGGCCATCGCGTATGCGCAGGGCCACCGTCTCGATGGTTTCCCCGCCCGTTGGGGCGTCACTCCAGCGCCGGGTGATGTTGCGGGCCCACAGATCCGGATGACGCCGCTGTGCTTGCGCCTGGGTCAAACCTTCGAAGACGCCGACATCGCGCTCGCGAAATGCGCTGACTACCTTGGCGTTGGTATTGCCGGCCTGAGCGATGATGTCCGCCGTTTGACGTGCACGCAGCAATGGCGAGCACAGTATGTGCTGGATGTCGGCAGGCAGGATTCTGGCCAACTGCTGTGCCTGTTCGATACCCCGTTCGGTCAGCGCGGGGTCAAGCGCACCGAGGTAGTGCTGTTCGCTATTGAAGGCGGTTTCGCCGTGACGCAGGACGAGCAGTTTCATGGGGCTGTCGATGTTTTCTGGCGAGCGGGGGAGCAGGCAGGCGCGCTAGGCGTCTGCCTGCAATGCTCAGGCTACTTTGCCCTTGGCGGCGCGGATATCGAATGCCCCCCCGGTGAAGGCGCCATCGACGGTGACCTTGCTCTTGCCTGGCAGCAGCGGGAACACCAGTTCGGCAAAGCGGTAGGCTTCTTCCAGGTGCGGGTAGCCGGAGAGCACGAAGCTGTCGACGCCCAGGTCGGCATATTCCTGAAGACGTGCAGCTACCGTTTGCGGATCGCCGACCAGTGCCGTACCTGCACCGCCGCGTACCAGGCCGACGCCGGCCCACAGGTTGGGCGCCACCTCCAACTTGTCGCGCTGGCCGCCGTGCAGGGCCGCCATGCGCCGCTGACCTTCGGAATCCATCTTGGCGTAATTGGTCTGGGCGGCGGCGATGCTGTCGTCGTCCAGATGGCTGATCAGCTCCTCGGCGGCCGCCCAGGCGGCAGCGTCGGTCTCCCGTACGATCACGTGCAGACGTACCCCGAAGCGCACCGTGCGGCCATAGGCGGCTGCCCGGGCACGCACGTCGGCGATCTTCTCGGCGACTGCCGCGGGCGGCTCGCCCCAGGTCAGGTAGGCGTCGACATGCTTGGCTGCCAGGTCGTGGGCCGCCGGGGACGAACCGCCGAAGTACAGGGGTGGGTAGGGCGTCTGTACCGGCGGGAAGAAGTTCTGCGCACCGCGCACCTTGAGGTGTTCGCCATCGAAGTTGACAGTCTCGCCTTGCAGGAGCTGGCGCCAGATGCCGAGAAACTCGTCGGATGCCGCATAGCGCTGATCATGATCGAGAAATACACCGTCCGCTTCCAGCTCGGTAGCGTCGCCGCCTGGTACCACGTTGAGCAGCAGCCGGCCGCCGCTGGCCTGGTCGAGGCTGGCCGCCTGGCGGGCCGAGGCGGTGGGATTGCCCAGCGAGGTGCGCAGCGCCACCAGCAGCTTGATGCGCTGGGTGACCGGCACCAGACTCGCCGCCGTGACCCAGGGATCGAGGCAGCTGGCGCCGGTTGGAATCAGCAGGCCATCGTAGCCGAGCTGGTCGGCGGCCACGGCGATCTGCCGCATGTAGGCGTTGGTGGCGGGGCGCCCGCTCCCGGAGTGGCCCAGGTAGCGGGTGTCGCCGGAGGTGGGAAGAAACCAGAATATGTCCAGGCTCATGGAGTGCGTCCTTTACGCGATGGGTGAGGGAAGGCGGTTCACGCCTTCGTCTATCGCATGCTCGGCATGGGTATCGGTTGTCATATCGACAGGTTGATGACCCGGTTGCCCTGCGAACTTTGCGCAGGTTTTCGTTTGTTGACGACCAGCTCGCCAATCGCGATCAGCCTGGCCCGGGTGACGTTGCGCGTCAGCCCCAGCAGGCTGGCGGTGTGCACCTGGTTGTAATGGCTGAAGCGGTAGGCGGCCCGTAGCAGGCTGTCTTCGACTTTCTCGTGAAGGGCGCCACTCTGTTCCTCGAACAGGCGTTGGAACGCACGCTGCAACAGGGCTTCGGCGGACTCGTCGACGGGGGGCGCGCTATCCTGGCGCTCGATGCGCATGTTCGACAGGCGCAGATCGTCCTGCTCGATCACCCCGGCGCGGCAGATCAGCAGCGTGTGATGGATGACGTTCTCCAGCTCACGGATGTTGCCGGGCCAGCTGTAATTGACCAGCTTGGCTTGAGCCTCGTGGGTCAGACGCACCTCGCCATAGCCGAGACGCTTGCTGTAGGCCGTGATGAAGTGCCGGGTCAGCGGCAGGATGTCGCCAGGGCGCTCGCGCAACGGATGCAGTTGCAGGCTGACGACATTCAGGCGGTAGTACAGATCCTCGCGAAAATGCCCGGCGTTGATGGCCTTTTCCAACTGCACGTTGGTGGCTGCCAGCACCCTCACGTTGATCGGGATGCTTTTACGTGAGCCCAGGCGCACCACCTCGCGCTCCTGCAGAACGCGCAGCAGCTTCACCTGGATAGGCATCGGCAAGTCACCGATCTCGTCGAGGAACAGGGTGCCGCCGTTGGCCTCTTCGAACCAGCCGGCCTTGGCGGCCAGGGCGCCCGTGAAGGCGCCCTTTTCGTGGCCGAACAATTCGGCCTCGACCAGCGACTCGGAGAAGGCGCCGCAGTTGACCGCCATGAACGGCCCGTTGCGCCGGCCGCTGAGGTTGTGGATGTGCCGCGCGACCAGTTCCTTCCCGGTACCGGTTTCGCCGATTATCAGGACGCTTGCCTCGCTGGGTGCGACCTGTTGCAAGTGGGCGAGCAGCGCCTGCGATTTTGGGTCTTCGAAAACCTGAGCGGTTGCCCGAATCGAGGTAGCCAGTGCGGGGGAGGGAGGAAGCGTCAGCAGCTGCATGGTTATCCCTATGAGTAGAAGGTTGGCGTGGGGCGTGTCTGGTTGAGAGCCCAGTCGCCCAGTTCCTGGATCTTGTAGTCCACGGGGTCGTGCAGGGTTTGCGTGCGCAGGTTGCGCCAGTGTCTATCGAGGCGCAGCGAGGCATGGGTGGCGCGAGCGCCGGTGACTTCGAACAGGCGGTTGCAGATATCCAGGCCGGTACGGCTGGCGGCCACCTTGGCGGTGGAGATGGAAATGGCCAGGCGGGCGCGTTCTTCGGCGCTTAGCGCATGTTCCTTGTTCCAGGCCTCGTCGAGCTGCGTGGCGGCACGTTCGACCAGCAGGCGTACACCTTCCAGGCCAACCCAGAATTCACCGTAGTGGCGCAGGATGTACGGGTCCTCGCTGGTGTGCTGGGCCTTGGATCTGAACCACGGGCGACCCTCCTTGAGGGTGTAGTGGCGTGCGTCCTCCAGAGCACCTTCGGCGATGCCGAGAAAGATGTGCGAGAAGTGCAATTGCGCGATCAGTGGCCGGAGACAGGCGAACGGTGTACTCAGCGGGCCGGGGTCGAGGAGCAACTCCTCTTCCTCGACACGCACCCGCTCGAAGGTCGCGCTGCCGCTGTCGGTCTGTCGCTGGCCCATGTTGTTCCAGTCGTCATGCAGGGTGATACCGGTACGGCCACTGGGGATCGCGGCGATCAGCAACTTGCCCCCGGCACTCTCGTCGACGGCCGAGGCGATCAGCATCTCCGAGTCGGTGGCGCCCGAGCAGAAGCTCTTCTTGCCGGAGAACTCGCGCCAGCCGTCGAACTTCTTGACGATGGTTCGGGTGTCAAGCGGGTTCAGGGCGTTGCCCCAGAACCAGTTCTTGCGTGCCGTCTGCTCGTACCAGGGTTGCCATTGCTCCGGCCGCGAGAACAGGCGCACGGTGGCCAGCATCAGGTGCTGGAAGCCGAACACATGGGCGATGGAACTGTCGACCTTGGCGAATTCACGCACCACCCCCAGGGTCTCGGTCCAGCTGGCACCCAGGCCGCCGAACTGAGTGGGGATGCTGAGCGCGAGCAGACCGCTCTGGCGGATGGCATCGCGTTCGGCTTTTGGCGTGCCGCCCGCTTCGTCGCGCTCGACAGCGCTTTCGGCAAAGTCGGCGGCCAGCTTTCGCGCGGTTTGCAGCGGGCTGAGAACTGCGGCTTTCTGATGGGCGCTCACGCGTGTGTCCTCGCGGTCTGGGTAGTGGGCAGCACGTCGTTGGCGATCATTTCGCCGAATGGGCCTGTGAGGTTGGTGATGCCGCGCCCGGCCAGGCTGGCGTAGGGTTCGGGCAGAAGCGGGAAGACCAGCTCGGCGAAACGGTAGGCTTCCTCGAGGTGGGGGTAGCCCGAGAAAATGAAGCTGTCGATGCCCAGGTCGGCGTACTCCTTGATGCGAGCCGCCACCTGCTGCGGGTCACCGACCAGCGCGGTGCCGGCCCCGCCGCGCACCAGGCCGACGCCGGCCCACAGGTTGGGGGCGATTTCCAGGCCGTCGCGGCGGCCGCCATGCAGGGCGGCCATGCGCCGTTGGCCTTCGGAGTCGAAACGCGAGAAGGACTTCTGCGCGGCCTCGATGGTTTCGTCCGAGATGTGCTCGATCAAACGATCTGCCGCTGCCCAGGCTTGTTCCGCCGTTTCCCGGACGATCACGTGCAGGCGAATGCCGAATTTCAGGGTACGGCCATGTTTGGCGGCGCGGGCGCGCACGTCGGCGATTTTCTCTGCCACTGCGGCCGGCGGTTCGCCCCAGGTCAGGTAGACGTCCAACTGCTCGGCAGCGAGTTCATGAGCAGCCTCCGATGAGCCGCCGAAGTACAGCGGCGGGTAGGGGCGCTGCAGCGGTGGGTAGAGAGCCTTGGCATTGTCGACCTTGAGGTGCTTGCCGTCGAAATCCACGGCTTCTCCTTGCAGGACACGACGCCAGATGCGCAGGAATTCGTCGGTGACTTCGTAGCGCTCGGCATGGCTGAGGTGAATGCCGTCGCCGCGATTCTCGTCCGGGTCGCCGCCGGTGACGACATTGATCAGCAGGCGTCCGCCCGACAAGCGATCGAGGGTCGCGGTCATGCGTGCCGAGACGGTCGGCGAGATGATTCCGGGGCGGATGGCGACCAGATAACGCAGGCGCTCCGTCATGGGCGCCAGGGCCGAGGCGACGACCCACGAGTCTTCGCAGGAGCGGCCGGTTGGAATCAGCACGCCGTAATAGCCCAGGCCGTCCGCGGCCTGGGCGATCTGCTTGAGGTAGTTGAGGCTTACCGGGCGTGCGCCCTGACTGGTACCGAGAAAGTGGCCATCGCCATGGGTCGGCAGGAACCAGAAGACATTCATAGGGCAGCCTCCCGCTCGTTGCGGGCCTGTAGCCGGCCTGCATGGATCGAGACCGCTGACGGTCTCAGTTGGGGTGTAGATGCGTTGCGGCGAGCAATCATGTTCGCGTCCTGTGGCAGAGCCCCGTGAGCAGGGCGGCACGGGCATGCAGCAAGAGCTGTACCAAGCACCCGTAGCTGCGGATTTCGCGGCCTCGCGGCGCCTGGTGAAGGACCAGCTGTTGCTCCGCCGAACCTAGTGTTGTGCAGCTGTTGCTGAGCAAACAGTTGTTGGGCGTACAGCGCGGATACAGAGGAGGGTTGCATGGTGCGGGGCATGGGGTGCTCGTTTCGCGTCCTGGTCATCAGGGTTATACGAGCAACGGCTTATTCTTCAAAAGAATTTGAATGGATATAGATATATCCATATTTGATTTTTTGTTGTTAATCCCGTTTCTGAAGATTTAGATAAAAATCTATAAATATCATGATTTTATTGGTTATATATAATGTGATTTATCGATCATGTTCCTGCTTTGCACGTGATCAGGTATCAGGCTCGGTAACCGCTAGGCTGCTTGTGACCAATGAGGCCAAAACGCTTTTTACGGATTTTCTCTCTACATGGCGGCCTGTTCGAGGGTTGTGCCGCCAAAGTGTCTGTCATGCAACAGCGCTGGGCTTCAGATGCCCCGTCGCGATGGCGACAGCTATCAACGTCCGGGGGGCGTCTTCATGTGTCTAAAAATAAATCCATTTATTATCAATGACTTAATGGGTTTTATTAAATTGATTGCCAGATTGTTTGATGCCGTGCGCCGCTCTTCGCACGCCCGGCGCCCGGTGTGCTACGTCGGGGCGGCGGGATCCGCCCCGAAGGGATGCCGTCAGGCTTGTCAAACCACCCCCGTCGCCTTGGGCGTGTCCGGACGGCCGCCCCATTCTGTCCAGGAGCCGTCATACAGCGCGGCCTCGGGCAGGCCGGCCACTTCCAGGCCCAGCAACAGTACGGCAGCCGTGACGCCGCTGCCGCAACTGGTGATCACTGATCGTTTGCCGTCGACGCCAGCCTCGGCGAACAAGTCACGCAGCGCATCGGCTGGCTGCAGGGTCTGGTCACTGCGCAGCAGGCGGCTGTAGGGCAGGTTGTGGCTGCCGGGGATATGGCCCGAGGCAACCCCTGGGCGTGCTTCCGCGCTACTGCCATCGAAGCGGTTGGCGGCACGGGCATCGAGGATCAGGGTGTCCTGATTCTCGATGGCTTCACGCACATCGCCCAGGCCCTTGAGCCTGCGTGTATGCACGTTGGTCTGGAAGGTTCGCAGGGCGGCGGCGACGGGTTCACCGGTTTCGCTAGGGCGGCCTTCGGTCAGCCATTTGGGCAACCCGCCATCGAGCACGGCGACATGCTCGTGGCCGAAATAGCGAAACAGCCACCAGGCGCGCGCGGCGGAGAACAGCCCCCGCTGGTCGTAAACCACCACACGACTGTGATTGTCGACGCCCTGGGCGCCGATCAGGCGGGCGAAACGCCCCTGGGATGGCACGGTGTGGGGCAGCGGTGTGTCAGGGTCGGAAAAGGCGTCTATATCGAAGAAGCGTGCGCCGGGGATATGGGCCTTGAGGTATTCCTCGCGACCGTTCTTCGCCTCGTTGGGCAGGTAGGTGCTGGCATCGAACAGCACCACGTCTGCAGCGCTGCCCTCGCGGGCGAGCCATTCGCTGCTGACCAGGGGACCAAAACTCATCCTTGCATCTCCTTCGTTGAGCGGTTTGCCTGACATCCTGCCAGCTTGGCCGGCAGGCGGCATCCCGTCGCGACGATTTGCGGCTAGACCGTTTTCACCTATGCATAGATGGGCACGTCAGTCGCGGTAGAACACCTGTACCAGGTGATAGCCGAACTGGCTCTTGATCGGGCCATGCACTTCGCGCAGTGGCTTCTTGAAGATCACCTGGTCGATCACGCGTACCATCTGGCCCGGGCGCACTTCGCCGAGATCACCGCCCTTCTTTCCGGACGGGCAGGTGGAGTGCTTGCGCGCCAGGACATCGAACGCCTCCCCCGCGGCAATGCGTTTTTTCAGTGCCTTGGCCTCGTCTTCGCTCTTGACCAGGATATGGCGGGCCATCGCTTTTGCCACGGTGGTGAACCTCGTCGGTAAGAAACAGGAAAGTGGCGTGCGGGGAATCCTGCACGCCGGCGATTATCACCGACCCGGGGCTGCCCGATCCATGGCAAAGCCAGCAATCGGCCGTAATCGCGCCCTGTCGCGAGGGCGCCAACCGGCATCAGTTCCGCAGTTGCGGCAGATCCCGAAACAGATCGAGGGCCTGGGGGTTGGCCAACGCGTCGGTGTTCTTCACCGGCTGGCCGTGCACCACGTTGCGCACCGCCAGCTCGACGATCTTGCCGCTGATGGTGCGCGGAATGTCCGCCACCGCGACGATCCGTGCGGGTACGTGGCGCGGTGTGGTGTTGGCGCGGATCACCTGGCAGATCTGTTTCTCCAGCGCTTCGTCGAGCTTCACGCCTTCACGCAGGCGCACGAACAGCACCACGCGCACGTCGCCATCCCATTGCTGGCCGATGGCGATGGACTCCAGTACCTGCTCGACTTTTTCCACCTGGCGGTAGATCTCGGCGGTGCCGATCCGTACGCCGCCAGGGTTGAGCACGGCGTCCGAGCGACCATGAATGATCAGCCCGCCATGCAGCGTCTGCTCGGCGTAGTCGCCATGAGCCCAGATGCCGGGGAAGGTGTCGAAATAGGCGCTGCGGAATTTCTCGCCGTCGGCGTCGTTCCAGAAGCCCACGGGCATGGAAGGGAAATGGCGGGCGCAAACCAGCTCACCTTTTTCGCCCGTCACCGCCTTGCCGTCATCGTTCCAGATCTGCACGTCCATGCCCAGGCCCTTGCACTGGATCTCGCCGCGGTACACCGGCGAAACCGGATTGCCCAGGGCGAAGCAGGAAACGATATCGGTGCCGCCGGAGATGGACGACAGGCAGACATCGGCCTTGATGTCGCGGTACACGTAGTCGAAGCTCTCGTGGGCCAATGGCGAGCCGGTGGAGAGAATCGCCTTCAGGCGCTGCAAACGATGGCTTTCGCGCGGCTTGGCGCCGGCCTTTTCCAGGGCCGCGATGAACTTGGCGCTGGTACCGAAAATGCTGATGTTCTCGGCGTCGATCAGGTCGATCAGGCGGTTGGCATCCGGGTGGAACGGCGAGCCGTCATACAGCACCAGGGTGGCACCCAGCGCCAGGCCGGAGACCAGCCAGTTCCACATCATCCAGCCGCAGGTGGTGTAGTAGAACAACGTGTCGTCCGCCGTCAGGTCGCTGTGCAGGCCCAGTTCCTTGACGTGCTGCAGCAGGGTGCCACCGGCACCATGGACGATACATTTGGGTACCCCGGTGGTGCCGCTGGAGTAGAGGATGTACAGCGGGTGCTCGAAGGGCACGGGGGTGAACTGCGGCTCGCCCTCGGCGCGATAGAAGTCCTCCCAGCGCTCGACGTTGGCCTGGGTCTGGAAGTCGCCCGGCCGGGTGTCCGGGTTGGCGTAGGGCACGATCACCAACTGCTGCAGGGTGGGGAGCTGCGAAAGGATTTCGTTGAGCTTGCCGGTCAGGTCCAGCGTCTTGCCAGCGTAGCGATAACCGGCACAGGCGATCAGTACCTTGGGCTCGATCTGGCCGAAGCGGTCGATCACCCCCTGGGTACCGAAGTCCGGAGAGCAACTCGACCAGGTGGCCCCCAGGCTGGCGGTGGCAAGCATGCCGACCAGGGTCTGCCAGGTATTGGGCATAAAGGCCGCGACCCGGTCGCCAATGCCTACGCCGGCGGCCTGCAGGCTGCGTTGCAGGCCGGCGACGTGTGCGGCCAGTTGCGCATGGCTGAGCTGTTCGCGGCTGCCGTCTTCGGCTACTGCGACGATGGCAGGATGCTCGTCGCGGCGGCGCAGCAGGTGCTCGGCGAAATTCAGGGTGGCACCTGGAAACCAGTGGGCGCTGGGCATGGCCGCGCCTTCTTCGAGTACCGCCTGGGGTGGATGGCTGAAGCGAATGTCGAAGACATCGACGATGGCTTGCCAGAACGCTTCGCGCTCGCTCACGCTCCAGGCGTGCAGCGCCGGGTAGTCGGCCAGATCCAGGCCGTGGCGACTGTTGACGAAGCGGCGGAAGGCATCCATGCGTGTGGCACTGATGCGTTCGGCCATGGGCGTCCAGAGCGGTTGCTGCATTGGGTTACCTCATCACTTTTTTATTCGTGCTTTTTATTGGCAGGTGGGCCGTTCAGACACTACCCGTTTTCAGTCATTGTGCCAGCCAGCCACCATCCATGTTCCAGGCCGCGCCGCGTACCTGGGCAGCGGCATCGCTGCACAGGAAGAGCGCCAACTCACCGAGCTGTCTGGGCGTCACGAACTCCAGCGACGGCTGTTTCTCTGCGAGCAGGTTACGCCGTTCGCCTTCGCTGTCGCCGCTCTCGGCCGCGCGGGCATCGATCTGTGCCTGTACCAGGGGCGTCAGTACCCAGCCTGGGCAGATGGCGTTGCAGGTGACACCGGTAGTGGCGGTTTCCAGCGCCACGGATTTGCTCAGACCGATCAGCCCGTGCTTGGCTGCCACATAGGCGCTCTTGCCAGGTGAAGCCGCCAACCCGTGAGCCGAGGCGATATTGATGATGCGTCCCCAGTTGCGCTGACGCATGCTGGGCAGGGTCAGCCGGGTGGTGTGGAAGGCCGACGACAGATTGATGGCGATGATCGCGTCCCAGCGTTCCGGGGCGAAGGTTTCCACCGGCGCCACGTGCTGGATGCCGGCGTTATTGACCAGGATATCGACCGCGCCGAACGCCTGCTCGGTGTAGGCGATCATCGCCTCGATCTGCTGCGGATCTGACACGTCCGCCGAGTGGTGGCCGACCTTGCCGCCGAACGCCGCCACGGCATCGATGGCCGCCTGGGCATCGCCGAAGCCGTTGAGTACCAGATCGGCGCCGGCTTCAGCCAATACCAGGGCGATACCCAGGCCTATGCCGCTGGTGGAACCGGTGACCAGTGCAGTCTTGCCTTTCAGATTCATGCTGGACTCCTTGCGTGCGAGCGGCCCGATACCACAGGCCGCTCGCTTCATAAAATTAGACGATGCCGGTGCTGTAGAAGACGCCGATCACGAAAAACACCGCCAGGGTCTTGATGATGGTGATACCGAAAATGTCCTTGTAGGCTTCGCGGTGAGTCAGCCCGGTCACCGCCAGCAGTGTGATGACCGCGCCGTTGTGGGGCAGGGTGTCCATGCCGCCGCTGGCCATGGAGGCGACACGGTGCATGACGTCCAGCGGGATGTTGGCGGCGTTGGCCGCGGCGATGAAACTGTCGGACATGGCCGCCAGGGCGATGCTCATGCCACCTGACGCCGATCCGGTGATGCCGGCCAGCAGGGTGACGGTCACCGCTTCGTTGACCAGCGGATCCGGAATGCCCTTGAGGGCGTCGGCGAGGATCAGGAAGCCCGGCAGCGACGCGATCACCGCACCGAAACCGTACTCCGAGGCGGTGTTCATCGCGGCCAGCAGCGAGCCACTCACCGCGCTCTTGGTGCCTTCGGCGAGTTTCTCGCGAATGACCCCGAAGGCGCTGATCAGCACCAACACAATGCCCAGCAGCAACGCCGCCTGCACCGCCCAGATGGCGGTCAGCTTGCTGACATCGGTCTGTAGCGGAGCCGCCATTCCGGCCAGTTGCAGGCTGTGGGTCTTGCCATAGAACTCGGGAATCCAGTGGGTGAACAGCAGGTTGGCCACGCCCACCAGAATCAGCGGCGCGATGGCCAGCCACGGGCTGGGCAGCTTGATGTCGTCCGGGGTTTCCGGCTCGTTGCGCAGCTCCGTGCCATAACCCTCGCCAGCGCGCAGGGCCTTGCCCAGTTGCCGACGCAGATAGAGCATGCCGACACCGAGCACGAACAGGCTGCCGATCAGCCCCAGCCAGGGTGCGGCCCAGGCGGTGGTATTGAAGAAGGTGGTGGGAATGATGTTCTGGATCTGCGGGGTGCCGGGCAGGGCGTCCATGGTGAAGCTGAATGCGCCTAGGGCGATGGTCGCGGGAATCAGCCGCTTGGGAATGTTGCTCTGGCGAAACATCTCGGCGGCGAACGGGTAGACCGCGAACACCACCACGAACAGCGAAACGCCGCCGTAAGTGAGCAGGGCGCAGACCAGCACGATCACCAGCATTGCCTGGCCAGTACCGAACAGACGGATGGCGGCAGCCACGATGGAGCGCGAGAACCCGGACAGCTCGATCAGCTTGCCGAACACGGCACCGAGCAGGAACACCGGAAAGTAGAGTTTGATGAAGCCAACCATCTTCTCCATGAACACCCCGGTGAACGCGGGCGCCACGGCGCTGGGATCGGTGAGCAGAACGGCACCGAGGGCGGCGATGGGAGCGAAGAGGATGACGCTGTAGCCACGGTAGGCGGCCAGCATCAGTAGAGCCAGTGCAGCGAGGGCGATGATGACACTCATCGACTATCTCCTGACCCTGCAGCACGGCGAATCGAGAGGCTGCCGTAGCCTTCGAGTAACTCGCACAGGCGCTGTGGGCGCTTTTGTTTTTATTGTCGGCGGCGGGTAGGCCCGCGCCTGGTTCCATAGCGAGTTCTATGCCAGGTTTATAAGCTGTTGAATTTCAATGACTTTATTTTTTGCTAGGGTGCGATGCCTGCTGTCAGTCCCGTTTCCGGGACGAAAACCAGGCGTTGTGCCTTCTTGGCTTGATTCAGGCGCTTGTCTCGAAATCGGGACGAGTCCCGAAATCAGGACGAAAGGCCCAGTTCGAGCATCTTCCGGTACAGGGTGGAGCGGCCCAGGCCCAGGCGCTGCGCAGCCTGGGGCACATCTCCGGCAGTGGCGGCCAGCGCCTTGCCAATCAGCTCGCGCTCGAAGCTGGCCCGGGCTTGGTGGAAGTCTTCGATCCGAGCGTCATCGGCAGGCCCATCATGTACTTCGGGCAACGCTTGCAGCGTGCCGATTGCCGCCGCCACGGCAGCGCGATCGAGCAGTGTTTCATCGCTGAGCAGGCAGGCGCGCTCCAGCACGTTGTGCAGCTCACGAACGTTGCCGGGCCAGGCATGGCGAGAGAGCAGTGCCATGGCCTCGGGGTGCAGTTCGTGGCGTCCCTGCAGCGCATCGAAGATCGCTTCGCAGAGCGCCGGCAGATCTTCCAGCCGCTCGCGCAACGGTGGCACGGCGATGGTCAGCACGTTGAGCCGGTAGTACAGGTCGGCGCGGAACGTGCCGCGCCGCACCGCGGCTTCCAGATCGATGGAAGTGGCGGCGATCAGCCGGACATCGCTGCGCAGCACCTCGTTGGAGCCCACCGGCTCGAACTCCTTCTCCTGCAGCACGCGTAGCAATTTGCTCTGCAGCGGTAGCGGCATATCGCCGATCTCGTCGAGAAACAGCGTGCCGCCGTGGGCGATCTGCAGCTTGCCAGCCCGCCCTTTGCGGTCGGCGCCGGTGAATGCGCCCGGGGCGGTGCCGAAGAACTCGGCTTCGAGCAGGGCTTCCGGGATCGCCGCCGTGTTCAGGCTGACGAAGGGTTTGCTGGCCCTAGGCGACGCATTGTGAATGGCGTGAGCCAGCAGCTCCTTGCCGGTGCCGGTTTCGCCCAGCAGCAATACCGCCGAGTCGCTGGTCGCACTGCGTCGGGCCAGGCGCTTGACCTCCAGGCTGCGGGCGCTGGTGCCGATGAAATGGGCGAAGCTGTACTTGGCCTGGCGGGACTTGAGTTGCGAGCGCGTGGAGGCCAGCTCCTGCTGCATCGCCTGGTAGCGGGCCAGTAACGGTGACAGCGATTGCAACTCGTCGAACAGCGCGAAGCCGATGGCGCCGATCACCTCGCCGGCATCGTCGTGGATGGGCAGTCGCATGACCACCAGCGGTTCCCGGGGGGTGTCCATCATGTCCAGCAGGATCGGCCGGCCGCTCTTCACCACATCACGCAGCAGGCTGCCGGGAATCACGCTTTCGCAGGGCCTGCCGATGGCTTCGCTGGCATGCCCGAGACCGAAGCGCTGGGCGTAGCGCTCGTTGATCCACACGATGCGCGCCTCACGGTCGACGATGATGGTGCCTTCGCTGGACTGCTCGAAGATCTCGAACAGCGAGTGGATGGCCAACTGGCGGACATAGGGGTAATTGCCGAGGTCGTTCATGGCGCTCATCGTGGCGAATGCAGAGCGCCGATCATAAACCAGTTGTTCGCATGGACGGGCGGGCGTGGCACGCGGGCGCGTGCCACGCCACTTCACTCAGGACGCGTCAGCTGCCTTGCGCGGAGCCTTCGCGGGTGTCGCTTCGATCAGCCCGTCGGCCCGGAACATGGACTTGATGCCGCGTACGGCCTGGCGGATACGATCCTGATTTTCGATCAGTGCGAAGCGCACGTGATCGTCGCCGTAATCGCCGAAACCGATGCCCGGCGACACGCAGACCTTGGCCTCGGCCAGCAGCTTCTTGGCGAACTCCAGAGAACCGAGGTGGGCGTAAGCGTCGGGAATCTTCGCCCATACGTACATCGAAGCCTTGGGGTTCTCGACCATCCAGCCCAGTTCGTGCAGGCCCTTGACCAGCACGTTGCGGCGCTGGCGATACTGTTCGGCGATGTCGCGCACGCACTGCTGGTCGCCTTCGAGTGCGGCAATGGCCGCCACCTGCAGCGGCGTGAAGGTGCCGTAGTCGTGGTAGCTCTTGATCCGCCCCAAGGCGTTGACCAGCTCCGGGTTGCCGACCATGAAGCCGATCCGCCAGCCCGCCATGTTGTAGCTCTTGGACAGGGTGAAGAACTCCACGGCGATGTCCTTGGCGCCCGGCACCTGCATGATCGACGGGGCTTTCCAGCCGTCGTAGACGATGTCGGCATACGCCAGGTCGTGGATCACCAGCACGTTGTACTGCTTGGCCAGGGCCACCACGCGCTCGAAGAAATCCAGCTCCACGCACTGGGCGGTGGGGTTGGAAGGGAAGCCCAGGATCATCATCTTCGGCTTGGGAATGCTCTCGCGGATCGCCCGCTCCAGCTCGATGAAGAAGTCCACGCCAGGCACCAGCGGCACCGAGCGCACCTGGGCGCCGGCGATCACCGCACCGTAGATATGAATCGGGTAGCTGGGGTTGGGCACCAGCACGGTATCGCCATGGTCCAGGGTGGCCAGCATCAGGTGCGCCAGGCCTTCCTTGGAACCGATGGTGACGATGGCTTCGCTTTCCGGGTCGATGTCGACCTGATAGCGATCCTGGTACCAGCGCGAGATCGCCCGGCGTAGGCGCGGGATACCGCGGGACGTGGAGTAACCATGGGTGTCGTCACGCTGAGCGACCTGCACCAGCTTTTCCACGATATGCGGCGGCGTCGCGCCATCGGGGTTGCCCATGCTCAGGTCGATGATGTCCTCGCCACGGCGGCGAGCGGCCATCTTCAGTTCAGCGGTGATGTTGAAAACGTAAGGGGGGAGACGATCGATGCGCGCAAAGCGGCGCGGAGCCTGGTCAGCCATGCTTTCCTCGAAGAACGTAAGCGCCCGGAACCGTCCGAGCGACGTAGACCACTGCGGTGGCCTGGGCGGACGATAATCCCGGACGCCGGCTTTGTCGATAGGCTGTGTTGGAAGAATCCCCGCTTTGCGCCAGTCGCCCCTGGCAGCTGTGAAAGGCTATCCTTGGCCGCGATTCGGATCCCGATGCCGCCTCCGAGAGAGGGACGCCGGCATGACATCACAATAAATAGAGGGTCGTCACCGAGATGAATCACGGATATATCGTCATGGTCCTGCTCTCTGCCAGCCTGGCCGCGTCGCTTCCGGCCGTTGCCATGTCCGAGCAGGCATTTCAGGCCAGGACCGCTGAAATATTCGCCACCTTGACGGCCAGGTACGATGTTCCCGGCCTCGCTCTTGGCGTGACCTGGAAGGGCAAGCACTACCTGTACACCCAGGGCATGGCGGATCGAACGACAGGCATTGCCGTGTCGCCAGCCACGCTGTTCGAGCTGGGCTCGATGAGCAAGACCTTCAACGCCACCCTGGCGGCGCTTGCGCAGGAACGTTCACTGTTGTCGCTCGATGATAGGGTGGCCGCGCATATCCCCGAGCTGGACAAGCGCCCCTTCGGCGCGTTGAGCCTCATGGATCTCGCCAGCCACCAGAGCAGCGGCCTGCCATTGCAGCCGCCGGACGCGGCCAGGGACGATGCCAGCCTGATGACCTGGCTGAAACACTGGCAGCCGGTCGCAGGCAGTGGTCATGAGCGCTCCTACTCCAACGTAGGCATCGGCATGCTCGGGCGGATCTCGGCTCAGGTATTCGGGCAGCCCTATGCCAAGGCGCTTCACGACCATGTGCTGCAGCCTCTGGCGCTTCGGCATACCTACGTGGAAGTGCCCGCCGCGCAGATGAGCCGTTATGCCTATGGTTACGCCCGTGATAACAACGCGGCGATCCGCGTCAACCCGGGCATGCTCGATGCCGAAGCCTATGGCTTGAAGTCGGATATCGGCGACATGCTGCGTTTCGTCGACATCAACCTGGGCGCGGTGGCGGTGCCCGAAGCGCTTTCCGCCGCCATCGCCACGACGCACCAGGGCGTCACTCGAACAGCCGAGTTCACCCAGGCGATGATCTGGGAGCGCTATCCCTGGCCGCTTTCCCGCGAGGCGATGCTGGCCGGCAACGCACCGGCCCTGGCCCTGGAAACTCAGCCGGCCAGCCGCTTGAGCGCCAGGGACACCTCCGAGCAGGGCGTACTGTTCAGCAAGACCGGCTCGACCAATGGCTTCGGCGGCTATATCGCCTTCATCCCCGATGAGCAGATTGGCCTGGTCCTGCTGGCCAACCGCAACGTGCCCCTCGACGCCCGTGTCGATGCGGCCTTCACACTGCTCCAGCAGGTGCTGAACGACGAAGCCAGGTGACCCACTCAGGCATTTTTCAGGCGCAACAGGAGGGCGATGAGGGTTTCGATATCGCCATCCGTGGTGCGCCAGGAACTGACGCTCAGGCGAAAGGCCGGGCGGCCCTGCCAGATGGTCGCGCCGAACCAGACTTCGCCTGACGCCTGCGCCGTTTCTAGGATCGCGGCGGTTTCTTCGTCGGAGTCGGCGCGTACCAGTACCTGATTGAGGCGTACCCGGTTGAGCACCTGATAGCCGCCTGTGCGTAGTGCCTCGGCCAGGTATCCAGCCTGGCGAATATGTCGGTCGATCAGCTCACGCAGGCCATTGCGGCCCAGGCTGGCCAGCGCCGCCCAGATAGCCACGCCTCGGGCACGCCTGGAGAACTCCAGCGTCAGGTTCTTCTGTGCCTCTTTCGAGGCCCTGGGGCTGCATTGCTGTTCATCGCGGCGGCCAGGGCATCTCTACGACGCCCCAAGGGTGGCGACCAGGGATGACTGGCCATAAAAAACCGCACCAGGCGGGGCTTTCAACGGGGGTGAAGCCTTAAGCCTGAACGACCGGGATGTTCGCGCTGGCCGCAGCTTCGCGGAACTCGGCGATCTGGTCGAAGCTCAGGTAGCGGTAGATGGCAGCCATGCTGTCGATATTCGCGGCGTACTCTGGGTGTCGTCACGCTGAGCGATCTGTACCCTGCATGAGGCGCCTTATGAGGGGCTGCTCAATGCCGTCGTCCCGATCCTGGGCCATGCACGCATGGCGAGACCCTTACCGGTCATGTCTCGAAACGGTAGCCGACACCATAGACTGACCTGATCCACTCTTCCCCGACGTCGCCGAGTTTGCGACGCAGGTTCTTCACGTGGCTATCGATGGTTCGATCCGTGATGATGCGGTGATCGTCGTAGAGTTGGTTCATCAAATGATCGCGTGAATAGACCCGGCCGGGCTGCGCCGCCAGGGTGCGCAGCAGGCGGAACTCGACCAGCGTGAGCCCGAGATCGTGCCCGTGCAGGCACGCTCGGCAGGCAGCATTGTCGATAGATAATCCCCGTGCGGACTCGACGGCTCCGGGCACGTGGCGGTGACGCCGCAGTACGCTGTGCACGCGTGCGACGACTTCTCGCGGGCTGAAGGGTTTGCAGACGTAGTCGTCGGCGCCCAGTTCGAGGCCGAGCAGGCGGTCGATCTCCTCGACCCGGGCCGTGACCATGATCACCGGCACGTCGGACAGCGTGCGCAGTTCGCGGCAGATGTCGATGCCGTCGCGGTTCGGCAGCATCAGGTCGAGGATCACCAGGTCGGGCTGCCGCTGCCGGAAGGCCGGCACGGCATCGGCGCCATCGAAGACCTGCTGGCAACTGTAGCCGGCCGCCTGCAGGTAGTCGCGCAGCACCGCCGAGAGCCGCGGCTCGTCCTCCACGATGAGAATCCGCCCACCCGGCGGCGCGGCCATCATGCGGCCTCCGGCAGATCGACCGTGATGCGCAGGCCGCCGAGCGGCGAGGCGTCGGCGCGGATGCTGCCGTCGTGCGCCTGCGCGATGTTGCGGCAGATCGCCAGGCCGAGGCCGCTGCCGCCGCTTTCGCGGTTGCGCGATGCCTCGGTGCGGTAGAAGCGCTCGAACAGGCGCGGCAGCTTGTCCGCGTCCACCGCCGGCGGGCTGTCGTCGAAGGTGACGAGGAAACGGCCGTTGCGCCGTTCGCAGCCGACTTCGACGATGCCGCCGCGATCGGTGTAGCGCAGGGCGTTCTCGAGCAGGTTGCCGAACAGCTGCTGCAGCCGCCGTTCGTCGCCGTGGACCGGGTACGCGCCAGCGGCCATGCGTCGGTGCAGCTGCAGCCCGGCACCGGCGAAGCGCGGCTCCAGCGTCGCCAGCATCGCCTCCAGCAGGGTCGCCAGATCGAGCGGCTCATGCCGGTAAGTGAGGGCGGCCACGTCGGTCAGCGACAGGTCGTGCAGATCGTCGATGAGCTTGCCGAGCTGGAGGATCTGCTGGCCCAGCGGCTGCAGCGACGCCGGCGCCATGGGCCGGATGCCGTCCTGGACCGCTTCGAGTTCGGCGCGCATCACGGCCAGCGGGGTGCGCAGTTCGTGCGAGATGTCGGCCATGAAATGGCGCCGCGTGCGCTCGTTGTGCTCCAGCGCCTGCGCCAACTGGTTGAAATCGCGCGCCAGCCCGCCGAGCTCGTCGCGGGTGCCGGCATCCACCCGTATCGCGTAATCGCCGGCCGCCAGGCGGTGCGTTGCCGAGGCCAGGCCATGCACGCGGCGCAGCAGCATGCGCGACAGCAGTCCGGCGAGCAGGGCCGCCACGACGACCGACAAGGCCGCGATCAGCCACCAGGTGTACAACTGGGCTTCGTAGAAGCGCACGTCGCCGGCGGCGACGGCCTTCTGGAACGGCACCATCGCCATCCAGCCCACCGTTTCCCCGTCGACGACGACCGGCCGCAACAGCGATTCCCGGTCGGCGCCCGGGTTGCCGACGACCCGGGCGTACGTACGGTCGAGCAGCGCGAAGCGCGGCACGGCGCCGGTCTGGTCGGACACCGGCGGGCCGGTCAGCGCCCGAGCCGGATCGGGGGCGGGCCGCATCAGCGCGAACCAGGCCTCCAGGTCGCCACGCAGGAAGTCCCAACTGCCGTGCTGACGATAGGTATCTTCCAGGCGCGGCAGCACCGTCTCCATGCGCTCCATGCCCTGCTCGTTGAGATAGCCGAGAAAGCCGCGTTGGAAACTGACGTGCGCCGCAACGCCATTGACCAGCAGTACGATGGCGCAGGAGGCGATCACGGCGAGGAAGAGTTTGGCGGTAATGCCGATTTTCATAGGGTGGGTGGCCAGAGTAGGGGCGCAAAGCCGTATTCGACCATGCTGCCAGGCCGGGGAACAAGGAAGAGTTGCGACTGGATCGCAAACTCCATATTCGCTGCACATTCCTCCTCCAGCATGCCGCTCATTATCTGTTTCCCGCGATTGCGAGGATATTGCGCATGCTCTTTCCGATCCCTCGTCCACTGTTTAAGCACCTGTGTTTTCTGCCGGTGATACTGCTGCTGGCTGCCTGTTCGCCCGAACCGGTATCGGTTGCATCGACGCCGGAAGTCGGAGTCTGGACGGTGCGTGCACAGCGGCTGGCCATGCATCAGACCCTGCCCGGACGCACGGTGGCCCACATGGTCTCGGACGTGCGGCCTCAGGTCGGCGGCATCATCCAGCAGCGCCTGTTCACCGAAGGCCAGGACGTGAAGGCCGGACAGATCCTGTACCAGATCGACCCGGCGACCTACCAGGCCGCCTACGACAATGCCAAGGGTGCCTTGGCCCAGGCACAGGCGGCGGTGCTGTCGGCGCGGCCCAAGGCGCAGCGCTACGCCAACCTGGCCAAGCTGGACGCGGTGAGCCAGCAGGATCTCGAGGAGGCCGTCGCGACGCTGCGCCAGAACGAGGCGGCGGTGATGGTGGCGCAGGCCGCGCTGCAGACGGCCAGGATCAACCTCGACTACACCCGCGTCAGCGCGCCGATCGACGGCCGCATCGGCGCCTCTGTCTATACGCCCGGCGCGCTGGTGACGGCTGGCCAGACCACGGCGCTGGCCACGATCCAGCAACTCGACCCGATCTACGTCGACGTCACCCAGTCCAGCGCCGAGCTGCTGGCGCTGCGCAAGCAGCTCGACAGCGGCGCGCTCACCTCGCTGGACGGCAAGGTGCCGGTGCAGATCCAGCTGGAGGATGGCAGCCTCTACGAGCACAGCGGCACGCTGGAATTCGTTGGCACCTCGGTGGATACCGGCACCGGCAACGTCGTGTCGCGTGCGCTGATTCCCAACCCGGATCGCCTGCTGCTGCCGGGCGCCTATGTGCGCGCCATCCTGCCGGTGGCGATCAACGACAAGGCGATCCTGGTGCCGCAGAGCGCGGTCGGCCGCAATACCAGGGGCGAGGCGACGGTCAAGCTGGTCGGCGACGACGGCAGGCTCATTGAGCGCACGGTGCAGACCGGTGATGCGCAGAAGGATCAGTGGATCATCAGCGCGGGCCTGCAGCCCGGCGAGCAACTGGTGGTCGAAGGTGGCAGCAAGGTACAGGCGGGTCAGGCAGTGAAGACGCACGATGTGGCGGCCCCGGCGCCGGATCTTACTGGAGTGCCGCTCCCGACAACCGATCAGCCGAGCTAAGGAGGCGCTATGTCACGCTTTTTCATCGACCGCCCCATCTTCGCCTGGGTCATCGCCATCGTCATCACCCTGGCCGGTACGCTGGCGGTGTTCAACCTGGCGGTGGAGCAGTACCCGAACATCGCGCCGCCGACGATCTCGATCCGCGCCACCTACACTGGTGCCTCGGCGCAGACCGTGGAGAACTCGGTCACCCAGGTCATCGAGCAGCAGATGAGTGGGCTGGACAATCTGATGTACATGTCCGCCAGCAGCAACGCGGCCGGTAGCGCGCAGGTGCAACTGACGTTCAAGGCCGGCACCGACCCGGACGTGGCGCAGATGCAGGTGCAGAACAAGTTGCAGCAGGCCGAGGCGATGCTGCCCGATGTGGTCAAAAGCACGGGCCTCACGGTGAGCAAGTCGGTGGGCGGCAGTTTCTTCGAGGTGCTCGCCTTCACCTCCGACGACGGCAGATTGAGTGGCACCGACATTGCCGACTTCATGGTGTCCACCCTCCAGGATCCGATCAGCCGCGTCACCGGCGTTGGCCGGGTGCAGGTGATGGGCTCGCAGTATTCGATGCGTGTCTGGCTCGATCCGGAGAAACTGCGCACCTATTCGCTGATGCCCTCCGACGTGACGGCCGCGATCACGGCGCAGAACGCCGACGTGTCTTCCGGGCAGCTCGGCGCGTTGCCAGCGACGCAGGGCCAGGCGCTGAACGCGACCATCAGCTCGCGCAGCCGACTGCAGACGCCGGAGCAGTTCAAGGCGATCGTCGTCAAGTCCGACAGCGACGGCGCGGTGGTGCGCCTGTCCGACGTCGCCCGCGTCGAGCTGGGTAGCGAGGACTACGCGATGACCAGCACGTTCAACGGCAAGCCGGCCGCGGGCATCGGCATCGAGCTGGCCAGCGGCGCCAACGCCATGCAGGTGTCGGAGGCCGTGGAGGCCAGGCTCCAGGAGTTGCAGTCCTACTTCCCCGAGGGAATCAGCTACCACGTGGCCTCCAGCACCACGCCGTTCGTGAAGATCTCCATCGAGGAGGTGGTCAAGACCCTGGTCGAAGCCGTCGTGCTGGTGCTGGCGATCATGTATCTGTTCCTGCAGAACTGGCGGGTGACGCTGATCCCGGCGATTGCCGTGCCGGTGGTACTGATGGGCACCTTCGGCGTGCTGGCGCTGCTGGGCTACTCGATCAACACCCTGACCATGTTCGGCATGGTACTGGCGATCGGCCTGCTGGTGGACGATGCGATCGTGGTGGTGGAGAACGTCGAGCGGGTGATGCGCGAGGAAGGACTGCCGCCGCGCGAGGCCACGCGCAAATCGATGGGCCAGATCACCGGCGCGCTGGTCGGCATCGCCCTGGTGCTGACGGCAGTGTTCCTGCCCATGGCGTTTTTCAGTGGTTCCACCGGGGTGATCTACCGCCAGTTCTCGGTGACCATCGCCTCGGCGATGATCCTTTCGGTACTCGTGGCCATGACCCTGACGCCAGCGCTGTGCGCCACGCTGCTGACACCGGTCGGGCAGGACGGGCAGGTTACCCGGCGCGGGCCGCTCGGTCGCTTCTTCGCAGGGTTCAATACCCGATTCGATCAGGGTGCCGAGCGCTACCAACGCGGCGTGGCGCGCGTCGTCGGCCACCGCCGCGCGGGCGTGGCGGTCTATCTGGTGCTGCTGGTGGTGCTGGGCCTGCAGTTCTGGCAGTTGCCGACCTCTTTCCTGCCCGAGGAGGATCAAGGCACGCTGATGGTGCAACTGAAGATGCCGCCAGGCGCGACCAAGGAGAAGACGCAGCAGGTGATCTCCGAGGTCTCGGACTACGTGCGCGGGCAGCCGGAGGTCGAGACGGTCATGGCGGTCGCCGGCTTCAGCCAGGGCACCAGCGGCCAGAACGCCGGCATGGCCTTCATCCGGCTCAAGAACTGGAGCGAGCGCGAGGCCAGTGCCACCGATATCGGCGTGCGCATCAGCGAAGCGATGCTCGGGCGCTTTCCCGATGCGCAGATCTACGCCTTCGCGCCCTCGGGCATTCCGGGGCTGGGCCAGGCCACCGGCTTCACCCTGGAGCTGCAGGATTTCGCTGGCGCCGGCCACGAAGCCCTGGTGGACGCGCGCCAGAAGCTGCTGGCGCTGGCCGCGCAGGAGCCGTCGCTGAGCGCGGTGCGTTATGCCAACCTGGAGGATGCGCCGACCTTCGACATCAAGATCGACGATGCCAAGGCCGGCGCGCTGAAACTGACCCAGAGCGACATCAATGCCACCCTGTCCACGGCGTTCGGGGCCACCTACGTCAACGACTTCGTCGACCGCGGCCGGATCAAGAAGGTTTATGTGCAGGGCCAGGAGCAGGCGCGGATGCTGCCGCAGGATGTCTACCGCTGGACGGTGCGCAACAGCGACGATGCAATGGTGCCATTCTCGGCCTTCGCCAGCAGCGGCTGGAGCTACGCTCCGGCATCGCTGGCGCGCTTCAACGGCATCGCCGCCATGGAGATCAGTGGCCAACCGGCCCAGGGCGTCAGCTCGGGCACGGCGATGGCTGAGATAGTCAGGCTGGTGCAGCAACTGCCGGGCGGCTTCGGTTATGCGTGGTCGGGCCTGTCCTTCCAGGAGCAGCAGGCCGGGGCGCAGGCTCCTTTGCTGTACGCGGTGTCGCTGTTGTTCGTGTTCCTCTGTCTGGCGGCGCTGTACGAGAGCTGGTCGATCCCGTTTTCGGTGATGCTGGCCGTGCCTATCGGTGTCGGCGGCGCGCTGCTGCTGACTTCGCTGCGCGGACTCAGCAATGACGTGTATTTCCAGGTGGGCCTGCTCGCTACGGTCGGTCTGGCGGCCAAGAACGGCATCCTTATCGTCGAGTTCGCCAAGGAACTGGAGGAGCGCGGCAAGCCACTGGTCGAGGCTGTACTGGAGGCTGCGCGCCTGCGCCTACGGCCGATCCTGATGACCTCGATGGCCTTCCTGCTCGGCGTGCTGCCCCTGATGGTCAGCAGCGGCGCCGGCTCCGCTGGGCGCCACTCGCTGGGTACCGGCGTGTTCGGTGGCACCCTGGCCTCGACCGTGCTGGGCATCTTCTTCGTGCCGCTGTTCTACGTGATCGTGCGCAGCCTGTTTCCCGGCCGCAAGAGCCAGCCCGCTGCGCCGACGGAGGTGAATGAATGACCAGGCCGTCCGTCACCCGGCGTTCCCCGCGCCCGGTTCGCCTGGCGTTGGCCGTTCTCTGCGCCGCCGCGCTGGCCGGCTGCGCCAGTATGGCGCCGTCTTACGTACAACCCGCCGCACCGGTGCCGGTGCAGTTCCGCGACGCCCTGTCAGCTGGTGCGGGCGGAGTGCCGGTTGCGGAGCTCGATTGGCGCCAGGTGTTTCTGGACGAGCGCCTGCGCCAGGTGATCGCCCAGGCGCTGCAGAGCAACCGCGACCTGCGCGTGGCGCTGCTCAACATCGAGAAGGCGCGCGCGCAGTACCGCATCCAGAGCGCCGACCTGCTGCCGTCGGTGGACGCGACGCTCAGCCGGACGGCCGCACGCAGCAGTGCGGCCGCCAGCAGCAGCGGAGTCGCGGCGGTGAGTCGCAGCGCCTCGGCCACGGTCGGCTTCAGCAGTTGGGAACTGGATCTGTTCGGGCGCATCCGCAGTCTGCAGGACGAGGCCGCGCAGACCTTCCTGGCCACTGCCGAAACCCAGCGCAACACACGCATGAGCCTGCTGGCCGAAGTCGCCAGCGACTGGCTGAGCGTGGGCGCCTACCGCCAGCGCGTGGCCCTGGCGCAGCAGACCCTGGAGAGCCAGCGCAGGACGCTGCAGCTCACCGAACTCCTGCATGGCGAGGGTGCGGCTTCCGGCGTGGATCTGGCTTCCATCCAGGGCAGCGTGGAAAGCGCGCGGGCCGACGTCGCCACCTACGCCACCGCGCTGGAGCAGGCACGCCATGCGCTCGAGCTGGTCGTGGGCGCCCCCGTCCCCGACAGCCTTCTGCCTGACACCGACGATGCCGAAGCCGCAGTGGTACTAGCTCCGCTGCCCGCCGACCTCTCCTCGAAGGTGCTGCTGCAGCGCCCCGACGTACTGTCTGCCGAGTACGTGCTAAAAGCCGCCAATGCCGATATCGGCGCCGCGCGCGCGGCCTTCTTTCCAACCATCTCGCTGACCACGACGGTGGGCGTCGGCAGCAGCGCCCTGTCGAACCTGTTCGATGCCGGCACGCGAACCTGGTCGTTCATTCCCACCGTCAGCGTGCCGATCTTTCATGCCGGCGCACTCCAGGCCTCGCTGGACGCGGCGGAGCTCTCCGCCGATGTCGCCGTGGCCCAGTACGAGAAGGCGATCCAGACCGCCTTCGGCGAAGTGGCCGATGTCCTGGCCGAGCGCGCCCGCCTGGACGAGCGCCTGGATGCGCAGCGTGCCCTGGTCGTCGCCTCCCGGCGCGGCTATACCCTGGCCGATGCGCGCTACCGCAACGGCGTGGACAGCTCTCTTCAGGCCCTGACCGCACAACGCACGCTCTATAGTGCGCAGCAGGATCTGATCACCCTTCGCCTGAGCGAAGCCAGCAACCGTGTGACCCTGTACAAGGTATTCGGCGGCGGAGCCGACGCCAGCGAATGAGGACGGAGGGGCAGGGCATGATGCATGCGGTCAGGAAGGGGCCTGGTGGCAGAATCGTGCGTGTTGCCCATGAAATTCGAACCGATATCCGGACAGACGCTGAAGATAAAACGCGCGCACATGGAAATGACCACTCAGGCCGCCCCGGTTTCGGCTACCGACCCGGCGCGAAGAGTCATGCTGACTCTGCCTATCCGCCTACTATGCTGGCGACGAAAGGCGATGGCACGGTCAAGTACATGCCGGATGCACAAAGCTACGATCACTATACCAACGAGCCGCCCAGTTCGCCCTAATGCCCGAGGCGCCGCTGAAGCGACATCTGAGGCGATCATCGACAAGCTGAAACAGATGCATGGAGACGGGAGTTGAAAGTCATGAAGATGCGGACACGTCGGGAGTTTCTGATCATGGGCGCCAGCGCAGGAGCGCTGTTGGCGATCGGTGCGCCGGCCCTGGCGAAACAAGACGCGGGACAGGCCAGGAGCGCCACCGCCATCACTCAGGTGTTCGGCGATGGCGTTCGCCTGACCGCTGTTGCGGTGGAGTACGCCAAACCGGTCAAGACTGCGGATCTGTCTGCCTCCGACTTCCGGGTCGAAGGTCGCACGGTCACTGGCGTTTTCGCCAGCACATCCACTGACCCGGCGAGCCGGACGGATACTGGCCGTTTCGTCATCGTCACCCTGTCGTCCGAGGACACCCATGCGCTCCTGGCCGAAACGCTGCAATCGCAAGACGGCCAGGCTGGCGGGCAAACCGATGGCCAGAACCGGCGCGGCCCCGGCGGCGCGGGTGACATCCCGACTTACGACACGGTCTACAAGACCGCCCAGACCACGGTCGTGGCGCCCGGTGCAGGCACGTTGGCGACGACGGCCGCTCGCAACCTGGTCGTCGACGATTTCCGGCAACTGGAGTTCCACGACTCGAACACGGGCAAGACTCTACGCTACAACCTGTTCGTGCCGAAGGGCTACGACGATGCGAAGTCCTATCCACTGGTGCTGTTCATGCACGATGCCGGCGCGACCAGCGACGTGACGCGGACGACTCTGTTTCAGGGCCTGGGCGCGATCGCCTGGGCCAGCCCTGAGGATCAGGCCAGGCGCCCGTGCTTCGTGCTGGCGCCGCAGTTCGCCGAGATCATCGCCGACGACGACTCGCAGACCAGCAGCATGCTCGACACCACCATCGACCTGATCGAGGCGCTGGCGGATCAGTACAGCATCGACCGCAAGCGCCTCTATACCACCGGCCAGTCGGGCGGCTGCATGATGTCGATCGCGATGGATATCAAGTACCCGGATTTTTTTGCCGCGTCCTTCCTGGTCGCCGGCCAATGGGATCCGGCGCTGGTGAAGCCGCTGGCCCGGCAGAAGCTGTGGATCCTTGTGTCGCAGGACGACGACAAGGCCTATCCCGGACAGAATGCTATCGTCGAAGTTCTAGAGAACGAGGGCGCCAGGATCAGTCGCGCCACCTGGGACGGCACCTGGTCGGCCAATCAATATCGCGCCGCCTTCGAGAAGATTGACGCCGAGGGAAGCCCGATCAACTACGTGACCTTCGCCAAGGGCACCGTCATTCCCCCGGGGCAGTCGGCCGCAGGTGCAAGCGGGCACCGTAATACCTGGCGTATCGCCTACAGCATCGAGCCCATCCGTGAATGGATCTTCCGGCAGCACAAGTAATTCAAGGGGAGCATCGAGAATGGGCAAACTGACATGCATCGTATCGGCCCTGATGCTGGCCGGTGCGGCCCTCGGCAGCGAGGGCTGGGCGGCCGACTCTTCCACTGGCGTCGTGGTGCCGATCATGGCACAAGAGCAAACGCAGGCCGTGGTGACCGCAACGGCCGCCTTCCTGAGCGCACTCGATGCCGAGCAGCGCGCGAAGGTGCAATTCCCTTTCACGCCGCAAAAGAGCGCGACCACCGCGACATTCGCTCGCAGCGGGCCGCAGCCGGACGAATCGGATAATGGTGGTCAGGGTTCTCGTGCAGGAGAAGCGGGGCGTCCTCCTGGCCAGCGGCCTGAGGGCGGGGCAGGCGGCGGTGGTTCCGGCATGGGGCCGGCCGGCGGCTTTGTCGGCGAGCAGTATGGCGCGGCCGTCTGGTCCAACTATCCGGTCAGCGACGTGCCACGCCCCGGCCTGCAGCTCGGCAACCTGAACGACGCCCAGCGCGCGGCGGCGCTGCACCTGCTGCAAACGCTGCTCAGTCCCCAGGGCTACCAGAAGGTGCTGGACATCATGGGCTCCGACCAGGCCCTGTCCGAAGGCGGCACCAACTACGCCTCCGGCACGGCGTACTACACCCTCGGCATCTTCGGCACGCCAAGCGCCAGCGCGCCGTGGATGGTGCAGTTCGGTGGCCACCACCTCGGCCTCAACGTGGTGATCGTCGGTGCACGCGGCGTGCTCACGCCGACCCTCACCGGCGCCCAGCCGTCCGTCTATACGGTGGGCGGCAGAACCGTCCGCGTGCTCGCCGGGGAAAACGACAAGGCGTTCGCGCTGCTAGGGGCGCTGGACGACCCGCAGCGTCAGCAGGCCATTCTCGACTACCGCGTGGGCGATCTGGTGCTCGGGCCGGGGAGCAGCGCAGAGACCATCGTGCCCGAGGGCCTGAAGGCATCGGCCATGGACGAGCGCCAGCGCGCGCTGCTGCTCGACCTGATCGGCGAATGGGCCGGCATCGTGGGCGACGCCTATGCCGCGCCGCGCATGGCCGAGATCCGCGCCGGGCTGGACGACACCTGGTTCGCCTGGAGCGGCCCGACCACTCATGAGCCGGGCAGGAACGGCAGCGCCTACTACCGCATCCAGGGGCCGAAGCTGGTCATCGAATTCTCGCCCCAGGGCGTGGGCGGCGACCCGACGATGCACGTCCACACGGTCTATCGCGATCCCACCAACGACTACGGCCAGCAACTCACCCAGCCATGACGAAAGCCTGGCGGGCGCTGCTCGCCTTCCTCCTGTGCGCCTGCTGGAGCGCGTCCGCGCCGGCGCACCGGCTGGACGAATACCTGCACGCCACAATGGTGAGCGTCGAAAGAGATCACGTTGTCCTGCAACTGCGTCTGACGCCAGGCGTGGAGGTGGCAGGTGCGATACTTGCCGATATCGACACGGACGGCGATGGCGTCCTCTCCGAAGTCGAGCAGCGGGCCTATGCGGAGCAGGTGGCCGGGGAGCTTGCGCTCGACATTGATGGCCACCCATTGTCACTGCGACTGGTATCTTCGGCCTATGCGCCGGTCGAGGCCATACGCTGGGGCCTGGGCGACATCGCGTTCGCGCTCCGTGCCGAGCTGTCATCCAGTGATGGCGATTACCGGCTCACGCTGGAGCAGCGCCACCCGAGCGCCAGAGTCGTCTATCTGGTGAACGCCCTGATGCCGAGCGATCCGGCTGTCCACATCCGTGGCCAACAGCGCAGTTCCGACCAGTCCAGCTACCGGCTGGATTTCACGGTCGGCGGCGCTTCCGTATTGGAGGCGGGCATGGAACAGCGCCAGCCGGTGATCGGCACCTTCTTCTGGCACGGCGTCCACCACATCCTCACCGGCTACGACCACCTGTTGTTCGCCACCGCCCTGGCACTTGCGGCAGCGACGTTCTGGAAACTGCTGAAGGTGGTCACGGCCTTTACGCTCGCGCATTCGATCACCTTGACGCTGGCCGCGCTGGGCTGGGTACACCTGCCTGCCATGGTGGTGGAACCGCTGATCGCCACCAGCATCGTCGTCGTAGCGCTGCAGAACCTCTTCTGGCCGGCCTCGACACATGGGCGTGCCCGGCTGGCCGTGGCCTTCTGCTTCGGCTTGTTCCACGGCCTGGGTTTCGCCGGCGGCCTGCTCGACCTTATGCAGCAGATGCCCAAGGAGACTATCTTGTATGCACTGCTGGGCTTCAGCCTCGGCGTCGAACTCGGTCATCAGTTGCTGTTGCTGCCGTTGTTCGTCCTTCTCAAGGTGACGCATAGCCAGTCCCTGGGAAATGCCAGGCAAACACGCCTTTCGACGGCACTGCGGCGCTTCGGGTCGGGTGGCGTTGCGCTGGCCGGCCTGTATTACCTCAGCGCGGCCCTCGCTGGGAATGCGTGAGCGGGCACCATGCGATCAGCGTCGACGCCTTGTCGGTATCCTCCTGGCGTACAAAAAGCCGGAGAAGACGACACATGAATTCGGCATAAGGGGCGGCCGCCATAGGGTGTTCCCCACATGGGGGCGCAACCCGGCGGTTCGGGAGGTTGAGGTTGTGAGAGATGTACCAATCCCTGGCTGTCGAACCACGCAATATTCGATTCAAATCCAGGCGACTGCAATGAGTGCGCCTCTGTCTGATGCACCATAAAAAAGCCCCGCATAAAGCGGGGCTCCTTCATTCATTACCGATGATGCATCAGGCTTGCACGACCGGGATGTTCGCGCTGGCCGCAGCTTCGCGGAACTCGGCGATCTGGTCGAAGCTCAGGTAGCGATAGATATCGGCAGCCATGCTGTCGATATTCGCCGCGTACTCCATGTACTCCTCGACGGTTGGCAGCTTGCCCAGGATCGAAGCAACGGCAGCCAGTTCGGCGGAGGCCAGGAACACGTTGGCACCATCGCCCAGACGGTTCGGGAAGTTACGGGTCGAAGTCGACACCACGGTCGAGTTCGGCTCCACACGTGCCTGGTTACCCATGCACAGCGAGCAGCCCGGCATTTCCATGCGTGCGCCAGCCTTGCCGTAGATGCCGTAGTAGCCTTCCTCGGTCAGTTGGTGAGCGTCCATCTTGGTCGGCGGGGACAGCCACAGACGGGTTGGCAGCTGCCCTTTGACCTTGTCCAGCAGTTTACCGGCAGCACGGAAGTGACCGATGTTGGTCATGCACGAACCGATGAACACTTCGTCGATCTTCTGGCCCTGAACGCTGGACAGCAGGCGCGCGTCGTCCGGGTCGTTAGGCGCGCAGAGAACCGGCTCCTTGATGTCGGCCAGGTCGATCTCGATGATCTCGGCGTATTCGGCATCGCTGTCGGCAGACAGCAGGTCCGGCTTGGCCAGCCAGGCTTCCATCGCTTGAGCGCGACGCTCCATGGTGCGCGCATCGCCGTAGCCTTCGCTGATCATCCAGCGCAGCAGGGTGATGTTCGACTTCAGGTACTCGGCAATGGCTTTTTCCGGCAGCTTGATGGTGCAACCTGCAGCGGAACGCTCGGCGGAGGCGTCGGACAGCTCGAATGCCTGTTCGACGGTCAGCTCGTCCAGGCCTTCGATTTCCAGGATGCGGCCGGAGAAGGCATTGATCTTGCCTTTCTTCTCGACGGTCAGCAGACCTTTCTGGATGCCGTAGTAAGGGATGGCATGCACCAGGTCACGCAGGGTGATGCCTGGGTTCAGCTTGCCCTTGAAACGCACCAGAACCGACTCCGGCATGTCCAGCGGCATGACACCGGTGGCAGCGGCGAAGGCGACCAGGCCGGAACCGGCCGGGAAGGAGATGCCGATCGGGAAGCGGGTGTGCGAGTCACCACCGGTACCGACGGTATCCGGCAGCAGCATGCGGTTCAGCCAGCTGTGAATGATGCCGTCGCCAGGGCGCAGCGACACGCCGCCACGGGTGCGGATGAAATCCGGCAGGGTGTGGTGGGTGGTGACGTCGATCGGCTTCGGATAGGCCGCGGTGTGGCAGAAGGACTGCATCACCAGGTCAGCGGAGAAGCCCAGGCACGCCAGGTCTTTCAGCTCGTCGCGGGTCATCGGGCCCGTAGTGTCCTGGGAACCGACGGTGGTCATCTTCGGTTCGCAGTAGGTGCCAGGGCGTACGCCTTTGCCTTCCGGCAGGCCGCATGCCTTGCCGACCATCTTCTGTGCCAGGGTGTAGCCCTTGCCCGTGTCGACCGGCGCTTCCGGCAGCTTGAACAGGTCGGTTGGGCCCAGGCCCAGTTCGGCGCGAGCCTTGTCGGTCAGGCCGCGACCCACGATCAACGGGATACGGCCACCAGCGCGAACTTCGTCCAGCAGAACCGGAGTCTTCAGTTCGAACGTGGTGATCACTTCGTCGCTGTCGTGCTTGCAAACCTTGCCCTGGTGCGGGTACAGGTCGATCACGTCGCCCATGTTGATGTTCGACACGTCGAACTCGATTGGCAGGGCGCCAGCATCTTCCATGGTGTTGTAGAAGATCGGAGCGATCTTGGTGCCGAAGCAGAAGCCACCGGCACGCTTGTTAGGCACGTACGGAATGTCGTCGCCGAAGAACCACAGCACCGAGTTGGTGGCGGATTTACGCGAGGAACCGGTACCGACCACGTCACCGACGTAGGCAACCGGGAAGCCGTCGCCGTACATCTGAGCGATCTGCTTCATCGGGCCGATGGCGCCTTGCTCGTCAGGCACGATGCCTTCGCGGGCCATTTTCAGCATGGCCAGGGCGTGCAGCGGGATATCCGGGCGCGACCAGGCATCGGGAGCGGGCGACAGGTCGTCGGTGTTGGTTTCGCCGGTTACCTTGAAAACGCGCAGGCTGATCTTCTCGGCCAGGGTAGGGCGCTTCTTGAACCACTCACCATCGGCCCAGGATTGCAGCACGCCCTGAGCGTGAGCATTGCCCGCTTTGGCTTTCTCGGCAACGTCGTGGAAGGCGTCGAACATCAGCAGGGTGTGCTTCAGCTGTTCGGCGGCGATGGCGCCCAGGTCGGCGTCATCCAGCAACTCGACCAGTGTCGCGATGTTGTAGCCACCCTGCATGGTGCCGAGCAGTTCGGTCGCGCGCTTCTTGTCGAGCAGAGGGGAGGTGGCTTCGCCTTTGGCGATGGCGGAGAGGAAACCGGCTTTTACATAGGCCGCTTCGTCGACGCCTGGCGGCACGCGGTTGGTGATCAGGTCGAGGAGGAATTCTTCTTCGCCGGCCGGCGGGTTCTTCAGCAGGTCGACGAGACCAGCGGTTTGTTCGGCGTTTAGCGGCTGGGGCACGATACCCTGGGCGGCACGCTCTGCTACGTGTTTGCGGTAGGCTTCAAGCACAGTTATTACCCTCATCAGTGATCCCAAATAGGGAGTCCGGAACGCATGCAGGAACACGTTAAACACATCCGCAGCGCAGCCTCATGGGCCGCGTGCGATGGTTTCAACGCTTCCATCCGGAAGCTGCTTTCAAAGTTTTACGCCGGCAGGACGGGTTTGATGAGGGGTTGGCATGGTCGAGGGATGACCATGCCAACATCGTACCTGCAGGATCGACTGTGCTCGTGACGCTTTGAAAACAGCTTCCAACGGACATTGGCGCCTTTCGCAAGGCGCGCTGATTCTAGCGGAAAACTGGAGCAAAGTTAAGCGAAAGACCCATCACCCTCTGGGGTGATCCGTACTAGACAAAGGGCTAAGATGCACCCTCTATAGTCCTGTGTATCGATGCAACGCATGTCCAATCAACGTATCAAGACGCCCTGCGTAGGCCTTTGCTCCACGGTATTCGGGGATTCCGTGTGTCGCGGCTGCAAGCGCTTCCACCACGAGGTGATCAACTGGAACGGCTACAGCGACGAGGAAAAACAGGCGGTGTGGCTGCGTCTGGAGATGCTGCTGGTGCAGGTGATGACCGCCAAGCTGGAAGTTTTCGACGAGGCGCTTCTGCTCAAACAGCTGGAGCAGCGAAAGATCCGCTTCGTTCCACATCAATCCGCCTATTGCTGGGCCTACCAGTTGCTGGCCCGTGGCGCCCGGGTGATCACCCAGGTGGACGCCTACGGTATTTCCCTGCTGCCGGAGTTTCGTGACTGGCAACTGCCTGACCTGCGTGACGCCATCGACCGCGAGTTCTTCCTGCTGTCCGAAGCGCACTTCGAGCGCTACATCGCGCCGCGCTTCCTCAAGGAAGGCATGGAGCTACGGGTCTAGTTCGGTTGTCGCTGCCCTCGGAGTCGCTGCGCTCGGCCACAGGCCCCGGCCCGGGCGAGCCTGCATCATGAACTGCCCGCGACATTGATGGCCCCGTACGTAAAAGCCCGGCACGGGCCGGGCTTTCGATCACTGCAGGCGGCCTGTCAGCGGTACTCGCACAGGTAGGCGGTATCCTGCTCGACCTTCAACTGGAACTTGCTGTTGGCCGGTACGGTAAAGCGGCTGCCAGCCGTGAAGGTTTCCCAGTTGTCGCTACCAGGCAGTTTCACGGTCAGTGCGCCAGCGATCACGTGCATGACTTCCAGCTGGCTGGTGCCGAACTCGTAATCGCCCGCGGCCATCACGCCGATGGTGGCCGGGCCTTCTGCCATGCCGAACGCGATGGATTTGACGGTGCCGTCGAAATATTCGTTGACCTTGAACATGTGCATCCTCGTTAACGGCAGAATTGAATGGCCGGCAAGTATGCACAAGGCATTTGCCGTCGTCACCTATGCCCATGGGCCTTCAGCCGGCCATTACCAGTGGCAGCAAGCGGGCGGTGTTGCGTGCATCGGTGAGGGCGCGGTGCTGTTGGCCGCTGAAGCTGATACCGGCAAGCTGCAAGGCCGCATGGAGCCCAACCGGGCGAGCCAGGTGGCGCTCCTCGGCGAAGCGTCGCTTGAGGTTCAGGTGAGGCAATGTCTGCAAATGGCTGGTCAGGCCGTTGCTTTGCCAGTCCTGCTGCAACTGCCGGTGGTCGTAATCACCCCAGCTGCACCAGCCTTGCAAGCGTGGACGATGGGGCGCCAGCCAGCGTTCGAATTGTGGCCAGAGGATCGGCAGTGTCGCAGCGCAGTCGACGTCCGCCTGGCCGATATGCGTCAGCTCCCGACAAAAGCGAGTAAGGTTGGGACGACGCAAGGGACGAACGAAACGTTGGAAGTGGTCGATCTCATGACCGGCGGCATTCACCAGGCAGGCGCCGATCTCGATGATCTCCATGTGTTCGATGGGCCAGCCACCTTCTTCGGTGGTGGCTTCCAGGTCGATGACCAGCCAGTACCCCATAGCTTCTCCTTGTCCGGATACCCGGTGCTTCGCACTCGGTCATAAGCGCTGCAGAGTCTGACCGACGAATGGCGTGATTCGTGCCATTTGCGAAATGCCATCATGGGTCTTGTCTCTTCCCAAGGCTGGCTATACTTGGCCGCACGGAAGGCAATGTTCTTCTTCCTTTTGTCGATAGGTGAGCGTGATTCATGGATGACCCGGTCGTGTTCTTCGATGATGAGCCTGATGGCGGCGCACAGCAGCAGGTCTGGCATATCCTCACCGTGGATGATGATGTAGGTTTCCAGCGCGCTACGGCGTTCGCCATGAACGGCATGGAGATACTCGGGCGGCGTATCGAGATTCAGCAGGCTTTCAGCAATCGTGAGGCCGCGATGCTGCTTGCCGAGCAGCGCGATATCGCCCTGATTCTCCTCGATGTGGTGATGGAAACCGAGGACGCCGGCCTGCGCCTGGTCAAGACCCTGCGTGAGGTGATCGGCAATGCCGAGATCCGCATCGTGCTGCTGACCGGCGAGCCGGGCATGGCTCCGGTAGACGAAGTGATGCGCGACTACGACATCAACGACTACTGGTCCAAGAGCGAACTGAATTCCGAGCGCCTGCGCACGGTGCTGACCGCTGGGTTGCGCAGCTACTCCCAGCTCAAGGCCACTGCCCGGGCCCGTCGCGGCCTGCAGATGATCGTCGAATCCAGCAATGCGCTGTTCTGCTCGAAGAACACCCGCGAGCTGTCGGCCAAGATCCTCTCCGAGATCGCTTCGCTTCTTGATCTGCACGCCGAGGGTATCGTCTGCGTCAAGGCCCAGGAGCCCAGCCCTGGTAGCCTGCCCAACGCCCATGTGATCAGCGCCAGTGGCCGCTTCTACGGCTCGATCGATGGCGACCTCGATGGCCTGCACGACGATGCCGTGGCCAGCGCCCTGCGCTGCAGCCTGCAGAAGCAGAGCACCCTGCGTTTCGACGATTGTACCGTTCTGTTCTTTCCCTGTTTTCAGGCCGGTGCCGACTACGCCTGCTACGTCGCCACCGAGCGTACCCTGGACGACACCGAACTGGAGCTGCTCGAGGTGTTCAGTGCCAGTATCAGTCGTGGCTTGTACAACGTGGCATTGTTCAGTCGTCTGGAAGAAATGGCCTACCAGGACGATCTACTGAGAATCCCCAACCGCAACGCCCTGATCCGCATGCTCGACATGGCGCTGAGTAGCTCGAACAAGGACGAGCGTGTGCTGGTGCTGATCGATATCGACAACTTTTCCGGTGCCAATACCGCATTCGGTACCGGTTATGGCGATTTCATCCTCGGCCTGGTGGCCAATCGATTGCGTGAAACCTTCGACGGTAACGTGTTGGTCGCCCGTGTGCGTGATGACCTGTTCGCCATCCTCGGTCCGGAGGATCAGGTGCGTGCCGAGGATATCGTGGCGCTCTTTCGCCGCCCCAACCGCCCGTATGAGCTCGGTCAGGTGCACAGTCTGAGCAGCGTGACCCTGTACCTGCGCGATTTCGACGACACCGCCAGCGTCGCCTTGCAGGACGCCAGGCTGACCCTCAAGCAGGCCAAGCAGTTGGGGCATGATCAGCATGTGGTGCATGATCGCCGTTTGCAGAGCGCCCATGCCGAATCCTTTCGCCTTTTGCTGGCATTGCGTGACGCAGTGGCCAGTGACCTGATCAGTATCGAACTGCAGCCTCAGCTGGACATGCGCAGTGGTGTCGTCACCGGCGTCGAGGCGCTGGCGCGCTGGTACCAGACCGACGGCAAAGCGATCCCTCCATTGCAGTTCATTCCCCTGGCGGAAGCCACCGGCTACATCCTGCCGCTGGGAGATCTGCTCATGCGCCTCGCCCTGCAAGCTGCCAGGCGTCTGGACGAAGCCGGTCATGGCGATATTCGGGTCGCCATCAACGTCTCGGCGACGCAGTTGCTGCAACGTGACTTCATCGAGCGGTTCACCCTGCATCTGGAATCGGCTGGCGTGCGGGCCAATCAGGTCGAGCTGGAAATTACCGAATCGATGGCCATGCGTTCGTTCGACCAGGTCTGTGAGCAATTGCTGGCCTTGCGGCAGATGGGGGTGAAGGTCGCCATCGATGACTTCGGTACCGGTTTTTCGTCGCTCAGCTACCTGCGGAAGCTGCCGGCCGATCGCCTGAAGATCGACCGCAGCTTCGTGGAAGAACTTCGCGCGCAGGACAATGGCCAGTCGATCGCCGAGGCCATTATCCAGATTGCCCGGCGTGTCGGCATGTCGGTGATTGCCGAAGGCGTGGAAAATCAGGAGCAGGTTGACTGGCTCATCCAGCATGACTGCCTGGAAGCGCAGGGCTACCTGTTCGCCAGGCCCATGCCGCTGGATCGCCTGCTCGGCTGGCTTGGCGAGCGTGCCTACCGGTGATCCGCCGTCGCGCGGCAGGTTTGCACAGGGTGCTGTCCCGGCCCTTGCCACGTAATCTGCTGGTGTTGTTTCTGCCCTGGTCGTTGCTGATCATCGTTCTCAGCGTGCTGCTCTATGAGCGCATGCTCGATGATCGGCTTGAACCCTTGTTGGAGGCGCAAAACGATAGCCTGGCAGAGGGGGTGGCGGTTCTCGAGCGGCACCTCGCCAGCCTTGGTGGGGATCTGCAATTCCTGAGCCAGCAGCCGTTGCTGAGGCGGGCGCTCAAGTCCCCGTCTGATGACAGCTACGCTGCGTTGGGGGAGCTGTTCATCGAGTTTTCCAACAGCCGTGGTGTCTATCAGCGCATACGCTGGCTTGACGAAACCGGCATGGAGCGCGTTCGCGTGGATGCCGTGTCCGGTACTGCGCTGCCCGTCGAGACGGTCAACCTGCAGAACGACTCCGCTGCCTATTATTTCGTGGAAACCATGCGCTTGTATCGTGGTGAATCCTACCTGTCGCGCTTCGATCTGGATCGTCAGTACCGAGCGGATGGTTCGATTGCCGCGCTGGTTCCGGTTCTCCGGGCTGCGGTACCGGTATTCAGTGAGCGGGGCGAGCGGCGCGGCGTCCTGATTCTCGACTACCGTGCCGCGCGTCTGCTCGGTCGCCTGCAGGAGACTTCGGAGGCATACGGCGGCTCCCTGCAACTGCTCGACCACGAAGGCTACTGGATGTTGGGCGAACGCCCCGAGCAGGCCTGGGGCTTTCTGCTCGGCAAGCCCGAACTGACGCTGTCCAGCAGCCAGCCGACGAGTTGGCAGAAGCTGCAGCAGGACCAGCGCGGCTCGTTCATCGATTCGGCCGGCTTCTGGACATACAATCACTTTCATCCTGGCGACGGTAATAAAGCCTCCAGCAATGCCGCTGATCATTGGCTGTTGTTGTCACACCTGGCTGCCAAGCACCTCGATGCGCTGCGCTGGGAGGTGCTGTGGCGGGTTCTGTTGTTCTTCGGCATATTGCAAGGCCTGGGGCTACTGATCAGTGTGCGGCGGGCCATCGACGAGGCGGAGCGCCTGCGTGCCGAGCATGGTCTGCATGTCAGCAGCCAGGCCCTGGCGTTCAGCAACGAACAATTGCAGCGCACCATCGACCAACTGCAGCGAACCCGGCGTGCGCTGTTACAGGCGGAAAAGCTGTCGTCGCTGGGTACCATGGTGGCCGGCGTCGCTCATGAGCTGAACACGCCCATTGGTGCGGCCAGTGTAGCGGCATCGACACTGGAAAAAGCCAGCCAGGACTTTCAGGCTGGTATGCGAGAGGGGTTGAAGCGCGCCGCGCTGGACCGTTTCGTACAGCGTACCGATGACGGCCTTGGGATCATCCTCACCAGCCTGGAGCGAATGTCACAACTGACCCGGGCGTTCAAGCAACTGGCCAGCGATCGCGCCAGTACCGAACGACGACACTTCGATTTGCGTGAGCTGGTCGATGAGGTCGTTCTGCTGTTGCAGCCCAAGCTGCGGCAAAGCCCGCACCGGATCCAGGTCGACGTCTCTCCAGGGCTGATACTGGACAGCTATCCGGGGCCCCTCGGGCAGATCCTGCAGAATCTGATCGACAACGCCCTTGTGCATGCCTTCGACCCTGGGGTTAAAGGCATGGTGACGGTGCGCGGTCAGGTGGATGAAGCCCGGCGACAGTGCGTCATCGAGGTCAGCGACGATGGTCGCGGTATGAGCCAAGACCTGCAGGCCAGGATCTTCGACCCGTTCTTCACGACTCGCAGAGGGCAGGGCGGCACCGGCCTCGGGCTGCACATCACTCACCAGCTGGCCGTGGACATTCTCGGCGCCCAGCTGGACGTGGACAGTGCACCGGGCCAGGGCTCACGTTTCAGTCTGCGGCTGGATCTGGGCTGACGGTCTGTGTTCTTGCGCGCTAGAATGGCCGTCGCCTGGCTCAGTGTCGTGTGTTCGAGGTTCCTTTCCCATGCAATGCCGTCCCGGTTGTGGCGCCTGCTGCATTTCCCCATCCATCAGTTCCTTCATTCCGGGCATGCCGAATGGCAAGCCGGCGGGCCAGCGTTGCGTGAACCTGGCGAAGGACAACCGCTGTACGATTTTTGGTCACCCGGATCGTCCCGATGTCTGCTCGGCATTTTCGGCGGATTTCGCAGTCTGCGGTGATAGCAGCGAAGAAGCCATCCGCCTGCTCGCCTGGCTGGAGGGCGCTACGGCAACAGCTGTTTGAGGCACTACAAGAAAAGAAGTCAGCACCGGAGAATGAAATGTCGTTGACCCGATTGTTGGTAGCAAGCACTGCCCTATGTATCGCGTCTGCCGCTCACGCCGAAGAGTGGATCCTGGCCAAGGACGAAGAGGGCATCAAGGTGTACCTCAGCGAAGTGGCCGGCTCACCCTACAAGGCTTACCGTGGTGTGACGCTGATCAAGGCGGATATAAGCAAGCTCAAAGGCCTGCAGGAAGACGTCAAGGCATCATGCGCGTGGATCCACGAGTGCCAGGAGCAACGACTGCTCAAGCATGAAGGCGACAAGAGCTGGACCTACACGCGCTTCAATACCCCGTGGCCCGTCACGCCGCGTGATTCGATCATCGAGGTGACGACCGAGCAGGGCGCCGATGGCAGCGTAACCCGCAAGCTGCATGGCGTGCCCGACTACAAGCCGGAGGAGAAAGGTTATGTACGCGTGGCCGAGGTGGAGGGCTACTGGACGATGACGCCCAAGCCAGACGGCATGGTTGAGGTCGTTTACCAGGCGCATTCCGATCCGGGCGGCAGCGTACCTTCGTGGCTTTCCAACAAGTTCGTCGTGGAAGCGCCGTTCAACACCCTCAAGGGCATGCGCGAAAAGGCCAAGCAGTAGCCTTGACCGGCAAAATGCGTCACAAATAAAAAGACCCGCCAATTGGCGGGTCTTTTTCGTACGGGTGTGGGCGATCAGTCGTCGCCGCCCATGATGCCGAAGATCTGCAACAGGCTGACGAACAGGTTGTAGATCGACACATACAGGCTGATGGTCGCCATGATGTAGTTACGCTCGCCGCCGTGGATGATCGCGCTGGTCTGATACAGGATGCAGGCCGACGAGAACAGCACGAAGCCAGCACTGATTGCCAGTTGCAGGCCGCTGATCTGGAAGAAGAAGCTGGCCAGCACGGCACCCAGCAGCACGAAGAAACCGGCGGTGATGAAGCCACTCAGGAAGCTCATGTCCTTGCGTGTGGTCAGCACGTAGGCAGACAGACCACAGAACACCACTGCCGTCATCATGAACGCCGAACTGACCACTTCAGCGCCGTTGGCCATGCCCATGTAGCGGTTGAGGATCGGGCCCAGCGTGTAACCCATGAAACCGGTCAATGCGAAGGCGGACAGCAGCCCCCAGCCGGAATCACGCAGTTTCGCGGTCAGGAAGAACAGGCCGTAGAAGCCGATCAGTACGATGAAAATGTTTGGATAGGGCACGTTGGCACGTTGAGCCATGAATGCCACGATGCCACTGAATGCCAAGGTGAGAGCCAGCAAACCGTAGGTGTTGCGCAGAACGCTGCTGACTGCCGTCTGTTCAACCCGCGTAGGGTTGTGTGCGTAATCTTGTTCGCGCATGGCGACACTCCTGTAAAGGCTAATGGTTCCGTGACCAAGGTCGGAAGGCATCATAACAGAGCCTTGGGTACTGCCAAATCAGAGTGTTTGACAGTGTGTTACGTTCCGGTAAGATGCCGCCCGCAACCAACAAGGTTGCAAAGGGATGTTTCGGCAAGATGAAGCATCCACGTCGACCTGGAGGGTTGGCAGAGCGGTTGAATGCACCGGTCTTGAAAACCGGCGAACGTTAATAGCGTTCCCAGGGTTCGAATCCCTGGCCCTCCACCATTTTTCAGCTCCGTTGTGTGTTTCGTGCCCCTGTACGGAGCGGCCACAGCGTGCGGAGCAGCTCCTGCCTGTCACCGCTACCGAGCCGGTGAAGATCTTCGTGAGGGATTGCGCTCGGCCTGGTCGGTCAAGAACTGCTTTCTTGCTGGCCGCTCACTCCTCGCTTCCATCGATCGCCATGGAATGCTCGGTTCCATAGCTGGGGAAATGCAGACGGAAGCAAGTGCCGTGCCCGGGCTCGCTCTCCACGCTAAGCTGGCCATTCATTTCATTGACGAAGCCGCGCACCATGGAAAGCCCAAGGCCGGTGCCCTTGCCATCCTCCTTGGTGGTGAAAAAGGGCGCGAAAACCTTGTCCAGCACCTCTGCCGTCATGCCGATGCCATTGTCGACCGCACTGATCACCACGTAGCTTCCAGGCTGGAAGTTGGAGTTGTGCTGGGTGAAGTTGGAGCGGTCGAGGTTGACGTCGTGGGTACTGAAGGTGAGGGTGCCGCCGCCTGGCATGGCATCCCGGGCGTTGATGGCCAGATTGAGGATGGCGCTTTCAAGTTGTTGCTTGTTAGCCTTCAGGAAGCGTGCGTCGGGAGCCAGGCTGAGGTCGAGGACGACCTTGCTGCCGACTGCCGTGCGGATCAGCGAGGCCATGCCCAGCAGCACCTGATTGGGGTCGATCCGCTCTAGTTTCTTGGCACGTTTTCGAGAGAAGCGCAGCAGATTATCGGCCAGTGAGGTCGCCCGTTCGACCGCTTCCCGGCAAAGATCGTAGTACTTGCTGAGGCGGGAAGATCCAGCGGTGTCGACATCTTTCTCCATCAAAGAAAGTGCCATGGACATGCTCGCCAATTGGTTGTTGAAGTCGTGGGCGAGGCCGCTGGTGATCTGGCCGACCATTTCCATCTTCTGCGACTGGAACAGAGCGTTCTCCAGGTGCTGCTGGTTGAGGTCCTGGGCGACTTGCTGGCGAAGATCCTGCACGCTGTTCATGAAGCCCAGCATGATGCCATTCTCGTCGAACAACGGGACGATATTGGCGAGCACGGGCACGCGGCTGCCATCGCGGCGTTCAATGATGGTGCGAAAGTTGGTCACCGCCTTCTGGGTGACGAGGATGTCCGCAAGCGGGGTCTGATCGTGAGGGATATGTACGCCTTCGGGCGTCAGCAGCTTGTGCGCACCGCAGAACTTGATTTGGCTTTCGCCCAGGTTCGGGGCCTCGCCCCAGATATCGGCCGCCTTGCGGTTGTATGCCACGACGATGCCGGCTGAGTTACAGAGATAAACGCCCACCGGCAAGTGTTCGATCAGCTCATGACTGAGCTTGCTTGCCAGAGAGGTACCGGCAGGTACCAGCAAACTTATGCTAAGCGAGTTTTCTGACATGGGCTCTTACTGGGATGGGAGGGGCTCGCGGGCTAGAATAGTGCCATTCCCATTCCCGTGCGAGAGGGGCGGATTATTCATCGAATTGAAGTGTGTCCACCTCACACCAGTGAGGCCGGGGCGCCAGCGATGGTCATTGAGTGTGCAAGATAGCGCTTGTCGCGGGGCGGCGGCAGCTTCTAGGCAAAATGACCGGTCAGTCGTCCTTCGGCACTGTCCAGAAGAGCTGATAACCGTCGTCCCGATGGGCGATCGTGACATTATCGTTCTCGCCGATTTCCTCCAGAATGCGCGCCCAATCGTCGAGATTATCGCCTTCTGCATGAAGCAGGACGACGGTTCGGGATCTTTGCGCCGCAGGCGAGTTGATGGCCCGAGATACCCGGGCGCCTAGCAGCGCATAGGATGAGGGCGTTACCGCCGCTGATGAGGAGTTTTTTAACATTGAGAATTCGCCTTGTTAGCTGTATCTATATACAGTAATGGCGAGGCCGGCTGATGTCATCCAGTCTTTGATTCACGGCGATTATTCCAGCGCTCGAGGGGCCGCGCCATGGGCGGTGGTGTGTTTGATCCGCAACTGCAGCCATGTGCATGAGGTCGAGGTGCAATGGGGGTATCAGTAACCCAGCGAGCCCTTCAGATCCGCATAAACTGCAGTCATCAGAATTTTGTTCTGCATCTGAGCAGCAGACAGGCGGCGGGTTGCCACAAGGTTGCATTGCAGGTCAAGACAATCGACCTGCAAACCCTCCGAGGAGTTTTCCGTGATGATGTGGTAACGGCCGGCGGTAACGGCCTTGAGCTGCTTGATGAGCATGTGCATGCGGTTTCCCCTCGATAAGTGTCACGGTCTGTACCTTGAGAGCGGTGCCTCAGCGCCGGCGTTCCGCATAAATTGCTCACCGTTGCAGTGCATCATCGTGCGTGCCGGGGGTTACAGGTCGATGACGCTCCACGTCTCTTGCAACCAGGTGTGAACAAGAAGTCCGGGGCCTGTCGGGGCAGCAACCTTCTCGGGTATTCGTTCAGGCTGCTGGCAGGTGGATGATGGCGTCGGAAAAGACGATTGCCGCTCAATGAGTCGGCGCTATTTATTGCGATGAGGAGGACTCAATCGCTCATGCTGCCATTTCCCTGGTCTCCCTGGGTGGTGGGGATGGAGTCTTGGTGAGGAACTTATAATTGGCGCTGGTGGTTTGACGTGCTGAACTAACTCAGGCGTCAGGTTTTTTGTTATGGTGCGTTTCTCTCAGGTAGTCGCTGTGTGGCGTTTGCGCAGGTACGAGGTGTTCGCTTGATTAAGGTATTGGTTGTCGATGATCATGACCTCGTTCGTACGGGCATTTCACGCATGCTGGCCGACATAGAGGGCCTGCAGGTCATCGGCCAGGCCAGCTCTGGCGAGGAATCGCTGAAGAAGGTTCGTGAGCTGAAGCCGGACGTCGTCCTGATGGATGTGAAGATGCCGGGTATCGGTGGCCTCGAAGCCACTCGCAAATTGATTCGCAGTCATCCCGACCTCAAGGTCGTGGCCGTCACCGTATGCGAGGAGGATCCTTTTCCAACTCGTCTCCTGCAGGCTGGTGCAGCCGGTTATCTGACCAAAGGCGCGGCTCTGGAAGAAATGGTTCAGGCCATTCGCATGGTCTTCAGCGGACAGCGTTTCATCAGCCCGCAGATCGCCCAGCAGCTGGCGCTCAAGTCATTTCAGCCGCAGAGCAGCAACTCGCCATTCGACCTGCTTTCTGAACGAGAGATCCAGATAGCCCTGATGATCGCCGGTTGCCAGAAGGTGCAGAGCATTTCCGACAAGCTCTGCCTGTCACCCAAGACGGTCAACACCTACCGCTATCGAATTTTCGAAAAACTGTCGATCACCAGCGATGTAGAGCTGGTCTTGCTCGCAGTTCGTCACGGCATGGTCGATGCCACCAGCTGAAGTCGTTGCCGTGTTCGATGCCAGTGCCTTCCTTGCCACCTGCAGCGGTCGCCCGGGCGTGTATCGCATGTTCGACGCGAGCGCGAACCTGCTGTACGTCGGCAAGGCCAAAAACCTGAAGAAGCGTCTGGCCAGCTATTTCCGCAAGAGCGGACTGGCGACCAAGACCTCTGCGCTGGTCAGCAAGATCGCCCAGGTGGAAACCACCATCACCGGCAACGAGACCGAGGCGCTGCTGCTCGAGCAGACGCTGATCAAGGAATGGCGGCCGCCATACAACATCCTGTTGCGTGACGACAAATCCTACCCGTACGTATTCCTGTCGGATGGAGACTATCCGCGTCTGGATATTCATCGTGGCGCCAAGAATCGCAAGGGGCGCTATTTCGGGCCTTACCCGAGTGCGGGGGCGATTCGCGAAAGCCTGGCGCTGCTGCAAAAGGCTTTTCTGGTGCGGCAGTGCGAAGACAGCTACTTCAAGAACCGTACCCGACCCTGTCTGCAGTATCAGATCAAGCGCTGCAAGGCGCCCTGCGTCGCACTGGTGGAGCCGGCCGAATATGCCGAAGACGTGCGTCATTCGGTGATGTTCCTGGAGGGGCGCAGCAATGCCCTGAATGCCGAGCTGTCCACGAACATGCAGCAGGCCTCCATGGCGCTGGATTTCGAGAAGGCCGCCGAGCTTCGCGACCAGATGGCGCTGCTGCGCCGTGTGCAGGACCAGCAGAGCATGGAGGGCGGCAGTGGCGATGTCGATGTCATCGCGGCGATGGTCAACCCAGGCGGCGCCTGCGTACACCTGATCAGTGTCCGTGGCGGACGCGTGCTGGGCAGCAAGAATTTCTTCCCGCAAGTAGCGATCGAAGAGGAGGCCCAGGATGTCCTCGTGGCATTTCTCGGCCAGTACTACCTGGGTAGTCAGGAGCGCGACCTGCCGACCGAATTGATTGTCAATGCGCCCCACGAAGACTATCCGGTGCTGATCGCAGCGATTCAGGAACTGCGTGGCCGCGAGCTGGGTATCAGCTACCGTGTTCGCGGCACACGGGCGCGCTGGCAGGCTCTGGCCGTGACCAACGCCGAGCAGGCGCTGGGCGCCAGGCTGGCCAACCGTGCGCACATGGCCGGGCGTTTCGACGCCCTGGCCGAGGCGCTGGATATGGATGAAGTGCCGCAGCGCCTGGAGTGCTTCGATATCAGCCATTCCAGCGGCGAAGCGACCGTGGCCTCCTGCGTGGTATTCGGTCCCGAAGGCCCGCTCAAGTCGGACTATCGGCGCTACAACATCGAGGGTGTGACCGGCGGTGATGACTACGCCGCCATGCACCAGGCGCTGACCCGCCGCTTCAGCAAGATCAAGCAGAACGAGGGCAAGTTGCCCGACATTCTGCTGGTCGACGGCGGCAAGGGGCAGTTGGCGATGGCCCGGGAGGTGCTGACCGAGCTGGAAGTGCCTGAACTGATTCTGCTTGGCGTGGCCAAGGGCACCACCCGCAAGCCAGGCCTGGAAACCCTGTACCTGAACGATGCTGCCCATGAGTTCACCCTGCCGGGCAATTCGCCAGCCCTGCACCTGATCCAGCAGATTCGCGACGAGTCGCACCGGTTCGCCATCACCGGGCACCGTGCTCGCCGTGGCAAGGCGCGCCGAACATCGAGCCTGGAAGAGGTTGCCGGGGTCGGGCCGAAGCGCCGGCGTGAACTGCTCAACCACTTTGGTGGTCTGCAAGAACTGTCACGCGCCAGTGCGGAAGAAATCGCCAAAGCGCCCGGTATCAGTAAAAAGCTCGCAGGGTTGATTTATGCCGCCCTGCACAGCGAGTAGAATGCCGCCTTATTTAACCGCCCAGTCGAGCCGATGAATATCCCTAACCTGTTAACGGTGCTCCGCGTTCTGCTGATCCCGATCTTCATTCTGCTGTTCTACATGCCATTCTCTTGGAGCTACTGGGCTGCCAGCGCGGTGTTCGCCTTTGCCGCCGTGACGGACTGGCTCGATGGTTACCTAGCACGTCGTTGGGAGCAAAGCACGCCGTTCGGCGCTTTCCTCGATCCTGTCGCCGACAAGCTAATGGTCGCCACCGCGCTGGTACTGCTGGTGGCCGAGCATGCCAACCTGTGGCTGACCCTTCCGGCGACCATCATCATCGGCCGCGAGATCGTCGTGTCGGCGTTGCGCGAGTGGATGGCCGAGCTGGGGGCGAGGGCCCATGTAGCCGTCTCCAACCTGGGCAAGTGGAAGACCGCTGCGCAGATGGTGGCACTGGTGATCCTGCTCGGCAATCCGCCGCTGTTTGGCTTCTGGGTGCTGATCGGTTACGTATTGCTGATCGTCGCTGCAGTGCTGACCCTGTGGTCGATGGTGCAATACCTGCTGGCTGCCTGGCCGCACCTCAGCGTCACCGCTGAAAAGAAATAAGTTTTTGAATCAAGGGCTTGACTGGGCGTTGCGAAGCTATAGAATGGCGCCCGTCGACAAGACAAGCGGGAATAGCTCAGTTGGTAGAGCACGACCTTGCCAAGGTCGGGGTCGCGAGTTCGAGTCTCGTTTCCCGCTCCAATTTAAACGGGCCGTCCAGTACGGCCCGTTCGGTTTAAAGGCTGAGTAGCAGAGTGGTTATGCACCGGATTGCAAATCCGTGAACGCCGGTTCGATTCCGACCTCAGCCTCCAAACGCAAAGCCCCGCATACCTATGGTATGCGGGGCTTTTTCTTTGCGCACTGGAAAGCATCGCTTCCGCAAGATTACGCCTGGTTCGCGCAACCCGCGCTCAGTTCGTAGGTTCGATGACCTCGCCGAGGCGACGATAAACACGCTTGGTGTTTTCCTCCTTCGAATGCCTTTGCAGGCTGTAATTGCCTGCAGATATCTTCGATCTAACGGGTCGCCCTTGATCGTCTGCCTTGAAACGTTCAGGCCGCCTCTGTTGAGGTGCGCCGTTCTGACTGCGTCTCGGGCACCGAATTTTACAAAACCTGCAAGCGGCCAGGCTTTACGATGCCACTTTGCCGGCATGGCTGTAGAATTGGCCTGCCGTCAGGTCAAACCAAATAAACGATATGGAGTTGTTTCGATGGGGATGGAGAAGGTAGTCAGATTGCTTGCTGTGTCGTGCTTGCTCGCGCTCAGCGTCGGGTGTGCCACGAGTCGTTCCGAGATTGATGTGAGGGTTGCTCAACTCGATTCGGCCAGGAATCCCGCTCCCAGCAACGGTAAGAAAGTTTATATTACTGCAGTCGACGAACGAGTTTTTGAAGTGAGACCTCGTAGTGCAGATACTCCTTCTCTTAAGAATGATGAGATCACCGATCACTCTATAACGGAGCGTGCGGTGGCCCGAAAGCGAAATGCTTTTGGGAAGGGGCTCGGGGATGTGCTGCTTCCCTCGGGACGGACAGTGTCCGCATTGGTACGTGAGTCCGTTGCGTCCGCTTACAAGCAAGCCGGCTATGAAGTCGTAAGCGACGCTAGCGTTCCTAACGCTGCTGCCGTGAAGGTACGTATCGTCGAGTTCTGGTCGTGGTTTTCGCCGGGTTTCTTCTATGTCACGGTCAATAACAAGTCTCGCTTGAGCATCGAGCAGACAGGCCATCCTGGCCTTGAAATCCTCACATTGAAAAGCGATGGCATGCAGGCGGTTACCGAAAATGATTGGAAGGAAATTACTGAGGCCGGCCTTCAAGAAATCACCTCAGAAGTAGCCAAGAAACTCTGATTTGCTGGGCCGCCCAAAGTCTTGGGCGGTCCTTGGATATACAAATTATCTACTTCCGAAACCCTGACCTAAGGGGTTTAATCGAAGCCCTTGTGTTCTTCCGGGCTTTGGCATGGTGGAGTAGTCGAAGGCTGAGCAAAACGTTGCTTTTAGAATCGTTTGTCAGCCAGGTGCAGGCACTCTCGGGTGGCTGACGGCGAGGTGATTTGCGCAGTGGTGAGCGCGAACGGATCTGATGGTTACGAGGCTCTGCAGCGCTACCTGATCAGCCGAACATGGCGTCCCTGGCAGCTGGCATGATCGCGAGCGGGTGAGAATTCTTTGCCGCTCAAAATTGCTGCTTCCGTTCGAGCTGCCGAAGCTGAAGCGTTGCCCGGCGATATCAGGATACTGGCACGCGAAGGAGTGTGTGGACTTCTAACCGTGGGGGGCATTGTCGACGACATTCAGGTATGGCTGTCGCTTTCGACAGTCAGTCCGCGAGCCTATGCTTGCACATGAGTTCAGGGCGCATCCATCCTGCGCGGGCTTCATGCCGATGGATGCTGGCCTGAGTGACCACGGTGTTTTCACCTCTGGTTTGGCCTCGCAAGGCCAGACCTGGTATTGCCATCGGGTTTAACGTGTTCCGGTCTTCAGGCCATCGAGGTAGTCGACATTGGGCTCCTGGGGTTTCTTGCCAGGTTTGGCGGTGTTCTGCAGTTCGCTCCTGAGCTTCGCTTCCAGTGCATCGATAAGTAGAGACTGTCGGGATTGACCATCGAGGTGTGCTTCGATGGCCCTGATGATCTCGGTGTTCATGCTGGTGTAGTTGTCATTGGCCAGATCTTCGATACGTTTACGCATTCCGTCCGGTAAACGAACCACAAACTTGTCAGCGGTGCGAGCGTTGAATACGGGTTTGGTCACGGTAGGCTGCTCCATGTCAGGTGGTAATAGCCATTTGATGGTATGCGACACAATAGTTCATTTCTCAGGACAGTCGGCATCCTGCTGACGAACGTGGTCGCGGTCGATTGCCAGTGCTTCTCGAGCCGCAAGCGATGTTCCGTCCTCGAGTTCCGTTTGCACTTGACACGTGATTTGCAATGCGTTCCCGCGAGGGCCTGGCCGGGATCTCCTGATTCGATTTTGTCTTTTGCGACTGCGCTGTTTCCACTGTCGTCGCCGATACGCATGGGCTGGCCGATTCTGGACTGATCCTGGATGCGAACGCTGTGCAGGCAGGAGCACCAAGGTGGTTAGGCAGATGATGACTGCCAGCCGACGGGCGGGACAAAATGTCTCATGCCGGTTCATGGGCGCGAACTAGACTTGAAGGGTCATCAACGTGAGGAAGGAGTTTCCAAGATGATGTCCGTGCTTGAACAGCGCCATATAGTCGAGTGTGCGTTTCTACCGTTGGCGTGTAGCTGTCACATCGATGGTCATGAGTCAGTGACCATCCAGATCAGGGATCCAGTGACGTCGCAGGTCTACCTGAATGTCACGGGGATATCCCGAGTCGAGTTGTCGACTTCTCGGCAGATATCACAGCTGGTTGCGCAACTCCGACAGGATCTGCGTACGCTGAATTCCGGAAGTGATCGCAAGGAAGCCTGATGCCGCCACACGCGCTCGTGGTCAGACAGACTGAACCGCTCTGCCATCCCATGGCCTCAGTTAGCACTACAGAATGCCGAAGAGGAGGATGATATGGACGGTGGGAAATTCGATGGTTACGACCTCGAGCGCTTCCATTCGCTTCTGGCTGAAGAGCTGGGGCTGAGCGAGGATGAGTTGGAAACCTGGATGGAGGAGGAGCGCGAGCGAGTCGATGAGGACGGACAATTGATCGGACATGCGATTACTTTCAAGCACGACATGCCCTTCGATCTACGTGCCAGAGTGCGCGGCATGGCTGGCGATCATGTCGCTCACACCGGGCTTATCGAGCTGGATGCTTGAGCGTGTGATGCCCGCTATCGGCAAAAAACCTGAACTCTCGTGATCCGCCTCCCCTCCAAAATAGCGTCAACCACTTCATGGAGTATTCACCAATGGCTCGTAAAACTTCGCTGGAAAGCGGCCTGGATCAATTTCAACAGGAAAGTGCCAAGGAATTGAAGAAACTTCTCGATCAAGCCAGCAAAGCACTGGGCGATGCCGAATCGTTTTCTGGCGACAAGGCAAATGAAGCCCGCGAGAAAGTGATCGCACTGCTCAATGAGGCCAAGGGTTCGATCACCGAGAAGGGGCGCGAAGCCGTCGAGCTGGGTCGCGAGACCATCGGTAATGCTCAGGATCGCATCGAGAGCAATCCCTGGACGTCCGTAGCCGTGGCATCGGGCTTCGGCCTGTTGGTCGGCCTGTTGGTAGGGCGCAGCAGCAAATAGTCAGGAGCGCGGTGCCGGCCATTCGGCATGCAACCCGCTTTGATAGGTCAGCAGCACCCCGGCTGTCTTGAAACCGCTGAAATAGCCTCGTAGATCACTGATTTACGAGGCTTTTTATTGCGCTCTTTGATCTTGCGGCGTCGCCTGGGGGTGTATATAGTCCAGCCCTCGCATAGTTTGCCGCCCCGATGGTGAAATTGGTAAACACAGCAGACTTAAAATCTGCCGATCGCAAGGTCTTGCCGGTTCGATTCCGGCTCGGGGCACCAATGAAATCAGTAGTTTGCGAATATCGCGCTGAATCCCTCCTGTTCCGCAATTCCTGACCTGTTCCGCAATTATCGGGTCGGCGATACCTCTTCCAGTCTGTCTCCCTCGCGATCTTTCCGTCATTACCTCCCCGTGTAATCCAACTGGTCCGCAACCTTCTGGTCGATTGGCTGATTGCGCGTGTCTGTCAGGTAGCCAGGTATCCGTTTTCGTTATCCGTCGCCTGACCCGGTGTCTACACAACAGAGAATATGGCGGGTGTGATCCGCCTGGTGGGACGGATGGCGGGCGCCAAGGGCGCGAGTGGAGCTATATTGCTAAGGAACGCGGCGTTGCAGTCGTCGCTTGATGGCCGGCGGTACTATGATTTCCCGTGCGGCCTGCGCTGAATCAACTGGGAAAAGGATGCTGTGATGACGGAAGAAACAACGATCAACGCTGACAAAGATGAAATCCGAAAAGACCTTACCGACCCCGTTTCCTATGAGTTCGAGTGGAGCGGTAGGCGCGTCGATTGGTTTCTCCAGCAGTTGGTGCGTATGGCGAACAGTGATCCAAGCATCGAAATGGGGATAACCATTTCGACACCTGCCGGCATGATTACCGGCACTCTGATTTCCGCCCAGAATTACTTCCGCGAATTTGGGCAGATCATGGCTGATTCTCTCAATACCCCGGATCTTGTCGAAACCTACGCGCAGTTTGGCGAAGCGGGGGGTAACACGGACCAATTACCCTACCAGTTTGTTCATCTGAGGAACGCGTTCTCGGTCAGCGCAAGCGGTACCGTGCCCACCAATGGCGGCGTGCTGTGGCGAGGGAAGATTGCTGAGGTGGCAGGATTCAGCATCGGGGCCATGTCCAGAGATGACTGATGGCCTTGTGCTGCCATTGGCATGATTTGATTTACGCCGTTCGAGAGGCGGCGCCAGATACCTAACCCGGCCTTTGCGCCGGGTTCCCATCGATGCGTTTGCAATGATTGGCGTAAGCCTTGCCGCTCTCTGTGGGCAACAAGGCTTCCAGTGCCTAGAAGTGAGCCTTGACCAACAGGCTGATGGCGCTCTGGTTGGTACCGCCCAGCACTTCGTCACCCAGCGGGCTGTCATTGTCGATGCCGTACTTGTGCTTCCAATAGTCGTATTCGACGCCCACGTAGAACTTCTTGCCCCAGCCCATGGCCTTGGCCAGGTCGTATTTGACCTGCGGGTTGATGTGCAGGTTGGCGTGATAGCTGTCGTCGTTGTCGACTACCCAATCGATGAAACCATCGATCACCAGGTCGGAATTGCCGACCGGCACGGTGTAGCTCCACACCGGGGTGATCTGCCAGACATTGCGGCCATCGCGTTTGCCGTCCGGTCGGCGCAGGTAGGTGTTGAGCTGGACGTAGTCGAAACCGGGAATCGCCAGGTCGATGGCCGGGCCTAGCAGGTAAGCGTCGACATCGTCTTCACCGAACTCGTAGGTGGCGGACAGCAGCACATCCTTCACGGGGCCGAACGACAGGTCGCTACCACTGATCTTGCCGAACGACAGGCGTGGGCTGATCTCGCCGTAAAAGGTGTGCCCGTCGCCTGCGCCATTGGTGGCCTCGGTGTTGTACTTGATGCCGTCGACGAACAGGAACAGATCACCGAAGCTCCAGCCGCTGGCGTGCTCGAAGGTGAGCGTCTGCTGGCGAGGCGGGTCGATCTTGAAGTCGATGCCATTGAGGTAGGTCAGGCTGTTGTCCTGCCAGAGCAGCAGGTCGGCCATGGCCTGGACAGGAGTCAGCAGGCTGCCTGCCAGCAGCAGGGAAGTCGCGGTGTGTTTCATCGGGCGTGTTCCGGACAGTGTTGAATGATCGACCCGCCGGTTCAGGCGAGCGGTAGCATGGGAAGGGCGAAGCCGATTCGGTGTACAGGCGAAGGCTCTGCAATGCCTGTCCCGGCTCAGCGCGGCGCGGGAGTGTACAGCATTTGCTTGCGTGGATCGTGTCGAGGTGGGGATGGCGGCGCCGTTTCCTCAGGACGAGAAAACGGCGCTTGTTGCAGCGCTCAATACAGCGCCGTGACGGGCCGGTGCAGGATCACGCGTCGAGCTGTTTGGCCGTTTCCACGCCTGAGGCGCTGAGCTTGATGGGGTAGCTGAGGGACAGTTCACCGGCAGTACCCGAGACGGCACCATCGTGAATGAGCCCGCTGTCCTGCAGGTGCTTGAGCGTATCGGCGACCGCATGTTCGCCGCGGAAATTATCCAGCACCTCCTTGCCCAGGCCGGCGGGGTGGGCGTGTAGCAGACGGGTGAGAACCTCTTTCTTCAAATCATTGTCAATGGACATGCGAACCTCGCGTTGCGGTGGGTTTCACAGTTTGTGACTGCCTGGCCTGGTAAACGTTTTAGGTGTTTACCGGGCTGCCGTTGTAAGCCGCGAGTGTCCTGATAAACTGCTCTGGCGTCGATAACCCTCTCTCATTCAGGGACTTCCATGATCAAGAAATGCTTGTTTCCTGCCGCTGGCTACGGCACCCGTTTTCTCCCGGCAACCAAGGCCATGCCCAAGGAAATGCTGCCGATCGTGAACAAGCCGTTGATCCAGTACGGCGTGGAGGAAGCGCTGTCAGCTGGTCTCAACGAGATCGCCATGGTGACGGGCCGCGGCAAACGCGCCCTGGAAGATCACTTCGATATCAGCTATGAGCTGGAAGAGCAGATCCGCAATACCGACAAGGAAAAGTACCTGGTCGGCATCCGTCGTCTGATCGACAGCTGCACCTTTTCCTATACCCGCCAGGTGGAAATGAAAGGCTTGGGCCACGCGATCCTCAGCGGCCGTCCGCTGATCGGCGACGAGCCGTTCGCCGTCGTGCTGGCCGATGACCTGTGCCTGAACCTGGAAGGCGACAGCGTGTTGACCCAGATGGTCAAGCTGTACAACCAGTTCCGCTGCTCGATCGTGGCGGTGCAGGAAGTGCCGATGGAAGAAATCCACAAATATGGCGTGATTGCCGGCGAGACGATCCGTGACGATATTTTCCGGGTCAACAGCATGGTCGAAAAGCCAAAGCCGGAAGACGCACCGTCCAACCTGGCGATCATCGGCCGTTACATCCTGACCCCGGACATCTTCGAGCTGATCGAGAAGACGGAGCCGGGCAAGGGCGGCGAAATCCAGATCACCGACGCGCTGATGAAGCAGGCGCAGGATGGTTGCGTACTGGCGTACAAGTTCAAGGGCCAGCGTTTCGACTGCGGTGGCGCAGAAGGCTATATCGAAGCCACCAACTTCTGCTACGAGCACCTCTACAAGACTGGCAGGGGCTGATCGCTCGCTGACAGCACCGGCTGACAGAAAAACCGCCTTCGGGCGGTTTTTTCATGCTCAGTTTTCGTTGATCGGTTTGGCGCCCGGTCCCAGCGGCTGGCCGTAGCTGAACTCGATGTAATGACCTGCCGGATCCCGCACACCGCAGTAATAGCCAACCGGGTAGGGCTCGTCGCGTTGCGCCCAGACCAGGCAGCCGGCGGCCTGGGCCTTGGCGGCGATGGCGTCGACTTCCTCGCGGCTTTGCAGGGCGAAGCCGAAGTGGCTGTAGTCATTGGCCGCCAGGCGCCGTGGCTCGCCACCGGGCATGATCACCAAGATGAATTCGCTCTCCCTACCAGGCTCGGCCATCCATACGATCTGCGAGCCCTTGCCGGGGCGACGGTGGATGACGTGCATGCCACAGAAAGCTTCGTAGAAATCGATGCAGGCCTGCAGATCCGGTACGTGCAATGCCAGGTGAGTGAGAATCGGGCGCATACGTAGCTCCTTGTTCTATCGAGACTAGACCGGCCGCATCGAGGATAAGTTTGCGCCAGGTGCCAGGCGGGCAGGGCGCTTCGTTTACGGTATGCTCTGCATCTGTTCAGGAGGCTGTGATGACCTACGATTTCGATCTGTTTGTAATCGGTGCCGGTTCCGGCGGTGTACGTGCGGCGCGCTTCTCCGCAGGCTACGGCGCCCGTGTCGCCGTGGCGGAAAGCCGTTATCTGGGGGGCACCTGCGTCAACGTGGGTTGCGTGCCGAAGAAGCTGCTGGTGTACGGCGCCCAGTTCGCCGACGACTTCGAGCAGGCCCGGGGCTTTGGCTGGACGGCCGGCGAGGCCCGGTTCGACTGGCCGACGCTGATCGCCAACAAGAACCGCGAAATCGAACGCCTCAACGGCATCTACCGCAAGCTGCTGGTGGGCAGCGGCGTGACCTTGCTCGAGGGCCATGCGCGGTTGCTCGACGAGCACAGCGTCGAAGTCGACGGCAAGACCTACAGCGCCCAGCGGATCCTCATCGCCACCGGCGGCTGGCCGCACGTCCCCGATATTCCGGGGCATGAGCACGCGATCAATTCCAACCAGGCGTTCTTCCTGAAAGAGCTGCCCAAGCGCGTCCTGGTGGTGGGCGGTGGCTACATCGCCGTGGAGTTTGCCTCGATCTTCAATGGCCTCGGTGCGCAGACGTCGCTGTTGTATCGCGGCGAGCTGTTCCTGCGTGGTTTCGACGATTCCCTGCGTACCCACCTGCATGAAGAACTCGGCAAGCGCGGCCTGGATGTGCAGTTCAACAGCGATATCGTGCGCATCGACAAGCAGGCCGATGGCAGCCTGCAGGCCACCCTGAAGGATGGCCGTACCCTGCAGGCAGATTGCATCTTCTACGCCACCGGGCGGCGTCCGATGCTCGATGGGCTGGGGCTGGAAAACACCGCCGTCAGCCTGGATGACAAGGGCTATATCGAGGTCGATGACGCGTACCAGACCAAGGCGCCGTCGATCCTCGCCATCGGTGACGTCATCGGTCGCGTGCAACTGACGCCCGTTGCCCTGGCCGAAGGCATGGCCGTGGCGCGTCGTCTGTTCAAGCCGGAGGAGTACCGCAAGGTCGATTACCGGAACATCCCCACTGCGGTGTTCAGCCTGCCGAACATCGGCACGGTCGGCCTGACCGAGGAGCAGGCCCGTGAGGCCGGGCATCAGGTGACGATCTTCGAAAGCCGCTTCCGGCCGATGAAGCTGGCCCTGACCGAAAGCGACGAGCGCACGCTGATGAAGCTGGTGGTCGATGCCGAGACGGACCGCGTGCTGGGCTGCCACATGGTCGGCCCGGATGCCGGCGAGATCGTCCAGGGCCTTGCGGTCGCGCTCAAGGCGGGTGCGACCAAGCAGGTGTTCGACGAAACCATCGGCGTTCACCCAAGCTCGGCCGAGGAGTTCGTCACCCTGCGTACGCCGGTGAGCTGACTTGTCGATGAGCCAGCTGTTCTACCTGGCGGATCTGTTCGGGGTGGCGGTGTTCGCCATCACCGGCGCGCTGATGGCGGGGCGCAAGTCCATGGATCTGTTCGGTGTGCTGGTGATCGCCATCATCACCGCACTCGGCGGCGGCACGCTGCGCGATGTGATCCTCGACAACCATCCGGTCAGCTGGATTCGCAACGACACCTACATTCTGGTCGCTTCGCTGGCTGCCGTGTGCACGGTGATCTGGGTGCGCCTGACCCGGCCGATCCACGAAAAGGGCCTGCTGATCGCCGATGCCTTCGGCCTGGCGGTATTCACCGTGATCGGTACCGAAGTCGCCCTGCAGTACGCGATGCCGTCCAGCACGGCGGTGATCATGGGCGTCATGACCGGTGTCGCTGGCGGCGTGATGCGTGACGTGATCTGCAACGAGATCCCGCTGATCTTCAAGAAGGAGATCTACGCCACCGCCTGCCTGGCTGGTGCGGTAACCTTCGTGCTGCTGCGCATGCTGGAAACACCGCATTGGCTGGATACTGGCATTGCCATGCTGGTGGTGCTGGTGATTCGCCTTGCCGCGATCCGCTGGCACTTCTCGCTACCCCGATTCCACCTGCTCGACCGCGACTGATAGCTTTGCGCTTCCAGAGGCGGCTAGTTGCTCGATAACGCTGTTACCCGTTTGTAATCACCAAGGAAGGTCGATGCGTCGTTTGCTTCTGTGTTTGTGTGTGCTGAGCCTGGGCGTCTGCGCTGAGGAGGTGGTCAATGACGTCACCGGCCTCAACCCGGTCATTGTCGATCGGGTCGTCGTGCCACGCAGCGAGCAGGAGGTCGTCGAGGCGCTGCGCAGCCATGCCGGCCCCATCAGTATCGGTGGCGGTCGCTACAGCATGGGTGGGCAGACGGCCTCGGACGGTGCGCTGCAACTGGACATGCGCGGCCTCGATCAGGTGCTCGAGTTCTCCGCCGAGCGCCGGGAAATTCGCGTGCAAAGTGGCATCACCTGGCGCGCCATACTCGAATACGTCGATCCGTACGACCTCTCGCCGCAGATCATGCAGTCCTACGCCAACTTCACGGTGGGTGGCTCGCTGTCGGTCAACGTGCATGGCCGTTACGTGGGCGAGGGGCCGATTGCCGGTTCGGTACGTGCCATCCGTGTGGTGCTCGCCGATGGGCGCGTGGTGGACGCCAGCCCGAGCCAGAACGCCGCACTGTTCCATGCTGTGATTGGCGGCTACGGAGGCCTCGGGGTGATAGTCGAGGCCACGCTGGGCCTGGTGGAGAACACGCGCATCGCACGGGAAAGCCAGGTCATGCCCCTGCAGGACTATCGCCCCTGGTTCTATCGCGAGGTCGCCGCCCAGGCGGGCCTGGTTATGCACAATGGCATTCTCTATCCCGATGACTTCTCCACGGTGCGGGCCGTGTCCTACCGGCGCACCGAGGCGGCCTTGACCGAAGCGCAGCGGCTGAGCCCCAAGTTGCAAGGTAGCCCTATACAGCGCACAGGAATCCGTCTCAGCGGTTTTTCCTCGGGCATCAAACTGCGTGAAGCGGCGCTCGATCCGCTGCTGTTCCGCGGCCCCAAGGTGCAATGGCGCAACCATGAGGCCAGCCTCGATGTCAGCGAGCTGGAGCCGATATCCGGCCCGGGCTTCAGTTATGTGCTGCAAGAGTATTTCGTACCGCCGGCACAGCTGGAGCGCTTCATCGGCGAGCTGGCGCGCCTGACCCATCAGCACCAGGCCACGCTGATCAACGTCTCCATTCGCCATGCCAAGGCTGACCCGGATACCGTGCTGAGCTGGGCCCCCGAGGAGGTTTTCGCTCTGGTGCTCTACTACCGGCAGGGCAGCTCGGACGGCGAACGGCAGAAAGCCGCGGCCTGGACCCAGGACCTGATTGCCGCGGCCCTGCGCTGTGGTGGGCGGCATTACCTGCCTTATCAGATTCACGCCAGCCGCGAGCAATTCCTCCAGGCTTATCCGCGGGCGCTGGAGTACTTCGAACTCAAACGCCAGCTGGATCCCACCTACAGGTTTCGCAACCGTCTGTGGGACGCCTATTACCTTCGGTAATTATCGAGAGCAAAGCCGCTAGATCACTTCACGGCATCGCCGAGAAACTTGCTGAGAAACTGCTGGGTGCGCGCCTGCTTGGGCGCGCTGAACAGTTCGCGGGCATCGCCCTGTTCGACTATCGAGCCCTTGTCGATGAAGATGGCGCGGTTGGCGACGTCCCGGGCGAAGCTCATCTCGTGGGTGACGATGACCAGGGTGCGATTCTCCTCGGCCAGAGCGCGGATGGTCGCCAGCACTTCACCGACCAGTTCCGGGTCCAGCGCCGAAGTGGGTTCATCGAACAGGATCACGTGCGGCTCCATGGCCAGCGCACGGGCAATCGCTACGCGCTGTTGCTGCCCACCGGACAAGCGTTTCGGATAGGCATCTTCCTTGCCCGCCAGGCCGACCTTGGCGAGCAATCGCCGACCCAGCTCGACGGCTTCGTCACGGGGCCGCTTCTTCACCACCACCGGGCCTTCGATGACGTTTTCCAGCGCGGTGCGGTGCGGGAACAGGTTGAAGTTCTGGAACACGAACCCTACGTGCTGACGCAGCTTGCGGATCAGCCCCTGTTGCTGGCCCATCGGCTTGCTGGCGTCGATCTCGATCTCACCCACGCGAATGCTGCCGCCATCCGGTGTTTCCAGCAGGTTGAGGCAACGCAGCAGGGTGGTCTTGCCCGAGCCGCTGGGACCGATGATGGCGACCACCTCGCCAGGCGCGATGTTCAGGTCGATGCCGTCGAGAACGGTCTGGCCCTTGAAGGCCTTGGTCAGGTTGCGAACGCTGATCATGCTTGTGCTCGTGTCCGGTAGGGCCATCAGTTTTCCGCCTCGTGGCGGTTGACCCGCGCTTCCAGACGGCTCTGCAGATGCGCCAGCAGGCTGGCGAGAATCCAGTAGATCAACGCAGCAGCCAGGTACATGGTGAAGATTTCGAAGGTGCGGGCAGTGATCAACTGAGCCTGACGGAACAGCTCGGGCACCTGGATGGTGGCTGCCAGTGCAGTGTCCTTGACCAGAGAAATGAAGCTGTTACCCAGTGGCGGCAATGCGGTGCGCGCTGCCTGGGGCAGGATGGCGCGAATCATCGCCTGGGTCTTGCTCATGCCGATGCTGGCTGCCGCTTCCCACTGACCGCGGTCGATCGAGGAGATCGCCGCGCGGAGGATTTCCGACACGTATGCCGCCATGTTCAGGGAGAAGCCGATCAGTGCGGCGGGCAAGGGTTCCAGCTGGATACCCAGCTGTGGCAAGCCGTAGTAGATCATGAACAGTTGCACGAGCAGCGGCGTACCGCGAAAGAACGACACATAGACCCTTGCCGGCCAGTCCAGCAGCCGGGAGGGTGACAAGCGCATCAGTGCCAGCAGAAAGCCCAGAATCAGGCCGAAGAACATACCGCCCAGGCTCAATACTACGGTGTAGGCAGCCCCCTTGAGCAGGAAGGGGGCTGAATCCAGGGCAAGCTGGAGACTCGCCTCGATCATTGCGTCACGTCAGCCTTGAACCATTTTTCCGAGATGGTTTTCAGGGTACCGTCGGCGCGCAGCCTGGCGATGGCTTCGTCGATGGCCGCGAGCAGTTGCGGGTTGCCTTTGCGCAGTGCCACGCCTGCCTCCTGACGGGCGAATGGCTCGCCTGCGACGGCCAGGGTATCGCCGGTCTTGCTGATCAGCTCGAACGCGGCCAGACGGTCGCCGAGGATGGCGTCGACACGGCCAACGCGCACGTCCTGGTTACGGGTGGCGTCATCGTCATAGGTGCGGATATCGGCCTGCGGCACGTTCTCTTTCAGCCAGTGCTCGTAATTGCTGCCCAATACCACGCCGACTTTCTTGCCGTTGAGGTTCTCCGGCTTGCCGAACTGACCTTCCTGACCCTTGCGCGTCAGCACCTGAATCCCGGAAACGGTGTAGGGCGTGGAGAAGTCATATTTCTTCTTGCGCTCTTCGGAGATGGTCACCTGATTGATCACAACGTCCAGGCGGCCAGACTCCAGCGACGCGAGGATGCCGTCCCACTTGGTCGGCTGGAAGTTGGCTTTGACGCCCAGTTGCTTGGCCAGTGCGTTGGCGAAATCCACTTCGAATCCGGCGAGCTTGCCGCTTTCGTCCTGGAAGTTGAAGGGCGGATAAGTGCCTTCAATGCCCACCTTGATGCTGCCGCTGTCCTTGATTTTCTGCAGCAGATCGTCGGCAGCGAATGCCTGGCTACCGAGCCCGGCGCAGAGGGCCAGGCCGAAACTGCCGATAAGGAACTGGCGACGCAATGTGGCGAAAGTCATGGCTGGGCCTCAGGTGTGTTGGGTTGTTGTAGTGCGGCACTCTAGTGGTTCTTCGTATATTCGATAAAATAATAAAAAATTATTTGTATATGCCAACTATGGTGTCAGGGATTGGTAGGCGAATAATGCCGGAGCGCCGCCTGTATGCAGAAATACGATCGGCTTGCCTTCTGCAAATTCTCCTTTCTGGACACCGTCCAGCAGCCCGGCAAATGCCTTGCCCGTGTAAACCGGATCGAGCAGCAATCCCTGGATGCTGGCGAGTAGACGAATCGCATCGAGTGTACCGGTATTCGGTTCGCCGTAGCGGGGGCCGAAATACTCATCCCACAGCTCGATGGACAAATTATCCGGCACGCTGATGCCCAGCAGTTCGGCGGCTCGTTGCACCAGTCCCAGTACCTTCGGACGCTGCAGGTCTGCAGGTCGTGAGACGGTGATGCCGAGCACACGCCAATCGGGCAGCAAGTGGGCCAACGCCAGCGCCATGCCCGCATGAGTCGCGCCGCTTCCGGAAGCCACTACTACAGTGCCGCTATCGAGGCCCAGCGCACCGACTTGCTCTGCGAACTCCAGCCCAGCCTTGACGTAGCCCAAGGTACCCAGTGCATTGGATCCGCCAATAGGAATCACGTAAGGGTGCTTGCCGGTGGCACGCAGGCGCTCCGCCTTGGCCACCAGCATTACGTCCGGCTCGTCCAGATTGTCGACAATCTCCACTCGCGTGCCGAACAGATCCAGCAGCAGACGGTTGCCGTTGTGCAGGTAATTCTGCTCCTGGGTATCGATGGGATTTTCCAGCAAGGCGACGCAGGCAAGGCCCAGCTTGGCAGCCAGTGCTGCAGTCTGCCGGACGTGATTGGACTGGATCGCTCCGGCGGTGATTAGCGTATCGGCTTGCTGCGTCAGTGCATCGGCCCCGAGGTACTCCAGCTTGCGCGCCTTGTTGCCGCCGAGGGCAAACAGGGTCAGGTCATCACGTTTGACGTATATGTCCCGGCCGACGTGATGTGAGAGGCGCACGAGGTGTTGCAGCGGAGTGGCATGGGGTACCAGGTCGAGACGCTCGAATCGGCTCAGAGCTTCACTGATCATGGGGGATTCACTGCCGAAAAGGAGGATGACTATCACTTTAGAAGTGACAGCCCGAAACACAACAAGTGCATAAACCTCTACTTATTCTCAAAAGAAATATAGGAATGAACTAAAAGTATTTTCATCGTATATCTGTGCGCCGTATCTTCAGCGCGCCGTCCTACCCGGTACGGCTGACCACCCCCTGCCGCTGTCGATCCATCGGCACCTACCGAGAACAATCATGAAAAAACCTTCCTGCTGGCTGCATTGGCCTCCGTCCTGGCTACCCAGGCGTTCGCCGCTGAAAAACTCACCGTAGCGGCAACGCCGGTGCCCCATGCCGAAATCCTCGAGCTGATCAAGCCGAAGCTGGCAGAGCAGGGCGTCGACCTGCAGATCAAGGTGTTCACCGATTACGTGCAGCCCAACCTGCAGGTCGAACAGAAGCAACTGGATGCCAACTACTTCCAGACCAAGCCGTACCTCGATGGCTTCAACGAAAGCCGCGGCACCCATCTGGTGATCGTCAAGGGCGTGCATATCGAGCCCTTCGGCGGCTACTCCAGCAAGTACAAGAGCCTTGAGGAGCTGCCGGACGGCGCCACCATCGCTATCCCCAACGAGGCCAGCAACAGCGGCCGCGCCCTGCAACTGCTGCAGCACGCCGGCCTGCTGACCCTCAAGGACCCGAGCAACGTGCAAGCCACGCCGAAGGATCTGGCCAGTAACCCGCACAACTTCAAGTTCAAGGAACTGGAGGCGGCCATGTTGCCGCGCGTGCTGAATCAGGTCGACCTGGCACTGATCAACACCAACTACGCGCTGGAAGCCAAGCTCAATCCAACCAAGGATGCGCTGGTGCTTGAAAGCAAGGATTCGCCGTACGTGAACTACCTGGTCGCGCGGCCGGACAACCAGAACAGCGATACCATCAAGAAACTGGCTGACGCACTGACCAGCCCGGAGGTCAAAGCCTTCATCGAGAAGAAGTATTCGGGTGCTGTAGTCCCGGCGTTCTAGGACGCTACAGACCCAGCACGCCGACAGAGGCTTCGCTTCTGTCGGCGTTTTTGTTTCCTGCCATCTACGGTGGCGCGCCGTTGAACTGCCTGCGCAAGGCCCCGGGCAATATGCCGGTGACCTTGGCGAACGCGCGGGTGAAGGCCGCCACCGACTGGTAGCCCACGGCTTCGGCCACGTCGGCAACCGCCACGCCTTGCTTGAGCAGGCGTGAGGCCTGGCGAACCCGCAGGCTGATCAGCATCTGCCCGGGCGAGGTTCCCGAAAGTTCCTGGAAGCGCTTGCAGAACGCCGAGCGCGACAACCGGGTGTAGCCTGCCATTTCCTCCAGGGGCCAGCTGTGCTCGGGGCGGGCGATGAGTTGTTCGATCAGCGGGCTGAACTGGGGGTGGCGCGCCAGGCCGAGCAGGCCGCCCAGTCGCTCGGCCTGGCCCTGTTCGCGCAGGACGTAGAGAAACAGCAGATGGCTGAGCCGTTCGAGGAAGGTATCGGAAGGCCCATCGACCCGGGCGCACTCATCGAGGATCAGCTCGAACAGCCTGCGCGCCGCACTCAGCGACGGGTCACCGGCACGCAGTACCAGAAAGGCCGGCAACGCCTGCAGGATCAGGCTGCTCAGGCCCGGGCGAAAATGGAAGAACCCGCAGACCAGGCCGACGCCCTCACGGGCCTGTTGTTGCAGTGGCTGCATCGCGACCTTGGGACTGCAGCGCGCCGCCTCGGCATCCGCCGCGCTGGACAGGCGATAGCGAATGTCATGGAGCAGGAATAACGCATCGCCTGCATGCAGCCCCACAGGCAGGCTGCCATCGTCCAGGTGCAGCCAGCAGTCACCGTGCACCAGCACGTGGAAACTGGCCCTGGCCAGGCCATGGGTACTGGCCTGCCAGGTGCCGCAATAACGGCCGACATGGAACAGGCGGGTGTCCAGTTCCAGGCTCTCTAATAACCATTCAAAAGGGGGCAGGGACGAATTCATCTAATGAAAAGACTCAAGAGCAAGTAATAGCGACTTTCTCATATTGTTCGACGTTTTTATAACCAAGAAAATGGTGAGCAATTCGTTCAACCCAGGAGTTATCCCATGTCTCGCGTGACCTTGCATACCGTGGAAACCGCTCCAATAGAGGCTCAGCCGTTTCTGCGCAACGCCCAGGCCGCTTCCGGGTTCGTTCCCAACCTGCTGGCAGTGCTCGCCAATGCACCGGCCGCACTGGAAACCTACGTCACCGTCTCGGGCCTGAACGGCAAGGCCAGCCTCGGCCTCGCCGAGCGCGAAGTGATCCAGCTGATCGCCGCCACCACCCATGGCTGCGCCTTCTGCGTGGCTGGCCACACGGCGGTCGCCAGCAACAAGGCCAAGCTGCCTGCCGAGGTCGTCGAAGCACTGCGTGCCCGCGGTGAGCTGCCGGACGCCCGTTACGAAACCCTGGCTCAGTTCACTCGCGAGGTCATCGCCACCCGCGGCAATGTCAGCGATACGGCGTACCAGGCATTTCTCCAGGCAGGCTTCACCGAGGGCCAGGCCCTGGAGGTGATTCTCGGGGTGAGCCTGGCCACCTTGTGCAACTTCGCCAACAGCTTCGCCCACACGCCGCTCAACCCGGAACTGGAGCGTTATCGCTGGGACCAGGCAGGCGCGTGAGCCGCAGAGGAGATTTCGCCATGCTGGATGCCAACCTGAGCCGCTGGCTCGACGAACAGGCCGGGGCGCTGGACGGCGGCCAGTGCGATGCCGAGGCCGTGCTGCCGCAACTGGCGGCTGCCGGTGTGCTGCGCCTCGGCGTACCGAAAGCGCTGGGCGGCGAGGGCGGCCATGTGGTCGACGCCTTGCGTGCGGTGGTCGATGTGGCCAGCCATTCGTTGACGGCTGCTTTCGTGTTCTGGGGGCAGCGCGCGTTCATCGAATACCTGCTGCAGGGCGACAATCCGGCGCTCAGCGAGCGCCTGCTGCCCGCGCTGCTCAGTGGCGAACAGGCCGGCGCCACCGGGCTGTCGAATGCCATGAAGTACCTGTCGGGTATCGAGGAGCTGGGCGTCAATGCTGAGCCCGCCGATGACGGCTGGACCCTGAATGGACGGCTGCCCTGGGTCACCAATCTGCGCAAGAGCGGCTTCGTGGTGGCGGCAGCGATCGATCTGCCGGGTGCCCAGCCGTTCGTGGCGGCGTTTCCGGGGGATCTGGACGGTGTCGAGCGCAGCGAGGACCTGCAACTGCTCGGTCTGCAATCCAGCAACACTGCTGCGCTGCAGTTGCACCAGGCGCAACTGCAGCGCGAATGGCTGATCGCTGCCGACGCCAGGCGCTTTCTGCCGCAGGTTCGTCCGGCCTTCCTGGGCCTGCAGTGCGGGCTGTCGATCGGGCTGGCACAGCGCGCACTGGCTGAGGTAAGTGGGACGCTGGCACAGCGCTCGACACTGCACAACGACTACGACCAACTGGCGAGCACCCTGAGCCTCGAACGCCTGCGCCTCGAGCAAGGGCTGCATGACGGCACCTTCCTGGCCCGGCCGTCGGCGTTGTTCACCCTGCGTATCGGCCTGGCCGAGCGCGTCGCCGAAGCCCTGCAACTCGAACTGCAGGCCAGCGGCGGGCGCGCCTATCTGCAGCCTCACGGCGACGGTTTCGCCAGGCGCTGGCGGGAGTCGGCCTTCGTGCCGGTGGTTACTCCCAGCCTGGTGCAACTGCGTGCCGAGCTACAAAAGAACGTGGCGCAGGTGCCGGCGTGAGCACGGTACTGCAGGCCCGGGACATCGGCCTGGCTTACCCGCAGGGCACGGGCTGGCAGCCGGTGCTCGAAGGTTTCCAGCTCGATCTGCAGGCTGGCGAGGTGGTGAGCATTCTTGGCCCCAGCGGGGTGGGAAAGTCCAGCCTGCTGCGGGTGCTGGCCGGCCTGCAGCAGCCGAGCCAGGGCAGGGTGGAGCTGTTCGGCGAAGCCTTGCGTGGCCCGCATCCGCGGGTGGCAGTGGCCTTTCAGGATCCGTCGCTGCTGCCCTGGCTGACGCTGGAAAGGAACGTCGCCTTCGGCCTGGATTTCGCTCGGCAGCCACGCCGTGAGGCAGCCCAGCGCGAGGCGTTGATCGAACGCGCCATCGCTGCGGTGGGCCTGAGCGAGGCACGCGGCCGCTATCCGGCGCAGCTGTCCGGTGGTATGGCACAGCGCACCGCGCTGGCTCGCTGCCTGGCGCGCGAGCCGCACGTGTTGCTGCTCGACGAACCCTTTGGTGCCCTGGACGAAGTGACCCGGGCGCAGATGCAGCAGTTGCTGCTGCAGATCATCCGTGAACAGCGCACCGCAGCCGTGCTGATCACCCATGACATCGATGAAGCGCTGCTGCTCTCCGAACGTATTCTGCTACTGGGCGACACCCCGGCGCGCACGTTGGGCGAGTGGCACATCGACCTGCCGCACCCCCGTGCGGATCTGGTCGACGAGCTTGGCGCGCTACGCGTCGACATCCTCAAAACCCTACGGCGGGCGAGCCGCGATCACGCACCCTCACCCCTGCAGGAGCCACAGCATGTGCCTGGACGATCCGACCCATTCCCGACGTGACATTCTCAAACTCGCCACGCTGCTGACCGCAGCCGGTGCATTGCCTTTGCTCAGCAGCTTGCAGGCGCGGGCAGCCAGCGAGCCCGACGCGCCGGTGCGCATCGGCTACCTGCCGATCACCGACGCCACGCCGCTGCTGGTGGCGCACAACAATGGCCTGTTCGAGGCCGAAGGCATAAAGTCCGAGCGCCCGGTGCTGCTGCGTAGCTGGGCTCAGGTGATCGAGGCGTTCATCTCCGGCCAGGTGAACGTCATTCACCTGTTGTCGCCGATGACCGTCTGGGCGCGATACGGCAGCAAGGTGCCGGCCAAGGTGGTGGCCTGGAACCATGTCGGCGGCTCGGGCCTGACCGTGGCGCCGGACATCACCGATGTCAAACAGCTCGGCGGCAAGACCGTGGCCATCCCGTTCTGGTATTCGATCCATAACGTGGTGGTGCAACAGCTGCTGCGGGACGCCGGCCTGACGGCGGTGAGCAAGGCGACCACCGCCAGCCTTGCCGCCAATGAGGTCAACCTGATCGTGCTGGCGCCTTCGGACATGCCACCGGCCCTGGCCAGCAAGCGCATCGCTGGCTACATCGTCGCCGAGCCGTTCAACGCCCTGGCGGAAAACCTCAAGGTTGGCCGTATCCAGCGCTTCACGGGTGACGTATGGCGCAACCACGCTTGCTGCGTGGTGTTCATGCACGAACACGACCTGAACAACCGGCCGGAGTGGTCGCAGAAGGTCGTGAACGCCATCGTCAACGCGCAGTTGTGGACCCGTGACCACCGCGAAGAGGCCGCGCAGTTGCTGTCCAAGGAGGGCAGCAATCGCTACACGCCGCACACCCCGCAAGTGCTCAAGCAGGTCCTGGCCCCCGCGGCCAGCGAGCGTGAAGCCTACCTGGCCAGCGGCGCGATCCAGCACGGTGACTGGGCTGACAAGCGTATCGACTTCCAGCCCTATCCGTTCCCCAGCTACACCGAGGAGCTGGTTCGTCGCCTGAAGGACACCCTGATCGAGGGCAATAATGGCTTTCTCGCCAACCTCGACCCGGCGGCCACCGCCCGGGATCTGGTCGATGATCGATTCGTACGCACGGCCATCGAAGCGGTTGGCGGCCTCAAGGCATTCGGCGCACCGGACAGCTTCGAGCGGGTCGAGGAGATTACCGTTTGATCAACCTGCTACGTATACACGCCGGGCCCTGGGGGCTTGGCGTGCTTGGATTGCTGAGCCTGTTCGGTCTGTGGTGGCTGGCGCTGGCGTTGTTCAGCAGTGGCGAGGGCCTGGCAGCACTGTTCACGCCCCAGGCCACCCTGGCCAGCCTGATCGACTTGTTGCAACGGCCGGAGCTTGTCGAGCACGTGCTGGTGAGCCTCAAGCGTATCGTCATCGGTCTCGGCCTTGCCTTGCTGATCGGCGTTCCGCTGGGCTTGCTGGTGGGTAGCCTGCGCCATCTGGAATGGGCGACCACGCCGGCATTCCAGTTCCTGCGCATGATCTCGCCACTGTCGTGGATGCCCATCGCGGTGATGCTGATGGGGGTGGGCGACCAGCCGATCTACTTCCTGCTGGCCTTCGCTGCCGTCTGGCCGATCCTGCTCAATACCGCCGCCGGCGTGAAACAGCTCGACAGCCGCTGGCTGCAGCTGGCACGCAGCCTCAGCGCCACGCGCCGGGAAACCCTGCTGCGGGTGATCCTGCCCGGCATCGTCGGCCATGTGCTGACCGGCGTGCGCCTGGCCATCGGCATTCTCTGGATCGTGCTGGTGCCCTGCGAGATGCTCGGCGTCAGTGCCGGGCTGGGCTATTACATCCTCGACACCCGCGACCGCCTGGCCTACTCGGAACTGATGGCCATGGTGCTGTTGATCGGCGTGCTGGGCTTTCTGCTCGATGCCGCCGCGCGCTGGTTGCATGGGCGCTGGAGCCATGCAGGCTGATAGGGGTCGATGGATGCTCTGGAGCGCGGTTCTGAAGCCTGTTGGAATAAAAACAGAGCTGTTTCAGGGTTATTAGGATATAAAAATATATTATTTATTGTTATAAGCAGCCGATCGGTATCGTGCTTTTAAACCAGAACGAACTGCCCAGAGTCTGCGGATGAAAAGCCTTGCCGAGAATCAATCTGCCGTACTGACGCTCCCGGGAGGGGATGATCAGCCTCTGTCCATCCGCGCCAAGGCGCTGGTGTTCAACGACCCGCGCTCGCGGGAGCTGCTCGACTACCTGCAGCGCCTGGGCCCGGCCGACGTTCCTGTGCTGATCCATGGTGAGACAGGCACCGGCAAGGAACTGGTGGCTCGGCATCTGCACCGCACCAGCGGGCGAAAGGGTCATTTCGTTGCGGTGAACTGCGGGGCGATCAACGAGAGCCTCGCCGAGAGCGAGCTGTTCGGCCATGAGGCCGGAGCCTTTTCCGGGGCCACCGGGCGGCGCATCGGCTGGTTCGAAGAAGCGGACGGCGGCACGCTGTTCCTCGACGAAATCGGTGATCTGCCGCTGCCTTTGCAGGTGAAATTGCTGCGGGCGCTGCAGGAGCAGGAAATCGTTCGTGTCGGTTCACGCAAGCCGATCAAGGTGGACATACGCCTGGTTACCGCCACCAACGTGAACCTGGAGCAGGCTGTCGAAGCCGAGAACTTCCGGCTCGACCTGTTTTACCGAATCAACGTGGCACGGGTGGATGTCCTGCCGTTGCGCGACCGTCCTCTCGATGTGTTGCCACTGGCCGAGCATTTCCGTGATCGTTACTGCCAGCGGATGAAGATCGCACCGCCGATGTTTTCAGAAGCAGCGGTCACTGCGCTGCTCGACTACGCCTGGCCCGGCAATATCCGCGAACTGGAGAATATCGTGCACCTGGCACTGCTGGTGGCCACGGGTAAGGTCATCCGCCCGGAAGACCTCAAGTTCTCCGGTGGCGGGTTGGCTGCTTCGCGCCAGTCGAGTGCCGGCAGCGGCGTACCGCGCTTGCCCCAGGAAGTGATCCGCGAGCAGATGCAGCGTCTGTTCGAGGTGCCGGGCGAGTCGCTGTTCAAGGATCTGGAAGAGTTGCTGGTGCGCGAAGCCTACACCTGGTCCAGCTACAACCAGGTGCGCAGCGCCGCATTGCTGGGCATTACCCGTAACGCCATGCGCACGCTGCTGGTCAACCATGGGTTACTCAAGGGGCGCTGAACGGCGCCCCTTTCAGAGCTGTACAGGTGCCCCCTGCCAGCCGGGCAGGCGCTTCAGGCGCGGTAGCAGTTCACTGCCCAGGTGCAGGGCTTCTTCCAGGTGCGGGTAGCCGGAGAGGGTGAAGCTGCTGACGCCCAGCTTGCGATACTCGTCGAGGCGCTCCACCACCTCCTCGTAACTGCCGACCAGTGCAGTACCTGCGCCGCCCCTGACCAGACCGACGCCCGCCCAGAGATTGGGCGAGACTTCCAGTTCCCGAGCGCCGAGCTGGCGGCCTCTATGCAGCTCGTTCTGCCGTGACTGGCCCACCGATTCGTAGGTGTCGAATTGCTGCTGCGCCTGCTCGATGGCGTTTCGGGGGATTTCCTTGAGCAGCCCCTCGACCTTCGCCCAGGCCTGTTCGCTGCTGGGAGCAGTGAATATGTGCATGCGCAGGCCGAAGCGCAGCTCACGCCCGACCTTGCCTGCCTGCGCCCGCATCTGCCCGATGCGTTCCTGAATCATGGCTGGCGGTTCGCCCCACATCAGGTAGACATGGGCCTGGCTGGCGGCCACCCGTTGCGCGGCGGCGGAGGCACCACCGAAGTAGAGTGCCGGCAGCGGGCCGTCAGGTGTTTCCAGTTCCAGGGGGCCGGTACGGTAGTGGCTGCCTTGATGGTGACGTCCCTCACCAGCCCAGAGAGCCTGAAACAGCTGGAGAAATTCCTCGGTACGCGCATAGCGCTCGTCATGCTCGAGAAAATCGCCCAGAGCACGCTGCTCGAAACGACTGGAGCCGGTGACGATGTGCAGGGCCAGACGGTCGCCGCAGATATGCTGCAGCGTCGCGGCCTTGTGCAGGGTATAGGCGGGCAGCTCGGCACCTGGCCGCACGGTCAGCAGGAAACGCAGAGTCTGGACTTCCTGAGCGAGTACCGACGCGATCAGCCAGGGATCCTCGAAGCCACTGGCGGTGGGGATCATGATCGCGTCGAAGGCGCTCAGTTGTGCTGCGCGAACGATCTGCCTCAAATAGTCCAGGGTTGGCGCCCGGTCGCCCTGCTGGAACAGTGCGGCACGCGGCAAACCACTACTGGTCAGGTGGTGGCCATCGCCATTGGTGGGCAGAAACCAGTTCACTTCGACAGCGCAGGGTGGGTTCAGCACGCAGTGGATTCTCCCATTTCGATACCCCTGGCCTGCAGGCGCGGCAGCACTTGTTCACCCAGGCGCAAGATCTCGTGCACCGATGGCCAGGATTCGAGCAGTAGGTGACCGATGCCCAGGGCATGCAGCTCTTCGAGCCTGGCGACTACCTGGTCGATGCTGCCGACCAGCAGCGCTGGCAGGCTCGCAACCGGCTGCCAGATGTTCGGGTAAAGCTCGAAACGCCTGACTGCATTGGCAGTCAGGCCGATCACCCGGGCGTCACCGTAGCCGGCGGTAGCCAGTGGGCAGCCCGACTGTCGCTCGAGCCAGGCCGATGCCTCCAGCCAGGCCTGCTCGGCATCGTCACGGACGATCAACCCCAGTCGGGTCGCGAAACCGAGTGAGCGCGACTGTTGGACGGCGGCGTCACCCAGCCGCTGCAGGTTGGCAGACAGGCGCTGAGGATGGTCGGCCTGCAGCAGGCATTGGCCGGCATGACTGGCGATCAGCTGGGGGCTGAGGGTGTCATCCAGCAGCAGTGGAGGAGGCGCTATGTCACGACGGGCCAGGCCGGCATTTTCCAGCTGAAAGTAGCGCCCGGAGAAATCCAGTGGCTCGCTGTTCGGCCTCAACAGGTGACTGAGGATGTGCAGGTACTCGCCGATGCGTTCGTTGCGCTGATCGCGGTTGAGCAATTCACCGAAGGTGCGCCGCACGCTGTTCTGCTCACTGTCAGGCAGGTGCAAGCGCAGGCGACCATGGCTGATGGACTGCAGGCTCTGGGCGGCTGCCGCGAGGGCGGCAGGCAACATCACTTCAGTGGACAGGCTGGTGGTCAGCTTCAGCCGTGAGGTATGCGCGCAGAGTGCCGCCGCCACGGTGAAACTCTCCGGGTATCCGGGCCCGCTGGGGATGAACAGGCCATCGAGCCCGGCGTATTCGGCGGCCTGGGCGACCTGAATCCAGGCACCGACGCCGCTGGAGGCGTTGGGTATAGCCGGGAGTTTCCAGCTGATCGAAAGGCTCATGGTGCGGGCTCCGAAGGGCGTTCATTCCTGCGCGATGCGAGCCCGAACGGCGGCCTTGTCGGCATTGGCAGGCGTCCAGCCGAGCGCAGGAGCGATGTCCCGGGCGATACTTTCCAGGCGGCGCAAAACCTGTGCCTGGGTCGAACTTTCCGATTGTACAACTGCTATGAAATAGTCGGCATAGGGTAGCAAGGAGGGATCGCCACGCAGGCTGCGGATGATCTCCTCGGGATGGCCATGGTGGACGTTGAGCAGTTGCAGGTGTTGCTCGAGGTTCGCGGCTTCATCGATCAGCCCTTCACGAATCAGCCTTGGCACATGCAACTCGATATCGGCTGCCAGCTCGGCCTGGGCACTCTGGCGATCGGCTGCCGGAAATACCGCGCGAACCACGCCGATGCGAGGCGCACGATGGTTGTGTTGCCAGGCGTTCAGGTAGGCATCGGCCAATGGTTTCTGCACGGTCAGTGGATCGTGGGTGGCGGTGCCGAGCAGCAGGCCGTTGCCTTGCTGCGCTGCATGCACCGCACCTTGCGGGCTGCCGTGGGAGTGCCAGAGACGCTGACTCAGCGCTTCGCCCGGTGGCTGCAGGCTGGCGCTACCTGCCAGCGGCGTTCCCGCGAGGGCCTGTTGCAACTGCTGTATGCCTTGCTGGAAATCGTCCTGACGACGATCCGGATCACGGCCAAAGGCCTCGAATACGCCCAGATTTGCACCGCCGCTGCCGAGGCCCAACTGCACGCGGCCTTCGCTCAACTGGTCGAGAACCGCGGCATCTTCTGCCAGACGCAGGGTGTCTTCCAGCGGCAGGACGATGACACCGGTGCCCAGCTCTATATGACGAGTGCGGGCCGCTATTGCCGATAGCAGCACCAGTGGCGAGGGCAATTGCCCGAAACCGCCGCTCAGGTGGTGCTGAGCGATCCAGCCGCCATCGAAGCCAAGGGCTTCTGCCACCTCGAACTGTTCGATCAGGTCGCGATAGGCCTGACGCGGATCGGTGCCAAAGGCGTGGGTGAGAAAGCCGAGTTTGAAAGGGCGTTGCTGGCGAGCGGGCGAGGTCATGACAGAGCGGCCTTGTGCAAGGAGTGAGTGGAAACAGCGCGTTTCCAGCCCAGCGCCGGGGCGATTTCGCGCGCGATCAATGCGAGGTGGCGAATCGCTTCGTCGAGGCGTGTCGAACTGGTTTGCACCTGTACGACCAGATGATCGCCCGCGCCCAGTCGTGGCCCCTGTGACAGGCGGCTGATGATGCCGGCGCTGCTGCCATGGAGGATATCCAGGCGTTCCAGCACGGCAGCGAAACCGTCGGCTCCGCCACTGTCGTAGGAGCCGATACTTTGCTTACCGCGGATATAGGCATGAATGTCCCGGTTCAGGGTGGAGGCCGGATCATTGGCATCGGCACCGGGGAACACGGCACGAACGAGCGCGACCCGTGAGCGCTGGTTTCCGTGGCTCCATGCATTTCGATAACGCTCGATCAGGGCCGTATTGGCGGCTGCGGGCAGATTGGGATTGGGTGCCACGATCAAGCCGTTGCCGCGCAGGGCTACCTGCTCGACACGGGAAGTGGCTTCCCAGGTGCGTTGCGCCAGGCCATGGGCCGGCGGGTTCAGGGCCTGGCCGTTGGCGTTCAGTTGCGCGCCGCTGATAAAGCACTGCAACTGCTCGATACGTGTGTCGTATTCGTCATGGCGGCGGCCGATGTCCTGGCCAAAGCTGCTGAAACTATCTGGATCGAAACCGGCACCAAGGCCCAGCTGCAAGCGGCCGTCGGCGAGCAGATCGAGCACGGCAGCGTCTTCCGCCAGGCGCAGCGCGGGTTCATGAGGCAGCACGATGATGCCGGTTGCCAGGCCGATGCGTCGCGTCCGCTGAGCTGCTGCGGCCAACAGTGGCAAGGGCGAGGGCAGGCGGCCGCTCTCGCAGCCGAGATGGTGCTGGGCGACCCAGCCGGTGTCGAAACCGAGCGCCTCGGCCACGCTGAACAACTCCAGGGCGTCCTGGTACACCTGCGGTGTGAAGTACGGGCTGTAGACACGGTTCAGGAAACCCAGCCGGAAGGTTTCGCTCATGGCTGCCGGGTCTCCTTGGCAGTTTGCAGAGGTAGACCGAGCAGCGCTTTCGAGACAGTTGGTTGTGCGGTCTCGCCGGGCAAGCCGGTAAACGGGCTGATGGTGATATAGCCCTTGGCCAACCACACGGCTTCGTCCTCTTGCTGAGCCTCTGTAGGCGGCGTTGCGGCCGCGAAACTGATTCCGGGCTTGCCAGCCTGGGCCTTGAACAGAGGAGCGAGGTCATCGGTATAAACGATGTCGAAGGGCACCTTGCTGCCGACGCGGGTCAGCTGGATGCCGGCGATGGCGTTCACGGGTGGCAGGTTGACGTTCAGGCCGGTGGCTGGCGGCAGCAGTGCCGCGCCAGGGGCGCGATTGCGTTCCAGGGTATCGACCAGGCGGGCGACGATTTCCGCGACGCGAGCGGTGTCCTTCTCCTTGAGGTCGACGCTCACGGCAATGCTCGGCACGCCCTTGTGCAATGCGGTGGCCGCTGCGTTGAAGGTGCCCGAGATGGTGTTCAGGGGGCCGAGGTTATTGCCCGGATTGGGGCCGACGATAACCAGGTCGGGATTCGGCAGGATCTTTTCCAGGCCAAGCAGAACGGCCATCACCGGCGTACCGCTGATTTCGATGCGTACGTCTTTGCCCTCACACGCAGGGCTTTCGCAGCGACCGTCTTCCCAGGTGGTCAGGTAGTAGCTGTCGGGATAGACCGGATTCCGGTCGCGACCGATACGGACTTCGCGGCCATAGAAGAAGGCGCCGCCACGGGCGCTTTGCTCCCGATACGGCGCGCTGATTTTCACCGTATGGCCGCGGGCCTTGAGGGTGTCGTAAACCGCCCGCAGGTTGGGGTGATCATAGCCGTCGTCGTTGCTGAGCAGGATGTTCAGCGCGCTGGCTGGCGTGGCCCCCAGGGCCAGTGTCAGGGCGCCCGCCAGGCGCCAGGAAGTGGTGAGCTTCATGCGCCGACCTTCTGCTTGCTGAAGCGATTGACGGGGCGCTTGAGTTCCAGGTGGTCGCGCAGGGTGGTACCGGCATACTCGCTGCGGAACAGGCCGCGACGTTGCAGTTCGGGAATCACCAGCTCGATGAAGCTTTCCAGTGAGCCTGGGAACACGGGGAAGAACACGTTGAAGCCATCGCAGGCACGGGACTGGAACCAGTGCTCGAATATGTCGGCGATATCGTCGGCAGTGCCGATCGCCGGGTTGGCTCCGGCCAGGCGCAGGTAAAGCTGGCGAATGGTCAGGTTTTCCCGACGCGCCAGGGCGATGACATTGTCTCTGCGGCTACCACGCTGCCCGGCTGGAGTGTCCGGCAGCGGGCCGTCGAGGTCATGGCCGGACAGGTCGATATCGTCGCCCAGGGTATCGGCCAGCAGACGCAGGCCAACCACTGGATCGACCAGCGCCTGCAAGTCGTCGAACTGTGCCTGCGCCTCTTCACGGGTGCGGCCGACGAAGGGGGTGATACCGGGCAGGATCTTGATCTCGTCCGGTCCGCGGCCGAATTCGGCGGCCTGTTCCTTTATCTCGCGGTAGAACGTCTTGCCGGCCTCGACATCGTGGGGCGCGACGAAGATCACCTCCGCCACGCGAGCCGCGAGCCTGCGGCCATCCTGCGAGGCGCCAGCCTGTACCAGCACCGGATGGCCCTGGGGCGCGCGTGCCACGTTGAGTGGGCCACGTACCGAGAAATGCTCGCCCTTGTGATTGAGCACGTGGAGTTTGTCCGGGTCGAAATAGCGGCCGCTTTCCTTGTCGCGCAGGAAGGCGTCGTCATCCCAGCTGTCCCACAGGCCCTTGACCACGTCGTGGAATTCCTCGGCACGCCCGTAGCGATCGGCATGCTCGACATGGTTTTCCCGGCCGAAATTCCAGGCTTCGTCGGAAACCACCGAGGTGACCAGGTTCCAGCCGGCGCGGCCCTTGGAAATGTGGTCCAGCGAGGCGAATTTGCGGGCGATGTGGTACGGCTCGTTATAGGTGGTGGTCGCCGTGGCGATCAGGCCGATACGCTCGGTGACCGCTGCCAGCGCCGAAAGCAGGGTGAGCGGCTCGAAATGCTCGGCGCGTGCGGTACGGCTGAGCGCATCGAGATGATGCCCCCAGAGTGCGACCACATCGGCGATGAACAGCGCATCGAACTTGCCGCGCTCGGCCAGTTGGGCGATGCGCTTGAAGTGCTCGAAGTCCTGACTGGCGTCCGCCTGGGCCTGCGGGTGGCGCCATGAGGCGACGTGGTGGCCGCCGTTGGCGAGAAAGGCGCCGAGGTGAAGCTGGTCGGTACGTTTTGACATGCCGGTACCTCCCATCAGTAGTTGTAGGACACGCGCAGACCCACGCTACGTGGCTCGCCAGCAGCAGCAACGCTGGTACCGGGCAGGAAGAAGTTGCGGGTCAGGTCGTACTCCTTGTCGAGCAGGTTGCGCGCCCACACCCCGGCGCTCCAGTTGCCGTTGCGCGGCGATACCGTGAGGTTGGCGTTGACCAGCCAGTAAGGATCGAGGGTGTAATTGGGGCCGAGCAGCAGCAACTGCTTGTACTCGTCGCGGTAGCTGAAGTTGGTTTCGGCGCGCACGTCGAATTCCGCCACCGGCCAGGTGTAGGCGATGGAACCGCCGTAGCTGAGTTTCGGGAAACTCAGCTGCTCGCCCTTGTAATTGTTGTAGACCTCACCGCCGGCAGCCACGGTGGCAGTGCCGTTGACCGCCAGGAAGTCATCGGTGTACTTGCCTTCCTTGTAGCCAAGGTACTGTTGTATCTCCAGGCCATGGATCGGCTGCCAGAGGAGTTCCAGTTCGCCGCCGACGATGCGCGAGCGCGGCGCGTTGACGAAGCTGCCGACCAGCGAGCTGGATTGCTGGCTCCATACGGTCGAGAGCACCTGCTGATCGTGATAGCCGTAGTAGAACAGCGCGCCGTTGAGGCGCAGAGAGTCCGTCAGGTCGCTCTTGAAACCGACTTCGAAGGCGTTCACCGCTTCAGGTTTGAAGGCCTCCAGTGCCAGCACGTTACCGCTGTTGTGCGCGGTGTAACCACCGGACTTGTAGCCACGGCTGAAACTGGCGTAAATCAGGCTGGCAGGTGACAGCTGGTACTCCAGAGCGACTTTTCCCGAGGTGCCGTTATTGGAGAACGAGGTGTGCTGCGGGAAAGGATTGACGTTGCTGCCATTGAACTGGGTGCCGTCGATGAAACCGGAGAAATAGTTGTCCAGGCTGCGTTGTTCGTATTCCTGGCGCAGACCGACGATGCCCTTGAGTCGATCGGTGATGGCGTAGTCCACCTGGCCGAAGGCACCCATCGTTTTGACCTTCTGCACGTAGCTGGTGCGGGTCATGAAGTTCAGGCGGTCGGTGAAGTCGGAGTTGAATTTCTCGTTGAGGCGATCCTGCGAGTAGTACAGGCCGCTCACCCAGTTCAGGCGCTGCCTTTCATCCGAGCCGAGGCGCAATTCCTGGGTGAAGCTGCTGACCCGGTCATCGAAGTACTCGTCAGAGTCGGCATTGCTGGTGGCATCCCAGTCACCCAGTTCACGGCGGCGCAGCTCGTTGTAGGCGCTGATGCTGGTCAGCACCAAATTGCCGTCCAGGTGCCAGTTGAGTGCCAGGCTGGCGGTGTCGTTGGTGTTGTCGACGTGAGGTTTGGCGCCGCCGGATACACCTGCTGCGGCGGCGAACTCGGGACGCAGGCTCCAGCCAGTGTGGCGGCGGTTGCTGTCGGAAGCGATGGAACGACCGGGCTGGTTGTAGTCTTCGAACAGGCGCAGCCCCTGGCTCTCTGATTTGTCGTAGGCATGCTGCAGGGTCAGGTGGGCATCGAAGTTATCGGTGATGTCCCATTCCAGCTGGCCACGCACGGCGAGTTTGTCCTTGTCGCCCAGCGATTGCCCGGTCTCACGATTCTTCTGCCAGGCACCGCCATCATCCCGGATGAACGACAGACGCCCGCGCAGGTTGTCGGCCAGCGAACCGGAAACGAAGCCTTCGGTGGTCCAGGCGTTGTAGGAGCCGTATTCGGAACTGATGCCTGCCTCGAGTTCGCGGGTCGGCCGGTTGGTGATGAAGTTCACCGTGCCACCGGTGGTATTGCGCCCGTACAGGGTACCTTGCGGGCCGCGCAGCACTTCCACCCGGTCGACATCGAACAACACGCCCTGGGTTTGAATGGGCAGGGCGAAGGAGACGTCGTCGACGCTGACGCCAACGCTGGACGAGTTGTTCGAGGTGTAATCGATAAAGCCAATACCGCGCAGACGGAACTGCGGTTGGCCACTGCCGAATGCCGGCTCGATCTCAAGGCTGGGTGTGGCGTGCTGCAGATCGTTGACCGTGCTGACACCTTTTTCCTTGAGCGCCTCGCCGCCGATTACCGAGATCGCCGCGCCGATATCCTGAGCAGCCTCCTGGCGGCGCTGTGCGGTGACCACCACCTTGGGAAGGGCCGCTCCAGGCAGGGCGGCTGCAGGCTGGACGGTAACGCCATCGGTCGGCTGGCTACTGGCCGGCGTGGTTTGCGCCTGAGCCGTGGCCATGAATACCCCGGCACTGGCGAGGACGATGGCCAATGCCAGTGGCTTTGGCTGGGATTTGAACGGTATCGACATGATTGGAACGCTCCTTGGCGAACTGGTGGGTCAGCTCCCTGGCGCGTCCGGGTGTGGCGTAGCTGGGTGATAACAGGTTTAGCAATAGCTATGCCATTTATTAAGTGGCTGTATTCAAATGCTTTTATTGTTTATTTCACTGGGCTTTGCTGATTTTTAAGCAGCCCGCCATGCAGGCTGTTGAGAAGCGCACAGCAGCGTTCAGGCTTGTCGTAACCGTGAGCTACCTTTTTCCACGACGAAGTGCTTGAGCGTTGCCAGTTTGGCTTGCGGGTCGAGGCGGTCCGAGATGCTTTGCATGCGAACGTCGAGACGCTCGTGCTGCAGGTCGAGCGACAGGTAGCCACGCGAGCGGCTGTCATAGAAGCGAATCTGCGGGTTGTCCGGGAGAATGCCTTGTATCGACTCGTAGCCTGGGCCGTTCGAGGTGATCGAGGTGCCGACGAACTCCGCGGCTACCAGCGGTGAGCTCGGGTCCTGCGGATTGAGATGCAGGTGATTGGCCCAGAACGAATGGTAGTCGCCGCTGAGGATCACCGGGTTGCTCACCCGGCTTTGTCGCACACTTTCAAGTAGGCGCAGGCGTGCCGCTTGGTAGCCGTCCCAGCTGTCGCTCCAGTAGCGTTCTTCGTCCTGCCCTGGCCGGTCGATGCGCAGCGGTGCAACCAGCAGGTTCTGCGCGATCAGATTCCATGAGGTGGCGCTGCGCGTGAGTCGCTCACGCAGCCAGCGCTCCTGCTCGAAGCCGAGCAGGGTTCGGCGAGGATCTTTCAGGTCGACGCAACTGACCCCTTCCACGTGCCCCTTGCCATAGTTCGGTGCCTGGTAGCAGGGCTGCCGGGAGCGGTATTGGCGGCCATCCAGCAGTGGCATGGTCGCCAGATTGCCGTAAGTGAAACTGCGGTAGATGAGTGGGTTTCCATTGCGATCGAACGGCACCTGGCGTAACGGCAGGTTTTCCAGAAAGGCCTGGTAGGCGGCTGCGCGTCGGCGCAGGAAGGCGACTCGCCCAAGCCTGGGATCCTTCGAGTATTCGCTGGAGTAGTCGTCCTGCACCTCGTGGTCGTCCCAGGTCGCCATACACGGAGCTGCCGCGTGCAGCGCCTGCAGATCAGGGTCGCTATGGTGCAGCGCATAACGATACCGGTAGCCGGCCAGATCGGTGGCCTCTGCTGCGTTGTAGTGGCGTGCCAGCCCCGGGGTGTCGAGGGGCAGGCTGTATTCGTAGATGTAATCGCCCAGAAACAGCACCAGATCCGGACGCTCCTCGGCCATGTGCCGGTAGGCACTGAAGTAGCCGCGTTCCCAGTTGGCGCAGGAGGCAACCGCCAGACGCAGTCGCTCGGCATGGGCGTCGGGCGCAGGAAGTGTCAGCGCCCGGCCCTCGGGGCTGCGTTCGCCCAGAGCGCTGAAGCGATACCAGTATTCCCGGCCCGGTTGCAGGCCACGCAATTCCACATGCACGGCATGGCCGCGCAGGCGCAGGGCGGCGCTGTATCCGCGTTGGACTATGCGCTGAAAGCCAGCGTCCTCGGCGACTTCCCAACCCACCTGCATGCTGGCCGGCAGACGTTCTTCGCTGCCAGGGTAGAGCGGTGCGCTAGCCAGCCGTGTCCAGATCACGAAGCCGTCCGACCAGGGATCGCCACTGGCTACGCCAAGCGTGAAGGGTGTTTCCACATTGGCCAGAGCCTGGCCATGACGCAGGAGCCAGGGCGTAGCCGCTGCCCCGGCAAGCAGACGCAATGCACTGCGCCTGCTGATCGAATCGTCGGTCATGAGATGTACTGTCCGGGTGGCCCGCAGAGTGCCCGCGGGCTTTTGTGAGGCTCTGTCGTGCGGGCTCAGAAGCGATAGGTGGCTTCCAGGCCGTAGCTCCTCGGGTCACCGGAGTGAGCCATCTGTGCGTTGGAGAGGAAGGAGCCTTTGTAGAGGTCGTACTCTTCGTTGAACAGGTTGCGGGCGTAGACGGCGAGCTCCCATTGCGCGTCCTGCGGTTCCACCGACAGGCGTGCGTTGGCCAGCCAGTAATGGTTGGTGCTGCGCAGTGGGTCGGCATTGACCAGCGTGTCGTGGTAGGCGTAGTCAAAGAAGCCTGTCCACTCGAAACCGGCTGCCGGACGGCTGTAGCGCAAGGAGCCACCGTAGCTGGTTTCCGGGAAGCTGGTCAGCTTGTCACCAGAGAAGTCGCTGTAGACCGGGAAGGCGAAACCATTGGCGCGGGTGGCCGTCACGTCGAGGCCTTGGAAGTCCTTGTAGCGACCCTCTTTGTAGCCGGCGTTCTGGCGGATGGTCAGGCCGGGTAGCGGCTGCCATTGCAGCTCCAGCTCGGCACCCCAGAGTTCCGATTTGGGAATGTTGATCAGGCGCCCGACGTTGCCGATTTCAGGGGAAATATAGACCTGAGACTGGAACTGCTGGTCACGGTAGTCGTAATAGAACAGCGCGCCGTTGAGTCGCAGGGAGCGGCTCAGGTCGCTCTTGAAACCAATCTCGTAGGCCAGCAGCTTTTCCGGTTTGAAGGGATCGACCTGTTCCGCATAGGTCGAGTTGTAGGCGGTAAATCCGCCGGATTTCACGCCCTGGCTGATGCTCGCATACACCAGATGACCTTCGACAGGACGGTACTCCAATGCCAGTTTGGCGGAGGTCTCGTCACTGCTCAGGGAGCGGTCGCCATTGTTGAACGATGGGTTCGCATAGACGCCGTTGGTGATGCGCTGCGTGGAGAAACCCTCCAGCTCGCGCTTCTCGTGTTCCTGACGCAGGCCCACGACCAGGTTCAGCTTGTCGGTCAGTGCATAGCTACCCTGGCCGAACAGGCTGTAGCTGTCTGCGTTCTGCCCATATTGGGTGAGGGTGGCGTAGCCGAGGTTGGCGGTGAAGTCGGAGAAGAACTGTTCGTCGAGCTTCTCTTTGGAGTAGTAGCCACCGATCACCCAGTTGAACAGCTCGTTGCCTTGCGAAGCCAGGCGCAGCTCTTGGGAGAACACGTCGATATCGGTTTTGAAGTATTCATCGGACTGCGGAATGATCGTGCCGTCCCAGTCGATGTATTCGCGACGTTTGAAGCTGTTGTAGGCACTGATGCTGGTCAGCGAAAGATGATCGTCGATAGCCCAGCTGGTGGTCAGCGACAGGCCATTGCTGTCGTTGTCACGATGAGGTTTGTCACCGACCTTGAGCCCGGTAAGCGCCGCGAACGCAGGCGTCAGGCCCCAGCCGGTAGCGTTGTGTTTGCGGTCGGCGGGGATCGCCGCGTAACCGGCACCGCGAGTGGGATGCGGGATCACGCCCTGATAGGCACGGGCGCCACGGCTTTCGGATTTATCTTGCGCATGGTGCACGTTGAGGTTGAAGCGCAGGTCATCGGTGGCGTCCCATTCCAGTTGGCCACGAAAGGCGTTGATGTCCTTGTCACCGAGTTTCTGTCCGGTATCACGACTCTTCTGCCAGGCGCCGCCGTCTTCCCCCGAAAACGCCAGGCGCCCGCGCAGATTGTCGGTCAGAGGCCCGGAAACGAAACCTTGCAGGGTGCTGAGGTTGTTGGAGCCGTAGCCCGCCTTGATCTCACCTTCGAACTCCTTGGTAGGCCTGCGGCTGATGAAGTTGACCGCACCGCCGGTGCTGTTGCGCCCGTACAGGGTGCCCTGTGGGCCACGCAGCACCTCTACGCGGTCGAGATCGAAGAGCAGCCCCTGGCTCTGCACCGGGAACGGATAGGCTACTTCGTCGATGTAAACTCCGACCGTCGAGGTGTTGTTGCTGGCGTAGTCACGTAGGCCGATGCCGCGGATGCGGAATAGCGTCTGGCTGCTGCCGTACGCAGGGTCGATCTCCAGGTTGGGAACTTGATATTGCAGTTGATTGATCGTGGTAATGCCGCGTTCCTCCAGGTCCTTGCCGGTCAGTGGGGTCAGGGCTACGGCGACATCCTGGGCCTGCTCCTCGCGCTTCTGGGCGGTCACGGTGAGCTTGGGCAGCGCGGTCGCCTCTTCGCTGCTTTGCGCTGCGAAACTTTGCGGTGCCTGCAGGGCGAGGAGAATGGTGCTGGTCAGTACCAGGCGGCGACCTCCGGATGGGTGAGTGGCGGCGAGGGCATTGTGCGTGTGCATGGCAGATTCCTTTTGGATTATGCGGGCACGCGGCAGAAGGCCTGTTGCCCGTCGAGCTATCCGCTCTGTGTAGAGTCCGGTGCCGGGGCAATAGCATGCGTTGTGCCACTATCGGGAAAACCGCCTACAGCCCCTGCAAGCGAAGGGCATTACCGTTTTGTGACAGATGGCTGTTTGAGCGCTCGGGTTGTCTGTTTTGCAGCAAGTCGCGAACAGGCTGCTGGCTAAACAGCAGCGTTGTCGAAGCGCCGATGAGCCAGATGGGTGATGGTTACCGACGTGGCGGGCTGGCATGTATCTGGCTTTAGTACAGGTCTTACCCCTCGATGGAGTTGTCCATGTATCGCCCCGGCCCCCACAACCTGATCACCGACGTCCATGGCCTCAGGGTCGGCAATCTGACCGATGAACGCGTGCGCAGCGGGGTAACGGTGCTGCGCCCGGACAGGGCCTGGCGGGCAGGCGTGGATGTTCGTGGAGGCGGGCCTGGTGGGCGTGAGATCGCAGCGCTGGAGCCGGAAAACATGATCGGTGAGCTGCATGCCCTGGTGCTCAGCGGTGGTTCGGTATTCGGCCTCGCTGCTGCCGACGGTGTCGCTGCCGCGCTCTCTCAGGAAAACGTCGGCGTGCGCGTGCAACCCTGGACGCCCGCCATTCCCATCGTGCCTGCGGCCGTGCTGCATGACCTGGCCAATCACGGCGACAAGGACTGGGGGCTGGAGCCACCGTATCAGCGTTGGGGCAGGGAAGCGCTGGCCAATGCTGCCGAGGTTTTCGAGCTGGGCGCCGTGGGAGCGGGGCGCGGTGCATTGGCGGGTACGCGGCCGGGTGGCCTGGGTTCGGCTTCGCTGGTGTTGGGCGATGGCCTGACCGTGGGCGCGCTGGTGGCGGTCAACCCGGTTGGCAGCGTGTACATGGACGACGGCAGCAGCTTCTGGGCCTGGCCCTGGGAAATAGAGGGCGAATTCGGCGACCGCAGGCCGCTTTCTCAATCTGCACACCGTGACCCGATCCCCGAGCTGTCGCGCCTCGAATCTCTGGGGCGGCTGCAAGCCGGAGCCAATACCACGCTGGCGGTGGTGGCCTGCAACGCAGCGTTGAGCACCGCCGAGTGCAAGCGTCTGGCGATCATGGCCCAGGACGGTATCGCCCGGGCCATTCGCCCCGCGCACCTGCCTTTCGATGGCGATACGGTGTTCGCCCTGGCCAGTGGCGAGCGGCAGCTCCAGGACGGCCCGCGTCGGCCGGTGGAGCTTTCGCTGCTGGGCTCGGCAGCGGCGGATTGCCTGGCCCGCGCTATCGCCCGAGGCGTGTACGAGGCGGATGCAGCGGCAAGGCGTGCTTGACCCACTCGGCGTTGCCCACGCTAATCGCCGCGCGGCTCCTTCTCGGTGGTCTGCTCGTGCACTGAGGTACTGATCAGCACCTGTTCGACCCTCGCCTGGGCTTGCGTGGCCAACTGCGACAGGCCCAGTTCACGGTATACGGCAGCCAGTGCACGATTGGTGGGAATGTCATCAGCGTCATAGCGGCGGCGTAGCTCCAGCAGCTGTTGCGCGGTGATCCAATGCCCGGCATGCAGGTGGGCATCCTGGGCGATCAATGCGAACAGGTCGCGCTGGGCGTGGCTGCCTCCTGCTTCGACCAGTCGTGGCAAGGCCTGGTCGAGCAGCCGCGCGGCGCGGGCGAAATCCCCTCGAGCATGGGCGTAGAGGCCCAGAGCGGCGGGCAGGGTGACGTCACGCCAGACCGACTGACTGAAGGCTGGCGCGCGTTCCGCGCGAGCCTCCAGTGCGGCGAGCAGGCCTTCTGCCTGGGGCTTGTCGGCGCGGGCCAGACCGTACAGGTACTGCAGAGACAGGAACGGCTGCACGGTGTCCTGCTCGCGTACCTGCAGGTACTCGGCCAGTTGCTGCCAGCGTTGGCCGATCTGCGCCCCGGCCAGCTCCAGGCGAGTCAGCAGCGATACCGCGCCGATCTGATCCTGGGAGTACTCGGGAAGAATGCCCCAGACGTGGTTGTCGTAAATCTCCAGCACGCGCTGCAGGTTGCCGCGGGCCAGATGAAACAGCGCCAGGTGCCACCAATTGTGGGTGTACATGAACGAGTTGAGGCCGTCCCAGCCGTCTTTGACCGACTCCAGAAATGCAGTGCCTTCGGCGATGCGTCCCTGGGTCAGGAACACGTGCGCCAGCGCATGCTGGGCCCAGGGTTCGCATGGCTCGATCTCTAGCGCCGTGCGCGCAGCCGCTTCGGCCTCGTCGAGCAGGTGGCATTGCTCGTAGGCGAAGGCCAGCATGCCGTGCAACTGGGCGATCTCGCTGGCGTGCGGCAGAGCCTTGAGGGCGACGCGCAGCATGCCCGGCGAGTCGCCCTGATTGAAGCGCAGGTACTGGCTGAGTTTCAGCGCGAAGAGGTCGCGGGGATGAGCGTCCAGCAGGGCGTCGACCTGTTGCAGAACCCTGGGTACGTCATCTGCGATCCAGGCGTCGAGGGTCTCGAGCAGGGTGCGCTCACGCCAGCTCGTGACCTCGCCGAGATTCGCCTGGGCTCGTGCCAGGTAGCGAGTGGCTAGCTGCGCCGCTTGCGGTGACTCGATGAACATCGCCAGAAAGCCCGCATAGGCGTTGGCCGGCAGATCCTGCGCAGCCGCGTCGGCAGCGGCGAGAATGCCTTCGGCACGGGGCTCGTAGGTCAGAAAGCCGCCAATGAAGTCATCGATCGCTGCGAGCGTGTGGGGCTCCCTGGTGGACAAGGGGTTGCCGAGAAAGTCATGGGGCATGCAGGTCGCTCCGCCGTTGAATGAGTCGGGCTGTAGCAAAGCCCGTGCCAACCCCGCGGCCCCATCTGCCCGTTCGCTGGCGCGTCGACACTGCTGGATTCCGCGCAATCTGCGGGGCGGCCTGCTGCTTTCCCAGCAGTCGCGGCAATCTGCCTTGGCCCGCAGCCACTGAAAGCGCCCGCTCTGGCGCTGGCATGGCGCTTGCTCCTGCTCTGTCGTCCTTAAGGTCGATGATGAGACGAGCGATGTCCTACAGAAAATCAGCAACTGGCCCAGCAGCCGGCCTACGTACCACCCTGAGTGCGCTGGTAGCGGCACTGCTGCTGAGTGGAGTGGCGGGTGCTTCGGCCGAGCCTGTGCGCGGTGGAACGCTCGGCCTGGTCGCCCAGCCGGAGCCGCCAGCGCTGGTCCACGCTCTGGTGTCGCACGTTTCGACCCAGTATGTCAGCGGCAAGGTACTGCAGAGCCTGCTGGCGTTCGACCACGGGCTCAAGCCGATCCCGGTACTGGCACGCAGTTGGCAGGTTTCCGATGACCGCCTGACCTGGACCTTCGACCTGCAGGAGGGCGTGAAGTGGCACGATGGCCAGCCGTTCACCGCGGCGGACGTAGTGTTCAGCCTGCGCGATTTCTACCCGGCCGTGGATCCGCGCCAGCGCTCGCTTTACGAGGAGTACTTCGACAATGTCGAAGCCAGCGGGCCGCTTCAGGTGCGTATCCAACTGAAGAAAGTCTTCTCGCCGCTGCTCGATTCGCTCGGTAGCGGTTTGCGCCCGATCGTCGCCAAGCATCTGTATGACGGCAAGGGCGATTACCGCGCCAATCCGGTCAATCTGAACCCCATTGGCACCGGCCCGTTCGTGTTCAAGGAGTGGAAGCGCGGCGCCTACATTCGCCTGGAGCGCAATGCCGATTACTGGAAGGCCGGCCTGCCGTATCTGGATGCCGTGGTGTTCCATGTGATTCCCGATGCTGCCTCGCGTGCCGTGGCGTTCGAGCGCGGCGATGTCAAGGCGCTGCGCAGCGGTGATGCCGATTACGCCGACCTGTCTCGCCTTGCCGCGCTGCCGGATGTGGTGCGCAGCGAGAAGGGCTGGGAGCTGTTCCATGGCCAGGCCTTCCTGCAGATCAATACCCGCAAGCCGGGGCTGGACAACGCCAAGGTGCGTGAGGCGATTCTGCTCTCGCTGGATCGCCAGTTCATCGTCGACAATATCTTCTTCGGCACCGGTAGCCCGTCGCAGGGCGTGTTCGCGCCGGGCAGTCCGGAGCACGACCCGCAGCTGCCGCAGCATGACTACAACCCGGCCAAGGCCCGCCAGCTGATTGAGGAATCCGGCGTGGATGTCAGCAAGCTGCGCCTGCGCTTGCTCAATGGCGAGAAGGGCGGTGCCTGGGAGCGCCTGGCCGAATACACCCGCCAGGCGCTGCTACCCCTGGGTATCAAGGTTCAGGTCGTGACCTCGGATTCCGCGACCTGGTACCAGCGGGTCAGCGACTGGGAGTTCGATCTCACCTACAACTTCATCTTTCAGGTCGGCGATCCCTATCTGTCCACTGCCTATCTGTACCGCAGCGACAACATCGTCAAGGGCTCGCCGTGGGGCAACGTGGGCGGCTATTCCAACCCCGAGGCCGATGGGCTCTGGCACGAAGCGGTCAACGCGAAGGACGACAAGGCCCGGCAGGCGGCTTACTGGCGCCTGGAGAATCTGCTCAACCGTGACCTGCCGATCCTGCCGATCTACGAGATGAACTTCCCGACGCTCTACCACAAGGATGTGAAAAACCTCCTGCGCACCGCGACCAGCGTCAACGAAAGCCTGGATGACGTGTATCTGGAGGAGGGCACTCGATGACCGTGGCTACCTCCCTGGCTCAGGGGCTGATGTTTTTCGGGTTGCGCCTGGGCAGGGTGGTGCTTGTGGTTCTGGTGGTGCTGGTCGGCACCTTTCTGTTGCTGCGCCTGGCACCTGGCGACCCGGCGCTGACCATGGCCAGTGCCGCCGGCCTGGATGACCCCGCGTATGTAGAGCAGTTGCGCCGGGAGATGGGCCTGGATCGTCCGCTGAGCGTGCAGTTGCTCGACTACCTGGGAGCGCTGGCCCAGGGTGACCTGGGCTATTCCCATCGTAACCAGGCACAGGTGTGGTCGCTGATTGCCGAGCGCCTTCCCGCGACCCTGCTGTTGCTGCTGGCTGCGTTGCTGACGTCCATCATCATCGGTGTCAGCCTCGGCGTATTGGCGGCCTGGAGCCGTCAGCAGGGTGGTTGGCTGGATCGCGTGATCGGTGCCGTGGTGCTGTTGCTGTTCGCCACGCCGACCTTCTGGCTCGCGCTGTTGCTGGTGATCCTGTTTTCACTGACGCTTGGCGTGCTGCCCGCGTTCGGCATGGAAACCGTGGGCTCCGGTTTCAGCGGCTGGCAGTACGCGCTGGACGTAGCCCGGCACCTGTTGTTGCCCTGCCTGTCGCTGAGCTTCGTGTTCCTGGCGGTTTACGTGCAACTGACCCGCAGCGCGATGCTCGAGGTGTTCGAGCAGGAGTTCGTGCGTACCGCGCGTGCCAAGGGCGCCAGTGAGTCTCGCGTGCTGATTCGCCATGTGCTGCGCAATGCCTTGCTGCCTGTCACCACCTATGCCGGCCTGCAGCTGGGCCAGTTGGCCAGCGCCAGCCTGCTGGTGGAGGTGGTGTACGCCTGGCCAGGAATCGGCAGGCTGCTTTACGAATCCCTGGAGGCTCGCGATTACCCGCTGCTGCTGGGAGTATTTCTGGTCATCTCGCTGCTGGTGCTGCTTGGCAACCTGCTCGGTGAGCTGCTGTGCTACCTGCTCGATCCACGGCTGGCGGCGGGAGGAGAGCGGGTATGAGTGTCGCGAAGCGTTTCTTGCGCCAGCCGATTGCGCTACTCGGTCTGCTGTTTCTGCTGATCCTGGGTGTCCTGGCATTGGCCGCTCCCTGGCTGTATCCGGCTTCGCCCTGGGCCATTGTCGCGCCGCCGCTGCAACCGCCGCTGGCGTCGTGGCAGTGGCCACTGGGCACCGACCTGCTGGGGCGCGATCCCCTGGCCGGGCTGCTCTTCGGCGCGCGGGTTTCCCTCAGCATCGGTCTGCTGACGACCGTCGCCACGCTGAGCCTGGGCGTGCTGGTCGGCGCACTGGCCGGCTATTTCGGTGGTCTGGTGGACAGCGTACTGATGCGCGTGAGCGATATATTCCAGGTGATTCCGGGCCTGTTTCTGGCGGTCATCCTGGTCGCCATTCTCGAACCTTCGACCTTTTCCCTGGTGCTGGCGATTACCCTGTCGGCCTGGTCGCCGGTTGCACGCATCGTGCGCAGCGAGTTTCTCGCCCTGCGGCAGCGGGAGTTCGTGCTCGCGGCGCGTACTGCCGGTCTCGGCCCCTGGCATATCGTTTTCGTGGAAATTCTGCCCAATGCGCTGCCACCGGTGCTGTCGCTGGTGGGGCTGGTCATGGCGGCGGCGATTCTTGGTGAGTCGGCCCTGTCTTTCCTTGGCCTGGGCGACCCTGAAGCCATGAGCTGGGGGGCGATGATCGATGCGGCTCGCAATCTGGCCCGCCAGGCGTGGTGGCTGAGCGTCTGGCCAGGCCTGGCGATCCTGCTCACGGTGCTTGCCGCGCACCAGGTCGGCGAAGGGTTGCGCATCGCCTTCAACACGCGTGAGCGAGGTGCAGCATGAGCGAAATCCTTCTGGATGTCCGAGGCCTGCACGTGCGCCTGCCTGCGTCGTCGGAGCGCAGCCACGCGCTATGCGATGTGAACGTGCGCCTGGCCCGTGGTGAGCTGCTCTGCGTGGTCGGCGAGTCCGGGTCGGGCAAGTCCACGCTGGGCTCGACGATCCTTGGACTGCTGGCGCCTGGCCTGAGGGCGGAGGCCGGCACCGTGCAACTGGCTGGGCGTGACCTGCTGGCCCTGACCCAGCGCGAGCTGCGCGATATTCGTGGGCGCGATATTGCCCTGGTTGCTCAAGACCCCCTCGCCGCATTGAACCCGGTGCAGCGTATCGGCGCGCAGATCGACGAGGCGCTGCAACTGCACACGGCGCTGTCACGCCGTGAACGTCAGGCGCGGGTGCTGGAATTGTTGGGCTATGTCGACCTGCCGCGGCCTGCACGACTGCGCCGTGCCTATCCCTTCCAGCTTTCCGGTGGGCAGCGCCAGCGGGTGGCCATCGCCATCGCCCTGGCCTGCGAGCCTCGCCTGCTGATTGCCGATGAGGTGACCTCGGCGCTGGATGCCGCGACCCGCACGCAGATTCTCGACCTGTTGCAGCGTATTCGCCGCGACACCGGCATGGCGGTGCTGTTGATCACCCACGATTTCTCCGTGGTTCGTGCGGTGGCCGATCGTGTGCTGGTGATGCGTCATGGGCGGGTCGTGGAGGAGGGTGAGTGTCGCCAGGTGCTGGAAAACCCACAGGCGGATTACACCCGCAGCCTGCTGGCCGCCACCCGTCTGCAGCCGCGCAGTGCCGGGCAAGTGGCCGATGCTGCGCCACTGCTGGAAGCCCGTGACCTGCACAAACGCCACTGGCAGCGCCACGGCTTGCGACGCCAGGCGGTCACGGCGCTGGACGGTGTAAGCCTGCAACTGCGCCCCGGTGAGACGCTGGGGATCGTCGGCGAATCCGGCTCCGGCAAGTCCACGCTGGCGCGTGTACTGCTGCGCCTGCTGCCGCTCGATCAGGGCAGTATCCGCCTCGCAGGTCGGGAGTTTCTCGATCTCGACCCGCGCGGCCTGCGGGCAGCGCGTTCGGATATCCAGATGGTCTTTCAGGATCCATCCGCCTCGTTCAACCCGCGCCGACGTGTGGGGGATGCCTTGATCGACGGGCTGCTGCTTCGCGGCGTCGGCAAAGCGGAGGCCGAGCGCCGGGCCCGCGAGTTGCTGGAGTGGGTCGGTTTACCCGCCAGTGCCTACGACGCCTATCCCCATGCGTTTTCCGGTGGTCAGCGGCAGCGCATTGCCATTGCCCGCGCGCTGCTGCCAGAACCGCGGGTGCTGGTGGCCGACGAATGCGTGTCGGCGCTGGATGCGCTGATTCAGGCACAGATTCTCGAACTGCTCGAGCGCCTGCAGAGCCAGCTTGGTCTGTCGATGATCTTCATCACCCATGACCTTGGCGTCGCCGCACGGTTGTGCGACCGCGTGCTGGTCATGCATCAGGGCCGCGTGGTCGAGAACGCCCCCACCACGCAGTTGCTCGCCGCCCCGCAGCATCCCTACACCCGCACACTGCTGGCCGCCCATGCCGGCCACACGACGATTGCTGCAACCGATGCCGTGCTCGAGGCGACATGACCCCCAGAAACAATGAAACCCTGCGTCTCAATGCATTCCTGATGGCCACCGGGCACCATGTTGCCGGCTGGCGCCACCCGGATGCCCAGGCTGATGGCGGCCTGAATATCGATCACTACCGGCAACTGGCGCAAACCGCCGAACGGGGCTGCTTCGACGCCGTGTTCCTCTCCGATACCCTGGCCATGTTGCCAGGTGACCCAGGCGCATTGAGCCGCATGGCGCGAACCGAGCACTTCGAGCCGTTGACGCTGCTTGCCGCGCTGGCTGCCACGACCCGACACATCGGGCTGATCGCTACCGTCACCACGTCCTATAACGACGTCGCTAACGTGGCGGGCAGCTTTACCGCCTTGCAACGCATCAGTGGCGGCCGCTGCGGCTGGAATCTGGTGACCTCCAGCAACGCGCGGGAAGCCCACAACTTCGGACGTGAGCAGCACTTCGCCCATGGCGACCGTTACCGCCTGGCCGAGCAGTTCCTCGCCCAGGTGCAAGGTCGCTGGGCCGAGCAGGGCAGCAGGCCGGTTCAGGTGCTTGCCGGTGACTCCGAAGCGGGACGCGATTTCGCCGCTCGCCATGCCGAAGTGCTGTTCACCGCCCAGCCGACCCTCGAGGGCGCTCGCGCCTTTTATCGGGATGTGAAAGCGCGCATGGCGCAACATGGACGCTCAGCGCAGCAGTTGAAGATCATGCCGGGCATCCTGCCGATCATCGGGCGCACCGCTGCCGAGGCCAAGGAGCGCCATGAACGGCTACAGGCACTGATCGAGCCGGAGGTTGGCTTGTCGCTGCTGTCCGATGTCGCCGGAGGCGTCGATCTTTCTCGCTATCCTCTCGATGGGCCGTTGCCCGATCTGCCCGTTACCGAGTCCGGGCGCAGCCGCCAGCACCTCTTGGTCGAGATGGCCCGTGCTGAGAACCTCAGCATTCGCCAGCTGTACCTGCGTATCGCCAGAGCCCGCGGGCACCTGGCCGTGGTAGGCACCGCGACGGACGTTGCCGCCCAGATGGAACACTGGTTTCGCCAGTATGGCGCCGACGGCTTCAATGTCATGCCAGCCTGGTTGCCTGGTGGGCTCGACGATTTCGTCACCCAGGTGATTCCCGAACTGCAACGCCGCGGGCTGTTCCGCACCCAGTACACCGGCCAGAGTCTACGCGACCATCTTGGGCTGGCTGTCTCCCCGAACCCTAAGGAACTCGTCAATGGCTAAGCTCGAAATCGACCCTGTGGTGCAGGGGCAACGCGTGGAAGTCCGTCCGGGACGTTTTCTCAGCCTGGCCCATCGTTCGGCCGAGAGCCCTGGCGCGAGCACGGTGTTCTTCGCCCACGGCGGTGGCGGCAACAAGGACCAGTGGCGTGAACAGTGGCGTGACCCGCGTCTTGCCGGGCATCATCTGGTCGCCTGGGATCTGCTCGGCCATGGGGTCAGCGACCGACCCCGTCAGGCATCCGCCTATGCCTGGGATGAACTGGTGGATGACCAGGTGGCGATCCTGCGGCGCTTCGCCGGGCCGCGTAACATCCTGGTGGCCCATTCCTTCGGTACCGCCCTGACCCTCAGCGCCCTGGCGCGCCTGGCAGGGCGGGAGCCGGCGCCCAGCGTGGATGGCGTGCTGCTGCTGGGCACCCAATTGCAGGCCCCGCTGCGCAGCCCGCTGTTGAAACTACCCGCCTGGGCCCTCGAATGGATCCGCCCGCGACTGGCCAGGGGCTTTCGCCAGGCCGCCTGGCACCCGGACACCGATCCGGCCCTGGTGGCCTATGAAGACGCCCTGACCGAGCGCAACGCCTTGCACGTGTTCAAGGCCCTGATCGAGCAGAACCGCTGGATTCCCGATCCGCTGCCGCCCCTCGCGGCGCCGGTGCGCATCCTTGCCGGCGGGGCCGACCGGGTCACCCATCCCGAAGGCGGGCTGGCGCTGCATGAACGCCTCGTCGGCTCGCAGTTCGAGGTGCTCGAGCAGGCAGGGCATCAGTTGATGCTGGAAACCCCCCAGCAGGTGACCGCGCACCTGCTTGCCCTGATACACCATGCCGAAGGCCGCGACGGCTCTGCTACGGCGGCTGTGGCAACGCCCCCCTGACAGATGGCGTGCCGACGCACCCGGGCGAGCGCGTATATGGATATGTGAAAAAGATATTTAAAATAAATTTTTTATACCTATATAGTTCGCTCCATGCGTACCTGCCGGCCAACCGGCACGCCGCACGACTGAATACGGGTGCCGAACACCTGCTTCTGAGACGCGCCTTGCTGGCGCCCTTACGTGTGGAGTTGCGCGAATGTCTGCCGTGTCCTTGAGTTCTGCCAATCACCAGCCAACGCAGAATTTTGAAGTACGCCCCTTTTCCGCTGCAGTCGGTGCCGAGATCGTCGGCCTCGACCTCAGTCGCCCACTGAACGACGCCGATTTCGCCCGGGTTCACCGGGCTCACCTCGATTACAACGTCGTGGTGTTTCGCGACCAGCGCATCACGGCGCAGCAGCAGATCGATTTCAGCCGTCGTTTCGGCGTGTTGCAGATCCATGTGCTCAAGCAGTTCCTGCTGGCCAACCACCCGGAAATCTTCATCATCTCCAACATCAAGGAGAACGGTCAGCCGATCGGCCTGGGCGATGCCGGCAAGTTCTGGCATTCGGACCTGTCCTACAAGGAGTTCCCCAGCCTCGGCTCCATGCTGCTCGCCCAGGAACTGCCGGAGGAGGGTGGCGACACCCTGTTCGCCAGCCAGCAACTGGCCTATGAAACCCTGCCAGAGGCGCTGCGCCAGGCGATTCAGGGCAAGCGCGCCGCCCACTCCTATACCGCACGCTATGCCGACGAGGTGTTCGCCGGCATTCGTCGCCCGACCCTCACCGAGGCCCAGCTGGCCGAAGTCAAGGCGGTGGTTCACCCGGTGGTGCGCACCCACCCGGAAACCGGGCGCAAGGGCCTGTTCGTCAACGAGAACTTCACCACCCACATCCTCGATATCCCCGAGGACGAAAGCCGGCAGATCCTCGCCGAGCTGTATGCCCACAGCGCCAGGCCCGAGTTCAGCTACCGCCACCAGTGGCAACCGCACGACATGGTGTTCTGGGACAACCGCGCGCTGATCCACCTGGCGACCGGCTGCCCGAGCCACCTGCGCCGGCGCATGCACCGCACGACCATTCAGGGTGACGTGCCTTTCTAAGCGCCTCACCCCGCTGTAACCCCACTTCTGCACGTTCTGACTGGAGCCTCTATATGTCGGCAGGTAAGCGCTTTCCCTCTGTTCCCCGTTTCGGCCGTCTGGCCGGTGGCATCGCCCTGAGTCTGAGCCTGCTGGCAGGTGGCGTGGCCGCTCCGCAGGTCGCCCATGCCGAGGGCCAGATCCGCATCGCCGAGCAGTTCGGCATCGTCTACCTGCTGCTCAACGTGGTGCGTGACCAGCAGCTGATCGAGAAGCACGGCAAGGCCGAAGGTCTGGACATCGAGGTCGACTGGCAGCAGCTGTCCGGTGGTTCGGCGGTCAACGACGCCCTGCTGTCCGGCGCCGTCGACATCGCCGGCGCCGGTATCGGCCCGCTGCTGACCGTATGGGACCGTACCCATGGCCGGCAGAACGTCAAGGGCGTGGCGTCGCTGGGCAACTTTCCCTATTACCTGGTGAGCAACAACCCCAAGGTCAAGACCATCGCCGACTTCACCGAGAAGGATCGTATCGCCGTGCCGGCCGTGGGCGTGTCGGTGCAGTCGCGCTTCCTGCAGTATGCCGCCGCCAAACAATGGGGCGATGACCAGTACAACCGCCTGGACAAGTACACCGTGGCCCTGCCGCACCCCGATGCCACCGCTTCGCTGAAGGCCGGTGGCACCGAGCTGACCGGGCACTTCTCCAACCCGCCGTTCCAGAACCAGGCGCTGGAGAACCCCAACGTGCACGTGGTGCTCGACACCTACAAGCTGCTCGGCCCGAACTCCCCCACCGCGCTGTACGCCACCGAGAAATTCCGCACCGACAACCCCAAGACCTACAAGGCTTTCGTCGGCGCACTGGCCGAAGCGGCCGAATTCGCCGAGAAGGACAAGGGCGCCGCGGCGGACACCTACATCCGCGTCACCGGTGCCAAGATCAGCCGCGAGGAGCTGCTGAAAATCATCGACAACGACGACTTCCAGTTCACCGTGACCCCCACCAACACCTATCCGCTGGCCGATTTCCTCTACCGTGTCGGCGCCATCAAGAACAAACCGGCCTCCTGGCAGGATTATTTCTTCGAAGATCCCGCCATCGGCCAGGGAAGCTGAACGCCATGAATGCCCCACTGCAAGGCCACGCGGCCAGCACGCCACAGGCTGGCGTCTTCGACACCCTGCTGCAGGTCGACCAGGTCAGCCTCGAATACCGCACCCCGCAGCGCGTGGTGCGCGCCACCCACGAAGTCAGCTTCGAGGTGGACCGCGCCGATCGTTTCGTACTGCTCGGCCCCTCGGGCTGCGGCAAGTCCACCCTGCTCAAGGCGGTAGCCGGGTTCATCGAACCGGTCGGCGGCAGCATCCGTCTCGACGGTGCCCAGGTGCGCGAACCTGGCCCGGACCGCATCGTGGTGTTCCAGGAATTCGACCAGTTGCCGCCCTGGAAGACGGTTAAGCAGAACGTGATGTTCCCGCTGCTGGCCTCGCGCACCCTGGGCCGCAAGGACGCAGAAGAACGCGCCCTGCATTACCTGGAAAAGGTCGGCCTGGCGGCGTTCGCCGATGCCTATCCGCACACCCTGTCCGGCGGCATGAAGGCCCGTGTGGCCATCGCCCGCGCCCTGGCCATGCAGCCGAAGATCCTGCTGATGGACGAGCCCTTCGCCGCCCTCGATGCGCTGACCCGTCGCAAGATGCAGGAGGAGTTGCTGGAACTCTGGGAGGAGGTGCGCTTCACCCTGCTGTTCGTCACCCACTCCATCGAGGAGGCATTGGTCGTCGGCAATCGCATCCTGCTGCTGTCACCCCACCCGGGGCGCGTGCGTGCGGAAATCAACAGCCATCAGTTCGACCTGCACAGCTTAGGCGGCGTGGCCTTCCAGCAGACCGCGCAACGCATCCATCGCCTGCTGTTCGACGAGGAGGTCGACAACGGCCAAGGCGTCGAGTTGGGCTTCCACGATATCCGCATCGCCTACTGAGGAGCGTTCAACCATGAATCTTTCCCCCGCACGGCGTGAGGAATACGAAATCCCCCTGCAACCGTTGCCTGGCCTCAAGGTAGAGCGCGAGCTGTCTCTGGGGCAGCGTCTCTGGCAACAGGGATGGCTACGCAAGTCGGTGATCCTGCTCGGCCTGGCGCTGATCTGGGAACTCGCGGCCCGCTACCAGGGCAATGACCTGCTGCTGCCCAGCTTCCTGCAGACCGCCCGCGCCTTCATCGAGGGCGTGGGCACCGGCGAGCTGGTGGAGAAGACCGCCATTTCCCTGTCGGTGCTGGTCAAGGGGTACCTGGTCGGCATCGGCATGGCTTTCCTGCTCACCACCCTGGCGGTGTCGACGCAGCTGGGCCGAGATCTGCTTTCCACCCTGACCTCGATGTTCAACCCGCTGCCCGCCATCGCGCTGCTGCCGCTGGCGCTGCTGTGGTTCGGCCTGGGCGAGAACAGCCTGATCTTCGTGCTGGTGCACTCGGTGCTGTGGGCGTTGGCGCTGAACACCTACGCGGGCTTTCTCGGCGTTTCCGAGACCCAGCGCATGGCCGGGCGCAACTATGGCCTCAAGGGCCTGCGCTTCGTGCTGTTCATTCTGGTGCCCGCTGCGTTGCCTTCGATCCTTGCCGGCCTGAAGATCGGCTGGGCCTTCGCCTGGCGCACGCTGATCGCCGCCGAACTGGTGTTCGGCGCCTCCAGCGGCAAGGGCGGCCTGGGCTGGTACATCTTCCAGAACCGCAACGAGTTGTACACCGACAAGGTGTTTGCCGGCCTGGCGGCGGTGATCCTGATCGGCCTGCTGGTGGAGAACCTGGTGTTCGCCACGCTGGAACGCGTCACCGTGAAGCGCTGGGGCATGCAGCGCTAGGGCCGTAGGGTGGATCGGGCGCGTAGCCGACGTTTTTCTCATCCACCGGATCGGTGGATCGGTGAAGCGCGATCCACCCTACGAAACTGCGCTCGATCCGAACTACCGATAATCGACAACGAGAACAATCGATGACCAACACCTTCAAACTTGGCCGGCTGGCCACTGCACTAGCCGCCCTGGGCCTGTTCGGCGCCCTGGCGGCCCCGCTGGTCGCTCATGCCGAAGGCAAGATCAGCATCGCCCAGCAGTTCGGCATCGGCTACCTGGTGCTGCACGTGGTCAAGGATCAGCAATTGATCGAGAAACACGCCAAGGCCCAGGGCCTGGACAAGATCGATGTGGAGTGGCGGACCATCTCCGGCGCCACGGCGATGAACGAAGCACTGCTCGCCGGCGCCATCGACGTGGTCTCGGCCGGCGTACCGCCGATGCTCACCGTGTGGGACCGCACTCATGGCCGGCAGAACGTCAAGGCCGTGGCGGCCCTGGGTTCCATGCCCAACTACCTGCTGAGCAATCGCCCAGAGGTCAAGACCCTGAATGATCTCAGCGACAAGGACCGCATCGCCGTACCTGCCGCCGGTGTGGGCTTCCAGTCACGCACTCTGCAGCTGGAGACCGCCAAGCTGTACGGTAATGCCGACTTCCAGCGTTTCGACAAGATCTCCGTGAGCCTGCCGCACCCGGACGCTACCGTAGCGCTGACCAAGGGTGGCTCGGAAATCACCGCGCATTTCTCCAGCCCGCCATTCCAGTACCAGGCGCTGGAAAACCCGGACGTGCACAAGCTGATCAGCTCCTACGACATCCTTGGCGGACAAGCCACCTTCAACGTGCTGTACGCCACCGAGAAATTCCACGACGAGAACCCGAAGACCTACAAGGCCTTTTACGACGCGCTGGTCGAGGCTTCGCAGATCATCAAGGCCGACAAGGCCGCAGCGGCCGAGACCTACATCAAGGTGGAGAACTCCAAGCTGCCGCTGGCATTCGTGCAGAAGATCGTCACCGACCCGGAGATCGATTTCACCGTGTCGCCGGAGCGCACTTTCATCTACGCCGAGAAGCTGCATGAACTGGGCGTGCTGAAGAACAAGGCGGCGTCCTGGAAGGATTACTTCTTCAAAGAAGCCTACGCCAATCCGGGTAGCTGATAGCGGTGATCAGAAACTGGGGGGCCGTTGAAAAACGTCAGCGAGGCAGCCAGCGCAAGGCAAAAACAGGCGAAACGTAGCGTAGCGGAGTAACAGCCGAAGGCTGGCCCGCAGGGCGAACGTAGTGAGTAAAAAGCGGAGTGTACGAGTAGTACATGAGCATTTTGATTGGACTCGGATACGAGACTGTTTTTAACGCCGCGATGGCAACGCAGATAGTTTTTCAACAGCCCGCTAGCGCGGGTGATCTCCGCGCGCAATTAGCCCTGCACTGCTGCGCACAACGCGGCAGTCTACTGTTGGTGTCGATGATGCGTTCTTTCGTGGTAACCGGCCTGCAGGTGCAGGCCCCCTGGTATGACGGCGGTGCGCAGCCATGAGCTTCGACTGGCCATTCGTGTTATCGACGCTGCCGGCCTTTTTGGAAGCCGTTGGCGTCACCCTGCAGGTCGGTGCCATCGCCATCGCCTGTTCCTTGCTGGTGGCGCTGATCAACTCGGCGATCCTGGTCTGGCGCGTGGCTTTGCTGCGCCCCCTGGTCGGCCTGTACGTCGAAGTGGCGCGCAATACGCCGTTGCTTATCCAGCTGTTCTTAATCTATTTCGCCTTGCCGGTCATCGGCATTCGGTTGTCCGGTTTCGCGGCGGCGATCATCGCCATGACCTTTCTCGGCGGCGCCTACCTGACCGAGGTGCTGCGCGCTGGCGTGGAAGCGGTGCCCAGGGCGCAGATCGAATCGGGGCTGTCCATCGGCCTGTCGCGCTGGCAGCTGCTGCGCCACGTGATCCTGCCCCAGGCCGGTCTGCTCAGCCTGCCGGCGCTGTTCGCCAATTTCATCTTCCTGCTCAAGGAAACCACCGTGGTATCGGCGGTGGCAGTGCCGGAGATTCTCTACACCACCAAGAGCTACATAGCCCTGTACTACAAGACCTACGAGATGCTCGCGGTGATGACCGCCCTGTGCGTGCTGCTGTTCCTGCCGCTGTCGCTGCTGTTGGGTGTACTGGAAAGGAGGCTGCAACATGGCCAGTTCGGGTCTTGAATTACTCTGGGTGTCGGCGCCACAACTGGCCCGCGGCGCCTGGGAAACCCTGAGCATTTCGACGTCCGCCATCGCCTTCAGTACCGCCGGCGGGGTGCTCTACGGGGTGCTGCGCAGCCTGGGTTCCGCCTGGGTCGACGGCGTACTGCGGGTCTACCTGGAACTGTTCCGGGCGATTCCCGTGCTGGTCTGGTTGTACCTGATGTTCTTCGGCCTGCCGATCTTTGTTGGTGTCAGCGTGCCGAGCTTCTGGTGCGCGGTGCTGGTGCTGTCCCTGTGGGGCGCCAGCGAGGTGGGCGAAGTGGTGCGCGGCGGTTTGCGATCGCTACCCCGTGGCCAGCGTGAAGCGGGCCTGGCGATCGGCTTGAATACCTGGCAGCTGTACGGTGAGGTGCTGCTGCCCCAGGCGCTGAAGCGCATCACGCCGCCGACCATCAACGTCTACACGCGGCTGATCAAGACCAGCTCGCTGGCGGTGCTGATCGGCGTGGTGGATGTGATCAAGGTGGGCCAGCAGATCATCGAACGCACCTACGAGTCGGTGCTGATCTACGGCTTTCTGTTCCTGTTCTTCTTTGTGCTCTGTTATCCGCTGTCCGCCGCTTCGCGTGTGCTGGAACGGCGCTGGAGTCATGCATGACCGCGTTGATCGAACTCTCTTCATTCAGTAAAAGCTTCGGCGCCACACCCGTGCTGCGTGCCGTCGACCTGCGCGTCGAGCGCGGCGAGGTGGTGGTGATCCTCGGCCCCAGCGGCTGCGGCAAGAGCACCTTGCTGCGCTGCCTCAATGGCCTCGAGCAAGGGCAGGGCGGCAGCCTGCGTTTCGCCGGCCGCGAGTTGGGCGGCAAGACCGACTGGCGTGCCGTGCGCCAGGAAATCGGCATGGTGTTCCAGAGCTACCACCTGTTCCCCAACAAGACGGTGCTGGAGAACGTCCTGCTCGGCCCGCTCAAGGTGCAGAAGCGCCCCTTCGTCGAAGCCCTCGAGCAGGCCGAGCGTCTGCTCGAGCGGGTCGGCCTGCTGGACAAGCGCAATGCCTATCCCCGCGAGCTGTCGGGTGGGCAGCAGCAGCGTATCGCCATCGTCCGCGCGCTATGCATGAACCCCCAGGTGATGCTGTTCGACGAGGTGACCGCAGCCCTCGACCCGGAGATGGTCAAGGAAGTGCTGGAAGTCATCCTGGGCCTCGCCGAAGGCGGCATGACCATGCTCATCGTCACCCATGAAATGGCCTTCGCCCGGGCGGTGGCCGACCGAATCCTGTTCATGGACGGCGGCGTGATCGCCGAACAGAACGACCCCGAGACTTTTTTCAGCAACCCGCGAACCGCACGCGCGCAGCAGTTTCTGGAGAAGTTCTCCTACGTGGAAAACATGCCCAAAAGGAAAGCGCAATGACCTTCAAATCTGCCCTGGTATTCCCCTTGCTCGCCGCCAGCCTGCTGATCGGCTGCGGTCCGTCCGATGAACCCAAGCAGGCCGCTGCCCAGCCTGCCGCCCCGACGCCACCCGCTGCCGAAGCTGCACCGAGCGACAGCTACCTGGAGAAGATCAAGGCCCGCGACAAGCTGATCGTCGGCGTCTTCAGCGACAAGCCGCCGTTCGGTTTCGTCAACGAGCAGGGCGAGCACGTCGGCTTCGATACCGATATCGCCAAACGCTTCGCCAAGGACCTGCTCGGCGACGAGAAGAAAGTCGAGTTCGTGGTGGTCGAGCCGGCCAGCCGCATTCCCTTCCTGCAGAGCGACAAGGTCGACCTGATCCTCGCCAACATGACCGTCACCCCGGAGCGTGCCGAGGCGGTGGATTTCACCAACCCGAACCTGCGTGTCGCCGTACAGGCCCTGGTGGCCGATGGTAGCGAAGTGAAAAAACTCGATGATCTGGCCGACAAGACCACCATCGTCACCACCGGTACCACGGCCGATATCTGGCTGACCAAGAACCACCCGGAGTGGAAGCTGCTCAAGTTCGAGAAGAACTCCGAGTCGCTGCAGGCCCTGGCCAATGGCCGCGGCGATGCCTACGCCCAGGACAATCTGGTGCTGTTCAGCTGGGCCAAGCAGAATCCGGGCTATCGCGTTCTACCCGAAACCCTGGGGGATGAAGCGCCGATCGCACCGGCAGTTAAGAAGGGCAACTTCGAACTGCGCGACTGGGTGAACGACGAGCTGGCCAAGTTGGGAGAAGAGAAGTTCCTGCTCGCTCTGTATGACCAGTACGTGCGCCCGGAGCTGGCGGAAGGTACCGACCCGCAGGCGATCATCGTCGAAGGCGGCAAGTGGAAGGAGTGATTCGCTCCTGACTACAGCTGCAATTCAGCAAGGCCCGCCTGGGAAACCAGGCGGGCCTTGCTGCATTGGGGGCTCGTGAAGTTTGTCAGACGGTGGTCTGAGGCAGGCAATAGGCAAGGGTGTCGCCTTCAGGACGTTTTTTTGTGCTCAGGTTAGAACGATTATTCACTTCGGTTATTTACTAAGCACTGAAAGATATATCCATAACGTCCATATCCTCTTCATGGCATCTACGCTGATCGCTTAAGCGCCGTTTCCGACGCTGTGGCACGTTACGGTGACGCAAATCGCTCGATTTTCCCCGTCAATACGCCCGTTTTGGCTGCGCTGCTGACAGCTTGCCTGGTGTGCTGAGCGGCCTAGAATCGCCTCCAACGAAACAGCTTCAAGACCTTTCCAGCCAATCAAGGAGTTCACCATGATGAACGCAATGCAAATGCCGATGAATGCCAACATGCCGATGATGATGGGCATGCCCATGATGATGGCGACCATGAGCTGCGACATGCAGGCCGACTGCATGAACTGCACCATGATGCCGGCTGCTGGCATGGACAAGGCGATGTTCAAGAACAGCGCCGAAATGATGGCCATGATGATGGATTGCGCCATGCCGATGATGATGCACTGCGGCAACATGTCGATGATGTGCATGTCGCAGGACGCCATGGCCAAGATGCCGATGAACATGATGATGATGCCTGCCATGGGTATGGGCATGCCGATGCCGTCCATGCAGTGCGCCATGGAATGCAGCATGAGCGCCGAAGGCATGATGATGTGCAAGATGATGCCGATGCCCGGTATGGACATGATGATGTTCAAGCGCTGCTGCGAACTGATGATGAAGATGATGGACTGCGGTATGCCGATGATGATGAGCTGCAATGGCATGCCGATGATGTGCTGCACCTGCTGATTCGACAGCAGTAGACAGTGGCAAAAAATCGCCAGGAGCGATTTTTGACGTCGCTTGCGACGGCCCCTAGGGTGACCGCCAGGGATGGCAGGCCACAAAAAGAAGCCCGGCCTTGCGCCGGGCTTCTGCGTTTTCAGTCCAGCCGTTCCGGGTACTTGACCACCAGATAGCACAGCGCTTCGCTGTCTGCCGGGTTGCGGTAGCGGTGTGGCTGATCGGCGTAGAAGAGAATTGCGTCGCCAGTCGACAGCAGATAGCGTTCCTCATTGACGCAGACCTCCAGTACGCCTTGGGCCACCACCAGGTTTTCCTGGGTTCCCGGGGCGTGCCCATCCGCTCGCTCCTCGGCCAGCGGGGCCAGGCGCAACTCGTAGAATTCCGATTGCCGGGCGATATCGAAGGGAAACAGCGCGCGGCTGACGAACTCGCCGCTGGCACTCACCAAGCGCCGGCTGGTGCGTGCCGGCAACAGCGCGACGCCCTCGAATGCCCGGCTTTCCAGAAAGGCGGCCACCGATACCTTGAGGCCCCTGGCGATCTTGCACAGCACCTTGATCGACGGCGTGCTGCGGCCGGACTCGATCTGCGCCAGCATGGCACGGCTCACTCCACATTGGCGGGCGAGGGCATCCAGAGAAAGATTGCGTTTGCAGCGCAGGCGCTGAAGATTATGGGCCACCAGCTGGCTGGTCTGGTCGTCGGGTTCGTTGTCGTCGGGCGTACCGACCCCCTCCGGGGCGGCGGAAAGGGGGTTGAGGGTAGTCACCGCCCTCAGCTCCGGCAGGCCAGATCCCTGTGCATCATCGGCATCTGAGCGTTCGGATGGTTGAAACGACTGGCGTACATGGCCCACATCGCTTCGGCCATGAGCCGCGCCTGACGGCGTTTACGGTAGCTGGCGAAGTCGATCACGGTGGCTGTGTGGGTCATGGGGGAAGCTCTTGCTCTGAGTCGTAAGTCACGACTCTACCCACACTTTTTTAGATCTATAAATAATCAATTTTCATGTGGTAATTCTTTTGGGGAATTTATAAGGGTTGGTTGAAGCCGGCGCAGCACAAAAGGAAGGGCAGCCGGTTTGCTACTGCACAAGAGAATATGCTTATGCTGAATAGATACTTTTAAGGCATAAGGCCATCCAGCAGACTGGCGCCGTCATCCGCGCCCAACCCGTAAGGAAACTCCGCATCATGTTGAAGAAACTCCTGCTGGCGACTGCCGTCACCACCTCGTTGTTCGGTAGCGCCGCTGCGCTGGCTGCGGACAAGCCGATTCTCAATGCGTCCTACGACGTCGCCCGTGAACTGTTCGCCGAGATCAATCCCAAGTTCCAGGCCCACTGGAAGGCCGAGACTGGCAAGGATCTGAAGATCGACCAGTCGTTCGCCGGCACTTCGCGCCAGGCTCAGGACATCATCCAGGGCAAGAAGGTCGACACCGTGACCTTCAACCAGGTCACCGACGTGGACATCCTGGCCAAGCGCGGTCTGCTGCGCAAGGACTGGGCCGAGCAGTTCCCCAACCACAGCTCGCCGTACTACAGCACCACCGCATTTCTGGTGCGCAAGGGCAACCCGAAGCACATCAAGAACTGGGACGACCTGGCCCGTTCCGACGTGAAGCTGGTATTCCCCAACCCGAAAACCTCCGGTAACGCCCGCTACAGCTACCTGGGTGCCTGGCTGTACGCCAACGAGGCGTTCAAGGGCGATGAAGCGAAGACCAAGGCATTCGTCGGCAAGATCCTCCACAACGTCGAGAACTTCCCCACCGGCGGTCGTGGTGCCACCGTGGCCTTCGCCCAGAACGGGCAGGGCGACGTGCTGCTTAGCTTCGAATCGGAAGTGGTGAATATCGCCAAGGGCGAAGAGTTCAACTCCGCGGAGTTCGAGGTGATCGTGCCGCCGGTAAGCGTGCTGGCCGAATTCCCGGTCGCCGTGGTGGACAAGGTGGTCGACGAGAAGGGCACCCGCGAGGTCGCCAAGGCCTACCTGGACTTCCAGTACAGCAAGGATATCCAGAAACTGCTGACCACCTACCACTACCGCGTACAGGACAAGGAGGTGGCTGCCGAGACAGCAGGTCAATTCCAGGATCTGCGCCTGATCGACCCGACCGACGTGCTCGGCAGTTGGGACGAGATCACCGCCAAGCACTTCGACGGCAATGCGATCCTCGATCAGTTGCTGGCCGAGGGCCGGTAATCGACGTGCAACGCCTGCTGGGCGCCGGCCGGCGGCCTTGGAATCTGTTCGCGGTTCATAGATCATGGCGCCCACCCAATCCAATGGGCGTATACGCCACTGTGCGGCATTGCACAGGGAGTTACGGCGAAAGATCATGAACAGGTTCTTGGCAATAGCGGCCAATGGCTGCGGCCCGTGAGTGCCGAACCACCCTGACTATCGAACTGCATCAGCCGTATTTCACAAACCGCCGATTCTCCGGCGGTTTGTGCATTGAAGGATTTACGAGTGAGCAAGACCCCCGTTTTCTTTCTGCAGAATCCGTTGCTGCCGGGCTTCGGCCTGAGCTTCGGTTTCAGCGTCTTCTACCTGTCGCTGGTTATCCTGTTCCCGCTGTCCGCCTTGTTGCTCTACGTCAGCGACATGAGCTGGGCGCAGTACTGGCAGGCGATCAGCGATCCGCGCGTAGTACAGAGCTACAAGGTCACCCTCAGTGGTGCCTTCTATTCCACCGTCATCGTGTTGTTGATCGGCCTGCTGATCGCCTGGATCATCACCCGTTACGAGTTTCCCGGCCGGCGCCTGGTGGACGCCCTGGTGGATCTGCCGTTCGCCTTGCCTACGTCGGTCGCCGGGCTGACCCTGGCGACCCTGCTGGTGCCCGGTGGCTGGCTCGGTCAGTATTTCGCCGCAGCCGGCATCAAGATCGCCTATGCCTACCCCGGCCTGCTGATCGCCATGGTGTTCACCAGCCTGCCGTTCGTGGTGCGTACCGTGCAACCCGTGCTGCAGAGCCTGGGGACGGAATACGAGGAGGCGGCCAGTACCCTGGGCGCCAACAAGTGGCAGAGCTTTGCCTACGTGGTGCTGCCGAGCCTGGCGCCGGCCCTGATCACCGGTGCGTCCCAGGCGTTCGTGCGCAGCCTGGGCGAGTTCGGCGCGGTGATCATGATCGCCGGCAACATCCCCTTCAAGACCGAAGTCTCGTCGCTGATGATCTTCGTGCGCCTGCAGGAATTCAATTACCCGGCAGCGGCGGCGATCGCGTCGGTCATCCTCCTGGCTTCGCTGTTCCTGCTCTTCGCTTTGCAGGTGGTGCAGGGACGTCTGTTCAAATGGCAGCGGCAAAGCCGATGAAAAAGCCTCAGTACTGGCATCAATGGTTACTCATCATTCTCGGCCTCGGCGCTGTGGCGCTGATGCTGCTGGTTCCCCTTGCGCTGATTTTCACCAGGGCGCTCAGTGGCGGTTGGAGCGTGCTGGTCGACAACCTCTCCCAGGACTACATGCAGCACGCCATCGGCCTGACCCTGCTGGTCGCCGCGCTTACCGTGCCGCTGAACCTGTGCTTCGGCATCCTGCTGGCCTGGTGCGTGACCCATTACGACTTCCGTGGCCGCAAGCTGCTGACCACCCTGGTGGACATTCCCTATGCCGTGTCGCCGGTGGTCGCAGGTCTCTGCTACCTGGTGGTCTACGGACTGGAAGGTGCCCTGGGCCAATGGTTCTACGATAACGACATGCAGTTGATGTTCGCCTGGCCCGGTATCGTCATGGTCACGGTGTTCGTCACCGCGCCTTACGTGGCGCGCATCCTGATTCCGGTCATGCAGTCCCAGGGCAATGACGAGGAAACCTCGGCGCTGTGTCTGGGTGCCAATGGCTGGCAGATCTTCCGCCATATCACGCTGCCCAACATCAAATGGGCGCTGCTCTACGGCGTGGTGGTCACCAATGCGCGGGCAGTGGGCGAGTTCGGTGCGGTGTCGGTGGTCTCCGGCACCATCCTCAACCAGACCCTGACCTTGCCGCTGCTGGTGGATCAGCTGAACAACGACTACAAGCCGGTGGCGGCCTTCACCGCAGCGGCCCTGCTGGCCTGCATGGCGTTGTTCACACTGTTGCTCAAGACCTACATGGAGTGGCGTCAGCGGCTCAACCTGCAGCGCGCCGCCGACAGCTGAGTCAGCCAGAGACCTGGGTCAGGTGGCGGGCCAGCGCCGCCTTGAACGGCGGCAGGTTCTGCGCCAGGCGCAGGCCGGCATTGCGCAGCAGGCGCGTGGGCATTCGATCATCGGTATACAGCCGCACCAGCGCACTGGTGGCCTGGTACAACGGCCAGCTGGCGCGCTGCTGAGCACCGGCGTAACCCTGCAAGACGCCGGGTTCGCCGATGTCGCGGCCGTGGTGCCGGGCAGCGAGCAGCGCATCCGCCAGCCGCTTCTGGCTCTGCAGGCCGAAGTTGAAACCATGGGCCGTTACCGGGTGCATGCCCACCGCCGCGTCACCGATCAATGCACTGCGCAGCCCGGCGAAGCGCTGTGCGTAGACGCCGACCAGTGGATAGGTATGGCGTTCGCCCAGCAGCTCCATACGCCCCAGGCGGTGCTCGAAACGTCGCTCCATGTCGCGTGCGAAGGCGCCGGGCTCCAGCTTCATCACCCCGTTCATGTCTTCCGGCGACAAGGTCAGCACCGCCGAAGCACGGTTACCGTTGAGGGGCAGCAGGGCGAGGGTCTGCCCGTAGCCGAACCACTCCCAGGCCACCTGCTCATGACAGTGCTCATGGGCCATGCGGCAGACCAGCATGGTCTTGCCGAAGTCTTCCATGCGCGCGCCGATTCCCAGGCGCCGCCGCGTGTCCGAAAAACGGCTGTCGGCCGCCACCAGCAGGCGCCCATCCAGACACTGGCCATCGCTCAGGCGCAGCGCTACGCCTTGCCTGGCGCAGTGCAGGTCGGCGATGCAGCAGCCGCTCAGCAATCGGACGTCGGGGCAGTCGCTCGCCGCAGCGAACGCTGCGCGGCGGATCGCCTGGTTGGGTAGCAGGCAGCCCAGTCGCTCCTGGCCGACGGCCGCTGCGGCGATGCGCAACGCGTACGGGGAAGGGCCATTGAGAACCTGGGCATCGCGCAACGGGGCGATTTCATCGGGCGGTATGTGCTGCCAGATGCCAAGGGCCTGCAGCGTCTGCTGGGAGGCATGGGTGAGGGCGATTTCGCGGCCATCTGCTGCAGGATTCGCCAGGTCGTGGAGCGACTGACGTTCGATCAGTACGATGGACAGCCCGTGGCCGGACAGAGAGCGCGCCAGGCAGAGGCCCGCCGGCCCGGCTCCGACAATGACGACATCCGCTTGCATGAAGGCTCCCCGCAGTTTCTGACAGGTGCCCATTATAGGTCAGCAGCGTCTGCAAGGCATTGCTCGGGATCAGGCAAACGCCGCGCTCACCAGAAACCGATGGGGTGGCGTTCGTTGAGGTAGTCGAGCGGCAGGGCGAAACCCTTGCGGAAGAAATTGGCCAGACGGGTGTCGATGACCTTTTCGTTGACAGATGCGAGTAGCGACTCCTGGCGGTGGATGTCGCCGCTGTCGGCGTAGTATTCCTCGTGCAGCATGCGTTGCGCGGTGACATTGGCGACCAGGCTGTAACTGCTGACCAAGCCTTGCTCGGGCCGGCTGACGGCGAGAATCAGGCGCGGTTTGTCGTTCTCCAGCACCAGATCCACCACCACGTCGAGGTCGTGGTGGCGTGCGTAGCTGGCCGCTTCTTCGAACAGCGGGCGTGCCTTGTCGCTCAATGCCTGGATGAACGCGCCACGTATGGATACGTCGCTGACGTCATGCAGCTCATGGGTATCTTGCAGCTTGCGCAGAGTATTCACTTCATTGCCCCTTTGCCGTCGGCCTGCTGTCTAGCGTGGGAAAGACGGGGAGGGCATAGAGTTCACGCTGCGCGATAAATGGTCGCTGCTAATTGTCCGGAACTTGTGTGCCCCCTGTACTGCCATAGACACACGGAAACGATTGGCTCGGAGAATTTCGCCAGCATGCAAAACATCGAGCAGGCGGTGCACTTCCTGGAAAAGTACAACCTGGTGCTGAGCACTGCCGAGTCGGCCACTGCCGGGCTGCTGGCCGCCACGGTCGCGGCGGTGCCAGGCTGTGACGGCGTGCTGGAAAGCGCCTTCGTCGCCTATTCCAAGCGCGCCATGCAGGCCAGCCTCGGGGTGAAAGCGGAAACCATCGAGATCTTCGGCATGAACAGCGAAGAGGTCGCTCGCGAAATGGCCCTCGGCGTCCTGGAGGTCAGCAGTGCCGACATCATCCTGGCGATCACCGGCGCACCGACCGCCGACGACCGGAGCGGCCAGCAGGTGATCGACGGTGCCATGTGCTTCGCCTGCGCCACGCGCCTGGCCGAGCACCAGGGGGTGACCAGCGAGACCGTCACATTCCCCGGAGACAACAACGAAAGACGCGCGGCGGCCGCGCGCCACGCCTTGCTGCAACTGCCTTATTACTACGAACGGCTGCGTCAGACGTCCTGATGCCAGCGCTTCGCCGACTCGTGCACTATCGACCACTCAAGGAAAACCCATGATCAAGAAATGCCTGTTCCCAGCTGCCGGTTATGGCACCCGCTTTCTGCCGGCGACCAAGGCCATGCCCAAGGAAATGCTGCCCGTGGTCAACACCCCGCTGATCCAGTACGGCGTGGAGGAGGCCCTGAATGCCGGCCTGACCGAGATCGCCATGGTCACCGGGCGTGGCAAGCGTTCTCTGGAAGACCATTTCGACATCAGCTATGAGCTGGAGCACCAGATCCGCGACACCGAGAAGGAAAAATACCTGGTCGGCATCCGTCGCCTGATCGACAACTGCACCTTCTCCTACACCCGTCAGGTGGAAATGAAGGGCCTGGGGCACGCGATCCTCAGCGGCCGTCCGCTGATCGGTGACGAGCCGTTCGCCGTGGTACTGGCCGATGACCTGTGCCTGAACATCGAAGGCGACGGCGTGCTGACCCAGATGGTCAAACTGTACAACCAGTTCCGCTGCTCGATCGTCGCGGTGCAGGAAGTGCCGATGGAAGAGATCCACAAGTACGGCGTGATCGCCGGCGAAATGATCCGCGATGACATCTTCCGGGTCAGCCACATGGTCGAGAAGCCGAAAGCCGAAGACGCGCCTTCGAACCTGGCGATCATCGGTCGCTATATCCTCACGCCGGATATCTTCGACCTGATCAAGGACACCCAGCCTGGCAAGGGCGGTGAAATCCAGATCACCGATGCGTTGATGAAGCAGGCGCAGGAAGGTTGCGTGCTGGCATACAAATTCAAGGGCCGTCGTTTCGACTGCGGCGGTGCCGAGGGCTATATCGAAGCGACCAACTTCTGCTTCGAGAACCTCTACCGCGAAGGCCGCGGCTGATACGCCGAGCGGTATGAAAGACCGGGTGGCAAACCCGGTTTTTTTATGCCTGCAGGGGCTCGGCGTTGACGAATGGCTGAGGGCAAGGCGAAACGGCCTTGTCCAGGGGGGCGTTTCAACGAGAGCCGCGTTGCCGTGAAAAATCCGGCGGCCCTACCGGCAGGGCCGGGCCCGTTTAGCCGTGATGCGCTTCCCGCCGGCTCATCTAGCCTGCTGGACGGCGCGGCCGTGCGTGAAACGTCAACAGACCCTGGCCCCGCCAAGTGTTCGAAACTGGTCAGGGTGAAGGGGCAATCGGCTGCACTGCGGAATCTTTATCCTTGAGCTTTCTGTGCCAATTCGTTGCGGCGCGGTAGGATGGGTGCCATGTTGCCGACATGGCGCGCCGCTGCGCGGCTAGATGGATCGCATGGCGCTGCCGGGTGTCGATAGCAGAGGCCCCAATCACCGCCGCCTGAAGGATTACCGCGTGCCGCTCAATCGCTCTAAGCCTGGCTGCAGCCGCTCGCAAGGATCAGCCGCACGATGATCATCAACGCCCTGGTTTTTCTCGTCACGCTGACCGCGATGGAAGGTGTGGCCTATTTCGCCCACAAATACGTGATGCACGGCTGGGGGTGGGGTTGGCATCGTTCCCATCACGAGCCGCGCGAAGGCTGGTTCGAGAAGAACGATCTGTACGCGGCGGTATTCGCCGGGCTGGCCATCGTGCTGATCGCCCTCGGTACTCAAGGCATGCACCCGCTGGAGTGGATCGGTGCGGGCATGACCGCCTACGGGCTGTTGTACTTCGTGGTCCATGACGGCCTGGTTCATCATCGCTGGCCCTTTCGCTTCGTACCGCGCAGCGGCTACCTCAAGCGCCTGTACCAGGCGCACCTGATGCACCACGCGGTGGATGGCAAGGAGCGCTGCGTGTCCTTCGGCTTTCTCTACGCGCCCCCTACGGCGCGTCTGAAGGCTCAGTTGCGGGCGATGCATCACGGGCCGCTGCGCAAGACGGATGCGGACGTCGCCACAGGTTCCCGGGGCGAGCCGGCCAGCGCGCGAAACGACTCGTAACCGCCCGCCACAAACCGCTCAGCACGGCGCCGATCTTCTCCGCCCTGGAGGTGGAGATGCGCGCGTCCCAGGCGTGATCGCCAGCGTCCAGTACCTTCATGCCGATCTGCCGATAGACCGCCGCCGCCGTTGCCACCGCCCAGGCCGAGCGCCAGGGCAGGGCGCCGAGACCGGCCTGGGCGCTGGCGTAATAAGGCTCGGCCAGCTCCACCAGGCGCTGGCCGAGCGCCGCGACGGCGGGGCGATGCTGGATGGCGGCGACCTGATCGCGCGGCACCCCCAGTTCCTCCAGCCACTGTTCAGGCAGGTAGCAGCGGCCCACGGCGGCGTCATCAACGATATCCCGGGCGATATTGGTCAGCTGGAATGCCAGGCCGAGGTCGCAGGCGCGATCCAGGGTCGCTTCATCTCGGGCGCCCATCACCCGCGCCATCATCAGACCCACCACCCCGGCCACGTGGTAGCAGTACTGCAGGGTGTCGTCGAGGCTCCGATAGCGGCGCTCCAGCACATCCATTTCGAAACCTGCCAGGTGCTCCTGGGCATGCTGCTCGGCAATGCCGTGGGCGCGCACCACCTGGCGAAAGGCGGCGAAGGCGGGGTCGTCCAGTTGTGTGCCGGCATACACCGCGCGGGTCTGGGCCTTGAGATGCGCGAGGCGCTGCTCGGCTTCCTGGCGGCTGATGGGCACCGCATCGTGGCCGGCTTCCTGACCGTCGATCACATCGTCGCAGTGGCGGCACCAGGCGTAGAGCATCACCGCGCTGCGTCGGGTCGGCTCGTCGAACAGCTTCGAGGCTGCCGCGAAGCTCTTCGAGCCCACCGCGATGCTCTGCTTGGCGTGCTCGATCAGCACCTGATCGTCCGTGGCCACGGCGTTCTTCATGACTGAAGATCCTCGATCATCAGGCTTGCAGTGGCCTTGGCCGAGCCGATCACGCCGGGAACACCGGCGCCAGGGTGGGTCCCTGCGCCGACCAGGTAGACGTTGTCCAGTTGCGCATCGCGATTATGTGGGCGGAACCAGGCGCTCTGCTGCAGCACCGGCTCCAGGGAGAACGCCGAACCCTGATAGGCATACAGCTCATCGCGGAAATCATTGGGCGTGAAGATCCGGCAGGTCACCAGGTCCTCGCGCAGCCCCGGGATATAGTGCGCCTCTAGGTAGTCGAGGATGCGATCGCGGTAGCGCGGGCCCTCGACCTCCCAGTCGATGGGCGCATTGCCCAGGTGCGGTACCGGCGACAGCACGTAATGACTGGAGCAACCTTCAGGCGCCAGGCTGGGATCGGTCACGCAGGGCGCGTGCAGGTACAGGGAGAAATCCTCGGCCAGGGTCTGGCCGGAGAAGATGTCCTCGATCAGCTCGCGGTAGCGCGGCCCGAAGCACACCGTATGGTGCTGCAGCTGCGGCTGTGGGCGCTTGAGACCGAAGTGGATCACGAACAGCGAATTGCTGAAGCGTTTGCCTTTCAGGCGACGGCCTTCCTGGCGGCCCCGGGGGTGGTCGGCCAACAGCTTGGCGTAGGTATGCACCACGTCGGCATTGGAAGCCACGCTGTCAGCGGTGAAGTGGCGACCGTCCTGCAGGCGCACCGCAGTGGCACGGTTGCCATCGGTGTCGATGGCGGCTACGTCGGCATTCAGTTCCAGGGTGCCGCCAAGGTCTTCGAACAGCCTGACCATGCCCTGCACCAGCGCGCCGGTGCCACCCTTGGGAAACCACACGCCCCATTCGCGCTCCAGGGCATGGATCAGGGTGTAGATCGACGAGGTGGCGAAGGGGTTGCCGCCCACCAGCAGGGAATGGAACGAGAAGGCCTGGCGCAGTTTGTCGTGTTCGACGAATGTCGAGACCATCGAGTAAACGCTGCGCCAGGCCTGCAGCCGCGCCAGTTGCGGGCCGACTTGCAGCATGTCGCGAAACGACAGGAAGGGCACCGCGCCGAGCTTCAGGTAACCCTCCTTGAACACCGCACGGGAGTAGGCCAGGAAACGCTGGTAACCCTCCACGTCGGCAGGGTTGAGGGCCTGGATCTGACGATCCAGCTCGGCCTGGTCATTGGCGTAGTCGAACTGCGTGCCGTCCTCCCAGCACAGGCGGTAGAAGGGTTTGACCGGGAGCAACTCGACGTAGTCGGCAATGTTTCTGCCACTGAGCGCGAACAGCTCCTCGATGGCGCTCGGGTCGGTGATCACCGTTGGGCCGGCGTCGAAGGTGAAGCCCTGGTCGCGATAGACGTAGGCGCGGCCGCCCGGCTGGTCGCGTTTTTCCAGCAGTGTGGTGTGGATGCCTGCGCTCTGCAGGCGAATGGCCAGGGCCAGCCCGCCAAAACCGGCGCCGATGACGATGGCTGTTTTCGCTTGGTTCATGAACGAGTCTCGAAATGCCGCGGGGAATGGCGCACGGCCGCCCGCATGGCTTGATCAACGGGCACCGGCGGCTTGCCGACAAGAATTCGTGCACGGTCGTACCAGGGGTTGCTGCCGGCGTAGAAACGCTCGATCAGCCCTGCCGGCAGTCCGTAGAAGCGCTGCATCACCTGCCAGCGATCCTGGGGGCGCCCGGCCAGGAACAGCATGCGGTTGAGCAGGCGGTAGAAACCCTGATTGCGCCATTCGCCTCGCGCATGGGCGCGCAGGTCGTGGGCCAGGGTGGCGGCGTCACGCAACTGATAGTTGCTCAGCCACTCGGCCAAGCGGACGGCGTGGGGCAGGGAATAGCCGGTGGTGCAATGGAACAGCCCGGCGCGCAGCCCGGACAGCGGCTGGCCTGCCGCCTCGTTCCAGAAAGCGTCGAAGTCGCCGGCCAGGGTGATCGGCAGGATGCCCTGTTCCTCGCGCAGGCACTCGGCGATCTGCCAGCCATGCTGGCGGGCGTAGGCCGCGATGTGTTCGCGCAACTGCTCGGTGGAGGCACGGTGATTGTCGACGTAATGGGTGTCTTCGATCAGCAGCGTGTCCGCCGAGAACGGCAGTACGTAGACGAAACGATAGCCATCGCCCTGGGGCACCCGCGCATCCATGATGATCGGTGCCGTCAGTCCGTGGGGCCGTGCGAGGCGCAGCAACTGGCCGACGAAGGCCTGCTGGCCGAGTACCAGATTGTTGCTGGGTCGGGCGCCGCGACCATCGATCACCGCCCGGGCGTCGAGCCGCTCGCCGTTTTCCAGCGTCACCTGGGTAGGGCTGATCTCGGCGATGGTACTACCCAGGCGCAGGGACGAACCCAGCGCCGGGGTTATGACCTCGGCGAAACGCTCACCGGTGATGCTCGCGTAGCCACTGTGCATGGCCCGTGACAGATAGGGGAAGTGCACCTGATAGCTCGGCCAGCGTTTCACCACCAGCGGCTCCAGCCAGCGGTGCTGAGCCTCGCTCAGGTCGCCATCGTGGAACGACCAGGTGTGGTTGCCGCCCAGGCGCGGCTGCTCGTCGATGCACAGCACCTTGAGATCCGGTCGCTGCTGGCGCAGGCGCCAGGCGATCAGACCATTGGCGAGGCCGCCACCCGCCAGAATCAGGTCGTGGCTCATAGGTCGTCAGCCCGTGTGGACGTCGATTGCAACAGCGCCGCCTCGACGATATCCGCGGCTCGGGGAGCACCGCCGGCCTGCTGCAGTTCGGCGCTCAAGGGGTCGAAACCCGGCAAGGGCTGCGCGAGCAAGGCACGTAGCGCCCCTTCGATGCGTGAGGCGCTGGCGCGGCGGCTCAACTGGCTGCCGACACCGCGATAGGCCACCCGTGCGGCCACCCCCTGCTGGTCGAAGGCGATCGGCATCACCAGCATCGGCGTGCGCGCGGCGATCGCATCCATCACGGTATTCAGGCCGCCGTGGGTGATCACCGCGTCAGCCTGCTCAAGCGCCCATTGCTGTGGCGCGAAATCGGTGACCCAGGTGGCGCCGCGCTCGATCAGCCGACGTTCCTGAGCGGCATCGAGCTTGCCGCAGTGGGCGATCAGCAACTGGCCGTCGAGGCGGCGGCAGGCCTTGGCGATCCGTTCGAACAGGCCGATACGGTCGCCCTGCAGAGTGCCGAGGCTGGCAAAGAAGAAGGGTTTCTGCCTGTCGATTGGCCATTCGCCCTGCTGCGTGTTCGCCGGGCTGCGCAGCGGGCCGACCGCGTGAAAGTGCATCGGCAACTGACTGCGCGGAAAATCGAAACCGGGAAGGGTCTGGCTGATCTGCGCCAGCGGCGACAGGCATTCGTGCAGCGCGGTACGTGGCGCGATGCCCAGGCGCAGGGCAGCATCGGCGATTACCTTGCCAAGCGGCTTCATCAGCCAGTCGTAAACCTGGCTGCTGCCACGGTACATGTGCTGGCTGCGCTCGTCGCTGGCATAGGCGAACGGCATCACCGGCAGCGGCAGCCCCGGCTCGCGATTGACCGGCAGCGCGCAGGCGACGGAAATGAACGGCAGCCCCAGGCTTTCACCGACCAGCCCGCCAGCGGGCTCCATCTGGTCGCAGAGCACGGCCTCGATGCCGTTGTCGGCGAACACCCCCGGTAGCTCGTTGCAGAGCATGGCCGTGGTACCCGCCATCTGCTTGATGATTCGCCGCAGGCCCCAGGGCGTGTCCGGGCGCGCCGCCTGGCGCAGGGTGTGCTCCAGGCTGCCCGGTGGATGGCTGCCGGCGCCCACCGAACGGAAGCCGATACGCGGGTCGCTGAGCCAGTGGGCGGCGTCCGATTGGTGGAAGAAGGTCACCCGGTGGCCGCGCTCGATGAGGACCACGGCGAGCGCCTGGAGCGCCTGGAAATGGCTGTAGTAGGGCGGCGCAACGACGGCGAAATGGCTCATGCTCGATCCGTTTGCAGCGAGCCGGCCGGGAGCAGCCGGGCATTGCGCAGCGCCGCCAGGTCGGCGGAGCCGGTGCAGAAACACGCCGTACGCAATTGCCGGATGACGATCTGGAAGTGTTCGATCACCGCCTCGGTCGACACCGTGGCATCGGCCAGCACGCCTGCGGCCTGGCCGACGATATCGGCGCCCAGGCGAATCGCCTTGGCGGCATCCACGCCGTCTTGCACACCGCCGGAGGCGATCAGCGTCACCGCCGGCAGCGCATCGCGTATCGACTGCACCGCTGTCGCGCTGGGGATGCCCCAGCCGGCGAAGGCCATGGCCACGGCGCGATCGGCCGGGTGCGCCGCGCGCTCGCCTTCCACCGCCGCCCAACTGGTGCCGCCGGCACCCGCCACATCGATGACCTGCACACCGGCCTCGAGCAGCGAACGGGCCACCGGTACCGATAGCCCGGCACCCACCTCCTTGACGATCACCGGCACCGGCAGGCTGGCTGTCACGCGGGCGATTTGCGCCAGCACGCCGCGCCAGTCTCGGTCGCCTTCGGGCTGTACGGCTTCCTGCAACGGGTTGAGGTGAATGATCAGGCCGTTGGCTTCCAGCGTGTCGACCGCACGGCGCGCCAGGTCCAGGCCTTGCGGTTCCAGCAACTGCGCCGCACCGATGTTGGACAGCAGCGGTATGCCTGGCGCCAGGCGCCGCAGCTCGCGGGTCAGGCCCTGGTGGTTGCCGCTCTGCAGGCTGACGCGCTGGGAGCCGACTCCCATGGCGATGCCCAGCTCCTGGGCGGCTTCGGCGAGGTGGCGGTTGATGGCTTCGGAACGCGCGGCCCCGCCGGTCATGGAGCTGATCAGCAAAGGTGCCTGCAGGGCGATGCCGAGCAGCGAGCTGCGCAGGTCGATCTGCCGATGATCGAGCTCCGGCAAGGCGCAATGCTCGAACTGCACGGCCGACCAGCCCGGGCTGACACGTGCAGCCGCCCTGTATCGATCCAGAACGATATCCAGATGATCATCCTTACGCCGACTCAGGTCGCTATTATTCATGCAGGCTCCATTGCGCAGGAATCATTTCGGGGTGCAGACGGTCTGTCCAGAACGGTGTGGTCGAATGACTTGTCGACACCCGCCCGGCTTGAATTGGCCACATTATCAGGCAACTGTACGCATTGGGTGTTCCAACATTACGAAGCAGCTTCAGTTGCGGTCATTTCAATGTCAGGATCCTTCTGCCGTGGCCTTGCCGTACGCGAAAAGCGTGTCCAAGTATTGCCGGAATACAGAAGAAGAGAGGGAACGATGTCAGCCTATGCGACTGCAACGATCGACAGCGGATTCACCGAACACCTGGCGCTGCTGCGCCGATCCATCGAGGCCAGGATGGACGCCTTGCTACCGGCCGTCAGCAACGAACGGGACCTGGTAGCCGCTGCCGTTCGTGACGGTGCGCTGGCACCCGGCAAGCGCATGCGTCCCCTGTTGCTGCTGCTCGCGGCCAATGGCCTGGGCGCCGACCAGCAGCAGGCCCTGGATCTTGCCTGTGCCGTGGAAATGATCCACGCAGCGTCCCTGATCCTCGACGACATGCCCTGCATGGACGACGCTCAGGTGCGCCGTGGCCGGGCCACGGTGCACCTGGCGTTCGGTGAGGATATCGCCATCCTCGCGGCTGTCGCCTTGCTGGCCCGGGCCTTCGGGGTGGTCGCGTCGATCGAGGGGCTGAAGCCGCTGGTGCGCACCCAGTTGGTGGAGATCGTCGCCCGTACGGTCGGCTCGCAAGGCCTGGTGCAGGGGCAGTTGCAGGACTTGCGCGACGGCAAGCATGCACGTTCGGAAGAAGAAATCGCCGAGACCAACACCCTCAAGACCGGCGTCCTGTTCAGCGCGATCATGGACATGGCCTACCTGATCAGCGCTGCGCCGAAACCGCTGCGCGGTGTATTGCAGCGCTTCGCCGTCGAGCTCGGCCATGCCGTACAGCTCTACGACGATCTGCAGGACGCCAACCCCAACAATGCCAAGGACCAGGGCAAGGACGATGGCAAATCGACCTTGCTGGCCTTGTATGGAGAGGAGCGGGTGCGTGAACGCCTCGAGGGGCACCTGGCGCGTGCCCGGATGTGCCTGGACCAAGCCTACGGGGGCGACCCCTACATCGGCCGCTTCCTGGGCATGCTGTTCACCTGAACGCCGAGACCTAGCGAGGCAGGGCCTCGAGCGCGCGCTGCAACTCGCCGGCATCGCTGAAACGTTGCTGGCGAATCACCCTGCCGTCTTCGAGCTCGAGCCACTGCACGGTTTCCCGGTCGCCTTGATAGCGGCTCGCGACCCTGCCGGTCTGGTCGAGCATGATGCGGTACTTCGCCGAGCGCATGGCCGGCACGGCGACCATTTTCGCCAGAGAAGGCATCTTCTCGATGTCCGCGACGTAGACGACGTGGCGTTCTTGCAGAAAGCCTTGCGGCTTTTCTTCCAGTGCGCCGTTCACCAGGCGCGCCGTCGACATGCTGCGTGCGACCAGCACCACGCGGGCCGCGTTATCCAGGGTATAGGGGTTCTCGAACTGATCCAGCAGTGTCCAGGGGGTCGAGGCGTTCACGGGGGCATCGGCAGCCCAGGCAGACCAGGACATGATGCTCAACAGCAGGAGGGAGAAACACTTCATGGCAGGCCGCTCTGTCGAAAACTCGCAGCACAATAGAGTGCGGGGAAGTCGTTGCCAAATATTTTGCGGTGCTGGGGGCGACCCCGGGCCGTGGATTTCCGGGTGAGCCACGTGCTGGCGGTGTTGCCATCGCATGAACGGGGCGATCAGGGCGCTTTAAATCCATGCGCAAGGCTACCGTTCGGGTCAGTTGTTAATTAGAATCGATCTCGTTATTGGTTTCCGTAATGGTGTTCTGCATGGTCGGTTCGGCTGTATCAAGTGAGCGGGCTTTTCACGATCTCTACCGTGATCATCGCAGTTGGTTGGAGCAGTGGTTGAGCCGGCGCATGGGTAATGGCTGGGACGCTGCCGATCTCAGCCAGGACGCCTTCATGCGCGTACTGGCAGGCTCGCAGACGATCGCCGACCTGCAGGAACCGCGTGCCTACCTGAAAACCATCGGCAAGCGTCTGCTGATCAACCTCCACAAGCGGCGCAGCCTGGAGCAGGCTTATCTCGATGCGCTGATGCAATTGCCCGAGGCCAGCGCGCCGTCCCCGGAGCAACGCTGGCTGGTGCTCGAAACCCTGCAGGCCCTGGACGAGCTGCTGGACGGCCTGCCACGGGTGGTACGGCGCGCCTTTCTGCTCAGCCAGCTCGAAGGGCTGGGCTACCGCGACATCGCCGAGCGGCTCGAGGTGTCCGAGCGTAGCGTCAAGCGCTACATGGTGCAGGCCTACGAGCACTGCCTGTTGGTCGAGCTGTGCTGAACCGCGAGGTCAGCGAGGATACCCGGCGGATCGCGCGCTCTGCCGCACGCTGGCTGGCGCTGATCGAATCCGGCGAGGCCGGTGAGCGGGAGCATGCCGCGCTGCAGCGCTGGCGCGACCACAGCGTTACCCATGAGTACGCCTGGCAGCGCATCCAAGCCCTGCGTTCGCGCTTCGACGGACTGCCACCGGAGCTGGCCATGGCCAGCCTTAACCGCCCTGACCAGGGCCGTCGACGCCTGCTCAAGGGCATGCTCGGAGTGGCCGCGCTGGCGCCCTCGGCCTGGCTGGTGAGCCACGAACTGCCCATCGATGCCTGGCGGGCGGACCTGTCCACCGGCACCGGCGAGCGCCGCAGCCTGTCCCTGGCCGATGGCGCCGTCCTGGAACTCAATACCGCCTCGGCGGTGAATCTCGACGCTGGCCGGCGGCAATTGACCCTGGTACGCGGTGAGATCGCCTTGCGCGTTGCCGGCACCACGCCCTTCATCATCGACACCACTCAGGGCAGGGCGACGGTCAATGCCGGGCAGATCTGCGTGCGCCAGCAGGGCGATGCATGCGAATTCTCGCTGTTCAGCGGTGCGGCACAGCTATTGCCAACGCGCTACGACACACTGGCGTTGCGTCCTGGGCAGCGGGTGCGCCTGCGCGATGGCGCTGTCGAATCGACACAGGCCTTCGACACCGATGTGCCCGGCTGGCGTGACGGCGTGTTGATGGCCAACGACCAGCCGCTGGGTGATTTCCTGCGTGAGCTGGATCGTTATCGGCCCGGCATCCTGCGCTGGTCGCCAGCCCTCGAATCGCTGCGTGTCACGGGCAGCTTCCGCCTGGCCGACACCGATGCCATCCTCGATCTGCTCGCCGCCAGCCTGCCGCTGACCGTGCAGGCCCGCACCCGCTACTGGGTGACCCTGACGCCCCGCGAACGCGCCGTCTGACGGTATGGCGGCAGTGGCTACTGCGAAAAGTCAGCTGCCCCACGGCAACTGCGTGGGACTCAGTTGTTGACCAGGCTGAGGAACTCGCTGCGGGTCGCGGCGTTTTCGCGGAACTCGCCGAGCATCACCGAGGTGACCATGGAGGAGTTCTGCTTCTCCACACCGCGCATCATCATGCACATGTGCTTCGCCTCGATGACCACCGCCACACCAAGGGCGCCGGTGACCTGCTGGACCGCTTCGGCGATCTGCCGGCTCAGGCTTTCCTGGATCTGCAGGCGACGGGCATACATGTCGACGATGCGCGCCACCTTGGAGAGCCCCAGCACCTTGCCGTTGGGGATATAGGCGACATGGGCCTTGCCGATGAAGGGCAGCAGGTGATGCTCGCACAGCGAATAAAGCTCGATGTTCCTGACTACCACCATCTCGCTGGCTTCAGAGCTGAACAGCGCACCGTTGGTGACTTCTTCCAGCGTCTTCGCATAGCCATTGCACAGGTACTGCATGGCCTTGGCAGCGCGTTTGGGCGTGTCGAGCAGGCCTTCGCGGGAAACGTCTTCGCCCAGTTGGCCGAGGATCGCGGTGTAGTGCTGTTCGAGTGTGTTGCGGCTAGAGTCCATGCGGCTTCCAGTGATGTTCGGATGACAAAGTACCTGCTGCCTGCCGACCCGGCTGGCGAGGCCGACCAGAGCGATCTGGCGTCAATGGCCGGCATTGAGGTTCAAGGGGGCGGCAATTGTAATCCGCTCGCGGCGAATTACCGAGCCTTAATGCCGCTCGGTCTTCGCTGCGCTGGTCAGCGCCGGCTCAGTTGGCCGCGTGGGCAGCCAGACAGGTGTCGAGCATGCGGTTGGAGAAGCCCCACTCGTTGTCGTACCAGGCCAGTACCTTGACCAGCCGGCCGTGCACCTTGGTGTGGTTGGCGTCGAAGATCGACGACAGCGGGTTGTGGTTGAAGTCGCAGGACACCAGCGGCAGTTCGTTGTAGCCCAATACCGGCGACTGCTGGCTGGCGGCGCGCAGCAGGGCATTGATTTCCTCGGCGCTGGTGTCGCGCTGCACCTGCACCGTCAGGTCGACCAGCGAGACGTTGATCACCGGCACGCGCACTGCCATGCCGGTCAGGCGACCCGCCAGCTCCGGCAGCACCAGACCGACCGCTTCGGCCGCGCCGGTCTTGGTGGGAATCATCGATTGGGTGGCCGAGCGCGCGCGGAACGGGTCGCTGTGATAGACGTCGGATAGGTTCTGGTCGTTGGTGTAGGCGTGGATGGTGGTCATCAGCCCGCTCTCGATGCCCAGTTCGCGCTGCAGCACCTGGGCGACCGGCGCCAGGCAGTTGGTGGTGCAGGAGGCGTTGGAGATGACCTGGTGGCTGGCGCGCAGATTGTCGTGGTTGACGCCGTAGACCACCGTGGCATCGGCACCTTTGGCGGGAGCGGAGATGATCACCTTGCGAGCGCCTGCAGTCAGGTGTGCGGCAGCCTTGTCGCGGTCGGTGAACAGGCCGGTACACTCGAAGACCACGTCGACGTCGAGATCTTTCCAGGGCAGGTCCGCCGGGTTGCGGATGGCGCTGACAGCGATCCGGTCGCCATTGATGATCAGGTGCTGCCCCTCGACTTCGACGGACACATCGAAAATGCCGTGTACGCTGTCGTATTTGAGCAGGTGTGCATTGATCGCACTGTCACCCAGGTCGTTGATGGCGACGACCTGCAGCCGTTGCCGGTAGCTCTGGGTATAAAGTGCACGAAGCACGTTGCGGCCGATACGACCGAAACCATTGATGGCGATTCGCAGAGTCATGGCAGGTTGCTCCCTCGGTTTGTTGTTTTAAAAACAATATTGTTCTGAGTAAAGTAGTAAACCAGCATCTTTGCTGTCAGTATTTTGATAAAAATACAATTCTAAAAGCTACCTGTTAGCCTGGAGCCGATACCATGCACCCCCGCATCCTCGAGGTAACTGACCGCCTGATCGCCCGCAGCCGGGCCACCCGCGAGCGCTACCTGGCGCAGATGGCCGCTGCTGACAGTGATGGTCCGCACCGCGGTGCGCTGCAATGCGCCAACTTTGCCCATGGCGTTGCCGGCTGTGGCTCGACCGACGACAAGCAGCGACTGCGCCTGATGAACGAGGCCAACGTCGGCATCGTCACCGCCTACAACGACATGCTCTCGGCCCACCAGCCCTACGAACATTACCCCGAGCTGATCAAGCAGGCGCTGCGCGCGGTGGGCTCGGTCGGCCAGGTGGCGGGTGGCGTGCCGGCCATGTGCGACGGCGTGACCCAGGGCGAACCGGGCATGGAGCTGAGCCTGGCCAGCCGCGAAGTGATCGCCATGTCCACCGCCGTGGCGCTGTCGCACAACATGTTCGATGCGGCGATGCTGCTGGGCATCTGCGACAAGATCGTCCCCGGGCTGATGATCGGCGCCTTGCGTTTCGGCCACCTGCCGATGATCTTTGTGCCGGGCGGGCCGATGCCCTCAGGTATTCCCAACAAGGAAAAGGCCGAGGTCCGCCAGCTCTACGCGGAAGGCAAGGCGACCCGCGAGCAGTTGCTGGAGTCGGAGATGAAGTCCTACCACAGCCCCGGCACCTGCACCTTTTACGGCACCGCCAACACCAATCAGGTGGTAATGGAAATCATGGGCCTGCACTTGCCGGGCTCGTCCTTCGTCAACCCGTACACGCCGCTGCGTGACGCGCTGACCGCCGAGGCGGCGCATCAGGTGGTGCGCCTGACCCGCCAGGGTGGCGAGTACACGCCGCTGTGCCGGATCATCGACGAGAAGGCCATCGTCAACTCGGTGGTGGCGCTCAACGCCACCGGCGGCTCGACCAACCATACCCTGCACATTCCGGCCTTTGCCCGTGCCGCCGGCATCCAGTTGACCTGGCAGGACATGGCTGACCTGTCCGCCATCACGCCGACCCTGGCCAAGGTCTACCCCAACGGTCAGGCCGACGTGAACCACTTCCATGCCTGCGGTGGGGTGCCCTTAATGGTGCGCACGCTGCTCGATGCCGGGCTGCTGCACGAAGATGTCTACACCGTCGCCGGCCATGGCCTGTCGCGTTACACCCAGGAGCCGTTCCTCGGCGACAATGGCCTGGTCTGGCGCCAGGGCCCGGAGCAGAGCCTGGACCGCAATATCCTGCGTGGCGTGCCGGAAGCGTTCTCGCCGGAAGGCGGGCTGCGCGTGCTCAAGGGCAACCTCGGCAATGGTGTGGCCAAGGTCTCGGCAGTGGCAGCGGAGCACCAGGTGGTCGAGGCCCCGGCGCGGGTATTCGAGACTCAGGTGGATCTCGCCGAAGCCTTCAAGGCCGGCGAGCTGGAGCGCGATTTCATCGCGGTGGTGCGCTTCCAGGGCCCCAAGGCCAACGGTATGCCGGAGTTGCACAAGCTCACCCCCTACCTGGGTATCCTTCAGGATCGCGGCTTCAAGGTGGCGCTGGTTACCGACGGGCGCATGTCCGGTGCTTCCGGCAAGGTGCCGGCGGCCATTCACGTCAGCCCGGAAGCCTGGGATGGCGGGCCGCTGGCTCGGGTGCGCGACGGTGACGTGATTCGCGTCGATGGCGTGCAGGGGCACTTGCAGATTCTGGTCGACGAGATCGAATGGGCCGCCCGCGATTCGGCGCTGCGTCCGCAAGGCACCGGCGTCGGTTGCGGCCGCGAGCTGTTCGCTTTCATGCGCGCCGCGTTCAGCCCGGCGGAAGAGGGCGCCAGTGCCTTCACCGCAGAACTGGACTCGCTGCGATGAGTCTGGCGCTGGTTGGCGACATTGGCGGCACCAACGCGCGCTTCGCCCTGTGGCGTGACGAACGCCTGGAGTCGGTGCGTGTATCGGCCACTGCCGATCACGCCACCGTCGAGCAGGCTATCCAGGCCTACCTGGCGGCCGAGGGCCTGGCGCTCGGTGAGGTGGAGACCATCTGCCTGGCCTGTGCCGGCCCGGTCGAAGTGGATCCCTTTCGCTTCACCAACAACCCATGGCGCATCGACCGTGCGACGTTTCGTGCCGAACTGCAGGTGCGCGAGCTGCTGCTGATCAACGATTTCTCCGCCATGGCGCTGGGCATGACTCGCCTGCGGGCCGATGAATACATCAGCGTCTGCCCTGGCGTGGCGCAGCCGCAGCGCCCGGCCGTGGTGATCGGCGCCGGCACCGGCCTTGGCGTCGGCACGCTGCTGGCGCTGCCGGATGGCAGCTGGCACGCGCTGCCGGGCGAGGGCGGGCATGTCGACCTGCCGGTGGGCAGCGCCCGCGAGGCATTGATCTGGCAGGCCTTGCATCGCCAGCTCGGGCATGTCAGCGCCGAGGCCGGTGCGCTCAGTGGCAACGGCTTGCTGGCGCTGTACCGTGCGACCTGCGCGGTGGACGGCCAGCCCGCCGCGCTGCAGAGCGCGGCCCAGGTGACTCGCGCCGCGCTGCAGGGCGAGCCCCTGGCGGTCAACGTGCTGGAGCAGTTCTGCTGCCTGCTCGGCCGGGTCGCCGGCAACAACGTGCTGACCCTCGGGGCGCGTGGCGGTGTGTTCATCGCCGGCGGCATGGTGCCGCGTTTCGCCGACTTCTTCATGGCCAGTGGCTTCTCCAGCAGCCTGCGCGACAAGGGCTGCATGAGCGATTATTTCGATGACCTGCCGGTCTGGCTGGTGACTGCCGAATACCCTGGCCTGGTGGGCGCGGGGGTGGCCGCACAACAACACCTCCTACGGAGTTAGCAGGCAAATAGCGTGTCCAAGCATCGCTGATAACAACAACAAGGATTATCGATGTGAGAGCTGGAAAATCCATCCTGCTGGTCGACGATGACCAGGATATTCGTGAACTGCTGCAAACCTACCTGGGCCGTGCCGGCCTGCAGGTGAACGCCGTGGCGGATGGCGCCGGGTTTCGCCAGGCGCTGTGCGAAGGCGGCGCGGACCTGGTGATTCTCGACGTCATGCTGCCCGATGAAGATGGCTTCAGCCTGTGCCGCTGGACGCGCGGGCACCAGCGTTTCGCCCAGGTGCCGATCATCATGCTGACCGCCAGTTCCGACGAGACCGACCGGGTGATCGGCCTTGAGTTGGGGGCCGACGACTACCTCGGCAAGCCGTTCAGCCCCCGCGAACTGCTGGCGCGTATCAAGGCGCTGCTGCGCCGCGTGCACTTTTCCCAGGAGCGCGGCGCGGATGTACTGGCGTTCGATCAATGGCGCCTGGATATGGTCAGCCACCGGTTGTTCCACCGCGACGGTGAAGAGGTGCTGCTGTCCGGCGCCGACTTCGCGCTGCTCAAACTGTTTCTCGATCACCCGCAACAGATCCTCGATCGCGACACCATCGGCAACGCTACCCGCGGGCGCGAGGTGATGCCGCTGGAGCGCATCGTCGACATGGCCGTGAGCCGCCTGCGTCAACGCTTGCGCGACACCGACAAGCCGCCGCGGCTGATCCGTACCGTGCGCGGCAGTGGCTACCAACTGGCCGCCACCGTCAGTGCCCAGGCCGGCAATGCGCGTTGACTGGCGTCGGCTGTTGCCGATTCCCCGGTCGTTGCTGGGGCGCATGGTGTTGCTGACCCTGCTATCGGTTTTGGTCGCCCAGGCACTGTCCAGCGCCATCTGGCTGTCCCAGCTGCGCGCCACGCAGCTCGAAGGGCTGGTGACCACGGCGCGCAGTCTGGCCCATTCGATGTCGGCCAGTGTGCGTTACTTCCGCTCGCTGCCGGTGGCCTACAGGCCGATGGTCCTCGACCAATTGCGCAGCATGGGCGGCACGCGCTTCGTGGTCAGCCTCAATGACCGGCCACTGTCGATGCATCTGTTGCCGGTCACGCCGCGCAAGCAGGCGGTGATCCAGGCGGTGAGCGAGGTGCTGCGCGCGTCGCTGGGCAACGCTGCGGACATTTCCGTGACCTTCGTCAGCCCGGATGACTTGCGGATCTTCAATGGCGGCCTGAAGCTCGACGAGTTGCCGCGCTCCTGGGCGCATTACGCGCTGACCCTGGAGCCGGTCAATCCGCCGGTGCTGGTCACGCAGATCCAGCTGGCGCCTGGCGAGTGGCTGTATATCGCCTCGCTGCTGCCGGAACCCTATACCAGCCTCGAGGAGCCGGTGCTGCCGACCCAGCAGCTGTGGTTCATTCTGCTCAGTAGCGGCTTCCTGCTCTTGTTCATCGGCATCCTGGTGCATTGGCAGAGCCGGCCACTGAAGCGACTGGCGCGGGCCGCTCGGCACATGTCCCTGGGCGCCGACGTCGAACCGGTGCTCGAGGGCGGTGGCCGTGAAGTGGTCGAGGTGGGCCGGGCGTTCAATGCCATGCGCGAGCGCATCAGCCGTTACCTGACCGAGCGTGCCCAGCTGTTCAGCGCCATTTCCCACGACCTGCGCACGCCGATCACGCGCCTGCGTCTGCGCGTCGAGCTGCTCGACGACGAGGCGCTGCAGACCAAGTTCGGCCGGGACCTGGACGAGCTGGAACTGCTGGTCAAGGGCGCCTTGCAGTGCGTCAAGGACACCGACATCCACGAAAACATCGAGCCCGTCGACCTCAACCTGCTGCTGCACTGCCTGGTCGAGCCCTACCTGGCGCCGGCTGGCAACGGACGGGTCACCCTGTATGGCCAGGCACGCGCCGCCTACCTGGGCAAGCCCTTGGCGTTGCGGCGCTGCATCGGCAACCTGATCGACAATGCCCTCAAGTACGGCCACACGGCGCACCTGCACGTCGAAGACGACGAGGCTGCCTATGTGCTGCATGTCGACGACGAAGGGCCAGGTGTCCCAGAGCAGCGCCTGGAGCAGGTCTTCGAGCCGCACTTCCGTTTGTCCGGGCAGCAGCAGGGCTACGGCCTGGGGCTGGGCATCGCGCGCAATATCGCCCACAGCCATGGCGGCGAGGTGAGCCTGCAGAATCTGCGTGAGGGCGGGCTGCGGGTGACGCTGCAACTGCCGCGGTCGCCGGAGTGAATGTCACCAGATGGTGACGAAGCGACCGGCCTTCGTTACTTGGGTGACGGGCAGCCGCCGTTAGACTCTTGCCATGAGCGCCGAGGGGATTGGTGGGTGGATGAAGCGTCACCCACCCTACGGTTCAAGCATTTATCGTTTGCACGGAATAACAACAATGAAAACACCTGCACTGCCCTCCGACAGCTGGCTGGCGCAACCCCCTCATCGCGCCTGGCTGAACGCCGAAGGCATGCGGCTGCTGCCGTTCGCCAGCGCCTCGCGCGTGGCGCAGGGCTTTGCCGCGCTGGACGGCCAGGGGCGACTGCCTGCGGATGCCAGCGCCGAGCTGATGCACACCAGCCGCATGACTCACTGTTTCGCCCTGGCCCATATCCAGGGTATTCCCGGCTATGCCCATCTGCTCGATCACGGCATCGCCGCGCTGCAGGGCGACTTGCGTGACGAACGGGCTGGCGGCTGGTTCGCCGACGCCAGTCGCAAGGGCGACAAGTCAGCCTACCTGCATGCTTTCGTGGCCCTGGCCGCCAGCTCTGCGCAGGCTGCCGGCAGGCCCGGAGCCGAGGCGCTGCTGGCCGAGGCGATCGGCATTATCGAGCGGCATTTCTGGTGCGAAGAGGAGGGCGCGCTGCGCGAGAGCTTCAGCAGCGACTGGTTGCAGGAAGAGGCCTACCGCGGTGCCAACAGCAACATGCACGCCACCGAGGCGTTTCTCGCCCTGGCGGATGTCACCGGTGATGCCCTCTGGCTACAGCGCGCGCTGCGTATCGTCGAGCGCCTGATCCACCATCACGCGGCCTCCCGGGGCTATGTGGTGGTCGAGCATTTCGACCCGCAGTGGCAGGCCTTGCCCGAATACAACGCCGATAACCGTGCCGACCCGTTCCGGCCCTATGGCAGTACGCCGGGGCACAGTTTCGAGTGGGCGCGTCTACTGTTGCACCTCGAAGCCGCGTTGGCCCGAGCCGGCCTAGACGCGCCCGACTGGCTGCTGGAGGATGCCCGTGGGCTGTTCGCCAGCGCCTGTCGCGATGCCTGGCATGCCGATGGCGCACCAGGGTTGGTCTACAACCTCGACTGGCTGGGGCGCCCGGTGGTACGCGCGCGGCTGCACTGGGTGCAGGCCGAGGCCTGTGCCGCCGCCGCGGCCTTGCTGCGACGCACGGGGGAGGCCATCTACGAGCAGTGGTATCGACGGTTCTGGGAGTTTGCCTGCAGCCATTTCATCGACCTGCAAAATGGCAGTTGGCACCACGAACTCGACAGCGACAACCATCCGGCCTCCAGCATCTGGCCTGGTAAGCCCGATCTCTATCACGCCTACCAGGCCGTTCTGCTGCCGCGTCTGCCGCTGGCGCCGAGCCTGGCCTCGGCATTGGCAGCCATGTAACGAGGTGGTGACATTCGCGCATCCCTTCGTTACCTGGCTGCCGGCAAAGCCTGATTACACTCCATGCAACGCAAGCGCCACGACTTGCTGCTAACAACAAGAAAGGTACTTCGATGAACGCGATCACCCGTCTCGCCACTGCCGTTTCTCTCGCCTCGCTATTCCCGCTCGCTGCTCTGGCAGCCGACTCCAAAGGTACGGTCGAAGTCGTGCACTGGTGGACGTCCGGCGGCGAGGCTGCGGCCGTGAAGGTGCTGCGCGAGCTGGTCGAAAAAGACGGCTACACCTGGAAGGACAGTGCCGTGGCCGGTGGCGCGGGTTCTGCCGCGATGACCGTACTGAAGACCCGTGTGGTTTCCGGCAACCCGCCTGGCGCTGCGCAGATCAAGGGGCCGGATCTGCAGGAGTGGGGCGCGCTGGATCTGCTCGCACCGCTGGATGACGTCGCCACGGCCAACAACTGGGATGGCCTGCTGTCGAAGACCGTTGCCACCACCATGAAATACGACGGCCACTACGTCGCCGTGCCGGTGAACATCCACCGCGTCAACTGGCTGTGGATCAACCCGCAGGTCTTCAAGAAAGCCGGCATCGACAAGGCGCCGACCACCCTCGACGAGCTGTATGCCGCTGGCGACAAGCTCAAGGCCGCCGGCTTCGTACCCCTGGCCCATGGCGGTCAACCGTGGCAGGACAGCACCGTGTTCGAAGGCCTGGTGCTTGGCATCATGGGTGCCGAGGGCTACCACAAGGCATTCGTCGAGAATGACGAGGCGACCCTCACCAGCGAGCAGATGACCGAAGTGTTCACCGCGCTGAAAAAGCTCTCTACCTACATGGATGACAACCGCGCCGGCCGTGACTGGAACCTGGCGACGGCCGAGCTCATCGATGGCAAGGCCGGGATGCAGATCATGGGTGACTGGGCCAAGAGCGAGTGGACGGCCGCCGGCAAGGTCGCCGGCAAGGACTACCAGTGCGTGCCGATGCCAGGCACTGCCGGCAGCTACACCTACAACATCGACTCCCTGGCCATGTTCAAGCTCAAGAACGAGGGCGACATCGCCGCCCAGCACGCCCTGGCGCGCATCGCCCTGGAGCCCGAGTTCCAGTACGTGTTCAACGAGAACAAGGGGTCGATTCCGGTGCGTTCCGACCTCGACATGAGCAAGTTCGACAGCTGTGCCCAGGCCTCCATGAAGGATTTCCAGGCGGCCGACAAGAGCGGCAAGCTGGAGCCGAGCATGGCCCACAGCATGGCCACCAACCTGGCGGTGCAGGGCGCCATCTTCGACGTGGTCACCAATTTCATGAGCGACAAGAACGCCGACCCGAGCAAGGCCGGCGCGCAGATCAACGCGGCGATCAAATCCGCCCAGTAGGTTGATCCGGGCCGGTTAGCCGGCCCATTTCCTTAGCTCGCTAGATCGTGAACAGGTTCTTATCAGCAAAGCCTCCTTCGACCTGGCCTCGGTCCAGTCGCTGGCGGCGTTCGACCCGAATTTCATCTCCACACTGGTAACGCCCGATGAGTGTCACGACGGTAATCGGCAAGGCTTCACCCTTCGACGCGCTGCAGCGCTGGCTGCCCAAGCTGGTGCTGGCGCCGAGCATGCTGGTGGTGCTGGTCGGCTTCTACGGCTACATCCTCTGGACACTGGTGCTGTCGTTCACCAATTCCAGCTTCATGCCCAGCTACAAGTGGGTGGGTCTGCAGCAGTACGTGCGGCTGATGGACAACGACCGCTGGTGGGTGGCAAGCAAGAACCTGATGGTGTTCGGCGGCATGTTCATCGGCATCAGCCTGGTCATCGGCGTGTTGCTGGCCGTGTTGCTCGATCAGCGCATTCGTCGCGAAGGCTTCATTCGTACCCTCTACCTGTACCCCATGGCGCTGTCGATGATCGTCACCGGTACCGCCTGGAAATGGCTGCTCAATCCTGGCCTGGGACTGGACAAGATGTTGCGCGACTGGGGCTGGGAAGGCTTTCGCCTGGACTGGCTGGTGGATCAGGACCGGGTCGTCTACTGCCTGGTGATCGCTGCCGTGTGGCAAGCCTCGGGGTTCGTCATGGCGTTGTTCCTGGCTGGGCTGCGCAGCGTCGATCAATCGATCATCCGGGCCGCTCAGGTGGACGGCGCGAGCCTGCCGACCATCTACCTGCGCATCGTGTTGCCGAGCCTGCGGCCGGTGTTCTTCAGTGCGGTGATGATCCTCGCGCACATCGCCATCAAGAGCTTCGACCTGGTGGCGGCGATGACTGCGGGGGGGCCTGGTTACTCGTCCGATCTGCCGGCGATGTTCATGTACAACTTCACCTTCAGCCGCGGCCAGATGGGCATCGGCTCGGCCAGCGCGATGCTGATGCTCGGCGCGATCCTGGCGATTCTGGTGCCCTACCTCTACTCGGAACTGCGGGGCAAACGCCATGACTAGAGCCTTCAGCCCAAGCCGTGTGGCGATCTACGCCACCCTGTTGTTCGCCGCGGCGCTGTACCTGGTGCCGCTGATCGTGATGCTGCTGACCAGCTTCAAGACCCCCGAAGACGTGCGTGCCGGCAACCTGCTGTCCTGGCCCGATGCGTTCACCCTGATCGGTTGGGTCAAGGCCTGGGACGTGGTCGGTGGCTATTTCTGGAACTCGCTGAAGATCGCCGTGCCGGCCGTGCTGATTTCCACGGCGGTCGGTGCCCTGAATGGTTACGTGCTGTCGATGTGGCGCTTTCGCGGCTCGCAGCTGTTCTTCGGGCTGTTGCTGTTCGGTTGCTTCCTGCCGTTCCAGACGGTGCTGCTGCCAGCCTCGTTCACCCTCGGCAAGTTCGGCCTGGCCAACACCACCAGCGGCCTGGTGCTGGTCCACGTGGTGTATGGCATCGCCTTCACCACGCTGTTCTTCCGCAACTTCTACGTCAGCGTGCCGGATGCGCTGGTCAAGGCGGCGCGCCTCGATGGCGCGGGCTTCTTCACCATCTTCGGGCGCATCCTGCTGCCCATGTCGCTGCCGATCATCATGGTTTGCCTGATCTGGCAGTTCACCCAGATCTGGAACGACTTCCTCTTTGGCGTGGTGTTCGCCAGCGGCGACTCCCAGCCGATCACCGTGGCCCTCAACAACCTGGTCAATACCAGCACCGGGGCCAAGGAATACAACGTGGACATGGCCGCGGCGATGATCGCCGGGCTACCGACCCTGCTGGTGTACATCGTGGCGGGCAAGTACTTCCTGCGCGGCCTCACGGCCGGCGCGGTAAAGGGTTGAAAGCTGCGCTTTCACAAGTGGAGAAGTAAATGGCAACGCTCGAATTGCGCAACGTCAACAAGTCCTATGGCAGTGGCCTGACGGACACGCTCAAGCGCATCGACCTGAAGATCGATGCCGGGGAGTTCCTGATCCTGGTCGGCCCCTCGGGTTGCGGGAAATCCACCCTGATGAACTGCATCGCCGGGCTGGAGAGCATCAGCAACGGCGCGATCCTGGTCGATGACGCCGACATCAGCGGCATGAGCCCCAAGGATCGTGACATCGCCATGGTGTTCCAGTCCTACGCGCTGTACCCGACCATGAGCGTGCGCGACAACATCGCCTTCGGCCTGAAGATGCGCAAGATGGCCCCGGCGGCCATCGACGAGGAAGTGGCGCGAGTCGCCAAGCTGCTGCAGATCGAGCATCTGCTGGGGCGCAAGCCGGGGCAGCTGTCCGGTGGCCAGCAGCAACGCGTGGCCATGGGCCGGGCCCTGGCGCGGCGGCCGAAGATCTACCTGTTCGACGAGCCGCTGTCCAACCTCGACGCCAAGTTGCGGGTGGAGATGCGCACCGAAATCAAGCTGATGCACCAGCGCCTGAAGACCACCACGGTGTACGTCACCCACGACCAGATCGAGGCCATGACTCTCGGCGACAAGGTGGCGGTGATGAAGGAGGGCGTGATCCAGCAGTTCGGCACCCCGCAGCAGATCTACAACGACCCGTCCAACCTGTTCGTGGCCAGTTTCATCGGCTCGCCGCCCATGAACTTCGTGCCCGTGCAACTGCAGCGCCGTGCTGGCCAGGTGTGGGCAACGCTGACTTCGTCGGCCGGCAGCTGCGAACTGCCCCTCGGCCACCTGCCCGAGGGCACCGAGCAGCGCACGCTGCTGCTCGGTATCCGCCCTGAACAGATTCAGCCGGCCAGTGCGCCCGGTCAGGCTGCGTCACTGCCTGCCGTGGTCGAGGTCACCGAGCCCACCGGGCCGGACACTCTGGTCTTCGTCAGCGTGAATGACGCCAAGCTGTGCTGCCGCCTGGCACCGGACCAGGCACCGGAGATCGGACAGCACGTCGAGTTGCAGATCGATGCCTCGCGGGTACTGCTGTTCGATGCCGACAGCGGCGAGCGCGTACGCCCCGAAACTCACAGCGCTGCGCAGAGCAATGTCACCCAGTTAAAGAATCGTTGAGAAGGAGTCGGTCTCGCGAGTGCCGTCCTGGCCTCGGTTGTCCTGATGCCGGCATAAGAGCGGTAACAACAATAAAAACAGCAGGAGAGGGTATGAAACGATCAACGGGTTTCGGCCTGGCCATGGCGTTGGGTTCGCTGACGCTACCGGCCACGGGGATGGCACTGGAGTTCACCGGCTACGTGCGTAGCGGCGCCGGCAGCGCCGATGGCAATGGCCGGCAATCATGCTTCCAGCTGCCCGGGGCACAGTCCAAGTACCGTCTGGGCAACGAGTGCGAACACTATGCCGAGCTGGATCTGCGCCAGGATCTGTTCAGCCTGGACGATGGCTCGGTGCTGAGCATCGAGGGCATGGCGCAGCTCTACAACCAGTATGGCCACACGCCGAAATTCACCGGTGATCGTGGCACCGCGCGGATGAACCAGATGTACGCCGAGTGGAGCAACATGCCGGCGCTCAACGGTGGCTCGCTGTGGGCCGGGCGACGTTTCTACAAGCGAAACGACATCCACATCTCCGACTTCTACTACTGGAACCAGAGCGCCACCGGTTTCGGTATCGACGAGATGAAGATCGGCGATTACAAGTACAGCTACGTGTTCTCGCGCAAGGATAACTACGATCAGAAGCAGTACATCAACCGCCACGACTTCAACGTCGGCGGCTTCGTCCCCAACCCGGGCGGCGAGATCGAGGTGGGCGTCAGTTACATCGACAAGCCCGACAGCGACGATGCACACAGCGGCTGGGCGGTTACGGGCCAGCATGTGCAGAAGGACTTCCTCGGCCTCGGCGGTGACAACAAGCTGGCACTGCAATATGGCGAGGGGCCGGGAACCGGCCTGGGCTACACCGGCGATCCGACTCTCGATGGCGGCGCCAAGAGCTGGCGGGTGGTCGAATTCTTCGACTTCCAGGTGACCCCGCGTCTGGGCGGCCAGGTCCAGGCCGTCTACCAGAAGGACAAGCGTGATGACGGCGCCGACCAGGACTGGTGGTCCGTGGGCGGGCGTACCAGCTATGCCTTCACCCAGCAATTCAAGCTGGTCGGCGAGATCGGCCATGATCAGGTGGACGCCTCCGGCGGTACGCGCAAACTGAGCAAGTTCACCGTCGCACCGACCTGGTCACCGGCCGGCCCCGGCTTCTTCGAACGTCCGGAAATTCGTCTGTACTACACCTACGCCACCTGGAACAAGGCAGCGCAGGAAGCGGCGAATCTGTTGGCGGAAGGCTCGGCACTGTCCGACACCGGCGCGTTCGGCAGCGCACGCAACGGCTCAAACTTCGGGGTGCAGGTGGAGTACTGGTGGAAGTAAGGCCTCGAGCTGCAAGCGACAAGCCGCAAGTGAAAGCCGGCTACGATTCTGCAGTCACGCAACGCCAGCCTGCAGCTTGCAATGGCTACAGCGGCTCTTCGCTGGCCGGATAACGGCTGGCGTTGAGGCTTTCCTTGATCTTGCGCAGGTGTGGCTGGAAATCCACGCCACGGCGCAGGGTCATGCCCGTGGCCAGTACGTCGAGCACGGTGAGCTGGATGATCCGCGAGGTCATCGGCATGTAGATGTCGGTGTCTTCGGGCAGCGGGATGTCCAGGCTCAGGCTGCTGGCCTGGGCCAGGGGCGAACCGGCGGCGGTGAGGCCGAGTACCGACGCGCCGTTTTCCCGCGCCAGTCGCGCCACCTCGACCAGTTCGCGGGTGCGCCCGGTATAGGAAATGATCACGAACAGGTCGCCGGTATGGGCCACCGAGGCCAGCATCCGTTGCATCAGCACGTCGGCGTGGGCGGAGACCGCGAGGTTGAAGCGGAAGAACTTGTGCTGGGCATCCAGGGCCACCGGCGCCGAGGCGCCAAGGCCGAAGAAATGGATCTGCCGGGCCTGGATCAACAGGTCGACGGCGCGGCTGATCAACTGCGGATCGAGGCTCTGGCAGGCGCTGTCCAGCGACGCGATGGCACTGCCGAAGATCTTGCGGGTGTAGGCCTCGGGGCCGTCGTCCGCTTCCACGGCGCGGCTGACGTAGGCGGCGCCGCTGGCCAGGCTCTGCGCCAACTGCATTTTCAGCTCGGGGTAGCCGTTGACGCCGAACGAGCGGCAGAAGCGGTTCACCGTCGGTTCACTGACCTGGGCGGATTGGGCGAGGGCGGCGATGCTCAGGCGGGTAGCCTGCTGTGGGTTGTGCAGGATCACTTCGGCAACCTTGCGTTCGGCCTTGTTCAGGCTGTCGAGGCGGCCCTGGATCTGCTCGAGAAGATTGCGCACGCGGTCCATTGTTATCCTTGTCTGCTAAAACACCGGTCAATCGTACGATTGCCGCTGTCCACTGGCTATCGGGATCTGCAGATTGTAATTATGTTGTTCTTATTACTACATTAAGCCTTGTGCATCCCCGGATTAGCCGCTATCAATACCTTAACTTGATAGAAGAAAAAAGATCATGTCCGTGATTCCTGTTGAACCTTGTACGTTCGCTCTGTTCGGCGCCCTGGGCGACCTGGCATTGCGCAAGCTGTTTCCTGCCCTCTATCAGCTCGACCGCGCCGGGCTGCTGCACGAGGATACCCGGCTGCTCGCCCTGGCGCGCGAAGGCGGTGATCCCGGCACACACCTGGGCGCCATCGACAGTCACCTGCGCCGCTACCTGCCGGCCAACGAGCTGGACGAGGCGGTGATGCAGCGCTTCCAGGCGCGCCTGCGCTACCTGAGTATGGAGTTCCTGCCAGCCGACGCCTATCCGCAACTGGCCGAGGCGGTTGGCAGCGGGCGTCAGTTGATTGCCTATTTCGCCACGCCCGCCTCGGTATATGGCGGCATCTGCGCCAACCTCGCCGCGGTCGGGCTGGCCGAGGGCACCCGGGTGGTGCTGGAGAAACCCATTGGCCATGATCTGCAATCGTCCCGTGCGGTCAATGACGCGGTGGCGGCATATTTTCCGGAAACCCAGGTCTATCGGATCGACCATTACCTGGGCAAGGAGACGGTGCAGAACCTGATCGCCCTGCGCTTCGCCAACAGCCTGTTCGAGACCCAGTGGAACCAGAACCACATCACCCACGTGGAAATCACCGTGGCGGAAAAGGTCGGTATCGAAGGCCGCTGGGGCTATTTCGACAAGGCCGGTCAGCTGCGCGACATGATCCAGAACCACTTGCTGCAGCTGCTCTGCCTGATCGCCATGGATCCGCCCGGTGATCTCTCGGCGGACGCCATCCGTGACGAGAAGGTCAAGGTGCTCAAGGCCCTGGAGCCGATGACCCCGGAAGCCCTCAGCCGGCATGTGGTACGTGGCCAGTACGTGGCCGGCACCAGCGATGGCAAGCCAGTGCCGGGCTATCTGGAGGAGGAGAACTCCAACGCCCAGAGCGATACCGAGACCTTCGTCGCCCTGCGCGCCGATATCCGCAACTGGCGCTGGGCCGGTGTGCCGTTCTACCTGCGCACCGGCAAGCGCATGGCGCAGAAGCTGTCGCAGATCGTCATCCATTTCAAGGAACCGCCGCACTACATCTTCGCCCCCGAGCAGCGGCAGTTGATCGGCAACAAGTTGATCATTCGCCTGCAGCCTGACGAGAGCATTTCCCTGCAGGTGATGACCAAGGATCAGGGGCTGGACAAGGGCATGCAGTTGCGCAGCGGCCCGTTGCAACTGAATTTCTCGGCCACCTACCGCAGCGCGCGGATTCCCGATGCCTATGAGCGGCTACTGCTGGAGGTCATGCGTGGCAGTCAGAACCTGTTCGTGCGCAAGGACGAAATCGAGCATGCCTGGCAATGGTGCGATCAGTTGATCGCCGGCTGGAAGAAACTCGGCGACCCACCCAAACCCTACGTCGCCGGCACCTGGGGGCCGATGAGTTCCATCGCCCTGATCACTCGCGACGGGAGGGCCTGGTATGGCGATCTCTGACCTCGAATTCCCCGCAGGCGTGGCCGCCCGCAGTCACAGCGATGCCGGGCACCTGGCGGCTTCTCTGGCGCAAGCCGTGGCCGAGGCCCTGCGCGATGCCATCGACAGCCGTGGCCAGGCCACCCTGGTGGTGTCTGGCGGGCGCAGTCCGGTCGCCTTCTTCGAGGCGCTGGCCAGGCAGCCACTGCCCTGGGCGAAGGTACTGGTCAGCCTGGCCGACGAGCGTTGGGTGCCGGCCAGCCATGACGACAGCAATGAAGCGCTGGTGCGTCGGCACCTGTTGCAGGGCCCGGCTGCCGACGCGCGCCTGCTCGGGCTGTACCAGAGTGCCGGCAGCCTCGACGAGGCGGCGGCGCTCGCCGAGCAGACACTCCGCGACTTGCCGCCCATCGACGTACTGGTACTGGGCATGGGCAGCGACGGCCATACCGCCTCGCTGTTCCCGAACAGCCCCAACCTCGATGAGGCACTGCAGCCAGATTGCTCGCGCCGCTGCCTGCCGATGCTCGCACCCAGCGTGCCGCACCAGCGCCTGACCCTGAGCCTGCCGGTGCTCAGGGCCGCGCGCCGGCAACTGCTGTCCATCGAAGGGGCAGGCAAGTTGCATGTGCTGCAACAGGCGCTGCAGCAGGATGATGAAAAAGCCATGCCGATCAGCGCGTTTCTTCACGCGCCTTTGGAAATCTACTGGTGCCCCTGAGGTCTCAACAAGGATCAAACAACATGACACATGCCATCAGTCGCTCGGCCCCCAGCATGGCCGAGAAGATCGCCAGCATCGATGCACTCTGCGCGCGGGCGCGGATCATGCCGGTGATCACCATCGCCCGCGAGGAAGACATTCTGCCGCTGGCCGATGCCCTGGATGCCGGCGGCCTGCAGGTGCTGGAGATCACCCTGCGCTCGGCCCACGGGCTGACCGCCATCCGCCGCCTGCGCGAGGAGCGCCCGCACCTGTGCGTCGGCGCCGGCACGGTGCTGGATCGACACATGCTCGAGTCGGTGCAAGAGGCCGGTGCCCAGTTCATCGTCAGCCCCGGCTCCACCGACGAACTGCTGCGTGCGGCCCTGGACAGCCCGGTACCCATGCTGCCTGGCGTGTCCAGTGCCTCGGAGATCATGGTCGGCTATGCCCTCGGCTATCGCCGCTTCAAACTGTTTCCGGCGGAAGTCTGCGGTGGCACCGCCGCACTCAAGGCCCTCGGCGGCCCGTTCGGCGATATCCGCTTCTGCCCGACGGGCGGTGTCGGCCCCGACAACCTGCAGCGCTACATGGCCCTCGGCAACGTAATGTGTGTCGGTGGCAGCTGGATGCTGGACAACTCCGCCGGCTGGGACAAGGTCCGCCAGGCGAGCGCCGAGGCCCTGGCGCTGCTCAACTGAGTCAATCCATTTCGTGACAGCCCGTGCCGTGGTGCCGGGCTTTCTCCGTCGAGGAGCTCCCATGTCCCGTCCGTTCGACCCCGCTGCGCTGTTTCCCCGCCTGCACGACATCCCCGAAGCCTACCGCCCCGATGCGCCGGTCGAGCAGCGTGAATACCTGGTTGGCGGCGAGTTGCGCCACTGGCAGGGGCCGCTGGCCCAGGTACGCAGCCCCATCTACCTCGCCGAGGAGCAGGGCGAGCGCCAGGTGGTGCTCGGCAGTACGCCGCTGCTCGACGCCGATGCCGCCCTGGCCGCGCTGGATGCTGCGGTCGCGGCTTACGATCATGGCCAGGGGCAGTGGCCCAACCTGCGCGTCGCCGAGCGCATCGCCCATGTCGAGGCCTTTCTGGCCCGTATGCGCGAGCAGCGCACCGCGGTGGTCAAGCTGCTGATGTGGGAGATCGGCAAGAACCTCAAGGACTCCGAAAAGGAGTTCGACCGTACCTGCGATTACATCGTCGACACCATCGGCGCGCTCAAGGAACTGGATCGGCGTTCCAGCCGTTTCGAACTGGAGCAGGGCACCCTGGGGCAGATCCGCCGCGTGCCGCTGGGGGTCGCGTTGTGCATGGGGCCGTACAATTACCCGCTGAACGAAACCTTTACCACGCTGATTCCGGCGTTGATCATGGGCAACACCGTGGTATTCAAACCGGCCAAGTTCGGCGTCCTGCTGATGCGCCCGTTGCTGGAGGCGTTCCGCGACAGCTTCCCGCCAGGGGTGATCAATATCATCTACGGCCGTGGGCGCGAGACGGTGAGCGCCTTGATGGAAAGTGGCAAGGTCGACGTATTCGCCTTCATCGGCACCCACAAGGGGGCCAGCGACCTGAAGAAGCTGCATCCCAAGCCCCATCGCCTGCGCGCGGCGCTGGGCCTGGATGCCAAGAACCCGGGCATCGTGCTGCCCGATGTGGATCTGGACAACGCGGTGAGCGAGGCGCTGACCGGTGCGCTGTCGTTCAATGGCCAGCGTTGCACGGCGCTGAAGATCCTCTTCGTTCACGAGGATGTACTGCAGCCCTTTCTCGACAAGTTCAGCGCCGGTCTGGCCAAACTCAAGCCCGGCATGCCCTGGGAGACGGGGGTCGCGCTGACGCCGCTGCCCGAGCGGGGCAAGGTGGAGTACCTGAAAACGGTCATGGCCGATGCCCTCGACAAGGGCGCGAAGATCATCAACCCGGGCGGCGGCGAACACCGCGAGAGCTTCTTCTATCCGGCGCTGCTGTGCCCGGTGACGCCACAGATGCGCCTGTATGGCGAAGAACAGTTCGGCCCGCTGGTGCCGGTCGTGCCGTACCGGGACCTCGAGCAGGTGATCGATTACGTGCTGCAGTCCGATTTCGGCCAGCAGCTCAGCCTGTTCGGCACCGATGCGCAGCAGATCGGCCGCCTGGTCGACGCCTTCGCCAACCAGGTCGGCCGAATCAACATCAACGCCCAGTGCCAGCGCGGGCCGGACACCTTCCCGTTCAACGGTCGCAAGGATTCCGCCGAGGGCACGCTGTCGGTGCACGACGCCCTGCGCACCTTCTCGATCCGTACCCTGGTGGCGACCCGTTTCACGGACGACAACAAGGCACTGGTCAGCGAAGTGATCCGTCAGCGTTCGTCGAATTTCCTGACCACCGATTACATTTTCTAACGGCCTGCAAAGTCTCGCGCGCTGGAGCAATGCCTGCGCGCGGCAGACTTTGGACGGTTCCGGGGTTTTTTGCATGACACTCAGCATCAGCAAGGACACCCGCCTGTGCATGTCGCTGTCCGGGCGGCCAGGCAATTTCGGTACGCGTTTCCAGAACTACCTGTACCGGGAACTGCAACTGGACTACCTGTACAAGGCGTTCACCACCACCGACCTGCCGGCTGCCATTGGCGGTATCCGTGCCCTGGGCGTTCGCGGCTGCGCGGTGTCGATGCCGTTCAAGGAAGCCTGCATCGAGCACCTTGACGCCTTGCACGAGTCGGCCGCGACCCTGCAGTCGGTCAATACCATCGTCGCCGACGACGGCCACCTGACCGGCTACAACACCGATTACAGTGCAGTGGTGCATCTGCTCGCGCAACACGGCGTACCCCCGAGCAGCCACTACGCGCTACGCGGCAGTGGTGGCATGGCCAAGGCGGTGGCCTGCGCATTGCGCGACAGTGGCTTCGGCAATGGCGACATCGTCGCCCGCAACGAGGTGGCGGGCAGGGCGCTGGCGGCGCAGTGCGCGGTGAACTGGTGCGCCGCACTGGACGACAAGCCGGCAGACCTGCTGGTCAACGTCACGCCACTGGGCATGCGTGGCGCGCAGGCCGAGCAACTGGCCTTCGACGAGCGCGCCGTTGCTGCCGCGCAGTGGGTATTCGACGTGGTCGCCGTGCCGGTGGAAACGCCGTTGATCCGCCTGGCCCGCTCGTTGGGCAAACCGGTCATCACCGGTGGCGAGGTGATCGTCCTGCAAGCCGTGGAGCAGTTCGCCCTGTACACCGGGGTGCGCCCCGATGGCGAACTGATCGAACGTGCGGCACGCTTCGCTCTGACCGAATAGGGCCTTCGTCGGGCGATATGCCCACCCCTCTAGCGTCCAGGTTCAGCGCCCGAGTCGCCCCGGCCGACTTAAAGTTTGCACTTTCCGTTTCCCTGCCAAGTCGTAAAAGATGTAGGGCATGGCCCTGCATCCGAACGGATGCCTGCACAGGCTTCTGATGCCAGGCGGACCACCTCGAGTGGCCCGTCGACAGATACGCAAGGAGATAGCCATGGGCTTGGGAACCATACTACTGATCGTTCTGATCCTTATGCTGGTCGGCGCCATTCCGGCGTGGCCACACAGCCGCAGTTGGGGCTACGGGCCCACCGGGGGGCTCGGCTTGGTGCTGGTGATCGTGCTGGTGCTGCTGCTACTCGGTTACCTGTGAGCCAGCGCCTGCGTCACTGACGCAGGCATCGCTGTCGGCGGCGCCTGCCGCTGATGGCTCTGGCTTCTACTCGTTGCACACCCCGTTTCATTCCCGTCTTTTCATTTCCGGAGGTCGCCTGCTTGGATCTGGTGATTGCACGGCCCGAAGGCCTGTATTGTCCCCCCGGAGATTTCTATATCGACCCCTGGCGCCCTGTCGAGCGCGCCGTCATCACCCACGGGCACGGCGACCACGCCCGTACCGGCAGCGCCCATTATCTGGCGGCAGCACCGGGTGAAGGCATCCTGCGCACCCGTCTGGGGCGCGATATCAACCTGCAGACCCTGGCCTATGGCGAGACCATCGACCACCATGGCGTTACCCTCAGCTTTCATCCTGCCGGCCACGTGCTGGGCTCGGCCCAGGTACGCCTCGAATACCGCGGCGAAGTCTGGGTAGCCTCTGGCGACTACAAGGTGGAGCCAGATGGCACCTGCGACCCCTTCGAGCCGGTGCGCTGTCACACCTTCATCACCGAATCCACCTTCGGCCTGCCGATCTACCGCTGGCAGCCTCAGGCGCAGATCTTCGCCGGCATCAATGACTGGTGGCGGCAGAACCGTGAAGCCGGCCGGGCCAGCGTGCTGTTCTGTTATGCCTTCGGCAAGGCGCAACGCATCCTGCACGGCATCGACGCGAGCATCGGGCCAATCCTGGGTCATGGCTCCATGGAGCCCTTGCATCAGGTCTATCGCGAGGCCGGCGTCCATCTGCCGCCAACACGCTACGCGGGTGAGGTGGCGAAGGGTGACCCGTTGCTGCGCCAGGCACTGGTCCTGGCGCCACCGTCGGCGGGCGGCAGCACCTGGATACGGCGCTTCGGCGACTACAGCGATGCGTTCGCCAGCGGCTGGATGCTATTGCGTGGCACACGTCGGCGGCGCGGTGTCGATCGTGGCTTCGTGCTCTCCGATCATGCCGACTGGCCTGGCCTGTTGTGGGCCATCGAGCAGACCGGCGCCGAGCGGGTCATGGTCACCCACGGTTCGGTGAACATTCTGGTTCGTCACCTGCGCGAGCAGGGGCTGGATGCCCAAGCGTTCGACACCGAGTATGGCGAGGAAGACGACGCAGCCGCGGAGCCCGCCCCATGATCGCCTTCGCGCAGCTGTATGCGCGCCTCGACGCCACCACCTCGAGCAACGCCAAGCTGGCGGCGCTGCAGGATTACCTGCGCGACGCCGAACCGGCGGACGCCGCCTGGGCGGTGTACTTTCTCGCCGGTGGCAGGCCGCGGCAACTGGTGCCCTCCCGGCAGTTGCGCGAGCTGGCCATGCAGCGGGCCGGCCTGTCGGCGTGGCTGTTCGAGGAAAGCTACTCGGCGGTCGGCGATCTGGCGGAAACCATCGCGCTGTTGCTGCCACCAGCCTCCATCACCTCCCAGGACGGGCTGGCGATCTGGGTGGAGGACAAGCTCCTGCCGCTGCGCGGGCTGCCACCGGATGAATTGGCGATGCGCCTCGACGCGCTGTGGGCGCAGCTCGATGCGTCCTCGCTGATGGTCAGTATCAAACTCATCACCGGCGCCTTTCGCGTCGGTGTCTCCAAGCTGCTGGTCACCCGCGCCCTGGCGGCCATTGCCGATGTCGATGCCAAGCGCGTCGCCCAGCGCCTGGTCGGCTACACCGACCTGTCGCACCGGCCCACCGCTGCTTCCTATGAGCGGCTGATCGCCGTCGAGTCGGATGACGAGCACGCCCAGCGCGGTGGCCAGCCGTACCCGTTCTTTCTCGCCCATCCGTTGCAGCGGCCACTGCAAGAATTCGACGCCAGCCTGGGTTTGCCCGCCGACTGGCTGATCGAATGGAAGTGGGATGGCATTCGCGCGCAACTGGTCAAGCGTGACGGCCAATTATGGGTCTGGTCACGGGGCGAAGAGCTGATCAGCGAGCGCTTCCCCGAACTTCAGGAGCTTGCGGCGTCGCTGCCTGACGGCACCGTGGTCGATGGCGAACTGGTGGTCTGGCGCCACGCCCCGGAGGCCACCGCCCGGCAGGGCGAGTTGATGGCCCAGGCTGCCGGGCAATCTGCCGAGCGGCTCAACGACCAGGTCGAGGAACAGCTCGAACAATACGGCATTCAGCCCTTCGCCCTGTTGCAGCAACGCATCGGCCGCAAGACCCTGAGCCGCAAGCTGCTCGAAGAGGTGCCGGTCGCCGTGCTGGCCTACGACCTGCTGGAGTGGCAGGGCGAGGACTGGCGCAGCCGCCCGCAACACGCGCGACGTGCCCAGCTGGAGCGGGTGGTGGCCCGTTGCGCGAGCCCGAGGCTGATGCCGTCGCCACTGCTGCATGGCGATAACTGGCAGGCCCTGGCCGAACAGCGCGAAGCGTCACGGGCGCTGGGCGTGGAAGGCATGATGCTCAAGGCCCGTGAGTCCGCTTACGGGGTAGGGCGCAGCAAGGATGTCGGTGTCTGGTGGAAGTGGAAGATCGATCCCCTGAGCGTCGATGCCGTGCTGATCTACGCCCAGCGTGGCCATGGCCGGCGAGCCAGCCTGTACAGCGACTACACCTTCGCCGTGTGGGACGGTGCGCCGGGTGATCCCGAGCGCCGACTGGTGCCGTTCGCCAAGGCCTACTCCGGGTTGACCGACGAGGAAATGCGCAAGGTCGACGCTATCGTGCGCAAGACCACCGTGGAGAAGTTCGGCCCGGTGCGCAGTGTCACGCCAAGCCTGGTGTTCGAACTGGGTTTCGAAGGCATCGCTCGCTCCCCCCGTCACAAGAGCGGCATCGCCGTGCGTTTTCCGCGCATGTTGCGCTGGCGCCATGACAAGACGGTGGAGGAGGCCGATACCCTGGCGCTGCTGCAGGAATTGCTGCAATGAGCCTGGCCAGCACCTGGCTGCGCCGCAATGGCTGGAAAGCTTTCGGCTTTCAGAAAGAGGTGTGGCAGGCGGTTGCCGAGGGGCATAGCGGCCTGCTGCATGCGTCGACCGGAGCAGGCAAGACCTATGCCGTTTGGCTGGCCGCGCTCAATCGCTTCGCGGGCAAGACCGCGCCGAAGAAAGTGCTGAGCGGCAAACGTGCACCACCTGCTGCGCCACTCACCCTGTTATGGATCACGCCGATGCGCGCCCTTGCCGCTGATACGCAGCGGGCCCTGCAGGCGCCGCTCGATGGCCTGGAAATACCCTGGACGCTGGGCATGCGCACCGGCGATACCGGCAGCGCCGAGCGGCAGCGCCAGGCCCGCCGCTTGCCGACGGCACTGGTGACCACGCCCGAGAGCCTGACGCTGTTGCTCACCGGTGCCGAGGCCAGGGCGCAGTTCGCCCATGTGGGCATGCTGGTGGTGGATGAATGGCACGAGCTGCTCGGCAACAAGCGCGGTGTGCAACTGCAACTGGCACTGGCGCGGCTGCGCCAGTGGAACCCGCAACTGATCGTCTGGGGGCTGTCGGCTACCCTCGGCAACCAGCCCCATGCCATGGAAGTGCTGCTGCCTGACGGAGGCGGACACCTGGTTCGCGGCGAGCAGGGCGCCAGGCCGCAGATCGATACGCTGCTGCCGGCGGCGATGGAACGCTTTCCCTGGGCCGGTCACTTGGGCCTGCGGCTGCTGCCTCAAGTCGTCGAGGAGCTGGAAAGCAGTAGCGTCACGTTGGTGTTCACCAACACCCGTTCGCAGTCCGAACTCTGGTATCAGGCATTGCTCGAAGCGCGACCGGATTGGGCCGGATTGATCGCGTTGCATCATGGCTCGCTGGCCCGGGAAGTCCGTGACTGGGTCGAGGCCGGGCTCAAGCAGGGTAAGCTGAAAGCCGTGGTCTGCACGTCCAGCTTGGACTTGGGGGTCGACTTTCTGCCCGTCGAGCGGGTTCTGCAGATCGGTTCGGCCAAGGGTGTGGCGCGCCTGCTGCAGCGCGCCGGGCGTTCCGGCCATGCGCCGGGACGTACCTCGCGGATCACCCTGGTGCCGACCCATGCCCTCGAATTGATCGAGGCCGTTGCCGTGCAGGACGCCGTGGCGGCCGGGCGTATCGAGGCGCGCGAATCACCCCATCAGGCGCTGGATGTGCTGGTCCAGCATCTGGTCAGCGTAGCCCTGGGCGGCGGCTTTATACCTGATGAGCTGCTGCAAGAGATACGCAGCACCTGGGCGTATCGCGATCTGGACGATGCCCAGTGGCGCTGGGCCCTGGCGTTCGTGCGACAGGGCGGGGAGTCGCTCAGCGCCTACCCCGATTATCAGCGCGTGGAGCCGGACGAAGAGGGCATCTGGCGCGTGCCCAGCCAGCGTCTCGCGCGCCGCCACCGGATGAGCGTGGGCACCATCGTCAGCGACGCCAGCGTTACCGTTAAATGGTGGAGCAAAGGCGGCGGCGGTGGCTCGCTCGGCAGCGTCGAGGAAGGCTTCATTGCCCGCCTGCACCCGGGCGATGTGTTTCTGTTCGGTGGGCGACCGCTCGAGCTGGTACGGGTGGAGAACATGACGGCCTACGTGCGGCGCAGCAATTCCAGCAAGGCCAGCGTGCCGCGCTGGAATGGCGGGCGCATGCCGCTCTCGAGTGCGTTGGCCGAAGCCGTGGTGGCGCGTTTCGGCGAGGCAGCGCAGGGTCACTTCGATGGCCCGGAAATGCGCATGCTGCGACCGCTGCTGGAGGTGCAGGCGCACTGGTCCGCGTTACCGGCACCAGGGACGTTGCTGGCTGAAACCCTGCACTCGCGTGAAGGCTGGCACCTGTTCCTGTATCCCTTCGCCGGGCGCAACGTGCACCTGGGACTGGCCAGTCTGCTGGCTTGGCGCCTGGGGCAGCGGCAGCCCTTGAGTTTCTCGATTGCCGTCAACGACTATGGCCTGGAGTTGCTGTGCGCCAGCGAGGTGGACTGGGCGGGGCTGCTCGACGGTGATCTGTTCGACGACCACGACCTGCTGCATGACGTGCTCGCCAGCCTCAACGCCAGCGAATTGGCCCAACGGCGTTTTCGCGAGATCGCCCGTATCGCCGGCCTGGTGTTCGGTGGCTACCCTGGCGCAGGCAAGAGCCTGCGCCAGGTCCAGGCCTCCAGCGGGTTGTTTTTCGATGTGTTCCGCCAGTACGACCCGGATAACCTGCTGCTGACCCAGGCACACGATGAAGTGCTCAGCCAGGAGCTGGATGTCGCTCAGTTGCAGCGCACCCTGGCCGACATGCGCGCGGCGCGTCTGAACCTGCACGAGCTGCGCCGGGCGACGCCGCTGGCCTTCCCGCTGATGGTCGAGCGTTTCCGCGAGCGCCTCAGTTCGGAGAAGCTCGCCGACCGCATCGCCCGCATGCTCGGCGAACTCGAACGCGCCGCGGGACCGGGCGGGCAGGTGGCCGGCAAGCCGCTGGTCGAGGTCGAACCCGCCCTGCGCCGTGGCGAACGCAAGCGCAAGGACGGCCGCCCGCGCCGCAAGGCCAAGGGTAGCCAGGCGTGAGTGCCGCGCCGCACCTGGCCGTGCAGATCGCTGGTGAGACCCTCTGGTTGCTGGCGGACAGGGCCCTGTACTGGCCTGCCGAGCAGACCTTGCTGATCGCCGATGCCCATCTCGGCAAAGCTGCCACTTACCGCACCCTGGGGCAACCGGTGCCTCGGGGCACCACCGCGCGCAATCTGCAGCGGCTCGATGAGTTGCTGGCGAGCTATCCGACTCGCCGCCTGGTGTTTCTCGGCGATCTTCTGCATGCGCGCCCGGCGCGCGTCGGCACCACCCTGGCGGCCCTGCTGGCGTGGCGAACACGGCATGCCGAGCTACGGATGGTGCTGATCCGCGGCAACCATGACCGCAGTGCCGGCGATCCACCGGCCGAGCTGGCCATCGAGGTGGTCAGCGAACCCTGGTGCATGGGGCCGTTCGCGCTGTGCCACGAACCGCTGGATTGCCCAGGTCTGCATGTGCTGGCCGGGCACCTGCACCCGGTATTCGTGCTGCGCGGACGGGGGCGTGATCGCGTGCGCATGCCGTGCTTCAGTGTCGAGCCGCACATCACCTTGTTGCCAGCCTTCGGCGAGTTCACCGGCGGCATGGCCATCGGCACCGCGCCAGAGCGATGCCTCTACGGCACACTGGACGGTGGGGTGTGGCCGCTGAGCCTGGGGATATCTGCGGTTTGATGTCGCAGCCAGAAAATTGGCGCCAATACATTTGGCCTTTCGAGGCCTACCTAGCCGATTGATTCATGTAGGCTTGTGACCACCATTGGGAGGCAGTGCAGAGGTTTACGGGGAGCCTGGGTGAATAATTGATACGGGTTGTTCTAGTTATTTTCTTTACCGCCGATAGAATATTTGCCCCCTGTCATCTGCTGGTCACAACAACAAATCTCCAGCCAAACGGAATTCTGCATACATCGGAGACATTATGAACAGCTGGTTCGCCAATATCAGCGTTACTTGGAAACTTGCCTTGGGCTTCGGTCTCGTACTGGCGCTCACCGTCGTGCTCGCCTTCACCGGCTGGACCAGCCTTGGCGGCCTGATCCAGCGTAGCGACTGGACCAACGACATCGCGCAGCTCAATGACACCCTCACCGACCTGCGCGTCACCCGCCTGCAGTACATGCTCACCAACGGCGACGAGCAGTCGGCCGAAACCGTACAGAAATCGCTGGACGGTTTCGCCGCCCAGCATGCCGAGACTCTGGCCAAGTTCAAGAGCCCGGATAACGTGCGACTGCTCAAGGAGCAGGGCGCGCAGATCGAAGCCTACCAGTTGTCGATCAACAAGATGCGTGCCGGCTATCGCGCCGCAGGCGAGGCACGCCAGCAGATGCAGCAGCAGGCCGTGGCACTGGAACAGGCCCTCGATCAGGTCGAGCAGGCCGTCTCGGGGTTGCCGGCCTTCGACGAAAACCGTTTCGCCCAGTTGCAGTCGGTCGCTCGACTCAACGACGACTGGCAGGCCGCCCGTTATGAAGTCCGCGGCCTGGTCGCCAACCTCAGTGGCGATGCCGAGCAGAAATCCGTGGCGGCGATAACGGCTGCCAGCACTGCGCTTGGCCAGTTCCGTGCTGCCTTCGCCAGTGACCATGGGCCACGTATCGCTGCCATGGAACAGGCGCTGGATGGCTATCGCGCCGCGGTGGCGAGTTTCAAGACCGCCACCGAGAACATCGCCGTGGCGCGCAAGGAACTCACCGAGGAAGGCTACGAGATCGTTCGTATCAGCAAGGCGCTGACCGCCATCCAGATGGAGCGCCGAGATGCCGAGAGCGCCTCGGCGCAGACGTTGCAGGCGGTTGCCACGCTGTTGGCGCTGCTGGTCGGCATCCTGGCCGCCTGGTTGATCACCCGGCAGATCACCCGTCCGCTGCACGACACCCTGGTCGCGGTCGAGCGCATCGCCGGTGGCGACCTCAGCCAGACCCTGCAAGTGTCGCGGCGTGACGAAATCGGCGTGCTGCAACAGGGCATCCAGCGCATGGGCACCACCCTGCGCGAGCTGATTGGCGGCATTCGTGACGGCGTCACCCAGATCGCCAGCGCCGCCGAAGAGCTGTCGGCAGTGACCGAACAGACCAGTGCCGGGGTCAACAGCCAGAAAGTGGAAACCGATCAGGTAGCCACGGCGATGCATGAGATGTCCGCCACGGTGCAGGAAGTGGCGCGCAACGCCGCCGATGCTTCGCGTGCCGCATCGGACGCTGATCGCGAAGCCTCTCAGGGCGACCGCGTGGTGGCCGAAGCCATCGCCCAGATCGAACGCCTGGCTGCCGAAGTGACCCGCTCCACCGAGGCGATGGGCCACCTGCAGGAGGAGAGCAACAAGATCGGCAGCGTGATGGACGTGATCAAGGCGGTGGCCGAGCAGACCAACCTGCTGGCCCTCAACGCGGCCATCGAGGCCGCACGTGCCGGTGAGGCAGGCCGTGGCTTCGCGGTGGTCGCCGACGAGGTGCGGGGCCTGGCGCAACGTACGCAAAAGTCCACCGAAGAGATCGAAGGGCTGGTCGCCGGCCTGCAGCAGGGTACCCAGCAGGTAGCCAGCATCATGCAGAGCAGCCGCGAACTGACCGACAGCACCGTGGAGCTGACCCGCAAGGCCGGCGGCTCGCTGGAAAGCATCACCCGCACGGTGTCGAACATCCAGTCGATGAACCAGCAGATCGCCGCCGCTGCCGAGCAGCAGAGTGCGGTGGCCGAGGAGATCAGCCGCAGTGTGATCAACGTGCGTGACATCTCCGAGCAGACCGCCGCGGCCAGCGAAGAGACGGCGGCGTCCAGCGTCGAGTTGGCGCGCCTGGGCGGCCAGTTGCAGACGATGGTCAGCCACTTCCGGGTTTGATCATCGCCTGTCAGCGGTAACCAGAAAGGCCGTTACCCTTCGGGGTAACGGCCTTTTCTTGGTTTGCCGTTCATGCCGCTGCACGTCGGCGACGGCAGTTTTTAGTGGGTAGCGATCCAGATCAACAGCCCGGCCTGGAACAGGGCGAACGCCACCAGGCAGGCAATGGTGAAACGCAGGCCACCGTCCTCGCGGCTGAGCTGTTCCAGGCGCTGGAGTTGTTGGCGCAGCTGCACATCCTGCTCGCGCAGGTTCTGATCCGCCTGTTGGAGCATCTGCGCGGCGTCCAGTTGTTCGACGAAGCTGATCTTTTCGCCGTTCCAGTCGCTGTGCAGGGCGCCGAGGCGAGGGGCGCTGTATAGCGCCTTGAGCTGGCCTTCCTGGTAGTCGACGGCGAAGCCCTGGGCATTGAGGCAGTGGTCGCGGCGGGCGCGGGCGTCTTCGCTCATCGCGTCACGGCTCGGCAGCGGACCGCTTTCGACGTTGTAGTGGGCGCAGTGCTGCTTGGCCCAGGCGGCCGCCTGGGCCAGCAGAAAACGGCCAAGGCCACGGTTCTGCGGTTCCAGGCTCAGGCCGCTGTCCGGGCCGAAACGGGCTTCCTTGGCGCGGTGATCGAGCCACAGTTCCAGCACGTTCTGTTCCTTGCGCACCTTCTGCCCCGGCAATTGCACGCTCAGCCGCAGCAGGCTCTGTTCCTTGCTGTGCCGTTCGACCCGGCCAAACTGCACGAAACGCAGCGGCCGTGCCCCGCTGGCGCGGTCGGTGGGCAGGGGGGCCAGGCGCAGCAGGCGAAAGTGCTCGGGGCCCAGCCTGGCCCACGGATGGGATGGCTCGGGCTGTTCGTCCTCAGGCGCGGCAACGGCTGGCGTTTCGCTGTCGGTCATGGAGCATTCCTCGAAAAGCCGTCACCACCTCGAGCGTCGGCTTAATGGCTATCGGCAGCGACATGGGTTTCTACAGGCGGCAATCCCTTGATGAAACCGACGATGCGACTGGTCAGGCCACGGGCCAGGGGCAGGTCCGGGTTGTCGTACGAGGCCATTTGCGCCTCGAAGTCCATCGGCACGATGCGCATCACGTGGTTCATGCCGGTGACGATCTGCAGTTGGGCATCCGGCTTGGCGGCATGCAGCGCTTCGGCGTCCTGCACGCTGACCTGGATGTCATGGTCGCCCTGGACGATCAGCGCCGGTATGCGGACGTTTGCGAAGGCCGCCGCCGGATCCTGGCGGAACAGCGAGATCAGGTAGGGTTGCACGCTGGTGCGGTACAGCACGGTGAGCTCGTCGGACACCTCGGCCACCTGGCGGCCCTCGCGCAGGGCGACCAGCAAGGCATCGCTTTCGGCGCGCAGGCGCGGCGGCAGGCGGTTGCGCAGTTGCTCCTGGAGCAACTGGTCGATGGGGCGCGCGCTGCCGGCGATGGACACCAGGGCATCGGCGCCGGATTCGGGGGCTGCCAGGCTGGCGATCAGCGCCCCTTCGCTGTGGCCGATCAGAATCACCTGGCTGAAGCGTTTGTCCTGATGCAGCTTGTGGCTCCAGGCCACCACGTCGGCGACATAGCGCTCCACGCTCAGGTCCCGCTCGTGGGGGGTCGCAGCAAAGCTGGCGGCGATGCCGCGCTTGTCGTAGCGCACGCTGGCGATGCCGTGCTGAGCCAGTGCCTGGGCCAGCTTGCGATGGGCATCGTTATGCCCGCCACCGGGGTTGTTGCCATTACGGTCGGTCGGCCCGGAACCCGCCACCAGCAGCACCACCGGTACGCCTTCGCTGCGCTGCGGCAGCATCAGCGAGCCCTGCAGCACGCCCTGGCCGGTATCCAGGCTGACCGGTTCGCGCAGGATGGGGGCGGCCTGGGCCAGGCCGGTGAACAGGGAGAGGGTCAAGATCAGGGCTCGCAGCATGATAGGGACGTGTCTGTGATGGGGTCTGTTGGACGCTGGCGATTGGCCAAAGGTTCGCTGGCGGATGATCTGCGCCGTTACGACGGAGTATACTCAGCGGCTTTCCTCTTGGGCCTGCCTTTTCGCCGCAGGCTGCTGATCGAACTGACGTGGAGCCTCGCGCAATGTCCGGCAATACCTTCGGCAAGCTGTTTACCGTCACCACGGCAGGCGAGAGCCACGGCCCCGCGCTGGTCGCCATCGTCGACGGCTGCCCGCCCGGACTGGACATTGGCCTGGACGACCTGCAGCGTGACCTCGACCGCCGCAAGCCGGGCACCAGCCGCCACACCACGCAGCGCCAGGAAGCCGACGAGGTGGAAATCCTCTCCGGGGTCTTCGAGGGCAAGACCACTGGCTGCGCCATCGGCCTGCTGATCCGCAACACCGACCAGAAGTCCAAGGACTACTCGGCCATCAAGGATCTGTTCCGTCCGGCCCATGCCGACTACAGCTACCACCACAAGTACGGTATCCGCGACTACCGTGGCGGTGGCCGCAGTTCGGCGCGCGAGACCGCCATGCGCGTGGCCGCCGGCGCCATCGCCAAGAAGTACCTGGCCAGCCAGGGTATCGTCGTGCGTGGCTACATGAGCCAGCTGGGGCCCCTCGAAATCCCCTTCAAGAGCTGGGAGTCGGTGGAGCAGAACGCCTTCTTCAGTCCCGACCCGGACAAGGTGCCCGAGCTGGAGGCCTACATGGATCAGCTGCGCCGCGACCAGGATTCGGTTGGCGCGAAGATCACCGTGGTCGCCGAGGGGGTGATGCCCGGGCTCGGCGAGCCGATCTTCGACCGCCTGGACGCCGAACTGGCCCACGCGCTGATGAGCATCAACGCGGTCAAGGGGGTGGAAATCGGCGCCGGGTTCGCATCGGTGGCACAGCGCGGTACCGAGCACCGTGACGAACTGACCCCCGAAGGTTTCCTGTCCAACAACGCCGGCGGCATTCTCGGTGGGATTTCCAGTGGCCAGCCGATCGTCGCTCACCTGGCGCTCAAGCCGACGTCCAGCATCACCACGCCAGGCCGCTCCGTCGATGTCGACGGCAACCTGGCCGAGGTGATCACCAAGGGGCGTCACGATCCGTGCGTAGGTATTCGCGCCACGCCGATCGCCGAGGCGATGATGGCCATCGTGCTGATGGATCACCTGCTGCGCCACCGTGGGCAGAATGCCGACGTGCGGGTCAGCACGCCGGTGTTGCCACAACGCTGACCGGGCATTGCCCTGCGAGGATGCGATGAACCAGCTCCCCGAGGTGCTGCGCAGCAGCGAAGGCAAACCGCGTATTTCGGCCGTGCGCGATGCCCTGTTCGCACTGCTGCCGGGGCAGGTCGACGAGGCGGCGGCCGGGCATCTGGCGGCGCTCTACCAGCGCAGCAAGCAGCTCGATGTACGCAGGCAGATCCTGCGGCTGCTCTACGACCTCGATTTCCCTGTGCTCGATCGGTTCTTTGCCGAGGCCTTTGGCAAGGAGCGCTACCTGGACATGAAGCTCTACGCTCTGCGCGGCCTGGCGCGCCGGGCGGACGAAGGGCAATTGCAGACGTTGCTGGAGGGCTTTCGCCAGGCCTTGTCGAAAAGGCAGCAGTCCACGCCCTACAACTATCAGGAGTACGAGCTGCTCAGGGGGCGCAATGCCTTGCCGTACCTGGTCGAGCGCTATGGGTATGCCTGCCTGCGCGACACCCTGGAACAGGTCGAGGCGCAGTACCAGGCCATGCCGGAGGCCTTCAAGGGGCACTTCACCGTGGACGAGGAGGGTACGCTGGTCACCCTGCGCGAGCCCGCCGCCGGCCGTGCACTGATTCGCCAGTTCTTCGATAGCCAGGGTGGTCCGGCTTGACCACGGTCGTCCCTTACTGGCGCCTGTCCGGCTTCTACCTGTTCTACTTCGCGCTGCTGGGCGCCACGGCGCCGTTCCTGGGCCTGTATTTCGCGCACCTGGGCTTCTCGCCCGCGCGCATCGGCGAATTGGTGGCCATCCCGATGCTGATGCGCTGCATCGCGCCGAACCTGTGGGGCTGGCTCGGCGATTACAGCGGCAGGCGCTTGCTGATCGTGCGCCTCGGTGCGCTGTGTACGCTGTTCAGCCTGAGCCTGATCTTCGTCAGCAAGGGGTATGCCTGGCTGGCCATGGTGATGGCCTTGCACGCGTTCTTCTGGCACGCGGTACTGCCGCAGTTCGAGGTCATCACCCTGGCGCACCTGCGCGAGCAGTCGGCCCGCTATGCACGGATCCGCCTGTGGGGCTCGATCGGTTTCATCCTCAGCGTGGTCGGGCTGGGCAAGGCCTTCGACCTGTTCAGCCTGGACGTCTACCCCTGGGTGTTGCTGCTGATCATCGTCGGTATCGCCCTGAGCAGCTTCTGGGTGCCGGATGCCCGGCCGCTTGCCTCGTCGCAATCGGCAAGCCGTGGTGGCTTCCTGCAGCAATTGAAGCAGCCCGGCGTGCTGGCCTTCTATCTGTGCGTGGCGCTGATGCAGCTGTCCCACGGGCCGTACTACACCTTTCTCAGTATCTACCTGGAACAACTCGGCTACAGCCGCGGGCTGATCGGTATGCTGTGGGCCCTGGGGGTGGTGGCGGAAGTGCTGGTGTTCATGGCAATGGCGCGACTGTTCAGGCATTTCAGCCTGCGTCAGGTGCTGGTGGCCAGCTTCGCCATCGCCGCACTGCGTTGGGTGTTGATGGGGTTCTTCGCCGATCACCTGGCCGTGCTGCTGTTCGCTCAGGTGTTGCACGCCGCCACCTTCGGTAGTTTTCACGCCGCCTCCATCGCCTTCGTGCAACGCAGTTTCGGCGCTCGCCAGCAGGGGCAGGGCCAGGCGTTGTACGCTTCGCTGGCCGGCACCGGCGGTGCCCTGGGCGCGCTGTATGCCGGTTACAGCTGGAACGGCCTGGGCGCGCAATGGACCTTCGCCCTGGCAGGGCTGGCTGCGCTGGCGGCAGCCGTTATCATGGTCAGACGCACGACCGATCCGGCGCGCCCCTGATCGCTGGCCAAATCAAGCTGCCCCCAGGGTGGCGAGCACTTACTGAAGGATTTTCTCCATGAGCCGCCTGAGCGTCCACCATCAGTCCAGCCCCCATATTCCCAACAAGATACTGGGCCATGCTGAGGACATCGCCAGCACGCTGACAGCAGCCGGTATCGATTACAGCGTCGTCGATGTTGACGCCAAACTGCAGGCCGGGGCAGCGCCGGACGCCATCCTCGCCGCGCTTGCCGGACCGCTGGAGCAGCTCAAGCGTGATCACGGTCTGGGTCACGTGGAGGTGATCAGTGTCGACCAGCGCCGCTGGCCGAAGGAGGGCGAAAAGCCCGCCGAGCCGCCGCAGGAAATCATCTCCGACGGCGCGCAGCTTTACCTGTTCCTGGCCGGGCAGGGGCTGCTGAGTCTGCATGTCGACGACTACGTGTATGCGCTGTTGGGTGAGCGCAATGCGCTGGTTTCGGTGCCCGCCGGTACGCCTCACTGGTTCGATCTGGGCGAGTTTCCCCATTGCGCGTTGCTGCGCCTTTCGTCCGGCAGCGATGTTGCGGGCAAGCCCAGCGGTGATCCCATCGCCGCCTCTTTTCCGCGCCTGGAAGACTGAGCTGGCCTAGGGTCTGTCTGAAAAGTCTCCGAGCGAAGGTCAGGCGAGGCAAAAATCGGTGAGGAAGCGGAGTTTACGAGCTGTAAATGAGCATTCCGAACCGATTTTTAACGAAGCATCACCGAGCGCAGGTACTTTTCGGACAGACCCTAGTCGAACAGCGAGGCCTGCGTTCGCGGCACCGCGCCCTCCAGCTCCAGCAGCAACTGCTTGCGTGGCAGGCCGCCGGCAAAGCCGGTCAGGCTGCCGTCGCGGCCGATCACCCGGTGGCAGGGAATGATGATGCAGATCGGGTTGGCGCCATTGGCCGCACCGACGGCGCGTACCGCTCTGGGTCTGTCGATACGCCGGGCCAGCGCGCTGTAGCTGTCGAGGCGGCCGAAGGGAATATCCTGCAAGGCGCGCCACACCGACTGCTGGAACGGCGTGCCCTGGGGGTTGAGCGGCAGCTCGAAGCGCTGGCGACGGCCGGCGAAGTAGTCGTCGAGCTGGCGGCTGGTTTCATCGAGCTGCGAGCCTGCCTCGCGCCAGCGCTCGTCGATCCGCCAGGGTGTGCGTTCCACGTCCATGAGCAACTGCTGCAATCCAGCTTCGTCACCGACCATGAACAGGCGGCCGATGGGGCTGTCGTGGTAGCGATAGAACATCTTCAGCTTCCTGAATAGTCTTGCCAGAGATGGGCTGCCGCATAGGCCCGCCACGGCCGCCAGGCTTGCGCATGGGCCTGCAGCTGTCGCGCGGTGATGCCAGCAGCTCCCCAGATGGGCGCTTTCAGCAGGCCGAGGTCGCTGGCGGGAAAGGCGTCGGCGTCGCCGAACGCCCGCAGAGCGATGTATTCGGCGGTCCAGGGGCCGATGCCGGGCAGGGCGCAGAGCCGCGCGATCAGTTCGCTGGCCCCTTGGCTGATGTCCAGGCGCAAGTCGCCGGCAGCCACCTGGGCGGCGAAATGCTGCAGAGTCTGCACGCGTTTGCCGGGCATGCCGATGCCGTCGAGGTTGGCGGCAGCGATAGCGGCGGGTGTCGGGAACAGGCGGTCGATACCGGCGGGTGCGTCTGCCAGCGATTCGCCGAGTCGGCTGACCAGACGCCCGGTGATGGTTACCGCTGCCTTGACCGTGACTTGCTGACCGACGATGGCCCGCACGGCCTGCTCGAAGGCATCGAACGCGGTGGGCAGGCGCAGGCCCGGGTTGCGCGCGAGCATCGGTGCAAGGAACTGATCGGCCGCGAAGTGGGCGGCGATGATGGCCGGGTCGGCGTCGAGATCGAACATGCGCCGTACGCGCTGGGTCAGTTGCGGCAGGCAGGCTTCAGCCGATGGGCTGTAAGCCAGCTGCACTGCGTTCTGCTCGGGTAGGGGGCTGACGCGAAACCAGCCGGTAACGTCAGCCAGTCGAAAGCTGCGGCAGTAGTCCTGTGCGCCCAGCCGCTCCTGGCCGGCGATGGCGCGCAGGCGGAAGTGCTCGTGGAACTGCTGCCAGTGCCAGGGCGGCTGGTAGGGCAGCAGGAGCGGATCGTTCGGGTTCATGGCGCAGACGATAACCGTCGTCGGGCCTGTTGTCTGCGTCGAAAGTGACTTTCATAGCGGCAGGCCGGCCCGGTCATTGAGGAGCGCGGCCTCGGCCCCGTACTTGCCAGCCTGGATCGGCATACCGCGATGGATCCGAGCCCTCAGGGGGCGGATGGCATGCATCAGGGTTCCTGGGGCGCGGTGGGGCCGGCCGCAAAGGTACCCAGACCTGGCAACAGGGCATGCAGATCGACGACCTCGACCAGCCCAAGCGCTGCGTGGCTGCCGCCGCCACACCCGAGGATCTGAAACACCACAGCCTGCTCGGCCTGAACCATGCACGCGCCGCCAGCGGCTGGCCGCTGTGCGGGGGCGACCAGGAACAGATCATCGTGCCCGTCGGCCACGCCCAGGCCAGCGACGGCGAGGGCGTACGCCGACTGGCCCTGGCCGGCCTCGGACTGGCACGGCTGGCGATGTTCCAGGCGCGCGAGGATATCGCCGCCGGGCGCCTGGTCGTGGTTTTGCAGGCCTGCAACCCGGGAGACCGTGAGGAGGTGCATGCAGTGTCATGGGCCAGGGCGGCTACCTGCCACTGTGCGTCCGGGCGTTCCTCGAGTTCCTGGTGCGGCACGTGCGGCACGTGCGGCTCTGAGCCCTTGGCCGGGGCAGTCTCGGGGAATGGCGCCGCAGGCATGCGTCCGGCCCCTGGATGGGAGCGTTCCCGACAGAATTTTCACATTCCCTGGCGCACACTCGCGCCGCACTGCGGGCACCTCCGGTGTGGGCGCAGGGCAGACACTCGCTTCCGTGGATGATGAAAAACATGACCCCTACTGCCGCTCAGGGCACTCCTCCGGCGCCTTCGCGCACCTTCGACCCGCTACGCAGCCAACTGCTCTTCACCCTCTACAGCGCCATCGCGCTGCTGCTGATGTACAGCCTGTTGCGTGCCGCCTTGCTGGCCTACAACCGCGACCTGATCGGCGACACGCCGGTGGCGGTGTTCGCCGAAGCCTTTTTCAACGGCCTGCGTTTCGACCTGCGCGTGGTGGTCTACGCCTGCGCCCCCTTGTTGATCGCCTTGCTCAGCAACCGCGCCATGCGCGTGCGGGGCTGGCAACGGCTGTGGCTGACCTTTTTCGCCAGTGTGACGCTGTTTCTCGGCCTGGCGGAACTGGATTTCTACAAGGAGTTCCACCAGCGCCTGAACAGCCTGGTGTTCCAGTACCTGCAGGAAGACCAGGCCACCGTGATGAGCATGCTGTGGAACGGTTTTCCCGTCCTTCGCTACCTGCTCGCCTGGTTCGTCATCACCGGCCTGTTGTGGTGGATGTTCACCCGGTTCGACCGCGCCAGCCGGGCTAACACGCCACGCGGCACGGTCGCCGTCCTGCCTGGTGTGGCCTGGTACTGGCGCGTTTCGGTGTTCTTCCTGTGCCTGCTGATCGCCGTGCTGGCCGCCCGCGGCCACTTGCGCCAGGGCCCGCCGCTGCGTTGGGGCGACGCCTATACCACCGAGTCGATGTTCGCCAACCAATTGGGGCTCAATGGTACGTTGACCCTGTTCACCGCAGCCCAGGCGAGTTTCGGCCCGCATCGCGACAACACCTGGCAACCCACTCTGGAAGACGACCTGGCCCGGCAGATCACCCGCGACATGTTGCTGACCCCGGACGATAAGCTGGTCGACGCCGACAGTGCCGCCATCCGGCGTGTCTACACGCCACCTGCCGACGGCACGCTGCCGATCCGCAACGTGGTGGTCATCCTGATGGAGAGTTTCGCCGGCCATTCCGTCGGTGCACTCGGCGCGCCAGGCAACATCACCCCTTACTTCGACAAGCTGAGCAAGGAAGGGCTGCTGTTCGACCGCTTCTTCTCCAATGGCACCCATACCCACCAGGGCATGTTCGCCACCATGGCCTGCTTCCCCAACCTGCCGGGCTTCGAGTACCTGATGCGCACGCCGGAAGGCGCCCACAAGTTCTCCGGGTTGCCGCAACTGCTGGGGGGCCGTGGCTTCGATAACCTGTATGTCTATAACGGCAATTTCCAGTGGGACAACCAGTCCGGCTTCTTCAGCAACCAGGGCATGACCGATTTCATCGGCCGCGAGGATTTCGTCGATCCGGTATTCATGGATCCCACCTGGGGCGTGTCCGATCAGGACATGTTCGACCGCGGTGCCCTGGAGCTGAAAACCAACTACGGCGACAAGCCGTTCTATGCGCTGCTGCAGACCCTGTCCAACCACACGCCTTACGCCTTGCCCAAGGATCTGCCGGTGCAACCGGTGCTGATCGACGGCAAGGAGAACCTGCACCGCACGGCGATGCGCTATTCGGACTGGGCCCTGGGGCAGTTCTTCGAGAAGGCGCGCAAGGAGCCTTACTTCAAGGAAACCCTGTTCGTGGTGGTGGGTGACCACGGCTTCGGTGGTTTCGACCAGGTCACCGAGATGGACCTGCAACGTTTCAACGTGCCGCTGTTGCTGATCGCGCCGGGGATTCAGGAGAAGTTCGGCAAGGTCAGCCACACCGTGGGGACCCAGGTCGATATCGTGCCGACCATCATGGGCCGCCTGGGTGGTGAAGTGCGGCACCAGTGCTGGGGGCGCGACCTGCTCAACCTGCCGGACGGCGACGGTGGCATTGGCGTGATCAAGCCGTCGGGCGGTGACCAGACAGTGGCCATCGTCACCCCCGATCAGGTGCTGGTGCAGCCCAAGGGCTTCGAACCGCGCCTGTATCGCTACAGCCTGGGCGCCAAGCCGACCGCCGAGCGCATCGAGGGCCCGGTCGACGAGTTGCTGAAGAGGCGCCTCGAAGGCTTCCTGCAGACCGCCACCAAGAGCCTGCTGGATAACAGCGCCGGCGTGGAGGACGGCATGCCCGACAAGCCCTAGCGGCGCGTCGCTCCCCTACGTCGTGGTACGCGAGCCTGGCCTGCCGTCGATGGGCGCCCGCGCTCGCGCCGTGCCTGTTGCGTGGGCCTGGCTGCTAGAATCCGGCTTCCTTGTTCTGGAGAAGAGCCGATGGATGCCCTCGATGCGTTGATCAACCGCGTTTCCGTTCCCCGTCTGATCGAACCCGGGCCGAGCGCTGTTCAGCGTGAGCAGCTGTTTCGCGCCGCGTTGCGCGCGCCGGACCACGGGCAACTGCGCCCCTGGCGGTTCCTGACCGTCGAGGGCGAGGCCCGGCATGCCCTGGGCGAGCTGTATGCCGGTGCGCTGATGGCCAGGCCGGTCGAAGCGAGCGAGGACGCCCTGGCCAAGGCACGCAACATGCCCCTGCGCGCGCCCTTGCTGGTGGTCGTCATCGCCCGCCTGCAAGAGCACCCGAAGGTGCCCGCCCAGGAGCAGTTGCTGGCCGCCGGGTGTGCAGCTCACGGCATCCTGCTCGCCGCTCACGCCCAGGGTATCGGCGCCGTGTGGCGCACCGGCGAGCTGTCCCACGACCGACATGTCGATGCAGGCCTGGGGCTTGCCGCGAACGAGCGGATCGTCGGCTATCTCTATCTGGGAACGCCGGAGCGGGAACTGCGCTCGCCGCCGCAGCCAACCGTCGACGATTTCGTCGCGGCCTGGCGCGGCGAGGAGCTGTCGCGCGGTAGCGTTGACAGGCCCTAGCTGCTTTCCCGCTCGATCAGCTCGCACACCAGCGGTTGCGGGGCATCGCTCGATGCCTCCTCGAGAACCCCTAGTTTCTGCAGGATGCGCTGCGCCGCCACTTCGCCGATCTGCCTGGCCGGTGGCCGGATGGTGGTCAGGCTGGGGATCAGCATCGGCGCGAAGGCGTAATCACCAAAGCCCACCACCGCGCAGTCTTCCGGTATGCGCAGGTCGGCGCGGCGGCCGGCGAGCAGGCCGCCAGCGGCCAGGTTGTCGTTGGCGAAGATGATCGCATCCGGGCGCTGCGCCCCTTGCATCAGGCTTTCCATTGCCTGCTTGCCCGCCTCGAAGGGTTGCAGGTTCTCATCCGGTGCGAACGCCCAAGGTTCGAGACTTGCTGCCCGCAAGGTATCGGCATAGCCGTCGCGGCGCTCCAGCGCGCTGAAATCCCCCGGCACGCTGTTCTGCACGAACGCGATGCGCCGGTAGCCCTTGTCGAGCAGATAGCGGGCGGCGCTGACGCCCACTTCGTAATGCAGAAAACCCACCTGCAGGGGCGCCCGCTCGGGGCGGTAGTCCCAGATCTCCACCAGCGGGATGTCGGCATCAGCCAGCATCTTCTCCGTCCCGGCGCTGTGGAAGTGGCTGGTGACCACCAGAGCGGCCGGCGACCAGCCGAGAAAGGCGCGCACTGCGCTTTCTTCCTGTTCTTCGCTGAAATAGCTGGAAGCCAGCAGCAACTGGTAGCCGTGGCGGCTGAGGGTGTCGCTGAAGCCCTGGATGGTCTGGGCGAAGATCGGCCCGGAGATGTTCGGGATGACCATGCCGACGATCCGCCCCCGCGCGGATGCCAGCCCGCCAGCCACCAGGTTGGGCACATAGCCCAATTCGTCCACCGCACTGCGGATGCGCTCACGCAGTTCCTCGGACACCTGATCCGGCTGGTTGAAGTAGCGCGAGATGGTGATCGAGGACACGCCGACGCGCTCTGCGACGCTGCTCAGGGTAATACGGCCAGCGCCGCGTCTCTTGCGCGGTGAATCGGCTGGAGGGCGCGACATGGGCTGATCCTGCATGCGACTCGGGCGCTCAACATACTGCAGCGTTAGCGCTAACAGAAGAGGGCGTGGCGATCCTGGATATTTATTTTTTTGGAATATAAAAAGCATTTTTTAGTATTTGACGATCTCTGGGGGCCTCTCCACACTTTGCCCTGTTAGCGCTAACAGCGCATCGCACCCTTGTCGCATGACTGCCACTCGCACGAGCGAGATCCGTTGACGACTGTGTGCAGTACGCTCGCCATGGGGCGAGCATCACTCGGTCAATCAGGCAGTGAACGCCATGCATAACGCATTTTTGCCGGCCGCCCGCAGTGCGCGCCGCCTCCGTGGTTCGATTTCCCTCCACCCACTGGCGGTCGCCGTGGTGCTCGCTTCCGGGGCCGCACCGCTCTGGGCGGCCGAGCCAAGCGAGCCCGCCGCCACCTCGTTGAAAGCCGTGACGGTCACCGCGACCCGCCGCGAGCAATCCCTGCAGGACGTGCCGGTCGCCGTGTCGGTGGTCGATGGCGAGCAGCTCGAACGTGACAATCGCAACGGCGTCGCCAGCATCGTGCAGCAGGTGCCTACCCTGAACTTCCGCTCAGGTGCATCGAACAAGGACACCTCGCTGTTCATTCGCGGTGTGGGCACCATCTCCACCTCGCCGGGTGTCGAGCCGACGGTGGCGACGGTGGTCGACGGCGTGGTGTTCGGCCGGCCGGGTCAGTCGACCCTGGACCTGCTCGATCTCGAGCGCATCGAGGTGCTGCGTGGCCCTCAAGGCACCTTGTTCGGCAAGAACGCCTCGGCTGGCGTCCTCAACATCGTTACCCGTGAGGCGCCCGAGGAGACCCGCGGTTATGTGGATTACTCGCACTTCGGTGGTGGCAACGAAAACCGCCTGCGCTTCGGCATCGGCGGCCGGTTGACCGACACCCTCAAGGGGTCGCTGAGTACCCTGTGGGGCCGCTACGACGGCAACGTCGAGAATGTCGCCAATGGCCATGACGTCAACGGTTACGACCGCAAGGGCGTGCGTGGCAAGCTGCAGTTCGAGCCCAACGAGGATTTCACATTCACCCTGATCGGTGATTACCTGGAAGGCGAAGACACCATTCCCAGCGGCATCATCGTCTCGACCACCGCGCCGGCCCTGGCCGCCGGTTTGCGGCCGAGCGAGCACAACAGCAAGATCAACAGCGACTACAAGACCCACGTCGAGGACACCAATACCGGCTTGTCCGGGCAGGCCGACTGGAGCCTGGGTGATTTCACGCTGACCTCGATCACTGCCTGGCGCGGCTGGGACAACACCCAGTACCAGGATGGCGACCGCAGTGCCCAACTGCCGACCACTGCCTCTCACGACAAGGGCGACGTACGCTACGACCAGTATTCTCAGGAGCTGCGCCTGGCTTCGCCAAAAGGCGAATTTCTCGAATACGTGGTGGGCGCCTTCTACATGCATGGCCGTTCGGATGAGGTCTATCGCCGTGAATCGATCAACGGCGGCGTTACCAACAACGGCCGTGCCGATTACAGCGTGACCAACGACAGCTACGCGGTGTTTGGCGAGAACACCTTCCATTTCACCGATGATTTGCGCGGCATCCTCGGTCTGCGCTGGACCCATGACGACGTCGAGTACGATCACCGTCGCGCCTCCACATCGGCCACGGCAGTCACCGGCATCCAGCCAGCGACGCGCAGCTCCGGTTCGGTCGATGAAGATGGCTGGACCGGCCGTATCGGCGGTCAGTACGACTTCACCGACAACCTGATGGGCTACGCCACCTACTCGCGTGGTTACAAGGGGCCAGCCTACAACGTGTTCTTCAACATGCAGCCGCGCGATACCGAGGCGCTGAAACCGGAGACCTCGGATTCGTACGAAATCGGCCTGAAGAGCACCGCCTGGAACAACCGCCTGATCACCAACCTCGCGGTATTCCACACCGATTACGATAACTACCAGGCCAACTTCTTCGACACCGTGGCCAATCAGGTGGTCACCCGCCTGATCAACGCTGGCAGCGTCAAGACCCAGGGCGTCGAGCTGGACTACAGCCTGCAGGCCACTCGTCAGCTGAAACTGTCCGGTGCCGTTGCCTACACCAAGGCGCGGGTCGACAGCTTCCAGTGCCCGCCGGGCGCTGCGGCAACCTGCGATATCGATGGCTCGCCATTGCCGTTCACGCCGGACTGGAAGAGCTACGTGCGTGCCGACTACAGCATCCCGCTGGACAACGGCCTGGACGTGGAACTGAGCTCGGACTACAGCTGGCAGGACAAGGTGCAGTACAGCCTCGACCAGAACCCAGGCACCACCCAGAGCGCCTACGGCATCTGGAATGCCAGCGTGGCCCTGGCCAACTACAACGATGGCTGGCGTGTGGCGCTGTTGGCGAAGAACCTCACCGACAAGTCCTACTCCACCCTGTTGGCCTCGGGCGGTAACCATATCTATCGTATGGCGCCCCGTGACGATCAACGCTATTTCGGTGTGCAGTTACGTAAAGACTTTTGATGCAAGTCAGGTGCGCCCAAGCAGTCGGTGCGCCTGTCTCGCGTGCGCAACCCGCCCGAGCCGACAGAACGGCAGGGCGGTCATGCATTCACCCAGGGATTCATCATGACTCGATCCACCCGCCGGCTCAGCCTTGGTGCCTTTCTCATGGCCACCGGGCACCACGTCGCTGCCTGGCGCCATCCGGATGTACCAGCCGATCCGCTGGATTTCTCGGTGTACAAACGTACTGCGCAGATCGCCGAAGCGGCCTGCTTCGACGCGCTGTTCGTGGCCGACAGCGTGGCCGCACCGACCGATGCCATCGCCAGCCGGATGCCGCGCTCGGCGCATTTCGAACCGCTGACGCTGCTTTCTGCGCTGAGCGCGGTGACCGAGCGCATCGGCCTGATCAGCACGGTGACCACCAGCTACAACGAGCCCTATCACGTGGCCCGCAAGTTCGCCTCCCTCGACCAGCTCTCCGGTGGTCGCGCGGGCTGGAACCTGGTGACCTCGGACGCCGCCGCCGAGGCCTACAACTTCGGCCGCGACGCGCACATTCCCCACGCCGAGCGCTATGCCCGCGCGCGGGAGTTCCATGATGTGGTCACCGGGCTCTGGGACAGCTGGGCGGATGACGCCTTCCTGCACGACAAGGCAAGCGGCCAGTTCTTCGATCCGGCCAAACTGCATGTGCTCGACCATCAGGGAGAGCACTTCAAGGTACGCGGGCCGCTGAACGTGGCCCGCTCGCCCCAGGGCAGACCGGTGATCGTTCAGGCGGGCTCCTCGGAAACCGGTCGGCAGCTCGCCGCAGAGACCGCCGAAGTGGTCTTCACGGCGCAGACCTCGCTGGCCAAGGCCCAGGCGTTCTATGCCGATCTCAAGGGTCGGTTGCACGGCTTCGGGCGCCGCGAGGATTCGCTGAAGATCATGCCCGGCGTGTTCGTGGTGGTCGGTCAGAGCGAGGGCGAAGCCCGCGAGAAATTCGAGCGTTTCCAGGACCTGGTCGAACCACAGGTCGGCATCGCGCTGCTGGGGCGCATGCTGGGCAACTTCGATCTGTCCGGCTACCCGGCCGATGGTCCGCTGCCGGAGCTGCCGCTGACCGAGAATGGTCAGCAGAGCCGGCAGAAACTGCTGACCGAGCTGGCAGGGGCGGAGAACCTGACCCTGGCGCAACTGGGGCGGCGTATCGCTGGCGGGCGCGGGCATTACAGCCTGATCGGCACGCCCACGCAGATCGCCGATGAACTACAGGCCTGGTTCGAGGAGCGCGGCGCCGACGGCTTCAACGTGCTGGTACCGCATCTGCCTGCCGGTCTGGAAGATTTCGCCACGCAGGTGGTGCCCGAACTGCAGCGCCGGGGGCTGTTCCGCCGCGAGTACCAAGGCCGTACCCTGCGCGATCACCTGGGCCTGAATGCGCCGCAGAACCGTTTCTTCGCACAGGAAAATCGATGAAACTCGTCCTCGCCTGTCTGTTCGCCCTCGGGGTTCCCGGCAGCGCGTTCGCGCTGTATGGCGACGCCCGCCCCGACGCCCCCGAGCTTGCCGCGCGCGGCGAGTATCATGTGGGGGTACGTACCCTTGAGCTGGTAAACCGCGATCAACTCGACGTGCTGTCCATCGATGCCAGGAATCCCGCGCCACGTTACGAGCGAAGGCTGCGCCTGGAAATCTGGTATCCCGCGCAACTGCCGGCCGGACAACAGGAGCTGACCACCTACCGCGACGTGCTGGGTGCCGGTGCCAACGACCCCAGGCGGCCCAACACGCCGTTCGAGTTCCAGGGCCGGGCGTTGCGCAACGCGCCGGCCAGCGAGGGCCGTTACCCGCTGGTCATCGTCTCCCACGGCTACCCGGGCTCGCGTCTGCAGATGAGCTACCTGACCGAGCACCTGGCCTCCCACGGCTACGTGGTGGCGGCCATCGACCACCCGGAGTCGACCCGGGCGGACAAGGCCGGCTTCGCCAGCACACTGCTCAATCGCCCGCTGGACGATCTGTTCGTGCTCCAGCAGTTGAGCGCCTTGAGCGAGGCTGGCAGTGACAGCTTCCTGGCCGGGCATCTGGACGTGCAGCGCAGCGCTTTGCTGGGTTACTCCATGGGCGGCTACGGCGCATTGAATGCCGCCGGCGCCGGAGTCAGCGCGGTGGCCAGCAGCCTGGTGCCGGGCTCCGCGCTCGAGTCGCGACGTGCCGGAAACAACGTTTACGAGGGTGGCCGAGATACACGGATCAAGGCGTTGGTGCTGTTCGCGCCCTGGGGCGGGCGGCAGGGCATCTTCGATCAGGCCGGCCTGGCTGGCCTGCGGGTGCCGAGCCTGTTCGTCGCCGGTGACCAGGATGACGTCTCCGGTTATCGCGACGGTATCAGGCGCCTGGTAGACGGCGCGGTGAATGCCGAGCGCTATCTGCTGGTCTATCAAAATGCACGCCATAACGTGGCGCCGAATCCGCCACCGCCTGCCGCCAGCAGTCATCCCGACGATTTCTCCGCCTATGCGGAGCCGGTGTGGGACAGTGCGCGGATCAACAACATCAACCAGCATTTCGTTCTGGCGTTTCTCGACCAGCAGCTCAAGGGGCTGGACAGAAAGGCCTATCTCGATCTGACGCCACTGGCCATCGACGGCACATGGTCGCTGGACGGCGAGGGCCGCCAGCAGGCCGATCACAGCTACTGGCATGGTTTCAAGCATCGCAGCGCCGTGGGCCTCGAGTGGTACCACCTGCCCGCTGCGCAACCGGCACTCATTCCCTGATGGAGAACCTCTGATGACCTACATCGCCAACCCGCAGCGCTACGAGCGTGTCCCGTACCGCCGCGTCGGCCGCAGTGGCCTGGTGCTGCCGGCCCTGTCTCTGGGCCTGTGGCATAACTTCGGTGACGCCACGCCCATCGACACCCAGCGCGCGCTGCTGCGTACGGCGTTCGATCTGGGGATCAATCACTTCGATCTGGCCAACAACTATGGGCCGCCCTATGGCAGCGCCGAGAGCAATTTCGGCCGTTTGCTGCGTGAGGATTTCAGGCAGTACCGTGATGAGCTGATCATCTCCACCAAGGCCGGCTGGGACATGTGGCCCGGCCCCTACGGGCAGGGCGGCAGTTCGCGCAAGTACCTGATTTCCAGCCTCGATCAGAGCCTGCAGCGCCTCGGCGTGGACTACGTCGACATCTTCTATTCGCACCGCTTCGACCCGCACACGCCGCTGGAAGAAACCGCCGGGGCACTGGCCAGCATCGTCGAGCAGGGCAAGGCGCTGTACATCGGCATCTCCTCCTATTCGGCGGGCAAGACCCAGGAAATCGCCGCGTTGTTACGGGCGCGCAACGTGCCGCTGCTGATCCATCAGCCGGCCTACAACCTGTTCAATCGTTGGATCGAGAAGGATCTGCTGACGGCGACCGAGGAGGAGGGCGCCGGGGTGATCGTGTTCACCGCGCTGGCCCAGGGGCTGCTCAGTGACAAGTACCTCGATGGCATTCCCGCCGACGCCCGGGTCAATCGCCCGGGTGGCGCGTCACTGCGGCCCGAGCATCTGTCCGACGACAACATTGCTCGTGCCCGCGCCCTCAACGAAATCGCCCAACGTCGCGGCCAGAGTCTGGCGCAGTTGGCGCTGGCCTGGACGTTGCGCGATCCGCGGGTCACCTCGGCGCTGATCGGCGCGAGCAAGCCGGAGCAGATCATCGAGAACGTCGCGGCGCTGGACAACCTGGCGTTCAGCGCCGAGGAACTGGCGGAGATCGACCGTTACGCCGTCGAGGGCGGCATCAACCTCTGGGAAAAACCGTCGACCGACTGGCAGGAGTGAGCATGAAAGGTATGAAGTTAGCGGTTGCCGCACTGGCGCTGCTCGGTCTTGCCCAGGCTGCACATGCCGACCCGCAGACCTTGCGCATCGGCTATCAGAAAGGCTCGGTCAGTCTGGTGCTGGCCAAGGAGCACGGCCTGCTGGAACAGCGCTTCGCCGACACCAAGGTGCAGTGGATCGAGTTCCCGGCGGGCCCGCAGATGCTCGAAGCGCTGAACATCGGCAGCCTGGACATCGGCGCCACCGGCGATATTCCGCCGCTCTTCGCCCAGGCAGCCGGTGCCGATCTGCTGTACATCGCCGCCGAGCCGCCCAAGCCCCGGGCCGAAGCGATTCTGGTGGCGAAGGACAGCCCGATCCACTCGGTGAAGCAACTCAAGGGCCGCAAGGTGGCGTTGCAGAAGGGCTCCAGTGCGCACAACCTGCTCCTGCGCGCACTGCGGCGTGAAGGCCTGAGTTTCGCCGATATCCAGCCGACGTACCTGGCGCCGGCGGACGCCCGCGCGGCCTTCGAACGCGGCAGTGTGGATGCCTGGGCCATCTGGGACCCGTTCTATTCAGCCATCGAGCTGCAAGGCAAGGCGCGCCTGCTGGCCAATGGCGAGGATCTCGGCCTGCTCGGCCCGTTTTTCCTCGCCGCGCGGCCCTATGCGCAGGCCAACCCGGCATTCATCGCGAAACTGCTCGACGAGCTGGGCCGCGCCGAGGCGCTGACCCGCGACGACAAGGTTGCCAGCATCCGCCTGCTGTCGCGTTTCATGGGCTTGCCCGAAGCGGTGATCGAACGCACCTTCAGCCATCGCCCGGCGTCGCCGCCCATTGCGCTCAGCGACGAGATCATCGCCGCCCAGCAACGTACCGCCGACCTGTTTCTGGAAAACCGCCTGCTGCCCAAACGGGTCGATGTGAAGAGTGCCGTCTGGAGGCCTTGAGACAGACGATGAGATCGTTGCCACGTTCCGCGTCCAGTACCGCGCGTGGCCACGCAGGAGCCTGGCAGCCATCGACAATGGAGGGTGGCCTGCTTGTGTGGGAGCGCGCCATGCGCGCGAATCACGGGCACGGCCCGCTGCCACGGTGAGCCCCGAATGACCGCCACCAAGCAGGCTCACGTGTTAGGCGTCAAACCGCCGCCTCCAGCGGCAGAATCAGCTTGGCGCTGAAGCCGCCGCTCGGGTGGTTGTCGAGTTGCAGACGGCCGCCATGGCGCTCTGCGGCCCTGCGTGCGATGGCCAGGCCGAGGCCGTGACCGGCGGCGCTCTGGCCGGGAGCGCGGAAGAAGGGTTCGCCGAGCTGGGCCAGGTGCTGATCGGCGACACCGGGGCCGTGATCGCGGACTTCCAGATGCACCTCGTGGCCGCGGCGTACGAAGTTCAATTCGATGGGTTGCCCGCTGGGATTGAAGCGCAGGGCATTGCGCAGCAGGTTATCCAGCGCCCGCTCGAGCATGGCCGGCCAGCCCTGCAAATGCATGCCCGGCTGCAGGCTGACGTCCAGTTGCTGTTCGGGGTGGCTGAGCTTCACGTCCTCGCGCAGCTTGCCGACGAGTTGCGCCAGTTCGATGCTCTGCGCCGAGCCGGGTTCGGCATCGAGACGGGCGAGGGCGAGGATTTCACTGATCAGGTCTTCCAGGCGGTCGCATTCGCGAATCAGCCGTGGCCATAGTTTCTCCCGTTCGGCCGCCTCGGCGCGTTCCGCCAGCGCCAGGGCGATACGCAGCCGGGCGAGCGGCGAACGCAGCTCGTGGGAGACGTCACGCAACAACTGGCGCTGGCTGCCGATCAGATCCTGCAGGCGCGCGCCCATGCGGTTGAAGTCGTTGGCCAGCACGCCGAACTCGTCACCGCGGCTGGCCAGGCGTGCCAGGCTGTTCTGCTGGTAGGCGGTCTGCCCAAGGTCGTGTACCGCGCCGCGCAGGCGATTCAGCGGGCGTGTGATGGACAGCGTCAACAGCAGGCTGAACAGGGTCAGTACCACCAGCGCGATACCCAGCGCACTCAGCGGCCAGAGCAGGCTGCCACGGTGCCAGGCGTCCAGTTCCGGGTGTGGGATGCGGTAGATGAACAGGTAGGTTTCGCCGCTCATTGGGCTGGTGTAGTCGGTGGTCAGGCGTCGCCAGGGTAGGCGGCGTTCGCCCTCGTTGCGTTCCTCGAAGGCGGCGGCACGGGGCGGGAAGGTGCCGCGAACCACGGGCTGGCCGGTTTCCGTCAAGACCTGGGTGTCGATGCGAAAGTGTCGCTTGCGCTGTTCCAGCACGTCCTGCGCGGCGCGTGCACCGTCGTTCTCGTAGGCCTGGGCCCATTGGGCGGGCAGGTTTTCCAGGCCGGGGTGCTGATTGAGAATCCAGGCGTCCTGATTCAGGGCGCGGCCAAGCAGCATGGACAGGCCTGCCACCAGGGCGATCGCCAGCCAGAAACTGCCGAGAATCCGCCAGAACATTGAACGCACATGAACTCCTGAAAACGCCAGAAGCCTGCGCCAGGTGAGTGGCGCAGGCGGATGATAGGTGCCGCCTGGCGGCCAGGCGGCGGATCGTTGAAATCAGTTGGCTTTCTTGTGCTCGGCTTTCCAGGCCTCGAAGGCTTCGCGGTCGGCCCTGCGCTCCTTCATCTTGGCTTCCTGCTCATCGAAAGTCTTCTGCTGTTGCGGTGTCAGTAGAGCGCGAATGGCGGCCTGCTGCTTGTCACGGGATGCCTTGCGCTCGGTTTGCAGGGCCTGCTTGTCGGCGGCCGGCAGCTTGTCCAGGTAGCGCTGGGTGAGTTCGCGGTTGTCGCGTCTCTGTTCCTCCATCAGCTTGTGTACCTGGCGCTCCTGGTCCTTGCTCAGATCCAGCTCATGGAAGAACCGCGGGCCGCGATCACCATCGGGGCGATGGTCACCACCAGGAGCAGCCATTGCCAGGGTCGGCAGGGTCATGGCGAGGAGCAGGGCGGTCATGGTCTTGCGCATGGTGTATCTCCTTGTCTCGAAACCGGCCAGTTGCCGGATGTGCCCAGATTAGGGCCTTCAAGGTAATGCGCGGTCAGCCAAGGTAAAGGCAGGGTAAAGAGACGCCGGGCTGTGTAAATCGCTCAGAACCTGTTCATGATCTGCTGCGTGCCGCCTGCAGACGTAACAGGTGCGACCGCAACAAGGCGGTAGCGGCCGTTCGCCGATCCACTGTGGGAGCGCGCCATGCGCGCGAGAAATCGCGGGCATGGACTGGGCGTCCCCGCCCGCTCCCACAGATACTGCGCCGATGACCGCTTCGGCCACTTTGTTGCCGGTCAGGCCAGGCGCAGCATGTAGGGTGGATGACGCTCTTTTCATCCACCATTGCGATCGCTAGGTTGGTGGACGGATGAAGCGTCGTCCACCCTACGAAAGGCGGCTTCGGACCCATAGTGTCCTGTCAGGCCATCCTTGGTTCTGGCTCGCGAGACTTTGCACAGGCCGTCAGATCGCGTAGTAGTAACCGCGGCTGCGCAGAGCGATGATGCGTGGTCGTCCGTCCGGGTGCGGGCCGATCTTCTTGCGCAGGTTGCTGACGTGCATATCCAGGCTGCGGTCGTAAAGGGTCAACTTGCGACCCAGGGCCAGCTGCGCGAGCACCTGCTTGTCCACCGGCTCGCCGGGCTGCCTGAGCAGTGCTTCGAGGACCCGGCTCTCGGACAGGGTCAGGACGATCTCCTGGCCGTCTTCGCCAAGCGCCGCCACACCGCGGGCCGGGCTGAAACGCAGGTCGCCCAGTTCCAGTTGGCTGGACGTCGCCGGTGGCAGGCTGCGGCGCAGCACGGCACGCAGGCGGGCGGTCAGCTCGCGCGGGTCGCAGGGTTTGGCCAGGTAATCGTCGGCCCCCAGTTCCAGGCCGAGGATCCTATCCAGCGGCTCGCCGCGAGCCGACAGCATCAGCACGGGCAGTTCGGGGTGTTCGCTGCGTAGCTGCTTGAGCAGCTCGAGGCCGCTGCCGTCTGGCAGCATCACATCCAGTACCACGGCATCAGGGGCGTTGCGGGCGAGTGCCTGGCGGGCACTCTGGCCGTCGTGGCAGGCGGTGACCTGGAAGCCTTCCTGGGTCAGCCAACTGGCCAGCAGGTCACAGAGTTCGACGTCGTCGTCGATCAGCAGCAGATTGCTCATGGTAAGAGGTGACGACTCCTGGTCACGGCAGCACGTGCTTGAACGGCTTGACCACCACCTCGGCGTAGACGCCGGCGTCGTGGTAAGGGTCGGCATCGGCCCAGGCGCGCGCGGCGTGCAGCGACTCGAATTCGGCGACCACCAGGCTGCCGGTGAAACCTGCCGGGCCGGGATCGTTGCTGTCGATGGCCGGGTGTGGGCCGGCGAGGATCAGCCGGCCTTCGCTTTTCAACTGTTCCAGCCGCGCCAGATGAGCGGGGCGCACGGAGAGGCGGCGGTCCAGGGAGTTTTCCACGTCGGTGGCGATGATGGCGTAGAGCATGTCGATCCTTGTGTGCGGAAACATCGGGCGGCAACGCTGTGCAGTGCCAGCAAGAATCCGCTGGCCGGGGCATAATAACAAACATGAATCATCGGGAAAGCGCCCCTTATGCAGGTTGATCTCCATTGTCACAGCACCGCCTCGGATGGCGCCCTGTCGCCTGCCGAGGTGGTCGCCCGTGCGCACGGACGCGGCGTGCGCATGCTGGCACTCACCGACCACGATACCCTCGAGGGGCTCGACGAGGCCTGCGCGGCGGCCAGTGCGCTGGGGGTGCGGCTGGTCAATGGCATCGAGCTGTCCTGCACCTGGGGCGGTGCGACCATCCATGTGCTGGGTTATGCCTTCGACCGTGAAGCGCCGGCATTGCGCCAGGCGATCGCCGACTTGCATCAGGGGCGCTGGCTGCGCGCCGAAGAGATTTCCCGGCGCCTGGCGCTCAAGGGCATGGATGGCGCGCTGCAAGGTGCGCGGGCCATTCAACAGGCTCAGGGCGAAAGCGGCAACGCGCCGGCGCGTCCGCATTTCGCCGAATTCCTGGTGCGCGGCGGTTACGTCAAGGACCGTGCCGATGCGTTCCGCAAGTGGCTGGGCTCTGGCAAACTGGGCGACGTCAAGCAGCATTGGCCGACGTTAGATGAAACGCTCGAGACCCTGCGCCAGTCCAACGCATGGATCAGCCTGGCCCATCCCTGGCAATACGATTTCACCCGCAGCAAGCGGCGCAAGCTGGTGACCGCCTTTGCGGCGGCTGGTGGTCATGCGTTGGAAGTGGTCAACGGCATGCAGCCTGCGGAGCAGGTCGGTGGCCTGGCGATCCTGGCGCGCGAGTTCGGTCTGCTGGCCAGTATCGGCAGCGATTTCCACGCGCCTGGCGACTGGTCGGAGCTGGGGTTGTGCCGGCCCCTGCCCGCTGACCTGTCCCCCATCTGGACGCGGTTCGCCTGCGCCCCGTCTGTCGATGCCGTTTGAGAGCCCGTTGCCATGAGCCAGTTTTTCCAGATCCACCCGGAGAGTCCACAGGCCCGCCTGATCAAGCAGGCGGTCGAAATCATCCGTAACGGCGGTGTGGTGGTCTATCCCACCGACTCGTCCTACGCGGTGGGGTGCGTGATGGGCGCCAAGAGTGCGCTGGAGCGCATTCGCCGCCTGCGCCAACTCGATGACAAACACAACTTTACCCTGGTGTGCCGCGACCTGTCGCAGCTCAGCAGCTTCGCCAAGGTGGACACCGCCGCCTTTCGCCTGCTCAAGAACCACACGCCGGGTCCCTACACCTTCATTCTCAACGCCACCCGGGAAGTGCCGCGCATGCTGCTGCATCCCAAGCGCCGCACCATCGGCCTGCGCGTGCCCAATCATCCGATCGCGTCGGCGCTGCTGGAGGAACTGGGCGAGACGATGATGAGTGTCAGCCTGATCCTGCCCGGCGAGGATCTGCCCATGAGCGATCCCTACGAAATGCGCCAGATCCTCGAGCATCAGGTGGATCTGATCATCGACGGCGGTTTCGGCGGTCTGGAAGCCTCCACGGTCATCAGCCTGGTGGATGACGAGCCCGAGGTGATTCGCGTTGGCTGTGGCGATCCGTCACCCTTTGCCGAGCGGCGCTGAACCGATGTCCGCCCCTGCCGAACAGGTCGACAGCCAGGCCGGTGCTCAACAGGAACTGCCCTTTGCCCTGGTCTATGGGCAGGCGCTCACCGAACTGCCGGTGGATCTGTACATTCCGCCGGACGCCCTGGAGGTGTTTCTCGAAGCCTTCGAAGGCCCGCTGGACCTGCTGCTCTACCTGATTCGCAAACAGAACATCGACGTGCTGGATATTCCCGTGGCGGAGATCACCCGCCAGTACATGGGCTATGTCGAGTTGATGCACAGCGTGCGCCTGGAGCTGGCCGCCGAATACCTGGTGATGGCCGCCATGCTCGCCGAGATCAAGTCGCGCATGCTCCTGCCGCGCTCCTCGCAAGCCGAAGCGGAGGAGGACGATCCGCGTGCCGAACTGATCCGCCGGCTGCTGGAGTACGAGCGTTTCAAGGCGGCGGCCGAAGGCATCGACACCTTGCCCAGGGTCGGCCGTGACCTTAGCGTTCCGCAGGTCGAGGCGCCCGATGCGCGGGCGCGCAAGCTGCTGCCGCAGGTCAGCCTGCAGGAGTTGCTGGTGTCCATGGCCGAGGTGCTGCGCCGCGCCGACATGTTCGAGAGCCATCAGGTCAGCCGCGAGGCGTTGTCGACCCGCGAGCGCATGAGCGAGGTGCTGGAGCGCCTCAGAGGCGGCGAGTTCGTGCCCTTCGTCGAGCTGTTCACGGCCGAGGAAGGGCGCCTGGGGGTCGTGGTCACCTTCATGGCGATTCTTGAACTGGTCAAGGAATCGCTGGTGGAACTGGTGCAGAACGAAGCATTCGCCGCCGTGCACGTACGTTTGCGCATCGAACACGACCACGAGGAACTGCTCGACTCGCCCTGAGTCGCATTCTCCGAGCGCCATTTCCGTAACACGCCCCCCCCACCATGAATTTAGGACGATTCGATGAGTCTGTTTTCCCGTTTCTTCGGCCGCCATGATGGCGGCAATGCCGACGTCGGCGAACTGGTAGCCAAGCCAGGTATCGAGAACCCGCTCAGCCTGCAAGTGCTGTTCGCCCAACCCCTGGCGATCACCGAGGCGCAACTGAGCGCAGCCTTGCGTCGTTATCATCCGAGCATGAGCGGTGCCCGTTGCGACATCAGCGGCGACGTCGAGCAATTCTTCGCCCTGGCCGGCTGGGGCCCCCATGTGGTGAAAATGGTCGGTTTCGACCAGCCGTTTCCCGCCGACGCCGTGGAAGCATGTGTTGCCCCGGCGCACTACCCGCAACAGGTCAAGGATCAGGTGCGCCAGCAGGCCAGCCACATCCTGCTGTACTACGCGGGGCACGAAACCGATCCGCTTGAGCAATACGTGGCCCTGGCTGGCGTGGCCGGTGCGCTGAGCGGTTTCGGCGCGCTGGCGGTGCTCAACGAGACTGCGCATACCTCGTTGCCGGCCGCCATGTTCGCCGATGACGACATGGGCGAGCACAGCCTCGAGATCCTTCGCGATCTGCCCCTGACCATGCTCTATTGCGGCTTCGTGAAATACCAGGTCGAGGGTGTGCAGGGCGTGTGGATGCGTACCTATGGCAGCGACGCCTTCGGCCAGCCGGATTTCGCCGCCCTTGCTGCCGGCCACCATGAGGGCGAGCGCTACATGGATATCTTCAATAACGTGCTCGGTTATCTGATCCAGAGTGGCGCGCAGATGGAGGCAGGGCACACCATGCAGGTCGGAGAAACCGAGTTCATGCGGTTGCGCGAGCCAGCCGAGGCGGAATACTACCTGCATGGCCCGGAGCGGGTGCTGGTTGCCGAAATCATCGCGGCGAGCGAGATCGTCAGCCAATGACGGTGTGGCGCCCGCTGATTTGCTAAGCTGGCGCCGCCCCGCACCCAAGCAGACCTTATCCAGACGATGAACCTGTCCGATCCCAAGCAACTCTCCACCCTGCTCGAAGGCCTGCTGCTGGCCGCTGGCAAGCCCTTGTCCCTGGAACGGCTGATGGAGCTGTTCGAAGAGGCCGAACGGCCCGAGGCGGATGTGTTCAGGAAAGCGCTGGCGATGCTGGGCGGCAGTTGCAAGGGACGGGCGTTCGAACTCAAGGAGGTAGCCTCCGGTTACCGCCTGCAGATCCGCGAGAACCTCTCCACCTGGGTGGGGCGTCTGTGGGAGGAGCGCCCCCAGCGTTATTCCCGGGCCATGCTGGAAACCCTGGCACTGGTCGCCTACCGTCAGCCGATCACCCGCGGCGAGATCGAAGAGATCCGTGGCGTGGCGGTCAACAGCCAGATCGTCAAGACCCTCCAGGAGCGCGAGTGGATTCGCGTGGTGGGCTACCGGGAGGTGCCCGGCAGGCCAGCGATGTTCGCCACCACCAAGGGCTTTCTCGATCACTTCAATCTGAAGAGCCTCGATGAGTTGCCGCCCCTGGCCGCGTTGCGCGAGCTGGAGCCCGAGCCGATCCTTGACGATCCGGACGTACCGCCGAGCCTGCAGGCTCGTGCCGATCTTGCCCTGGGCGAAGAGCCTGAAGCGGATAGCCGCTCCGAAGCCGCTGCCGAGACCAGCTTCGGTTCGCTGCTGGCTGAACTCGATGCCATGGAGCAGGGCCTGAAAACCGATTTCGATGACCTGGCGCGCGGTGACGAAGAGCCGAACCGCGAAGAGCAGGGTGATGTCTCTACAGCTGAGGATGACAGCCGTGAAGAGCGCCCATGAAAGACCCCTGCATCAGCGTCTGCAAATTCGATGACGGCATCTGCCTGGGTTGCGGGCGTAGCAAGACCGAGATAAAGGCCTGGAAGAAACTCGACAAGGCTGAACAGCGCCTGGTGATGGCCGAAGCGGATATGCGCCTGATCTCGCTTGGCCCGAAAGCCCGGCGCAAGCGCTGAGTACGATACTGGCTGGACGCCGTCATTTGCTCAGCTATGCTCTGGCGCCAGGTGCGTCGAGCGCCTGATCCGCGTATGATGCGCGCCCCTTCGACGACATGATCGTCCTATCACCAGAGAACACCGGGAGGTGCCCAGATGAGTGAAACCGAAGAATACAGCCCCGCTGGCGAAAAACTGCAGAAAGTCCTGGCTCGCCTGGGCCTTGCTTCGCGCCGCGAAATCGAGTCCTGGATCAGTGCTGGCCGGGTCAAGGTCAACGGCAAAGATGCCACCCTGGGCCAGCGCGTCGATCTGCACGACGCCATTGCCATCGACGGCCGCGTGCTGCGCCGCGAAGAAGCGGCGGAAACCGTACGCCGCGTGCTGATCTACAACAAGCCCGACGGTGAGATCTGCACCCGCGACGACCCGGAAAAACGTCCAACCGTATTCGATCGTTTGCCGCGTCCGAAAGAAGGCCGCTGGATCAACATCGGCCGTCTCGACATCAATACCACCGGTCTGCTGATGTTCACCACCGACGGTGAGCTGGCCAACCGCCTGATGCACCCGTCCTATCAGATGGACCGTGAGTACGCGGTACGCGTACGGGGCGAAGTCGACGAGGAGATGATCGAACGCCTCAAGGCCGGCGTGATGCTCGAAGACGGCCCGGCGAAGTTCACCGATATCAAGGAAGCGCCCGGGGGCGAAGGTTTCAACCACTGGTACCACTGTGTGGTCATGGAAGGGCGCAACCGTGAGGTGCGTCGCCTGTGGGAGTCCCAGGGGCTGGTGGTCAGTCGTCTGAAGCGGGTGCGTTTCGGTCCGGTGTTCATGACTTCCGACTTGCCAATGGGCCGCTGGCGCGAAATGGGCCAGCGCGAGGTCGACATCCTCAGCGAGGAAGTCGGCCTCAAGCCAGTGGCTCTGCCGGAAATGAAGGAAAAGACCCGCGAGAAGCTCGATCGTCTGCAGCGTAAGGCCGCCAAGCCCATTGGCCGGGGTGAGCGTCCGGCGCGCACCCTGCGCCCTGGCGCTGCTGCTCCCACTCAGGGAACCGGCAGTGGTCGTGGCGCGCGTGACGAGCAGGGCGAACGCCCGACGCGTGCACCTCGCGCAGCGCGCGGAGAGGGCCGCAGCGAGCCCTCGCGTGGCACGCCAGTGGCCGAGCGCCCACGTGACGTCGGCAAGAAACCCGGCAAACCGCGTGGCGAGCGTGCCCAATCCGGCGAACGCGCACCGCGCAAGCCGGCAGGTGCCGACAAGGGCCGCGGTCGCCCGGCAGGCGAAGGTCAGCGTCCGGGGTTCGGTCGTGGTAGCCGCAAGCCGCAGTGACTGATCGCCTGGCCGCTGGTACAGCGGCCATGAAAAAGGGCCCCATCCGTCAGGAGTGGGGCCCTTTTGATTTCCCGGACCAGCGAAGCTTCTATCAGCTGGCCATGCTCATGCGGTTGCGGCCATTGCGCTTGGCGTGGTACAGCGCCTTGTCCGCTCGCTCGAGCAGGCTTTCGACCGATTCGCCAGGGCCCAGGGCCGCGCAGCCCAGGCTGACCGACAACTCGATGGGTTTGCCCTGGGCCACGCACTGCAGCTCCAGCACTGCCTGGCGCAGGCGCTCGCCGACCAGCGCGGCACCCTCGCGGGACGTGCCGGACAGCAGCACCAGGAACTCTTCGCCGCCGTAGCGGAACACCATGTCGATATTGCGCAATTGATCCTTGAGGGTGGTGGCGACGGCTTTCAGCACTTCGTCGCCGGCACTGTGGCCGTACTCATCGTTGATGCGTTTGAAGTGGTCGATATCCAGCATCAACAGCGACAAGGGCTGGGTGTTGCGACGGGCCAGCTCGATTTCCCGGCCCAACACCTGATCCATGGCAATGCGATTGCCGGTGTTGGTCAGCGGATCGCGCAGGGCGCTCTGGATCGCGACGCGGTAGAGCAGTGCGTTGCGCAGCGGAAACAGCAGGCTCGCCAGCATCGACTCGAGCTGGGTCAGTTCCTGGTCGGAGAAACGCTGACGACGGCGGAACGTCAACTCGCCCAGGTACTCGCTTTCATGGCTGAGTCGGTAGGTGGCGGAGTGATTGGCCTGTTGGCCCATGTCCAGGCGCAGGTCGCTGCTCGAATGCTGGTAGCCCAGCGCATCGACCGGCAGCAGGTGCTGCAGCTCACGCAGGAACATGCCAAGAATGCGCTCTACGTCCAGGCTGGTCTGCAATTGCAGGCCCAAGCGCTGGCGCAGCTGCAGGAGGCTCATCGGGCGCGCCTCGTTCTTGTGCGTCGAGAAACCGAGGCGCTGCAGTTTGGCAGCGTCGAAATCGATCATGTTTTTCTGGCTGGGTGGAACCATTTTGATGAACCTCTGGCGCTTCGTTACGGCTTGTGAGCAATAGAGCGAATTTCGTGCCAGTATTTTCGGCCTCTACAAAAGGCTTTAGGTTCAAGGAGTTGGGCTTATGGTAGGGCGGCACAGGGCCATTAGTGGCAATCCGCCGCCAGAATGACGGCAATGATTTGCCGGTTTCCCGGTGGCCACGACAATTTAATGTCGCCGCCTCGTTAGGCACCTCGCCGCCAGGGGCGAGGCCATCCGCAGCATGACCGAACGCGCTACTGCGCGTCGAAAGCCTGGCCATTGATGCCCTTGCTGTCCGGGCCCATGAGGTACAGATAGACCGGCATGATGGCATCGGGCAGCGGGTTGTTGCCGGGGTTCTCGCCCGGGTAAGCCTGGGCGCGCATGTCGGTACGGGTGCCGCCCGGATTGACACTGTTGGCGCGAATCGCGGTGATGCCATCGACTTCGTCGGCCATCACCTGCATCAACCCTTCGGTGGCGAACTTGGAGACCGCGTAGGCGCCCCAGTAGGCCCGCCCCTTGCGCCCGACGCTGCTGGATGTAAACACCACCGAGGCGTCGCTGGACAGCTTGAGCAGCGGCAGCAGCGTGCTGGTGAGCATGAACATGGCATTCACGTTGATCTGCATGACGCGCATGAAGTGCTCGCCGGACAGTTGCTCCAGCGGCGTACGTGGGCCGATGATCGAGGCGTTGTGGAGCAAGCCGTCGAGCCTGCCGAATGCCTTCTCGATCATGGCCGCCAGTTCGTCGTACTGGTGCGGCAGGGCGCTTTCCAGGTCGAACGGGATCACCACCGGCTGCGGGTGGCCTGCCTCCTCGATGGCGTCGTAGGTGCGCGCCAGGTTGTCCTCGCGCTTGCCGAGCAGCAGTACGCTGGCACCGTGTGCCGCATAGGTGCGGGCTGCCGCTGCGCCAATGCCGCGTCCGGCTCCGGTGACCAGGATCACCCGCCCCTTGAGCAAATCGGGGCGGGCGCTGTAATCGAACATGGGAAGGCTCCTTCGGAGAGCTAAAAGCTTCAAGCCACAAGCTTCAAGCCAAAGCTTGGTATTCTGAGATGTGAACGGTGCGTGAGCGCGCGGCTTGCAACTGCCGGGTTAGCAGCTGCACAGCGCCTGATCGAGCACCCTGCGCAATTCCAGCGGGTGATCGACCACCACGTCCGCCCCCCAGTGGCGAGGGTTATCGTCGGGGTGGATGTAGCCGTAGGTCACCGCTGCGGTCCTGGTGCCGGCGTCGCGACCGGACTCGATGTCACGCAGGTCGTCGCCGACGAACAGCACGCTGGCAGGATCCAGCCCCAGGGTCGAGCAGGCGAGGATCATCGGCTCGGGATCCGGCTTGCTGCGGGTGACATGGTCGGGGCAGATGAGCAGGGAGGAACGCTCGGCCAGCCCCAGACGCTGCATGATCGGTTCGGCGAAGCGCAGCGGCTTGTTGGTCACCACACCCCAGATCAGTTTGGCGCGCTCGATATCCTCGAGCAGCGTCTCGATGCCGTCATAGGGGCGGGTGAGCACCGCGCAGTGATCCTGATAGCGCTCCAGGAACTCCAGGCGCAACGCCTCGAAGCCGTTGCTCAATGGGTCGATGTCGAATGCGTTGAGGATCATCGCCCGGGCACCGCCCGAGACGTGATCGCGAATCAGCTTTTCAGCCACTGGCGGCAGACCGCGCTCCGCGCGCATGGCCTGGCAGATGGCGATGAAATCCGGCGCACTGTCGAGCAGTGTGCCATCCATGTCGAAAAGAACCGCGCGCAAGCGCATCGGGCCTCCTTGGGGATTCGAGTCTAGCGTTGGCATATCGGCCCGCAGTCTGGTATTCGGCAGCGGGCTGGCAGCTGGTTGTCAACCATCTGCAGCGTCTCATGTTGCCAGTTTCCAGCGTTTGATTGGGCAGTGGTAATGCTCTCACTGTATGTCACTTTGTCGCAGCGTGCAGTGAACGGGTGGCACTTCAGCTCATCAAGCTGACTTGCGCAGCCACGATGCGCCAGCTGCCAGCCAGTTTCACCCAGCTTTGCTGCTGGCGCCCGATCCTGTCGCTGCCCTCACGGGTGAACTCGGTGCTGCACACCGCGAAGCTATCGCCGTACGTGGTGATGACGGTGTTTCTCAATTCGCGGTACAGACCCGCCGCAGGCCGCGCAGCGCGAAACTCGCGGATTTCGCTGATGCCGTAGAGGTTCTCGCCGGCGCCCAGGCGTACCGTGCGTTCGTCGTGCCAGAACAGCTCGTCCAATACGTCGATATCGTTGCCGACAAGGGCTTTCTCGTAGCGCTGGAAGGCATGGGTGACCTCCGCGAGTACGTCCGGCAGGTCTATCTGTTGAGGGTTCATCGGTTCACTCCAGGTTGGCAGGTGCGGCGTGGGTGATGCCCATGCGCTCGAGCGCACTGGCAGCGCGCAGGCAGGCTTCTTCCTTGAACGGAGCGGCGATCAGTTGCACGCCGATCGGCAATCCGCTGGCGCTGCGCAACGGCACGCTGACCACCGGCAGGCCAAGGAAGGAGATGGGTTGAGCCAGCATGCCCATGCTGGCACGGGTCGGCAGGTCGGTGCCGTTGATACGCATGGTTGCCTGGCCGATGGGCGTGGCGCTGCTCGGTGTCGCCGGAGCGATCAACACGTCGACGTCGGCGAACAGCGGCAATACCTGCCTCTGGCAGTGGCGGCGGAAACGCTGGGCCTGTACGTACCAGGCGGCAGGGATCATCGCACCGGCCAGCAGGCGCTCACGTGACAGCGGCTCGAAGGATTCCGGCGAGCTGCGCAACGCCGGCAGGTAGCTGTTGCCGCCTTCCGATGCACTGATGATGAACGCCGAGGTACGTGCCAGTTCTGCTTCTGCCAGGATGACTTCTTCGCTGGCGTTGAGGGCCTTGGCCACTCGGGCCACGGCATCGCGAGCGCTGTCATCGCACCATTGCTGAAAATAACCGCCAAGTACCCCGAAGCGCAGGCCGTGCGGGCCGCGATCCAGCAGCGCTGCCACTGGCTGGCGACCCTGCGCGGCTTGAAAGCCGTCTTGCGGATCGTGCCCTTGCAGCACGTCGTAGACCTCGGCGAGATCACCGGTGCTGCGTGCCAACGGGCCGATATGGTCGAGGCTGCCCACGAACGGGTGGGAGCCACTGCGCGATAACCGACCGAAGGTCGGCTTCAGTCCGAATATCCCGCACAGCGAGGCAGGCACGCGGATCGAGCCATTGGTGTCGCTGCCCAGGGAGAAATTCACCAGTCCGGCCGCCACGGCGGCTGCCGATCCCCCTGAAGACCCACCCGCGATACGAGAATGGTCATGGGGGTTGCGGGTCGCGCCGAAGTGGCTGTTCTCCGTGGTGAAGCCGTAGGCGTAGGCATCCATGTTCAGCATGCCCGCCAGCAGGCCGCCGGCAGCGGCCACCTGGCGTACCGCCCAGGCGTCAACCGCTGCCGCCGGGCGGTTCTGGAACAGGCGGGCGCCCGCCAGGGTCGGGAAACCGGCGACATCGAACAGGTTCTTCACTGCGTAAGGCACGGCCGCCAGAGCGGGCAGGGTGGAGCCCTGGCGGCGCAGGCGATCAAGGCTGGCCGCCTCGTCCCTCATCCGCTGGTGGGTGATCTGCGTCCAGGCATTGATCGCCGGGTCGTGTCGCTCGATCCTCGTCAGGCTGCATTCGGCAATTTCAAGGGCACTGAGGTCGCCTGAGGCCAGGGCATTTCTCATCTGGGCAATCGACAAAAGGGCCGGGTTCATGCCTGGTACACCCCGGCGACTTCCAGCCGGTCGTCGAGGGGGTAGTCCATCAGCGGCTTGGCCATCGCCGCGATGCGGCTGAACTGGGTGAGCAATTCGTGGCGGCGCGCGTCGTCCAGTTCCAGGGCCAGAACCTGCTCCATCTGCGCGACGTACGCGGCCCAGTCGGGCGTGATCGGTGTCATGGTGATTTCCTCGCGGGGGCGCTGGCGGCATGGCCCGTGCATGGGTTGGCGAGTCCTTGCCGGCGGCATCAGCGACGCTGTCGCTACGTCTTCAAGCAGGCAGGTGACTTCCTATATCATCGGCTGAATGAAACGAAAGTTACAAGGCGTTGCCATGAACCGACTCGATGAACGTCTGCGTAGCCACTATTCGCAGCTCGCTCCCCAGGAGCAGCGAATCGCCGACTTCGTGCTCGACCATTACGACGACCTGGTCAGTTACAACAGCGCCGAGCTGGCGCGTCTGGCCGGTGTCTCCAAGGCTACCGTCAGCCGCCTGTTCAAGCGCCTGGGCTACGAAAAATACAAGGACATGCGCGAGGAGCAGCGCACCCTGCGCCAGAGTGGCATGCCCGTCGCGGACAACCGCGACGTGGTCCAGGGCAACACCCTGCTGGCCCGTCACTACAAGCAGGAGATGGCCAACCTCAGCCAGTGGGTGAGCGGTATCGATGCCGGGCAGTTCACCGAAGTGGTGCAGGCACTGGGCCACAGCAGGCGCGTCTTCGTCATTGGCATGCGCAACGCCTTTCCCGTGGCGTTGCACCTGCGCCAGCAACTGCTGCAGATCCGCAGCGGCGTCCAAGTGCTGCCCCAGCCGGGGCAGACGCTGTCGGAGGAACTGGTGGACCTGAGCGCCGAAGACATGGTGGTGATGCTGGCGTTCCGGCGTCGGCCGCGGATCATTCGCCCGCTTCTGCAGGCCTTGCAGGTGCAGCAGGTCCCGACGCTGGTGATCTGCGAGCCACAGGCCCAGGCGATCATCGAACTGGCCAGATGGCGGCTGTGCACCCCTCTGGACAGCGTATCGGCGTTCGACAGCTATGCCGGTGCCAACAGCCTGATCAATCTGCTGGTCAATGCCATGTTGCACGAGCAACTGAGCGAGGGCCGGCAGCGAATTCATCAGATTGCCAGCCTGTATGGGCAACTCGACGAACTTGAACAGCGCTAGGGGCTGTTGACGTTTCACGCTCGGCCACGCGGCAGCCCGTTTTGCCGCGGGGCGAGGGCCGCGCCCGCTCCCGGCGGGCTGGCGACATTTCCCTCATCCATGTCTGGGTCACATCGCCGCGAAGTTTAGCGGGCTAAATGAGCCGGGCAGAAACGCAGCATCGCGGTAGAACGGATCCGGCCCGAGGGTGGCACCGCCCCCCAGCACCGACGTGGGCGACTTTACTTGCACTGTTGCGGTGCGTGCGAACTGATAGGGTGCCAGTGCGGCGCCCTTTTTTGTGGCATGGCCCGAGTGGATTCAGCCAAGGATTCAGTTTTTTCGCGTCCTTCACAGCATTGGCAGGGCTGCCGTGAGGCGCATCTTTCGGGGCATGGGCCGCCTTCAGGGCGCTGCCGGCAGAAAAAGTGGATGATGTGAAGTTTCGTGGCACGTTGGTTGCAAAATAATCCATGAAGAATCTTTTGTTTCATGGCTGATATCAACGGGGTGACGAAAATGAAGAAGGGATTGATCGCGATACTGACCGCTGGCCTGCTGCTGACCCAGGCCACTGCCACTCTGGCGGATCAATTGCAGGAGATCGAGAAGCGCGGGGTGATCCGCATCGCCGTGCCGCAGGATTTTCCTCCCTTCGGCTCGGTGGGGACCGATCTGCAGCCCCAGGGCTATGACATCGATATGGCCAAGTACCTGGCCAAGGAGATGAAACTCAAGGTGCAGCTGGTTCCCGTCACCAGCGCCAACCGCGTTCCGTACCTGCAGACCAACAAGGTCGATCTGGTCATCTCCAGCCTCGGCAAGAATGCCGAGCGCGAGCAGGTGATCGATTTCAGCAGCGCCTACGCCCCCTTCTTTCTCGGCGTGTTCGGCGCCAAGGACAGCGCCCTGCAGAAGGCCGAGGAACTCTCGGGCAAATCGATTGGCGTCACCCGTGGCGCCGTCGAGGACATGGTGCTGACCGAGGTGGCGCCGAGCGGCGCCCAGGTCAAGCGTTACGAAGACAACACCACCACCTTGTCCGCGTACCTGTCCGGGCAGGTCGAGTTCGTTGCCACCGGCAACCTGGTGGTAGCGGCCATCGAGCGTCAGAACGCCGATCGGGCACCCGTCGCCAAATTCATGCTCAAGGATTCTCCCTGCTACATCGGCCTGCGCAAAGGCGAAGCCGCGCTGAAGGCCAAGGTCGACGCGCTGATCGAACAGGCCAAAGCCGATGGCACGCTCAACGGCCTGTCCGAACAGTGGCTGAAGGCGCCACTGCCGGCGAACCTGGGCGCATAAGGACTCCGCGATGATGGCGCAGCTGAATTTCTCCGCCCTGTGGCCCTACTGGCCGGAGCTGCTTTCCGGCCTCTGGGTGACCATCCAGCTCTCGCTGATGGCGACCGTCGGCGGCGTGGCCCTGGGCATTCTCGGCGCTGCACTGCGCAGCGGCCGGCCGACCATTCTCAGTCGCCTGTGGGGCGTCTATGTCGAGCTGATTCGCAACACGCCGTTCGTGGTGCAACTGTTCTTCATCGTCTTCGGTTTGCCCAACCTGGGACTGAAACTGACGGCGGGCGAGGCCGCCCTACTGGCCATGCTGATCAATCTGGGTGCCTACAGCACGGAGATCATCCGCGCCGGCATCCAGGTCACGCCCCGTGGGCAGTGGGAGGCCGGCCGCGTACTGGGGTTGAGCCGCACGCAAACCTTCATTCAGGTGGTCTTGCCGCCGTCCCTGAAACGCATTTATCCGGCACTGGTCAGCCAGTGCATCATCGTCATGCTCGGCTCGTCGGTGGTTTCCCAGGTGTCCCATGAGGAGCTGACCTTCGCCGCCAACCTGATCCAGTCGCGTACCTTCCTGAGCTTCGAGGTCTATCTGGTGACCACGCTGATGTACCTGGCACTGTCCATCGCCATGCGTCAGCTGTTGCTGGCTGCCGGCCGCAAATGGTTTGGAGATCAGCCATGATGACCACCTTCACCGACTGGGACATCCTGCGCAATCTGCTCCTGGCCGCGCGCTGGACCGTTCTGCTGTCTCTCACTGCATTCATCGGCGGCACCCTGGTGGCCATCCCGCTGGTCATGGCGCGCTTGTCCAGGCGGGTCTGGCCGCAGCGGCTGATCCGCGGCTACACCGAGCTGTTCCAGGGCACACCGCTGCTGATGCAGCTGTTCCTGGCGTTCTTCGGCGTGGCACTGCTGGGTATCGACGTATCGCCCTGGACGGCGGCCTCGCTGGCGCTGACGTTCTATACCAGTGCGTTCCTGGTGGACATCTGGCACGGCAGCATCCGCGCGCTGCCCAAGGGCCAGTGGGAAGCCTGCCGCTGCCTGGGGCTGGACTTCGGCCAGAGCCTGTTTCGCGTCATCCTGCCCCAGGCGCTGCGCATCGGTATCGCACCGACCGTTGGCTTCGCCGTGCAGGTGGTGAAGGGTACGGCCCTGGCGTCGATCATCGGTTTCGTCGAGCTGACCAAGGCCGGCACCATTCTCAACAACGTCACCTACGAGCCTTTCAAGGTGTTCGGCCTGGTGGCGCTGGGCTACTTCCTCATGTGTTATCCGCTGTCGCGTTACAGCCAGTATCTGGAGAAGAAATTCAATGCCGCTCATCACCATTGATCAGGTACAGAAGTACTACGGCGACAACCATGTGCTCAAAGGCGTGGATCTCGATATCGAGGTGGGCGAGGTGGTATCGATCATCGGCCGCAGCGGCTCGGGCAAGAGCACTTTGCTGCGCTGCATCAACGGCCTCGAGGGCTACCAGGATGGCAGCATCAAGCTGGCCGGCATGACCGTTACCGACCGCGACTCCCAGGCGCGGGAAATCAGCCGCTCGGTCGGCATGGTGTTCCAGAATTTCAACCTGTTTCCGCACATGACCGCCCGTGAGAACGTCATGTTGGCGCCGCGCCGGGTGCTGAAGAAGAGCGATGCCGAGTGCCGCGAGCTGGCCGCGCGGATGCTGGAAAAGGTCGGCCTGGGTGACCGCATGGACTATTACCCGGCCAATCTTTCCGGCGGGCAACAGCAGCGGGTGGCCATCGCCCGTGCCCTGGCCATGTCGCCCAAGGTATTGCTGTGCGACGAGATCACGTCGGCCCTCGATCCCGAGCTGGTCGGCGAAGTGCTCAAGGTGCTGGAGCAACTGGCGAAGGAGGGCATGACGCTGATTCTGGTCACCCACGAAATGAACTTCGCCCAGGAAGTTGGCGACCGCGTGGTGTTCATGCACCAGGGGCGCGTATGGGAGCAGGGCCCCAGCCGCGAGCTGTTCGCCAATCCGCAGAGCGCCGAACTCAAGCAATTCATTTCGTCCGTGCGTGGACTGAACTGAGCGTCTTTAGAACGAGAAATCCCAGATGAACACGACTTTCCTGCCAGTGAATCCGCCCCAGCGTCTGTTGATGGGGCCAGGACCGATCAATGCCGACCCGCGTGTGCTGCGCGCCATGTCCAGCCAACTGATCGGCCAGTACGACCCGGCCATGACCCACTACATGAACGAGGTGATGGCGCTGTACCGCGGCGTGTTCCGTACTGCCAACACTGCGACTCTGCTGGTCGACGGCACCTCGCGGGCCGGCATCGAGGCCATCCTGGTCTCGGCCATTCGCCCTGGCGACAGGGTGCTGGTGCCGGTGTTCGGTCGTTTCGGCCATCTGCTCTGTGAAATCGCCCGGCGTTGCCGTGCCGATGTTCACACCATCGAGGTGCCCTGGGGTGAAGTGTTCACCCCACAGCAGATCGAGGATGCCATCAAGCAGGTGAAGCCACGGCTGCTGCTGACCGTGCAGGGCGATACCTCGACCACCATGTTGCAGCCACTGGCCGAGCTGGGGGACATCTGCCGCCGCCATGGCGTGCTGTTCTATACCGATGCCACGGCGTCCCTGGGCGGCAACCGGCTGGAAGCCGATGCCTGGGGGCTGGATGCGGTGTCCGCCGGCCTGCAGAAGTGCCTTGGCGGCCCATCCGGCACCGCACCGATCACCCTCAGCGCGCCCATGGAGGCAGTGATCCGCCGACGCGCCTGCGTGGAGGCGGGCATCCGTACCGCCGCCCACCGCGACGGCGACGAGGAAATGATCTATTCCAACTATTTCGACCTCGGCATGATCCTCGATTACTGGGGGCCCGAGCGCCTCAATCATCACACCGAAGCCACGTCGGCGCTGTTTGCGGCCCGCGAGTGCGCACGGGTGATTGGCGAGGAAGGTCTGGACGCGGGGATCGCCCGCCACAAACTGCATGGTGATGCCCTGCTCAAGGGCATCCAGGGCATGGGCCTGGAGACCTTCGGTGACCTTGATCACAAGATGAACAACGTTCTCGGCGTGGTGATTCCCGAAGCGGTCAACGGCGACCAGGTACGCAAGCTGATGCTCGAGGACTTCGGCATCGAGATCGGCACCTCGTTCGGGCCGCTGGCTGGCAAGGTCTGGCGCATCGGCACCATGGGCTACAACGCCCGCAAGGACTGCGTGATGCAGACTCTCAGCGCCCTGGAAGCGGTACTCAACCGCCTCGGCCTGCGCACCACCCAGGGCGCTGCCATGCAGGCGGCCTGGGATCACTACAGCGAGCGTTGCTGATGAGTGCCATGGACAAGATGGCGGCAGGCCGCGCAAGCGCGCGGATCATGGCGCGCTGCGACGAACTGGCGGCAATCAGCGAGTCCGCCGATGGCCTGACCCGCGTGTACCTGTCGGCGGAACACCGGCGTGCCAACGCACTGGTGGGCGAGTGGATGCAGGCGGCCGGCATGCGCGTCTGGCAGGACGCCGTGGGCAACATCTGCGGGCGTTACGAAGGTCAGCGTGCTGGCGCGCAGGCACTGTTGCTCGGCTCGCACCTGGATACGGTGCGCAACGCCGGTCGTTACGACGGCATGCTCGGTGTGGTCGCCGCCATCGAGACCGTGCAGCACTTTCATGACCGCGACATACGTCTGCCGCTGGCCATCGAGATCGTCGGTTTCGCCGACGAGGAGGGTACCCGCTTCGGCATCACCCTGCTGGGTAGCCGCGGCCTGACCGGCAGTTGGCCGCAAGGCTGGGTCGAGCAGGCCGATGCCAATGGCGTGAGTGTCGCCCAGGCAATGGCTGCGCTTGGCCTGGATGCGGCTGACATCCCCAGTGCGGCCCGGAAAGCGGATGACTTCGCCGCCTATCTGGAACTGCATATCGAGCAGGGCCCTTGCCTGGAGCGTGAAGGGCTGGCACTGGGCGTGGTGACGGCCATCAATGGCGCGCGCCGCCTGAATTGCCGCTTCGTCGGTATGGCCGGGCATGCCGGTACCGTGCCGATGAGCCACCGCCAGGACGCCCTGGCCGCCGCCGCGCAGTGGATGGTCTATATCGAGGCGCAGACGGCCCGGCGCGATCCGCAACTGGTGGCCACGGTGGGCAGCCTGCAGTGCCACCCTGGTGCGGTCAATGTCATTCCCGGTGAGGTCGCCCTGACCCTGGACGTACGCGGCCCGCAGGATCAGGCCCTGGCGGAGCTGCTCGATGACCTGTTGAGCCAGGGCCAGGCGATCGCCCGGCAGCGTGGGCTGCAGTTCCACGCCAACCAGTACTACGGTATTCCGGCGACCCGCTGCGACGAGGCCATGCAGGCTTCCCTGGCGCGGGTGCTGACCCAGGTGCAGGGGCGCAGCCTGGCGCTGCCCAGCGGTGCCGGCCATGATGCGATCGCCATGGCCGAGCGCTGGCCGGTCGGCATGCTGTTCGTGCGCTGTGCAGGAGGGGTCAGCCATCACCCGGCCGAGGCCGTCGAGGTGGGCGACGTGGCGCTGGCCATTGAGGCGTGCGTGGACTGGGTTCAGGCGCTGGCGATAGCACCGCCCCTGGCCAGGCAGGCGGGGTGAGCGGCGAGCGCCTGAGCGTGCGCTCGCCTCGTGGTGTCAGCCAGCCTTGCTGGTCTGCACCATATAGTTGACGTCGACGTCGTTGGCCAGCTTGTAGTGCTTGGTCAGCGGATTGTAGGTCAGGCCGGTGATGTCCTTGACCTGCAGGCCGGCCTCGCGGCTCCAGGCGCCCAGCTCCGAGGGGCGGATGAATTTCTTGAAGTCATGGGTGCCGCGCGGCAGCAGGCGCAGGATGTATTCGGCGCCGATCACCGCGAACAGGTAGGCCTTGGGATTGCGGTTGATGGTGGAGAAGAACACCTGGCCGCCGGGCTTGACCAGCTTGTGGCAGGCGCGGATCACCGAGGATGGGTCGGGCACGTGCTCGAGCATCTCCAGGCAGGTGACCACGTCGAACTGACCGGGCATCTCCTCGGCCATGGCTTCGGCGGTGATCTGCCGGTAATCCACCTCCACGCCCGACTCCAGCTGGTGCAGGCGAGCCACGCCCAAGGGGGCCTCGCCCATGTCGATACCGGTCACCGTGGCGCCACGCTGTGCCATTGCTTCGCTGAGGATGCCACCGCCACAGCCGACGTCGAGCACCTTCTTGCCGGCCAGGCCGGCACGCTCGTCGATCCAGTTGACCCGCAGCGGGTTGATCTCGTGCAAGGGCTTGAACTCGCTCTCGCGATCCCACCAGCGGTGGGCGAGGGCTTCGAATTTGGCGATTTCGGCGTGGTCGACGTTGCTCATGGGATTCCCTGAATGGCGAATGCATTTGGCATGGTGCCAGCTTTGCCCGGCATGGTGCGCGCGGTGCTGGCCTCTGATTGGGTGACAGTTTAATCAGTGAGTCGGACGCCCGGCTATCTTCGCCCCCCATTGCCCGCTGGTGGCGATGATGCGCTCCTCGTCGAGGCGCGTCAGTCTGCGGTCTTCGAGCAGTGGCTTGCCGGCGACCCAGAGGTGCTCGACGCAGTCTCGGGAGGTGGCGTAGATCAACTGCGAAACGGGGTCGTAGACCGGTTGCTGGGCCAGGCCGCGCAAGTCGAAGGCGACGATGTCGGCGGCCTTGCCGGGCTCCAGTGAGCCAATCTCGCCATCGAGGCCCAGGGCGCGGGCGCCATTGAGGGTCGCCATGCGCAGCGCGCGATGCGCGTCCAGGGCGCTGGCCGAGCCGGCTACAGCCTTGGCCAGCAGCGCGGCGGTGCGGGTTTCGCCGAGCAGGTCGAGGTCATTGTTGCTGGCGGCACCGTCGGTACCGATGGCGACATTGACGCCGGCCTGCCAGAGTTTCTCGACCGGGCAGAAGCCGCTGGCCAGCTTGAGGTTGGATTCCGGGCAGTGGATCACGCTGCTGTTGGTGGCGACCAGCAGGGCGATATCGTCATCATCGATCTGGGTCATGTGCACCGCCTGGAAGCGCGGGCCGAGCAGGCCGAGGCGGTACAGGCGGGCCAGCGGGCGTTCGCCATGTTGTTCGAGGCTCTGCTGCACTTCAGAGGCGGTTTCCTGCACGTGCATATGAATGCCGGCATCCAGCTCTTCGGCGAGGATGCGCAGTTTTTCGAGGTTGGCGTCGCTGACGGTATAGGGCGCGTGAGGGCCGAAGGCGACGCTCAGGCGCGAGTGGTGCCTGAGTTCGTCGAACAGCGTCACGCCCTTGCGCAGCGCCTCGTCCGCGTCACGGGCGCCGGGGATGGCGAAATCCAGCACCGGGATGCTGATCTGTGCGCGCATGCCGCTGGCGTGTACCCGCTCGCAGGCCATCTCGGGGAAGAAGTACATGTCGGCGAAACAGCTGATGCCACTTTTTATCTGCTCGGCAATGGCCAGTTCGGTGCCGTCCTGGACGAACTGTTCATCGACCCATTTGGCCTCCGCGGGCCAGATGTGCTTTTCCAGCCAGGTCATCAGTGGCAGGTCGTCGGCCAGGCCGCGGAACAGGGTCATGGCGGCGTGGCCGTGAGCGTTGACCAAGCCCGGTGTCAGCAGGCGCCCGGGCAACTCGCGGATCTGCGTGGCGCCGCGCCGCAAGGCTTCGGCGCGTGGTGCGATGAGCGCGATCTTGCCATCGCGGATGCCCAGGCCATGATCATGCAGCACCACGCCGGCGGGCTCGACCGGTACCAGCCAGGTGGGCAGCAGCAAAAGGTCGAGCGGAGCGTCTGCCATGGGGTGGGTTCCGTCGTTGAAAACGCTGAGTCTATAGAGGAATGCCCCCGTCTTGAAGGTGTGCGGCGCTGCAGGATGCCGTGCACGGGGTGCGGCCACCGGTTCGCGCGGCGTATACTGGCCGGCTTTCGAGGATGGAGTGGGTGATGCGCGAGCGATTGCTGGCTGCCGAGCAGGTCGTGGGCTTTGTCTGGCGCGAAGGCGCCCTGCATGTGCTCGATCAACGCCGCCTTCCCGGCGAGCAGGTCTGGCACGCCTGCCATTCGCTATCCGCCGTGGTGGAGATGCTCGCCGGCGGCGCCTTGCAGGGGGGCGCCGCAAGGGCCATCTGCAGCGCCTACGCCCTGTTGCTGGGCGCCCGCCAGCGTGCCGACGAGGGCGGCGACTGGTACGCCGGGCTGCAGGCGGATGGCCAGCGGCTGGTCGCCGCCGGGTTGCACGCCGTCGACTGCCAGCGTGTGCTGCTGCAGTTGCACGAGCGCCTGGCGCGTTCGCGGCCCGGCATGCCGTTGCTCGCCGTGTTGGAGGACGAGGCTCAGTGCATCCATCAACGTGACCGCGAAGCCAGCCTGGCCATGGCACAGCTCGGCGTCGAGCTGATTCGCGGTTTCCAGGGCAATTCGCAGAACCTGCTCAGCATCGGCTGCGCCGGGGCCATGGCCAGTGGTGGTTTTGGCACGGCCCTGGCGGTGATCCGCGCAGCTCAGCTCGAGGGTCTGCTGGAACGCTGCTACCTGGGGGAAAGCCGGCCGCTGCTGCAAGGCGCACGACTGGCGGCCTGGGAACTGCGCGAGGAGGGCATCGCCGTGGGGCTCGGCGCGGATGCGGCGCTGGCCCACCTGATGAAGGAGCGTGGCATCACCTGGGCCATCGTCGGTGCCGAGCGGATCGCCGCCAACGGTGACGTGCTCGGTGTGATCGGTACCTACCAACTGGCGGTAGCCGCCATGCACCATGGCGTCAGGTTGATGGTGGTAGCTCCGAGCGCCCTCATCGATCTGCAGGCCGGGAGTGGCGAAGGATGTTTTCACGAGCTCGGCCATGCGCCGTTGGCTTATCCAGAGGGTGAGCGGGTGGCGGGGGTGGACGAGGTCGAGCCGCGATTCGATGTGACGCCCGCCGATCTGGTGGATTATCTGGTCACCGAGAAGGGCGTGATCGAGCGTCCGGACGCTGCCAAGATCGCCCAGTTGATGTCTCGCAAGCGGCTGCACTGAGGCCCTGGCTTCATGAGCCTGCGGGGATAGGTGCGAGGCACGCTTTGTGGTAAGCTCCGGCAGTTTTCAAGGGCGCCGTCAGCGGTCGCCGTCACTGCTCGAATGCATGACATAACGTATTGATTTGTCGTGAGTCGTCGCTGGCCTGATGCCATCGCGACGCGCTTCGCCAGGTTCCCAGCGAACGGGGCGGAGTTTCACCAGAAAAAAGGAATCAGGCTACTCATGGGCGAACTGGCCAAAGAAATCCTCCCGGTCAACATCGAAGACGAACTGAAACAGTCCTACCTCGACTACGCCATGAGCGTGATCGTCGGGCGTGCCTTGCCGGATGCGCGCGATGGTCTCAAGCCCGTGCACCGTCGGGTGCTGTTCGCCATGAGCGAGCTGGGCAACGACTGGAACAAGGCGTACAAGAAATCCGCCCGTGTGGTCGGTGACGTGATCGGTAAATATCACCCCCACGGTGATACCGCCGTTTACGACACCATCGTCCGTATGGCCCAGCCGTTCTCGCTGCGTTACCTGCTGGTCGATGGCCAGGGCAACTTCGGTTCGGTGGACGGCGACAACGCCGCCGCCATGCGCTACACCGAAGTGCGCATGACCAAGCTGGCCCACGAACTGCTGGCCGACCTGCACAAGGAAACCGTCGACTGGGTACCCAACTACGACGGCACCGAGCAGATCCCGGCGGTCATGCCGACCAAGATCCCCAACCTGCTGGTCAACGGTTCCAGCGGTATCGCCGTGGGCATGGCGACCAACATTCCGCCGCACAACCTGAGCGAAGTCATCGACGGCTGTCTGGCCCTGATCGACAACCCGGAGCTGACGGTCGATGACCTGATGCAATACATCCCCGGCCCGGATTTCCCCACTGCGGGCATCATCAACGGCCGCGCCGGTATCGTCGAAGCCTATCGCACCGGTCGTGGGCGGATTTACATCCGTGCCCGCGCCGAAGTCGAAGACATCGACAAGGTTGGCGGTCGCCAGCAGATCGTCGTTACCGAACTGCCTTACCAGCTGAACAAGGCGCGCCTGATCGAGAAGATCGCCGAGCTGGTCAAAGAGAAGAAGCTCGAAGGCATCACCGAGCTGCGCGACGAGTCCGACAAGGACGGTATGCGCGTGGTCATCGAGCTGCGCCGCGGCGAAGTGCCCGAGGTGATCCTCAATAACCTCTACGCCCAGACCCAGATGCAGAGCGTGTTCGGCATCAACGTGGTGGCGCTGATCGACGGCCAGCCGAAGATCCTCAACCTCAAGGACATGCTCGACGCCTTCGTCCTGCACCGCCGTGAAGTGGTGACCCGGCGCACCGTGTTCGAACTGCGCAAGGCCCGTGAGCGTGGCCACATCCTCGAAGGTCAGGCCGTCGCGCTGTCCAACATCGACCCGGTCATCGCCCTGATCAAGGCCTCGCCGACGCCTTCCGAGGCCAAGGAAGCGCTGATTTCCACGCCGTGGGAATCGACCGCCGTGGAGGCCATGGTCGAGCGTGCCGGTGCCGATTCGTGCCGCCCTGAGAACCTCGATCCGCAGTTCGGTCTGCGTGATGGCAAGTACTACCTGTCGCCGGAACAGGCCCAGGCGATCCTCGACCTGCGCCTGCATCGCCTGACCGGCCTCGAGCACGAGAAGCTGCTGGCCGAATACCAGGAAATCCTCACCCAGATCGGCGAGCTGATCCGCATCCTCACCAGCGCCGTGCGCCTGATGGAAGTGATCCGTGAGGAGCTGGAAGCGGTCAAGGCCGAGTTCGGTGACAAGCGCCGTACCGAGATCCTCGATTCGCGCCTGGATCTGACCCTCGGCGACATGATCCCCGAAGAAGAGCGCGTGGTGACCATTTCCCGTGGTGGCTATGCCAAGACCCAGCCCCTGACCGCCTACCAGGCGCAGCGCCGTGGCGGCAAGGGCAAGTCGGCCACCGGCATCAAGGATGAGGACTACATCGCGCACCTGCTGGTCGCCAACAGTCACGCCACGCTGCTGCTGTTCTCCAGCAAGGGCAAGGTGTACTGGCTCAAGACCTACGAGATTCCCGAAGCGTCCCGTGCCGCCCGTGGCCGGCCACTGGTCAACCTGCTGCCGCTGGACGACGGTGAGTACATCACCACCATGCTGCAGATCGACCTCGAAGCCCTGCAGCAGCAGAGCGGTGGCGCCGATGACGACCTGGATGACGGTGACGATGCGGTGATCGAAGGCGAAGTGGTCGATGCCGAAGAGGCCGGTGAAGTGGCCGAGGTCGAAGAAGTCGACGGCGAAACCGCCGAGCTGGTGGCCGAGCCGACCGGTGCCTACATCTTCATGGCCACCGCCTTGGGTACCGTGAAGAAGACTCCGCTGGTGCAGTTCAGCCGGCCACGCTCCAACGGCCTGATCGCGCTCAAGCTGAAAGAGGGCGATACCCTGATCGCTGCCGCCATCACCGACGGCGCCAAGGAAGTCATGCTGTTCTCCGATGCCGGCAAGGTGATCCGCTTCGCCGAAGGCGTGGTGCGCGTCATGGGCCGTGGCGCCCGTGGTATCCGTGGCATGCGTATCGGCAAGGAGCAGCGCCTGATCTCCATGCTGATCCCCGAGTCCGGTGCGCAGATTCTCACCGCCTCCGAGCGCGGCTTCGGCAAGCGCACCGCGCTGAGCAAGTTCCCGCGCCGCGGTCGTGGCGGCCAGGGCGTGATCGGCATGGTCACCAAGGAGCGTAACGGCAAGCTGATCGGCGCCGTGCAGGTCCAGGATGGCGAGGAAATCATGCTGATTTCCGACCAGGGCACTCTGGTGCGTACCCGGGTCGACGAGGTGTCAAGTTCCGGTCGTAATACCCAGGGCGTGACCCTGATCAAGCTGGCCAAGGACGAGAAGCTGGTCGGCCTGGAGCGCGTGCAGGAGCCATCCGAAGAGGACATCGAAGAGGCGCTGGACGAAGAGGGCAATCCGATCGCCGTCGCTGAAGCCGATGAAACTGCCGAAGGTGACGAGCCGGTAGCAGAGGGCGACCAGCCTGCAGAAGAAGACCGCGACGCGTGAGCGCGCCGCGCTGCCTGCAGCAGGGGTGCTGCAGGCAGCATTTCGCCAGATGGATGTAGCGCTGTAACCAGACAGTCAAGCGAGAGTGAATTGTGAGCAAGCGAGCCTTTAACTTCTGCGCCGGCCCCGCCGCGCTTCCCGAAGCCGTTCTGCAGCGTGCCCAGGCCGAGCTTCTCGACTGGCAGGGCAAAGGCCTGTCCGTCATGGAAATGAGCCACCGCAGCGACGACTACGTGGCCATCGCTGAAAAGGCCGAGCAGGATCTGCGCGACCTGCTGACCATTCCCTCCGATTACAAGGTGCTGTTCCTGCAGGGCGGCGCCAGCCAGCAGTTCGCGGAAATCCCGCTCAACCTGCTGCCTGAGGACGGCACTGCCGATTACGTCGACACTGGAATCTGGTCGAAGAAGAGCATCGAGGAAGCCCGCCGCTACGGCAACGTCAACGTCGCCGCCAGCGCCAAGCCCTACGATTACTTCGCCATTCCCGGGCAGAACGAATGGCAGCTGTCCAAGGACGCCGCCTACCTGCATTACGCCAGCAACGAAACCATCGGCGGCCTGCAGTTCGACTGGATCCCCGAGACTGGCGACGTTCCGCTGGTGGTCGACATGTCGTCCGATATTCTCTCGCGTGAAGTGGATGTCTCGAAGTTCGGCCTGATCTATGCCGGCGCCCAGAAGAACATCGGCCCCAGCGGCCTGGTGGTGGCGATCGTTCGTGAAGACCTGCTCGGCCGCGCGCGCAGCGCCTGCCCGACCATGCTCAATTACAAGATCGCTGCCGACAACGGCTCGATGTACAACACCCCGGCGACCTTCTCCTGGTACCTGTCCGGCCTGGTCTTCGAGTGGCTGAAGGAACAGGGTGGCGTGGCCGCCATGGAGCAACGCAACAAGGCCAAGAAGGAGCTGCTGTACGGCGTGATCGACGCCAGCGAGTTCTACAGCAACCCCATCGCCGGCAATGCCCGCTCGTGGATGAACGTGCCGTTCCGCCTGGCTGACGAGCGCCTCGACAAGCCGTTCCTGGCCGGTGCCGATGCCCGTGGCCTGCTCAACCTCAAGGGCCACCGTTCGGTGGGCGGCATGCGTGCCTCCATCTACAATGCCGTGGGCCTGGATGCCGTACAGGCCCTGGTCGCTTACATGGCGGAGTTCGAGAAGGAGCACGGCTGATGACCACGGACGTGAACAGCGACCAGGCGTTGCAGGCCCTGCGCCTGCGCATCGACAGCCTGGACGAGAAGATTCTCGAACTGATCAGCGACCGCGCACGCTGCGCCGAAGAAGTGGCGCGGGTGAAGATGGCCGCGCTGCCCGTTGGCGAGCAGCCGGTGTTCTATCGGCCCGAGCGTGAGGCCCAGGTGCTCAAGCGGGTCATGGAGCGCAACCGCGGTCCGCTCGGCAACGAGGACATGGCGCGGCTGTTTCGTGAAATCATGTCCTCCTGCCTGGCGCTGGAGAATCCGCTGAAGGTTGCCTACCTGGGCCCGGAAGGCACCTTCTCCCAGGCGGCGGCGATGAAGCATTTCGGTCACGCGGTGATCAGCCAGCCCATGGCGGCTATCGACGAGGTGTTCCGCGAAGTGGCGGCCGGTGCCGTCAACTTCGGCGTGGTACCGGTAGAGAATTCCACCGAAGGGGCGGTCAACCACACCCTCGACAGCTTCCTCGAGCACGATCTGGTGATCTGCGGCGAAGTGGAACTGCGCATCCACCATCATCTGCTGGTCGGCGACGCCACCAAGACCGACCGCATCACCCGCATCTATTCCCATGCCCAGTCCCTGGCCCAGTGCCGCAAATGGCTGGACGCCCATTACCCGAACGTCGAGCGCGTGGCGGTTTCCAGCAACGCCGACGCTGCACGGCGGGTGAAGAGCGAATGGAACTCGGCAGCCATCGCCGGTGACATGGCCGCCAACCTGTACGACCTGACCCGGCTCGCCGAGAAGATCGAGGATCGCCCGGACAACTCCACCCGGTTCCTGATCATCGGCAACCAGGAAGTGCCGCCGACCGGCGATGACAAGACCTCGGTGATCGTCTCCATGCGCAACAAGCCGGGCGCGCTGCACGAGCTGCTGGTGCCGTTCCACCAGAACGATATCGACCTGACCCGCATCGAAACCCGCCCCTCGCGCAGCGGCAAGTGGACCTACGCCTTCTTCATCGATTTCGTCGGCCACCATCGCGATCCGCTGATCAAGGACGTGCTGGAAAAAATCAATGGGGAAGCCGTGGCGCTCAAGGTGCTGGGCTCCTACCCGAAAGCGGTACTTTAAACAGCAGCTGCACGCTGCGAGCCACACGCTGCCCGTGAGCGGCGTTCCGGCTCGTGGCCTGCGGCTTATAGCTTGAGGCTTGCAGCTATGTCTTGTGATTTCATCGCCCTGGCTCAGCCAGGCGTACAGAAACTTTCCCCCTACGTGCCGGGCAAGCCGGTGGATGAGTTGGCCCGCGAGCTGAACATGGACCCGGCCAGCATCGTCAAACTGGCCAGCAACGAGAACCCGCTCGGCCCGAGCCCGAAAGCGCTGGCGGCGATCCGCGCTGAGCTGGACGAGCTGACCCGCTATCCGGACGGCAACGGCTTCACCCTGAAGACCCTGCTGGCCGAGCGCTGTGGCGTGACCACCGCCCAGGTGACCCTGGGCAATGGCTCCAACGATATCCTCGAACTGGTCGCTCGCGCCTACCTGGCCCCCGGTCTGAATGCGGTGTTCAGCGAGCACGCGTTCGCCGTCTACCCGATCGCTACCCAGGCCGTTGGCGCCCAGGCCAGGGTCGTGCCGGCGGTAAACTTCGCCCATGACCTGCCGGCCATGCTGGCGGCTATCGATGCCAACACCCGGGTGGTGTTCATCGCCAACCCGAACAATCCGACCGGTACCTGGTTCGACAAGCAGGCGCTGCATGACTTCCTTGCTGCCGTGCCGGAAAACGTGCTGGTGGTGCTGGACGAGGCCTATATCGAATACGCCGACGGCGACGAGCTGCCGGATGGCCTGGATTTTCTCGCCGGCCATGCCAACCTGCTGGTCTCACGTACCTTCTCCAAGGCCTACGGTCTGGCCTCGTTGCGGGTTGGCTATGGCTTGAGCCGACCGGATGTGGCGGACGTGTTGAACCGTGTTCGCCAGCCGTTCAACGTCAACAGCTTCGCCCTGGCTGCGGCTTGTGCGGCTTTCGACGACAGCGAATACCTGGCGCGCAGCCGCGAGGTCAACGCCGCCGGTATGCTGCAGTTGCAAGAAGGCTGCCGCGCGTTGGGCCTTGGCTGGATCCCGTCCAAGGCCAACTTCCTGGCCATCGACTTCGGCCGTGACACCGCGGCGATCAACCAGGGCCTGCTGCGTGAGGGGGTGATCGTGCGGCCGGTCGCCGGCTACGGCATGCCCAACCACCTGCGCGTGTCCATCGGCCTGCCGGCCGAGAATGCCCGCTTCCTGGAGGCACTGCGCAAGGTGCTGAACGCGTGATCGAACGCAATGCGCCGGTGACCGGGTTGCTGGTCGAGCGCCTGGTCGTGGTGGGGCTCGGCCTGATCGGTGGCTCCTTCGCCAAGGGCCTGCGCGCCCGTGGTGTGTGTCGTGAGGTGGTTGGCGTCGATCTTGATCCGCAGGCGCGCCGCATGGCCGTCGAGCTGGGCGTGGCAGACCGCTGCGAGGAGCAACTGGCCGCCGCTTGTCAGGGCGCCGACGTGATCATGCTGGCCGTGCCCATCCTGGCCATGGAGCGGGTGCTCGGCGAACTGGCCAGGCTGAACCTCGGCGATGCCATTCTGACCGATGCCGGCAGCGCCAAAGGCAACGTGGTGCGGGCGGCCGAAGCGGTATTTGGCGGGGTGCCGGTGCGTTTCGTACCGGGCCATCCTATCGCCGGTTCCGAACAGAGCGGCGTCGAGGCCGCCAACGGCGAGCTGTTCAAGCGCCACAAGGTGATCCTCACACCGCTGGCGCAGACCGATGCGACGGCCCTGCAGCGGGTCGACCAGCTCTGGCGCGAGCTGGGGGCCGACGTCGAGCACATGCAGGTCGAACACCACGACCAGGTGCTCGCGGCCACCAGCCATTTGCCGCACCTGCTGGCCTTTGGCCTGGTCGACTCGCTGGCCAAACGCAACGAGAATCTGGAGATCTTTCGCTACGCCGCCGGCGGCTTCCGCGACTTCACCCGGATCGCCGGCAGCGATCCGGTCATGTGGCACGACATCTTTCTCGCCAACCGCGAGGCGGTGCTGCGCACTCTGGATGTATTTCGCGACGACCTCGACGCCCTGCGCGACGCGGTCGACGCAGGGGACGGGCATCACCTGCTGGGCGTATTCACGCGCGCCCGCGTGGCCCGCGAACATTTCAGCAAAATACTGGCCCGCCGGGCCTATGTGGACGCTATGCACTCGAACGATCTGGTTTTCCTGGCTAATCCTGGTGGCGCTGTCCGTGGGCGTATCCGCGTTCCCGGCGACAAGTCCATCTCCCACCGCTCGATCATGCTCGGCTCGCTGGCCGAAGGCACTACCGAGGTCGAAGGCTTCCTGGAGGGCGAAGATGCCCTGGCGACCCTGCAGGCCTTTCGCGACATGGGCGTGGTCATCGAGGGCCCGCATCATGGCCGCGTGACTATCCATGGCGTTGGCCTGCACGGCCTCAAGCCGCCACCCGGGCCGATCTACGTGGGCAATTCGGGGACCTCCATGCGCCTGCTGTCCGGCCTGCTGGCGGGCCAGCCGTTCGACGTGACCATGACTGGCGACGCGTCGCTGTCCAAGCGCCCGATGAACCGCGTGGCCAACCCGTTGCGCGAGATGGGCGCGGTGGTCGAGACCGGCCCGGACGGTCGCCCGCCACTGACCATCCGCGGCGGCCATAGGCTCAAGGCGCTGACCTACACCTTGCCGATGGCCAGTGCCCAGGTCAAATCCTGCCTGCTGCTGGCTGGCCTGTATGCCGAAGGTGTCACCACCATCACCGAGCCGGCGCCGACCCGCGATCACACCGAGCGCATGCTGCGCGGCTTCGGTTATGCGGTCGACTCCAGAGGCCCGGTTGCCTCGCTGCAGGCAGGTGGCAAACTGACCGCTACCCGTATCGAAGTGCCAGCGGACATTTCTTCGGCAGCCTTCTTCCTGGTGGCGGCCTCCATCGCCGAAGGCAGTGACCTGCTGCTCGAGCATGTCGGCATCAACCCGACCCGCATTGGCGTGATCGAGATCCTGCGCCTGATGGGCGGTGATATCCGCCTGGAAAACCAGCGGGAAGTCGGCGGCGAGCCGGTGGCCGACCTGCGTGTGCGCGGTGCCAGGCTCAAAGGCATCGAGATTCCCGAAGCGCTGGTGCCGCTGGCCATCGACGAATTCCCGGTGCTGTTCGTCGCTGCGGTCTGCGCCGAAGGGCGCACCGTGCTGCGTGGCGCCGAAGAACTGCGGGTCAAGGAGTCCGACCGCATCCAGGTGATGGCCGACGGCCTGACCAGCCTGGGCGTGAAGGTCGAGCCGACCGCCGATGGCATCATCATCGACGGTGGCCAGGTCATTGGTGGCGGCGAGGTTTACAGCCACGGCGATCACCGTATCGCCATGGCCTTCAGTGTCGCCTCGCTGCGTGCCAGCGCGCCGATCCGCATCCACGACTGCGCCAACGTCGCCACCTCGTTCCCCAACTTCCTCGCCCTGGCCGAGCAGGTCGGCATTCGCGTGGCAGTGGAGGGGCAGCGATGAACGTCGCACCAGTCATCACCATCGACGGGCCGAGCGGCTCGGGCAAGGGCACGGTAGCCGGCCTGCTGGCCAGGCAACTGGGCTGGAACCTGCTGGACTCCGGCGCGCTGTATCGCCTGCTGGCGTTCTCCGCACGCAACCATGGCGTCGACCTGGGCAACGAGGCCTCGCTGACGCTGCTCGCCGCGCACCTCGACGTGCAGTTTCTCGCCGCCGGTGATGGCAAGCCGCAGCGCATCATCCTCGAGGGCGAGGAGGTGACCGATGCCATCCGCAACGAGCAGGTCGGTGCCGGGGCCTCCCAGGTCGCCGCACTGCCTGCGGTGCGCGAGGCGCTGCTGCAGCGTCAGCGCGCCTTCAACGAGGCGCCGGGCCTGGTGGCCGATGGTCGTGACATGGGCACGGTGGTGTTTCCCGATGCGCCATTGAAGGTTTTTCTCACCGCCAGCGCCGAGGAGCGGGCCAACCGACGTTACCTGCAGTTGAAGGCCAAGGGCGATGATGTTAATCTCGCGAGTCTTCTTGAGGAGATTCGGGCACGCGACGAGCGTGATACCCAGCGTACGGTGGCTCCGCTCAAGCCGGCGGCCGACGCGATCCAGCTGGATTCCACCGAATTGTCCATCGAGCAGGTGCTGGAAAGAATTCTGAGCGAAGTCGCCAGTCGCGACCTCGCCAGTTGAAAAAGAGCCATCTCGGCTCGCAGGGGAGGCTTGCGGGAGACCAGTCCACGTCCCGCAGGCCTTCTTTCACATGAATAAACCCGCATTGTCTGGAGTGCGGAGCAGGGCGAATCCCCGCCCGATCCAACAGGAATAAACATGAGCGAAAGCTTTGCAGAACTTTTTGAAGAAAGCCTGAAAACCCTGGACATGCAGCCGGGTGCCATCATCACTGGCATCGTGGTCGACATCGACGGCGACTGGGTTACCGTTCACGCTGGCCTGAAGTCCGAGGGCGTTATCCCTCTGGAGCAGTTCTTCAACGAACAAGGCGAGCTGACCATCAAGGTCGGTGACGAAGTCCACGTTGCGCTGGACGCGGTTGAAGATGGCTTTGGTGAAACCAAGCTGTCCCGCGAGAAAGCCAAGCGCGCCGAGTGCTGGATCGTCCTGGAAGCAGCTTTCGCCGCCGAGGAAGTGGTCAAGGGCGTTATCAACGGTAAGGTTAAGGGCGGCTTCACGGTCGACGTTAACGGCATCCGTGCGTTCCTGCCAGGTTCCCTGGTCGATGTCCGTCCGGTGCGTGATACCACTCACCTGGAAGGCAAAGAGCTCGAATTCAAGGTCATCAAGCTCGACCAGAAGCGCAACAACGTTGTCGTTTCCCGTCGCAGCGTCCTGGAAGCCGAGAACTCCGCAGAGCGCGAAGCCCTGCTGGAATCGCTGCAGGAAGGCCAACAGGTCAAGGGTATCGTCAAGAACCTCACCGACTACGGCGCATTCGTCGATCTGGGTGGCGTCGATGGCCTGCTGCACATCACCGACATGGCCTGGAAGCGTATCAAGCACCCGTCCGAGATCGTCAACGTTGGCGACGAGATCGACGTCAAGGTTCTGAAGTACGATCGCGAGCGTAACCGTGTTTCCCTGGGCCTCAAGCAACTGGGCGAAGACCCATGGGTTGCCATCAAGGCGCGTTACCCGGAAAGCACCCGCGTCGTTGCGCGCGTGACCAACCTGACCGACTACGGCTGCTTCGCAGAGCTGGAAGAAGGCGTGGAAGGCCTGGTACACGTTTCCGAAATGGACTGGACCAACAAGAACATCCACCCGTCGAAAGTCGTTCAGGTTGGCGACGAAGTGGAAGTCATGGTTCTGGACATCGACGAAGAGCGTCGTCGTATCTCCCTGGGTATCAAGCAGTGCAAGACCAACCCATGGGAAGACTTCTCCGGTCAGTTCAACAAGGGTGACAAGATCTCCGGCACCATCAAGTCGATCACCGATTTCGGTATCTTCATTGGTCTGGACGGCGGCATCGACGGCCTGGTTCACCTGTCCGACATCTCCTGGAACGAAGTCGGCGAAGAAGCCGTACGTCGCTTCAAGAAGGGCGACGAGCTGGAAACCGTCATCCTGTCGGTCGACCCGGAGCGCGAGCGCATCTCCCTGGGCATCAAGCAACTGGAAGAAGATCCGTTCTCCGACTACGTTGCCGTCAACGACAAGGGCACCATCATTCGCGGTATCGTGAAAGAAGTCGACGCCAAGGGCGCTATCGTTACCCTGGCCGAAGGCATCGAAGCGACGCTGAAAGCTTCCGAAATCAGCCGTGACCGCGTCGAAGACGCGCGTAACGTCCTGAAGGAAGGCGAAGAAGTCGAAGCCAAGATCATCAGCGTCGATCGCAAGAGCCGCGTGATCAGCCTGTCGATCAAGTCGAAAGACGTCGAAGACGAAAAAGAAGCCATCAAGGAAATGCGCAAGCAGGAAGTTGAAACTTCCGGTCCGACCACCATCGGTGATCTGATCCGCGCGCAAATGGAAAACCAGAACTAAGTTCGGGTAATCCAGAAAAAGGGCGACTTCGGTCGCCCTTTTTTGTGCCCGTAGACAGGCTTCTTCTGCTCTGTGGCACCCTGCAACTGGCCTCTGCAGTATCTGGATAGCGATCTGCAGTAAACGGCTATTGCCACCTCGTACCCGCTCTTAATCTGGCTCAGCCTGATACAAGAACAACGGAGGGTACGACCCATGACCGGCACATTCGACCGCCTCGCCCGGCAGCTTGCCGAATCCGTCCAGGAGGATCCCGACAAGGGGCTCTTCCGTTGCCGACGCGATGTTTTCACCGACCCCGAGCTGTTCGAACTGGAGATGAAGCACATCTTCGAGAGCGGCTGGGTCTACCTGGCCCATGAGAGCCAGATTGCCGAAACCAACGATTACTTCACCAGCCACATCGGCCGCCAGCCGGTCGTGATCACCCGCGACAAGCAGGGCGAGCTGCACGGCCTGATCAACGCCTGTGCACACCGCGGAGCCGTACTGTGTCGCCGCAAGCAGGGCAACAAGGGTTCGTTTACCTGCCCCTTCCACGGCTGGACATTCAGTAATGCCGGCAAGCTGCTCAAGGTGAAGGATGCCAAGACCGGTGGCTACCCGCAGAGCTTCGATTGCGAGGGCTCCCACGACCTCAAACACTTGGCGCGCTTCCAGAGCTACCGTGGTTTTCTGTTCGGCAGCCTCAGCGAAGACGTGCTCGCCCTGGAGGACTACCTGGGGGAAACCCGGGTGATCATCGACCAGATCGTCGACCAGGCGCCTGAAGGGCTTGAGGTGCTGCGCGGCAATTCTTCGTACTTCTACGACGGCAACTGGAAGCTGCAGATCGAGAACGGGGCCGACGGTTATCACGTCAGCTCGGTGCACTGGAACTACTCGGCGACCATGCAGCGGCGCAACTACGAAGCCGAGGGCACCCGTACCGTGGATGCCAACGGCTGGTCGAAGAGCATCGGCGGTTTCTACGCTTATGAGCATGGCCATATCCTGCTCTGGACGCGCCTGATCAACCCGGAAGTGCGCCCGGTTTTCGAGCACCGCGACGAACTGGCCGCCAGGTTCGGTGATACCCGTGCCGACATCATGGTCGGCCAGACGCGCAACCTGTGCCTGTACCCCAACGTCTACCTGATGGATCAGTTTTCCACGCAGATCCGCGTGGTGCGCCCCATCGCCGTGGACAAGACCGAGGTGACCATCTACTGCTTCGCGCCCAGGGGCGAGAGCGACCAGGCCCGTGCGCTGCGCATTCGCCAGTACGAGGACTTCTTCAACGTCACCGGCATGGGCACGCCGGATGACCTGGAGGAGTTCCGCGCCTGCCAGACCGGGTACGCCGGCCAGGCCGCACAGTGGAACGATCTCAGCCGCGGTGCCAGCCACTGGATCGAAGGGGCGGACGACAACGCCAGGGCCATGGGCATGCAGCCCTTGCTCAGCGGTGTGAAGTCCGAAGACGAGGGGCTGTTCGTGCGCCAGCACGCCTACTGGGCGCAGGCCATGCAAAAGGCTATCGAGGCCGAGCGAGGCAAGCTCATCGCCACCGATGGGGAGCATGCCGCATGAGCCTGAAGCGCCAGCAACTGCTCGATTTCATCTACCGCGAAGCGCGCCTGCTGGACGACCGCCAGTGGGACGAATGGCTCGCGTGCTATTCGAGCACGGCGGTGTTCTGGATGCCGGCCTGGGACGACGATGATCGCCTCACCGAAGATCCGCAGCGGGAAATCTCGCTGATCTACTACCCCAATCGCGAGGGGCTGGAAGATCGCGTCTTCCGCATCAAGACCGAGCGCTCCAGCGCCAGTACGCCGGAGCCGCGTACGGCGCATTTCATCGCCAATCTGGAAGTGCTGGAAGAGGGTGCCGAACAGGTCGAGTTGCGCTTCAACTGGCAGACCCTGAGCCATCGCTACAAGAGTACCGATGTCTATTTCGGCACCTCGTTCTACAGCCTGGACGTACGCGGCGATCAGCCATTGATCACCTGCAAGAAGGTGGTGCTGAAGAACGACTACGTGCACCAGGTTCTGGACATCTACCACATCTGAGTCCGTGTGCCGCCGCCATGTATCCGTTGCCTGGCGGTGGCGAGGTATCGCCATGACGTACACCATCGCCCTGAATTTTGAAGATGGCGTGACCCGCTTCATCGACTGCAAGGCCGACGAGAAGGTGCTCGATGCAGCCTTCCGCAACCGTATCAATCTGCCCATGGACTGCTCTGACGGCGTATGTGGCACCTGCAAGTGCCGCTGCGAAGACGGTGAGTACGACCAGGGAGAGGATTATATCGAGGACGCCCTCAGCGAGGACGAGGCCGAGCACGGCCTGGTGCTGACCTGCCAGATGGTGCCGGCCTCGGATTGCGTGATCGCCGTGCCGGTGCCATCCACCGCCTGCAAGACCGGCACCAACAGTTTCGAGGCTGAGCTGGCGTCGATCACCCCCCACGCCGATGCAGCCCTGGAGGTAACGTTCGACATCGTCGCGGGCGCACTGGCACCGACCTTCCTGCCGGGTCAATACGTGAACATCGGTGTGCCGGGTGGTACCCAGACCCGGGCCTATTCGTTCAGCAGCAAGCCTGGGGAAGCGCGCTTCGGTTTCCTGATCAAGCGCGTGCCCGGTGGGCTGATGAGTGCCTACCTGGATCAGGCGCAGCCGGGGGAGCGCTTGCAGTTCAGCGGGCCGCTGGGCACCTTTTACCTGCGTGAGGTGGGCCGCCCGCTGTTGCTGCTCGCCGGTGGCACCGGCCTGGCGCCATTCCTGTCGATGCTCGAGGTGCTCGCCGAGCGTGGTTGCGAACAGCCGATCAGCCTGATCTATGGGGTGACCCGCGATCTCGATCTGGTGCTGCTCGAGCGCCTGCAGGAGCTGGCCGAGCGCCTGCCGACCCTGGCGGTGATCACCTGCGTGGCGGAGCCGCAGTCCGCGCACCCGCGCAAGGGCTACGTCACCGGGCACATGACCGCGACGATGCTCAACGACGGCGACGTCGACGTGTACCTGTGCGGGCCACCGCCGATGGTCGACGCCGTCCGCAAGCACTTCACTGAGCAGGGCGTCACCCCTGCGAGCTTCCATTACGAGAAGTTCACCCCGACCCAGACCGTAACCGTCGACCGGCAGGCCATACCGGCCTGAGGAGCGTTGCATGACCAAGAGATTCGAGAACAGGGTGGCGCTGGTCACCGGCGCAGCCCAGGGTATCGGCCGCCGTGTCGCCGAGCGCTTGCTTGCCGAAGGCGCGCGGCTGGTGGCGGTCGACCGTGCCGAGCTGGTTCATGAGCTGCAGGACGATCTGGGTCAAGGTTGCGAGCTGTTGACCCTGACCGCCGACCTGGAGCGTTACAGCGACTGCCAGCGGGTGGTGAGGCAGGCCGTCGAGCGTTACGGGCGCCTGGACATCCTCGTCAACAATGTGGGCGGCACCCTCTGGGCCAAGCCGTTCGAGCATTACCGCGAGGAAGAGATCGAAGCCGAGATCCGTCGTTCGTTGTTCCCGACCCTGTGGTGCTGCCACGCGGTTGTGCCGGTGATGCTGGAGCAGGGGGGCGGGGCCATCGTCAATGTGTCGTCGATCGCCACGCGCAGTCTCAACCGTGTGCCCTATGGCGCCGCCAAGGGAGGCGTCAATGCCCTGACTGCCTGCCTGGCTTTCGAGAATGCCGAGCGGGGCATCCGCGTCAATGCCACCGCACCGGGTGGTACCGAGGCACCGCCACGGCGCATTCCGCGCAACAGCGCCGAGCAAAGCGAGCAGGAGAAGGTCTGGTACCAGCAGATCGTCGACCAGACGCTGGAAAGCAGCCTGATGAAGCGCTACGGCACGCTCGACGAACAGGTCGGCGCGATCCTGTTCCTGGCCTCGGACGAGGCCTCCTACATCACTGGGGTGACCCTGCCGGTCGGCGGTGGCGACCTGGGCTAGGGCCTGTTAACACTACCGCACGACCGCGCCGGAGCCCGTTTTGCCGCGATGCAAGGCACGAGCCGCGAAGTTTAGCGGGCTAAATGAGCCGGCGAGAAACGCCGTATCGCGGCAAAACGGGCCCGGCCCTATGGGTTGCGCGAAAAATCTCGCCATGCGTTGTTGGAGGACTTGGCAAGGGAACAACCATTCCCTGCGTCCTCCGCCTAGCGGATCGCCGCCCGGCCTGGCGAGATTTTGCGCAGCAACGCGGCTTGCGCGGTAGCGTTAACAGGCCCTAGGGCGTATCACACGCCCTGCACGCCGTTTTACAACAACAATAAAAGAGACCCCATGCCATGCGAACCACCGACGTACACGAGATCATCGATAACGCGCGCTTTTCCCGCTTTCACTGGCAGGTGATGTTCTGGTGCGCCTTGCTGCTCATCTTCGACGGTTATGACCTGTTCATCTACGGCGTGGTGCTGCCCGTGCTGATGCAGGAGTGGAACCTCACGCCCATGGAGGCCGGCGCACTGGGCAGCTATGCGCTGTTCGGCATGATGTTCGGTGCGCTGTTCTTCGGCCCGCTCGCCGACAGGATCGGCCGCAAGAAAGGTATCGCCATCTGTTTCGTGCTGTTCAGCGGCTTTACCGTGCTCAATGGCCTGGCGCGCAACCCGACCGAGTTCGGTATCTGCCGTTTCATCGCCGGTCTGGGGATCGGCGGGCTGATGCCCAACGTGGTGGCGCTGATGAACGAATATGCCCCCAAGCGCCTGCGCAGTACCCTGGTGGCGGTGATGTTCAGCGGTTACTCGCTGGGCGGCATGCTTTCGGCTGGCGTGGGCATCTACATGTTGCCGCGTTTCGGCTGGGAGGCGATGTTCTTCGCCGCGTTGCTGCCGCTCGCACTGCTGCCGCTGGTATTGCGTTACCTGCCGGAATCAGTGGGCTTTCTGGTTCGCCAGGGGCGACACGACGAGGCTCGGGCGATGCTCGCACGGGTCGATCCGCAGCGTGACCTGAGCGACAGCGAACTGCGCATGGACGATGGCAAGGGGCAGGGCGCTCCGGTGCTGGAGCTGTTTCGCGAGGGCCGCGCGCTGCGCACCCTGATGATCTGGGTGGCGTTCTTCTGCTGTCTGTTGATGGTCTACGCGTTGGGCTCCTGGCTGCCGAAGCTGATGGCCAATGCCGGCTACAGCCTGGGTTCGAGCCTGTCGTTCCTGCTGGCCCTGAACTTCGGCGGCATGTTCGGCGCCATCGCGGGTGGTTTTCTCGGTGATCGCTTCAACCTGCCGAGGGTTGTGGTGGGTTTTTTCATCGCCGCTGCCGTGTCCATCACCCTGCTGGGTTTCAAGAGCCCCATGCCGGTCCTGTACCTGCTGATCTTTATCGCTGGGGCGACCACCATCGGCACGCAGATCCTGCTGTACGCCTGCACCGCACAGTTCTATGGCCTGTCGATACGCTCCACCGGCCTGGGCTGGGCCTCGGGGATCGGCCGCAACGGCGCCATCGTCGGGCCGTTGCTGGGAGGCGCCTTGCTGGCGATCAGCCTGCCGCTGCAGCTCAACTTCATGGCCTTCGCGATTCCCGGTGCGATTGCCGCGCTGGCGATGACGGTGTTCGCCCTGAGCAGCGCCAATGCCGGCAAGGTCGCCTTGCAGGCGAGCAAGGCCTGACGGCCGAACGGGTCCGCAACATGACGCAGCCTCGATGACCTGCAGTGTGTCGGTCATCGAGGGCAGCAGCGGCCGTGCCCATGGGCTGGCCGCTCGGTCCGATGGAGCGATGCAATGACGCTGTTCAAGGATTTTTCGCTGTCGGCGCTGGTCGCCGGCTTCATCGCCACGGTGATTTCCTACGCCGGGCCGTTGGTGATCATCTTCCAGGCGGCGCATGCGGCCGATTTGCCGGCCGAGGTGCTGTCGTCATGGATCTGGGCGATCAGCATCGGCAGCGGTGTGCTGGGCATCGTGCTCAGCCTGCGCTACCGGGTGCCGGTGGTGATCGCCTGGTCGGCGCCCGGTTCTGCCTTGCTGGTCACCTTGTTGCCCCAGGTGGGGATCGCCCAGGCGGTAGGGGCGTACCTGGTGGCCAACCTGATCGTGCTGCTGGTGGGCCTCAGCGGCGCGTTCGACAAGGTGGTGGCGCGGCTGCCACTGTCGGTCTGCGCGGCGATGCTGGCGGGCATCCTCTTCGGCTTCGGCAGCACGCTGTTCGTGTCCTTGCAGGAACAGCCCGCGCTGGTGCTAGCGATGTTCGTGACCTACCTGTTGTGCAAGCGCTGGTTACCCCGCTATGCGGTGCTGGCGGTGCTGCTGGTCGGCGTGGGCATGGTCATCGGCCGAGGTGAGTTGAGCGCGGACGCCTGGGTGGTCGGGCTGGCCACACCGGTGTGGATCACCCCGGCGTTTTCCTGGACGGCGATACTCAATATCGGCGTACCGCTGGCTGTGGTGGCGCTGACCGGCCAGTTCATCCCCGGTATGGCGCTGCTGCGCAGCAGCGGCTACGGCGGGACACCGGCGCGGCCGCTATTGGCCTCCTGCGGGCTTGGCAGCCTGTTACTGGCCCCGTTCGCCTGCCATGGCCTGGCATTGGGGGCGATCACCGCGGCCATCTGCACTGGTCGCGATGCCCATGAACGGGCTGACCGGCGCTATGTCGCCGGTGTCGTGGGTGGCCTGTTCTACCTGCTGTTCGGGCTGTTCGGCGCTACGCTGGTGGCGCTGTTCACGGCCTTTCCCCAGGCACTGGTGGCGGCGCTGGCCGGGCTGGCGCTGTTCGGTGCAATCGCCACCTCACTGGCCGCCGCCATGGCGGTGCCGCAAGAGCGTGAGGCGGCACTGGTGGCCTTTCTGGTCACCGCATCGGGCATGTCCTTCCTGGGTTTGTCCGCCGCATTCTGGGGGCTGATCTTTGGTCTGTTCGCCCATCTCTTGCTGACGCAGCGACCCCGATCCGAAGCCCACAAGAGCGCCCTGCAACCCACGCAGGATCAGCCCATGCGCTGATCCTGCCACCCTGTTTCCCGCTCCGGCGGGCACCTCATCCGGCTATCTCCCAACCTTGCGCTGCATGTCGGCGGGAGTGCCGCTGTACCCGTGAAATAACAACAAGAGCACACGACCATGAGCCAGCATCCGATTACCCGGTCCCTGTTTTCCCTGAGCGTTCTGAGTCTGCCGGTTGCCGTACAGGCGGCGAACGAGGGATTCGTCGAAGGCGCCAGCGCCACCCTGCAGGCGCGCAATTACTACTTCAGTCGAGACTTTTCCGACATCGTCGGCGCCAACCGACAGTCCAGGGCCGAAGAGTGGGCCCAGGGCTTCATCCTCGATTTCAAGTCCGGTTATACGCCGGGCGTGCTCGGCTTTGGCCTGGACGCGCAGGGGCTGCTTGGCATCAAGCTCGACAGCAGCCGTGATCGGGCCAATACCGGGTTGCTACCGGTACGCGACAATGGCGAGGCCGCCGATGAATACAGTCGCCTTGGCGTGGCGCTGAAGGCGCGCCATTCGCAGACCGAACTGCGTGTCGGCGAGCTGCAGCCGAACCTGCCGGTACTGACCTTCAGCGATATCCGCCTGTTGCCGCCGAGCTATCAGGGCGCCTCGCTGCTGTCCCGGGAGATCGACGGGCTGACGCTGCAGGGCGGCCATCTGCGCTCTACCAGCCTGCGCAACGAAGCAGGCGACGACAAGCTGCAGGCCATGCTCGGCCATGTGCCGCAGCGCCAGGTCAGCAGCGATGCCTTCAACTACCTGGGTGTCGACTACGCGCTCAACGATAAACGTACCACCGCCAGCCTCTGGTACGCGCAGCTGGAGGATATCTACAGCCAGCGTTTTATCGGCCTCAAGCATAGCGAGCCGCTGGGCGCCTGGGCACTGGGCGCCACCCTGGGTTACTTCGACAGCCGCGAAGACGGCGACCGCTTGCTGGGTGATATCGACAACCAGGCGTTCTATTCGCTGCTGTCGGCCAAGTACGATGGGCATACCTTCTATGTCGGCTATCAGGCGATGTTCGGCGGCAATCCGTTTCCACGGGTCTTCGCCAACGTCACCCCGCTGGGCAACGAGGTGCCGACCTACGAGTTCGCCTACACCGACGAGCGTTCCTGGCAGGCTCGCTACGACTATGACTTCGCGGCCCTCGGCGTACCGGGCCTGACCACCACCGTGCGGTACATTCGTGGCAACAACGTCGACACCGGCCTGGGCTACGAAGGCAAGGATCGCGAGCGCGATGTGGATATCGCCTATGTCGTGCAGAGCGGTTCGCTCAAGGGGCTGGGCGTGCGCGTGCGCAACGTCGAGGCGCGTTCGAACTACCGCAGCGATATCGACGAGAACCGGCTGATCGTCAGCTACACCTGGACGCTGCTCTGAGCACCTGTCCGCGATCTTGGCGAATATATGGGGCGGCGGCCATGGGGCGCTAGCGGACATTCGTAGGGTGGACGGCGCTTCATCCGTCCACCGCTCTGCGATCGCGATGGTGGATGAAAAGAGCGTCATCCACCCTACGGCGGCTTCCGCCTTTTTGCTGTGATTGCGTGTGACGTCTCGTCGAGGGAGAGGCCCGCTTCACGGACTCGGCAGGCAAACCAGATAGCGGCTTAGTCGAGATCGAGGTTCTTGACCAGATTCAGGCAACGCCTGAGCAGCGGTGACTCATCGTCCTTGCGGTAACTGATGACGATCGGCGAGGTGGCATTGGCATCGAGCAGGGGCGTGTAGCCGATATCGTCGCGGTGCAGGCGTTGTACCGAGGCGGGCACCAGGGTGATGCCGATACCGGCTGCCACCAGGCCGATGGCGGTCTGCAGTTCATTGGTCATCTGTGCCACGCGAATCTTCAAGCCGTTGCGCGCGAACAGCCCGAGCACATGGTCGGCATAGCTGGGCCTCGGGGTACCCGGATAGAGCACGAAAGGTTCACGGGCCAGGTCTTCCAGGGATGCGGGAGCGGCCAACAGCCGATGGCCGGCGGGCAGGGCGGCGACCAGAGGGTCTTCACGAATCACTTCCTGGACAATGGCCGGGTCGTCGATATGGATGCGCCCGAAACCGATATCGATACGCCCACGTTTGAGCGCTTCCACCTGCTGCAGGGTGATCAGCTCGGACAGCCCCAGCTCGATGGCCGCCTCGCTGCGCAACTGACGGATCAGCTCCGGCAATGCGCCATACAGGGTGGAGGGGGCGAAGCCGATGCCCAGCCAGCGTCTTTGCCCTTCGGCGATTCGTCGCGTGTCTTCGCTGACGCGACCGAGCTGCTCGAGCAACTGCACGGAGTGCTCATGGAAGAAACGCCCGGCTTCGGTGAGGCGCAACGGGCGACCGCGCTCGATCAGCGCGACCCCCAGTTCGTCCTCCAGTTGCTGGATCTGCCGGCTCAGTGGTGGCTGGGCGATGTGCAGGCGCTCAGCCGCGCGGGTGAAGTTGAGGGTTTCAGCCAGCACGCGGAAGTAGCGCAGGTGGCGCAGCTCCATGATACCTCCAGGGTATGAAACCAGACCGATTCAATATTGGACTGGCTCATTTGCTGAGGTCAATCTGTGCCCGAACAAAAATAAAACCTGAAGGATATGCTCGCGATGACTCGCCTCCTGTGTTCCTGCGCTTATTTCCCATGCCCGGCCGGCCAGGTGAGCGCGGTGCTGCCCTGGGCCAGCCGTTCTATCCAGCCCACGGGGCACCTGCAATGAGCGTGCCCCTGATCGAGCGCCTCGACACCCTGATCGTCGACCTGCCGACCATCCGCCCCCACAAGCTGGCGATGCACACCCTGCAGCGGCAGACCCTGGTGATCCTGCGCCTGCGCTGCAGCGATGGCATCGAGGGTATCGGCGAGGCGACCACCATCGGTGGCCTGGCCTATGCCGGGGAAAGCCCGGAAAGTATCAAGACCAATCTCGACAGCTATTTTGCGCCGCTGCTGATCGGCCAGCCGGCCGGCAACATCAACGCGACGATGCAGCGTATCGATCGTGCCGTGCGCGGCAATACCTTCGCCCGCTCGGCGCTGGAAACCGCGCTGCTCGATGCCCAGGGCAAGCGCCTCGGCCTGCCGGTCGCCGAGCTGCTGGGCGGCCGCGTGCGCGACGGGCTGGAGGTTGCCTGGACACTGGCCAGCGGCGATACCGCCAGGGACATCGAAGAGGCCGAGCGCATGCTCGACCTGCGTCGCCATCGGCTCTTCAAGTTGAAGATCGGCAGCCGCGATGCCGCCCAAGACATTGCCCACGTGGCAGCGATCAAGCGTGCACTGGGCGAGCGCGCCAGTGTGCGGGTCGACGTCAACCAGGCCTGGAGCGAAGCGGTTGCCCTGCGTGCCTGCCAGGCGCTGGGCGATGCCGGTGTGGACCTGATCGAACAGCCTATCGCCCGCCATGACGTACAGGCCCAGGCGCGCGTCAGCGCCCGTAGCCCGGTACCGATAATGGCCGACGAAGCCATCGAAAGCGTCGAGGACAGCTTCAATCTGGCCCGTGCCGGTTCCGCGCCGGTGTTCGCCCTGAAGATCGCCAAGAATGGTGGCCCGCGTGCCGTGCTGCGCAGTGCCCATATCGCCGAGGCGGCCGGTATCGGCCTGTACGGCGGCACCATGCTCGAAGGCAGCGTCGGTACCCTGGCCTCTGCTCACGCCTTCTCCACCCTGGCCAGGCTGGAGTGGCACAGCGAGCTGTTCGGCCCATTGCTGCTGACCGAGGACATCCTCGTCGACGTACCGGTGTACCGCGATTTCGAACTGAAGATTCCGACCACTCCCGGCCTGGGTGTGACGCTCGATGAGGAGCGTCTGCAGCACTTCCGCCGTCGTTGATGCCTACCGAAAGGACGTTGCCATGCTGTTCCACGTGCGCATGACCGTAAAACTGCCCGCCGACATGCCGGCCGAGCAGGCCGAGCGCCTGAAGGCCGATGAAAAACAGCTGGCCCAGCGCCTGCAGCGCGAGGGTACCTGGCGCCACCTGTGGCGCATCGCCGGGCTGTACGCCAACGTCAGCGTGTTCGACGTGGCCGATGCCCAGGCCCTGCATGACACGCTGATGCGGCTGCCGCTGTACCCCTACATGGAGATCGAGGTCATGGCGCTGTGCCGTCACCCGTCCTCGATCCATGACGACGATCGCTGATTCGCCTGCCTACTGCCTTCAAGACAAAAACAAGATGAGGAAAAGACCATGACCGTACGTATCGCCCAGACCGTGGATGTGCAGAAGTTCTTCGAAGAGGCCAGTGGTTTCGGCAACGACCAGGGCAGCGCGCGGATGAAGACGGTGATTCACCGCCTGCTCAACGACACCGCGAAGCTTATCGAGGATCTGCAGATCACCCCGGAAGAATTCTGGAAGGCGGTGAACTACCTCAACGAACTCGGCAGCCGCCAGGAGGCCGGCCTGGTGGTCGCCGGCCTGGGCATCGAGCATTACCTCGACATGCTGATGGACGCCGAGGACGAAGAGGCCGGTCGCACCGGCGGCACGCCGCGCACCATCGAGGGGCCGCTGTATGTCGCCGGCGCGCCGCTGAGCAAGGGCGAAGCCCGTCTGGACGACGGCCAGGATGCCGGTACGCCTTTGTTCATGCAGGGGCGGGTGTTCGACACCGACGGCAAACCGCTGGCCGGCGCCATCGTCGATGTCTGGCACGCCAACACGGGCGGCACCTATTCCTACTTCGACCCGGCGCAATCAGAGTTCAACCTGCGCCGCCGTATCGAGACCGACGCCGAGGGCCGCTATCGTTTCCGCAGCATCGTGCCGTCCGGCTATGGCTGCCCGCCCGACGGCCCCACCCAGCAATTGCTCGACCAGCTCGGCCGCCATGGCCAGCGTCCGGCACACGTGCATTTCTTCATCTCGGCGCCGGGCCATCGTCACCTGACCACCCAAATCAACCTGGATGGCGACCGGTACCTGCATGACGACTTCGCCTACGCCACCCGCGATGAGCTGATCGCCAAGATCGATTTCCACGACGATGCGCTGCGTGCCAGGGCCCATGGGGTCGAGGGGCGCTTCGCCGAGATCGAGTTCGAGTTCGATTTCACCTTGCAATCCACCGCCGAGCCCAGGGCCCAGCGACGCCACGAGCGGGTGCGCGCGCTGGAGGTCTGAGGGGCGCCTCGAACAACTGGCGTGTCAGGTCGCGCAGCGGTGAGGCAGGCCCGTGACCGGCGTCCGCTGACAGCCGGGGGACGACTGTTTTTTCGTCGCTGCCGCCGCTGCGCCTCGATGCAATAACGGAGTGGAGAGCAGTCATGAATAACCTCACACAAGCGCGTCCCCTGCGCATCGGTATCGTTGGCGGGGGCATTGCCGGTGTCGGCCTGGCCCTCGGGCTGTGCCGCCACGCTCACCTGCAGGTCGACCTGTTCGAGTCGGCGGCGGCATTCGGGGAAGTCGGCGCCGGGGTGTCGTTCGGCGCCAATGCGGTACGGGCGATCACCGGACTTGGCCTGGCCGAGGCCTACCACCAGATGGCTGACCGTACGCCGCAGCCCTGGCAGGATGTGTGGTTCGAATGGCGGCGGGGCCACGATGCCGGTTACCTGGGTGCCAGTGTGGCGCCGGGCGTCGGGCAGTCTTCGGTGCACCGTGCGGACTTTCTCGATGCACTGGCCGCCTGCCTGCCGCCAGGCTTGGCGCATTTCGGCAAACGCGCTGCAGCTGTCGAACAGCGCGCCGACGGCGTGTGCGTGCAGTTTACCGATGGCAGTTCCTACCAGGGCGACGTGCTGTTCGGCGCCGATGGCATCAAGTCCGCCCTGCGTGGGCACGTATTGGCCGGGTTGGGCGAGGCGGACCGCGGACCGCGTTTCAGTGGCACCTGCGCCTACCGCGGGATGATCGATAGCCAGCGTTTGCGCGAAGCGTTGCGCGCCAACGGCGTGGACGAGCACCTGGTGGACGTGCCGCAGATGTACCTGGGGCTGGACCGCCACATCCTGACCTTCCCGGTGAAGCGCGGTCGCATCATCAACGTGGTGGCGTTCGTTTCCGATCGCCGTTCTCCCGCACCACGATGGCCGCAGGATCAGGCCTGGGTGCGTGAGGCCAGCCAGCGGCAGATGCTGCAGGACTTCTCCGGCTGGGGCGCCGCCGCCCGTACGCTGCTGGAGTGCATCGCCGCACCAACCTGCTGGGCGTTGCACGACCTGCCGGAGCTGTCCGGGTATGCCCATGGCCGCGTGGCCCTGATCGGCGATGCGGCGCACGCCATGCTGCCGCACCAGGGGGCCGGGGCGGGCCAGGGCCTGGAGGATGCCTATTTCCTGGCCCAGCTATTGAGCGATTCGCGCCTCGCTGCCGGGCAGGTACCCGAGCTGCTCGCCGTATACGACCGTGTGCGTCGGCCGCGGGCTTGCCGGGTGCAGCGCACGTCGTGGGAAGCGGGGCAGTTGTATGAATGGCGCGACCCGCAGATCGGCGCCAACGAGGAAGCCATGGCGGCCGCCCTGGAAAGCCGTTTCGCCTGGTTGTGGAACCACGACCAGGACGCCGACGTGGCCCGGGCACAGCGCCTGCTGGGCTGGCCCAGCACGACCAGCGCCTGAGCCTGGCGGCGGGACCTGTGGTGCAGGGCTGGCCATTCGCGCAGTCAGCGGCGCGCATAGGCGAGCGTGACGTTCGGGACAACGATAAAGAGATCGATAGCATGCGCACCATCGATGTGAATGTCTTGCTCGACGAGGCGAGATTCAATGCTTTCCATTGGCGCGTGCTGTTCTGGTGCGCGCTGATCATCGTCTTCGACGGTTACGACCTGGTCATCTACGGCGTGGTGCTGCCGGTGCTGATGCAGGAGTGGGGGCTGACCCCGCTGCAGGCCGGGGCGCTGGGCAGTTATGCGCTGTTCGGCATGATGTTCGGGGCGTTGTTCTTCGGCTCGCTGTCCGACAGGATCGGCCGGCGCAAGGTCATCGCCTGCTGCGTGATCCTTTTCAGCCTGTTCACCGTGCTCAATGGGCTGGCGCGCAATCCCGGGGAGTTCGCTGCCTGCCGTTTCATCGCCGGTCTCGGTATCGGCGGGGTGATGCCCAATGTGGTGGCGCTGATGAACGAGTACGCGCCCAAGCGCAGCCGTGGCCTGCTGGTGGCGATCATGTTCAGTGGCTACTCGGTCGGCGGCATGCTCTCGGCCGGCCTGGGCATTGTGTTGATACCGGCATTCGGATGGTCGTCGGTGTTCTTCGTCGCCGTGCTGCCTTTGCTGCTGTTGCCACTGGCGATGCGTCAGTTGCCCGAGTCGGTGAGTTTTCTTCTCGGGTCGGGTGGTGCCGAAGGGCGGGCCGGCGACCTGCTGCACGCGGTCGAGCCACGTTATCGCCCGCAGCCGGGTGACCGTTTCAGCATCGCCTCCGGCAAGGTCGCCAGTGTCGGCGTGTCGCAGTTGTTCCACGGCAAGCGCACGCTTTGCACGCTGATGCTCTGGATGGCGTTCTTCTGTTGCCTGCTGATGGTCTACGCGCTCAATTCCTGGCTGCCGAAACTGATGAGCACGGCCGGCTACGGGCTTGGTTCCAGCCTCGCGTTTCTACTGGTACTCAACCTCGGAGCGATCATCGGCGCCATTGCTGGCGGCTGGCTGGGCGATCGCTTCGGGCTCGACAGGGTGCTGGTCGCCTTTTTCGCCATGGCTGCGTTGGCCATCGCCCTGCTGGGGCTGAAAAGCCCCGCTGCAGTGCTGTATCTGTTGGTCGCCCTCGCCGGAGCGGGCACCATCGGCACGCAGATTCTCGCCAATGCCTGTGCCGTACAGTTCTACCCGGCACAGGTCCGTTCGACCGGCTTGGGCTGGGCGATGGGTATCGGTCGGACCGGCGCGATCATCGGGCCGCTCCTGGGTGGCGCATTACTCGCCGCGCAGCTGCCGCTGGCCTTGAATTTTCTGGTGTTCGCGGCGCCTGGGGCCGTCGCGGCCCTGGCGATGATGCTGTTCATCCATCGTCGTCAGGCGCTCGCCGGGCAGGCGCCCCTGGACGCGTCGCTGCCCGTGCAGTAGCCATGTGCGGCCGGTTGCCTGGCAGACGCAGATGTAACCCTTTGTCACGCCGCCGTATTGCGGTGCAAGGGGTGGTTAGAATCGCCGGGTGGCTAGCGGATTGCCCGTCACTGGCGATTCGGCCCTATAAGAAAAACAAAGAGGCCTGATGATGAGCAATTCATTGCTGAGCGAACGCAGCAGCGTGTTCCTGCGCGCCGATCCCTATGCGGTATCGGATTACGTCAACCAGCACGTGGGCGCCCATTGCATACGCCTGCCCAACAGCGGCTTTCCCGAGGCGAGCCTCAAGCATCGCAAGTTCTCCAGCCTCGACCTGTGCCGTATCAGCTACGGCGGCAGCGTGCGGGTCACCTCGCCGGCGCTGGAGACCATCTACCACCTGCAGATCCTCCTCAAGGGACACTGTCGCTCGCAGTGCCGCGACCTGGAGCATTTCTATGTACCGGGGGAGTTGCTGCTGATCAATCCGGACGACCCGGTGGATCTCACCTACTCGGCGGACTGCGAGAAGTTCATCGTCAAGCTGCCGGTCAGCCTGTTCGAGAACACCTGCCTGGAACAACGCTGGATGTTGCCGGAAGGTGGCATCCGCTTCACGGCGGCGCGGCATGACATGGCTGGGCTGGAAGGCTTCGCCGGCCTGCTCGGGCTGATCTGCGGGGAGGCCGAAGCCACGGCCAGCCTGCCTCAGGTCCAGGAGCACTACGTGCGCATCGTGGCCAGCAAGCTGCTGGCGTTGCTGGGCAACAACGTGCAGCGCGTGCAGCCCCAGAGCCATGCCTCGTCGTTCGAACAGGTGGTGGATTACATCGAACGGCATCTGACCCAGGACATCGGCGTCGATCAGTTGCTGGCCGTCGCCCGGGTCAGCGAGCGCTCGCTGTATGCGCTGTTCGAGCGGCATGCCGGCATCACGCCCAAGGACTACATTCGCCAGCGCAAGCTCGAGCGCATTCACGCACAATTGCTCGATCCGGCCTGCACGGTGCGCAGCGTCACCGAAATCGCCCTCGACCATGGCTTCCTGCACCTTGGGCGTTTTGCCGAATGCTACCGGCGCAGTTTTGGCGAGTTGCCGTCGCAGACCTACAAGCGCAATCGCTGAGCCCTGTAGTGCCTGGAGGGGCAGGCCGACAGGTTCAAGTATCGTTCGATTATCGAACCTCTAATCGATTATCGGATTGTTAGCAGGCTATGGGGTGGGTACCTTGTGCGCATACGGCGCAATAGCCGCCCCACGGTTTCCAGAGCAATAAGACGAGAACGACCATGGCTGAAATTCTCTCCCTGCGCGAGGCGGTCGAGCGCTTCGTTCACGATGGTGACACCATCGCCCTCGAAGGCTTCACCCATCTGATTCCCACTGCGGCTTCCCATGAACTGATCCGTCAGGGCAAGAAAGACCTGACCCTGGTGCGCATGACCCCGGATCTGGTCTATGACCTGCTGATCGGTGCGGGTTGCGCCAAGCGTCTGATCTTCTCCTGGGGTGGCAACCCCGGTGTCGGCTCCCTGCACCGTCTGCGCGACGCGGTCGAGAAGCATTGGCCGCACAAGCTGGAAATCAGCGAGCACAGCCACGCCGCGATGGCCAACGCCTATGTCGCCGGCGCGTCCAACCTGCCGTTCGCCGTGCTGCGCGGTTATCAGGGCTCGGACCTGGTCAAGGTCAACCCGGAAATCAAATTCATCGACTGCCCGTACACCGGCGAGAGCCTGGCTACCGTGCCGAGCGTGCGTCCTGACGTCACCGTCATCCACGCCCAGAAGGCCGACCGCAAGGGCAACGTGCTGATCCAGGGCATTCTCGGTGTGCAGAAGGAGGCCGCCCTGGCTGCCAAGCGCTGCATCGTCACCGTCGAGGAAATCGTCGACGACCTGCAGGCGCCGATGAACGCCTGCGTGCTGCCGAGCTGGGCACTGACCGCGGTCTGCGTGGTGCCTGGCGGTGCTCATCCATCCTATGCCCATGGCTATTACGAGCGCGACAACCGCTTCTATCAGGCCTGGGACCCCATCGCCCGCGACCGTGAAACCTTCACTGCCTGGATCGATGAATACATCCGTGGTACCGAGGATTTTGCGCAGTACCAGGCGAAGGTTAACGGGGAGGCCAAGTGATGAGCGACTTCAACACCAATGAGATGATGACCGTGGCCGCTGCGCGCCGCCTTGGCAATGGCAGCGTGTGCTTCGTCGGCATCGGTTTGCCCTCCAAGGCGGCCAACCTGGCGCGCCTGACCCATGCCCCGGAAGTGGTACTGATCTACGAATCCGGCCCGATCGGCGCCAAGCCCACCGTGCTGCCGCTGTCCATCGGTGACGGCGAGCTGGCCGAGACTGCCGATACCGTGGTGCCGACCGGCGAGATCTTTCGCTACTGGTTGCAGGGCGGGCGTATCGATGTCGGCTTCCTCGGTGCCGCCCAGGTCGACAAGTTCGGCAACATCAACACCACGGTGATCGGTGATTACCATGCGCCGAAAGTGCGTCTGCCGGGTGCCGGTGGCGCGCCGGAGATCGCTGGCAGCGCCAAGAAGGTGCTGATCATCCTCAAGCAGGGGCATCGCACCTTCGTCGACAAGCTGGCGTTCATCACCTCGGTGGGCCATGGCGAAGGTGGCGATCACCGCAAGCGTCTCGGCCTGCCAGGTGATGGCCCGGTAGCGATCATCACCGACCTGTGCATCATGGAGCCGGAAGCCGGCAGCAACGAATTCATCGTCACCTCCCTGCATCCGGGCGTGACCCGCGAACAGGTGGTCGAGAACACCGGCTGGCAGATCCGTTTCGCCGACAAGGTGACCACCACCGAAGCGCCGAAGGCCGAAGAACTGGCTGCGCTGCGTGATCTGGAAGCACGCACCGCCGCTGCCCATGGGCAGAAGGGGAGTGACGAATGACTCGCGACGTATTCATTTGCGATGCGGTGCGTACGCCGATCGGTCGGCTCAATGGCGGCCTGTCCGCGGTACGCGCCGACGACCTGGCGGCGATTCCGCTGAAGGCGTTGATCGAACGTAACCCGCAGGTCGACTGGTCGGCGGTCGATGAAGTGTTCATGGGCTGCGCCAATCAGTCCGGCGAGGACAACCGCAACGTCGCCCGCATGGCGCTGCTGCTCGCTGGCCTGCCGGAGACGGTGCCGGGCGTGACCCTCAACCGCCTCTGCGCCTCGGGCATGGAAGCGGTGGGCGCTGCCTTCCGAGCCATCGCTTCCGGCGAAATGGAACTGGCCATCGCTGCCGGCGTCGAGTCGATGACCCGCGCGCCGTACGTGCTGGGCAAGGCCGACAGCGCCTTTGGGCGTGGCCAGAAGCTGGAAGACACCACCCTGGGCTGGCGTTTCGTCAATCCCGCGATGAAGGAGCGCTACGGCGTCGACCCGATGCCGGTGACCGGTGACAACGTGGCCGAGGACTACGGCGTCAGCCGTGCCGACCAGGACGCCTTCGGTCTGCGCAGCCAGCAGCGCGCGGCGGTGGCGCAGCAAAGCGGTTACTACGCCGAGGAAATCGTCCCGGTGGTGATCAAGACCAAGAAGGGCGAGAGCATCGTCGACACCGACGAACATCCCCGCGCCGACACCACCGCCGAGGCGCTGGCCAAGCTCAAGCCGGTCAACGGTCCGGACAAGACGGTAACTGCAGGCAACGCCTCGGGCCTCAACGACGGGGCGTCGGCGATGATCCTGGCGTCTGCCGAAGCGGTGCAGAAACATGGCCTCAAGGCCCGCGCCAAGGTGCTTGGCATGGCCAGCGGTGGCGTGGCCCCTCGGGTCATGGGTGTCGGCCCGGTACCGGCGGTACGCAAGTTGCTGAGCCGCCTGAACCTCGATATCGATGCCTTCGACGTGATCGAGCTGAACGAGGCATTCGCCGCCCAGGGGCTGGCGGTCACCCGTGACCTCGGCCTGGCGGACGACAGCCCTAGGGTCAACCCGAATGGCGGCGCCATCGCCCTCGGCCACCCCCTGGGCATGAGCGGCAACCGCCTGGTGCTGACTGCCGTTCACCACCTGGAAAAGACCGGCGGCAAGCTCGGTCTGGCGACCATGTGCGTGGGGGTGGGCCAGGGGCTGGCATTGGCGGTCGAGCGGGTTTAACGGGCTGTTTGCATGGTGACGAAGCGGCCTGTCGTAGGGTGGACAACGCTCTTTTTGTCCACCGGTGCGATTGCGACGCGGTGGACGGATAAAGCGCCGTCCACCCTACGGCCCGCGACCCAGACCGTGCATTTTGTGGGAGGGCGCCATGCGCCCGATTCGCGGGCATGGCCCGTTCCCACGATCATGACCAAGCTGTCAATTCTATTGCTAAGACGACCTTCGAAGTTTCGTTTGTCCTCACCAGGGCACGGGCCACGATCCCGTGCCCTGGTGAGGATGGGTGACCCAAAATGACGAATCATTCGGTTACATGTAAGTCGAAGTAGGGAACCGTCCCGTTCCTTGCCAGTGAGTGTCCATGATGAGTTCTGATAACAGCACGGTGTACGAAGCCCCGAACTACAGCCCGGAAGAGCGCCGCAAGCGCATCTTCGCCATTGTCGGCGCCTCCTCGGGCAACCTGGTCGAGTGGTTCGACTTCTACGTGTACGCCTTCTGCGCGATCTACTTCGCGCCGGCCTTCTTTCCTTCCGACGACCCCACCGTGCAGTTGCTCAACACCGCAGGCGTGTTCGCTGCCGGCTTTCTGATGCGGCCGATCGGCGGCTGGGTGTTCGGCCGGGTTGCCGACAGGTACGGACGCAAGGTCTCGATGATGATCTCCGTGCTGATGATGTGCCTGGGGTCGCTGGCCATCGCCTGCATGCCGACCTATGACAGCATCGGCACTCTTGCGCCGTTGCTGCTGTTGCTGGCGCGCCTGTTCCAGGGGCTGTCGGTGGGCGGCGAGTACGGCACCACGGCGACCTACATGAGCGAAGTGGCGCTCAAGGGGCAGCGCGGGTTCTTCGCGTCGTTCCAGTACGTCACCCTGATCGGCGGGCAATTGCTGGCCGTGCTGGTGGTCGTGATACTCCAGCAGTTGCTCAGTGAAGACGAACTGCGCGCCTGGGGCTGGCGCATACCCTTCGTGATCGGCGCGCTGTGCGCGGTGGTGGCCATGTACCTGCGTCGCGGCATGGAGGAGACCGACTCGTTCAAGAAGACCGAGGCGCCGAAGGAAAACATCATGCGCACCCTGCTGCGCCATCCCAAGGAGCTGTTCACCGTGGTCGGTTTGACCATGGGCGGTACCCTGGCCTTCTACACCTACACCACCTACATGCAGAAGTACCTGGTCAACTCGGCAGGTATGAGCGCCAAGACCGCCAGCGGCATCATGACCGCTGCGCTGTTTCTGTTCATGATCATGCAGCCGCTGTTCGGCGCCTTGTCCGACCGCATCGGTCGGCGTACGTCGATGCTCTGGTTCGGTGCCCTGGGGGCGATCTTCACCTGGCCGATCCTGGCGCTGCTGCAGACCGTGCACAATCCGGTGGTGGCCTTCCTGCTGATCATTGTGGCCCTGGCCATCGTCAGCCTGTATACCTCGATAAGCGGGCTGGTTAAGGCCGAGATGTTCCCGCCGGAAGTACGCGCCCTGGGCGTCGGCCTGGCCTACGCGGTAGCCAATGCCCTGTTCGGTGGGTCCGCCGAATACGTGGCCCTGGGCCTGAAGTCCATCGGCCTGGAGCAGACCTTCTACTGGTACGTGTCGGGCATGATGGTGCTGGCCTTCCTGGTCAGCCTGCGTCTGCCGCGCCAGGCCAGCTACCTACACCACGATCATTGACCACGGAGTTCCAGCCGTATGCGTTCAAGGCCCTGCAGCCAACTGTTCGATGCCTATTTCACCAGCACGCCGATGCGCGAGGTGTTCAGCGACCATGGCCGGGTGCAGGGCATGCTCGACTTCGAGGCGGCGCTGGCGCGGGCCGAGGCTGCGGTGGGAGTGATTCCTGCGGCCGTGGTGGCGGATATCGAAGCCGCCTGCCGGGCAGAGCTCTATGATTTCGACGCCCTGGCCATCGCCATCGGCAGCGCGGGCAATTCGGCGATTCCGCTGGTCAAGGCGCTGGGCAAGCGCATCGCCGCGCAGCGTGAAGAGGCCGAACGCTACCTGCACCTGGGGGCCACCAGCCAGGACGCCATGGACAGCGGCCTGGTGCTGCAGCTGCGCGCTGCCATCGTATTGCTGGAGAGCGACCTCGATGCCCTGAGCCGACTGCTGGCCGAACAGGCCGAGCGGCATGCCGCGACCCCCATGGCCGGGCGCACCTGGCTGCAGCACGCCACGCCGGTAACCTTGGGTATGAAGATCGCCGGGTGGCTGGGGGCGGTCGACCGCCATCGCCAGCGTCTCGCAGAGATCAAACCGCGCCTGCTGTGCCTGCAGTTCGGTGGTGCGTCCGGCAGCCTGGCGGCGCTGGGCGACAAGGCCTGGCCGGTGGCCGAAGCCCTGGCGCTTGAGCTGGATCTGCATCTGCCGGAACAGCCCTGGCACACCCAGCGTGATCGCCTGGTCGAATTCGCCAGCCTGCTCGGCCTGATCGCCGGCAGCCTGGGCAAGCTGGGCCGTGATCTCAGCCTGCTGATGCAGACCGAGGCCGGCGAGCTGTTCGAGCCCTCTGCGCCGGGCAAGGGGGGCTCTTCGACCATGCCGCACAAGCGTAACCCGGTCAGCGCTGCGGTACTGATCGGCGCCGCGACCCGGGCGCCCGGCCTGGTGGCCACCATGTTCGCGGCCATGCCTCAGGAGCACGAGCGCAGCCTCGGCCTGTGGCATGCCGAATGGGAGACCCTGCCGGAGCTCTGCTGCCTGGTGTCCGGTGCCTTGCAGCAAGCGATGCTGGTGGTGCCGGGGCTCGAAGTGGATGCCGAGCGCATGGCCCGCAACCTCGACCTGACCCGTGGCCTGGTGCTGGCCGAGGCGGTGAGTATCGCCCTGGCGCAACGCATCGGTCGCGATGCGGCTCATCACCTGGTCGAGCAGTGCTGCAAACAAGCGGTGAAGGAGGGCGCTCATCTGCGTGAAGTGCTGGGCGCCAATGCCGAGGTCACTGCCCAGCTATCCGCAGAAGAACTGGATCGCCTACTCGATCCTGCCCATTACCTGGGCCAGGCGCGCCGTTGGGTCGAGCGTGCCGTGGCGCAGAGCCGAGAACTGAATTCGCAGATCATTTAGGAGATTGTCATGCCTGTGGTATCCCTCGCCGATGGCGACCTGAACTACCGACTCGACGGCCCGGCGGATGCGCCGGTGCTGGTGCTGTCCAATTCCCTGGGCACCAACCTGCACATGTGGGACGCGCAGATCCCGGCGTTCAGCGAGCATTTTCGCGTATTGCGCTACGACACCCGTGGCCATGGCCAGTCGCTGGTCAGCGCTGGCTTCTACAGCATCGAACAGAACGGCCGCGACGTCCTCGCGCTGCTCGACGCGCTGGTCATCGACACGGTGCATTTCTGCGGCCTGTCCATGGGCGGCCTGATCGGCCAGTGGCTGGGCATCCATGCAGGCGAGCGTCTGCAGCGCCTGGTGCTGTGTAACACGGCGGCGAAGATCGGCAGCGACGAGGCCTGGAATACCCGCATCGACACCGTGCTCAAGGGTGGCGAGAAGGCCATGCGCGATCTGCGCGATGCCTCCATCGAGCGCTGGTTCACCCCGCCGTTCGCTGCCGAGCACCCGGAGAAGGTCGACCCCATCGTCAGCATGCTGGCGCAGACCTTGCCTCAGGGCTACGCGGCCAGCTGTGCGGCGGTACGCGACGCCGACTTCCGCGAGCAGGTCGCGTCGATCAGCGCGCCGACCCTGATCGTCTGCGGCACCGGCGATGCGGTGACCACGCCGGAGCACGGCCGCTTCATGCAGGAGCGTATCGCCGCTGCCGAGTTGGTCGAGTTCGACGCCGCGCACTTGTCCAACGTGCAGGCAGGCGAGTTGTTCACCCGGCGTGTGCTGGATTTTCTGCACACCAACTGACTGCCCGCGACTGATCCAGCCTGAATACTGGATCGATGGGGCATGAGCGACGCGCCCCGATCCACCCTACGAGACCGGAGTTACCGATGGACGAGAAACAACGCTACGAAGCCGGCATGCAGGTGCGCCGCGCCGTACTGGGTGATGCCCACGTCGACCGCAGCCTGGAAAAGCTGACGCCGTTCAACGAAGAATTCCAGGAAATGATCACCCGGCATGCCTGGGGCGATATCTGGACGCGCCCGGGGCTGCCACGTCACACCCGCAGCCTGATCACCATCGCCATGCTGATCGGCATGAACCGCGAGGGTGAACTGAAGCTGCACCTCAAGGCCGCCAAGAACAATGGCGTGACCCGAGAGGAACTCAAGGAAGTGATCATGCAAAGCGCGATCTACTGCGGTATTCCCGCAGCCAACGCGACCTTCCACCTCGCCGAAGAGCTGTGGGACGAAGTCGGCGTGGAGTCGCTGAGCAAGGCGTAGGCAAGTTTCGTAGGGTGGAAGACGCTGTTTCTTCCACCAGGCGATTCGAGTATCGCTCCGCTCGACCCAGGCTACGTAAAAGCCCCGCAGACGCGGGGCTTTTGCTTATCGGCTTACCACTGCGGTGCGAAGTCCGGGCTGACCAGGCGGCGGTCCTTGGGCAGGCCGGCGATCAGCGCGCGGTCTTCGTCGTCGAGGCGGATGTCCAGAGCGGCCAGGTTGGCCCGCTGGTTTTCCACGCCGCTGGCCTTGGGGATCGCCGCCACGTTGTCCTGGGCGAGCAGCCACTGCAGCACCACCTGGCTGGGGAACACGCCGTGCTTGGCGGCGATCTGGCGGATTTCCGGCAACTGCGCGGCCTCGCCACGGGCCAGCGGGCAATAGGCGGTGAATGCCAGGTTGTGTTCGCGGGCGTAGTCGAGCAGCGGTTGCTGATCGAGCAGCACGTGGTACTCCACCTGAATGGCGGCGATGGGGGCTTTGAATTCCTCGATGCTCTGGCGCAGCAGCGGCAACGGAAAATTGGCGACGCCGATGTTCAGCGTCTTGCCTTCGTCACGCAGCGCCGCCAGGGTGTCCAGGGCACGACGCAGGTCATCGCCTTTCAGGCTGCCGGCGTTGCCCGGCCAGTGGATCAGGAACAGGTCGACATACTCGCTGCGCAGCGCCTGCAGGCTCTCGGCCAGCGAGGCGCGGATGGCGTCCGGCTGCAGCTTGTCCCACCAGACCTTGGTGGTCAGGTGGATCTTCTCGCGCGCCACTTCGGTGGCCGCCAGCGCTTTGCCGACGGCCGCTTCGTTCTCGTAGGCGGTGGCGGTGTCGATATGCCGGTAGCCGATCTCCAGGGCCTGCTGCACCGCCCGGGTGCATTCGTCGCCCTGCATGGGCCAGGTGCCCAGCCCCAGTTTCGGCATGTTCAATTGGTAACGATTGCGGATGGCCTGCATGTGAATCCTCCTGATGAGCAACGGGTGACTATTCGTAGGCGCTGACGCCCGCAGCGTGGCGCGCGGCGACGTAGCCGAAGGTGAGGGCGGGCCCCAGGTTGATGCCGCCCGAGGGGTAGTGGCCGCCGAACACGCTGGCCATGTCCGCGCCGGCAGCGTACAGGCCGCTGATCGGCAGGCCTTCGGCGTCCAGTACGCGGGCCGCTGCGTCGGTCTTCAGGCCGGCGAACGTGCCGAAGCAGCCGGGTTGTACTTTGACGGCATAGAAGGGGCCCTGTTCGATTGGCGCGACGCAGGGGTTGGGTCCCGGATGCAACGGGTCGCCCTGCTTGCGGTTGAAGGCGGTGCTGCCACGGCCGAACTCGGGATCCTCGCCGACGCGTGCGTGTTGATTGAATGTAGCCACCGTGGTGGCGAACGCAACCGGATCGATCCCGCATTGCAGGGCCAGTCGCTCCAGCGTGGCAGCACGCTGCAGGTAGCCGCTGCGTAGCGCCGGCCACAGCGGCACGGGAGCCGGGCGGGCGAAGCCCAGGCCGTAGCGGCGCTGGAAACGATGGTCGCAGATCAGCCAGGAACACACCTGCTGGCCATCCGGGACCTGCTCGACCATGGCCGCGACATAGTCATAGTAACCGTGCGCTTCGTTGACGAAGCGTTTGCCGTTGGCCAGTATCCCGATGATGCCTGGCTTGCCACGTTCGATGATATGCGGGAAGTGGCCCGCGCTGCCGTCGCGGCGCGGCACCCTGGAAACCGGCGCCCAGGCGACGGGCGACTTCAGCCTGGTATCGACCTGGGCACCCAATGCCTCGCCGAGGCGCAGTCCGTCGCCCGAGCAGGAGACGGGTGGCAGCGCCAGGTTGTCCTGGCCGCTGGCATCGCGGGGAAACAGCTGCTGGCGACGCTTGGGATCGTTGGGGAAGCCGCCTGCGGCGAGAATCACTGCGCGGGCGCTGATGAAATGCTCGCCATCCTTGCGGCGGAGCGTAGCGCCGCTGATGTGGCCGTCCTGGCGATGCAGGCGGACCACCGGTGCCGAATCGATCAACTGCACGCCAAGGTCGGCGGCCGAGCGCACCAGTCGTGCGACCAGCGCGACGCCGTTGACCAGATGCATGGCGCGGCCATAGCGGGCCATGTGGTAGAGGTGAGCACTGAAACGCCGGATCACGTGCCACAGTGACTTCGCCGAGCGGGTCATGCTGAGAAAAGCCGCCAGGTCGGTACCGGCCATGATCGGCATGCCCATGAACGAGGTCTCCCGCAGCGTCTTGCGCAGGCGGGGCAGCAGATCCAGGACCTCGCGCGCATCATAGGGGGCCGCAATCACCTGATGGCCGCCCGTGGCGGCACCCGGCGTATCACCGTGCATATCGGGAATGGCGTTGCCATCGGCGAACTGCAGGGCCGTGTGCCGTTCGAAGAACGCCACCATATGCGGGCAGGCGTCGAGAAAGGCCTCGACCCGCTCGCCGTCGAAATGCTCGCCCAGCTCGTGGCGCAGGTAGGTGAGCGGCTGCGCGATGTCTTCTTCAATCCCGGCCCGACGTGCCAGCGGATTGCGCGGTACCCAGGCCCAGCCACCCGACCAGGCGGTGGCGCCACCGAACACCGCGTCCTTTTCCACCAGCACGACCTTCTGGCCGTGCCAGGCAGCGGTCACCGCTGCGGCCAGCCCGGCGGCGCCGGAGCCGACCACCAGCAGGTCGCAGTCTTGAGGGAGTGGGGCAGGGACGGCGGCGGACATGGTGGGCTCCTGGCGGCTTATGATTGTTTTTGGAATTGAGTTCCACATGTTAATTTCAACGGCAGTCTGCCGCCAACCGTGGCCCCCGTGCTTGATGTTTACCGCTCATGGCCCCATCTGAGTGGCTAGAGCCCTTCTGCCATCAGCCTTCGAGCCCGCCATGCACCTGTTTATGTCGTCCCGCCAGCGTGAGGCCCTGCGCATGTCGTGGGCGTTTATCGCCCCCTATCGTGGCCGCGTGGCCGGTGCGCTATTGGCGTTGCTGTTCACCGCAGCCATTACCCTGTCCATGGGGCAGGGCATCAAACTGCTGGTGGATCAGGGCCTGGCCACCCAATCGCCGCAAGCGCTGCGCCATTCGATCCTGCTGTTCTTCGTGCTGGTACTGGCCCTGGCGGTCGGCACCTACACACGGTTCTACCTGGTGTCCTGGCTTGGCGAGCGGGTGGTGGCGGACATTCGCAAGCGGGTATTCGATCACTTGGTCGGGCTGCACCCGGGCTTCTATGCGCACAACCGCAGTTCGGAGATCCAGTCGCGGCTGACCGCCGATACCACGCTGCTGCAATCGGTGATCGGTTCCTCCCTGTCGATGGCCTTGCGCAACCTGATCATGCTGGTTGGCGGCATGCTCCTGCTGGTGGTCACCAACCCCAAGTTGAGCGCCATCGTGCTGGCCGCGTTGCCGCTGGTAGTGGCACCTATCCTGCTGTTCGGCCGCCGGGTGCGGGAACTGTCACGGCTCAGCCAGGACCGTATCGCCGATGTCGGCAGTTACGTCAGTGAAGTGCTCGGGCAGATCAAGACGGTGCAGGCCTACAACCACCAGGCCGAAGACCGTCGTCGTTTCGGTCTGTCCGCCGAGGCGGCGTTCGATACGGCGCGCAAGCGGGTCGCCCAACGCGCCTGGCTGATCACCGTGGTGATCGTGCTGGTGCTTGGCGCCGTTGGCGTGATGCTCTGGGTCGGTGGCATGGACGTGATCGCCGGGCGCATCAGTGGTGGCGAGCTGGCCGCGTTCGTGTTCTACAGCCTGATCGTCGGTTCCTCGTTCGGCACCCTCAGCGAGGTGATCGGCGAGTTGCAGCGTGCGGCCGGCGCCGCCGAACGCATCAGCGAGTTGCTGCGTGCGCGCAACGAGATTCACGCCCCGCTCGAGGGCGCGCTGGCGCCAGTGCCGCCGGTACAAGGCCGCATCGAGGTCCAGGGGTTGTCGTTCGCCTATCCGACCCGCCCGGAAAGCCTGGCCCTGCAGGGCATCGACCTGACCGTCGTGCCCGGCGAGACCCTGGCCATCGTCGGGCCGTCCGGGGCGGGCAAGTCGACGCTGTTCGACCTGCTGCTGCGCTTCTATGACCCGCAGCAGGGGCGAATCCTCCTCGATGGCTTGCCGATCGAGCGTCTCGATCCTCAGGTATTGCGCGAAAGCTTCGCGCTGGTCTCCCAGCACCCCGCGCTGTTTTTCGGCAGCGTGGAAGACAACATCCGCTACGGGCGCCTGGACGCCAGCAGCGCGGAAGTGCAGGCCGCTGCCCGTGCGGCCCATGCCCATACCTTCATCGAGCGCTTGCCGCAGGGCTATCAGACCCACCTGGGCGATGCCGGGCTGGGCCTTTCAGGTGGCCAGCGTCAGCGCCTGGCGATTGCCCGTGCGTTGCTGGTGGATGCGCCGATCCTGCTGCTGGACGAAGCCACCAGCGCCCTGGATGCCGAGAGCGAACACCTGATCCAGCAGGCGCTGCCCGAGCTGATGCGCGGCCGTACCACCCTGGTGATCGCCCATCGTCTGGCCACGGTGAAGAGCGCGGACCGCATCGCCGTGTTCGATCAGGGACGATTGGTCGCCCTGGGCAAGCACGCCGAGCTGGTTGCCGACAACCCACTGTATGCGCGGTTGGCCGAGCTGCAGTTCATGGAGCGGAGCTAGGCGCTATTGACGTTTCAAGGCGAGTCGCGGCAATGCGTCGCTTGAGCCGGTCTCCCCGTCGCCCAGCCCTGACCCGGAGCCACTCGGAGACAGTGCGGCAGGATTTTTTCCAGAGGCTGTCCCTTTTCGCTGACTGGCCTGTCATGGGTAGTAGGTGAATTAAAAAGAGAGTCCTGCCAATGCCATCCCTGACACGTCATCGGCCTCGTCTGGTGTCATCCATTTCCTACCCGACGGTGTGCCTGGGCCTGCTGCTCGGCTTCGGGCCCATCGCGCCGTTCATCAGCCAGGTCCAGGCCCAGGATCGCAGCTATAACGTGCCAGGCAGCGATCTCGGCGACGCGTTGAGCCGCTTCGCCAGCCAGGCCGGGGTGAGCCTTTCCGTGGATCCGGCGCTGGTCAGCGGCCGCAGCTCCCCGGGGCTTTCCGGCAGCTATAGCGTCGACGAGGGTTTCGCGCGGCTGCTGCAGGGCAGCGGGTTGCGCCTGCAGCCGGTTGGTGCTGAGGCCTACACCCTGGTGCCGGCCAGCGAAGACGCCGCAGCCATGGAAATCGCCCCGACGGCGATCAGCGGCGTTACCGATCCAGCCGAGAGCCTGCAAGGCGAGCGCTATGCCGGCGGGCAGGTGGCGCGGCGCAGTTCCCAGGGGCTGCTCGGTTCGCGGGACTTCATGGAGTCGCCGCTGAGCATGACCACCTACACCAGCGAGGCGGTCAAGAACAACCAGTCGCGCACCCTGGCCGACCTCACTGCCAGCGATCCGGCGGTGCGCTCCACCAACCCGGCTGGCGGGCGTTTCGAGCAGTTCACCATCCGCGGTTTCAGCCTGTTCAACAGCGACGTGTCCTATGGCGGGCTGTACGGCATCATGCCGACCTACTCCATCGATATGGAGATGGCCGACCGCGTCGATATCCTTCGCGGCCCGACCCAACTGGTCAACGGCATCTCGCCGCGGGGCAGCGTCGGTGGTGGCATCAACGTGGTGCCCAAGCGTGCCACCGACAAGCCGATCACCGAGTTCACCGGTACCTACGCCTCCGACAGCCAGGTCGGTGGTGCGGTGGACGTGGGCCGGCGCTTCGGCGAAGACAACCGCTTCGGTGTCCGTTTCAACGGCGTGAAGCAGTCGGGCGATACCGAGTGGGATCACCAGAAGGTCAACCGCGAAATGGCCGTGGTCGGCCTGGACTTCCGCGATGAGCGCCTGCGCCTGTCGATGGACCTGGGCCATACCGAACGCGATACCGACGCGCCCCAGGAACGCGTGCTGGTTGGCGCCAACGCCCCTGTGCCAAGGGCAGACGATGTACGCCACAACTATGCCCAGGCCTGGAGCAAGGCCGAGACCCGCGACACCTTCGGCGCGCTGCGTGGCGAGTACGATATCGATGACTCCCTGATGGTCTATGGCGCGGTAGGGGCGCGCAAGAGTGACCATGACTTTGTGCGCCATAACGTCAACCTGCTGAATGCCGCTGGCGATTTTCGGTATCAAACCCGTAACTTTACGCGCCAGGAAGATGTGAAAACGGCAAACGTGGGTTTTCGCAAATGGCTGCAGACTGGTCCGGTGAGCCATGAAATAAATGCTACCGCCGATGTTTTCGCTATGGACTTCAAGAACATCGAGCAGCGCTATGAAAATCTCAACAGCAATCTTTACAACCCGATTGCATCGCCAGAGCCTACTACCGGCGCATCGCGCAGGCCGACCGTTTACACCGAGAATCGCTTCGAGGGCGTTGCGCTCTCCGACACGCTCGGCTTTATGGAAGATCGCCTGCTGGTCACCCTCGGCGCTCGTTGGCAGCGGGTCAAGGTCGATGACTGGGCCGATGGCGTGAAGCAGCCGACCGCCTATGACGAAGAGAAGCTCTCGCCTTCGGCGGGCGTACTGTTCAAGGCCACCGATCAGCTGTCGTTGTACGCCAATTACATGGAGGGCCTGAGCCAAGGCAAGATCGCCCCGTCGACGGCCGAAAACGAGGACGAGATCTTTCCGCCCTTCATCAGTCGGCAGATGGAGGCTGGTGCCAAGTACGATTTGGGCAGGTTCGCCATTACGGCTGCCGTGTTCAGGATCAAGCAGCCGGCCTATGAGACGGCTGCTGCACAGGCGGGCCAGACGCGTGGCACCTTTGGTTCCAATGGCAAGCGGGTCAACGATGGCGTCGAGCTCAGCGTCTTCGGCGAGCCGGTCAAGGGTTTCCGTCTGCTGGGCGGGGTGATGTACATCGACAGCGAATTGACCGGTACCAATAACGGTGGCGTCAACGACGGCAATCGTGCCCCGGCGACGCCCAAGCTCAATGCCAATCTCGGTGCCGAGTGGGACATTCCCGGGGTGCAGGGGCTGACCCTGACCGGACGCGGTATCTACAGCAGTTCGCAATACCTGGACCAGGCCAATACCAAGGAGATCGGCTCGTGGACGCGCTATGACGCCGGTGCCCGCTATGCCTTCAAGGTCGACGATACCGACGTGACCCTGCGCGGCACCGTCGAGAACCTGTTCGACAGCCGGGACTGGATCTCCGCCGGCGCTTCCGACGACAGCGAGGCGGGCCTGACCCTGTCTGCTCCACGTACCTTCGTGCTGTCGGCCACCCTTGGGTTCTGACCGTCCGTAACTCCCCACGGCGCCCGCCGCTGCATCGGGCGGGCGCCGCACACAATAAAACCAGTTAATTCAGGGATGAAGCGGGACACCTCAGGGTTGTCCCGTGCTTTGCGTGACCTGCCATTGACTGATGAGTGCAGTGCTGACGACTTTCAACGGCTCCATCCGGAGCCTCGAACAGATAGAGGCGAGCACCATGTTGAGTGAACGAGCGATACCACTGGACCGATTCCAGCGCGAATCGGCCCACAGCAACAACGCGGACTACCTGGAACGCCAGGAACGATTCGAATCCAATGTGCGCAGTTACCCGCGCAAGCTGCCCCTGGCCATTGCCAAGGCGCAGGGCGTATGGGTGACCGACGTCGAAGGGCGGCGTTATCTCGACTGCCTGGCCGGCGCAGGAACCCTGGCACTGGGCCACAACCACCCAGCCATCGTCGATAGCCTGTCGAGCTTTCTGGCTTCCGGGGTGCCCATGCACACCCTGGACCTCACCACGCCGCTGAAGGATGCCTTCAGCGAGACCCTGCTCGGCGTGCTGCCGGGCCAGGGCTATTGCCTGCAGTTCTGTGGCCCCTCCGGGGCCGATGCCGTGGAGGCCGCGCTCAAGCTGGCCAAGACGGTGACCCGGCGCAGCAACGTCATCGCCTTTTCCGGCGGCTATCACGGCATGACCCACGGCGCCCTGGCGGTGACCGGCAACACCGGGCCGAAAGACGCCGTGGCTTCGCTGATGCCGGGCGTGCAGTTCATGCCGTTCCCCCACGAGTATCGCTGCCCGTTGGGCATCGGCGGGGAGGCCGGTGCCCGTGCCCTGGCGTATTACTTCACCCAGTTCATCGAGGATGTCGAAAGCGGTGTCTGCCTGCCGGCGGCGGTGATCGTCGAGGCGGTGCAGGGCGAGGGCGGTGCCAACCCGGCCCCCGACCACTGGCTGCGCACCCTGCGCGACGTCACCCAACGGCACGGTATCCTGCTGATCGTCGATGAGGTGCAGGCCGGCTTTGCGCGTACCGGACGGATGTTCGCCTTCGAGCATGCCGGTATCGAGCCCGACATCATCGTCATGTCCAAGGCGATCGGCGGTGGCCTGCCGCTGGCGGTGCTGGCCATCAAACGCGAGTTCGACGCCTGGCAGCCGGGCGCCCACACGGGCACTTTCCGCGGTAACCAGATGGCCATGGCCAGTGGCATGACCACCCTGCAGGTGATCCAGCGCGATGACCTTGCCGGGCAGGCCCGTGTGCGTGGCGACTGGTTGAAGCAACGCCTCGACGCGCTGCGTGAACGCTACCCGGCCATCGGCCAGGTGCGTGGGCGCGGGCTGATGCTCGGCCTGGAAATCGTCGACGAGCGCCAGCCGGTCGATGCCCAGGGTGCCCACCCCATGGACGCTGCCTTGTCGGCTTCGATCCAGAGCCACTGCTTCAGGCAGGGACTGCTACTGGAACGTGGCGGGCGCAATGGCAGCGTGATCCGCCTGCTGCCGCCGTTGATCATCGACGAGGCGCAGTGCGGTGAAGTGATCGTGCGTTTCGAGCGTGCGCTGGACGCCGCACTGGCCGCCGCGCCGGGAGGTGCCCGTGGCTGATCTGTCCGCACGCGCCGTGCGCGCCCACCCAGACCCGGATGCCTCCCCGGCCGACGCCCCCCACAACGATGGGGTGCGCGCCAGCCAGGCGCAGGTGGTCAGTGAAATGGCCGCTACCCATGCCTTGCTCAACTGCCTGATCAAGGAGTTCGCGCTGCCGGAGAACTGCGCGCGCTATGCCTGGCCGTCCCATGTGCGTGGCATCGCCCCCGCCAGCTACCTGCGGGCCATCCAGGGCAGAGGCCTGCCACTGGTGATCGACCTGCCGCAACGGCGGCAGTTTCTGGTGCTGGTGGATCGCCGCGATCCGCTCGGCAGCCAGCGTTACCTGAGCGACGTTTACACCCGGCAGGGCGACGCCGACTGGCGCTGCCCGACCTTCGCCGAATTCGCGGCGCAACTGCTGGAGGCCTGCCAGCAACTCACCGGCTCGCGCAATGCCGAGTTGCTCGACCAGGTGATGCAGAGCCAGGGCGTCACGGCGGCCATCGTCGACAGCGCGCTGCAGGGCGCGCACAACGAGCCGCTGCGCGATTACCTGGCCAGCGAACAGGGGCTGTGGTTCGGCCACCCCAACCATCCGGCCCCCAAGGCCCGGCTGTGGCCCGAACACCTGGGGCAGCAGACCTATGCGCCAGAGTTTCGCGCCCGGGTGCCGCTGCATGTCATCGAGGTGCCCCAGGACGGCCTGCAGGTGAGCGGTAACGGCCTGAGTGTCGATCAGGTGCTCGACGGCTTCGCCAGCCAGCGCCTGGCGCGCCGCGGGCGGGCAGCGATCTGCCTGCACCCGGTACAGGCCCAGCTGTTTCTCGCCGACCCCCGGGTCGCGGTGCTGATCGCCCGTGGCGAGATCGTCGACCTTGGCCAGACGGGCCCCCTGGCCAGCCCCACCGCCTCGATGCGCACCTGGTACGGTGACGGCCGCGGCTATTTTCTCAAGGGCTCGCTCAACGTGCGCATCACCAACTGCGTGCGCAAGAACGCCTGGTACGAGCTGGACAGCGCCATGCTCATCGATCGCCTGTTCACCCGCCTGCAGCGTGAACAGCCGATGACCATCGGCGGCGCCACCCTGGTCAGCGAGCCGGGTTCGCTGAGCTGGGCGCCGGTGGGCAGCAGTGCCGAAGACAGCCACTGGTTCCGCGAGCAGACCGGCGCCATCCTGCGGGAGAACTTCTGCCGCTACGCACCGCCCGAATCCTGTCTGATGGCGGGTACGCTGTTCGCCAGGGACCTGCAACTGCGGCCGCTGATCCATGGTTTCCTGCAGCAGGGATCGAAAAAGCACAGCGACGACCATCTGCTGGACTGGTTCGCGGCTTACCAGGCGCTGTTGCTGCGCCCGGTGCTGTCGCTGTTCTTCAACCATGGCGTGGTGCTGGAGCCGCACCTGCAGAACGCGGTGCTGGTGCACGACAATGGCTGGCCGGCGCAATTGCTGCTGCGCGACTTCGAAGGTGTCAAGCTCACCGATGACCTGGGCGTGGATTACCTCGAGGAGGACGTGCAGCCCCGGGTCCGTCAATCGCTGACCTACTCGCGTGAGCAGGGCTGGAAACGCATCAGTTACTGCCTGTTCGTCAATAACCTGTCCGAGGCGATCCTGGCACTGAGCTGGGATCGTCCGCACCTGGCTGCCCGCATGTGGCAGGCGGTGGCGCGTCAGCTGTTGGAGCTGCGCGGCGAACTGATCAGGCCGGCGCCCGAGCTGGACGCGCTGCTCGCCGGTGAGCCCATCGCCTGCAAGACCAACCTCAAGGTGCGCCTGTCGGCCCAGGCCGACCGCCATGCCGGCTACGTGCGCCTGGCCTGCCCATGGGCCGAGGAGGTGCAGCATGGATAAGCTGCCCGGCACGGTGCTCGACGCCATCGAGCAGGCTCGCAGCCATGCGGCGGATCCTCTGGCGGTGTTCGTCTACGACCTCGATGCCCTGGCGCAGCATGTCCGCGAGGTGATGGCCGAACTGCCCGCGGGGGTGGAGCTGTATTACGCGATCAAGGCCAACAGCGAGGCGCCTGTCCTGCAGACCCTGTTGCCGCTGGTGGATGGCTTCGAGATTTCCTCCGGTGGCGAGATCGAGCGGCTGCAGGCGGCCGCCAGCGACAAGCCCTTCGTGTTTTCCGGCCCTGGCAAGCTCGACGCCGAACTGCGTGCCGCGCTCGGCCAGGGGGTGGCGGCGATTCATGTCGAGAGCCTGGGCGAGATCGACCGCCTGCAACGCATCGCGGCCGAGTTCGGCCGGGTGCAGGCGGTGTTCATCCGCATCAACCCGGAGCTGCCGGCCACGCTGTCCACCCGGTTGGCCATGGCCGGTACCGCGACGCCGTTCGGGCTGGACGAGTCCGAGGTGCCGCAGGCGGTCAAACGGGTGGAGGCGTGCAGCCACCTGTCCCTCCAGGGTTTCCACGTGCACGCGATGTCCCACCAGCAGCAGGTGGAGCGCCACGAGCAACTGCTCGACCTGTACCTGCAGCGCTGGTCGCAGTGGAAGGCCCTGGCCAGCCGACCCGAGACGGTCACCCACCTGAACGTCGGTGGCGGTATCGGGGTGGATTACCTGGGCGGCGAGCGTTTCGACTGGCCGCGCCTGTGCCGCCATTTGGAACGTCGTCTTGGGGAGCTTGAAGATGCACCGGTGGTGCGTTTCGAGCCGGGCCGCTTCATCAGTGCGTTCTGCGGCTACTACGTCATCGAGGTGCTGGACGCCAAATCCAGCCATGGCCAGCACTTTCTGGTCTGCCGTGGCGGCACCCACCAGTTCCGCCTGCCGGTGGCCCAGGGCCACGATCACCCGGTGATCCATCTGCCGGTGGCCGGGCGCGCGGCGAGTGGCGTAGCGCGGCCATGGACCATCGTCGGCCAGTTGTGCACGCCCAAGGACGTGCTCAGTCGTGGCCGGCAACTGGTCGATGCCGCCGTGGGCGATCTGTTGGTACTGCCGCTGGCCGGTGCCTACGGCTACAACATCTCGCACCTCGACTTCCTTTGCCATCCTCGTCCCGAGCAGCTGTTCGTCAGGGCCGAGGGCGACCGGGGAGGGGATGGCTGATGGCGCCGCTACCGGCATCGCGCCGGCTGGTGGTGGCTGCGGTGATCCTCGGCACCACTACCGTGAGCCTCAACAACACCTCGCTGAATCCGGCACTGCCGGCTTTCATCGAGGCGTTCGCGCTGGGCCCGGTGATGGCCACCTGGATCGTCGCGGCCTTCATGGTGAGCATGGGCATGACCATGCCGCTGACCAGCTACCTGGCGCAGCGCGTGGGGCGCAAGGCCCTGTACCTTGCGGGCCTGGCGCTGTTCATCGGCGGCTCGCTGCTGGGCGCCATGGCCGACTCCATCGCCTGGGTGATCACCGCCCGGGTGGTGCAGGGCATCGCCAGCGGGTTGATGATTCCGCTGTCCCTGGCGATCATCTTTTCGGTCTACCCGAAGGGCGAGCGGGGTGCGGTCACCGGCCTCTGGGGCGCAGCGGTAATGCTCGCACCGGCGGTCGGGCCGCTGTGCGGCAGCCTGGTGCTGCAGGGGTACGACTGGCGGGCGCTGTTCCTGGTCAACCTGCCCATCGGTCTGTTGGCCCTCGGCCTGGGCGTCAAGGTGCTGCCGAGGAACGAGGCGGGGGCGGGCAAGCCGTTCGACCTGACCGGCTACCTGCTGGTCGCGGTCGGTATCGGCGTGCTGATGGTCACCGTGGGCCGAATGCGCCACCTGCAGGCCCTGGCTGATCCGCTCAACCTGCTCGGCCTGCTGCTGGCGGTGGCCTGTCTGGCGGCGTTCGTCAGGCAGCAGTTGCGCCACACGGCGCCCCTGCTGGAACTGCGCATCTTCGCCCTGAAAGGCTACCGGTCGAGCGTGATCATCGCCGTGGCGCAGTCCGTCGGCATGTTCGAGTGCCTGGTACTGGTGCCGTTGCTGGTGCAGATGGTGATGGGCCACAACGCCATCTGGACCGGTATCGCGCTGCTCTGCACCGCCTTGTCGGCCAGCCTGTGCGGGCACTACGGCGGCAGGCTGCTCGACCGCCACGGGCCACGGGGCATCGTCTCTGCCGGCCTGCTGTTGACCGGCCTGGCGACCTTCGCCCTGGGCACCATCGATCACGATGTCGGGATGCTCGCCATCTGCCTGCTGATGGTGGTGCGTGGTGCCGGCCTGGGGCTGTCCTACATGCCGGTGACCACCGCCGGGCTGGACGTGCTACCCGAGGCGCTGGTCACCCAGGGCGCGGCGATGAACAACATCTCGCGCCGCCTGCTGTCGTCACTGGCCATCGTGCTGGCTTCGCTGTGGCTGCAGATCCGCCTCGGCGATAACTGGGGCGCGGTGCACTCCGGGGCAGCCCATGCCGGTACGGCCAGCGCCATCGGCGAAGTGTTCATCGCCACCGGTGTGCTGATCCTGCTTGCCCTGCCGTTCGCCTGGCGCTTTCCAAATACCCTTTCCAACGACCCGGTCGAGCAAGGCTCGGCCCTGTCCGAACACCGTTCATGAGGTGTCTATCCATGTCTTCCTTTACTCCCCTTCGCCTGCCCGAACTGATCGCCCATGCCCACGCATGGCTGACCCCGGCTGACCCCCAACGCTACCGCCAGGTGTCGCAACGGGTGATCGGGCAACTGCTGCAAACCCTGCTCTTCGAAGATGTGCTGAGCTATCGTTGCGAGCCACTCGCAGGCGGCCGCCAGCGCTTCATCGTCGAAGGGCGCGATGAGCAGGCCCAGGCCGTGGTCGAGTACCGCTGCCTGGGGCTGCTCAGCGACAGCTTCGCCATCATCCGTCTGGACCCGGCCACCCTGCAGCGTGTCGATGCCCAGGGCCAGACCAGCCAGCCGGATCTGCACCAGGCCCTGGCGGAACTGCTCGGCGCCCTGGCCGACGGCCCGCACATGCCGCGTTTCATCCAGGAGCTGGAGCAGACGCTGCTCAAGGATCTGCAGTCGCGCACCCAGAGCTACCGGCCCGCCGCAGTGCCGCACACCCTGGATGCCGATACCCTGGAGCGGCATTTCATGGATGCCCACAGCTACCACCCTTGCTACAAGTCGCGCATCGGCTTTTCCCTGGACGACAACCGTCGTTACGGCCCCGAGTTCGGCCAGCCGCTGGCCGTGGTCTGGCTTGGCATCGCCCGGCAGTTGGGTTCCGCCAATGGCTCGCGGGGTGTGGATCTGCAGGCGTTCCTGACGGATGCATTCGGTCAGCAGCGCTGGGCCGAGATCGACCGTGCATTGGCCGAGCAGGGCCGTTCTCTGGACGATTACTGGCCAATCCCCGTGCACCCCTGGCAGTGGGAGCAGGTCATCGTGCCGACCTTCCAGGCCGAGCTGGCGAGTGGCGAGCTGCTGTACCTCGGCACCTCGGGGGCCGATTACCGGGCTCAGCAGTCGATTCGCACGCTGGCCAACGTCGAGGAGCCCACCAAGCCCTACGTGAAGCTCGCGCTGAGCATGACCAACACCTCCAGCACGCGCATTCTGGCGCGGCACACGGTGATGAACGGGCCGATCATCAACGACTGGCTGCAACAGCTGATCGCCACCGACGCCACGGCCCGGGAACTGGGTTTCGTGGTGCTTGGCGAGGTCGCTGGGGTGAGTTTCGATTACGCCCAGCTACCGGCCATCCGGCAAAGCCAGGCCTACGGCACCCTGGGGGCGATCTGGCGAGAGAACCTCAATACCTACCTGAAGCCGGGCGAGCAGGGCGTGCCTTTCAATGGCCTCAGCCATGTCGAGAACCGCCACGGCGAAGGTGACCAGAAGCCCTTCATCGATGCCTGGATCACCCGCCATGGCCTGCACGCCTGGGTGCAGCAACTGCTGCGGGTCAGCGTGGCGCCCATCGTGCACATGCTCTATGCCGAAGGCATCGGCATGGAGTCCCACGGCCAGAACATCGTGTTGATCCACCGTGACGGCTGGCCAGAGCGTATCGCCCTCAAGGACTTCCATGACGGCGTGCGCTACTCGCCCGCGCACCTGGCCCGCCCGCACCTGGCGCCGCACCTGGTGCCGCTGCCCGAGAGTCACGCGCGGCTGAACCGCAACTCGTTCATCCTCACCGAGGATGTCGATGCGGTGCGGGATTTTTCCTGCGATGCGTTCTTCTTCATCTGCCTGGCCGAGCTGGCGATCTTCCTGCGTCAGCACTATGGGCTGGAAGAGGGCGAGTTCTGGCGCATGACCGCCGCCGTGGTGCTCGACTACCAGCGCGAGCACCCGCAACACGCAGCGCGTTTCGCCGTGTTCGACGTGTTCGCCGCCGAGTACGAAGTGGAGGAACTGACCAAGCGCCGGCTGCTCGGTGACGGTGAGCGACGCTTCAAGCGGGTGCCCAATCCACTGCACATCCATGGGCCACGCACATGCTGAGAACCAATCGACTCAAGGCGCAACTGGCCGCGGGCGAGGGGACCCGTGGCCTGATCGCGTCGATTCCCTCGCCGGCATCCATCGAGCTGATCGCCGAAGCCGGCTACGACTTCGTGATCATCGATCTGGAGCATGTGCTGATCAACCCGGAAACCGTCGAGCACATGATCCGCACCGCCGAGAGCTATGGGCTCACGCCCCTGGTGCGGGTGCCGGACTTCGACCGCAAACGCATGCTGCGGCTGCTCGACGGCGGCGCCCAGGGCATCGTCCTGCCCCAGGTGGAACGGCCGGAAGACCTGAGCGCGGCGACCCGCGCCTGCAAGTACCACCCGCTGGGCGAGCGCAGCCTGAATGCCGGTCGTCCCGGTGCCTTCGGCAAGGCCAGCCTGGCCGAGTACGTCACCCAGGCCAACGGCCAGATCATGGTCGTGGCCATGATCGAGAGCGTCGAGGGCGTGCGGCGTGCCGCCGAGCTGGCCGCAGTGCCGGGGCTGGACATGATCCTCGAAGGCGCTGCCGATCTTTCCCAGTCGTTCGGCACGCCCTGGCGTATCGACCAGCCCGCCGTGCAGGAAGCGCTGATCGATACCTGGCGTGCCGCCCAGGCTGCCGGCATCCCGTACTGCGCCATACCACGCCAGCCCGATGACCACCTGCGGTGGCTCGAACGCGGCGTCAATACCTTCGTGCTGGGCGACGAACGCGGCATCGCGTTCCGCGCCCTCCAGGCCAGACTGGCCGCCACCTCGACGAGAGGAAACTGATCTCATGACCACCACCAAGCAAGCCATCGCCAACGATCTGGTGATGCAGGACCTGATCGACTGCCTGCTCGCCGAAGACTTCTTCGGCACCCTCGACGCCAACCTGATCGAGCCGGCCGCCTGGCGTGCCGCTCAGCCCGACTCGCCGCTCGCCAGCCTGGAGGCGCCGCACAGGATCTGGCACTGGCACTACGACGCGGCCGAGCAGCGCGGCCTGGCGGTCGCCCTGCGGGCCGGCATCACCCAGGCCTGGGAGAAGGTACCGGGCACCCCGGTGCTCGACGTGCAGGGCGGCAGCACCCGGCTGCTGAGCCCCGATGCGTTCATGGCGCTGGCCCTCAAGGGCGTGAAAGTCGATGCGCTCGACAACCACAAGGGCATCGAGCTGTTCATGGACGTGCTGCGTACCAGCGTCCGGCAGACTGCGCTGTCACTCGATCATCAGGTGCCTACGGGCGGCTTGCTGGAAAAGGACGGTGCCGCCTTCTTCCTGGCCATGGAGCAGTGGGGCTCGCTGCGCGACCGCCCGTTCCATCCCCTGGCCAAGGCCAAGCAGGGCCTGGACGATGCCCAGTACCGGCAGTATCAGGCGGAGTTCGACCAACCCCTGGCCCTCAACTGGGTGGCCGTGACCAAGGGCAGTCTGACCTTTGGCGATGGCGTCGACGGCCTGGACAGCTGCCAGCCAGCCCACTACATCCTCGATACCGAGCAGCGCGCAGACCTGGATGCCGAATTGCGTGCCCTCGGCCTCGCTGACAGCCATGTCGCCCTGCCTGTGCACCCCTGGCAACTGGAGCGGGTGCTGCCTGCGCAGCTCGGCGGCGCATTCGAGCGGGGTGATTGTCAGCGTCTGAACTTCCAGAAGGGCCGCTTCAACCCCACGTCCTCCCTGCGTTCACTGGCTTGCGCGGCGGCGCCGGCCGATCACATCAAGCTGCCGATGGCGGTGTATTCCCTGGGCGCCTCCCGTTATCTGCCCGCCGTGAAGATGATCAACGGCGGGCTGAGCGAAGCGTTGCTGCGCCAGGGCCGGGAGCGTGACGAGGTGCTGCGAGAAACCCTGCACATCTGCGACGAAAGCAAATGGTGGGGGTACATGCCTGACGGCGGCACATTGTTCGACGAGGCGCCCCGGCACCTCTCGGCCATGGTTCGCGGCTATCCGCCGAAACTGCTCGCGGACCCCGCCAAACGCCTGCTGCCCATGGCCGCGCTGGGCACACCGTTGCAGGACAGCGACCGGCATTTCTTCGACGACTGCATCCGCCAGCGCGGCCTGCCTGCGGGCCCGTCCTCGGTGCTGCAGTTGTTCTTTGAGCTGTGCGAGCTGTTCTTCGACGTCAACCTGCGCATGTTCCGCCTCGGCATGCTGGGCGAGGTACACGGCCAGAACGCGGTGCTGGTGTATGACGCGGGCACGGTCAGCGGCCTGCTGCTGCGCGACCATGACTCGCTGCGCCTGTACGTGCCCTGGCTGGAGCGCAATGGCATGCTCGACCCGCAGTATCGGATCAAGAAGGGCCACGCCCAGACGCTCTACCACGAGCGCCCCGAGGATCTGCTGTTCTGGCTGCAGACGCTGGGCATCCAGGTCAACCTGCGCGGTATCATCGACACCCTGGAGCGGGTCTACGACGTGCCGGCCGTGCAGGCCTGGCGCGTGTTGCGTGACGCGCTGACAGGGCGAATCGCCGCCGTGCCGTTCGATGACCAGGCCCGCGCGGTGTTGCGTGGCCAGTTGTTCGAATCCGCCACCTGGCCGCAGAAACTCCTGCTGCGCCCGATGATCGAACGAGCCGGTGGGCCGGGCAGCATGCCGTTCGGCAAGGGGCTAGTCGTCAATCCATTGCAAAGGATCGAGTTTGGAACGTGAGAACCGGGCACCTCTAAAAACTAGCTGCGTTGCCACCGCGGCGTTGAAACCCAGCTCAAAATGCTCATTTACAGCTCGTAAACTGCGCTTTTTCGCCGGGCTTCGCCTTGCGGTGACTGCCTCGCCTACGTTTTTAGAGGCACCCGGCACGGGGTCGTTGTCCAGGCGCACGTTGATGCGCCTGTCCCTGGGAGCGCTCGCTGCAAGTGCAATCCCTGTGGCCAAGGCCGGGACGGCACCGCAGCGCGTCATCACCCTGTTTCAGGGCGCCACCGATACCGCGGTGGCGCTCGGCATTCGGCCGGCTGGCGTAGTCGATTCGTGGAGCGAGAAGCCCATGTATCGCTACCTGCGCGCAGCCCTTACAGGCGTGCCCCATGTCGGCCTGGAAACCCAGCCGAGTCTGGAGGACATCGCCTTGCTCGCGCCGGATCTGATCGTCGCCTCGCGGTTTCGCCACGAGCGCATCCAGGGGTTGCTCGAACAGCTGTGCCCGGTGGTGATGCTGGACGAGGTTTTCGAATTTCAGAAGACCCTGCGCGTGATGGGTGTCGCCACCGCGCGCAGGGTCGAGGCGGATGCCCTGCAGGCGAGCTGGGACGCACGCATCGCTGCGCTCGGGGCTCGTCTGCAGGCGCATTTCGGCGAGCGCTGGCCGCTCAGCGTGTCGGTACTGGATGTTCGCGAGGATCACCTGCGCAGCTACCTGCCCGACAGCTTCGCCGGCAGCGTGCTCGGCCAGCTCGGTTTCGTGTGGAACGAGCAGGGCCGCAATGCCCAGGGCGTGTCCATGAAGCTCAGCAGTCGGGAAAGCCTGCCGGTGGTGGATGCCGACGTGTTCTTCGTCTTCGGGCGTGCCGACAGCCCGGGCGTCCAGCGTCATTACCAGAGCCTGACCGCCCATCCGCTGTGGCAGCGCATGGCGGCACCCCAGGCGGGGCGGGTCTGGTGGGTGGACGGGGTGGCGTGGATCTTCTCCGGCGGCATTCTCGGCGCCAACCGCATGCTCGACGATATCGAACGCACGATTGTGCAGGGCGGCCACTCATGAGCGTCGTCGTCAAACTGGGCATCGCGCTGCTGATGCTGCTGGCCTGCTGTGCGCTGAGCCTGTCCATCGGCGCCAGCTGGATCGCGCCACGCACGGTGTTAGCCGCGCTGCTGCATGCCGACCCGCTGAACATCGAGCAACTGCTGGTCAGCACCACACGGTTGTCGCGCACACTGATGGCGGTGGTGGTCGGAGCCAGCCTGGCGGTGGCCGGCGCACTGATGCAGGCCATGACCCGCAACCCGCTGGCGTCGCCGGGGCTGTTCGGCATCAATGCCGGGGCCACGTTTTCGCTGATTCTCTGCCTGTCGCTGTTTTCCATCAGTTCTGCCGAGCAATGGCTGTGGAGCGCCTTCATCGGTGCGGCGGTGGCCGGGGCGCTGGTGTGGCTGGTGGGCAATAGCGGGCAGGGCGCGCTCAATCCGTTGCGCATGGTGCTCGCCGGTGCGGCGATCACCGCGTTGTTCACCGCTTTCAGTCAGGCACTGTTGGTGATCGATCAGCAGGGCCTGGACACGGTGCTGTTCTGGCTGGCCGGTTCGCTCAGCGAGCGCAGCCTGGAAACCGCTCAGCCGTTATTGATCTGCGCGCTGCTGGCCTTGCTGGTCGCCTGCCTGCTCGGTGCCCAGGTCAACGTGCTCAACGCCGGTGTACAGATCGCCATCGGCCTGGGCCAGCGTACCGGGCTGATTCGCCTGCAACTGGGCGTGCTGGTGGTGATGCTGGCCGGTAGCGCGGTGGCGCTGGCCGGTAGCATCGGTTTCATCGGCCTGATCGTGCCGCACGTGGTGCGCCGCCTGATCGGCATCGACCACCGGGTGATGCTGCCCGGTTGCGCGCTGCTCGGGGCCACGCTGCTGCTGGTGGCCGACATCCTGGCCCGGGTGGTGATTCTCCCGCAGGAAGTGCCGGTCGGGGTGATGACGGCCCTGTTCGGTGCGCCGTTCTTCATTGCATTGGCCAGGCGCGGAGGCCGCAATGCTTGACGTGATGACGTTACGCTGGCGAGGGTTCTCCCGCCGCATCGAGCGCAAGGGCTCGTTACGCCTGCTGCTGGCCGTGCTGTTCAGCGTGGCGGTGATGCTGCTGAGCCTGTGCCTGGGCAAGGTCGTGCTGTCGCCGCAGAGCGTGGTGCAGGTGTTGGCGGGCGAGGGCGGTGCGGCCTGGTCGTTCATCGTCGAGCAATTGCGCCTGCCGCGCCTGCTGCTCGGTGCGCTGATCGGCGGCGCCCTGGCGGTGTCCGGGCTGATCCTGCAGGCCATCGTGCGCAACCCACTGGCGTCGCCGGACCTGCTCGGGCTGTCCAGTGGCGCCAGTGCGGCGGCGGTGCTGTACCTGTCCAGCTTCGCAGCGGTGTGGGGCATGGGCGGCTTGCCGCTGGCGGCGATGCTCGGCGCCGGGGCCGCCGCGCTGGCGGTCTATGCCCTGGCCTGGAAGCAGGGCACGTCACCGCTGCGCTTGGTGCTGATCGGGGTCGGCATCTCGGCGATGCTGGCCGCGGCCACCACCTTCATGCTGGTGTTCAGCCCGCTGACCACCACCTTGTCGGCCTATGTCTGGCTGACCGGCAGCGTGTACGGCGCCGGCTGGCCCGAAGTGCGTGCCCTGGCGACCTGGCTGGCCTGCCTGCTGCCGATCCTGATGCTGCTGTCGCGCCATGTGGTGGTTCAGCAACTGGACGAAGGGCTGGCGCGCGGTATCGGCGTACGCGTGCAGTGGCTGCGCGCCGCGTTGCTCGCCGTCAGCGTGGCGCTGGCCGGTTCGGCCATCGCCTGGGGCGGGGCCATGGCCTTCGTCGGGCTGATCGCCCCGCATATCGCCCGGCAACTGATCCCCATCGGCTTCGCCGCCCAGGCCTGCATGGCGGCGCTGGTCGGCGCCAACCTGGTGATGCTCGCCGACCTGGCGGGGCGCACCCTGTTTCTGCCGCTGGACCTGCCTGCCGGCATCTTCGTCGCCGTGTTCGGCACTCCCTATTTTCTGTACCTGCTGATCAAACAGCGGCAGTGAGGAATCATCGACATGACCGCGATCGCCAGCCGCAACCTGACCCTGGCCTACCAACGCCAGACCATCATCGACGCCCTGGACCTGGAATTGCCCCGCGGCCAGGTCTCGGTGCTGATCGGCAGCAACGGCTGTGGCAAGAGCACCCTGCTCAAATCCTTCGCGCGGTTGCTCAAGCCCCAGTCGGGGACGGTGATCCTCAATGGCGTCGACATCCAGCGCAAACCGACCGCCGCCGTGGCCCGGGAGCTGGCGATCCTGCCACAGATGCCGGTGCCGCCCGAGGGCATCAGCGTGCGCCAGCTGGTCGCTCTGGGGCGCTATCCATACCAGAGCTGGATGCAGCAATGGTCCGCCGAAGACGAGGCCGTGGTGGCCCGAGCTCTGAGCCGCACCGGCCTGGATGAACTGGCCGAACGTCCGGTGGACGCCCTTTCCGGCGGCCAGCGGCAACGCGCCTGGATCGCCATGACCCTGGCCCAGGAAACCGAGCTGGTACTGCTCGACGAGCCGACCACCTTTCTCGACCTGGCCCATCAGATCGAAGTGCTCGATCTGCTGCGCGAGCTCAACCGTCAGGAGGGCAAGACCATCGTCATGGTCCTCCACGACCTCAACCTGGCCTGCCGCTACGCCGATCACATGGTCGCCGTGCACCAGCGCACCGCCTATGCCCAGGGCCGCCCGGCGGACATTCTCACCGAGGCGCTGGTCAAGACGGTGTTCGATCTGGATTGCCGGATCATTCCCGACCCGTTCTTCCATACGCCGCTGTGCATCCCCTTTGGCCGGGACATTCCGCGATGAGCTTCAGCGGCGCGGAATGGGCCAGCCTGTCAGGCGCGCTGCGACTGCGCCGCGAGGAGGAACGCGACCGTGGACGCAGCCTGCCGGCCGCCGAGCTGCTGGACGAAACCACCTGCATCGCGCTGCTGGACCAGCTCGGCCCGGTGATCCTTTCGCCGTCGCGGCGCATCACCGCCTCCCTGCTGGGCAAGCGCCTGTCGTTCCTGCTCACCGGCGCCTGCCTGTACGCCATGTCGGCTTACGACAAGGGCCTGCAACTGTCGCTGGCCAACACCTTCATCGAGTATGGCCACGACGACGGTGTGTGGACGTCGTCGCTGCCGCTGCACAGCCTGGCGGTCAGCCGGGCCGAGCCGGGTGCTCGTGATGACTGGCGCGAGGCCGTGGCCACGCAGCTGTTCGCCGGGCTGCTGCAGCCCCTGTGGGATACCTTCCATGGTGTCACGGGCGTATCGCGGCGCATCCTCTGGGAAAACACCGCGGTGCGGGTGTACTCGCTGTACGAGCGGCGCCTTGCCAAGCTCGACTGCGCCGAAACCGGCCAGCGCTGCGCCGAGGACTTCCACTGGCTGACGGAGCAGGCGCCGGGCAGCGTGTTCGGCCTCGACTACAACCCGCTCAAACACTTCAACCGGCCGCTGACGCAGGTCGACGACGGCGCGCGCGCCGTGCGCTTTCGCAGAACCTGCTGTTTCTACTACCAGGCCAGCGATCCGGTGGAATATTGCTCGACCTGCCCATTGATCCGCCCGAGGGCCTCCCGATGACATGCGCAGCACCCGCCCACCGCATTCCCGCCGCACTGCTCGATGCCTACCGAGGCATCGCCGCGTCGACCATCGGCCACTTTCTGCGTGAGGGCCACATTCACGGCCTGCCACCGCTGGTGGGCGACGTGCACGTCGTTGGCCGTGTCACCACCGTGCAGATCCACGCGCCGGACGGCAGCGTGCTGCGCGATGCCCTGATCGCCAGCCAGCCCGGTGATGTGCTGGTGGTCGCCAACCTGGGCGAGCAGGGCTGCGCCTGCTGGGGGGAGCTGCGTACCCTCGCCGCGCGCATCAAGGGCCTGGCCGCCGTGGTGATCGACGGCCCGGTGACCGACGTGCGTGCCCTGCGAGCGCTTGGCCTGCCGATCTTCTGCAGCGGCGTCAGTGCCTACACCACGCGCTCCCTCGCTGAGCACGGCGCGGTGAACGTGCCGGTGACCATCCGCGGCGTCGACGTGCAGCCCGGCAATTTGCTGGTGGCCGACGACGATGGCATCTACGTGCTCGCGGCCGAACAGGCCGCTGACTTGCTGGAACGCCTGCAGAACAAGGAAGCCGCCGATGCCGCGCGGCGCGCCGAGTTGCAGGCGCGGCTAGACCACGTGCTGGGCTGAGGCCCACCCTACACGCGCTCCGTTTCCCGTCGACCCGCGCTCCGAACGGGGATCGCAATGGTGGATGAGAAAAGCGTCATCCACCCTACGCTCGTGGGAGCTAAGGGTTGGTGGGCTAAAGCCCACCAAGTCCACGAATAGATCGTAGGGTGGACGACGCTTCATCCGTCCACCACCCGGCGATCACAGGATGCAGGCTGGACAACGCTCTGTTTGTCCACCACGGCGATCTCGAGCCCGTGCCCCTGGCTGATCACCCAGCGCAGCAGGCTGACCAGCGGCACCTTGTGATCGCGCGTGGCGCCCCAGATGGACTGGTCTTCGCAATACAGCTCGGTATAGCGGCTGAGCACCAGGTGGCGGCCATCGGCGTCGAGGCGCAGTTCGAGTTCGCGGCAGTGCAGCGATGCGCTGTCCGGCGTTCTGATCCGCCGATGCAGAACCAGCACGTCGTCGTTGTTCATCATTGCACTCCGTTCTCGCAGCCGTGAGCCAGGTCCAGCTCGGTGCCGAGTTTTCCTTCGCTCACGAAGTGCGCCCGGCGCTCGGCCACGGCGTTACGCAGCGCCACGTAATAGTCAGGCTCCTTTCTCAGCTTGTCGGTCAGCGGCAGGGCCTCCGCGCGGCCATCGACGATGCCGCCGACGGTATTCACCGTGCTAAGGGTTTCCACCGTATCGCTGCTGCCGAACGGCGACACCGCGAAGCTCAGCACCTTGCCCGTGGCGTCACGCAAATTCCCGGTGCCCAGCAGCGGCAGTTCGACGATAGGGCCGTTGGCGATATGCCACACACCGAAGGTCTGGCCGAAGTCGGCGTCGTGGCGCTCCATGCCCAGCCGCCCGGACACATCCACCAGGCCGACGATGCCCACCGTGGTGTTGAGCGCGAAGCGGCCCACCGTGGTCACCGAACGCCTCCCGTTGCCCTGCAGCAGGTCGTTGATGAACACCTTGGGCTCGCCGAAGTTGGCCACGAAGTTGTGCACGCCGCTCTGCACGAAACCCGGCAGGTGCCGATAGCCCCGGGCGACCGGCGACAGCACGTAGTCATCCACCGTCCTGTTGAAGGCGAAGATGCCGCGGTTGACCGGCTCGGCAGGGTCACGGGGTTGGTAGGCCGCCGCCTGACAGGCGGCGCTGCTGCCGGCTGGTGGTGAGCTCGCGCAGCCACTGGCAAGTGCCACGGCAGCGGCGAGCGAAAGGGTGCGGACGAAGGGGGTAACGAGGGTGATGGTCGGCATGCTGAAACCTCGATGGGGACTGCACCCATGTTGCCTCCGAGGTTTTGCTCGAGAATTTCTCCACTGTTGCAAAACGGCAGCTTTATTGCCGGATTGAAATATATGACGCGCCTGCGCCAATGGTTTTAGATAGACATTCTAGAAACTGCCGGCAGCGAGCTTTGCGTGATCCATTTACTGCTTGTGGACGATGACCTCGAAGTCCTCGCCCTGCTGAAGAAATTCCTCGAGCAACACGGTTATTGCGTCGATGTGGCAACCGACGGCGACAGCCTGTGGCAAGCGGTGGAGCGGCAGCTGCCGGATCTGGTCATCCTCGACGTCATGCTGCCTGGCGAGAGTGGCCTGGTGCTCTGCCAGCGCCTGCGCAGTGAGCACGCGGTGGCGGTAATCATGCTCACCGCCATGGGCGAACTCAGCGACCGAGTGGTGGGCCTGGAGCTCGGCGCCGACGACTACCTGACCAAACCCTTTGACGCCCGCGAGCTGCTGGCCCGGGTAAGGGCGGTGCTGCGCCGTACGGGGGAGGTCAAGAGCGTGCTGAACGACAAACCACGGCCAACCCTGGAGTTCGCCGGTTGGCAGCTGGACGTCACCCGCCGGGAGCTGCGCTCGCCGGACAAGGTGATGATTCCGCTCTCCGGCGGCGAATTCGAACTGCTGCTGGTGTTCGCCGAACACCCGCGCCGGGTGCTGACCCGCCAGCAACTGCTCGACATGACCCGCGGCGAAGCCTTCGAGGCCTTCGACCGCAGCATCGACGTGCAGGTCAGCCGCCTGCGCCGCAAGTTGGAGGGCGATGTCAGCGCCTCGCCGATGATTCGTACCGTGCGTAACAGCGGCTACCTGTTCACGCCCAACGTACTGGTGAAACGATGAAACTGCTGGAGAGGCTCAATCGTCCCAGCGATACCGTGGCGCGCTGGATCGCCCTGACCACCATGGCCGCGATGTTGACGGCGCTGGCCCTAACCTGGCTGCTCAGCCAACTGGCCGGCGTGTGGGCACGGCCGCCGCTGCTGGAGACTGGCTTGCTGGAGCGGCTGGCCAGCATCAGCCGCATTATCGACGCAGCGCCACGCGAGCAGCGGCCGGCCATCGCCCGATCCGCCAGCGATGAAACCTACACAACCACTTGGTTGCTGACATACGAAGAGGCCGGCCTGCCACCGGCGGATGAGGACGTCGGGTTTCGCACCGGTGAGGACTATTTACGCAGTCAGTTGCGAAATCCCAACGCGAGGATAGAAGGTTACGAGCCTGCCGACTGGCCATCGGATCAGCCGGGAGCGGGTTATGCCCTGATGGTTGAAATGCACGATGGCAGCTGGGTGAAATTCTCGGCACTGACGCGCATCTGGGGTCTGAATGAGTTGCCTCGCGGCCTCATCATCGTTGCACTGGTCTTGCTGTCCACCATCATCGTCGCGCTGATTGCCACCCGCCATCTGGCCAGCCCCCTGGAGCGCTTCGCCCGCGGTGCGCGACGCGTCGGCAGCGACTTCCGCGCGCCGCCGATTGCCGTGGAAGGGCCACAGGAAATCCGCCAGGCCATTGTCGCCTTCAACGCCATGCAGGCCCAGCTGCAGCACTTCATCAACGACCGTACGCAGATGCTCGCAGCGATCTCCCACGACCTGCGCGCGCCGCTGACGCGTATGCGCCTGCGCGGCGAGTTCGTCGAGGATCCCGACCAGCAGGCCAAGCTGTTCCGCGACGTGGACGAGATGCAGGTGATGATCAACAGCGCCCTGGAATTCTTCCGTGACGATGCGCGCCTCGAACCGGCCACCGCCTTCGACATCGCCGAGCTGCTGCACACCGTGGTCGATGATTTCAGGGACTCCGGCGTGGAAGTCGCACTGAGCGGGCCCAACCGCCTCGTCTACACGGGGCGACCGATCGGGATCAAGCGGATGCTGATCAATCTGCTGGACAACGCGATCAAGTACGGGCGCGAACCCGCTGTCGCCTTGGTCGAGCACGTCGACAGGCTGGAAATCCGCGTGCTGGATCGCGGGCCGGGTATAGCGCCCGAGTACCATGAGGCGGTATTCAAGCCGTTCTTCCGCATCGAAGGTTCACGCAACAAGCATACCGGTGGCGTCGGGTTGGGCTTGTCGGCGGCCCGGGCAACGGTGCTCGAGCATGGCGGGACGCTGACCCTCGCCAACCGCCGGCATGGCGGGTTGGCGATCAGGATCGTGCTGCCACTCGGCTAAGCGAAACGCCGTAGCATGCGCGCCTGCGCCACGGCGGTTTCTGGTGATGTACCTCACCATCGCGGCTATCGTGGTCACCGTCCATTCGGGCTACTGCCACACCGCCTCGACAGCGGCGCAGGTTGCCAGCCCGTGCGGGCGAGGAGCACGGACGTGCGGTTTGCAGGCTCGCAGTGCTCCATGTCGCCGGGTTGCGCGATCAGCTGTTGCTGGGAAAGGCGAACTGGGCCGCTTCATGGCTCTTGCGCTTGACCCAGCGCTGGGTGATCGCCTTGCGCCGGGTGTAGAAGCGCACGCCGTCCGGGCCGTAGGCGTGCAGGTCGCCGAACAGCGAGCGCTTCCAGCCGCCGAAGCTGTGGTAGCTCACCGGTACCGGCAGTGGCACGTTGACACCGACCATGCCGACCTCGATCTCGTCGCAGAACAGCCGCGCCGCCTCGCCATCGCGGGTGAAGATGCAGGTACCGTTGCCGTACTCGTGGGCGTTGATCAGGGCCATCGCTTCTTCCAGGCTGGCGACCCGCACGATGCACAGTACCGGGCCGAAGATTTCTTCCTGGTAGAGGGTCATCCCGGGCTTGACGTGATCGAAGAGGGTGCCGCCGACGAAGAAGCCTGGCTCGTTGCCTCTCACCTTGAGGTCGCGGCCGTCCAGCAACAGCTTGGCGCCCTGTTCGACGCCACTGGCGATGTAGCCCACGACCTTGTCCTGCGCCGCCGCGCTGACCAGCGGGCCCATGTCGAGGCCGGCAGAGGTGCCGGCGCCGATTTTCAGCTCGCGGATTTTCGGCAGCAGCTTGTCGACCAGGCTGTCGGCGACCTGGCCACCCACGGCTACCACCACGGAGATCGCCATGCAGCGTTCGCCGCAGGAGCCGTAGGCGGCGCCCATCAGCGCGTTGACGGTGTTGTCGAGGTCCGCGTCCGGCAGCACCACGGCATGATTCTTCGCGCCGCCGAGCGCCTGTACGCGTTTGCCGCGCCGGGTGCCTTCGCTGTAGATGTACTCGGCGATGGGCGTCGAGCCGACGAAGCTCAGGGCCTTGACTTGCGGTGCCTCGAGCAAGCCGTCCACGGCCTGCTTGTCACCCTGCACGATGTTCAGGACGCCCTTGGGCAGACCGGCCTCGTTGAGCAGCTCGGCGATGTACAGGGTGGCGCTGGGGGTGCGCTCCGAGGGTTTGAGGATGAAGCAGTTGCCGCAGACGATCGCCAGCGGATACATCCACAACGGCACCATCGCCGGGAAGTTGAACGGGGTGATACCGGCCACCACGCCGAGCGGCTGGAAGTCGCTCCAGGCGTCGATGTTGGGGCCGACGTTACGGCTGTATTCGCCCTTGAGCAGTTCCGGCGCCGCGCAGGCGAACTCGACGTTCTCGATGCCGCGCTTGAGTTCGCCGGCGGCGTCTTCCAGGGTCTTGCCGTGTTCTTCGCTGATCAGGCGGGCGATGGCCGCTTCGTGCGTCTCCAGCAATTGCTTGAAGCGGAACATGACCTGGGCGCGCTTGGCCGGCGGCGTGTTGCGCCATGCCGGGTAGGCCGCGCTGGCCGCATCGATCGCCTGGCGCAGTACATCGGCATCGGCCAGACCGACCTGGGCGATGACCTGCCCGGTGGAAGGGTTGTAGACATCGGCGCTGCGCCCCGTACCTACCACGTGGGTATCGTTGATCAGGTGAGGGATTCTTTTCGTCATGGTGGCTCCGCAAGGGCCGGGTACGCACCCGGCATCAGATGATGGGCGAAAGCCTCGCCCGACGGCCTGTCAGGCCTTGACTGCCGCCTGGATCGCGATCTCGACGAGGATGTCCTCGCCGGCCATGTTGGCTTCGACGGTGGCGCGGCTGGGCAGCGACTGCGGCGGCGCCCAGTGGCGCCAGGCCCTGTTCATCTCCTCGAAGTCCTGCACGGCGTGCTTGAGCCACACCTGGGCGAAGAGAATGTGGCTCTTGTCGGAGCCGGCTTCGGCCAGCAAGGCGTCGAGGCGCGCGAGGATCTGCTCGGTCTGGCCGTGGACATCCTGGCTGCAGTCATCGGCGACCTGGCCGGTCACGTAGACCACGCCGTTGTAGACGGAGGCATGACTGAGTAGCCCGCAATAGGGCTGGATGCGTTTGATAGGGGTCATGCGGACGTCTCTGGAGGAATGAAAGGGATGGGTGGCACGTGCCGGTGGACGCGACGCAGGAAGTCCTGGGTGCGTGGATGCTGTGGCGCCTCGAGTACCTGGGCCGCGGGCCCGCTCTCGGCGATGACCCCGTCGTAGAGGAAGCAGACCCTGTCCGCGACCTCGCGGGCGAAGCCCATTTCATGGGTGACCACGACCATGGTCATGCCCTCGTCGGCCAGTTCGCGCATGACCCCCAGCACGTCGCCGACCAGTTCCGGATCGAGCGCGGAGGTAGGTTCGTCGAACAGCAACGCCGCCGGCCGCATGGCCAGGGCGCGGGCGATGGCCACCCGTTGCTGCTGCCCGCCGGACAGCTGCTGGGGCTTGCAGTCCCGCTTGCCGTGCATGCCGACCTTGTTCAGCAACTCCATGGCGTAGTCGATGGCGTGCTGCTTGCGCTCGCGGCGAACGTGCACGGCGCCTTCGATGACGTTCTCCAGCACCGTGCGGTGGGGGAACAGGTTGAAACGCTGGAACACCATGCCCACCTGGGTGCGCAACTCGTGGATGTCCCTGCTCCGCGCATCGACGCGTTTGTCGCCGATGAAGATATCGCCGCCATCGTAGGTCTCCAGGGCATTGATGCAGCGCAGCAGGGTCGACTTGCCGGAGCCCGAGGGCCCGATGAGGCAGATCACTTCGCCGCTGGCCACGTCCAGGCTGATGCCCTTGAGCACCTCGAGGTTGCCGTAGTGCTTGCGCACGTTGGATAGCTTGATCATGAATGGTCCCTCCCTTATCGACGCAGGTGCCGTTCGAGCCAGCCGACCAGGAACAGCAGCGGCAGGCTCATGGCGAGGTAGAGCAGGGCGGTCAGGGTGTAAACCGTCAGGTTCTGGAAGGTGGAAGAGGCGATCAGCTGTCCGGCATGGGTCATCTCCGCCACCGTGATGGTCGAGACCAGCGACGAGTCCTTGAGGATCATCGTGAAGGTGTTGGCGTAGGGCGGCAGGCTGATGCGCAGCGCCTGTGGCAGCACGACACGGCGCATGGTCATGCTGGACTTCATGCCGATGGCCTTGGCCGCTTCGACCTGTCCCTGGTCGACCGCCTGGATGCCGGCACGGAAGATCTCCGCCTGGTAGCCCGCATAGCCGATCCCCAGGCCGAGCACGCCCGCTTCGAAAGCCGTCAGGCCGATACCCAGCTCCGGCAGGACGAAGTACATGTAGAACAGCACGATCAGGATCGGCAGACCCCGGATGATGTTGACCAGGGCGCCTGCCGGATAAGACAGCGCCCGCCTGGGCGAGAGTTTCAGCAGCGCCAGAACGAGTCCCAGGCCACTGCTGACCAGCAGGGCGAGCAGCGAAACCTTCACCGTCACCACCGAGGCTGCCAGCAGCAGTGGCAGGAACTGAAGAACGTTATCCATCATGACTGGGAGATCTCGTCACAGCTTGAAAGGAACCAGCGGTTCGAGAGCCCGACGTCACTCGAGCGTCCATTTCTTCAACAGGGCATCGAGGCGGCCATCCTTTCTCAGCGCATCGAGGCCGTCATTGAGCTTGTTCAACAGCTCGGTATTGCCGTCCTTGACGGAGAAACCGATGCTGCCGGACATCTGGGCGTGGTAGTTCGGGGCCACCTTCAGCTTGGCGTTGGGTTTTTTCTGCAACTGGAAGGCGAGGATCGGCGCATCCCACAGGCCGACATCGGCGCGGCCGAGGGCCACGTCGCGCATCAGGTCCACCGACGAGCCGTATGTCTTGATTTCCTTGATGTCGCCACGTTTTTGCAGGATTTCGATGAAGGTCGTGCCGGTTTCGACGCCGACGACCTTGCCCTTCAGGTCATCGAGGGTGCGGTAGCCGGTGGGGTCGTCGGCCTGCTGCAGCAAGCCTTCTCCGTAGGTGTAGATGGGCTGGGTGAAGTCGACGACCTTCTCCCTTTCCTCGGTGATGTACATGGGCGCGGCGATGATCTGGATCTTGCCGGCGCCGATGGCCGGGATCAGCGAGTCGAAGCGGCTGGGCACCAGCTCGTAGGTGAAATCCTGTTCTTTGGCCAGGGCCTGCATGAGATCCGGAACGAAGCCCTGGATTTCTTCCGAACCCAGGTCGAGGAAGGTGAAGGGCATGCCGGAGGTGGTCGTGCCGACCTTGTAGGTCTGGGCCTGAACGGTGCCGGCGAAGGCCAGCGAGCCTGCCAGCAACAGCGAGGTGAACGGGCGCAGGATGCGGCCGAGGCCCGCTGCAGTCTTGTTGAACCGGAACTTGCTGAGTGTGCACTGCGTGGACATGGTCAACTCCTTTCATTATTGATATTGGAACTGAACGCTCCGCGGCCAGCGGCGGGTGCGTACCGTTTCTAGGCAGTTGGCAAGTGTTGCGGACTGGCTTGTCTGTACAGGCAGTCGTGTGGCTCTTTCTTATGGGGGATTCGGTTCAGCGCATCAGGTGCTCCAGGCTCGCGGCGATCCTGCTCGCCAGCGCCCTGCGCCAGGGCGCGGTGTTCGGGTTCGCCAGCAGGCGATCCTCGTTGGCGAATGCCGACATGATCCCTTTGTAGGCAATCCAGCGGCAGGGCTCGGGTTCCCAGGCCGGCAGTGTCGACAGGGGCTTCTCCCGGATCACCCAGGGTTGTTCGACGCGGCTGGTCGCGCGCTCGAGGATCAGGTCGGCCAGGGTCTGGCCCGCCAGGTGCGTGGCGCCCACCCCCTCGCCACCGAAACCGCCTGCCAGGGCCAGGCCCTGCCGCCTGTCGCACAGCATGTGCGGGCGGAAGCGCCGGGCCATGCCCAGGTTGCCGCCCCAGGCATGGGTCAGGCGAACACCGCCGAGCGAGGGGAAGAGCGACTCCATGAGCATGCGGCGCAGGCCTATTTCATCGTCACTGAGCTGGAAATCCGCGCGCAGACGGCCGCCGAAGCGATAGCCACCCCGGGCGCCGAACACCAGGCGGTCGTCCAGGGTGCGCTGGGCATAGGTGACCTGGCGGCTGTGCTCGCACAAGGCCTGGCCCCGGTCGAGGCCGATCTGCTCCCAGCGCTCCGCCGACAGCGGCTCGGTGGCCACCAGCATGCTTTGAACGGGGATCTGGATTCTTCTCAGGGCGGCGAAATCCGCGGCGTAGCCTTCCACGGCGGGTACCACCCATTGCGCACGGATACGCGCCTTGTCGGTGCGCACTTCACGCCCGCGCCAGTCGCTGACCGGGCTCTGGTCATGGATGCTCACGCCGAGGCGTTCGACGGCATCGGCCAGGCCGCGCACCAGGCGGGCGGGGCTGATGGTCGCGCAATGCGGCGAGTAGATCGCGCCATAGGCGCCGGGGATGCGTACCTGGGCCGCCAGTTCCTGCGCATCCAGCCAGCGGTAATCGTCCTGGTCGTGGCCCTCGTCGTACAGGGCCTGCAGTTCCTGGCGCAGGCGGGTGGCCTGCTCCGGGTAACGCGCCGCACAATTGAGCATGCCCGCCTTGCGGTAGTGGCAATCGATGCCCTCGCGCAGGAGCACGCTCTGCACCTCGTCGGGGATGGCCTGCAACAGCCGGTACGCCTGTCTGCGTCGTTCGGCGCTCAGTTGGCCGAGAAGGCGTGCTTCGCCGAGCATGCCACCGATCAGCCAGCCGCCATTACGGCCGGAGGCGCCAAAACCGCTGGTCTGGGCTTCGAGGACGACGATATTGAGCTGCGGCGCCTGGCGCTTGAGGTAGTACGCCGTCCACAGCCCGGTGAAGCCAGCGCCGATGATGGCGACGTCCACATCGCGGTCCTGATCCAGGCAGGGACGAGCGGCGACCGTCTCGCCAAGCTGATCCATCCACAGACTGACATGTTTCCAGGCCGACATTGGCGACTCCCAATCAACGTGCATGACGGAGGTTAGGAGTTCAGGCGGCCCGGCGTCTTTCTTCCGTGCACGTCAGGAATTTTTGCTGGCCAGTTGCTTCATGTAGGCCTTGGGCGACATGCCGGTGCGTTCGCGGAAACAGCGATAGAACACCGACAGCGAATTGAAACCCGCCATGAAGGCGAGGTCGTCCGGCCGCAGTTGCGGATTCTCCTGCAGGCGTTCGAGCAGCCAGTCGATCCGTGCCTGGCTGAGGTACTGGTAGAAGCTCTGGCCCAGCACCTGGTTGAGCAGGTAGGACATCTGGTTGCGCGTGTAACCGATGGTACTGGCCAGCCGGGTCAGGTCGAAATCGGCTTCCAGGAAGGTCTTGCGCGTGGCGAAGAACTGCTCCAGATCCAGCAGCATGACACTCAGCTGCTGCCTCGACAGTCCCAGGCGTTGCACCTTGCTCTGGTTCGCCAGCGGCTCGTCGCGAACCATGGTGGCGTACTCGTGGACGCGCCAGATCAGGTCATCCTTGACGGTGACGGCCTCGCTCGCGCGGAAGGAAGCCAGGCGGCTGCTGCGCCTGAGCGAAAGGCGCGAGCAGTACTGGATGAAAGCCGTGTCGCCGTCCACCCGAATTCGATCGATATGCTCAATGTGCTGCTCGGCATTCCTGGGCATACCGGTGCGGACATAATCCTGCATGTCGGCATAGGAGAGCTGCAGGTTGTTGAAGAAGTCGTAGTATTCGAGCTCGGGGTGATAGAGCTGCAGGATGCTCTCGACGTCTCGTTCGATCCAGGCTTTGTGGTAACGGGTCATGACCTCCCGGGTGCGACGGGTAACAGGATCCAACGGATACCTCCAACTAAGCCAGAAACCGTGCGCAACCTTGATACACAGGGAAAACTGCCCGTGGCCTGCTATCGATCCTCGTATCAGCTGAGGGCCGGGAGCCCGCAGGCCGGTGGCGCGCCACAACGCTGCGGGACTGCCTCTTCTGCGGGCAGGGCGGGCATTTCAGGCTACCGCTACCTCAGGCCTTCTGCAAATACCGCGCTGACGCTCATCAGGCTACTGCACACCATCTTCGACGACTACAAGGATGCCGGCATCGAAGTACAACTGAGCGGCCCGAGCCGGGTGGAGTACGTCGGTCGCCCGATCGGCGTCAACCTGCTGGACAACGCCATCAGGTACGGGCAGGCGCCGCTCATCAAGCTGGAGGAGGGCGCGCAGGCGGTGACGATGCGGGTGCTGGATCGCGGGCCTGGTATCGCTGAAGAGCATCTGGAAGAGGTCTTCAAACCCTTCTTCCGCATCGAGGGCTCGCGCAACAACATACCGGCGGGGTTGGCCCGGGTCTCTCTGCCGCCCGTTCCACGGTGCTGGAACATGGCGGCACCCTGACGCTACGCAACCGAAAGCAGGGCGGCCTGGAAGTACGGGTGGTGCTGCCGTTCGCCTGAAGTTCGCTGGCTCGGCCGAGGCCAAGAGTTCTGTCTATCGCCTAGATGGCCAGCTCGCTGCGGTTACGGCCACTGCGCTTGGCTCTGTAAAGCGCTTCGTCTGCCCGGGCGCGTAACTTTTCAACATCATCGCGGCTCGCCGAGTTTGCCTGCGCGATACCGAAACTCGCCGTCACTTCAATGGGCTGATCGAGGCCGAGATCGAACGGCGCGTCACTGATGGCACAGCGTATGCGCTCGGCGAAGTGCAGGGCAGCCTCGGCGCTCGATAGCCACAGCTGGATGGCGAACTCTTCACCGCCAATTCTGGCGATGCGCTCCTCTCCGCGCATCTGCGCCTGGCAGCGAGCGGCGATGAGTTGCAGGAGCCTGTCTCCAGCCGGATGCCCGTACGTGTCGTTGATGCGCTTGAAGTGGTCGATATCGAACAGGATGATCGTGCGGTGACGGTTGTCGTCTTGTCCGGGCGTGTAGAACACGCGGTCGAAGGCGCGGCGGTTCGGCAGCCCGGTAAGGTGATCGGTTTCCGCGTTCGCCTTCAGTTCCGTGATCAGCTCATCGCGCTCGCGACGTAACGCGTGGGCCTGACGCAACTGACGTTCTAGGTCGTGAAGGGTCTCGAACACGCTGTAGCCTTCGCTGCCTGAGCCAGGCTGCGTCGCATTTTGCGAATCGACGAGCGTCATTATCTTGTGCGTACCCAAAACCAGCGGTTTGATTACACGTCGCCTGAACCACAGAAAGCCGGCACCCAGTAGCAGCAGGAGCGCAAGCTCCGAGCCGGTTACCAGCAGCAGATGGGTCAACGACTTGCGAGTCGTGCGCTGCAAATCCGCCTTGGTCAGACGCAGGGCGGTGTCACGCAACGCAAGGATACTGGCCATGGTGGGCACATAACGCTCTGCGAATGCGGCCGGGCTCGGCGCCACGGCCTGGGCCAGTGAATCCACCACGCTGCGGTGAAACTCCATTCCCTCACGGCGATAAACCTGATGCATGTTTGCGTAGGCACTCTTCAATTCGCGTGAAGCCGCGGCATCGAAGTGGCTCGGCAGGTTGTCCATACCGAGCCCGAGTTGCATCTGCAACTGTACGATGCGGCCCTCGGTTGTCTGCAACTGCCGGGCTTCGGCAACGCTGACAGGGCGCTGCTCAGCAAGCGCAGAGGTCAGCTGTGAGCCCCACTGGCCGGCGATCTCCCGCAGATGCGCGGCCCAGTAGGTGTTGAAAAGCGTGGCGCTTATCTGTGGTGTGCGGCGAACCATGTCGCGCGATAGCCAATCGATGAGCGGGAACATCTGCTCCGTGGCCGCGATCATTGCCGAAACGGCTGTTGCGAGGCTCGCCGGGTCGCGCCGCTCAACGGGTTGCGACAGCAGACTGTCGACGTTCGCGCGGGCTTTCTCCAGGGCTTCGCTTATATCCGATACCCGGTAGGGCAATTCTTCGCACGGCTGGCAGTCGGAGATCGCAACCGTTAGAGAGTGGAGCCTCTCGTCGCTCAGCGTACGGGCGCGCAGCAGCCGTTGCGGATCACCATCGAGACCGCCGAGCATGCCGTTCGTAGGCCCACGCTCGGTGGACATGGCCTCCATCGTGCGCAGTGCGTTTTCGAACACGCTCAACTGCGTAAGCGTTTTCACTTGCGCTCGGTAGGCTTTATAGAAGTCCGTATCGATCAGCAGGAAACTCAGCAAGATACCTAGGCTGACGACGACCAGGGTGGTGTTGATCCACTTGTCCAAGCGGGAGGCGACGTGCTGCGATCCGCCTGTTGGCATGAGTCAATTCCCTTTAAATGCGCGTGATTCGATCGGGTTTTGGGTTGCGCATTATATTGACGCATGGCAAATGTTTGATAGCGGCTGAATGCCTCCCATGTTCAGGATGCCTGCGGCCTGGCGGGTTGATCTACGGGAATGCATGCCTCGCATGCAACGCTCAGCTGACGGACCTTTCCTTCTGGCTGGCGAGGAAGGTGCCCACCGGAGGGCGAGCTGCGAAGTGTTTCTGCACGCCGTTGCAAATGGCGTCGGCGACGCGCTTCTGGTGAAGAGGGTCGCAGAGCTTGCGGCAGTCGGCGGGGTTCGAGATGAAGCCGGTTTCCACCAGTATCGATGGAATGTCCGGCGACTTCAGAACGGCGAAACCGGCCTGTTCGACGCGTTTCTGATGGACGCCGGCAACCTTGCCCACATCATCGAGAATGGTCTTGCCCAGATCCAGGCTGGTGGTGATGGTGGACGTCAGTGACATGTCCAGCAGTACCCCGGCGAGCACCGGGTCCTTGTTCTTGAGCGAAAGCAGATCCCTGGCGCCGAGCAGATCCGCGCTGTTTTCCCGCTCGGCCATCCAGCGTGCGGTGGTCGAGGTGGCGCCATTTTCCGACAGGGCGAATACCGAGGCTCCCGATGCGCTCTTGCGGGGCGCGGCGTCGGCATGCACGGAAATGAAGATGTCGGCGTTGTGACGGCGAGCCACTTCGACCCGTTTTCGCAAGGGGACGAAGACATCCTGGTTGCGCACGAGTTGCGCCTTGAAGCCACGCTGGCGGTTGAGCTTCTGCGCAAGCAGCCTGGCGATGGCAAGGGCCACGACTTTTTCCTGCTCGCCCTGGCTGCCCAGGGCGCCAGGGTCCTTGCCACCGTGCCCGGCGTCGATCACCACGACCACGTCCCGCAGCGAGCGATTGTCGGCGGGCTGCTGCTCGGCGACTCTCTGCGTGACGGGGGCGTTGCCGTGCAGGTCCACGACCAGCCGGTGGCCCTCACTGCCGGCTGGCCCCAGGAGGAAGCTTTTCACCCTGGCAGGCTGTTTCAGATCGAGCACGATGCGCGTGCCACCCGACTGAGCGCCGCTGCGAATGGCGCTGACCACCCGGCTGCCGACGGACAGCTCGTCGAGGCTGGTGAGAATACCCGTATCGGTGAGATCGACGACCAGTCGCTCCGGGGCCTTCAGCGAGAAAATCTGATAGTTCGTCGGGCCGCTCAATTCGAATACCAGCCTCAGTTTCTCTCCATCGTCCCATGCGCGAGCGTGGAGGATTTTCTGGGAGGCGGATGCGGCCAAGGCCCAGGGGAGGGTGATACCGGCCAGGGCGAAGTGCAGTAGTTGACGTCTATGCATGATCATTCGCTTCCGAGCTTACGCAACTTTAAATGTTATGTTATTGCATTATTGCTCGGTATGTAAGGGGAGCCGGGTGGCGTCAAAGCCAATGCACAAGGCAAGTACGAAAACGGTATGCGCTTTCCTGATGCCGCTTACTGCTGTTGAAGATGCAGGTGCAGACGTTCTCTATGTCATCACCGGTGAGCACAAACTGGAGCGTGCCGACAGCGATGGCGGGTCGCTACGACACCAGCGGTTCGGAATAGAACATTGGGCATCACCTGCTCGAAACGTTTCGAGCAGGTGCGTTGTTTCCCTACGCCCCATCACCCATTCGAGGCTTCAGAATCGCTTGTGACCCTCCCCAGCGAGGCTGGCCTGCGCCGTACGGCACGCGGCAAGGTCCCAGGCGGCACAGCCCACGGTTTTCAGTACCACGGGCTTTTCGCTGTGCGGTCCTGCGTCGATTGCCTCGGCCAGTGTCTGCACCTGCGCCCAGTCCACGCCCGCCTGGATGAAGTCACCGGCCTCGTGTCTGGCTCCCGCCAGGTCATCGACCAGCAGCCTGCTTTGCGCGATGGTGGTGCTGCCGATTTCCACCAGTTGCGGCGTGAAGGCGCCTACAGCGATGATCAACCGATCAGCCTGGGCTGCCTCGTCATAGATCGGTGTGCTGCTGGTGGTCACCGTGATGATCACCTCCACCCCGCTGGGGATCTGCTCGCCCGAACAGGGCCTGGGAGGCTCGGCACAATCCTGATGGCGAGCGCAGAACGCACGCGCCTTTCGCTCGTCTCGGGAGCGTACCCAGATATCCGCCTGCGGGTAGAGGCTCTGGACCGCCAGCACATGGTGATCGGCCTGGGTCCCCGTGCCGATGATCAGGACCGAGCGGGGCGGTGCAGCGAGCAGGGTGTCGATTCCCAGCAGGGAAACTGCTGCGGTCCGCCGCCCGGTCACCGTTGGCCCGTCCAGGGTGAACAGCGGGACCCCGGTAACGCTGTCGAACGCCGCGACCTGACCGTGAATGGTCGGCAGGCCACGGCGAGCGTTGGCGGGCTGTACGTTGACCAGCTTGTGAATGGCGATGTCGGGGGCAGTGGCCGGCATGCTGAGCATGATGCCACCTTCCACGAGGGGCACGACCATCCGCTCAGGGCTGATGATCCGGCCGCTGGCGTATTCGCCGACTGCCTGCCGCAGTGCTGCGACCAGCTCGTGGAACGGCAGGCGTTCAGCGGTTTGTCGGGCATTGTAGAACTGCATTCGATGGCTCCAGATTGGGTAGGTTGCATCGAGGCCGGTGCATGCGCGCTACCGGCCCGATGCAGAGGGTCAGCCCGGTATAACCGGCGGTACGTAGGTGAGCGTGCCGGCGAAGAACCACAGCATGAATAGCACCAGCGGCGTATGAATCAGCAACTGGGTGAAGGTGAAGCCCACGATATCCCGTGCCTTGAGCCCCAGAACGCCCAGCAGCGGCAGCATCCAGAACGGGTTGATCAGATTGGGCAGGGCTTCTGCCGCGTTGTACACCTGCACCGCCCAGCCGAGGTGAACCTTCAGGTCATTGGCCGCCTGCATCACGTAGGGCGCCTCGATCAGCCACTTGCCACCACCCGACGGAATGAAGAAGCCGAGCACCGCGGAGTACACGCCCATGACCACGGAAAAGGTTTCCTGGGTGGCGATCGCCACGAAGCCGGACGCCAGCAGGTGGGAGAGGGTTTCGCCCTGCTCGTTGACCACTTTGGTCATCATGAAGGCTATGCCACCGTAGAGCGGAAACTGGATCAGCACGCCGCTCACCGAAGGTACCGCCTTGTAGAACGCTTTGACGAAGCGGATCGGCCGCCAGCACAGCAGCATGCCGATGGTCAGGAACAGGAAGTTGTAGGTGTTGAGGTTGGAGATAGCGAGCAGCGGGTCTTTGCCGGTGAATTCACCGAACAGCCAGATGGCGCTGATGAAGGCCAGGCCAACGGTGACCAACGGCGAGTATTCCAGCCATTCGCCCGGACGTGTCGGCTTGTCCAACCTGATGTCGGAATCCTGTAGGTCGACGCCAAGGTCCTTGGCGGTCTTTATACGCTCGCCGGTGGGGGCCGAGTAGAAGCAGACCAGCACCGAGATGAGCAGTATCGCCAGGGTCATGACCATCGATTGCCAGAGAAAGATGGTCTCGGTGAAGGGCAGCACGCCGGATATTTCCAGCAAACCGCTGGGCAGGCTCGCCGGGTTGGCCATCAACTGCGCCGGAGCGGAGCTGATGCCCAGTGCCCAGATGCCGCCCATGCCCATGTAAGCAGCGGCACCCATCGCCCGATAGTCGACTCGCAGGTCCGTGCGGCGAGCGATGGCGCGAGCCAGCAGGCCGCTGAAAATCAGGCTGATGGCCCAGTTGAAGAGGGTCGAGACCAGGCTGATGGTGGCGATCAGCACCACTGCCGAACGCGCCGATTTGGGCATGCGCGCCAGTGCTTCGATCAGCTTGGCGGCGGGCGGGGAGACCGCCACCACGTAACCTGAGATGGCCACGACTGCCATCTGCATGGTGAACGGGATCAGGCTCCAGAAGCCATCGCCGAAACCCTGGGCGACGGCATGCGCCGGCGCGCCCATGGCCCAGGCCGCCAAGGCGACCACGATCACTGCCAGCGCGGCGAAGATGTAGGCGTCGGGGAACCATTTCTCTGCCCAGTTACTGACCCGAATGGCTATTCGTTCCAGGCGCCCCGAAGCATCCGGGGCTTGCCGATTTATTGTTATATCTATGCTCATGACCTACCTCTCCGAATATTCGAGTGACGCTCGACCTGACGGCCTGCGTCCTTTATGAGCTCGCAGAGCGCACGGTGGCGCACAGAGCGGCCTCTGCGAACGTCATTTGGGAACACCGAAGCTTGGTCGGAAGCGCCGTTTTCAGGGCGCTAACGCTTAGGCATCCAGTGTCAGAGTTGTGGCAGGTATTGCCTGACAGCTCAGGCATACACGAGCATCTTCGGGCTCCTGACCGTGCAGGTGGACGACTTCGCCCTCCAGCACGCGAACCACGCAGCTCTCGCATTGACCGACCCTGCATCCACTCGGCAACTGGATGCCCAGTCGCTCGGCGAACGTCAGTAATGGTCCGGCCTCATTGTTCCATTCGTGGGTCTGCCCGCTGCGGGCGAACGTCACGGCAAATCGCTGGTTGCCGCTCGGCAGGACGGCCGGCGAGCGGAAAACCTCGTTGAATATGTCGAAGCGCGGCACGCCCGCGGCAAGCAGCTCGCCGATGAGGGTATCCATCATCACCTGGGGGCCGCACAGGTAGTGCAGGGCGCGCCTGGCGAAGAAGCTGTCGGGCACCAGCGAGCGGCTGACATTGCCTCGTACCTGAAAATCGAGGTGCAGCTTTTCTTCAGCCGTCGGCGCGCTGTAGACATCCACCACGCGCAGCCCCGGCAGTCGCTGGCCGAGTGCTTCCAGACGCTCGCGGAAGGCATGGCCGGCACCACTGCGGTTGCCGTAGAGCAGCAGGATGTCGCCGGAAAATTCCAGGGCCGCGGCGCTCTCCAGCGCACTCATGAAGGGCGTGATACCCACCCCTCCGGCGTAGAACACCAAGGGCCGCTGGGAGCGCTCGGGAATCAGGAAGGTGCCGCCGGGCGCCTGAACCTCGACGCGGTCGCCGACGGCGAGGGCCTGGTTGATGTGCGAGGACAGCTTGCCGAACCACGCGCTGCCTTCGGTCGTTACGCCCTGGGCATGGCGCACGGCGATGCGGTACTGGCGTCGATCCGGGTCGACTGCCGGGCCGGTAAGCGAATAGGCACGGGTCTGTTCGCCGTCGCCTGGGGTGTCGACGCGCAGGGTGATGTGCTGCCCAGGCCGGTAATCCGGCAGCAACCCGCCATCGGCGGCCTGCAGATGCACGCTGGTCACCCCTTCGGCTTCGCTACGGCGCTCGGTGACGATAAACGCCCGAAAGCCGCTCCAACGAGCGGGAACCTGCTGGGGCGGTGCTTCGCGGCGCAAGCTGCAATGCAGTTCGCGCAGGGGCACCGAGCCGCTGATGGTGTCGCAATGCTCGGCGCTGGCCAGGGCGTTGTAACTGCTGTTGCCGGCACCGTGCACCGGGGTTTCATCCAGCCCGAGGGCCTGGTTGGCCTGCCACCAGCCGAACTCGCCCACCACCACGCGAGGGTGCAGGTGGTCATCCAGCCTGGCCTGGAAGCGCGCGCTTCCGGCTGCGGTGCTGATGCGCACCCAGTCGTTCTCGGCAATGCCTTTCTCGTGTGCGAGCTCGCGGGCTATCAGCAGGCCGGGAGCTGGTGCCTTGCGCCGCAGGCTGCTGAGGTTACGGTGCTGGCTGTGGCAGAAATAGCCGTTCTTCGCCGAGGTGAGCAGCAGCGGAAAGCGCGCGTCAGCCGCCGCCGGGGCGGCGCTTTCGGGCAGCGCGGCATAGCCATGATCGAGAAGCCGCTCGGAGTAGAGCTCCACCCGCGACGTTGGCGTGGCGAAGCCGCTGTGGCGGTATTTGAAATGCTCGTGACGTAGAGGGACATCGATACCCTCGGGCCGTTCCCGGAGCTGGCTGGTACTCAGCCCCATGGGTTCGAGCATGGCGTTCCAGCCCTGTTCGAGCGTGCCGCCGAAGAAGTCGTCGGCCATGCCCAGGCGGTTGGCCAGCGCGAAGACGATGTCGTTGTCCGAGCGCGATTCGCCCCGTGGCGAGACCATGCGCTGACGCAACTGCACGTGCTGCTGAGCACGCTCGGAAATCTCGAAGCCGAGCCGCAGGCCTTCGCGCTCCCAGGGGGTGTTCACCGGCAGGAGGATGTCCGCATAGCGCGCCGTGGGGTTGATGAACAGGTCGCAGTGGGCGTAGAACTCCAGCGCTTTCAGGGCCTCGATCCCCAGCTCGGCATCGGCCTGGGAGCTCAGCGGGTTGCTGCCGAAGGCCAGCAGACCCTCCACTTTGTAGGACTGGCCGTCGAGGATCGCGTGGTACAGATCCCGCGCCATGATCCAGCCCTGGGACGGTGGCCCGAGAGGGCGCTGCGAAAGGCCGAGGGCCTTGGCTTGCTGTTCCGGGGCGATGAGGTCCTGGCCACTGACCTGAATCGTCGGCAGCTTGCCCAGCAGCCTGTTGCCGCCTGGCGCATCGAAACTGCCCGTCAGCGCATACAGGCAGGCGATGGCGCGCTCGGCCTGGCTGGCATTGTGTTGCTGAGCGACACCGGACCAGGCGTGGTAAGCCACGCTGTGAGCATCGGCGATCAGGTCGGCGGCCTTTCTCAGCGTCTCTTCAGGCACCCAGGTGAGCTCGGCGGTGAGGCTGGGGGTGAAGGTCGCGCAGGTTTCCCGGTACAGGTCGAATGCCGGCCTGCAACTGACCGGGCCGCTGAGCGTGTCGATCAGGTAGCGGCCACGCAGAGACACCCGCAGGCCTTCGTCGTCCTGCGGCAGGCTGGGCAGCAGAACCGCAGCGTCACGTCGCTCGTCCCAGGCCAGCCAGCTGTCATCGCCGTCGACGGTCAGGTCGCTGGCTCGCAGGAAGCGGCCATTGTCGGTGCGTACCAGCAGTGCGCCGTTGGACCAGCGATCGATGAACGCCATGTCGAAGCGACCGGACTCGATCAACAGGTTGGCCAGGCCCATGGCCAGCGCCGCATCGCTGCCCGGCTTGACCTGCAGCCAGACGTCCGCTTCGCGTGCCAGCGCCGTGCCGCGAGGGTCGACCACCAGCAGCCTGGCGCCGTTCTGGCGGCCGTCGGCTATGGCCTGAGCCTGGGCCAGCCAGGTATTGGTGGGATTGTGCCCCCAGAGCAGGATCAGGCCAGCATTGCGGTAGTCGGCCACCGGAATGCCGCACCCGAAGGTGAACGCGTGGGCGACATCCTTGTGCCAATTGCAGATTTCCGTGGCATAGCAGGTGTTGGGGCTGCCGTAGCGGCGAATGAGTCGCTCGATCCAGTCGATGCTGTCGCTCAGCGGTGTGCCGCTCGGCGTTGTCACGCTGAAGGCGAAGGCTTCGGCACCGCGACGCGCCTTGATATCGCCCATGCGCGAGGCGATTTCGTCCAGCGCCTCATCCCAGCTGATACGCTCCCAGCCCGGGTCCGCATCGCCTTTCGGGCGGCTGCGACGCATCGGGTAAAGCAGTCGGTCGGCACTGTCCACCAACTCGGGGGCCGCCTTGCCCTTGAGGCACATGGCTGCACCGGTCGGGTGCTCGGGGTTCGGTTGCACAGCGATCAACCGGTCGTTCTCGACCGTATTGAGCGTGCCGCAGCGTGAGCGGCAGAGGGTGCAGTAACCAGCTTTGAGTGCCAAAACGAAATCCATGCTGAGTGGGCATGGGATTGGAATGTATGCAGGGCGTTGTGATATTCCTAATTCGAATTTTGGAAAAAGCATTATCGAGAAAATCGATGCAACCCACGATCCGACAACTTCACCATTTCGTGGCCCTGGCCGAGACCGGCCAGGTGTCCCGTGCTGCGCTGCGCTGCCATGTCTCGCAATCGGCGATGACCGCCTCGCTGCAGGGGCTGGAGAAGGTGCTCGGTGTCGACCTGTTCATGCGCCAGGCCAGCGGCATCCGCCTGACCACCGAAGGCCTGCGCTTCTTGCGCAATGCACAACGGGTGATCAGCAGCCTGGACGAGGCGGTGAGCGATATTCGGACCGTGCCGGTGGCCACCCGAGGCACGGTAAGAATCGGCCTGACCGAGACCATCAGCGCCTACCTCATGCCTCGCGTACTGCCCGCATTGCACCGCAAGTTTCCGCAGCTGGAGGTGGTCTGCATCGAGCAGGAGCGGCAGCAGACCGAAGAAGCGCTGCTGGCTGGCAAGCTGGATCTGGCCCTGATGCTGACCAGCAACCTGTCCGGGCATCCGGGCCTGCACTGCGAAACCCTGCTGCGCTCGAATCGACAGTTCTGGGCCAGCCAGGAGCACCCGCTGTTGCTGCAGGAACGGGTGTCCCTGGCCGACATCGCGACACAGCACTACCTGTTGCTGGACATGGATGAGCACCTGACGACGGTGCAGCGCTACTGGGGGCACCACGGGCTGAGGCCCAGGGTGAGCCTGCAAAGCCAATCGATCGAAGCGGTTCGCAGCCTGGTGGCGGCAGGCGAAGGGGTGACCATCCTTTCGGATCTGGTCTATCGGCCCTGGTCACTGGAGGGGCAACGCATCGTGCGCCGCCCGATCAGCGATGAGGTGCCTTCCATGGACGTCGGGCTGGTATGGAGCCACACCCATGACGCGCCGGCGCTCTGGCAGGCGCTGATTCAATTCCTGCGCGATGTGATCAGCAGTTAGGCTGCTGGCGCTTCGTTTCGAGTAAAGCGGCCTAGAGCTTTGCCTCGTGCTCGGTAAGCTCGACCACCTTGGCAGCCGCATCCAGCTCACTGGTGAACATGAACGCCTCGCCATCATCGGCAACGACCTGGAATAGGGTGCCTCGATCGGGGTGGCGGTATTCAGCCGGGATATCGTCACCCTGTAGCTGTTTGAGGATTGCGGACATAATCGAGAAAGGAAGAGTGCTCGCGGTGTTGAAGCCGCACATATTCTTCGACGATCAGCCAGGGCATCTCAAGTCAGCGAGTGCGGTCGCTCCCTCGGTGCATGTGCCCTTCGGTATTACCAATCAGCCCGTCATCGAGCCGCCACCCCCGAGCATGCCCAGACCCTTCAGGCCCTCGAATACCCGGTGGTCGATGAGCTCGTGACCGCGTTTTCGTACGAGAGGAGCATCCGCTGGTAGCCGTAGACCAGTGGCTTGTGGTGTGTCCGCCATGCTGGCTGCGTTCGGCCATATAGCGGCAGGGTAGTCCTTGAGCACAGCAAATGCGACTGGTACGGCCCTGTAGGCTGTGGTCGAGCGCAGCGAGATCCAGAGGCGATCCTGTCATGAGATAGCGGTGGGATCGAAGGCACTCAGCATGCCATGCCGGGTATCGCGTCGCCCCACGCCGGGTCGAGGTCGTGGCCGCATTCAGGGTGAGCAGACGCCGCCTTGCGCTCCACTGGTTATGTCTTTTGGCGCTAAGCAAATAGCTTTTGGATATTTGCGGGGCTTTTCCCGGGCAAGGAAAATGCCCGGTCGTAAGAATTTCTTGATATAGGTCAAAGCCTTACTTTTAAAGGTGCCTTTTGAACCCTTCCCTTAGTGACCAGTTGGCCAAGGCGCTTTTCGATATCCACCCAGGTGAACCTGAACGCCAGCAGGCCCGCGAAGGGCTGATGGATTATTTCGCGTGCCTGTTGCCCGTGCAGCTGGGTCTGCTTGCCGATTCCGGGCTGGTGCCTGTTCGCGACGTATTCCCCGCTGAGGGCAGTACGCAGAACCAGGCGCTGCAGCTGGGTTACATGAGCCATGCGCTGGACTTCGACGACTACCACGCGACGTTTCGTGGGCACCCCACCACGGTGGTGCTCTCCACGCTGCTGGCCTTGAGCGGACGGTATCCGGGCCAGGCGGCTGACGATTTTCTCGATGCCTATGTGGTCGGTGTGGAACTGGCCGGCCGCTTGGGCAAGGCCATTGGTACCCGTCATTACGCGGCTGGCTTGCACAGTACCGCGACCCTGGGGGGGATTGCCGCCGCCGGTGCCGCCAGCCGCCTGCTGCGCCTGACCCTAGAGCAGACCGAAGTCGCCATCGGCCTTGCCGCTACTCAGGCTTCGGGCCTGCGCGCCCAGTTCGGCTCTGCCGCCAAGGCACTGCATGCCGGCTATGCGGCGCGCAGTGCGGTCAACAGCATCGAGCTGGCCCGTAGCGGGTTCGCGGCGCAGCGCCAAGGGGTGCTGGAGGCGTTTCTCGCCACACTCGGTTTCGGTGTGGCCCAGCCGGATGACCTGCTGGCGGGCTGGGGCGAGCCGTGGCGGATCATCGCGCCGGGCCTGGAGTTCAAGCGTTACCCCACCTGCGGCGGCACCCACAGCGCTGCCGAGGCGGCGTTCGTGTTGCGCGAGCGGATCGACGCTGAACTGGACGCCGTGCAGCGCATCGAAGTGAGCTTCCCGCCGGGTGCCGATACCGCGCCGAACATCATCGCACCGGTCAATGGCGTGCAGGCGCGCTTCAGCCTGGAGTACGTGATCGCCGATGCGCTGATCAACGGTGCGGTGTCCCTCGAACGCTACGGAGAGGCAGCGGTCGAGCCGACCATTACCGAACTGGCTGCGCGGGTGCGCCGCGTGCCGGACCTGGATGCGCCGGCGGACGAGCTCGACCCGGACCTGCGCTTTCACCGGGTCACCCTGTTCATGGCCGACGGGTCTTCCCACAGCCATTGCGTGACCCGCAAGGAGACCGCCGCACTGCCCACCGATGTGCAGGCCAAGCTGCACAAGAATCTTCGATCGCTGCCTGATGAGCGGGTATTCGCGATCAGTCAGGATCTACGCCTTGCAGACGATGCCGCGTTGCATCGCCTGATCTCACTCGTTGGCTTTCAATAAGGATTGGTTATGTCCGTGCAACAAACGTCGCCCCGTCAGTTACGCCTTGGTCTGTTCGTGCAGGCGCTGGGGCACCACGTGGGTGGCTGGCGTGCCGAGGGCGCGAAAGGTTCGCCCACCGATGTCGAGTGGTTCACCTGGATCGCCAAGACCGCGGAAGCGGGCAAGTTCGACATGTTCTTCGTCGGCGATGCGCTGGCCACCAGCGTGCATCGTCTGCCGTCCACCCTGTCGCGCCTCGAACCGCTGACCCTGCTGTCCGCGCTGGCCGTGCAAACCAAGCACATCGGCCTGGCCGCCACGGCCTCCACGACCTTCGATGAGCCGTTCCACCTGGCCCGCGCGCTCTGCTCGGTGGACCACATCAGCCACGGGCGTGGCGCCTGGAACGTGGTCACGTCGTTCTCCCTCGACGCGGCACGCAATTTCAGCCGCGAAGACCTGCCGTCCCACGCCGACCGCTATGAAATGGCTCGCGAGTTCCTCGATGTGGCCTTCAAACTGTGGGACGGCTGGGAGGAGGGCGCCATCGTCCGTGACAAGGACACTGGCCGTTACTCCGACGACAGCAAGATTCACGCGGCCAACCACAAGGGCAAGCACTTCCAGGTGCAGGGCCCGCTGAACATCGCGCGTTCTCCCCAGGGCCGCCCGGTGATCATCGAGGCGGGTTCTTCGCCTGCCGGGCAGCAACTGGCGGCGCAAACCGCCGAGGTGGTGTTCACCGCGGCGTCTTCGCTGGAAGAAGGCCAGGCGTTCTACAAGAGCCAGAAGCAGTTCGTGCGTGACGCCGGTCGCCACGCCGACCACCTGCTGATTCTGCCGGGGGTGATGCCGATTGTCGGGCGCACCCGCGAGCAGGCGCAGGAAGTCTGGAACCAGCTCAATGAACTGGTGGATATCGACAACGGTATCGAGCAGCTGTCCGCTCGCTTCGGGGTGGACATGACCGCCTATCCGCTCGATGGCCCGGTGCCGGAAATCCCCGCGACCGAAGGCAGCCAGAGCCGCGTCAAGCTGCTCACCGAGCTGGCCGCCCGGGAAAACCTGACCCTGCGCCAACTGGCTGCGGTGGCCGCAGGCTCGCGCGGCCACCGTGTGGTGGTCGGGACCGCAGAAGATATCGCCGATGACTTCCAGCTGTGGCTGGAGCAGGGCGGTGCCGATGGTTTCAACATCATGCCCGCCGTGCTGCCTGACCAGCTGGAACTGTTCGTCGAGCTGGTGATTCCCGAGTTGCAGCGCCGCGGCCTGTTCCGCAGCGAATACCACTACAGCACGCTGCGGGAAAACCTCGGCCTGCCCCCCGTTGAAGAAAACTTTGCCGCCGTTGCCCCGCTGGCAACCGAGAAGGAATAAGTCATGAAACGTTCTGCACTGACCGCTGCTGCATTCGCACTGCTGCCACTGTCCGGCGCCTTTGCCGCCGACAAGGGTGTGCCCTTCAACGCTACCGCCAAGCCGGAGGCCGATGCCGCGCTGCACGACAGCCTGCCGGAGGCGATCAAGAAGCGTGGCAGCATCATCGCCGGCACCAACCCGAACACACCGCCGACCACCTTCTACCAGGCTGACAACAAGACCCTGGCCGGGCGTGAAATCGACATCATCAGCGCCGTTGCCGATCGCCTTGGCGTGAAGCTGGAGCTGCGCGATACCGGTGGTTTCGACAACATCATTCCGGGCCTGAAGTCCGGGCGTTACGATGCCGCGATCTCCAATATCGACGCCAATGCCAAGCGTCTCGAACAGGTGGATTTCGTCGGTTACTACAACGCCTCCAAACTGGCGTTGATCGGTCGTAGCGATGCCAATCTGGGACCGTTCAACACCTTCCCGGAACTGTGCGGGCAGACCGTCGGCGCCGGTGCCGGCACCTCTCAGGTGACCCGCCTGCAACAGGCCAGCGACGCCTGCGTGGCCGATGGCAAGCCCGCCATCAAGGTGCCGATCTTCCCGGATCGTCCGGCTGGCGTGCAGGCGGTGATCAGCGGCCGCGTGCCGATGTTCTTCGGCCCCTACGAGGGCCTGCGCTACCAGGCCAGCCAGGTGAAGGCGCTGAAGCTGGCGGGGGAGATCACCATCGAGGACACCATCGTTTCCATCGCCCTGGCCAAGAACTCGCCATTGGGTAAACCGATCCAGGCCGCGCTCAATTCGCTGATCAAGGACGGCACCTACCAGCAGATTCTCGACAAGTGGGAAATCGGCTTCGGCGCGGTCGAGTCCGCTGGCCTCAACGAAGAAAACATCAAATGAGCCCACGGCCTGACGACGACATCGCCGGGCTGCGCATCGTCCGAAACCGTCATTGGGGGCGCTGGTTCAGCGCCCTGATCGTCTTGCTGCTGCTGTCGCTGGTGGCCACTTCGATGGTCAACAACCCACGTTTCGAATGGGACGTGGTGGCACAGAACCTGACGGAGGAGTCGATCCTCAAGGGCGTGCTGATGACCATCGAGCTGACGGTCATATCGGTGGTCTTCGGCTTCGCCGGCGGCACATTGCTGGCCCTGATGCGCCTGTCTGCCAATCCGGTGCTGGTCGCTGTCAGCTGGGGCTACACCTGGTTCTTTCGGGCGGTGCCGATGCTGGTGCAGCTGTTTCTCTGGTACAACATCGCCGCGCTCTACCCGCAGTTGTCGCTGAGCCTGCCTTTCATTGGCGAAGTATGGAGCGCTGCCACCAACGAGATCATCAGCCCGTTCAGCGCGGCGGTGCTGGCACTGGTCATTCACCAGTCCGCCTATGCGGCAGAGATCATCCGGGCCGGTATCCAGAGTGTCGGCCAGGGCCAGCTCGAGGCTGCGAAGGCGCTCGGCTATCGGCCTGGGCAGATCTTCCGCCAGACGGTGCTGCCCCAGGCCATGCGCACCATTCTGCCGCCGGCGGGCAACGAGGTGATCGGCCAGCTTAAAACCACTGCGGTGGTGTCGGTGATCGCGCTGCAGGACGTGCTCTATTCGGCGCAGATCATCTATCAGCGCACCTATGAAGTGATTCCGCTGCTGCTGGTGGCCACCGCCTGGTACCTGGTGATGACCTCGCTGCTGTCGGTGCTGCAGCATTACGTGGAAGTGTGGTTCAGCCGTGGCAATGGCCCTGCACGCAGCAGCTGGTTGCGCCGCAACAAGGGCACGCAGGAGTCCGAAGCATGAGTGAATCCATCCGCCTGCGTGGCGTGCACAAGCAGTTCTCCGGCAACACCGTGCTGCACGGTATCGACCTGGACATCGCCGCCGGCTCGGTGACGGTGATCCTCGGGCCGTCCGGTTCCGGCAAGTCGACCCTGCTGCGCTGCATCAACCATCTGGAAAAGCTCGACGGCGGCACCATCCACGTCGGCGAGACCCTGATCGGCTACCAGCGCAAGGGCCAGGCCCTGTACGAGCTGCCGGAAAAGCTCGTGGCCCGGCAGCGCCAGCGTATCGGCATGGTGTTCCAGCAGTTCAACCTGTTCCCGCACCGCACCGTGCTGCAGAATATCGTCGACGCACCGCTGCGCATCCTTCGCCAGAAGCGTGCCGAGGTGGAAGCGCGGGCCATGCAACTGCTCGAGCAGGTGGGCCTGGCGCACCGCGCCCACGCCTGGCCGCGCGAGCTGTCTGGCGGCCAGCAACAGCGTGTGGCCATCGCCCGGGCACTGGCCATGCAGCCCGACGTGATGCTGTTCGACGAACCGACATCCGCCCTCGACCCCGAACTGGTCGGTGAAGTGCTGCAGGCGATGAAGCGACTGGCGCACTCGGGCATCACCATGGTGGTGGTGACCCATGAAATCGGTTTTGCCCGGGAGGTGGCGGACAATATCGTATTCATGGACAACGGCAAGGTGGTGGAGGGCGGTGACGCCCGTACGCTGCTCGACAACCCTCAACACCCGCGCCTGCGCGAGTTTCTTGCCAGCGTGTTGTGAGCGCGACACGCAGCGTCCATGAGGCCACCGGCATATCGGCAAGGAGAGAGCCGTCTTGCAGCACATCTGTGCTATTGAGCCCCCTTCGAGCCACTGATAATTTCCATGGTTTGCCTCTACGCTGGCGCAGCCGAGCGACTTGCGCCAGGCGAAGGGCGTTCATTACTGGCAGACAAGAGGCGCTTCATGGGTGAAATCGGTGTGCAACATCGTTGCCTCAAGCGAACGACGCGCGTTACCGCTGTGATGGTCTTGGCGTGGAGCGGGGCATTCGCGGGTTCATCGGCTGCAAGTGACACGTCATCGGGTGACTGCATTGCCGAGGCAGACTTCCGCCAGGGCAGTGTGGTCGAAACGCAGGCGCGGATCAGCAACTCGCCCGATGTGTTAGGTCACAACAAAACCGAAACCCGGGGCCGTCAGTCATTTGCGGATGCCAATCCGTTGGTTCAGGCGCAAACGACGCTGATCAACAATGCCCCCGTCTTCACGGGTTACGCCTTTGTTGACCTGGTGGATGGCAAGATCATCCGATATGGCAATCAACACGGCAGCGGTGCTTCACTGGTCACTACCTACAACATCCCGCCACCGGCTGTACCGATCGATTTCCAGCCGGGGCAAAGCGTTACGGTCAGCTATCTCAGTAAAACCGTCACCGCCGGTCCGGGTGCCGAGTCCGAGATCACGGAGAAGCACACCTACATCGGTCGAGAGACGATCAAGACCCCGCTGGGTACCTTCGATACGTGCAAGTTCACCAATGAGATTTCCTCCGGGCCCGCATCCAATCTGGCCGTCATCGAGAGCTGGTTTGCGTCCGAGGGGCCTTATAGCGGTCGCCTCCTGAAAACCTTCGTTCCTGCCCATGGCGGCTTACCGGACGTGACCACTGAAATGGTGAAAATCACCACCTCGCACTAATCTGCCGTAGAGCAGGGCGCCTGGCCCAACGGGCTCGCATCGGCTTTCAGCCGGTTGCGGCCGACCAGGGTTGCAGGCGCCGGGTCAGCGGCAGGCTTCGAACTCTTGCCGAAGCCAGGTCAGCACATTCTGTACCGAGGGCTCGGGTTGTCTGTCTGCACGAGTCAGCAGGTGGTAGGTATAACCGGAAATCGCTGGTCCGAACGGCTGCACCAGATACCCGGCAGCAAGCTCTTCGGCAACCAGTGCAAGGCTGAGCAGGGCAATGCCCTGGCCCGCGACAACCGCCTGGATCGCATGCCCCTCGTCCGAATAGTGTAAGTGCCCCTGGAGAGGCATTCCCTGCAGGCCCGCGTGAGCCAGCCACCTCTGCCAAGTAGGGTTGTCAGGGCTGTCCCGTGTCCAGGCGAAATGAATCAGCGGCACTGATCGCAGCGATGACACCTCGCTCACCCGTAGCAGCGGATTGACCACCGGCGCATAGTCGTCGGTAAACAGCGGTTCCGCGTTGAAGCCGGGATACGGCCCTCGTCCGTAGCGCAAGGCGATGTCGAAGGCCTGCCCCGACAAAAGGGCTGCCTGGTCGCTGGCGTGGATCTGCAGATCAATATCCGGATGCAGCGTATGAAGCCGGGAAAGGCGAGGCACCAGCCACTTCGCGGTGAACGCGTTGGTGGCGGTGATGATGACACGCTTGCGCCGGGTGGGCTGTGTCAGTTGCTGCAACACCGCCTCGAAAGCGTCGAAACCCTGCCTCAACACCGGGAACAGTGTTGCGCCCGCTTCAGTCAAGGTGACCTGACGCACTGAGCGTACGAACAGCTCCAGGCCGGTGTGCTCCTCGAGGGTACGAATCCGATGGCTAATCGCGGTAGGTGTGACAGCCAATTCGTGGGCGGCTTGTTTGAAGCTGCCATGCCGTGCCGCCGCTTCGAAAGCACGCAGGGCTGAAAGAGGAAGAAGTCGGCGCATGGATCGGAGGCTGTGCATGAATGATCTGAAATCATCTTACACCTGATATTTGATCGTTTGTCTGCCTGTTTCTAGCACTTCAGTATGGATTCGAAGCCGGTCCGATGACATCAGGTCATCCATGAAGGCGTACGGCTACTGGAGGCAATCATGATTGAACGTATCGTCACTCACCCTGACCCCTACGAACCGTACTTGCTGTCACAAGGCATCAAGTTCGAAAACCTCGTGTTCATTTCCGGCCAGGCTGGCAGTGGAGCTGATGGGCAAATCGTTGCAGGTGGCTTCCTCGCCCAAGGCGAACAAGCGTTCGCTAACTTGCGCCGGGCGCTGGAGGCAGGGGGTTCCAGCCTCCAGGACGTGATCAAGGTGACCCTGTTGGTGACTGACATGGGCCACTTCGACGAGGTTGTCGAGCTGCGCCGCCGGTTTTTCTCGGCACCTTATCCGGCCGATACCATCGCCGAGATCAGCGCACTTTACGACCCGAGGGCCATGATCGAAATCGAAGCCATTGCCGTCGTGCGACAACCAGGAGGGCAGTGAAATGGCAGGCTCTTCAAGCACCGCAGCGCAACAAGACCGCCAGTTGCTCCTCCAGCCGTCCAGGCTTGGCCGGCTGGCCCTGGCGAACCGGCTGGTGGTCGCCCCGATGACCCGCGTGAGCGCGACCGAGCAGGGGGTGCCTACTGCGCGAATGAGCGATTACTACCGCCGTTTCGCCGAAGGTGGCTTTGGCTTGGTGATCACCGAAGGCCTTTATACGGACCGACGATCGTCCCAGGGGTATCTGTTTCAACCCGGCCTGGCCAATGCGGCTCAGCTCGACGGATGGCGAAAGATCGTCGCGAATGTTCATGATGGGGGCGGGCGGATCATTGCCCAGCTCATGCATGCAGGGGCGTTGTCCCAGGGCAGCGCTCACAGCGATCGAAACCTCGGCCCTTCGGTCGTGCGGCCGAAGGGGCAGCAGATGGCCTTTTATCGTGGCAAGGGTGAGTATCCCGTGCCGGAAGCGATGACGCTGCAGGATATCTCGAATGCAATTGCTGGCTTTGCAGAGGCGGCTGTACGTGCCCGTGAAGCAGGCTTCGACGGTGTCGAGATTCATGGAGCCAACGGCTATCTCCTGGATCAGTTTCTAACCGAAGGCAGCAACCTTCGCAGTGACATCCACGGGGCAAGCCTCGCCGGACGGTTACGCCTGATCAATGAGGTGGTCGCTGCAGTACGTGATGCGACCGGGCCAGGGTTCGCCGTCGGATTGCGCATCTCCCAGGCCAAGGTCAATGATTTCACCCATAAGTGGTCGCGTGGTGAACAGGAGGCTGCCGAGATTTTCACCACCCTGGGCACGTTGCCTCTGGACTATCTGCACACCACGGAATATGACGCCTGGACACCCGCCTTCAGCAAAGGGCCGAGTCTCGCTGCTCTGGCGAAAAAGTACGCTGCTCTGGCAGTGCTGGCCAACGGTTCGCTCCATGATCAGCACCGGGCCGCCGGCATGGTCCGCCGAGACGAAGCCGATGCAGTTGCTCTCGGGCGTGGCGCGATTATGCATGCCGATTGGCCGAGGCGGCTGGCTGACGGTAGGCCTTTGAACGCTTTCGATCCAGGGCTGCTGTCTCCGCTTGCCGATCTCGAAAATGCCGAACGCTTCCAGGCTGAGCAAGGGCTTGGACAAGGCCAATGGGCGGCTCCTGCGCAGTGGCAGGGCCAGCCAGGTTTCAAATGTAGAGACGGCTTTAGCTGACCGGCGCTCACTTTGTTGGACGTCGCAACGGCCCCGCCGGCTGTCACACGCATGAGGATGCGGTATCGTGTCAGCCACAGCCTGACGTGCGGACAACTCTAATAATGCTCGATGATCTGTACATCATCGCCGATGACCACCCGATCTTCCGTGATGGACTGGTGCGGCTGCTTGCTCAGGTACGCCCGCAGGCCTCGCTTCAGGAGGCGGCGACTCTGGATGAAGCATTGACACTGGCACGGTTGCAGCCCCCAGCGGGCATTCTGCTGGATCTGATGTATTCCAGTGGCCCCGAATGGGCTTCCATTGCCGACTGGCGTCAGGAATTTCCTGATTCGCTGCTGATAGTGGTGTCCATGTGCGAAGACCCGCTGGTGATCGAGCGTGTCATGAGCCAAGGTGCCAGCGCTTTCATCGGCAAATCGCTACCCTCTCGCGAGATTGCCGAGGCATTGAAGGCAGCGTTGAAAGGCGAGCGCCTCGTGCGCTGCGCCCCTCAGGGAGGCTTCACCTCGTTTGAGCCGCCTGCCGCCGCTGAATACTTCACGGCGCTCACAGCCCGGCAACTGGAGGTGCTGCAGCTCATCATCGAAGGGCTGAGCAACAAGGAGATAGCGCAGGCTCTGCGTATCTCGCCCTTTACCGTCAGAATCCATGTGTCTGCGTTGCTAAGCGCTTTGAACGTGAGCACGCGTGCGGCGGCAGCGGCTGTCGGCGCTCGTCATGGGCTCGGCGCTCAGAATCGAAGCGCCGGGGGTTAGCCAGGGGAGGGGCCGACTGGACGTCCGGCCAGTTCCGCTATGACCTTCTGCAGGTCGCCTGAGCGGACAGGTTTCGATAGCAGCGGGATGCGTGGATCCGGTAAGGCGGATCTGATCTTGTCCAGATCATGGCCGGTAAGAATCAAGGCCGGTAGTGAGCGACCCTGCCACTTTTCGAGCTGTGCCAGGCATTCGACGCCTGTGGCCTCCCGGCCAAGGTCGAAATCCGTCACCACGACATCGCACGACAGGGCTTCGCTGGGTGGGCCGTCAAGCGCAGTCACCGTGCAGCCCCAGCTTCGTAGCAGCCTGGCCATCGCCTCGAGGACGCTGCTGTCATCGTCGATGAGCAACACATGGACACCCTCCAAACGCTGGGCAGGTGCCACCGTCGGCAAGGTACTCGGCATGGCACTGGCCTTGACCACCGGCAGGCCTGACAGTGTGATTGAGGTGCCATGGCCGACTCGCGAAGCGAAGGTGATCTGCAGGTCGAGCAGGGCGGCGATGCGTTTCACGATGCTCAGGCCCAGTCCAATGCCTTCGACATCGCGGTCTCGCGCTTCGCGTACGCGATAGAACTCTTCAAATAGGTGTGGCAGGTGCTCTGCGGCGATGCCCGGGCCGCGATCATGCAGTTGTACGGTGAGGGTCGAGCCACGCCGACGGCAGGCGATCAGCAGCGGGCTACCTGGGGCATATTTGATGGCATTTTTTGCAGCAGGGTACTTAGCAGCGCGGGGTCGGTGTAGATCGTTGGGGCCGCGCCACGTATCCGGATATCCACCTGCGCCCAGCGTGCCGCCTCGCTGTTCTGATCCTTCAGGTCTGCCAGCAATTGGCGCAGATCAAGCATCTGTTTGCGCGGCAGGACCTGCTGTTGATCGAGCGTGTAGATGTCGAGCAGGGAGCGGAACAGTTGCTCGACACTGAGCAGGGAGCGGTCGACGCTGTCGATCAGTTGGTGTTGCTCGGCATTCAGAGAAGTGCCACGCAGGCATGTCGTGAACAGACCAATGGCGTGAACGGGTTGCCGCAGGTCGTGGCTGGCCTGCGCCAAAAAACGAGACTTGTCTTGATCGGCCCGCTTCGCCGCTTCCATGGCCTCCTGTAAACGACCTAGCAAGAAATAGCTGAAAGTTGGCAGCACCAGCATGCTCAACACCATCATCACCAGCACCGCCGGATACTCCTGCAAAAAGGGCACGTAGACCGCGATGAGCGACAGCGATGCAAGGCCAAAGGAGGTGGCCAGGATCAGGTAGGGCCGGTCAAAACGCACTCCATTGCCCACGGTCATGCTCAGCAGGACGCAGAATGTCGGCAGCAACGTTTCCTGACCGATGATCATCACGGCGCAGGCGCCCATATTGTCCAGCAGCATGGCGGTAACCCTTCGCCATACCAACGGCTGGGGAAAGAACCAGAGATGGGCGAGCAGTAGCAGCGACAGGCACGTGAACAGGCCGCCTGTGATGAGGACAGCCTTTAGCAGATCGCCATCGAGCAGCCCCAGTGGATACATGATCAAGGCATACAGCGAAACCGTAAAAGCGACCACCAGACGCAACTGTGCCTGGCTGAACTCTAAATCCTCCAAGCGGAACAACGACTTCATGTACCTGTATCCAAAAAAGATCGAGCACGCGACCTTAGCGGAATTCGTCATGCAACGGGGCCGTTCGTGTAGTGGCCATCATGAACGCAGGAAAGGCGTAACTAAAATGGGGGCCAACCAATTAGCCTGGGTTGCATTCAAGCCAACAAGCCAAGACAGGTATCGTGGTATGCGCCATTTAACATAATATACATTATGCGAAGCCACGTAGCTGACGATCAATGGCTCTCTCACGTGCTGCAAGCCAGATCGGAAAGCCAGCGATCATGATGTCGATGATCAACTGGCGTCGCTTGAATTCCCATACGTGTGCGTCGTGCATGGTCAGTCCTCACCACAAAAGCCCAGGTTTTCCGCCGCCAACGGAAACGATTTCAGGAGGCACTGAACGCTCGACTGGCTGCACGCCTGTACTGCCTCGTTCCTCGGCTAGCCCAGGCGCGCTGCCTGCTGTCGCTATTGGCTGTTGCTGACGGTCCGGCTTGGCCGGGTCAAACGCCCCGTTTTCGACGTAGGACATGCATGAGGCGAAAGAAACATCATAGCGGGTGCCTTGCTGCGTGTTGCACCGACAGCCTGTAGTACGGCCCTTGTAGACACCTACGATGAAGCGTTCGCGATTCCTGAGCACGAAATCATCATCGATGGACGATAGACACGATAGCTTCGGATAGGTCACCGGCTGCGTGATCTGATCATAAATCGGCGCAGAACTAGGGACGTCGAGTATGCGTGGCTGGCGTTGCTCTAGCCATTCCTCGGTAGTAAGTGGCCTGTTAGCGTTCTGCTGGGACGGTAGCGCGCTGGGGACGGCCTGACCGGCTGCGACATAGGCATCTGCACTGGGCTTTGGCTCAGGCGCGTCCGCAGGAGCTATGCGGTTACTGTAGAACCGGTAGCCGAACACGCCGAATAACAGTATGCACCCGAGCAGAACAAACAGTGCCCTGGGCGGCTTAAACTTGAAATGATGCTGAGAGCCATCGGCAACAGACTTATAACAGCCGAAGTAATCCTTATTGATCAATAGCCGGCTGGATTCACCGTCGGCGAAGGTGTTCTTTTTCTCAACTTCCATATTGGGGCGCTCGAATTCCCAGCGCTTAATAACCTTGCCCTTATGGCCTCGGACATAATGAATATGTGAGTTGCAGAGCTTGCGGAAGTGATGATCGATAAGGCCGGGATTCTGCGTAATACAGTGCAGTTCGTGGCCGGAATGGCGCATAGTTTCCAGGGCGCTGGCGTACTTAGGAACGGCAGCAGCTTGGGGACGAATACGAAAGAAAGTTTGCGCCTCATCAATAACGATAACCGCGTTCTGAGGTAAGTCGTACCACTCCTGAGGCTTTTCAAACTCAACCCAGGTCGCTTTGATTGCAGGATGAGCGGGATTGAACTCGCGGATGTTGTGATAGTAAACAGTCCTACCCTGCTTAGCCGCCAAAGCATCAACTTCAATGATCGTGTTAAGGGTTTTGCCGTTTCCCTGAAGGCCAGTTCTAAGAACGAACATTAGCTACCCTTCCCTACTGCGCCAACCTTGCTAATTGAGCCAGTCGCTTTATTCATACCTGCGACAACGGCACGAGTAACGACAGCGGCAAACATGATGTTTACGCAAACATCGACTTTAGCAAGACCCATGATGGCAACAGCGTCAGAGGGCAAGCCGGAAAAGTTAGTCATGACGTATTGCTTGGCCTGATTAATCAAAAGCTGCATGCCGGAAATGGTTATCGCGCCAATACCAAGTGACAGCAAGACGCGAGCAACCAAGGGGCCGGCAATGGATGATAGAAATGCAAATATGGCTACGAATGGCATAAGTTAATCTCCGAAGGCTCGACCGACATAAACGGCGAAGAAAAGTCCTGCAAGTGCGACAAGTACGTAAGAAAGGGAGCTTGCAAATTGGCAAGTAGGCGCTAAATCAAGTTGATATGTCTTGCCATGAATGCTGACAGACTTTGGTGAGGGGCAAGACGAAGACAGCCAGCGCGCAGAACCGGCAGCCTCATTAAATGAGTTACCGATATCAACAGTGGACTCAGTTAGCTTATAGGCGTCACCAGCTGCTGTTGCGTCAATATCTTTCGATACTTTGGCGTAGTCCCAAGAACAAGCTTGCTCTTTCTGGCGACGCAACATTGCACACTGAATAGTGTCACCAGAACACTGAAGGATCTGATCGCAAGCCTCACCCTCAAGCTTGTCATCATCAGTTGGATCAGTGTCGGGGGCACCACCGCCACCGCCACCGCCAGTGCCTGGATCTGTACCGGAACCAGTACCAGGGTCTGTGCCAGGGTCTGTTCCAGGGTCGCCACCGCCGCCGCCACCGCCGCCAGTGCCAGGATCTGGATTAGTTGGGTCAGGGTCTTGATCGAAGTATGGAACGCAAGTTGTACCAGACCAAGCATAACCAGGGCCGCAGTTATTGCGGGGGTCTGTAGGGTCATTAGGGTCAGCAGGTGGATCAGGATTAGGTGGTGCGTTTGCATCGGATGGTTCATCACTATCAATGCAAGTTTCGCCAGTACCTTTATAGGTGAAAATACAGAACAAGGATTCAGGATCACCGCCCTTTAACGAACCGCACTTAGTTGTTTCGCCGCCAGTGTATTGATAGGCGCACTTGTTATCACACATACGCTTATTAACAGGCGATACAGAAGCACCCGGGGGGAAATTTGCACGAGGGCCGGCATAAGAAAGATTAGAGTTTTCTTGGCCAAGAGTTGACTTGCAGTCCTGGGGAGGAATCTCACACTCACCGTTAGATGCATTGTAAATAGCAGGTGAAATACATTCGTCACCAGTCCTATACAGGGGCACATCCTCAAAAGGCCCCTGAATACGTGGAGGAGCAGAACTGCCATAGTTGGAATTGAAGTAATAAACACAAACGCCAGCAGCGGCAGACCTGACGGAGGCCGTAACTTGAGTAACAGATTTTGCAGATGCCTTATACCAGTCGCATGCTTGCTGAGGTTTAGAAAACTTAGGCCCCATAGCACCATTATAAATAGAGTGCCATTTGTACTCATCGGCAAAAGCAGAAAAAGACAGGAGAATCAGAAGAGAAATAATATAACGCATATCAGACCCGCCCAAATAACAAAAAGGCGAAAGAGACGATGATAACGAGGTACATCAAAGATTGGGCGTCGAGCATGTTTAATACTCCAGAAAAAGAAAGGCCCGCAAACTAAGCGGGCCTGTTTGCAGCGGCGAAAGTTACAGAGCCTTGCGGATGTACTTGAACGCAGCGATAGCGATCAGCACGACGAGGACGAGACCGCCCAGGGCGATAGCGTCAGCCTTGGAAGAACTCATTTCAGCCTCAGCCTCAGCGGGAAGCGCGGCGTAGGCCTGTTGAGCCATGAGCAGGCCAGTAGCAGCGGCAGCGCCCAGGGAACGGGTCAGAACTTTGAAGTTACGCATCGATGTTGCTCCTTTAAAGTACCTTGCGAAGTGCAAGAATTCCGAAAATGATTACGAACAACTCCAGGGCAAACCCTTTAACTTGTGCGTAGTCTTCGGCGGTGGCCCCTTGCGGGATTAAATCATCGCGGGCGACAGTAATAAGAGTGCCGACACAACTTGGTCTATGGTCGACAACTTCCCATTGGCCATCGCACGCAATGAAATTCATTAACCAGCGGCCTTAACTTGTGGCTGCTGGGTGGAAGTTGGTGCAGTCGCCGGGCGCTCGCGTTGAATTTCCTGCAGGCGCAGCGGGATGCCCTGCAGGCTGTAGCGGATGCGCGACTTGCCGTTGTACTCGTCGATTTCATCGCTGAAGGGCGCGAACACCTCGGAGCCGATAAGCACGCGGTAGGCGTTCTGCAGGCCTTCCTGATGCTGCTTACCGGCGACCATGAATTTGACCAAAATGGTCTGATCGAAGCCGTCGCGATCCTGGCTGGTGCACTCGATGCCGACCATCGACCAGGGCTTTTGCTCAGTGCCTTTGGTGATAACGCCTTTGACGTAGCCGCGGAGGATTTTCATAGGGTGTTCTCCTGTTGCGTGAATGTCCGGTCGCCGCAGAACGGAACACCGGTGAAGGATTCTTCGGGGATCAGGCGGCCGAACCGCTCGAATTGATGGGCCATGCGCCAATAGGCGCGGGTCTCTGCGTCGTGATCGATCACAGGCGGCGCGTACGGGCCAACGAACGGGGCGAAGCGCTCGCGAAGGGCGTCCCAATTGGCCGTAGGAACGGTGCTGAAGCGAGAAAGCGCGGCGCGCTGCTGCTCGCGAAGCGTGGGCGCCCTGCCCTGCAGCTGGACACGGTTCATGCGCGCACCCAATCGCCGAGCCAGATAATGGCTGCGACGCCGGCCGTCGTGATGATGGCTATATCCATGGTCGCGGCGATCATGCGGCCACCTCATAAGCGAGCCAGCGGATCGGCGTGTACAGACACTGCGAGTCGTCATCGAGCATCAAGGCGCGGACATTGACGTAACGAGGCGCGACGTAGCAGCCGTTAGCAGCAAGCACCGTGAGGCGGTAGACAGTGCGGAGGGTCATGCCGAATCCCTCAACGTCAAGAGCCGGGCTCGCTCCAATGCCGTCAATGAAGAGTTCGCACTACGTGCCGCTACGCGCTCTTCACCCTCTGCACATTCGTGCGACGGGCTGCGCTTCGCTTGTTTTCCGGAGTCGCTCGCCCGAAGAGCAAGAGCGTCTGCGCCTGAAACAAAACAGCACATCAGGCAGACATGCTCTGCCTCATTGGCCCAGAACACCGAGCCCAGCGCATCGAGCTCGATATCTCGCACGAGCTCAGCGCCGCAGCAGTCGCAGGCATAACCGCGCTCGGTTTTCATGCGGCCACCAATTGCAGGTGACGCGGCACCACGGCCGGTCGGTAGAACGACGGCAGCGGAGCGTCAAAGGTGCGCTCGATTTCCCGAACGTTGCGGATGAAGACCACACCGTGGCGGGTCGCATCGAACGGCAACTTGATATCGATACCGATCTGGCGCAGGCGGGCGCGGTGCTTCTGAACGGCGGATGACTCAAGGTCAAAGCGCTGACCACACTGCCAAAGCGCGACATAGCCAGCG
>NZ_FNDG01000009.1 GCF_900100535.1 Phytopseudomonas flavescens
ACAACTGGCACCGACCTCACGCCAGCCTAGGCTACCTACCACCCATCAGTCGCGCGCCACTTCCACTGAACAACGTACTGGGTTTACACATCTAGACGTTGAAGCGGAAGTGCATCACGTCGCCGTCCTTGACGATGTATTCCTTGCCCTCCAGGCGCCATTTGCCCGCTTCCTTGGCGCCGGCCTCGCCCTTGAACTGGATGAAGTCGTCATAGGCGACGACTTCGGCGCGGATGAAGCCTTTCTCGAAATCGGTATGGATCGCGGCAGCGGACTGCGGCGCGGTGGCTCCGACCTTGACGGTCCAGGCACGCACTTCCTTAACGCCGGCAGTGAAGTAGGTCTGCAGGTTGAGGAGCGAGTAACCGGCGCGGATCACGCGGTTCAGGCCGGGTTCGGTCATGCCCATGGTCTCGAGGAACATCTGCATTTCCTCAAGATCGTCCAGCTCGGCGATTTCCGCCTCGATCTTGTTGCACACCGGCACCACGATGGCGCCTTCGGCGTCGGCGATGGCCTGTACCACGTCGAGCAGCGGGTTGTCCTCGAAGCCGTCTTCGGCGACGTTGGCGATGTACATCACCGGCTTGGTGGTCAGCAGGTGGAAGGTCTTGGCCAGGCGTTTCTCGTCATCACCCAGGCTTTTCAGCAGGCTGCGGGCCGGCTTGGCCTCGATGAAGTGGGGGATGAGTTTTTCCAGCAGCGCTTTCTGCGCCACGGCTTCCTTGTCGCCGCCCTTGGCAGTGCGGGTGACGCGCTGCAGTTGCTTCTCGCAGCTGTCGAGGTCGGCCATGATCAGTTCGAGGTCGATGATCTCGATGTCGCGTTTGGGGTCGACGCTGTTGGCGACGTGGATGACGTTGTCGTCCTCGAAGCAACGCACCACGTGGGCGATGGCGTCGGTCTCGCGGATGTTGGCGAGGAACTTGTTGCCCAGGCCTTCACCCTTGGACGCCCCCGCGACCAGGCCGGCGATGTCGACGAACTCCATGGTGGTAGGCAGCACGCGTTCGGGCTTGACGATTTCCGCCAGCGCCTCGAGGCGTGGGTCGGGCATCGGTACGATGCCGCTGTTCGGCTCGATGGTGCAGAACGGGAAGTTCTCGGCCGCGATGCCGGATTTGGTGAGGGCATTGAACAGGGTGGACTTGCCGACGTTGGGTAGGCCGACGATGCCGCAGTTGAATCCCATGGTGTGTCCCTCGCGCCAACGGCGTTAGATAGAGGTTAAAGAGTGGCTTTCTGGCTGTGCAGCTTGCGCATCGCTACCGTCCAGTCACCGGCGAGCATTTCCGGGAGGACGTCGAGGGCGAAGCCGATGCTGGTATCCAGCAGTTCCTGCTCGCCACGCGGTGCGCGGCCCAGCACGAAGTTGGAAACCAGGCTGGCGTGCCCGGGGTGGCCGATGCCAAGCCGCAGGCGGTGGAAATTATTCTGGTTGCCGAGCTGCGCGATGATGTCACGCAGCCCGTTGTGCCCGCCGTGCCCGCCACCCTGTTTGAGTTTGGCGACGCCGGGGGGCATGTCGAGTTCGTCGTGGGCCACCAGGATTTCTTCGGGATTGATTTTGAAGAAATTCGCCAACGCCGCCACGGACTGGCCGCTGCGGTTCATGAAGGTGGTGGGGATGAGCAGGCGAACGTCGTGACCCTGATGGGCGAATTTGCCCACCAGGCCGAAATACTTGCGATCGACACTGAGGCTCACGCGCAGGCGCTCTGCCAGGTGTTCGACGAAAAGGGCCCCTGCATTATGCCGGGTCTGGTCGTATTCCGGGCCCGGGTTACCCAGGCCAACGATCAGTTGTACGGCAGTCATGCAGGAGCCCTTTCTTGAAGCGCAGCCACAGCGCAGCTGTGGACTCGCCAATTACTCGGCGGTGCTTTCGCCTTCGCCTTCACCTTCGCTGTCTTCTACACGAACGCGCGGCAGGTGGATGCTGGCAACCGGCAGATCGCTGCCGTGGGCCAGGGCAACCAGCTCAACGCCTTTCGGCAGCTTGATGTCCGACAGGTGAACGGTCTGATCCACTTCGACCTTGGCGATGTCGACTTCGAGGAATTCCGGCAGGTCTTTCGGCAGGCAGGAAACTTCGACTTCGTTCAGGGCGTGCAGGACTTCACCGCCGCCTTGCTTGACGCCAACCGAGGTGGCTTCGTTGATGAAGTGCAGCGGTACGTGCGCGGTCAGTTTCTGGCCAGCGATCACGCGGATGAAGTCGGCGTGCAGAACGAAGCCTTTGGACGGGTGACGTTGCAGGGCTTTGATCAGGACGTTTTCTTTCTTGCCATCGACGGTCAGGTTCAGCACGTGGCTGAATGCCGCTTCGTTTTCCAGCAGCTTGGCGAAATCCTTGGCAACCAGGCTGATGGACAGAGGGGCTTTCTCGCCACCGTAAACCACGGCAGGCACCAGGGCGGCGTTACGACGCAGGCGGCGGCTCGCACCTTTCCCCAGGTCGGAACGCGCTTCGGCATTCAGGGTAAATTCAGCAGTCATTTCACTTCTCCAGAATAACCAAACCGCCCGTTACGCTTGCGACCAGCGACGGGGCGGTTCAGTGGTATGCCTGGCCAAATGGCCAGGCGTCTTTTTACCAGCGGTATTCCGGGTTAGCGGAACATCGCGCTGATAGATTCTTCATTGCTGATGCGGCGTACCGCCTCAGCGACAACCGGCGCGATGTCCAGTTGGCGAATGCGCGAACAGGATTGCGCGGCAGCGGACAGCGGGATGGTGTTGGTCACCACCAGTTCGTCCAGTACCGAGTTCTCGATGTTCTCGATGGCACGGCCCGACAGCACCGGGTGAGTCGCATAGGCGAATACCTTGGCGGCGCCGTGTTCCTTAAGAGCCTTGGCCGCGTGGCACAGGGTGCCGGCGGTGTCGACCATGTCGTCGACCAGGATGCAGGTGCGGCCTTCCACGTCACCGATGATGTGCATCACTTCGGAGTGGTTGGCTTTCTCACGACGCTTGTCGATGATCGCCAGATCCACACCCAGGGACTTGGCCACGGCACGCGCACGTACCACGCCGCCGATATCCGGGGAGACGATCATCAGGTTGTCGAAACGCTGGTCTTCGATATCGTCCACCAGTACTGGCGAGCCGTAGATGTTATCGACCGGGATATCGAAGAAGCCTTGAATCTGATCCGCGTGCAGGTCGACGGTGAGGACACGGTCGATGCCGACTACGGTCAACATGTCGGCCACCACTTTGGCGCTGATTGCCACACGGGCGGAACGCGGACGGCGATCCTGGCGGGCATAGCCGAAGTAGGGGATGACAGCGGTGATTCGAGTGGCTGAGGAGCGGCGGAAGGCATCGGCCATCACCACCAGTTCCATCAGGTTGTCATTGGTTGGCGCGCACGTCGGCTGAATCAGGAAGACGTCCTTACCGCGGACGTTTTCGTTGATTTCGATCATGATTTCGCCGTCGGAGAACTTTCCGACAGAGGCATCGCCGAGGGGGATGTGCAACTGACGAACGATACGTCGCGCCAGATCGGGGTTGGCATTCCCCGTAAAGACCATCATCTTGGACACGCGCAGTACCTGTCGGCTGAGGGTAACCTGGATGAGTATAAAAATGGCAGGGGCGGCTGGATTCGAACCAACGCATGCCAGGATCAAAACCTGGTGCCTTACCGCTTGGCGACGCCCCTGTATCGTGTGTGACGCAATGCTGCTCGATTCGGTGTTACGAGCCACCCTTGGGTGGTTATGGCAGGGGCGGCTGGATTCGAACCAACGCATGCCAGGATCAAAACCTGGTGCCTTACCGCTTGGCGACGCCCCTGTAACGTATAACCGATGCTACGCATTCACTTCCCGGCCAGTTCCTGCAGCTTGCGGTGCAATATCGAGACATTGGCACCTTGCGCAACAAAACGTGGCAGTGTGGCTGGAAGTTGGCGGGCGACTTTATCAGCATCGTCCTTGTTTGGGAAGCTCCCAAACACACAAGCTCCAGTGCCGGTCAATCTTGTCGGAACGAATTTGTTCAGCAAGATCAGTGCGTTACGAACAGCTGGGTAACGCCTCTCGACGACCGGCAGGCAATCATTACGACCGCCCCCCTCAAGAAGGCTGCGAACTTTAATGGGCGGCGTATCGCGTGTCAACTCAGGGTCGGAGAAAACTTCTGCTGTACTGACAAGCACTTGCGGCACGGCAACGAGAAACCAGGGTTCCGGCAGCTGCACTGGCGTGAGTTTCTCGCCCACGCCTTCGGCGAAGGCCGCACGGCCGCGCACGAATACCGGTACGTCGGCGCCCAGGCTCAGGGCCAGGGCGGCCAGGCGATCTTCGCTCCAGCCCAGCTTCCAGAGGTGGGCGAGACCCAGCAGGGTGGTGGCGGCATCCGAACTGCCGCCACCGATGCCGCCGCCCATGGGCAGCCGTTTGTCCAGCCAGATATCCGCTCCCAGGCGCGTGCCGCTCTGTTCCTGCAACTGCCGCGCAGCCCGTACGATCAGGTTGCCGTCGTGGGGCACGCCTGCAATCTCGGTGTGCAGGCGAATAACGCCATCGTCGCGCAGGCTGAAGCCGAGCTGGTCACCGTGGTCGAGGAACTGGAACAGGGTCTGCAGCTCGTGATAACCGTCTTCACGGCGGCCGAGAATGTGCAGCATCAGGTTGAGCTTGGCCGGCGCCGGCAGGATCAGCTCGGCGTGTGCAGGAATGGCGTGGGTCGTCATTGGGCAATGGCTGGCGAGAGGGGGATGAGAGATTAGCGCAAGCTACGGTTGCGGCCAAATACCGCACCCAACCGTAGGAGCCGGCTTCATCGCGCGATACGGGAATGCATCGCGCGCTGATGGATGGGAAGGGTTACCGGCCGAGTTGACGCGGTTGCCAGTCCTTGATCACCAGGGTGACCTGGATGTCGTGACCTTCCAGACGCAGGCGCTCGGGCAGCCAGTAGCCGTTCTGCTCGGCATAGCGCGTGTAGCTCACTTCCCAGCCATCCTGGCTGAGCTGCGCCAGGCGGCTGTCACTGTCCAGGGTCAGGCGGCTCTTGCTGTCCGGGGCGGGCAAGCCACGGATCCACCAGAGCAGGTGGGAGACCGGCAGGTTCAGGCCGAGTTGCTGCTGCAGCAGTTCTTCCGGCGATCCTGCCTGGTAACGGCCCTGGTTGGCGACTTCCAGTTGGACGTCACCCGGCCGCCCGGTGAGGCGTGCCGCGCCGCGTCCGAGCGGGCCGGAAAGGCGAATGTCGGCGTAGTCCTGGCGCTGCAGCCAGAACAATGTGCCGCTGCCCGAGTCGCGTGGTGCACGGATGCCGACCTTGCCGTTGATCTGCCAGCCGTCCAGGGTGCCGATCTGCTGCTTGTGCGCCTGCCAGCGCGCCGGGTCGCCCTGACCCTGTTCCACGGCTTCGCGGGTGGACAGGCCGGAGCAGCCGGCGAGCAGGGTGACCAGGGCGAGTGCGAGTAGGGGGCGGAACTGCATCAAGGCCTCTCTGATCCGGTCAGGCGCAGCACGGTGCTGCGCAGGATTTCGCTGTCGGGCTGTTCCTTCAGTGCATCGCGCCAGATTTGCCTGGCCTCGCGCTGCTTGTTTCGAGCCCACAGCGCTTCGCCAAGGTGGGCGGCGACTTCGTGATCCGGGAAGCGCTCGAACGCCTGGCGCAGCAGTTTTTCCGCTTCGGCCAGGTTGCCCAGGCGGAAGTTGGCCCAGCCCAGGCTGTCGAGGATCGCCGGGTCCTCGGGGTTGAGGTCGTGAGCCTGCTGGATCAGTTCCAGGCCTTCCTGATGGCGATCCGTGCGGTCGACCAGGGTGTAGCCGAGGGCGTTGAGCGCCATGGCGTTGTCCGGCTCGCGGTCGAGGATGGTGCGCAGGTCCTGCTCCAGCTGCTTCAGGTCGTTACGCGGCTCGGCGAGCATGGCGCGGGTGTACAGCAGGTTGATATCGCCGGGGTACTGCGCGAGCGCTTGCTGGATCAGCGCCCAGGCCTTGGCCGGCTGGTTCTGCTTGGACAACGATTCGGCTTCGATCAGGTACAGCTGCAGCGCGTAGTCCGGCTGGTTGTCACGGGCCTCGGCCAGGTGCCTGGAGGCTTCGACACCGCGGCCGTTGGCGACCAGCAGGTCGGTCATGCGCACGCGGGCCGGTAGGTAATCGTTGCCGCCACCGACCATGGAGTAGGCGAGCAGGGCCTCATCCACTTCGCCCAGTGCTTCATGGGCGCGCCCCAGGTTGTATTGGGCCGGGTCGACATGGGCGTCGCGCTCGACCAGTTCCTGCAGGTAGACGATGGCTTCGCGCCAGGCCTCCGCCTCCAGGCAGACCAGCGCCAGGGAGAAGCGCAGGTCGTCATCTTCAGGAAATTGCTGCAGCAGCGCGGAGAATTCGCTGCGGGCTTCGTCCATGCGGCCCAGCTCGACCAACTGGCGGGCGTAGGTCAGGCGCAGACGCTTGTCGCCGGGTGTCTGCTCCATGCCCTTCTCGAGCAGTGGCAAAGCCTCTTCGCCACGCCCGAGGCTCTGCAGCAGGCGTGCGCGCAACAACAGTGGCGCCGCCTGGTCATGCTTGGCGTCGCTGTTTTCGAGCAATTTCAGCGCTTCTTCGGGACGGTCGTCTTGCTGCAGGAGCAGGGCCTTGCCGAACAGCAACTGTCCGTCGTTGGGGTATTTACCCAGCAGGCGGTCGAAACTCTGCAGCAGGCCGGCGCGGGTGTCCGGATCGGTGTCCGCCGCCGACAGGGCGAGGAAGTCGAAATGGGTGTTGCCCTGGCGCTGCAGTACCCGCTCCATGTAGGCCATGGATTCGTCGTAGCGACCGGCGCGTGCCAACTGCACGGCAGCTGCGCGCTGAGCGTCCACGTTGGCGGGCGCATTCCTGGCCCATACCAAGGATGTGTCCAACGCTTCCTCATCGGCCCCCAGGTATTCGGCGATCCGGAAGCCGCGCTCGGCAACACCGGGGTCCTGGGTCGAATTGGCCTGCTGCACGTAATTGCCCAAGGCGATATCGAAGCGGTTGCGCTGTCCTGCCAGCTCGGCGGTGAGCAGGGCCAGCAGGGTTTCCTGGCTGAACGAGCCGTACACCTGAGGCGCCTCGGCCGGTGCTTCGTTGCCCGCTTCTTCCACGGGCACGTTGCCGTCCGGAGTGGACGGCGCAAAAGACTGGCAACCACCCAAGAAGGCAAGGGCGGTCAGCAACGCGATGGGTCTATTCATAGAGAAAATGCGACTAACCTGCGGTTTTGGCCATCATGACACAAGCCATCGGGCAAGCCCATGGGCAGGCCGTGTGTCCTGGCGATGTGACCTTGGACTGTGGAACCCTGGCAGTGTTGCATCGGATGCTCGGTGCCCCAGCACGGCCGGGCATTGCCGTTGCAACCGCGACCATAGCGGGTGGGGAAGGGCGGATCATCGGCGGCTGTGTGGCGGTCGGGTGACGCCATGTGGACAAGGTGGCTGAGTAATTATCATTGCCTGCGATCAAGCCTCGCTATCGTGTCCATGCGGTGGGCAGTGGTTGTCCTGCCTCGAGCGAAGTAGGACAATTGCCGGCTTCCGCCACCTTGTCAGCGACGTGCATGGCCTTTATCGCCCTCGGTATCAACCACAAGACCGCTTCGGTGGATGTCCGCGAGCGCGTGGCTTTTACCCCGGAGCAACTGGTGGAGGCATTGCAACTGCTGTGCCGGCACACGCCAAGTCGAGAGGCGGCGATCCTGTCGACCTGCAACCGCAGCGAGCTGTACCTGGAGCAGGACGGCCCAGGTGTCGATGCGGTGCTTGGCTGGTTGGCCGATTATCACCATTTGAGCGTCGAAGAGCTGCGCGCCTGCGCTTATGTCCACGAAGACGATGCGGCAGTTCGTCACATGATGCGCGTGGCGTCCGGCCTCGATTCCATGGTGTTGGGCGAGCCGCAGATTCTCGGCCAGATGAAGTCCGCCTTCGCCGTCGCCCGAGAGGCCGGGACCCTGGGGCCGCTGCTCGGGCGCCTGTTCCAGGCCACGTTCAGCACTGCCAAGCAGGTGCGCACCGATACCGCCATCGGTGAGAACCCGGTGTCGGTGGCGTTCGCCGCCGTGAGCCTGGCCAAGCAGATCTTCGCCGACCTGCATCGCAGCCAGGCGCTGCTGATCGGCGCGGGGGAGACCATCAGCCTGGTCGCCCGTCACCTTCATGATCAAGGGATCAAGCGAATCGTCGTGGCCAATCGTACTCTCGAACGTGCCAGCAGCCTGGCCGAGCAGTTCGGCGCACACGCCGTGCTGCTTTCCGATATTCCCCAGGAGTTGGCGCACAGCGATATCGTCATCAGTTCCACGGCCAGCCAGTTGCCGATTCTTGGCAAGGGGGCGGTCGAAAGTGCCCTGAAGCAGCGCAAGCACAAGCCGATCTTCATGGTCGACATCGCGGTGCCGCGGGACATCGAACCCCAGGTCGGTGAGCTGGACGATGTCTACCTGTACACCGTCGACGATCTGCACGAAGTCATCGAAGAGAACCTCAAGAGTCGCCAGGGCGCTGCCCAGGCCGCCGAGGAACTGGTCGCCGTCGGCGCCGACGATTTCATGTTGCGCCTGCGCGAACTGGCCGCGGTGGATGTGCTGCGCGCCTACCGGCAGCAGGCCGAGCGCCTGCGTGACGATGAACTGGCCCGTGCCCAGCGCATGCTCGCCAATGGTGCCGCCGCCGAGGAAGTGCTGGCGCAATTGGCCCGGGGGCTGACCAACAAACTGCTGCACGCGCCCAGCGTGCAACTGAAAAAATTCTCCGCCGATGGGCGCGCCGACGCCCTTGGCGTGGCCCAGGAACTCTTCGCCCTCGAAGACGGCGCGTCGTCCGGCTTGGTCAAATAAATAGAAGGCATGCAATGAAAGCTTCGCTGATCAATAAACTCGACGTGTTGCAGGATCGTTTCGAAGAAGTCACGGCGCTGCTCGGCGATGCCGAAGTGATCGGCAACCAGAACCAGTTCCGCGCCTATTCCAGGGAATACGCCGAGATCGAACCGGTGATCGTAGCGTTCCGCGAGTTTCGCAGGGTGCAGGCCGACCTCGAGGGCGCCCAGGCGCTGCTCAAGGACAGCGATCCGGACATGCGTGAAATGGCCGAGGAGGAAGTCGATACCGCCAAGGCTCGCCTTCTCGAGCTGGAAGGCAGCCTGCAGCGCATGCTGCTGCCCAAGGATCCCAACGACGGCCGCAACGTGTTCCTCGAAGTGCGTGCCGGTACCGGTGGCGACGAGGCGGCGATCTTCTCCGGCGACCTGTTCCGCATGTACTCGCGCTACGCCGAGAAGCAGGGTTGGCGCATCGAGGTCCTGTCGGCCAACGAAGGCGAGCATGGCGGCTTCAAGGAAGTGATCGCCCGGGTCGAGGGCGACAATGTGTTCGCCAAGCTCAAGTTCGAATCCGGCGCGCACCGTGTGCAGCGCGTCCCGGAAACCGAGTCCCAGGGCCGCATCCATACCTCGGCCTGCACCGTGGCGGTGCTGCCCGAGCCGGACGAGCAGATGGCCATCGAGATCAACCCGGCCGATCTGCGCATCGACACCTACCGCTCTTCGGGGGCCGGTGGTCAGCACGTCAACACTACCGATTCGGCGATCCGCATCACCCACATTCCCACCGGTACCGTGGTCGAGTGCCAGGAAGAGCGTTCGCAGCACAAGAACCGCGCCAAGGCCATGGCCTGGCTGTCGGCCAAGCTCAAGGACCAGCAGGACGCCGCCGCCCACAAGGAAATTTCCGATACCCGCAAGCTGTTGGTCGGTTCCGGTGACCGATCCGAGCGCATCCGTACCTACAATTTCCCCCAGGGCCGAGTCACCGATCACCGCATCAACCTGACTCTGTATTCGCTGAACGACGTGATCGCCGGTGGCGTCGACGCGGTGATCGAACCGCTGCTCGCCGAATACCAGGCCGACCAGTTGGCCGCGCTGGGCGATTGAGCCCTGGCCGTGTTAAGGAAGGATGTCGTGGACGGTGCGTACGTGATCGATACATTTCCTGCAGGAGCCGGCTTGCCGGCGATCACCGTGCGAACGGTATCGCTGGCAAGCAAGCGTCCAAGAACGGCGGTGTGTCATGGCTTCCATTGAGTCTCTATTGAACGCCGTTGAACTGCCGGACTCGCCCAGCGCCCGGGTGGATGCCGAGCTGTTGCTGGCCCACGCCCTTGGCAAGCCGCGCAGCTACCTGCGCACCTGGGCGGATCGTGAGGTCGAGGACGACGCAGCGGCGCGATTCGCGGTCAGCCTGGTACGCCGACGTGACGGCGAGCCGGTGGCTTACATTCTCGGCCGGCAGGGCTTCTGGAGCCTGGATCTGGAGGTCGCGCCGCATACCCTGATCCCCCGTCCTGACACCGAATTGCTGGTGGAAACCACGCTGGCGCTATTGTCTGGCGGCCCGGCGCGAGTGCTCGACCTGGGTACCGGCACTGGTGCCATCGCCCTGGCCCTGGCCAGCGAGCGCCCGGCCTGGCAGGTGACTGGGGTCGATCGGGTCGACGCCGCGGTGTCCCTGGCTGAAAGCAATCGGGCGCGCCTGGGCCTGGACAACGCTGCCTTTTTTTCGAGCCACTGGTTCGAAGGGCTGAGCGGCGAGCGCTATGCCGTGATCGTCAGCAACCCGCCCTATATCGCCCGTGACGACCGTCATCTGGGCGAGGGCGATGTGCGTTTCGAACCGAGCAGCGCCTTGGTATCGGGCGTCGATGGGCTTGACGATATCCGTCTGCTCATCGAGCAGGCGCCGGCGCATCTGCTGGCTCCCGGCTGGTTGCTGCTCGAACATGGCTTCGATCAGGCCGAGGCCGTGCGTGCGTTGCTGAGCCAGCGCGGTTTCGTCGAGGTCCACAGCCGCCGCGACCTGGCCAATCATGAACGCATCAGCCTGGGGCGGTGGCCGCATGAATGAACAGTTGACTGACGAAGAATTGCTGCGCTACAGCCGGCAGATCCTCTTGGCGCAGATCGATATCGACGGCCAGCTGCGGCTCAAGGGCAGCCGCGTGCTGATCGTCGGTCTCGGAGGGCTCGGCTCCCCGGTGGCGCTGTACCTGGCGGCTGCCGGGGTCGGTGAGCTGCACCTGGCGGATTTCGACAGCGTCGAGCTGAGCAACCTGCAGCGGCAAATCGCCCACGATACCGCGAGCATCGGCCAGAGCAAGGTGGATTCGGCGCTGGCGCGGCTGGCGGCGATCAACCCCGGCATCCGGCTATGCGCCCACCGCCAGGCGCTGGATGCGGACTCCCTGGCCGCAGCGGTGACGGCGGTCGATCTGGTGCTCGACTGCTCGGACAATTTCGCCACCCGCGAGGCGGTCAACGCGGCCTGTGTCGACGCCCGCAGGCCGCTGGTCAGTGGCGCTGCGATCCGCCTGGAAGGGCAGTTGTCGGTGTTCGACCCGCGACGTGCCGACAGCCCCTGTTATCACTGCCTGTACGGCCATGGCAGCGAAGCCGAGCTGACCTGCAGTGAAGCCGGCGTGGCAGGCCCGCTGGTCGGCCTGGTCGGCAGCCTGCAGGCTCTCGAAGCCCTCAAGCTGCTGGCCGGTTTCGGTGAGCCGCTGGTGGGGCGGTTGCTGCTGATCGATGCCTTCGGCTCGCGCTTCCGCGAGCTGCGGGTCAAGCGCGATCCGGGGTGTACGGTCTGTGCGGGCAATGCCCATGCGTGAGGCACCGATTGGGGTGTTCGATTCCGGCGTCGGTGGACTCACTGTATTGCGCGAGATCCGTACCCTGCTGCCCCGCGAGTCGTTGCTGTATGTCGCCGATAGCGGTCATGTGCCCTACGGCGAGAAGAGCGCCGACTACATTCGCGAGCGCTGCCGGGCCATCGCCGGGTTCCTCCTCGCCCGTGGTGCCAAGGCGCTGGTGCTGGCCTGCAATACCGCCACCGTGGCCAGTGTGGCCGAGCTGCGCGGGCTTTATCCACAATTACCCATCGTGGCCATGGAGCCTGCGGTGAAACCGGCTGCCGCGGCGACCCGCTCTGGCGTGGTCGGTGTGCTGGCGACCACCGGTACCCTGAAAAGCGCGCGTTTCGCCGCGCTGCTCGACCAGTTCGCCAGCGATGTCCGGGTGGTCACCCAGCCGTGCCCGGGCTTGGTGGAGTTGATCGAAGCCGGCGACCTGGAGGATCCGCGACTGCATGAACGGCTGCGCGGCTATGTCGACCCGTTGCTCGCCGAGGGCTGCGATACGCTGATTCTCGGCTGTACCCACTATCCCTTTCTCAAGCCGTTGCTGAGCCGCTGGCTCGACCCCTCGATCAGCCTGATCGACACTGGCGCGGCGGTGGCCCGGCAATTGCAAAGGTTGCTCGGCGAACGCGGCTTGCTGGCCGTCGGGCCGCCAGCGCCTGAGCGCTTCTGGTGCAGCGGTGATCCATCCAGCATGCAGGGCATCATGCCGGTGCTGTGGGGCCATGCTGCCCAGGTCAGTCGTTTTCCCTGAGGCATGCACCGCGCCTGGTTTGCGGCGCCGCCATTGGCCAATGGCCAGTAAATTTTTCTAGAACGAATGGAACTTATCCAGCGTCTGTAACTATAGTTTTCCCGCGCCTCACTTAAAACAATCCGTGATCGCTATAAAAGGGTGTTTCCAATGAAGAAGCTGGTTGGCTTGGCCGCTGCAGTTGCGTTGTCCCTTGGCTCGGTAACAGCGGCTCAGGCCGCAGGTCTGACCTTTTCCGTGGGGCAGTCCGGTGACTCCACCATGGTCTACCGTCTCGGTGCTCAGTTCGATTTCAACAGCCGCTGGTTCGAAAGCAGTGTCGGCCACCTGGGGGGCTACTGGGATGCCGGCTACACCTACTGGGAAGGCGACGACACCGCCACCAACCATAGCGTGTCCTTCGCGCCGGTATTCGTTTACGAGTTCGCCGGACAGAACGTCAAACCCTACCTGGAAGCGGGTATCGGTGTGGCGGCGTTCTCCAACACCCAGCTCGAGTCCAACGACCTGGGCTCATCGTTCCAGTTCGAAGACCGCATCGGCGCCGGCCTGCGTTTCGCTGGTGGCCATGAAATCGGTATTCGTGCGATTCATTATTCCAATGCCGGTATCAAGAAGCCCAACGATGGCGTCGAATCTTATGCCGTGCATTATCGGTTGAATTTCTAAGCGGGTTTCTCGCACTACTTGAACCGGGCTTCGCACCCGGTTTCTTCGAGCCTGTTCACGATCTTTCGACGAGACTCCACGCGCAATGGCAGCAAAAAGGGGCGAAAGCGGCCATTTGTAGTGTGGACCGGGGCGCGTAGCCGACGCTTCACCTACGCGGCCCGACCCGTCCACCGCTCTGCGATCGCGATGGTGGATGAAAAGAGCGTCAGCTACGCGCCCCTATCCACCCTACGGCTGCTTCCGCCATTTGCCGCCGATCTGCAGGAATACGGGTTTCGGTTTGCCAAGTGCACAGGATCGTGAACACGCTCTTATGCCCGCAGCAAATTCACGGCCAGCTGGTTGAGGTGCTGTCAGCGGTAGATGCTGGAAATGCCGCGACGCTCTTCCAGGCACTCGGGGGCCCCCAGTTCGAATTCGCGGCAGATCAGCGGGCGCACCGAATAGATGGTGCAGCGCATGGTGTCCCGATCCAATGCCGCGCACCAGCCGTCGTCCAGCCGGCGCATCACCTCGCCGCCCCAGTCATCGTTGTCGATGAAGCGCCTTGGCACGCCGGTGTCGGTGATCAGCATGACTTCCAGTTGGCAACAGCAGGCCGCGCAGGTGCTGCAGCTGACTTCGCTGCTTTCCGTGATCTGCTGGTGGGGGATATGGTGGCTGGCGCTCATCGGCGCATTCTACGCCAGTTAGCGCCGCGCCGAGTGGCTGTCTGCGGCATACAGCCGGGCGAAGCCCTGCAGCACCGGCAATGCCACGGCCCAGATCAGGGCCAGCAGGAACAGGGTGGTGCCGTTGCCATGGGCAAAGTCCACCTGGTTGAGGGCGGCAGCCAGGTAATAATGCAGCGGCCCAGCACAGGCGCCCAGCAGGCTGGCCCGCCACCAGGGGCGTGCCGTCCAGGCCAGGCAGTGGCACAGGGTGCTGCCGAGCAGCAGCCAGGTGAGCGCCAGCCACACCGGAATCAGCTGGCGGGGTTCGCCGAAATCGAACAGGCCGAACTGCAGCAGGAAGCTGTCCACGGCGCTGCCGAACAGCAGCACGCTGGCCAGCAGTCTGCCCTCGCGCTGCCAACTGCCGATGTACAGCAGGTGCACCAGCATGATCGCGGCCACCAGCCACAACCAGGGGCCATCGCCGACCACACAGGCGAACCAGCCGATGACCAGCAACAGGGCGTTGAGCAGAGTTTTCGGCACCGGAGCGTCCGTTAGCAGCTGTGGCCCGTCGCCGATGGCGGCGGTAACCGTGCGGGAAAGCTGATGGTGCCCGTGCCGGAGGCTCTGCTGCAACTGCCCGGGGTGGTTTCACCGTTGGCCAGCGGCGTGGGCACCGCGGCGGGCTGGGGGTCAGGTCAGCTGGTTGGCCGATGGCAGGTTCTTGAACGCGTCCAGAGCGCGCTGGCGGCTGTCCTTGAGGTCGACGACGGGCAATGGGTAGTCCGATCCGCTGCCGAACAGGCTGCCCCGTCCCTTGTGGCCGGCATGCGGGTCATGTATCGCCTTGTCGCCGAGTGCACTCAGTTCCGGCAGCCAGTGACGGATGAAACGGCCTTGCGGATCGAAGCGCTGGGACTGGCTGACCGGGTTGAAGAGGCGGAAGTAAGGCACCGAATCGGTGCCGGTCGAGGCGCTCCACTGCCAGCCACCGTTATTGGCAGCCAGGTCTCCGTCGATCAGGTGGCGCATGAAGAATCGCTCGCCTTCGCGCCAGTCGATCAGCAGGTTCTTGCTCAGGAACATCGCCACCACCATGCGCAGGCGGTTGTGCATCCAGCCGGTTTCCAGCAGCTGACGTATCGCCGCGTCGATGATCGGGATGCCGGTACGCCCTTGCTGCCAGGCCTGCAGATCCTTGTTGGCGTTACGCCACGGCAGGGCTTCGGTTTCCGGGCGGAAGGCGCGGTGCATGGACACCCGTGGGTAACCGACCAGGATGTGGTTGTAGAATTCCCGCCAGATCAGCTCGTTGACCCAGGTGACGGCGCCCTGGTTGCCGCTCTCGAACTCGCCCTGATTGATGTTCAGCGCCGTGTGCAGGCACTGACGCGGCGATACCACGCCCGCCGCCAGGTAGGCGGACAGCTGGCTGGTGCCGGGGCACGCGGGGAAGTCACGGTTGTCGTGATAGTCCTCGATCCGTTCATCGGCGAAGCGCTGCAGCCGCTCGCGGGCGGCCTGTTCGCCGGCGGGCCAGGCGTCGCGTAGCGCCTGGCTCGGCGTTTCGAAGCCGGGAACGTTGCCGGGCACCTGGTCGGCGTCGATCTTCAGCCTGGCCTGCGCCTTTGGCAATGCCACCAGAGGCGGCAAGGCGCTGTGCAGGCGCTGGTAACAGACACCGCGGAACTGGCTGTAGACCTTGAAGTAGGTGTCCGTGCGGGTCAGCACGCTGCCGGGCTTGAACAGCAGGCGGTCCAGGTGGCGCTGGACGTCGATATCGAGGTTCGCCATGGCGGCGGCCACGTCGCGGTCGCGCCGGCTTTCATTGACCGCGTACTCCTCGTTGAAGTGCAGTGCCGTTGCGCCCAGCTCCCTGGCCAGCTTGCCGAGAACCTTGGGTGCCGCGTCCCATTCGACGGCTTGGCGAATCAGTAGCGGCACGTTGAGGCGCTGCAGTTGCACGCTCAGTTCAGCCAGGTTGCGCAGCCAGAAGTCCACCTTGCAGGGGGCATCGTCGTGCCGATGCCACTGGCCGGGGCTGAGCAGAAACACGGCGACCGTCGGCCCGGCCTGCATGGCGGCAGCCAGTGCGGTGTTATCGGTGATGCGCAGGTCGGTTCGAAACCACATCAGTTGCAACATGAGTCGTCCTATTCGAGCAAGTGGCGATCGGCGAGCGTTTGCAGCGCAGCGAGGGGGCCGGCGGTGAAAACGATGTCGGCGCCGCTGGCGGCATTGGCGGGCAGCGGCACGGTGCCTGACGGCTCATCGAAACCGACCAGCAGGCAGGGAATGCCATGGTCAGCGAGCCATTGCCGGGGCGAAGGCTCCTTGCCGGAGGTGTTTTCCGTCTCGCAGAACAGCAGCAGGGCGCGGGGTTGCCGGCGGGCGATGGCCAGCGGCAGTTCATTCGGTGGAATCGGCCCGTCGAAGGCATCTACCGGGCAGCCGGCAGTGCCGATCAGCCAGGCACACAGCCATAGCTGTGGTGACATTGGCAGTGGGCCCAGATTGATCAGCAGCAGGGGCTTACCGGTGTGCTGCCGGTTGTCATGGTAAACGCGGGCGCCAAGCTTGCTGCGTAACCAGCTGTACAGGAACAGCCGCTCGGTCGTCGCCCCTGGGCGTTGCGGCCAGCGCCTCTCCAGAGTGTCCAGCAGCGGCAGAAGCAGGTGCTGGCAGAGAATCTGCGGTGGGTAGAGTGCCAGTTCGGCATTGAAACGTTCGTCCAGTTGGCGCTCGTCGAGCAGGTGGATGGCGTGGCACAGGCGCTCGCGCTTTTCCTGCCATTGCGAGGACTGCTCGGCGGGCAGCGGCTGGTCGACGCGCAGCAGCCCCTTGACCTGGCCAACCGACACCCCGCGGTTGAGCCAGCCGAGCACCGCCTTGATGGTCTGTACGTGCTCCGCGGAATACAGGCGGTGGCCCTTGGCGGTGCGGTGCGGAACGATCAGGCCGTAACGCCGTTCCCAGGCGCGCAGGGTGACCGGGTTCACACCCGTCAGACTGGCCACCTCGCGGATCGGCAGGTAGCCGTCGACGAACGCTTCCCGGCCAGGGTCGGCGCCCCCTGTAGCATCCCTTGGCTGATTCATAGGGCATTGCGCAGGCTGAGGTTTTCCGGGTGCGGCTGCAGGTAGACCTGCTGCGCGATGTAGCTGTCGGGGTGCTGGCGGAAGTGGTGTTTGAGCAGCGTCAGTGGTACCACCAGGGGCACGATACCGTGCCGGTATTGGCCGATGAGCTGCTGCATTTCCTGTTTTTCTGCAGAACTCAGGGAGCCTTTCAGGTAGCCGATCAGGTGCTGCAGCACGTTGGCGTGGGTACCGCGAGTGGCGCAGCGTTTCAGGGCCGTCATCAGTTCGCCGAAATAGTGTTCGGCCAGGTCGTGCAAGTCGCGTCCGGAAAGGTCGCCGAGCAAGCGGCCGAGGCGCTTGTAGCGCAGTGGATCGGTGGCCATCAGCAGGTATTTATGGCGGGCATGGAACTCGATCAGCTTGCCGCGGCTCAGGCCCGACTGGCACAGCGCCTGCCACTGCGCATAGGTGAACACTCGGGTCAGGAAGTTTTCACGCAGCACCGGGTCGTTGAGCCGGCCATCTTCCTCGATCGGCAGATTCGGGTGGCGCTGGCACAGCACGCTGGTGTAGAGACCGCGACCTTTCGGCTCGCTGGGGTGGCCGTTGTCCTGGTAGACCTTGACGCGCTCCAGGCCGCAGGACGGCGACTGCTGCATGACGATGTAGCCGCTGATGGGGGGCAGCTCGGCCGCCACCTGCTCGCCGTAGGCGGTCAAGGCCTCGGTGTGATCCTGCCCGGGGTGCACCGTGCCGACGGCCCGCGGTGCCGCCGGATCGCCGACCAGGCGGATCGGCTCGCGAGGCGTGCCCAGTCCGATGGCGACCTCGGGGCAGAAGGGCACGAATTCGAAATGGTCGCTCAACTGATCCAGGCACAGTCGCGAGGCCTTGTGCCCGCCGTTGTAGCGCACTTCGGCGCCGAGCAGGCAGGCGCTGACGCCGAGCGTGGGTTTCTGCTGATGGAGCGGGCTGGCTGGCATGGCGCACCTTCGATGATGTTCTTGTACAAGAATTTATTTTTGTACAAGTTTCATCTCATCTTAAGCGCGATCTTGTACAAGTCAAATGCTCTGTACAGCATCCGGCCGCAGGCCGGATGACCTGCAGCGTTTCACTGCCAGCCCATCTTCCAGTTTTCGGCATTCTGCAGAGCGCGCCAGTCGATGCGCTGGGCACGCTTGCTGAGTACCGCTTGCAGCTCCACTTCCAGTACCGTGCCTTCTTCGTCGCAGAACAGTTCGGTGACGATAAAGTGCTTTTCGCGGTTCTGCGGCGTGGCTGCCGTCCACTTGGACAACAGCAGCTTGCGCGGGGTGAGGCGATGCTTGGCGGTGTTCACTGGTTGTGCGCGATCAGTTTACGGGCTGCTTCCTGGCCGCTGAGCCAGGCGCCTTCGACCCGACCGGACAGGCACCAGTCGCCGCAGGCATACAAGCCCAGGTCGGCATCGGCGAGCGCCCCCAGTTGATGGGCCGCCGTCGGCCGCGCGTACAACCAGCGGTGGGCCATGCTGAACACCGGTGCCGGTACGGCGCAGCCGATCATTTCCGCGAAGGCGCCATGCAGTTGCTCGATCACCTGCTCCTTGGACAGGTCCAGATGCTGGCGGCTCCAGCGGCTACTGGCGTGCAGGATCCAGGTGTCCAGCGTGGCATCGCGGCCCGGTTTGCTGCGGTTGCGCGCCGTCCAGTCGAGTACCTCGTCCTGCACGAAACAGCCCTCGAGTGGCGTCTTCAGGGGGGCTTCGAAGGCCAGTGCCACGCCCCAGGTCGGCTCCATGCTCACGCCTGCGACCGTGCCGGCGAGCTTGGGCGCCGCTGCCAGCAGCGCGCTGGCCTGGGGAGCGGGCGTGGCGACGATGACATGGCTGAACGGCCCGTGGCTTTCGCCATCCGCATCGAGCAGGTGCCAATACTGTTCGCCGCGAAACACCTCGGCGATACGGCAGGAAAACCGTACAGGCAAGGCGCCGAGCATGGCGCGGGTGATGGCGCTCATTCGTGGTTTGCCAACCCAGCGTACTTGTTCGTCGGCCGATGGGCTGAGTGTACCGTTGGCATAGTGGTAGAGACTGGGCGTCCATTCTTCGACCCAGCCGCGGGCCTGCCACTGCTGCACGGCCGCGGCGAAGCGCCGGTCGCGGGCGGTGAAGTACTGCGCGCCAAGATCCAGGGCGCCGGCTTCGCTACGCTTGCTGGCCATGCGGCCGCCGCTGCCGCGGCTCTTGTCGAACAATTGCACCGGGTAACCCGCGGCATGCAGGGCTTCGGCCGCGGACAGGCCGGCGATACCGGTGCCGATGATGGCGATGGGGGGTGTAGGGGTCATGTCTACCTCACGTGCTGTCGGGCTGTCGCAACGGCATGGCGACAGCCCGCTTGTTCCCAGGCTACGCCTTGGACATATCTCATACAATGTACAATTGATGTATAAGCTTATGTCCCTGTTGGCCAGTGCCTGCAGCCAGGGCATCTATCCTTGAGAATAGGCGCGGGCGCCAATAGTTTCCCCGTTTCTGTCGGCAGCTTGCCTCGCCGAGGTCGAAGGCCTGTCAGCGACCTGCCCGCCACGTGGAAATCCGCAGCACCCATAGCGAGGAACCTGCCATGCATATCCTGATCACCGGCGGTACCGGCCTGATTGGCCGCAGGCTTTGTCATCACTGGGCCGAGCAGGGGCACCAACTGACGGTGTGGAGTCGTCGCCCGGCGCGTGTCGCAGCGCTCTGTGGTACTCGCGTCCGGGGTATCGGGCGCCTGGAGGATCTGGGTGACGCTCCGCTGGATGCCGTGGTCAACCTGGCCGGCGCTCCTGTCGCCGACCGTCCCTGGAGCAAGGCCCGCAAGCAACTGCTGTGGGAAAGCCGCATCCAGCTGACCGAGCGCCTGCTGGCCTGGCTGCAAACCCGTGAGCAGAAACCGGCGGTGCTGTTGTCGGGCTCGGCGGTGGGCTGGTATGGCGACAGTGGCGAACACGTCGTCGACGAGCAGGCACCGCCTGGCGCGGATTTCGCCGCGCAATTGTGCGTGGCCTGGGAAGACACCGCACAGCAGGCCGAGGCCCTGGGAATTCGCGTGATCCTGGTGCGTACCGGGCTGGTGCTGGCGAAGGAGGGCGGCATGCTCAAGCGCATGCTGACTCCATTCCGCCTCGGGCTGGGCGGCCGCATCGGCGGCGGACGCCAGTGGATGCCGTGGATTCATATCGCCGACCAAATCGCCCTGATTGATTTTCTCTTGCAGCAGGAGCAGGCGCGCGGTCCCTATAATGCCTGCTCGCCGCACCCGGTGCGCAACGGCGAATTCGCCCACGAGCTCGGCCATGCCGTGCACCGGCCCGCCATATTGCCGCTACCGGCCTTTGCGTTGCGCGCCGGCCTGGGCGAAATGTCGTTGCTGCTGCTGGGCGGACAGCATGCCCTGCCGGTGAGGGCGCAGGAGGCCGGCTTCGAATTCCGTTTCACTCATCTGGACGTGGCTCTGGTGGATTTGCTGAGCCTTCATTAACAGGATGACATTGCATGACCAATCACGCCTTACTGCTGGTCAATCTCGGCTCCCCGGCCTCTACCGACGTCGCGGACGTCAGGAGTTATCTCAACCAGTTCCTGATGGATCCCTATGTGGTCGATCTGCCCTGGCCGCTGAGGCGCCTGCTGGTGTCGCTGATTCTGATCCGCCGCCCGGCGCAGTCGGCCCATGCCTACGCGTCGATCTGGTGGCCGGAGGGCTCGCCGCTGATCGTGCTCAGCAAGCGTTTGCAGGAGGCGATGAAAAGCCAATGGACCCAGGGGCCGGTGGAACTGGCCATGCGCTACGGCGAGCCCTCGCTGGAAAGCGTGCTGACCCGTCTCGCCAGCCAGGGCATCGAGCAGGTCACCCTGGCGCCGCTGTATCCGCAGTTTGCCGACAGCACCACCACCACCGTTATCGAAGAAGCCAGGCGAGTGGTGCGTGAGTGCAAGCTGCCGATCCGTTTCGCCATCCTGCAGCCGTTCTTCGACGACCCCGACTACCTCGACGCCCTGGCCGAAAGCGCGCGCCCATACCTGCATGAGGATTTCGATCACCTGCTGTTGAGCTTCCACGGGTTGCCGGAGCGACACATTCGCAAGCTGGTAAAGGGCCTCGACCCGAAGCACGACCTGCGCCGCCCTGACAGCGTGGGGGTCAGCGACGCGGTGCTGGCGCGCTGTTACCGCAGCCAGTGCCAGCGCACCGCCGAGGCATTCGCCGCGCGCGTGGGTTTGCGGCCCGAGCAGTGGTCGGTGTCGTTCCAGTCGCGGCTGGGCAAGGACAAGTGGATCGAGCCCTATACCGAAGCGCGCCTCGACGAGCTGGCTGCGCGAGGTGTGAAGAAACTGCTGGTGATGTGCCCGGCCTTCGTTGCCGACTGCATCGAGACCCTGGAAGAGATCGGTGATCGCGGCCGTGAGCAGTTCGTCGAGGCGGGGGGCGAGAGCCTGCAACTGATCCCTTGCCTGAACGACGACCCGGGCTGGGCGGCGGCGCTCAAGAGGCTTTGCGAGCGGGCGCCGCAGAGCGTGGGGTAAGACCGCGCGCCCGGCTGCTGGAGCCGGGCACGATGGTTTTGATCGCTTAAATGTCCGGTGCGTCGTCCGCGCTCTTCTTCTTCCAGCCGTCGTTGCCCGGCAGGATCAGGTTCAGGGCGATGGCGACGATGGCGCACAGGGCGATGCCCTTGAGGCCGAAGTCGTCCGGGCCGTCGCCGGTGCCGATCAGCACGCCGCCGATACCGAACACCAGGGTCACCGAGACGATCACCAGGTTGCGTGCCTCGCTGAGGTCGACGCCATGGCGGATCAGGGTGTTCATGCCCACGGCGGCGATGGAGCCGAACAGCAGGCAGAGAATACCGCCCATCACCGGTACCGGAATGCTCTGCAGGATGGCGCCGAACTTGCCGATGAAGGCCAGGGTGATGGCGAAGATCGCCGCCCAGGTCATGATCTTCGGGTTGTAGGCCTTGGTCAGCATTACCGCGCCGGTGACTTCCGCGTAGGTGGTGTTGGGCGGGCCGCCGAACAGGCCGGCTGCCGAGGTGGCCAGGCCGTCACCGAGCAGGGTGCGGTGCAGGCCCGGTTTCTTCAGATAGTTCTTGCCGGTGACGCTGCCCACGGCGATCACGCCGCCGATGTGCTCGATGGCCGGCGCCAGGGCTACCGGCACGATGAACAGGATCGCCTGCCAGTTGAAGGCCGGCGCAGTGAACGCCGGCACTGCCAACCAAGGGGCGCTGGCCACGTGGCCGAGGTCGAGGGCGCCGAAGTAGAGCGATAGCGCGAAGCCCACCAGGATGCCGGAAATGATCGGCACCAGGCGGAAGATGCCGCGACCGAATACGGCGACGATCAGGGTGGTGAGCAGGGTTGGCATGGAGATCCACATCGCCGTGCTGTAAGGCAGCAGTACGCTGCCGTCACCGGCTTTGCCCATGGCCATGTTGGCGGCGATCGGTGCCATGGCCAGGCCGATGGAAATGATCACCGGGCCGATCACCACCGGCGGCAGCAGGCGGTCGATGAAGCCGGTGCCCTTGATCTTCACGGCCAGGCCGAGAAAGGTGTAGACGAAACCCGCCGCGACCACGCCGCCCATGGTTTCCGCCAGGCCGAACTGGCCCTTGGCGAGGATGATCGGGGTGATGAACGCGAAGCTCGACGCCAGGAATACCGGAACCTGGCGACCGGTGACGATCTGGAACAGCAGGGTGCCCAGGCCGGCGGTGAACAGCGCCACGTTGGGGTCGAGGCCGGTGATCAGCGGCATCAGCACCAGGGCGCCGAAGGCCACGAAGAGCATCTGCGCGCCGGACAGCACCTGACGCCACAACGGATCGTTGAATTCGTCGTGCATCGATCAGGCGTCCTTCTGCTTGGTGCCGAAGATCTTGTCGCCGGCATCACCCAGCCCGGGGATGATGTAGCCGTGCTCGTTGAGACGCTGGTCGATGGAGGCGGTGTAGATCTTCACGTCCGGGTGGGCTTCGTTGACCGCCTCGATGCCCTCGGGGGCGGCGACCAGCACCATGGCGCGGATTTCCTTGCAGCCGGCCTTCTTCAGCAGGTCGATGGTGGCGACCATCGAGGCGCCGGTGGCCAGCATCGGGTCGATGATCATCGCCAGGCGCTCGTTGATTTCCGGCACCAGCTTCTCCAGGTAGGTGTGCGCCTGCAGGGTTTCCTCGTTACGTGCCACGCCGACGGCACTGACCTTGGCTCCCGGGATCAGGCTGAGCACGCCGTCGAGCATGCCGATGCCGGCCCGCAGGATCGGCACCACGGTGATCTTCTTGCCGGAAATCTTCTCGACCTGCACGGGACCTGCCCAGCCCGCGATTTCGTAGTTTTCCAGCGGCAGATCCTTGGTCGCCTCGTAAGTGAGCAGAGCGCCCACTTCCTGGGCCAGTTCACGGAAATTCTTGGTACTGATATCCGCGCGGCGCATGAGACCGATCTTGTGGCGAATCAGCGGATGGCGGATTTCGAGGACTGGCATTGCGGGGTCTCCGGCAAAAATGGGCAAAAAACACGCTAGATTAAAGCATTGCGCCAGGGGATGGGCGCTGTGCAGGTGGAACTTTTTCCGGCCGCCCTCGCAGGCCACCGCCCAGGCGGTACCAAGCAGGGTTCGCGACGATAGGGGATCCGGCAGCAACCGGCATGCCATTGGTCGAGGACGTTGCCTGATGCTTGCGCGGCAGTCGTCGGATGCGTAACGTTGCCGCCTTTTTCCGAACCGGTAATCAGCTTGTGCGCCGGGGCCAGCCATACAATGCGAGCGGCGTTCGGCAGAAGCAGAGCTGCACCTGAACGTCGCCGCCAACGAGGACCCGCTATGCCCGCCGATCTCGCCCATATTCGCCAGGTAATGGCCGAAGCCGACTGCCTGTACAGCAACGCTGAGGTGGAAGCCGCCATCGAGCGCGTCGCCATCGCCATCAACGCCGATCTGGCCGAGCGCAACCCGGTGGTGTTCTGCGTGATGAATGGCGGGCTGATCTTCTCCGGCAAGTTGCTGACCAGGCTGAATTTCCCGCTGGAGGCGTCTTACCTGCATGCCAGCCGCTACCGCAACCAGACCAGCGGCGGCGAGCTGTTCTGGAAGGCCAAACCCGAAGTCTCCTTCATCGACCGTGATGTGCTGATCATCGACGACATCCTCGACGAGGGGCACACTCTGGGGGCGATCATCGATTTCTGTCACCACGCTGGCGCCAGGGCGGTGCACACCGCCGTGCTGGTCGACAAGGACCACGACCGCAAGGCGCGCCCCGATCTCAAGGCCGACTACGTGGGCCTGACGTGCGTCGACCGCTACGTCTTCGGCTATGGCATGGACTACAAGGGCTACTGGCGTAATGCACCGGGGATCTATGCGGTGAAGGGACTCTAAGCAGGCTGTGTGAAAACTACTACGCTCGGTCATGCGGCGTTAAAAACCGGCTGGAATGCCAGCCCAGTCAAAATGCTCATTTACAACGCGTAAACTGCGCTTTTGACTTACTTCGTTCGCCCTGCGGGCCAGCCTTCGGCTGTTACTCCGCTGCGCTACGTTTCGCCGGTTTGCGGGGGCGCCCAGCCCTTGCCTGACCTTCGCTCGCTACGTTTTCACACGGCCTGTAAGCCCCCGCTTATTCGCTGGAGCCTGATCGCCAGCTCTCGCAGATCGCCCGGGCACGGGGCAGATCCCGGGCATAGCTGAGGCAGCCATGGGCATTCTGCAGGCCGGCACGGCGCAGCTTCAGGCGCAGCGACGGTGAGGCGCCGCTGACGATCAGGGAAATACCGTGTTTGCGGTACTCCAGCACGACGCTGTGCAGCGCCGCGAGCGCCGTCATGTCGAGCATCGGCACGGCGCTGAGGTCGAGAATCACCACCTGAATATGCGGGTCGAGGCGGCGCAGGGCGCCGAGCGTGCGCTCTGCGGCGCCGAAGAACAACGGGCCGCGAATGGCCAGCGCCTGCACGTGCTCAGGCAGGTCATTGAGGGCCTGGTGGCTGTGCCGTGGCAGGCTGTGGGTGTCGGTCAGTTCACTCATGCGCTTGATGAACAGCCCGGCGGCCAGCAACAGGCCGACGCCCACCGCCAGCACCATGTCGAACAGTACCGTGAGCAGCAGGCAGGTCAGCAGCACCAGCACATCGCTGCGGGGGGCGATGCGCAGGGTGTGCGCCACATGGTGGGCTTCGCTCATGTTCCAGGCGACGATCAGCAGCAGGGCGGCCAGGGCGGCCATCGGCAGGTAGCTGAACAGCGGCGCGAGAAACAGGATGGCGGCCAGTACCACGGCGGCGTGGATGACGGCCGCCAGCGGCGAACGCGCTCCGGCCCTGACGTTGGCCGCGCTGCGGGCGATGGCGGCGGTCGCGGTGATACCGCCGAACAGGGGCGCGACCAGGTTGCCGAGGCCCTGGCCGAGCAACTCGGCGTTGGGGTCGTGCTTGCTGCCGGTCATGCCATCGGCGACCACGGCGCAGAGCAGCGATTCGATGGCTCCGAGCATGGCGATGGCGAAGGCCGGGGCCAGCAACTGGCGAATCAACTCGAAGGACAGGTGCAGGGGGTGGCCATCGGCGCCAGGCAATTGCCAGGGCCAGGCGAAGGTCGGCAGAAAGGGTGGGATGCCAGGGTAACTGACGCCCTCGACGCTGTAGCTGAAACGCTCCCCCAGCGTCGCCACCGGTAGGCCGACCCGTTCCAGCAGCAGACCCAGCAGCGCGCCGATCGCCAGCGCCGCCAGGTGCCCGGGAACGCGCGGTACCAGTCGTGGCCACAGCAGCAGGACGCCAAGACAGACCAGCGCCACCAGGCTGTCGCCCGGGCGGATGCCGGGCAGGGCCTGGAACAGCGCCTGCAACTGCTCCACGTAGTGGCCTGGCGGCCCGGCCAGTTGCAGACCGAGCAGGTCCTTGACCTGCAGGGTGGCGATGACGATACCGATACCCGCGGTGAAACCGAGGGTAACCGGGTAGGGAACGAATTCGATCAGGCGACCGGCCTTGAGCAGCCCCAGAGCGATCAGTATCAACCCGGCCAGCATGGTGCACAGCAGCAGGCCACCGATACCGAACTGCTGGGTGATCGGCAGCAGAATCACCACGAAGGCGGCGGTGGGGCCGGAGATATTGAAGCGCGAGCCGCCGCACAGGGCGATCAGCGGGGCAGCGACCAGTACGGTGTAGAGCCCCTGTTGCGGCGCCACGCCGACGGCGATCGCCAGGGCCATGGCCAGGGGGATGGCGATGATACCCACGGTGAGGCCGGCGCCCAGGTCGCCACGCAGGCTGGCCCAGGAATAATCGTGCAGGCTCTGGCGACAAGCGGCGAACAGGGTGGGCATCGTGGCGTTTCCTAGGCTCTGTTGACGTTGCGCCGCCAGTATAGGAGCGGGCAGCGCAAACCGGTACTGGCTTGCAGGCAGTCGGCCCGGGCGCAGCGATGCCTGGTTCACGCCTGTGCTCTCGGGAGAGCGGCAGGCCCGAGGCGATTGGCCTGGCAGGCCGGCGAGCTGCGTTGAGCGCTTGCCACGCCGGGGTTACACTGCCGCCCCCGTGTGGTCTGGTTTGCTGGAGTGAGCGATGCGTAAAGACAAGAAGCAGGTGATTGGCGATGAGGTGAGCGACGAGCAGATCAAGCTGTTTCTCGCGGTGGAACCGGCGGATGCCACACCGCCCTCGCTGCACAAACTGGTCAAGGCCTACCGCGGCCTGCGTGACCACGACTTCGAGCGTTTCGTCGGCTTCTTCGTCGAAGCCGGCTACGACCTGAATGCCAAGGATGCCGACGGCAATGACTTCGTCGCCCTGATCAGGGATCAGCGTCAGTCCGAGCCTTACATCCAGGCGATCGAAGCCGCACGCGGCTGATCGCATCCGGGTGACGGTGTCCTGCCGTCGCCCGTTCCGATCGACTGGCGGCTAATCGCCGCGTTTGCTGTCGATCCTGTTCAGGCGGTTGCCCTCGAAACGCAGAAAGTAGTTCATGCCGTTGCGCGGGCCGTAATTCCATTCCTCTATCTGCACTTCATGGGTGAAGCCGTAGCTGTCGGTCTGGTCCTTGTAACCGATGAACGCACGGTTGTTCGGTTCGCCGCATTTGGACTGGACTTCGGCGGTGCTGTCGCCGGTGCTCGCCAGCGCGCTGCCGCAGCGCCAGGTCGAGGCGTTGGCGATGCCGGCCAGCAGCATCAGCAGGGTGCAGGAGATCAGTGTCTTTATCATCGTCATTGCCGGCGTTTGCGCTCGATGCGCGTCAGCCGGTTGCCCTCGAAGGTCAGGATGGTGAACATGCCGTTGCTGGGCTCGTAGGCCCATTCCTCGACGTTCGTTTCACGTCGGTTGTAGGCGCCGAGCGTGTAGCCGACCGGATCGCGGAAGGCAGGCTCGCCACATTTGTGCATCACTTCGAAGGTCCGGTCACCAAGGTTCACCAGCTTGCTGCCGCAGCGCAGGGTATCGGCCTGGCTCAGTAGCGGGGTGGCGCATAGCGCCAGCATCAGACCCAGTCGTTTCATGTCGTCACTCGCTGCCCAGGTGTAGGGGGGTGGCCACCCGGCCATCGCTGGCAGCGTCGCCGATGCTGACGTCGAGCAGGTAGATGCGTGCGTCCGCCAGCTTGCCGCTATCGACCAGATAGGCCTTGATCGCTGCGGCACGGTCCTGGGCCAGCTGGCGCAATAGGCCCCGGCTGTCGCTCCAGGACTCCAGTACGGCATCGCGCAGGCGCAAGGTACGCTCGTCACTGTCGAGCTCGGCCCACTCGGCTGGCGGCTGCTGTTTCAGGCGTGCGCGGTAGATGCCCTCCAGCAGTGGCGCCTTCTCGCCGTCGGGGACTACCAGTAGCTCGGCGCTGGCCGGTACCTGATCACCGCGGCGCTGCATGATGCGATACAGATAATCCTGATACTCGCGCTCCAGGCGCTGCGCAGCCATCAACGGGCCGTCGCTGCTCTGTGCGCTGGCGCCTTCGACTTCCAGGCGCAGGGTCGGACGCTCCTGCAGGGCCCTGGCGAGCACGTCCAGCGACTGTTTCGCCTGGCTGTCCAGCTCGTCGCTGCCGGCGGCGAAGACCACCGTGCTCAGGTCCATGTCGGCGCCGCCACTGACCAGCCCGCCGATGAACTTGAACGGCGCCTGGGCGGCGCGCAGCACCAGGTTGCGCAGGGTCTGCCAGACGATCGGCATGACGCTGAACTGCGGGTTGTTGAGATCACCCTGCAGTGGCAATTCGATGGAAATCCGCCCCTGGGTGTCCTTGAGCAGGGCTACCGCCAGGCGGATCGGCAGGTTCACCGCATCCGGGCTGTCGACCTTCTCACCGAGCTGCAGTTGCTCGACCAGTACCTTGTTCTCGGCGTTCAGCTTGCCGTCATTGATGCGGTAGTGCAGGTCCAGATTCAGGCGGCCCTTGCGGATGCGGTAGCCGGCGAATTTGCCGGAGTAGGGCGTCAGGGTGGTCAGTTCGACCTGCTTGAACTGGGTGGCGATATCCAGGCTCTGCATCGGGTCGAAAGGCGTCAGGCTGCCTTTGATGCTGACGGGGGCGTAGCGGTCGACCTTGCCGCTGATATCCACGGGCGCCGGTTTGCTGCTGGTGCTGTCGAGGGTGCCGATGCGGCCATTGAGCTGCTGCACGGCGGTGGCGAAATTGGGCCTGAGGCTGAAGTCGGCGAAGTTGGCCGAGCCGTCCTTCAGGCTGACCTCGCCGATACGGATCGCCATCGGCTTCTCGGCGGCGGCCGAGGACTGCGCCTGGGCGGCATTGCCGGCGGGCTGCTTGATGATCAGGTCATTGACGTTGGTGGTCAGGTCTTCGTTGATGATGAAGCGTGCATAGGGCTGCTCCAGATCGACCCGTGCGATGTCCAGGCGCTCGCCATGGCGATAGTCGACGCCGCCCAGGTCCAGTTGCTTCCAGCGCAGCAGGTCGCGGCCCTTGAGGGTGTCGAGAGTGTGCAACTGGGTGATCTGGGCGGTGCCCTGAACACGCAGAGCCAGAGGTTCGGTTGCCGTGAGCTCGACGCCAAGATCGCTGCTCAGCAGGCCGCTGCGCAGTTCCAGGTGCACGAAGGGGCTGATGTAGGCCTGTGCCACACGCAGGTCGATATTGCGGGTGGCGACCTTCAGGTTGGCGGTGGTCGGGCTCAGTTGCACCTGGCCCTCGGCCTGCAGCTTGCCCTGTTTGCCGACCCCGGTATCGAGCTTGAGCGCGAAGGGCGAGGTGCCGAGGCTGTCGAAGTTCTGCATGTCCAGATCGAGCGGGCCCAGCTCCACGGCGACTGCTTCGTTCGGCACACGGTCGACGAGGTGCGCGTGGTAGTCGCGCAGTTGCACGTCCTTGACCTGCACCTGCCAGGGCTTGGCGGGTTGCTTGGCGGCTGGCTGTGCCTCGTTGCCGGCAGTGGCAGTGGCAGTGGCTTCGGGCTTCGGTGCATCTGCCACAGGCGCCGGCGTGGCGGCTTGCTGCGGTTTGCCGGCCAGAAGTTTCTGCCAGTCGAGTTCGCCATCGGCCTCGCGGGCCGCCCAGGCTTCCAGTTTCTGCCCGCGTACCTTGCCGATCACCACCTGCTGCTTGGCCAGGTCCAGAGAGGTTTCGCTGACTTCGAGGGAATCCAGTTTCACCAGCGGCTTGCCGTCCGGCGCCTGCATGGCGAATGGCGCTACCTTGATGCGAGCGTCGCTGAGCAGCAGCTCGGTGCCGTCACGCAGGTTCAACCGGTAGTCGGTGGACAGGCTCACGACGCCTTTCTCCAGTACCAGCGGAACGGCGTCACGCACGTAGGGCCAGAACGCCTTCATCGGCTCGTCGGTGATCTTCAGGGTGCCGCTTGAGCTGATCGGGCTCAGGCTCAGCTCGCCGCTCCAGTCGATACGGCCGCCAGCCGGGCCGGTGGCCACCAGGGTCATCTCGGCGTTGTCATCGGGCAGGGTGCTGAGGTTGCGCAGCTCGAGATTGAGGTCATCGTAATGGATGTCGATCGGCTCCTGCGGACGCAGGTCCTGGAAGTGCAGATTGCCGCCCAGCAGTTCGATGCGGTCGATGCGCAGGGGGAACGGCTCGCTGGCTTCTTCCGGCTGTTTCTCGCTGGCCGGCAGCTCGAACAGTTGCGCCAGGTTGAGGGTGCCATCCCTGTCGAAACGCACTTCGGTGTGAGGCTTGACCAGCTTGACGTCGGCCAGGTGCAGGGCGCCGCTCCACAGACTGTCCAACTGCAGGTTCACGGCCAGGTGCTCGAAAGCGACCTGTTCCTTGCCGGGCGCCCCCAGGTGCAGCCCCCAGAGGTCCAGCTCGAGGGTAAAGGGATTGAGCTGTAGCCGATCCAGCCGTGCAGGCTCGGTCGCGTAGTGCTCCAACTGCTGATTGGCGATGCGCAGGGCGATGCCGGGCAGGATGAGGAAACCGATCAGGCTGTACAGGCCAATGGCAATCAGCAGAGCGGTGGCGGCGCGTCGCAATCCTTTGTGCATGGTCTTGCTTCATCTTCCTGGCGAGAGTGCCTTGGATTATGGCATGAGCCCTGGGTTCCGCGGCACGCCGCGCGGGCTCAAAAATGCAGGACGAGGGTTTTCAGCGGCGGGTTGCCATCGGTGGAGGGGAAGTCCGCGGCGGGTAGCAGTTGTTCATGCTCGCGCACCGGGCGCCCCAGTTTGCTGGCGCAGCGCAGCACCTGCTCGCGCCAATCGGCCATCGGCACTTTCGCCAGATTGTTGCAGCACACCAGGCTGCCATGCTCGGCAGTGGCGAGAATCGCCGGTTTCAGCAGGCTCTGGTAATCGCGCAGCAGGTCGACCGTGCCGAAGGCGCTCTTGGCCCAGGCTGGCGGGTCGAGAAACACCAGATCGAACGGGCGCTGCTCGAGGCGTGGGTAACTCGGCAGCTTCTGGCCGCGGCGCGCGGCGATGGGCAAGCCGGCCCACTGGCGGATCGCCGGGAAGTAGTCCGACTGGACGAACTGCATGGCCGGCAACTGCGGGTTGAGCGCGCCATTTTCGCGACCGACCGCGAGGTTGCCCTCGGCGAAGTCGAGATTGACCACTTCCCGTGCGCCGCCCGCCGCGGCATTGAGGCCGACACCGCAGGTGTAGGCGAACAGGTTGAGCACGCTTTTCCCGGCGCTGTGGCGCTGAATCCAGCCACGGGCATTGCGCAGGTCGAGGAACAGCAGCGGATCCTGGCCCGCATGGCGGCCTCGCACGCGGTAATCGAGGCCCCATTCCCGACCCACCTGATCGGCCAGGGCTTCGTCGCTGGCGCTGTAGACGGGGTCGCTGCGATCGACACGGGAGTTACCGCCGGAACGGTCGTTGTAGACCAGCAGCGTGTGCAGCCCGAGGGTTTCATTGACCTGCTCGTGCAGCGCCAGCAATTGGTCGCGGGTCAGCGTCTGGTGAAAGCTCTGCACCATCAACTGCTGGCCATAACGGTCGACGGTCAGGCCGCCGGCGCCCTCCTGGCTGCCGTGGAACAGGCGATAGCAATCGGTCTGCTGTGCGTGCAGCTCGGCGATCAGGGCGTGGCGATTGGCAAGCGCGGTGCGCACTGCCTGGTCGAGAGACGGCATGTGCGGCGACTCTGTGAATGGGAAAGTGCGCAGTTTATCACCCTCGATAGGGCGGCAGGCCCATGCGTATCCGCGACTTGTGCAGCGAGCCGCTGCGTACCGCCCAGCGGATGATCGGTGCGATGGCATGCACGCCGCTGCGAGTCAGGCGGCTGCGCAGCGGTGTCATGCGCTGGTCGAGCATGCTCTGCGCCCAGCCCGGTAACAGGTCGATACCGGCTTGCAGGAACAGCTGGCCAACGGGGGCTGCCAGCCTGCTGGGTGCCGGTGCGCTGAGCAGGATACGCAGGATCTCCCGGGAGCGCTCGTCGCACAGTAACTGGCCACGCATGCGCTCGAGATAGTCCGCTATCTGTGCGCGGTTGCGTGGTACCTCGCAGGCGCCCAGGCGCTCGGCGACCAGGGCGATTTCTGCGTAGTAGCGATCCTGATCGGCTTCGCTCATGCGTGGATTCAGGTAGCGCAGGTGCGCCTGCAGGAAGCTGTACACCTCGGCCACATGCACCCAGGTGAGCAGATGCGGGTCACTGGCGGCATAGGGGCGGCCGTCCGGCGCGGTACCGACCACGTGCAAATGAATGCGTTTGACCTTGTCGATCAGCCAGTCGGCGTCGTCGCGGCTGGCGAAGGTGGTGCCGGAAACAAACTGGCCGGTGCGGCGCAGGCGACCCAGCAGGTCCTGGCGAAAATTGGAATGATCCCAGACGCCAGACAGGGCGAGGGGATGCAGGGCCTGCAGCAGCAGGGCGCTGACTCCGCCAATGAGCATGCTGGTGAAGTCGCCATGGATACGCCAGCACACCGATTCCGGGCCGAACAGGCCGGGGTCGCCCTTGGGATTCTCGAAGTCGATCTGCCCCAGCGCGATGCCGCTGAGGCTGAGTACCTGGCTTTCTATACGACGGCGGATGACTTCCATGGCGCGAGGTTAATGTGCCCCGTTGCGTGCCACAAGTCAGCGGACGGCTTGAGATCGTCCCAGGGAGCCTGCGTCAGGTGTTGAGCCGCTCGGCCACCAGGCTGTCGACCACGGCCGGGTCGGCCAGGGTCGAGGTATCGCCCAGGCTGTCCAGTTCGTTGCAGGCGATCTTGCGCAGGATGCGGCGCATGATCTTGCCGGAGCGGGTCTTCGGCAGGCCCGGCGCCCACTGGATCAGCTCCGGTTTGGCGAAGCTGCCGATTTCCTTGCCGACCAGGCTGAGCAGCTCCTGCTTCAAGGCCTCGCTCGGCTCGATGCCGTTCATGGTGGTGACGAAGGCGTAGATGCCCTGGCCCTTGACGTCATGGGGGTAGCCGACCACAGCCGCTTCGGCCACGGCGTCGTGCAGCACCAGCGCGCTTTCCACCTCGGCGGTGCCGATACGGTGGCCGGAGACGTTGATCACGTCGTCGATACGCCCGGTGATCCACCAGTAACCGTCCTCGTCGCGGCGTGCGCCGTCGCCACTGAAGTAGTAACCGGGGTAGGCGGTGAAGTAGGTCTCGAGCATGCGCTGGTGATCGCCGTAGATGCTACGAATCTGGCTTGGCCAACTGGCCTTGATGGCCAGTACGCCGGCACCGGGTCCGTCGATTTCCTTGCCTTGCTCGTCCAGCAGCACCGGTTGCACGCCGAAGAATGGGCGGGTCGCCGAGCCAGGCTTTAGGTCGGTGGCGCCGGGCAGTGGGGTGATCATGATGGCGCCGGTCTCGGTCTGCCACCAGGTGTCGACGATGGGGCAGCGCTGTTCACCGACCACGTTGAAGTACCACTCCCAGGCTTCCGGGTTGATCGGCTCGCCGACGCTGCCGAGCAGGCGCAGACTGCTGCGCGAGGTTTTCTTCACCGGTGCTTCGCCTTCGCGCATCAGCGCGCGCAGAGCCGTCGGCGCGGTGTAGAAAATGTTCACCTGGTGCTTGTCGATCACCTGCCAGAACCGCGAGGTGTCGGGGTGGTTGGGCACGCCCTCGAAGATCAGGCTGGTGGCGCCATTGGCCAGCGGGCCGTAGACGATGTAGCTGTGCCCGGTGACCCAGCCGACATCCGCGGTGCACCAGTAGATGTCGCCATCGTGATAGTCGAACACGTACTTGTGGGTCATCGCCGCCTGCAGCAGGTAGCCGGCGCTGCTGTGCAGCACGCCCTTGGGTTTGCCGGTGCTGCCGGAGGTGTAGAGGATGAACAGCGGGTCTTCGGCGTCCATGGGCTCGGCGGGGCAGTCGGCGGCCACCTGCTGCACGGCCTCGTGGTACCAGCGATCGCGCTTTTCGTCCCACTCGACCGGGTTGTGGGTGCGCTCGACCACCAGCACGGTGGACACCTTGGGGCAGTTCTTCAGGGCCTTGTCGACATTGCCCTTGAGGGGGATGAACTTGCCGCCGCGCACGGCCTCGTCGGCGGTGATCACGGTGCGGCAGTCGGCATCGAGGATTCTGTCGCGCAGGGCATCCGGCGAGAAGCCGCCGAACACCACGGAGTGCACGGCGCCGATACGGGTGCAGGCGAGCATCGCGTAGGCCGCCTGCGCAATCATCGGCATGTAGATGCACACGCGGTCGCCTTTCTTCACGCCGCATTGCCTGAGCACGTTGGCCAGGCGGCAGACCTGCTCGTGCAGTTGCCGGTAGGTGATGCTGGCTGCTTCCCCGGGGTCGTCGCCTTCCCAGATCAGCGCCACCTGATCGCCACGTTCGGCCAGGTGACGGTCGATGCAGTTGTAGCTGATGTTCAGCCGCCCGCCGGAAAACCAGCGAATGTCGCCGTTGCCCAGGCTGCCGCTGAACACCTCATCCCAGGGTTCGAACCAGTCGAGAAAGGTTTTGGCCTGCTCGCCCCAGAACGTCCGGGGATCGTCGACCGACTGGCGGTAGAGGCGCTGGTAGGCGGCCTCGTCGAGGTGGGCACGCTGGCGTGTTTCGTCGCTGACGGGGTGGCGGCTGATCGTGAACATGGCGGATTACCCTTGTTGTTATAGGAGCTGAGCAGGGCACGTCTACAAACGCCCTCGGCTTTGGCTTGCGGCGTCGTTCCACTTCCTGCAGCGATACCGCCGTGCCTCGTCATCGCTGCGTCGAGGGCCGCTCCGTGGGCGAGTCCAGGCCAGGTGCCTCCCTCGAACCGCTCCTGTGCAGCACCTGAAGGGCACCTCTAGAAACTACCTGCGTTGTCATCGCAACGTTAAAAACAGGCTCGAATGCGAGTCCAATCATGCTCATTTACAACTGGTAAACTCCGCTTTCTCGCCTGTTTTTGCCTCGCGCTGACTGCCTCGCCTACGTTGTTAGAGGTGCCCTGAAGTCGCAGGCTTTTGACTCACTCGCTTCGCCGTGCCGGCCCGCTTTCGGCTGTTACTGCGCGGCGCGAGGTTCCGCCTGTCTTGCGGGGCGCCATCGGCCGTGTGTCGATGGCCTCGCCCGGGCAGGGAGAGACTCGACAGACCTAAGGTTAGCAGCCTGGTTTTGTTGGTCGAATCGGACGGGCAGCAGGAGTGTTGCAACCTATCGCGGGCGCTGGCCGCGATGGGTTGCGCCCGCCGGCGTCAACCGCGATGGCGGCCACGGAAGTAGTTGATCAACCCCTGGGTGGAGCCGTCTTCGGCATGGCTTTGCTCGCTGCCGACCATGCGCGAATAGACACCCTTGCCCAACTCCTTGCCGAGTTCCACGCCCCACTGGTCGAAGGCGTTGATGCCCCAGATGGCGCTCTGGGCGAAGACCTTGTGCTCGTACAGGGCCACCAGCGCGCCGAGGCGGCGGGGGCTGATGCGCTCCAGCACCAGGGTGTTGCTCGGACGGTTGCCGGGGATCACCTTGTGCGGTGCCAGGCGCTGCACCTCGTCCTCGTCCATGCCCTTGGCGCGCAGTTCATCCTCGGCTTCCTCGCGGGACTTGCCGAGCATCAGCGCCTGGCTCTGCGACAGGCAGTTGGCGTACAGCCACTGGTGGTGGTCGGCGACCGGGTTGTAGCTGACCACCGGAACGATGAAGTCCGCCGGGATCAGCTGGGTGCCCTGGTGCAGCAGCTGGTGATAGGCGTGCTGGCCATTACAGCCCACGCCGCCCCAGATCACTGGGCCGGTCGCGCCGCTGACCGGGCTACCGTCCTGGCGCACGCTCTTGCCGTTGGACTCCATGTCGAGTTGCTGCAGGTGCCGGGTGATGTTGCGCAGGTAATGGTCGTACGGCAGGATCGCCTGGCTCTGGGCGTCCCAGAAATTGCCGTACCAGATACCCAGCAAGGCCAGCAGGACCGGCATGTTCTGCTCGAAGGGCGCGGTCTTGAAGTGCACATCCATGCTGTAGGCCCCGGCCAGCAGCTCCTTGAAGTTGGACATGCCGATGGACAGGGCGATCGGCAGGCCGATGGCCGACCACAGCGAGTAACGCCCACCGACCCAGTCCCACATCGGGAAGATGTTCTCTTCGCGGATACCGAACGCCACCGCGGCTTCGCGGTTGCTCGACACGGCGATGAAATGACGATACAGCTCGGCCTCGGAGCCGCCCTGAGCCAGGTACCAGCCGCGAGCGGCCTGGGCGTTCTTGAGGGTTTCCAGAGTGCCGAAGGACTTCGACGAAACGATGAACAGGGTGGTTTCGGCCTGCAGCTTGGCCGACAGCTCGTGGAATTCGCTGCCGTCGATATTGGCCAGGTAGTGGCAGCGCACGCCGCGCTGGGCGAAGGGCAGCAGCGCCTCGGAAACCAGTTGCGGGCCGAGGAACGAGCCGCCGATGCCGATGTTCACCACATCGGTGATGGGTTTTTCGGTGTAACCGCGCCACAGGCCGTTGTGGATGCGCCCGACCAGCTCGGTCATCTGCTGCAGTACCCGCTGCACCTGGGGCATCACGTCGACGCCGTCGACCAGCACCTTGTCGCCGAGCGGCCGGCGCAGTGCGGTATGCAGCGCCGGGCGACCCTCCGAGGCATTGAGCTTCTCGCCGTCGAACATGGCGCGGATCGACTGCTCCAGACCGGCTTCGCGGGCCAGCGCCATCAACAGCGAGAGGGTCTCGTCACTGGCCAGGTTCTTCGAATAGTCGAGAAACAGGCCGCAACTGCTCAGGGAAAACTGCTCGAAACGCTGCGGGTTGCCAGCGAAGGCGTCGCGCATGCTGAAGTGCTGCATGGCCTGGCGATGCTGCTGCAACGCCTGCCAGGTCGGGAGGGCGAGAACATCGAGCGGCTGTTGGTAATATGCCATGGGGCTTCCTTGTTGGGGCATCGGGTTGGGCAGACTTCAGCGAGGGTGGTACCTACCAAAAAGCCCGGATGATTGTCCGGGCTTTCGAGTGTATCCGGGTTTTCAGGCCCGGTGGAGGTGGCCGTCAGTAGCCCTGATCGAGGGTGAAGCTCAGGTTGTCGATCAGCCGGGTATCACCCAGATAGGCGGCCACCAGCACGACCAGCTCGCGGTCGCCCGGGCTGAGCTGGCGCAGGTCCTGCGCCTCGCGTACTTCCAGGTAGTCGGCGCGCAGGCCGGCATCGGCATGCTGGCGCTGCGCCTGGGCGATCAGGGCTGGCAGGTCGCGTTCGCCAGCCTGGATGGCCTGGGCGATGTGTTGCAGCGAGCGGTAGAGGACGGTGGCGGTCTCGCGCTGCTCATCGCTCAGGTAACCGTTGCGCGACGACAGGGCCAGGCCGCTCTCGGTGCGCACGGTGGGTTCGCCGATGATCTGGATCGGCATGTTGAGGTCGCGCACCAGGGTGCGGATCACCGCCAGTTGCTGGAAGTCCTTCTGGCCGAAAACCGCCAGATCGGGCTGCACCATGTTGAACAGTTTGGTGACCACGGTGGCGACGCCCTCGAAGTGGCCAGGGCGGCTGGCACCGCAAAGCCCCTCGGACACGCCCGGCACGCTGATGCGGGTCTGCTCGCCCATGCCGCCGGGGTACATCTCGAGGGCGTCCGGGTGGAACAGCAGATGGCAGCCAGCGTCGACCAGGCGCTGCTGGTCGGCCTGGAGGGTGCGCGGGTACTTGTCGAGATCCTCGGAGGGCCCGAACTGCATCGGGTTGACGAAGATGCTGGCAACCACGAAGTCGCTACGTTGCGCGGCCTTTTCCACCAGTGCGGCGTGGCCGGCGTGCAGGTTGCCCATGGTCGGCACCAGGCCGATCTGCTTGCCTTCGGCACGGGCCTGGGCAACCGCAGTGCGCAGCTCGCGCACGGTCTTCACGGTGTTCATGCGGAGAATCCGTGTTCGGCGGCCGGGAAGCTGACGTCCTTCACGGCCTTCACATAGGCCGCGATGGCGTCTTCGATACTGGCCTGGCCGTCCATGAAGTTCTTCACGAACTTGGCCATGCGGCCCGTCAGGGACACCCCGAGCATGTCGTGCAGCACCAGCACCTGGCCGTCGGTCTGTGGACCGGCGCCAATGCCGATGACCGGTATCTTCACGGTGCGGCTGATCTCGCCCGCCAGGTCGACCGGCACGCACTCGAGCAGCAGCATCGCCGCACCGGCCTGCTCCAGGGCGATGGCGTCGGCGACCATCTGCCGGGCCTGTGCCTCCTGACGGCCCTGCACCTTGTAGCCGCCGAGAATATTCACGGTTTGCGGGGTCAGGCCCATGTGTGCGCACACCGGCACGCCACGTTCAGCCAGGCGTGTGATGGATTCGGCCAGCCAGGCGGTGCCTTCGATCTTGACCATATGCGCACCCGCCTGCATCAAGGCGCCGGCATTTTGCAGGGCTTGATCCACGGTGGCGTATGCCATGAAGGGCAGGTCGGCTACGATCAGCGCACCGCGGTTGCCACGTTTGACGCTGGCCGTGTGGTAGGCCATGTCGTTGACGCTGACCGGCAGCGTACTGTCATGTCCCTGCAGCACCATTCCAAGGGAGTCCCCGATCAGCAGCACTTCCACGCCTGCCAGCGAGCTGACCTTGGCGAAGGTGGCGTCGTAGCAGGTCAGCATGGTGATCTTTTCGCCCTTCTGCTTGAGCGCTTGCAGGGTGGTCAGGGTTACATCAGGCATGAACGTATCCTCACTCGGAACCTGTGCGGGCCTGTTGAATTCAGGCTCTCGTGGAGCAGGTTCTTGCTGGCATTCAAGAGGCAACCAGGCCGCCTCGATTCGGCCTGTCTGGCGGCCCTTCTTGCCCCGGCACGGGGCAATGGGTGGCTATAGTCCCGATGGCGAGGGGGCAAGTCAATCGAATGTGTTACCGCGTTGTTACGTCGTTACCGCCAGCGGCATAACCACCCGCTTCAGGGCGTCAGGCGTTCCAGGCCCTCGAAGGGGCAGGCCGCCAGCAGCGCGCCGAGGGAGCGGCCATCGGGCAATTCCAGGCCGGCAGCGATTTCCGCCAGTGGGTAGAGCACGAAGGCCCGGGCGTGCATGTGGTAATGCGGGACGCGCAGTCGTGGCTCGTCGATCAGGCGCTCGCCGAACAGCAGGATATCCAGGTCGAGCGTACGCGGGCCCCAGCGTGCGTGACGTTCGCGGCCCTGACCCTGTTCGATGGCCTGCAGCGCATCGAGCAGCTGCAACGGCTGCAGAGCGGTCTCCAGGGCCGCCACGGCATTGGTGTAGCGCGGCTGGCCGGGCAGCAGCGAATCGCTGACATAGAAGGAGGAAACTGCCGCGAGGCGGGTGCCTGGCAGTTGCTCGAGCGCGGCGAGCGCCTGGCGCAACTGTTCGGCGGGTTCGGCGAGGTTGCTGCCCAGGCCGATATGGACACGTTCCATGCTTACTCGGCTGCGCCGCCGCCCTGAGGGCTACGCTTGCGCTTGCCGCCGCCACTGCGGCGACGCTTGCGGGGAGCGCCAGGTGCGTCGTCCTTGCTGGACAGGTTGCGGATCATCACCCGCCGGTCGCTGTCGCTGGCGTCCTGATAATCCGTCCACCAGTCGCCGAGGCCGTCGGTTTCCTCGCCAGCGCTCTCGCGCAGCAGCAGGAAGTCGTAACCGGCGCGGAAGCGAGGGTTGTCCAGCAGCAGGTCGGCGCGCTTGCCGCTGCGACGGGGCAGGCGCTCCTGCATGTCCCAGATTTCGCGGATCGGCAGAGTGAAACGCTTGGGCACGGCGATGCGCTGGCACTGTTCGGCGATCAGTTCGTGAGCCGCTTCCTGCATGGCCGGGATCGCCGGCATGCCACGTTCCTGGAGGCGGATTACCCGCGCCGGCAGGGCTGGCCAGAGTAGGGCGGCGAACAGGAAGGCGGGCGTCACCGGCTTGCCCTGATGGATGCGCAGGTCGGTGCTGTCCAGGGCGTTGCGGATCAGCGTGTCGGTGTACTCCGGGTTCTGTCTCAGCGCCGCAGCACTGGCCGGGAACAGTTGGCCGAACAGGCCGTAGTCCACCAGCAGGTCATAGGTGTAGATGGCGTAGCCGCTGAGAAACAGCTTGAGCACTTCGTCGAACAGGCGAGCGGCGGGAATGCCCGCCAGCAGAGGGGCCAGGTCGAAGATGGGGTCGGCACTGTGCTTCTCGATGTCGAAGTCCAGCTTGGCGGCGAAGCGCACGGCACGCAGCATGCGCACCGGATCCTCCTGATAACGCTGCGTGGGGTTGCCGATCAGCCGCACCAGGTTGTTGCGGATGTCGTGCATGCCATTGGCGTAGTCGAGAATCCGCTCGGATACCGGATCGTAGTACAGCGCATTGATGGTGAAGTCGCGCCGCTGGGCGTCGTCTTCCAGTGTCCCGTAGACGTTGTCGCGCAGGATGCGGCCACTCTCGTTGCGCGAGGACTGGTTACTGTCTTCTTCCTCTTCACCTTGCGGGTGGTTGGCGCGGAAGGTCGCGGTTTCGATAATCTCGCGGCCGAAGTGCACATGGACCAGCTTGAAGCGGCGGCCGATCACCCGGGCGTTACGGAATTCGCCCCTGACCTGTTCCGGGGTGGCGCTGGTGGCGACGTCGAAGTCCTTGGGTTCGATGCCCAGCAGCAGATCACGCACGCAGCCACCGACCAGATAGGCCTCGTAGCCTGCGTTCTGCAGACGCTCTACCACGCTGATAGCGTAGCGGCTGATCTGTCCGCGCTGGATCGGGTGCTGGTTGTTGTTCAGCACGTGCGGCGTGCTGTGAGGCTGGTGAGCGCGGCGCAGCGGCGAACGGAAGGACTTGAACAGCTTTTTCAGCATGGAGGGCACTGTATGACGAAATGAACGGCCAGAATAATGTAAAGGCGCAGAAATAGCGCGAATTCTAGCATTGAGTCGGGGATGGGTGTAAGCGGGGGCTGGAAGGGCAGGCCGAGGCACGAGTTACAGGGGGAGCCGAAGCTCCCCCACAAATGTTGCAACACGTTTTTCTTGTTATACGGGCTTGTTGCTCTTATTCGATCACCCGTTCCGGGTTCCATGTCGTCCGGAAAACCTCCCGTCATCGGGAGCAAGAGCAAACGGATTACTTTGGATGCTGACGCGACCTCGGGTCTTCGACCCAACCAGAACCGGTACCGCCTATCGACAGTTTTATTGTTCTCTATCTGGTTACGGGGCAAGGCCCCATGAGGAAATCCTCTCCAAAAGAATCAGTTAGCTGCGTCTCCTGCCGTCTTGTTCTTATTGTGCTGGAGTCGTCTCGTCTTATTTTTATTGTCGTGGGCCATGCTTGTTATTGTTGTTGTGCAAGAGATAAAGCATGCGTCGTGCCAGTTTTAATTTTTCCTTTTAAAACATGGGGTTGGTTTTTTGTGCTTTTGCCGAGGCAAAAAAAGCCGGGATTCCGTTACCGTAAACCCCGGCATTGTTACGTCCTTTCGTGGTGCCGGTAACACCCGTGCTAGAGCCTCTGCACGGTTACCGGGCGGGTCATTCGCTGGCCACGCTGGATTTGCGTCGTGGAATGCCCAGCCGCTGGCGACGTTCCCACAGGCACTTGCGGCTGATTCCCAGCTTGCGGGCCAGTTCGGTCTCGGTCATGTGATCCTGGTGCTCGAGCACGAAGTGCTGGAAATAGTCTTCCAGCGACAGGTCCTCGCTGGGGTCCTGGCTGGTGGTGTTGACCGATGCACTGTGGGGCAACAGCCCAATGAAGGCATCGTTGCCGAGCTCTTCGAGTTCGATGTCGATACCCAGCAGGTCAGCGTTGATGGTGCTGCCGTCGCAGAGAATTACCGAGCGCTCGATGGCGTTCTCCAGTTCCCGCACGTTACCCGGCCAGCTGTAATGGTGGATGGCCTGCTCCGCGTCCGGGCCGAAATGCAGGTCGGTGCGCCCCATGCGGGTGGACTGGCGCAGCAGGAAGGCGCGGGCGATTTCCAGCACGTCGCTGCCGCGCTCGCGCAATGGCGGCAGTTTCAAGGCGATGACGTGCAGCCGGTAATAGAGGTCTTCGCGGAACTGGCCAGTTTTCGACAGGGTTTTCAGGTCGCGGTGAGTCGCCGCGATCAGGCGTACGTCGACCTTCTGCGACTGTACCGAGCCAACCCGGCGGATCTCGCCTTCCTGCAGCACCCGCAGTAGGCGGGCCTGGGCTTCCAGCGGCAGTTCGCCGATTTCATCGAGGAACAGGGTGCCACCGTCGGCGGCTTCCACCAGGCCGGCGCGGCTGGCGCTGGCGCCGGTGAACGCGCCTTTTTCATGGCCGAACAGTTCGGACTCGATCAACGTTTCCGGGATCGCTGCGCAGTTGACCGAAATCAGCGGTGCCTTGGCGCGTTTCGACAGGTTGTGCAGGGCGCGAGCGACCAGCTCCTTGCCGGTACCGGACTCGCCCTGCACCAGTACATTGGAGTCGGTAGGGGCAACCTTTCGGATCTTGCTGTACAGCTCCAGCATGGCAGGACTGGAGCCGATGATGCCGATTTCGCTCTGGGTGCCCTTGTCGGCCTTTTCCGCTGCGCGTGCAGTGGCCGGTGCGCCGCCTGGCTGGCCTTGCGTCGCCTGGCGGTCACGCAGGATGCGCGCCACGGCTTGCAGCATCTCGTCATGATCGAAGGGCTTGGCGATGTAATCCACGGCGCCCATTTTCATCGAGTCGACCGCCGAGCGCAGGCTCGCATAGCTGGTCATGATCAGCACCGGAGCGCCCTGGGCCAGTTTGATCAGCTCGGTACCCGGTGCGCCTGGCAGGCGCAGGTCACTGACCACCAGATCGAACCCCGGAATGTCGAAGCGCTCCTGAGCTTCCTGCACCGAACCGGCCTCGCTGACCTGGTACTGGTTGCGTTCGAGCAGGCGACGCAGGGCGGAGCGGATGATGGTTTCATCTTCGACGATCAGGATATGAGGCATTTAATCGAATTCTCTCGACGTTCTCGGAACCTGCTTCCACGGTGCCTGCGGCCAAGCCGGGCCACGGTGCAGCCGGGAGTGCGGTTCTCTGGTGTTTAGGTTGCCAGTGGCAGTGCCTCGATATGCCGCGGCAGCGTTACCCTGATGCGGGTGCCACGTCGCTGCTCGGGGTCGATCGGGCTGTCGATTGTTATCTGGCCATAATGCTCTTCCACGATGGAATAGACCAGCGCGAGGCCGAGTCCGGTTCCCTTGCCGGGATCCTTGGTGGTGAAGAACGGCTCGAACAGCCGATCCATCACGCCTTTGGGAATCCCGCTGCCTTCATCCTCTACGATCAGGTCGACGGTGTGCTCCGACGCTTCGCTGCGCACGCGGATGGCACCCCCGGCCGGCGAGGCGTCACGGGCATTGCTCAGCAGGTTGATCAGTACCTGGGCCAGGCGCTGGGCATCGCCGTCCGCCCAGTGTTCCGGTTTGCACAGGTTGTAGAATTGCACGTCCACGCTGCGTCGGTTAAGCGCCAGCAGACCGATGGCTTCCTGGGCGATTTCAGCCAGGCACACCGGTTCGTCCGCCCGTTGATGGTTACCGGAATGGGCGAAGTTCATCAGCGAGTGGACGATGCGCGTGACCCGCCTGGTCTGTTCGAGGATCTGCCCGCTGATCTCGGTCAGCTCGGCATCGCCTTCACGTTCTTCGCGCAGGTTCTGCGCCAGGCAGTCGATGCCGGTGATCGGGTTGCCGATTTCGTGGGCCACCCCGGCGGCCAGGCGGCCGATACTGGCCAGGCGCTCGGAGTGCACCAGTTTGTCTTCGAGCATCTGGGTTTCGGTCAGGTCCTCGACCAGCAGGACCAGGCCGCTGTTGCCGGGAGCCAGCGGTTCGTCGATGGCCGCCTTGTGCAGGTTGAGCCAGCGGGTCTGGCCGTCGAGGGCGAGACGCTGCTTGTGCAGGTGCTCGTCGGGGGTTTCGATGAAGCGTTGCAGCAGGCCGCGCCAGGGCTCGGCAAGGGTCGACAGGCGTGAGCCGACGATGCGCTGTGCGGGGATTTCGGTGAGCTCTTCCATGGCCCTGTTCCACATCAGGATCTCGTGATCCTTGGCCAGGGAGCAGACACCCATGGGCAGTTCCTGCAGGGTCTGGCGATGATAGCGGCGCAGGGCGTCGAGTTCGGCGGCGAGGCCGGTGAGGCGCGAGTGGTAATCCTCCAGGCGACTCTCGATGAAGTGGATATCCTCGGTCACGTAGCTTTCGCTGCCGGACTTGTAAGGCAGGAAGGATTCGACGATGTCCTGGGCCACGCTCGGGCCCATCAGCCCCGACAGGTTGGCTTCCAGGCGGTCGCGCAGGCGGCGCAGCGCATAGGGGCGGCTCTCGTCGAACGGCAGGTGCAGGTCGCGCAGCGCCTGCTCGACCTCACGCTGCGCGGTCTTGGCACCCAGCGGCTTGGCCAGCTGGGTGGCGAACTCCTGGGGCGACAGCGCCAGCAGTTCACGGCGCTGTGGGCGACGCACGTTATCCACGGCGCAGGCTTCTGCCGCGCTGTCCTCTTCCGGGCTCGAGTTGGTGAACACCGAAACCAGGGTGAACACCAGCACGTTGGTCGCCAGCGAGGCAATGGCCGCCAGGTGCCAACTGCTGTCATCCAGCACGTAGACCAGATCCAGAACCGGCACGTAGAGGCCGGGCAGGGTGCCCAGCAGCGGCATCAGCATGCTGACCGCCCACACGCCGATACCGGCCAGCAGGCCGGCGATGAAGCCGCGGCGATTGGCGGTCGGCCAGTACAGCACCGAGAGCACGCCGGGCAGGAACTGCAGGGTGGCGACGAAGGACACGATGCCCAGGTTGGCCAGGTCCTGCTGCGCGTCGAGCAGGTTATAGAAAGCGTAACTGGCGAAGATGATGGCGACGATCAGGGCGCGGCGCGTCCATTTCAGCCAGCGGTAGATGTTGCCTTCGGCCGGTGGCTGGTAGAGCGGCAGCACCACGTGGTTGAGCAGCATGCCCGACAGCGCCAGGGTGGTGACGATGATCAGCCCGCTGGAGGCGGACAGGCCGCCGATGTAGGCGATCAGCGCCAGGGTCGGGCTGTCCACGGCGATACCCAGGCCGAGGGTGAAGTATTCCGGGCTGGTGGTCGAGCCGAGGCGCAGGCTGGCCCAGAGAATCAGTGGCACGGCCAGGCTCATCAGCAGCAGGAACAGCGGCAGACCCCAGCTGGCACTGACCAGTGCGCGTGGGTTGAGGTTCTCGGTGAAGGTCATGTGGTACATGTGCGGCATGACGATGGCCGAAGCGAAGAACACCAGCAGAAGGGTGCGCCACGGCCCTTCCTGCAGCGGCGTGTGCAGACTGGCCAGGGCCGCCTGGTTGAGCACCAGCCACTGTTCCAGCTCACGCGGGCCATCGAATACCGCGTACAGCGCATAGAGGCCGATGGCGCCCATGGCCAGCAGCTTGACCACCGACTCGAAGGCGATGGCGAACACCAGCCCCTCGTGCTTTTCCCGGGTGGCCAGGTGGCGGGCGCCGAACAGGATGGTGACTAGGATGAACAGCACGCAGAAGGCCAGCGCGACCTGTGGCTGCACCGGCTGGCGGGTGAGGATGCCGATGGCGTCGGTGACCGCCTGGATCTGCAGGGCCAGCAGCGGCAGCACGGCGACCAGCATGCACAGGGTGCTCAGCGCACCGGCCCAGGTGCTGCGAAAGCGAAAGGCGAACAGATCGGCCAGGGACGACAACTGATAGGTGCGGGTGATGCGCAGGATCGGGTAGAGCAGCACCGGTGCGAGCAGGAACGCCCCGGTCACGCCCAGGTAGCTGGCCAGGAAACCGTAGCCGTACTGGTAGGCCAGGCCGACGGTGCCATAGAAGGCCCAGGCACTGGCGTATACGCCCAGCGACAGGGTATAGGTCAGCGGGTGACGAATCAGCCGGCGCGGAATCAGGCCGCGATCGGCGCACCAGGCGACGCTGAATAACACGAACAGGTAGGCGGCGCTGACCGCCATCAACCCGCTGAGACTAAAGCTCGTTGGCATCACGTTGGCTCTGCGGGGAGAGGGGAATAGCGGTCAGCGGGCAGCCCACCAGCCTGTCGTCGTTGATCTGCCCTGGGCTGGCGCTGCGGATGAAGGCAGGCGTGCTCACTGGCATGTCAAAGTTCGTCCGCATCGCGCTGGCTCTGCAGGATGAAGGTCACGACGATGAGGATCAGCCACAGCATGTAGGGCCGGTACCAGGCGCCGTCGGGGTCGATCCACCAGTCCATGATGGCGGGCGAGAACAGGTAGATGCCCACTACCAGGATCAGAACCAATCGATAGATATACATGCCGCTTCTCGCTACTGGGTGTGCCGATGGTAACGGAAGCGCACTGCACTGGCTAAGGTGCTGTTATGGTGCGTGGTGTTCGGCGTGGGGCGTGGCGTGCCCCATGTCAGGGCCATGTGTTCGCCCCGCCGTTCGCCGCGCCGCCACAGGCATACGCTGGCACAAGTCTTGCGCCGTTATGTCCATCGCCCAGGCTTCCAGGAGGCCCGCCGTGTCGATTCATGTCGCGTTGCACCACGTTACCCATTACCGCTACGACCGTGCCATCAATCTGGGGCCACAGATCATCCGCCTGCGCCCGGCTCCCCACAGTCGCACGCGGATCCTCTCCTATTCGCTGAGCGTCGAGCCGGGCGAGCACTTCATCAACTGGCAGCAGGACCCCCAGGGCAACTACCTGGCGCGCCTGGTGTTCCCGGAAAAAACCCGCGAGTTGCGCGTCGAAGTCGACCTGGTCGCCGAGATGGCGGTATTCAACCCGTTCGACTTCTTCCTCGAGCCCTATGCCGAGCAGATCCCCCTGACCTACACCGCAGGCGAGCAGCGCGAGCTGGCGCCCTATCTGGTCAAGCTGCCCGGCGAGGCGCGCTTCAACGACTACCTGGCGAACATCGACCGTACGCCAAAGGCCAGCGTGGATTTCCTGGTCGCCCTGAATCAGCGTCTGGCCGCCGATATCGATTACCTGATCCGCATGGAGCCGGGCGTGCAGACGCCCGAGCAGACCCTGGCCAATGCCTCGGGCTCGTGCCGTGATTCATCCTGGCTGCTGGTCCAGCTGTTCCGTCACCTGGGCCTGGCCGCACGTTTCGTGTCCGGCTACCTGATCCAGCTCAGTGCCGACGTCAAATCCCTGGACGGCCCGTCGGGGACCGAGGTGGATTTCACCGACCTGCACGCCTGGTGCGAGGTGTACCTGCCAGGTGCCGGCTGGATCGGCCTCGACCCCACCAGCGGGCTGTTCGCCGGCGAGGGCCACATTCCCCTGGCCTGCAGCCCGGAGCCATCGTCGGCAGCGCCGATCAGTGGGGCGGTGGATGACTGCGAAAGCGAGTTCAGCCATGAGATGCGCGTGGAGCGTATCTGGGAAGCGCCGCGGGTCACCAAGCCTTACAGCGACAACCAGTGGCGTGACATCGTCGACCTGGGCCGCCGCGTCGACGAAGACCTGCAGGCCGCCGACGTGCGCCTGACCATGGGCGGCGAACCGACGTTCGTCGCCCTCGATTACCCGGATGACGCCGAATGGAACACCGCGGCCTTGGGGCCGAACAAACGCCGACTGGCCACGGACCTGTTCCTGCGCCTGCGCGAGCATTACGCGCCCGCCGCCCTGGTGCATTTCGGGCAGGGCAAGTGGTACCCGGGCGAGCAGTTGCCGCGCTGGTCGCTGAATGCCTTCTGGCGCCGTGACGGCCAGCCGGTCTGGCACAACGCCGAGCTGCTGGCCGACGAAGGGCGCGACTATGGCGCCGATGCAGACACGGCCGCGCGCTTTCTCGCCCACCTGGCCGAGCGCCTGGGTGTCGACGCTGCCCACAGCTTCCCTGCTTTCGAAGACGGCCTCTACTACCTGTGGCGTGAGGGGCGTTTGCCCGACAACGTCTCCCCCGAAGATGCCCGCCTGGCCGACCCGCTGGAGCGCGAGCGCCTGCGCCGGGTATTCGAGCAGGGCTTCGACCGGGTCATCGGTCATGTCCTGCCGCTGGCCCGCGACAGCCGACGCGCGGGCTGGCGCAGTGGTTCCTGGTACCTGCGCGATGAGTATTGCCGCCTGGTACCCGGGGATTCGGCCCTGGGCTATCGCCTGCCGCTGGATTCGCTGCCCTGGGTGAAAGCCGAGGAATACCCGTACGTGACCCCTGCGGATCCGTCTCAGGTGTTCGCGCCGCTGCCCGGCGCCGCCGAGCTGCAGCACCAGGCGCGCGGCGTATGGAATGGCAGCCGCGGCAACGCGCCAGGCAAACCCAAGCGCGGTCAGTCGGCAGCCGATGTGGTGCGCACGGCCTTGTGTGCCGAGCCCCGCGATGGCCGGTTGTACCTGTTCATGCCGCCGTTGAGCGACCTCGAGGACTACCTGGAGCTGGTTGCCGCGATCGAGGAGACCGCCGCCGAGCTGGATTGCCCGGTGCTGCTCGAAGGCTATGAGCCGCCGAATGACCCGCGGCTGCAATTCTTCCGGGTGACCCCGGATCCTGGCGTGATCGAGGTGAACATTCACCCGGCGGCCAGTTGGGACGAACTGGTCGAGCGCACCGAGTTCCTCTACGAGCAGGCGCGTCAGTGCCGCCTGAGCAGCGAGAAGTTCATGATCGACGGCCGCCACACCGGAACCGGGGGTGGCAACCACTTCGTCCTCGGTGGCGCCACGCCGGCGGATTCGCCCTTCCTGCGCCGCCCCGACCTGCTGCGCAGCCTGATCAGCTACTGGCACAACCACCCGTCGCTTTCCTATCTGTTCTCCGGGTTGTTCATCGGCCCGACCTCTCAGGCGCCGCGGGTCGACGAAGCCCGTAACGACGCGCTCTACGAGCTGGAAATCGCCTTCGCGCAGATGCCCGAGCCCGGTCGCGAGTGCCCGCCCTGGCTGGTCGACCGCCTGCTGCGCAACCTGTTGGTCGATGTCACCGGCAATACCCACCGTGCCGAGTTCTGCATCGACAAGCTGTATTCCCCGGATTCGGCCTCCGGTCGCCTGGGCCTGCTCGAGTTGCGCGCCTTCGAGATGCCACCCCATGCGCAGATGAGTCTGGCCCAGCAACTGTTGCTGCGGGCGCTGATCGCGCGGTTCTGGAAGGAGCCCTATCGGCCTGCGCGTCTGGTGCGCTGGGGCACCGAACTGCACGACCGGTTTTTGCTGTCGCACTTCGTCGAGCAGGATTTCGCCGATGTGCTGCAGGAGCTGACCACCTTCGGTTATCGCCTGCGTGCCGACTGGTTCGCCGCGCATTTCGAATTTCGCTTCCCCAAGGCCGGCGACTTCAACGTCAGGGGCATCGATCTGGAACTGCGTCAGGCGCTGGAGCCTTGGCACGTGCTCGGCGAGGAGGGCGCGGTGGGCGGTACGGTGCGTTATGTCGACTCGTCCCTCGAACGGATGCAGGTCAAGGTCAATGGCCTGACCCCGGATCGTTACGTGCTGACCTGCAATGGCGTGCCGGTGCCCTTGCACGCCACCGGCAGAGCCGGCGAGTTCGTTGCCGGGGTGCGCTTCCGTGCCTGGCAGCCCGCAGCCTGCCTGCAACCGACCATCGGCGTGCATGCGCCGTTGATCTTCGACCTGGTGGACACCTGGATGAACCGCTCCATCGGTGGATGCCAGTATCATGTCGCCCATCCGGGCGGGCGCAACTATGACAGCCTGCCGGTGAACGCCTATGAGGCGGAAAGCCGACGCCTGGCTCGCTTCTTCCGCCTGGGCCACAGCCCGGGGAAACGCGCGGCGCTGGCACCGAGCCGCAACCATGAGCTGCCGATGACCCTGGACCTGCGCCGCCTCTGACGGCGCGGGTTATGCTCTTATTGCAATCCCACGACAAGATATCACCGAGACATCGATGGCTGACCTGCTCGCCGATTATCCGCCCAACGATGGGGGCTACGATGAACTGCTCGACGCCAGCGGGCAGGTTCGCCCGCACTGGCGCAGGCTGCTGGCCCACCTGCAACGCAGCCGCCCTGCGCAGTTGCAGCAGCGCCAGGCCATGCTGACCCGACAGATCCAGGAAAACGGCGTTACCTATAACGTCTACGCCGATCCCGATGGCGCGGACCGACCCTGGGAACTGGATCTGCTGCCCAACCTGATTCCTGCCGCCGAGTGGCAGACCATCGCCGCCGGGGTGGCGCAGCGTGCCGTGCTGCTCGACAGGGTGCTGGCCGATCTCTACGGCCCGCAGCAGTTGCTGGCCGACGGCCTGCTGCCGCCGGAACTGGTCTTCGGCCACGAGAATTTCCTCTGGCCGTGCCAGGGGCTGCAGCCACCGGGCGGCACCTTCCTGCATGTGTACGCCGTGGACCTGGCCCGTGCCCCCGATGGCCGCTGGTGGGTGACGGCGGATCGTACCCAGGCGCCTTCCGGTGCCGGTTATGCACTGGAAAACCGGCAGATCGTTTCCCGTGCCTTCCCGGAGCTGTACCGTGACCTCGGCGTGCAATACCTGTCGGGGTTCTTCCGTACCCTGCAGGACACCCTGGCGCGCCAGGCCCCGGCCGATGGCGAAACGCCGCTGGTGGTGGTGCTGACCCCCGGGCGTTTCAACGAGAGCTACTTCGAACACCTCTACCTGGCACGCCAGCTGGGCTATCCACTGGTCGAAGGCAGCGACCTGACCGTGCGCGACGCCACCCTCTATCTCAAGACCCTCGCCGGGTTGCGCCGCGTGCATGCGGTGCTGCGCCGTCTCGACGATGACTTCTGCGACCCCCTGGAGCTGCGTACCGACTCCGCGCTGGGTGTGCCCGGCCTGCTGGAGGCGGTGCGTCAGGGGCGGGTACTGGTGGCCAACGCGCTGGGCAGCGGAGTGCTCGAGGCGCCTGGGCTACCGGGCTTCCTGCCGGCGATCAGCGAGAAGCTGCTGGGTGAGCCGTTGCTGCTGCCGAGCGTCGCCAGTTGGTGGTGCGGCGAGGCACCGGTACTGGAGCAAGCCCTGGAAAAACTGCCGGAGCTGCTGATCCGTCCGAGTTTTCCCTCGCAGAGTTTCACCCCGGTGTTCGGCCATGACCTGGATGCCGCGCAGCGTGCCGAACTGGCCGCACGCCTGCGTCTGCGCCCCTATGCCTACGTCGCCCAGGCGCTGGCACAATTGTCCCAGGCGCCGGTCTGGCACGCGGAAGAGGGCACGCTGCAGCCCCGAGCCATCGGCATGCGCGTGTTCGCCGTGGCCAGTGCCGAGGGTTATCGGGTGATGGCGGGCGGCCTGACCCGGGTGGCCGCGGAAGCGGATGCCGAAGTGGTGTCCATGCAGCGTGGGGGGGCCAGCAAGGACACCTGGGTGCTCGGCGAGCGCCACGGACCGGGTGAACCCTGGCAGGGCATGCGCCCGCTGGGCGCCGCCGATCTGGTGCGCAGCGACCCCTACCTGCCGTCGCGGGTGGTAGAAAACCTGTTCTGGTTCGGCCGCTACAGCGAGCGCTGCGAAGACAGCGCGCGGCTGTTGCGCATCATGCTCGGTCGTTACGTCGATGACGATGACGATCCACAGGCCCTGGACGCTGCGCTGGACCTGGGCGAAAGCCTCGGCCTGCTGCCAGATGAGGAGCACGGCGCACTGGATGCCCGGCTGCTGGAGGCGGTGCTCGGTGCCGAATGGCCGGCCAGCCTGCGCACCAACCTGCAACGTCTGCAATGGACCGCGGGCAGCGTGCGCGGCAAGCTGTCCCAGGCCAACTGGCAGGCGCTGGTAGAGCTGCAGCGTGACGCGCAGAACCTGGAGGCCCGTGGCGGCGATTTCGGCCAGTTGCTGGACTTCCTCAACCGCCTGCTGATGTCCCTGGCGGCGCTCTCCGGTTTCGCCCTGGACGACATGACCCGTGACGACGGCTGGCGCTTTCTGATGATCGGCCGCTGCATCGAGCGCCTGCAGTTCCTCTGCGACAGCGTCGGCGGCTTCCTGCGCGGCAGCGCGCCCGACGATCAGTCGGCGCTGCAATGGCTGCTGGAGCTGGGTAACAGCAGCATCACCTACCGCACCCGCTACATGGCGTCGGCACAGCTGATTCCGGTACTCGACCTGCTCCTGCTCGATGAGCAGAACCCCCATGCGGTGCTGTTCCAGGTGCGTACATTGCTGCGCTCGCTGGACAGCCTGGCCGAGCGCTTCCACTTGCCCGAGGCGCCGGCGCTGGCGCAGCTCGAGCGGCAGTTGAGCGCTGTCGATCTGCGCAGCCTGGAAAACCCGTTGTTCGGTGCCCGCGGTATTCGCGCGGTACTCGATGGCCTGGCCGACCTGCTCGAGGCCATCGGCCAGGCGTCCGGCAAGGCGTCGGACCAGCTGGCCCTGCGCTTTTTCGTGCACGTTGCCGCCAGCCAGGGGACCCGCTCGTCATGAGTGCACGTTATCAGGTGCTGCACGACACCCATTATCGCTACGCCTCGCCGGTGTCCCTGGCCCAGCAACTGGCCCACCTTTGGCCACGCGACTGCCCCTGGCAACGCTGTGAAGAGCGCCATCTGCAGATCACACCGCAGCCCTGCCTGCGTCACGACAGCCTCGATGTATTCGGCAATCCGCTGACCCGCCTGGTCTTCGAGCGCCCCCACGACGCCCTGAAGGTCTGTGCCAGGCTGAACGTCGAGGTGCTGCCACGGGCTTACCTCGATCTGCAGGATTCGCCATCCTGGGAGTCCGCCCGCGAAGCCCTGGGCTACCACGGTCGGTCCTGGGAGCCAGCACTGCTGGATGCCACGCGCTACCGTTTTCAGTCACCCTATGTGCGCCTGAAGCGCGCCTTCAGCCTGTTCGCCGACGATTGCTTCCTGCCCGAGCAGCCGCTGCTGCTCTCGGTGCGCGCGCTGATGCAGAAGATCTTCGACGAGTTCACCTTCGACGCCGAAGCCACCCAGGTGGCGACGCCGCTGCTCAAGGTGCTCGAGGAGCGCCGCGGGGTCTGTCAGGACTTCGCCCACCTGATGCTCGCCTGCCTGCGTTCCCGGGGCCTGGCGGCGCGCTACGTCAGCGGCTACCTGCTCACCCAGCCGCCTCCCGGCCAGCCGCGGCTGATCGGTGCCGATGCCTCGCATGCCTGGGTGTCGGTGTATTGCCCGCGCAACGGCTGGGTGGACTTCGACCCGACCAACAACATCCTGCCGGCGCTGGAGCACATCACCCTGGCCTGGGGCCGGGACTTTTCCGATGTTTCCCCGTTGCGCGGGGTGATTCTCGGTGGGGGTGACCACGATCCCGAGGTGCAGGTGACGGTGATGCCCATCGAGACGGCATGAACAATGCGGAAGGCGTGGTATCAGCCGACTATCACGCGTATCACGGCAATCAGCTGGAAGGCGCAGAAGAAACCCAGGGCGACGCGCATCGGCTTCGACAGGTTGCTGCCCAGGCTTTCCCGCAATGGCTGGAGCATGAAGCGGGGCGTCAGTGCCAGGCCAACCACCAGCGACACCACGGCGAACATCGAAAAGAACTCGCTGCTCATGGGTGGTACGCCGGTCGTGAAGCCATACAGCAGGCAACCGACGGCCACGGCGAAGAAAGCCCCTGAAATCAGGCGCTCCTTGGCTGTCCAGGAGGAAAAATTCACAGGCATGTGCTCCACAGGCGAAATCGATGGGGCGCAGTATAAGGAATGGTGCGTGTCCAGGGCAGCCGCCAGAAACAAACAACTGTCACCTGCAGCCTGCGATTGAGCCCAGCGAAACCCGGGGCATGATCTGCCGGGCATCGCTGCGCTCCATCCGCGCAGCCAGAATGGCTGTTACAGCACGCCGGCCTTTTTCCAGGCCAGGTAGCGGTTGACCAGCTCGGGGCCGAGTTCGCCCGGCCGGGCGTCGAGCACCGGGACGTTGTGGGCGGCCAGGCGCTCGTGCAGGGTGTTGCGGGCGTTGAGGTAGTCCACGGCGCCGCAGTAGTTCAAGGCCGACTCGTAGTCATGCACCTGGGTATGCCGCAGGCTGTCGAGCACTTCCTCGCGCAGGCTGGCGATCAGCACCCGGTGCCTGCGCTCCAGGCGTTTCACCGCCCCCAGCAACTCCTCGTCATCTTCGTCGCGCAGGTTGCTGATCAGCACCACCAGGGCCCGCCTGCCCTGGCGGCCGAGCAGGCTATCGGCTGCGGCGGCGTAGTCGGCCGGGCGCTGGGTGCTCTGCAGGTCGTAGACGGCGTTGAGTAGCACATTGACCTGAGCCTGGCCCTTGACCGGCGCCAGGTAGCGGTTTTGCTCGCCGGCGAAGGTCATCAGGCCCACCGCATCGCCCTGGCGCAGGGCCACGTAGCCGAGCAGCAGGCTGGCGTTGAGCGCATGGTCGAAATGCGACAGCTCGCCGTCCTGGCTGCGCATGCGGCGGCCGCAGTCGATCAGAAACAGGATCTGCTGGTCACGTTCGTCCTGATACTCACGGGCGATGGGCGTGCGCTTGCGCGCCGTGGCCTTCCAGTCGATCTGGCGCAGCGTGTCGCCATCGCGGAATTCGCGCAGTTGATGAAATTCCTGGCCGAGGCCGCGCCGCTGCTGCTGGCGCACGCCCAACTGGGCGACCCAGTCGTCCACGGCCATCAGTTGCGCGCCGTACAGGCGGGCGAAATCCGGGTAGACGCGCGCTTCGTCGCGCACGTCCAGGCGGCGCCGCGCCTGCCACAGATGCAACGGGCTGGGCAGGCTGACCTCGCAGCGCGCAAAGACGAAATGACCCCGCAGCAACGGACGCACCCGGTAGCTGAAGGTGGTCTGTTCGCCCGGGCGCAGCTCGACCCGCTGCGGCAGATGCTCGACAGCCATGTCCTGGGGGACATGGTCGAATACCTGGACGTGCAGGGCACGCGGGTAGGTGTGATGGACGGTCAGTCGCACGTCGCTCCAGCGACCCAGCGGCAGGTTGCCCGGCAGGTGCCGCTGTACACGTGGCGATGCTCGGCGGTGCAGGCGCAGGGCGTCGATCAGTGCGGCGCCCGTGAGCACCAGCAAGGCGCCCCACCACAGCGCGAGGAGACGCCCCGGCACGGCAACGGACAGGGCATCCAGCGCGCCGAGCACGATGGCGATCGCCAGCAGCCCGGCCAGCAGGCTCAGCAGCAGGGAGGAAGGCTTCATGCCGGGCTATCCAGGATCGAAGCGTTCATAGACGGGGCGCGTGAACCTGATCGAGCAATTGCAGCAGAACCTGATCGATGGACAGCCCCTCGATATCCAGCTCCGGCGACAGGCGCACGCGATGGTGCAACACGGCCAGGGCGCAGCCCTTGATGTCATCGGGCAGCACGAAGTCGCCGCCACGCAGCAGGGCACGGGCGCGCCCACCGCGCACCAGCGCGATGGACGCGCGGGGCCCGGCGCCGATGGCCAGGCCCGGCCAGCTGCGGGTCGCACGGGCGAGGCGCACGGCGTAATCGAGCACCTGCTCGTCCAGCGGCAGATCGCCGGCGATCCTCTGCATGATCAGTACGTCCTTGGCTTGCAGCAGTGTGCGCAAGGGCGTGACCTCGAGCATGTCGGCCTTGGTCGAGCGGGTCACCTGACGGACCATGCTGAGCTCTTCGTCCTGCTCGGGATAATCCATGTGCAGCTTGAGCATGAAACGGTCGAGTTCGGCTTCCGGCAGCGGGTAGGTGCCTTCCTGTTCGATGGGGTTCTGGGTGGCCAGCACCATGAACGGCAGCGGCACCGCCAGCGCGCGGCCTTCCAGGGTCACCTGGCGCTCCTGCATGACTTCCAGCAGGGCTGCCTGGGTCTTGGCCGGGGCGCGGTTGATCTCGTCGGCGAGCAGCAGGTTGGTGAAGATCGGCCCCTTGCGCAGCTTGAACTGTTCGCTCTGCAGGTCGTACACGGCATGGCCGGTGATGTCGCTGGGCATCAGGTCGGGCGTGAACTGGATACGTGCGAACTCGCCGCCGAAGCAGCGGGCCAGGGCGCGCACCAGCAGGGTCTTGCCCAGGCCGGGCACGCCTTCGAGCAGCACATGGCCACCGGCGATCAGCGCGGTGAGCACATCATCGATCACCGCCGTCTGGCCGATCACCGCCTTCTGTAGCTCCAGGCGCAGGGCCTGGGCCAACTGGCTGGCACGCTGGCGCTGCTGGGCGATATTGCTGGTGGCCGGCACGGCGGCCGTATCGGCCGCTTCGCTGGTCGGACTGCTCGGCTGATCGGGCGTGTATTCGCTCATAGGGCATTCCTGAGTGTTTGCAGGTGGGCGACCTGGCGGGTGAAGTCGCTGGCGGAAAGGCGTTGCTTGCTCAGCGGGCGCATGGCCTGGCTGATGGCCGTAGACGGTTGGCGGCTGAGGCGGCCGAGTATCTGCCACTGATCGGCGACGCCCAGGCGCTCGAAGCCGGGGTGACGGCGACGGGCGCGGCGCAGTATGTCCTGCTGCAGGTTGTCCAGCAGGCGCTGCTGGCCAGCATGGCGGAGCAGGAAGTCGGCTGCACCGCGCAGGTGTTCCTGCAATTGCCGGCGGCTCGCCGGTTGCGCTTGCAACAGCGGGCCGCGACGCTGGCCGGCGTGCCAGAGGCCCAGTAGCAGCAGGAGGCCGAGGGCCAGCAGGGCCGGAGCGAAGTGGCGTTGCAGGAGGGTCAGCAGGTTGTCGCGGTCGGCGTTGTAGACCAGGGTGACGGCACTGTCCTGGGTGAGGTACCAGAGCAGCCAGGCGTTGTCGTAATCGGCCAGGTTGGCGTTCTGCCAGATCCAGGCGTCGGTGACGATGCTGATCAGCCCATCGCCGCGGTAGATCTGCAGCAGGTGCGTGGCTTCGCCGCTGTTGGCCCAGACATGGGCCAGGTTATTGGCGTCGTAGAGGTGGAAATCGGTATCGAAATCGACATAGGCCGGCGCCTGCTCGTTCTCCAGGTACAGTTTGGTCAGCTGCGGATAGGCATCCGTCGGTTTTTCTCCGCTTTGCTCGCTGGCTGGCTCCGGGGTTTCTTCGTCGGCAGCGCTGTCCGCTTCTTCCTCGTCTTCGTCGAGTTTCTCGACCGGGTATTGCTGCACGCCCAGGGCATCGAGCAGCAGGTCGCCGCTCTGGCCTTTTTCCTCATCCCACATGCGCTCGGCGATGAACAGCAGGTGACCACCCTGTGCCGCCCATTGCAGCAGGCGCTGGCTTTGGCGTGGCGTCAGGTTGCTGCGGTTACCGAGCAACACCAGGGTATGGCCACGGCTGGGCAATGTGGCCAGGCCGGCGAGATTGTCGGCACGCGCCACCTCCAGGCCCTGTTTGCGCAGGAAATGCTCGGCGGCCATATAGGGGTTGGCGCGTGCCTGTGGTGAGGGGCCGTGGCTCACTTCCTCCTGGTAGGGCTCGGCACGGCCCAGTAAATAGCTGCCGAGCAGGCCTAGGCCCAGTACCAGCAAAGCACCGATGACGAAACGTGCGGTGCGATTCATGGCCGGCCACCGTGTTCGATCAGGCGTCGCCAGTCATTGCACAGCGCGGCGCGCGCCTCCGCCGGTGGTGGGCGGTGGCCATAGGCTAGGTTCTGCCAGTGACGGGTCAGGGTCTGGCTGAAGTTGCTGAGTTCCGGGTCGTCGAGGCCGTCGACCAGGGGCAGCACTTCAGCTTCGGTATGGGAACTCTTGAGTGGCAACCTGTGGTCATGAAGCAGGCGGCTGAGCAGGGCGCGGTAGAGCAGGCCGAGGGCCGCCCGTGGGTCGTCCTGCCAGAGCCGTTCGGCGCTGCCGGCGACATCGTCCGGCAGGCTCTGTGGCTGCACTTCCAGGCCGAACAGCTGGTCCGGCAACCGATCCGTTTCCGGGGGGCGCAGCCGTACTCGCCCTGCGAAGGCGCTCAGCCATTCGCGGTAGCGCCACAGCACCAGGCCGATGATGCCGATCAGCAACGCCCACAGCAGGGCTTCGAAGAACAGCGCGATGCCTTTCAGTGCGCTCCAGTTCTCGAACATCTCCAGCAGGTTTTCCAGCGCCTTGCGGGTGTCCTGCGAGGACGCCTGTTCATCGGCCTGGTCGTCGTCGCCAAAGCGCCAGCGGGTGACCGTCTCGCGGTTCTCGAAGGGCGGCTGGTCGAGGATCGTCAGCACCGATTGGCGGGAGGCTTCGCTGCTCAGCGGTTGCGCAAGCAGCCGTGCCGCCTGGGGGCCATTGGGGTCTTCGGTGGGCAGTGGGCAGGCGTGCGGCGTGTCTGCCAGCGCAGGCGTCGGCACCTGCGCCAGCAGCAGCCCGCAGCCCATCAGCAGCGCATAGGCAACACCGGTCAGGCGCTGGCGCAGGCGGCGGAAGGCCAGTTCGATATCCCAGCCCTCCAGCGCGGTGCGGCGGTTCAGGTACAGGCTGAAGCCGCAGGCGACGTAGATCGGTTCCCAGACAATCAGCAGCAGCACGTAGGCCAGGTTGGAGAGGTGCTCCAGCCAGAACCACTCACTGGTATCGGCATTGATCAGGCTCTGCCAGTCCCATTCGGTGGACACCTGGGTGGGGATCAGCAGGTAGCCCAGGCTGCCCAGCCCTATCCACAAGGCCATTTCGAGGTGCACGCCAACCAGGGTCAGCCAGGTCGCGGCACCGGCATCGCGTTGCGCCAGCACGTTGAGTCGCTGCGCCCGCGCCTTGCCCTTGAGGCCTTCGAGCTGCAGCACCGGGAGGTCGAAGCTGCGAGTCGGGCTGAAGCGTCGCCAGGTGAGGCTGGCCAGCAACTGCGGCTTGAGCAGGCCGGGCAACGCCTTGAGCGCCTGCTTGAAGGTCGGCGTATCGGCAAACAGCGCGCGGGACAGGATGTACAGCGGTAGCCGTTCGAAAGCCGGCTTCAACCACCAGAAAACCAATAAGGCCCAACTGGGGTACTGCCACAGCAGCGCACAGAGCAGGGCAAAGACCGGCAGGGTGACGGCCGCCCAACTGGCCATCAGCAGGCCGCGGTGGCGGCCGGCCATGAGCACGCCGAGATCGACGGCTTCCCAGGGTGTGCGTGGGCGGATCGCCACGCTGGCGTCAGTCAGGCGCATGTCGTCCCCTGCCGGCCAGGCACAGGTAAGCCAGGACCAGCGTCCAGAGCCCGGCGCCCACCCAGTATTTGCTATGGGGCGTGGTGAAGGTCATGGATGACCAGTAGGCCTCGATGAAGGCTGCGATCAGCAGGAACAGGGCCGCCCCGCCCAGCAGCCGTACTGCGCGCGTGGCGGCCAGACGCAGTGCTTCGCCACGGCGCAGGCGCCCGGGAGCCAGCAGTGCCCAGCCGAGCTTGAGGCCCGCGGCGCCGGCCAGGGCGATGGCGGTCAGCTCGAAGGCGCCATGACCGATCACGAACGACCAGAAGGTTTCGCCGTAGCCCAGTTGCGTCAGGTAACCGGCCACGGCGCCGATCAGCAGTCCGTTGAACAGCAGGAAGAACAGGCTGCCGACGCCGAACAGCAGACCGCTGGCGAAGGTCTGAAAGGCGATGCCGATGTTGTTCATGATGTAGTAACCGAACATCATCCAGTCATCGCCGGAGTCGCGCTCGCCGAAGCGTCCCAGACGCGAGGTATCAGGGTCGTACATGCTCTCCATCTCGCTGACCCGGCCGGGGTCCATGAGGCTGTAGATGAGGTCGGGAAACAGGTAGACGAGGGTGCCCATGACGGCCAGGCTGCCGAAAAACAGCAGGCTGGCGATCATTACCAGGCGCCATTCCTCACGCACCAGGCGCGGAAAACCGGCCAGCACGAAGCCGATCAGTTGCGGGCCTATGGCGCTGCGATGACGATAGAACTGTTGATGGCCCCGCAACGCCAGTTGCTGCAGCTCATCGATCAGGTGGTTGCTGTAGCCGCGCTCCCTGGCCAGGGCGAGATGCTGGCACAGGCGGCGGTAGTCGGCAGCGAAGGTACGGCTTTTCTCCCCATCGGCTTTGCCTGCCTCCAGTCGACCAAGCTGCTCGCTGAAGGCCTGCCACTGTGGCTGGTGCCTGGATTCGAAAAGACTCTGCTTCATGTCGGCCCCAGCAGGCTGCGGGCGATGCCGTTGATTCTGCCTTCCGCCTGTTCGGCATTCACCTGCAGGGGCTCGGCGAGGATGGCCGCCAGCTCGGCGCGCCGCGCGGTCGACAGGCCTTCGCCGCGCTCGGCGAAAGCCAGTATGGCGCGCTGCTCGGCGAAATCGAGAGGGAAGGGTGCAGGCGTTGCGTCGGCCTCCGGCAGGTTGGGGCGCTTGACGGGCTGATCGCGATAGACCACCAGAGTACCTGCGGCAATGTCGCCAAGGCGCTTGAAGGCGCGATTGCTCAGGCAACTGATGATGCCCAGGGTGTAGGCGAAAGGCAGCAGGTCGACGACGCGCAGCAGGTTGCGCGTCAGGGAGGCCGGCCAGCCGATCGGCGTGCCATCGTCATGCACCACCCGCAGGCCGAGTAATTGCTTGCCCGGCGAGCGGCCCTGGTTGAGTACTTCGAACAGCACCATGTACCACCAGGTCACCAGGAACAGCACGAGGGTGGCGATGCCCATGCCGAGCTGGCCGAACAGGCCGAACGTCAGGTAGACGGCCGCGAGCATCGTGCCGCGGATCAGCAGGTCGATGGTGAAAGCCAGCGCGCGTGGTACCAGGCCTGCAGGGCGCAAGGCCAGGTCGATGCCTTCCGGAGTCTCTACCTGATAGCGCGTGTCCAGCACCGTGTGCTGTTGTCGAAGGGCCGGGGGAGGGGAGGAAGGCGGCATCGTCACGTCATATGAGCAAAGCCCGATGCTAGCCAGCAGCGAGGCAGGAAGCAACCTGGCCGCGAGACCGCGGCCAGGTGAGGAGGCGCCTAGGGTGCGACGGGCAGCACGCCGAAGATGGTGCGATACAGCACGCCGATGGACATGACGAACAGCGGTATGGTCCAGATCAGGCCGATGAACAGCGGAATGGCGCTGATGGCGAGGATCAGGCCAAGCAGCAGGAACAGGCCGAACACCTTGAACCAGTGCTGCGTGATGGCCTTGCGCGATGCTTCCATGGCTTGCCAGGGCGACAGGCCACGCTCGACCACCAGGGGGATGGCCAGCATGTAGGCCACCGCGAGGTAGAGGCCCGGAATCACCAGCAGGATCATGCCCAAGTAGATGAACAGCATCATCAGCAGGGCGATGACCAGCAACGGTACGATGCGCCCGAAATGGCTGAAGATTTCATTGAAGCCATAGGGTTGCCCAGCGGCACGGCGAATGCCGACCATGTTCAGGCCGGCAATGAACGGGTAGGACACTGCGGAGGCGAGGATGGTCGTCACCATCTGCGCGATGATGATCAGCGCAATGTTGTCGCTTAACACCGTGAAGATGCCGAGTACGGCACCGATGATGAACGTGGCGACGAACATCACCACGTAGAAGGCCAGGAAGCCGCCGATGATGATGCCCTTGGTGCCCTTGGTCAGCTGCCAGGCTTCGCTGATCAGCGCGCCAATGCTGAAATCATAGCCGCGGCTGAGCGCCTGTTCGATGCTCGGCGTCTGCGCGTCACCGGGAGTTTGCTGCAGTTCGCTGGTGGGAACGGCGTAGGGGTTTGTGGAGAGCGTGTCACTCATGGTTCATCCTTGGCGAGCGCAAGTAAGATTGTTTCGTAATGTTAAAGGTGTGGCGTCAACTGGACAAGGGCCTGCCCCCTGCATTCGCTCGGCGTGTGCGGCCGATCAACCTTTGCAAGGCGTGTCGCCGTTTGTGATCGGCGACTGACAGACCCTAAACTGGGTCACCCATTGCCCACAGGAGCCCCCCGTGTCTTCGAGCCTGTTCTGGTACGACTACGAAACCACCGGCATCGATCCGCGCCGCGATCGACCCTTGCAGGTTGCGGGCATCCGCACCGACGAGCAGCTCAACGAAATCGAAGCGCCGGTCAATCTCTACTGCCGGCCCAGTGACGACATCCTGCCACACCCGGCTGCCTGCCTGATTACCGGTATCGGTCCCGAGCGGCTGGCTCGCGAAGGGGTGAGCGAAGCCGAATTCATGACGCGCGTGCATGCCGAACTGGCCCGCCCCGGCACCTGTGGCGTGGGCTACAACAGTCTGCGTTTCGATGACGAGGTGACGCGCTACAGCCTGTATCGCAACTTCTTCGATCCCTATGCACGAGAATGGCAGGGCGGCAACAGCCGTTGGGATCTCATCGACATGCTGCGAACCGCCTATGCACTGCGCCCGGAGGGGATCGAGTGGCCGCAGGATGAGACGGGCGTCAGCCTCAAGCTGGAGCGGCTGACCGCTGCCAACGGCATCGAGCATGGCCAGGCGCACGACGCGTTGTCCGACGTGCGTGCGACCATCGCCCTGGCGCGCCTGATGCGCCAGCGTCAGCCGAAGCTCTACGACTACCTCTATGAGCTGCGTGGCAAGCAGCGGGTGCTCGACCAGATACGCCTGTTGCAGCCCATGGTGCATGTCTCCGGGCGCTTCTCGGGGGCGCGTCACTATCTTGGCATCGTGCTGCCACTGGCCTGGCACCCTCGTAATCGCAACGCACTGATCGTCTGCGACCTGCATCTCGATGCCACGCCGTTGCTGGACGAAGAGGGCGCAGCACTGCGTCGCCGCCTTTACAGCCGACGTGACCAACTGGCCGAGGGTGAACTGCCAGTGCCGCTCAAGCTCATCCATATCAACCGTTGTCCGGTGGTTGCACCCTTGAGTGTGCTGCGCCCGGAAGACTGCCAGCGGCTGCAACTGGACAAAGCCGATTACTCGTCTCGTGCACAGCGCCTGATCGACGGTCAGCCGCAGTGGCAGGACAAATTGCCACAGGTATACGAAGAGGACAGTTTTGCCGCTGTCAGTGACCCGGAACAACAGCTATATGACGGTTTTATCGGCGATCGTGACCGCCGACTGTGCGAGCAGGTACGCACCAGCGAGCCACAGCAGTTGGCCACGCAGCGCTGGCCATTCGATGATCAACGGCTACCCGAACTGCTGTTTCGTTATCGCGCTCGCAACTTTCCAGGCACCCTGAATGCTGAAGAGCAGGCGCGCTGGGAAACGTTGTGTCGGCAACGCCTCAGTCTGCCCGAATGGGGGGCGCCCAATACATTGGCAAGTTTCGAGGCGGACATGGCGCAATACCTGACTACCGCGACAGATACTCAACGGGCGATACTGAGGGCATGGAGCGCTCATGCGCAGCAGTTGCGCGAGCGCTACGCGCTGTAAGTCAATTGGCCATCAGTGCGATATAACGAGCGCGCTGGCGGAGGAGTTGCTGCTGGCTGCAACAGGCCGAGTTGGTTTTTCGATGCGGGTGATCGGGATATAACAGCGCCCATAAAAAACGCCAGCGATGCTGGCGTTCTTCATGGCCTCACAGCCCCGACCTGGTATCAGCCGAGCAGGGTCGCCCAACCCTCGACGACGTCGGCGCCCCACTTGGCTTTCCACTCTTTCAGCGTCTTGTGATTGCCACCTTTGGTTTCGATGACTTCGCCGGTATTCGGATTCTTGTACTGCTTAACTTTGCGTGCACGCTTGCTGCCAATCGGTGCCGCCTTGGCATTGCGCTGAGCCTTGCTGGCTTTGGCATCCGGATCCAGAAGCGCGATGATGTCGCGCAGCGATTTCTGGTATTCGCCCATCAGGGTGCGCAGCTTGCCTTCGAACTCCAGTTCTTTCTTCAGTTTGTCATCTTGCGACAGATTCTTCAGGCGCTCCTGCAGTTCTTTGATGTTTTCTTCGAGGGTACGGTATTCGGTGATCAAGGACATGTGTTTACCTTTAATGCAGGGAGTGGTGACCAAGTGTTGCTTATGGTAGACACCGGTTAATTATAAGTAAACCGGTTTGTAGTGAAGAGACGTTCATGTTGAAAAGAAGTTGCAAGCGCTAACAGCAAAAGACCGTGTTATTGGCATTTGAAAACATACGGAATCAATCTGCTCCCGCCCGCGGGTGAGCCGCTTGTTAGCTGGCGTTTGCGGTATTGCATCGCGCTTTTCCGGTGAGCGGACGCCGGTCGCTCAGTCCGGCTACTGCAGTTTTTCGTTAGTCTGGCTAAAATGCGCGCCTTCGCTATTTCTCTGGAGTTGTTCATGCGCACTTTTCGGCTGGTCATTGCCTGCCCTGACCGTACCGGCATCGTGGCCAAGGTCAGTAACTTTCTGGCCACCTACAATGGCTGGATCACCGAGGCCAGCCACCATTCGGACACGCAGAGTGGCTGGTTTTTCATGCGCCATGAAATCCGTGCCGATTCGCTGCCCTTCGACCTGGATGGTTTCAATCAGGCGTTTTCGCCCATCGCCCGGGAATTCTCCATGGAGTGGCGGATCACCGATTCGGCACAGAAGAAACGCGTGGTACTGATGGCCAGCCGTGAGTCCCACTGCCTGGCAGACCTGCTGCACCGCTGGCACAGCAATGAACTCGATTGCGATATCCCCTGCGTGATCTCCAACCATGATGACCTGCGCAGCATGGTCGAATGGCACGGCATTGCGTTCATCCACGTGCCGGTGGACGCGCAGAACAAGCAACCGGCCTTCGACGAGGTCTCGCGCCTAGTCGCGGAGCATCGTGCCGATGCCATCGTGCTGGCCCGCTACATGCAGATCCTGCCGCCCAAGTTGTGCCAGGACTATGCCCAGCGCGTGATCAACATCCACCACAGCTTCCTGCCGTCCTTCGTCGGGGCCAAGCCTTACCATCAGGCCTCGCTGCGAGGCGTCAAGCTGATCGGCGCCACGTCCCACTACGTGACCGAGGAGCTGGATGCCGGCCCGATCATCGAACAGGACGTGGTGCGTGTCAGCCACCGCGAGAGCATCGAAGAAATGGTGCGCCTCGGCAAGGACGTGGAAAAGATGGTGTTGTCCCGCGGTCTGCGCTATCACTTGGAAGACCGGGTCTTGGTGCACAACAACAAGACCGTTGTGTTCGACTGATCCAGTCGACCCGATGCTCGAATAAGGGAGCCCGCGCTCATGCTCAAGTCCGTCAAAGTGCGTGATTACATGACCCGTCACGTGGTCACCTTCCAGGCCGACACCGACCTGTTCACGGCCATCAACAGATTGCTTGAACAGCGTATTTCCGGCGCGCCGGTGGTCGACGACCACGAGCGCCTGGTCGGCCTGCTGTCGGAGGGCGACTGCCTGCGCGGCATTCTTCAGGGGGCCTATTACGAGTCGACCGGCGGCACTATCGGCTCCTACATGACCACCAACGTCGAGACCACCTCACCGGAAGCCGACATCATCGAGGTGGCCGAGCGTTTCCTGAAGGGGCGGCGCCGACGTTTCCCGGTCGTCGAGGGGGGCAAGCTGGTCGGTCAGATCAGCCGCCACGATGTGCTGCTGGCGATGAAGGAGTTCGCCCAGCATGAACAGGGCCATCCCAGGGGCTGATCCCGATGAGTGACGATGAAGCCCACGCACCCGGCACGGCAACACCCCCTCCCACCGTGGGAGAGGGGTGCGTGCGGCGTTACGACCCGCAGGCGTTGAGCGAAGAGGATGGCGCCGAGTTCACGGGCGCCGAGGCGTTGTGGCAGCGCCTGCAGCGTGAGCGCGACGCTACGCCGGACAGGTAGCGGGTCGAATATCCACCAGGAAGGGTGCCAATGGCGCCCTTTCTGGTTTTCTGCGCGATCAGATACGGAAGCTGCCGACCAGATGGGTCAGACGAGCCGCCTGTTGCTCCAGGTCCGCGCAGGCCCGCAGGGTGGCCTGGAGGTTTTCCAGGCCTTCCTGATTGAGGGTGTTGATTTCCGTGATGTCCATGTTCAACGCCTCGATCACCGAGGTCTGCTCTTCGGTGGCGGTCGCCACCGACTGGTTCATGCCATCGATCTCGCCGATGCGCACGGTGACGCTGCCCAGGCGGTCGCCGGCCTGGTTGGCGACCGCCACGCTTTGCTCGCTGTAATGCTGGCTCTCGGTCATGGTGGTGACCGACTCCCGGGAGCCGACCTGCAGCTCTTCGATCATCTTCTCGATTTCCTGCGCCGACTCCTGGGTGCGGTGGGCGAGGTTGCGCACCTCGTCGGCGACCACGGCGAAGCCCCGCCCCGCCTCACCGGCGCGGGCGGCTTCGATGGCGGCGTTGAGGGCGAGCAGGTTGGTCTGCTGGGAGATGCTCTTGATCACCTCGAGGATCTGCCCGATGTCCACGGTCTTGCCGTTGAGCATCTCGATCTTGGCGCGGGCGTCGATTACCTTGCTCGACAGCTCGGTCATGGATTTGATCGCCTGCTGCACCACCTTGCCGCCATCCTCGGCTTGCAGGCGCGCGTCCGAGGCCTGATTGGAAGCGTCCGCGGCATTGCGGGCGATTTCCTGAGCGGCGGCGCCGAGCTGGTTGATCGCTGCGGCGACGCTGTTGGTACGGCTGGCCTGTTCGTCCGAGTTGACGATGGACGAGTTGGACGCGTTGACCACCAGCTTGGCGACCTCGTTGACCTGGGCAGTGGCCGAGGACACCTCGCGAATGGACGCGTGGATACGTTCGACGAAACGATTGAACGAATTGGCCAGGGCGCCGAATTCGTCGTTGGACTGGATGGCCAGGCGTTTGGTCAGGTCGCCTTCACCACGGGCGATGTCTTCCATGGCCTTGCCCATGGTGGTCAGCGGCCGCATCAGGACGCGGATCAGCACGCCGAGCAGGGCGATGATCAGTGCCACGGCAACCAGCGTGGCGATGGCCGCGGACAGGCGGAATTCATTCAGCTCGGCGTAGGCCAGGTTCTTGTCGATGGAGAGCCCCACGTACCACTGCACATCGGGCAGGCCCTTGACCGGGGCGAAGGTCAGCAGCCGATCCTGGCCATCCTGCTCGACCTCGGTCAGTTTGCTGTCGAGGCCGATGCTGGTGTTGGGATAGAGGTCGCGCAGGTTCTTCATTACCAGGTCGGCTTGGTGATGAACCAGTACGGTACCGTCCTTGCTGACCAGGAAGGCGTAACCCAGATCACCGAGCTCGATGGCGTTGATGATCTTGACCAACGTATCCAGGCTGACATCGCCGCCGGCAATGCCGAACGGCTTGCCGTCTGCGCCACGCACCGGTGCGATTGGCGAGATCACCAGCGAGTTGGTGATCTGGTCGACATAGGGGGCGGTGAGAATCGTGCGGTTGGCCTTGGCGGTGTCCTGGTACCAGGGGCGTGTGCGTGGGTCGTAGCCGGCCGCCATCTGCGTGGGCGGGCTGGACAGGAAGCGCCCGTTGTCCTGCAGGCCGATATAGGTGGAGAGAAAGGCGTTCTTGTACACGGGGCGGGAAATGACGTCCTGCAGGTTGCCGGCGGCGATCGCCAGCTCCAGGTTCTGCGCCAGGCTCTCGACCAGCAGGATGCGCCCCGACAACCAGCTTTCGATATTGCCTGCCGCGGCATCGCTGGCCTGGCTCAGGTTGCTCTGAAGCGTCTCCTCGATACTGTTACGCTGGCGGCTGTCGTTGTAGAGGCTGAACAGGGCGAAGGCGACCGTGACCACCAGGGTGGCGGCCAGCAGGATCTTGTGGCTGAACTGCAGGTTTCTCGTCATGGCATCTTGCGTCCGGAGGTGTCTGGAATCAGTCTTTGCGAGGCGGCCGAAAACGGCGCGCAACGGCTTGGAAGGGTGTACGGCGCTGCGACCTGTTTCGGCAGCAGCCTGGCAAAGCTTTAGGGTTCGTAGAGGCTTGCGCCCGACTGCGCCGCGACGTTCGGCGGCTTGCATGAGCCCGCGAGAAACGCGTGAGCGCGGCAAAACCGGCCCGGCCAGTGGTGGCGCGGCAGTCCCAACAGATCCTATTACAAGGAGATGGCATTATGCCTGTGAGTGCACAAATCGTTCTGGGCGCTGGCGACGCTGGCCAGGCAGTGGGCCAGTCATTGCATCTTGCCAACCGCCATGGCCTCATCGCGGGGGCCACCGGAACCGGCAAGACCGTGACGCTGCAGCGCCTGATCGAGAGCTTCAGCGAGGCCGGCGTGGCGGTCTTCGCCGCCGATGTGAAGGGAGATCTGTGTGGCCTGGGCGCCGCCGGCGCGCCTCAGGGCAAGGTTGCCGAGCGCATCGCCAGCATGCCCTGGCTGGCGCACAGCCCGACAGCCTATCCGCTCAGCCTGTGGGATGTGTATGGGCAAAGCGGCCATCCGCTGCGCACTACCCTGAGCGAAATGGGCCCGCTTCTGCTCGGTGCGCTGCTGGAACTCACCGACAGCCAGCAGGCGGCGCTGTATGCCGCGTTCAAGGTGGCCGACCGCGAAGGCCTGCTGCTGCTCGACCTGAAGGATCTCAAGGCCCTGCTGACCCATCTGAAGGAGCAGCCGCAGGTGCTGGGGGCCGACAGCGCACTGTTCACCAATGCCTCAGCCCAGGCCCTGTTACGGCGCCTGGCCAGCCTCGAACAGCAGGGCGGTGAGGCGCTGTTCGGCGAGCCGGCGCTGCAACTCGCAGACATCCTGCAGCCGGATCGTGATGGCCGCGGGCGCATTCACCTGCTCGATGCCAGCCGCCTGGTGCACGAAGCGCCAAAGGTCTATGCGACCTTTCTGCTCTGGCTGCTGGCAGAACTCTTCGAGCAACTACCCGAGCGCGGGGATGCGGATAAACCAATCCTGGCGCTGTTTTTCGACGAGGCCCATCTGCTTTTCGCCGGCACGCCAAAGGCCCTGCAGGCGCGGCTGGAGCAGGTGGTGCGGCTGATCCGTTCGAAGGGCGTGGGCGTGTATTTCGTCACCCAGTCGCCGGGGGATCTGCCGGACGCTGTCCTGGCGCAGCTCGGCCTGCGTATCCAGCACGGCTTGCGGGCCTTCACCACCCGGGAGCAGAAGGCGCTGCGGGCGGTGGCCGATGGCTTCCGGCCCAACCCGGCGTTCGATTGCCTGGCGGTGCTGACCGAGCTGGGGATCGGCGAAGCCCTGGTGGGCACCCTGGAAGACAAGGGCACGCCGGCGATGGTGCAGCGTGTTGCCATCGCCCCGCCGCAATCGCGTATCGGGCCGTTGCAAGCAGGTGAGCGCGATGGCCTGATTCGCCAATCGCCGCTGGCCGGTCGCTACGACAAGGCGTTCGACCGGGAGTCGGCCTACGAGATCCTCACCGCGCGAGCGACCCAGGCGAGCGAGCACGTGCAAGCGGGCGAGGCACCACCTTCCACGGTCAGCGTGGCCGGCGAGTTCCTCGGCGGGTTGGCCGGGCAGGCAATGAAAAGCGCCATGCGCCAGGTCGCCAATCAACTCGGTCGGCAACTGGTTCGCGGTGTGCTGGGGTCTTTGCTGGGCGGCAAGCCCACGTCGAAACGACGCTGAACACTGCACCGTCGGCGGCGTGCCAGTGCGTGCCCGCCGGCATCGGCCAGTTGGTCAGGCGCTTTCGATTCTGGCTTCTTCCTTGCTGGACAAGTCCTTCTCGATCTTCTCGATTTCTTTATCGAATGCCTGATCGAGCAGGCTGGCTCGCTTGCGCCACGGCTTGCGCTCCGGATCCGGTTGGGCGGCGTAAGTGATGACCTCTCCGCCGTATACATCCTTGTAACGCTGCGCCTGGCGCTCGAGTTCGTCGCGCAGTTCGTCTTTCGTCACGATAGTACCCATGGTTTTTGATAGGAGGCGGGCGACAACGTAAGACCAGGCGGTCTCACTGATACGGTCGCCACGTCGGTTCGAAGCGTTTACTCCCGGCAAAGTTCCGGCAACTGACGTCCAGTGCAGCTGGAAATCCCCGAGGGTGGCGGCCGATTATCGTCAAAGTACACCGAAAGTCCAGCACCGTTACCGGATGTTGCGATCCGCGCTGAACGCGCGGTACTGCAGGCTGAACGCCAGGCTGTGGCTCTCTCCCCTGTGTAGCAGCACTAGCCCGGGCTTGCCTGGCATATGGTGGGCATCCACCGGGTGGCTGACCGGCTCGAAGCAGAAGAAGGGCAAGCGCTCAGGGCAGAACAACAGGTACAGGTCACTGCCTTCGGCGCTGATCTCGAGGCTGTAGCCGGCGTCGGGCTGGAGGATCCGCGCCTGGCCGTTCCAGTCCGTGAAGGCGTTGTCGGTGTGCTGCACCGGAAGATCACGCTCTTGGTTGAAGTCCCAGTGCTCGGGCAGTTCGCTCAGTTGCGTTGGCAGGCTGTTCGCGTCGCAATTCCAGACCTGCCCCGCACTGGCTTGCAGGCGGGTAGCCGGCGTGCGTGGGAAGTACGGATGCAGGCCCAGGCCATGCCACACCGGGGTGTCGGCCATGTGGGTGACCTGCAGGCGAATGTCCAGGCGCCCATCGTGCAGGCGAATCCGCTGCTCTGCGACATAGGCGAAGGGGGTCTGGCTGTCGAGGCGTAGCAGGGCCGAATCGTCGCTGTGCTCGATCACCTGCCAGGCCTGCTGCCAGGCGCTGCCATGGATCGGCAGCGCCGAGTTGTCGGCATTGGCCGCCAGCGCGAGCCAGCCTTGCGGGTTGTCGAAGCCGCCACCGGTGATGCGGTTCGACCAGGGGGCCAGGGGGTAGCAGCCGAGCCTACGGGCACTGCCGGCCTGCAAGGCTTGCTGGTCTGCATGACGCAGCAAGGGTTGGCCACTGTCCTTGATCGTCCAGTTGGCGATGCTGCCGCCGGTTTGTGGCGCCAAGGTCAGGCGGGTGAGGCGATCCTGCAGGTGCAAGGTGTCGAGCGGCATGGTGGGGTACCTGTGCAGTTAAGCAGTCATGTGCCGGAGATAAACGAACCACGTGTCATCATACAACTGCCTGATATATGATGCAGTTCGGCCACCCAGACGATAACGATTGCTATGGAAAATCAGAACACGCCGCCACGTGCTCGCCGCAAGCACCGCAGCCTGGCCCAGGAGCTGGTCGCAGAGCTGTCTCAGCGCATTCGCGATGGGCTGATCAAGCGTGGCGACAAGTTGCCGACCGAGTCGGCGATCATGGAAGAGCAGGGCGTCAGCCGCACCGTGGTGCGTGAAGCGCTGTCGCGGTTGCAGGCTTCCGGCCTGGTGGAAACCCGCCATGGCATCGGCACCTTCGTTCTGGACACGCCCAACCCCGGCGGCTTTCGCATCGACCCGGCGACCATCGTCACCCTGCGTGAAGTGCTGGCCGTGCTCGAGCTGCGCATCAGCCTGGAAGTCGAGTCGGCTGGCCTGGCTGCGCAACGACGGACGCCCGAACAGCTGGCGTCGATGCGCCAGGCTCTGGATGCGCTGAACGAAGGCGCGGCCCACGAAAGCGATGCGGTGTCGTCCGATTTCCAGTTTCACCTGCAGGTCGCCAACGCCACCGGCAATCGCTACTTCAGCGATATCATGAGCCATCTGGGTACCAGCATCATTCCGCGCACGCGGCTGAACTCGGCGCGTATCGCCCATGACGACCATGCCCACTACATGGCGCGCCTGGAGCGCGAGCACGAGCAGATCTTCGAGGCCATCGCCCGCCAGGACTCCGACGCCGCACGTGCCGCCATGCGCCTGCACCTGACCAACAGCCGCGAGCGGCTGCGTCAGGCCCACGAGGCCGCTGAAGTGGTCGTCAAGCAGGCCTGAGCCCTGCAAGGCAGAAACGGGCGGGCGATCCGGCCCGTTTCCAACGCCGCAGTGCCGACGCGCAGCTGATCGTATATGGATGCTCAGGCATCCTTGCGATAGGTCAGCAGAACGATCCCCGCCAGCACGATCGCCCCGCCGATCATCTGCATACCGCTCAAGACCTGATCCAGCAGCAGCCAGCCGAACAGCAGGGTGGCGATGGGCTCCATGTTCATCACCGGTGCGTTCTTGGCCATGTTCAGGCGCGGCACGCTGACGAACAGCATGCAGAAGGCGATGCCGTAAAGCAGCACCAGGGCGCCCAGCGCTATCCAGCCGGTCTCGTTGCCCGGCAGGTTCATGCCGCCAGGGATCAGGTCGGCGCTGCCCGCCAGCGCCATGCTGCTGAACACGATCATCAGCGTCAGCATGCTGCGCACCGAGCCGCGCAGGCTCGACAGCTTGTGGTCGGTGATCCACAGCGCGCAGGCGAATACGCAGGCGGCGAGGAACGACACGCTGACTCCGACCACCCATTCCGGGCCGGCCGGCTCGCTGGCGCTCAGGCGTGCGGGAAGATCCAGGGCGAACACCAGACCAAGCAGGATCAGGCCCATGAGCATCACCGTGCGGCGCGTCGGTGCCGAGCCGCCCAGCGCCCAGGTGAGCAGGGCGAGCAGGATCGGAAAGGTATTGCCGACCAGCAACGCGAGCGCCACCGGAATGCGCGCCACGGCCGAGTACAGGCAGATGCTCTGGGTGGCGATCAGCAGGCCCAGCAGCAGTTGCCAGCGCCAGGCACCCGGTGGCATCTGCAGCGCCTGGCGTTGCCAGAGGACGATGCCCAGCAGCACCAGCATGGTGACACCGGAGCGGCACAGGATCGCCAGCAGCAGGCCGGTGTGGTTGTCGAAAGCGATGCGCGCGGCGATGTGGTTGCCGGCGAAGGAGCACGCCAGCAGGGCCAGCAACAGCACGGCGATATGGCGGGGAAACAGGGCAGGGGACGTCATGTCAGCAATTTCCGTATCGTGTTCAGCCTGGAGCGCCTGACGGTTTGGTGGCCGTTCTCGCCGCGCTAAAAAAAACGGCGGGTCGCGTATGCACGCGACCCGCCGCGGGTGTATCGGTATCAGAGTACGACGCTAGGCAGCCACAGCGAAATGGCCGGGATGTAGGTCACGGCCATCAGCACCATGAACAGTGCAGCGTAGAACGGCAGCAGTGCCTTGACGGTGTTTTCGATGGTGACCTTGCCGATCGCCGCGCCAACGAACAGCACCGCACCCACCGGTGGCGTTATCAGCCCGATACCCAGGTTGACCAGCATGATCATGCCGAAGTGCACCGGGTCGACACCGATCGACAGCACCACCGGCAACAGGATCGGGGTGAGGATCAGGATCAGCGGCGCCATGTCCATCACCGTGCCCAGGGCCAGCAACATGAAGTTGATGCACATCAGAATCACGTAGCGGTTGTCGGAGATGGTCATGAACGCGGAGGTGATCTTCGACGGGATCTGCATCAGCGTCATGATGTAGCCGAAGCTGGCGGCGAAGGCGATCAGGATCATCACGATGGAGATGGTACGTACCGTGCGATGCATCAGCTTGGGCAGGTCACGCCACTTGTAGTCGCGGTAGATGAACAGGGTGACGAAGAACGCCCACAGCACCGCGATGGCCGCCGACTCGGTGGCGGTGAAGATGCCGGAGATGATGCCGCCGAGGATGATCACCATGGTGAACAGGCCCCAGATGGCATCCATGCAGATCTTCAGTGCCTGCTTGAGCGGGATGACGTCGCCTTTCGGGTAGTTGCGCTTCTTGGCGAAGAACATGCACAGACCCATCATCACGGCGCTGAGCAGCAGACCCGGGCCGATGCCGGCGATGAACAGCGAGGCGATGGAGACGGTGCCGCCAGCGGCCAGCGAGTAGATCACCGAGTTGTGGCTCGGCGGCGTCAGCAGCGCCTGTACCGAGCCACTCACCGTTACGGCGGTGGCGTACTCGCGGGGGTAACCGTTGCGCTCCATCTCCGGGATCATCACCGAGCCGACCGAAGCGGTATCCGCCAGGGCCGAGCCGGAGATGGCGCCGAAAAAGGTCGAGGCCATGATGTTGACCAGCGACAGGCCGCCTCGCACGAAACCTACCAGTACGCCAGCGAAAGCCACCAGGCGTCGGGACATGCCGCCTTCCGCCATGATCGCACCGGCGAGTACGAAGAACGGAATGGCCAGCAGGGAGAACTTGCTGATGCCGCCGGTGACGGAAATCATCACCGCGTGCAGCGGGATGTCGATCCACCAGGCGCCGATCAGCGCGGACAGACCCAGGGCGTAGGCCACCGGCATACGCAGCAGGATCAACAGGACGAAACTGCCAAGCAGGATGAGCGCGTCCATTTACACGGCCTCCTTGCTGTCTTCGACCTGCTCGTAGTCGCTCACGCGTCGGCCACTCTGATTGCCGAACAGCAGCCTTTCGAGGATGAACACCAGGGTCACCAAGCCACCGATTGGAATAGGGGAGTAGGCGATGCCCACGCGCACCGAGGTCAGCGAGGCGAGGAACTGGTTCCAGGTCGCCATGCACAGCTTGACGCCCCAGACGAGCATGAACAGGCACACCGTGGCCATCAGCAGTTCCACCAGCAGAGTGATTGCGCCATGCCAGGCGCTCGGCAGGCGATCGGTCAGGGAGGTCACGGCCATGTGCGCCCCGGCGCGATAACTGGCCGCAGCGCCGACGAAGGTGAACAGTGCCATCAGCAAAATGGCCACGGGCTCTGGCCAACTGGAGCCGGCACCGAGTACGTAGCGGGCGAAGATGCCCCAGGGAATGATCAGGGCCATCACCAGGATGGACAGCCCCGCCACCCAGATGCAGGTCATGTACAGGGCGTCACAGGCGCGCAGGAATGTATTCTTCATGAGGCTTCACCACAGCGCGGCGGCGCAGGACGCACCGCCACGGCATTCGTCGGAGTGATCGGTTTACTTGACGGCTTCGATGCGTTCGATCAGCTCGGCGTAAGGGGCGCCATATTTCTCGCGGACCGGGGCTGTGGCGTCATAGAAGGGCTTGGTGTCGACCTCGATGAACTCGACGCCGGCCGCTTTCAGTTTCTCGACGCTGGCTGCGCTCTTGGCGTCCCACAGCTTGCGCTCTTCGAGCTGCGCCTCCCTGGCGAACTTCTTGACCAGCTCCTGCTGCTCCGGGGTCAGTTTCTCCCAGGCGGTCTTGGACATCATCAACGGCTCCGGGAGGATCAGGTGATGGGTCTGGGTGTAGTACTTGGCCGACTGAAAGTGGTTGTGCTCGAGCAGGGTGGGCGGGTTGTTCTCGGCACCATCGATCACGCCGGTCTGCAGGGCGCTGAAGATTTCACCGGTGTCCATGGCGATGCCGTTGGCACCCATGGCGTTGAGGGTGTCGATGAACAGCGGGTTGCCGATCACGCGGATCTTCATGCCCTTGAGGTCTTCGATCCTGCGAACCGGCTTCTTGGTGTAGATGCTGCGGCTGCCGCCATCCATCCACGCCAGGCCGACCATGTTGAATTCGGAAGCGGTGATCTTGTCGAGGATCTCCTGGCCGATCTCGCCGTCGATGACCTTGCGCATGTGGTCGACGTCGCGGAACACGAACGGCATGTTGAACACGTTGGTATCCGGTACCACCGGGCCCACCGAGCCAAGGCTCACACGAGTCACTTGCACCGCGCCGATCTGGGTCTGTTCGATCACTTCCTTTTCCGAACCCAGGACGCCGCCGGCGAACATGCGGTACTTGATTTCGCCGTTGGTGGCTTCCTCGAGTTTCTTGCCGAGGTTTTCCATGGCCACCACGGTCGGGTAACCGGCGGGATGGATTTCAGCCATCTTCAGGGTGGTCGCGGCCTGGGCCAGGCTCGACAGGCCGATGGCCAGCGGGAGTGCGGCGATGAGCAACGTGCGCGTGAGGTTCATGTGAAACTCCATATTGTTTTTGTTGGTGTGCTGCGTGATGAAGCGCCAGAGGCCGGTAGAGCAGGGATTCCCCGGAGGGTGGTGATCAGGGCTGCAACGGTGTTTCTTCGAGGCCACCGACGCCTGGCTGCAGGGCGAAAACGCCACCGGCCAGAGGTTGATCGTCCAGGTTGCCGCCCGGGCGAATCGAGGTGACGTACAGGGTGTCCAGGTTGGCGCCGCCGAAGGCGCACATGGTCGGCTTCTTCACCGGCACGTGCAGTGAGCGATCGAGGCGACCGGCTGGGGTGAAGCGATGGATCAGGCCGGCATCGTTACCGCAGATCCAGTAGCAGCCTTCTGCATCCACGGCAGCGCCATCGGGGCGGCCGGGGTAGTCGTTCATGTCGACGAACAGGCGTCGGTTGTGCGGCGTGCCGCTGTCGATGTCGTAATCGAACGCCCAGATGAGCTGCGCCGAAGGGTGCGAGTCGGACAGGTAGAGGGTGCGGCCATCCGGGCTGAAGCCCAGGCCGTTGGGTACGATCAGGTCATCGAGCAGCACAGGGAGAGCGCTCTGGCCGGCGCCATCATAGCGGTACAGCGCGCCGACATTGGCGCCAGCGGCCATGTCCATGAGCATGCTGCCCGCCCAGAACCGCCCCTGGCGGTCACAGCGGCCGTCGTTGAAACGCATGCCCTCGCGGGCATGGCTGACGTCGACCAGGCGTTCACCGTGCAGTCGACCATCGTCACCGGCCGTCAGTTGGAAGATGCCGCTCTGCATGCCGGCGATCCAGCTGCCATCCGTGCGTCGGGCGATGCAGGCGAGCATCTCGTCCGCCTCCCAGCTGTGCGTGCTGGCATCGGCCAGGTTCCAGCGGTACAGGCGCTTGTTGGGGATGTCGACCCAGTAAAGGGCCTGATCCTGCACGCTCCACACCGGGCTTTCACCCGTGGCGTTGCGTGCATCGAAAATCAGTTCGGCTTGCTTGGACATGTTCGACTTCTTGTTATTGTTATCGAGGGTGCGAGGTGTCAGTCGTCGCCGAACGGGCCGGCTGCCGTGAAGGCGCCGCCGTGATAGAGCGCATTCGGGTCGTCTGCCGCCACCGGCGGCTGGGCCTCGATCTTGTCGCGGAATCTTTCCGAGCTGTCCCTGGGCGCGTAGCCCAGGTGGGCGGCCTTGCTGTTGTCCCACCAGACGACCTTGTTGGCCGAGGCGCCGTACACGACCGTGTGGCCGACATTCGGCGTGGTCAGGCCACGCTCGATCAGTTGCACCAGGTCGTCGTAGCTCAGCCAGGTGCTCATCATGCGGCGGTTCAACGGCTCGGTGAACGAGGAGCCGATACGAATGCTGACGGTCTCGATACCGTAGCGGTCGAAATAGAAGCTGGCCATGTCCTCGCCGTAGGACTTCGACAGGCCGTAGTAACCATCCGGACGGCGCGCAGCGTTGGCGTCGATGATGTCGGTCTGTTTGTGGAAGCCGATGACATGGTTGGAGCTGGCGAATATCACCCGTTTGACGCCGTGGCGACGCGCCGCTTCATAGATGTGGAACACGCCGCTGATGTTCGGGCCGAGGATTTCCTCGAACGGACGTTCCACCGACACCCCGCCGAAGTGCAGGATCGCATCGACACCTTCGACCAACTGATGCACCGCCTGCTTGTCGGCCAGGTCGCAGACCTGAATCTCGATGTGCTCACCTTCGGCCGGGGCCATGGCGGCGATGTCCGAGAGGCGCAGGATCTTGGTGAGGGGCTGCAGGCGTTCGCGCAGCACCTTGCCCAGTCCGCCTGCCGCGCCAGTGAGCAGCAGGCGGTTGAAGAAGGGTTGAGCGTTGGAAGTCGTAGTCATGGGCGGGAGGCCTGTTCTCTGTTTGTTGTTATGTAGAGATCGTCATCTGTTGTCGTATGACATGTCGGGATTATCGACATCCCGTGAATCGTTTGTCAACGCGCCCCCAGGGAGGCTTGTCGCCTCTTACCGGGGTTCCACTGGATTGCGCCATCCGGCTGCGACAGGTGCGCTTCCGTCCATCGGCGATGATTGGTGGCGACCGCCGGTCGCGGCGTGCTTCGCCAGCCTGGGATCTGTTGGCGTTTCAGCGCGGCCGTGCGTGAAACGTCAACAGGCTCTGGGTAGACAAGGCGCCGTTCAGGCAGGAAGCGTGGGCAGGTGGTAAGTCGGGCGAAAAAAGATGGCATTCGATATAGTTGTACGATAACGTATCTCTTGCGGCCGAGGCTGCTCCACTCCCATAAGCGCTATAGGTGTCCGAATGAGCCCACAAGAATTAAAATCCGTCCTTTCCTCCGGTCTGCTGTCTTTCCCGCTGACCGATTTCGATAGCCAAGGCGAATTCAATCCGCAGGGGTACGTCCGGCGCCTCGAGTGGCTGGCCCCATACGGCGCCAAGGCGTTGTTCGCGGCGGGTGGCACCGGTGAGTTCTTCTCCCTGGCCGCCGACGAATACTCGTCCGTCATCAAGACCGCCGTCGACACCTGTGCAGGCAGCGTGCCGATTCTCGCCGGTGTGGGCGGTTCCACCCGTCAGGCCATCCAGTATGCACAGGAAGCCGAACGCCTGGGCGCCAAGGGCCTGCTGCTGCTGCCGCACTACCTGACCGAAGCCTCGCAGGAGGGCGTTGCCGCCCATGTCGAGCAAGTCTGCAAGTCGGTGAAGATCGGCGTCGTGGTATACAACCGCAACGTCTGCCGCCTGACCGCGCCGCTGCTGGAACAACTGGCCGAGCGTTGTCCGAACCTGATCGGCTACAAGGACGGCCTGGGTGACATCGAGCTGATGGTTTCGATCCGCCGTCGCCTCGGCGACCGCTTCAGCTACCTGGGCGGGCTGCCGACCGCCGAGGTGTATGCCGCCGCCTATAAGGCGCTGGGCGTACCGGTCTACTCGTCGGCGGTGTTCAACTTCATCCCGAAAACCGCGATGGACTTCTACCACGCCATCGCCCGTGAAGATCACGCCACCGTCGGCAAGATCATCGACGACTTCTTCCTGCCCTACCTGGACATCCGGAACCGTAAAGCCGGCTACGCCGTGAGCATCGTCAAGGCCGGGGCGAAGATTTCCGGTTACGACGCCGGTCCGGTGCGTGCACCGCTGACCGATCTGCTGCCGGAAGAGTATGAAAAACTGGCTGCACTGATCGACGCCCAGGGCGCGCAATAAGCAGATCGCCTCTGCAACCACTCAGAAAGCCCGGGCCCATGCCCGGGTTTTCTGCATTCGGCAGAGCAGCCCGCGATTGCCACGGTGTCTCTAGTTACCTTCCGATCCGCTGGTTAAGATGCGGCTTCTCTCGCACAACCCCGCGGCCCCCCATGGTAAAGAAGTCCTCTCGCTCTTCATCCTCTCCTGCCCCGGCGAACAAGGGCGCGAGCGTTACCCTGGTCGATGTGGCCAAGGTCGCCGGCGTTTCGCCGATCACCGTATCGCGCGCGCTTCACCGGCCCGAGGTGGTCAGCGAGGATGCGCGCAAGAAAGTGCTGGAGGCGGTGCGGGTGACCGGCTACGTGCCGAACATGCTGGCTGGCGGTCTGGCATCGAACAAGAGCCGGTTGATCGCCATCTTCGTACCGACCATCGCTCACTCGATCTTCGCCGAGACCGTGCAGTCGCTGATGGATCACCTGACTGCCGCCGGCTACCAGACCATGATCGGCCTCACCGGCTATTCCGCCGAGCAGGAAGAGCGTCTGCTCGGCGCGGTACTGGGCCGGCGTCCCGACGGCATCGTGCTGACCGGCACGCTGCACACCGAGGAGAGTCGGCTGCGCTTGCAGGCCGCGGGCATTCCCGTGGTCGAGGCCTGGGATCTGGGGGCGTCGCCCATCGACATGCAGGTGGGTTTCTCCCATGAAAAGGTCGGCCAGGCGATCGCCTGTCACCTGCATGCCAAGGGCTATCGGCGTTTCGCCATCGTTTCGGTCGACGACTCCCGTGCCCTCAAGCGTGGCAGCAGCGTGATCGCCCAGCTCAAGACGCTGGGCGTCGATGAGGTACCGATGGCGGTGCTCACCGCGCCGGCCACCCTGCAAAGCGGAAGGGAAGGGCTGCGCCAGCTACTTGCCGAAGGGCATGAGCCGCAGGTAATCGTCTGCAGTTCGGACACCGTGGCCCAAGGCATCCTGGCGGAGGCGGCGAGCAGGGGCATCGACGTTCCCGGTCAGCTGGCCGTCATGGGTTTTGGGGACCTGTCCAGCGCCGCCCATCTTCACCCGGCGCTGTCGACGGTGAACGTCGATGGCGGGCGTATGGGCAAGCAGGTCGCCAGCGCGCTGCTGCAGCGTTTTCGCGATGCTGGCGAACAGGTTCCCGTGCGCCTGGATACCGGTTTCACCCTGGTCGATCGAGCCACCACCTGACCTCTCATCAGACAACTGACAACAGAGCGATAAAGTGCTTGAATGATTGCGCAATCATAGTAAAGTCATCGTTGTAGCGAACTGCGTGGCGCCATGTTCACTGCCGGATTGATTGCGCAATCATCGATTGCCGGTCCCCGAGCCAGGTGCCGTCAGCCAATAAGGATAATAAAACCGTGAAAAACAGTATCCGCACGTCCTCTTCATGCCCCATCGCGGGCAGCTTCGGCATTTCCCTGTCTGCGCCCGGCTTCCCGAGACCCAGTCCAGGCATCGTGTTCGCTGCCATCACTGGCTAGCGGCTGAGGCCAGCCTACAGTTCGAGCTTTTTCTGACCCCGCCCCGGGCGTCAGGCACGTGCGCGTGCCTGCGGTAACCATTTCAGCCATAAAAATAACATTCGAGGTGATCGCTCCATGGGAGACACGAAGAAAACCCACGTCCGCTACCTGATACTGCTGATGCTGTTTCTGGTAACCACGATCAACTACGCCGACCGCGCCACCATCTCCATCGCCGGCTCCAGCATGCAGAAGGATCTGGGCATCGATGCGGTGACCCTTGGCTACATCTTCTCCGCGTTCGGCTGGGCCTACGTGATCGGGCAGATTCCGGGCGGCTGGCTGCTCGACCGCTTCGGCTCGAAACGTGTATATGCCGCCGGCATCTTCATCTGGTCGTTGTTCACCCTGCTGCAGGGTTTCGTCGGCATGATGCCGGTTGCCTGGGCCGTGGTGACCCTGTTCGTGCTGCGCTTCATGGTCGGTTTCGCCGAAGCGCCTTCGTTCCCGGGCAACGCGCGCATCGTCGCCGCCTGGTTCCCCACGGCGGAGCGCGGTACGGCGTCGGCGATCTTCAACTCGGCGCAGTATTTCGCCACCGCGCTGTTCGCGCCGCTGATGGGCTGGATCGTCTACACCTACGGCTGGGAGCACGTGTTCGTGGTCATGGGCGTGCTGGGTATCCTCTTCGCCGGGCTGTGGATGAAAACCATCTACAACCCCAAGGAGCACCCGCGAGCCAGTGCCGCCGAGGTCGAGCACATCGCCGGCAACGGTGGCCTGGTCGATATGGATCAGGCGAAAAGCGGCGGCGGGCCGAAGTGGAATTACATCGCCCAGTTGCTCACCAACCGCATGATGATCGGCGTCTACCTGGGCCAGTATTGCATCAACGCCATCACCTACTTCTTCCTCACCTGGTTCCCGGTGTACCTGGTGCAGGAGCGCGGCATGACCATCCTCAAGGCCGGTTTCATCGCCTCCCTGCCGGCGATCATGGGCTTCATCGGTGGTGTGCTGGGCGGGGTGATTTCCGACTGGCTGCTGCGTCGTGGCCACAGCCTGACCCTGGCGCGCAAGCTGCCCATCGTCTGCGGCCTGATGCTGTCGACCAGCATGGTGTTGTGCAATTACGTGTCGGCCGAGTGGATGGTCGTCGGCTTCATGACCCTGGCCTTCTTCGGCAAAGGCCTTGGCGCCCTCGGCTGGGCCGTGGTCTCGGATACCTCGCCGAAGCAGATCGCCGGCCTGTCCGGTGGCCTGTTCAACACCTTCGGCAACATCGCGTCGATCACCACTCCGATCGTCATCGGCTACATCATCAGCGCCACCGGGTCGTTCAAGTGGGCGCTGGTGTATGTCGGTGCCAACGCCCTGGTCGCGGTGTTCAGTTACCTGTTCATCGTCGGTCGCATCCAGCGCGTGGTGCTCAAGGATGAACACGGCCAGGCGATCAACGACCAGGCTTCGCCTGCTCCGGCGGCCTGAGTCGCTGCATGGCTTCGCCTCGCGCCGGCAGGCGAAGCCATGAACGTGTCTCTACAACAAGAAAAGGAATAGCCCGATGGATCTCATTCAACATCAGGACTCCCCGCGATATATCCGCCTGCACCCCGACGACAACGTCGGCGTCGTGGTCAATGAACAGGGGGTGGCGGCCGGTGGCCGTTTCGCCGATGGCCTGGAGGCCCTGGAGGGCATACCGCAGAGCCACAAGGTGTCGCTGCTGGCGATTCCCGAAGGTGGCGACGTGGTGCGTTACGGTGAAGTGATCGGCTATGCCCTGCAGCCCATCGCGGCCGGCAGCTGGGTCACCGAGGCGGTGCTGCGCATGCCCGATCCGCCAGCGCTGGACAACCTGCCCGGGGCTACCATCAAGGCCCCCGTGCCAGCGCCGCTGGACGGCTATACGTTCGAGGGCTTCCGCAACCCGGACGGCACCGTCGGCACGCGCAACATCCTCGGCGTGACCACCACCGTGCAGTGCGTGGTGGGCGTGCTCGACCACTGCGTCGACCGCGTGCGCAAGGAGATCCTGCCCCACTACCCCAACGTCGACGACGTGGTGGCGCTGTCGCACAGCTATGGCTGTGGTGTGGCGATCAACGCGCCGGACGCCGTGGTGCCCATCCGCACCCTCTACAACATCAGCCGCAATCCCAACCTCGGTGGCCAGGCACTGGTGATCAGCCTGGGTTGCGAGAAGCTGCAGGCCAACCAGTTGATGGATGGCGACCCATTGACCAACGGCATGGAAGAGGAGGAGTGGCTGTTCCGTCTGCAGGACTCCAGCACCGGCTTCGTCGGCATGGTCGAAGAAATCATGGCGATGATCGAGACGCGCCTGAAGGTGCTCGATCAGCGCCGCCGGCAGACCGTACCGGCCTCCGAGCTGGTGGTGGGCATGCAGTGTGGCGGTAGCGATGCCTTCTCCGGCATCACCGCCAACCCGGCCCTTGGCGTGGCCTCGGATCTGCTGGTACGCGCTGGCGCCACCGTGATGTTCTCGGAAAATACCGAAGTGCGTGACGGCATCCACCTGCTCACCCCGCGGGCAGCGACCCCGGAAATCGCCGATGCGTTGATCCATGAGATGGACTGGTACGACCGTTACCTGGAACGCGGCATGGCCGACCGCAGCGCCAACACCACGCCAGGCAACAAGAAGGGCGGCCTCAACAACATCGTCGAGAAGGCCATGGGCTCCATCGCCAAGTCCGGCACCAGCCCGATTGCCGGGGTCGTCTCCCCGGGCGAGCGGATTCGCGGCAAGGGCCTGTGGTTCTGCGCCACCCCGGCCAGCGACTTCATCTGCGGCACGCTGCAACTGGCGGCCGGCATGAACCTGCATATCTTCACCACCGGTCGCGGCACGCCCTACGGCCTGTCCATGGTGCCGGTGATCAAGGTGGCCACCCGTACGCAACTGGCGGAGCGCTGGCCGGATCTGATCGATGTCGATGCCGGGCAGATCACCTCGGGGCGCATGACCCTCGATGAGATGGGCTGGCACATTTTCCAGCTCTATCTGGATGTCGCCAGTGGCAGGAAGCAGACCTGGGCGGAAAAGCATCGCCTGCACAACGACCTCGTTCTCTTCAACCCCGCTCCAGTGACCTGATCGATTACCGGACAGAGATGCCTGCCTCGGTGCTTCCCTGAGCGTCGTGGCAGGTATCATCGGTTCTTTGATCGCCATTACAGGAGAGCTGCATGAGTCGCCCCAACGTGCTTCAGGTCGGTCGCTTCCCGAATCGTTTCAACGAGCGCCTGCAGCGCGACTACCCGCTGACCCGCCTCTGGGAACAGCCCAAGGATTATCTCGCCGAGCACGGTGCCGATATCGACATCGTGGTCACCTCGGCCCGTTACGGTTGCTCGGCCGAGCAACTGGCACAGATGCCCAACCTGCGGGCCATCTGCAGTTTCGGCGTCGGGTACGATTCGATCGCCGTCGATGAGGCGAAAGCGCGGGGCATTCCGATCAGCACCACGCCGGATGTGCTCAACGAATGCGTCGCCGACACCGCCATCGGCCTGCTCATCGACACCGCCCGGCAGTTCTGCGCTTCCGATCAGCATGTGCGTCAGGGCAAATGGCTCAAGGGCCAGTACCCGCTGACCCGCAAGGTCAGTGGCAAGAAGCTGGGCATCGTCGGCTTCGGGCGGATCGGCAAGGACATCGCCAAGCGCGCTGCCGGTTTCGACATGAAGATCCGCTACCACAATCGTCGTCCCGATCCGACCACTGACTATGGCTACGAGGCCGATCTCAAAGCGCTGGCAGCTTGGGCGGATTTTCTGGTGCTGGCCTGTCCGGGGGGCGCGTCGACCCACCACCTGATCGATGCCGCGGTGCTCGAAGCGCTTGGGCCTCAAGGTATCGTCGTGAATATCGCCCGCGGCAGCGTGATCGATGAGCAGGCGCTGGTCGCTGCACTGCAGGCAGGGACCTTGGGCGGTGCAGGATTGGACGTGTTCGAGGATGAGCCGCGGGTGCCCGAAGCCTTGTTCGGGATGCCCAACGTGGTGCTGTTACCCCACGTCGGCAGTGCCACCGAGGAAACCCGGCTGGCCATGGAGAACCTGGTGTTCGATAATCTCGATGCCTTTATCGAGCGCGGTGAGCTGATCACTGCGCTCTGACCGAATAGGCGGGTCGCCTCGGCGGCCTCGCTTATACGCGCCGGGCCACAAGCCTGACCGCGGTTCTAACCCTGAGCGTCACCCGGTGCGCCACAAGTGCACCGGTTTTCAGATCACCGTGGTCTCGCGCTGGGCAATGAACTCCATCATCTTCTGATTGCCATCGAGAATATCGGTGCAGATCGCCTGACGCGCCGCCGCTCCGTCGCCTTTTTGCAATGCACGCAGCACTTCCCAATGATGCTCGATGGCCATGCGCTCGTTGAAGTCGCCGTAGGCCAGGGCAATCAGTGGACCGGTACGCATCCACAGGCTATCGAGCACATCGCGCAGCAGCGGCATGCCGGCAATATCGGCCAAGGCAAAATGAAAAGCCTGATTGAGCTTCAGCGCGGCGACCCGTTCGCCGCTGTGCACGGCTTGCAGGTTATCGCGAATGTTGTCTTCCAGCATCTGCAACTGCTCGGCCGTCACCTTGCCAGCTGCGGTTTCCGCTGCCAGGCCTTCCAGCGCCAGACGGATACTGCGGATCTCGGCGTACTGTTCCTGGCTCAGTACCGGCACGCGGATATCTCGCGGCGTTCTGAGAACCAGGGCCTTTTCCTTGGCCAGTTGCAGAATGGCGTCGCGCACCGGGGTAACGCTGGTCCCCAGCTGTTCGGCCAGATCGCGTATGCGCAGCCGGTCGTCCGGCTGGAAGCGGCCGGTGATCAGTGCCTCGCGCAGCAGTGCATAAACGCCACTGCCGAGGTAGGCGTGGCTGAGGCCTTCGATGGGGTACTTCATGGGTTTCTCGTGTGCAGCGGGTCGCAGGCGGATTCTACTCCGGCCGCCTCACACGTGCTGCCCGCCATTGACGTGAATCTCCGCACCGTTGACGTAGCCCGCCCCCGAGGTACACAGAAAATATACCAGCGACGCCACTTCTTCGGGTTTGCCCAGGCGGTGCATGGGAATGTCGCGTTCGACGATCAGCTCGGTGCCCGAGGACAGGATCGAGGTATCGATCTCACCGGGCGCGATGGCATTGACCCGCACGCCATGGGAGCCGAACTCATGGGCCATCTCGCGAGTCAGGGCGGCAAGGGCGGCCTTGGATGCCGCGTAGGCCGAGCCCGCGAAAGGGTGCACCCGTGAACCGGCGATGGAGGTGACGTTGATGATGCTGCCCTTGGCTGCCTTCAGCTCTTCGAACAGGCCGCGGGCGAGCAGGGCGGTGGAGAACAGGTTGACGTTGAACACCTGGATCCAGGTCGCGTAGTCGCTGGTCAGCACGCCGAGGCGCTGGCCTTCGTCGCCCTTGGGCGATACGCCGGCATTGTTGACCAGCGCATCCAGGCGCCCGCCAAGCTTTTCGCGGATCAGCGGCAGGCTCTCTTCCAGGTGCTCGATGTCTTCCAGATCCAGATGGATATGGTTGAGCTTGCCTTCCGCCCACGGGCATTCAGCCACCCAGTCATGCCGCGAGGCGGTGAACACCCGCCAACCGGCCGCGTTGAAATGCTTCACCGTGGCATGACCGATGCCGCGGCTGGCGCCGGTCAGCAGCAGCGTTTTCTGATCGCTCATTGCGTATCTCCCGGAATAGAAAGCGTGCTCAGGCACAACTGCCTGGATGGATCATGGCTCAATTAAAATATGATGCATCATATTTTTTGTAATGCTTTAATGACTTTGCCGTGTAAGCCAATAACGATAACCAGATGGCCTGATTAACCCTGTCAGCCCTACAGCGACAGGCTCTCGCTTTAGGGTCTGTTGTCATTTCAGCACTGCCGCGCCGGAGCCCGTTTTGCCGCGAGGCAAGGCACGAGCCGCGAAGTTTGGCTGGCCAAATGAGCCGGCGAGAAACGCAGTATCGCGGCAAAACGGGCCCGGCCCTTTGGGTTGCGCGGGAAATCTCGCCATGCGTCGTTGGAGGACTTGAAAAGGGAATGCCATTCCCTGCGTCCTCCGCCTCGCCCGGCGAGATTTCTCGCGGCAACGCGGCTTGTGCTGAAACGGCAACAGACCCTAGTGGTTCTTGTAGGTAAAGCATCGGTGTTTCTTCCTTGAAGCTGCCCTTACCCATCCAGAGCCTGAAGAGGCCCTGCCAGGAGCACCCCTCAATGTTCAAGAAAACCGCATTACTGATCGCCATCACCTGCAGCGCCGCGACCGTGCAAGCGGCCGAAAAGCTTGCCGTGGTCTCCTTCGGCGGTGACAACAAGGTGGTACAGGAAAAAGCCTTCTACAAACCTTTCGAAGCGCGCGAGAACGTGCGCATCGAGGCGTCCGAGTACAACGGTGAGATGGCCAAGATCAAGGTCATGGCCGATACCGGTCAGGTCACCTGGGATGTCGTAGAAGTGGAGACCCCGGAATTGATCCGTGGTTGCAGTGAAGGGCTGTTCGAGCCGCTGGACTGGGCGAGCATCGGCAAGCGTGAAGACTTCATCCCGGAGGCGATAAGCGAATGTGGCGCCGGTATCTTCATCTGGTCGACGGTGCTGACCTACGACAGCAGCAAGCTCAAGGGCACGCCGGCCGGCTGGGCGGATTTCTGGGACGTGAAGACATTCCCCGGCAAGCGTGGCCTGCGCCGTGGCGCCAAGTTCACCCTTGAATTCGCCTTGCTCGCCGACGGCGTGGCGCAGGCGGATCTCTACAAGGTGCTGGGGACCGACGAAGGCGTCGAGCGGGCGTTCCGCAAGCTCGATCAGATCAAGTCGAACATCCAGTGGTGGGAAGCCGGTGCACAGCCGCTGCAATGGCTGGCTGCGGGGGACGTGGTGATGACCTCGGCCTACAACGGTCGGGTTACCACAGCGCAGAAGGAAGGCCGTGATTTCGTCATGCAATGGAACGGCAGCCTCTATGATCTGGACCACTGGGCGATCGTCAAAGGCAGCAAGAACAAGGCGCTGGCCGAGACATTCATCGCCATGGCCAGCACCCCGGAACTGCAGAAGGTCTACGCCGAGGGGATTCCCTACGGCCCGACCAATACCCATACCATCGAGCTGATCGATCCGGCGATCCAGGGCAGCCTGCCGACGGCACCGCAGAACCTGAAGAATGCACGGGCCATGGATATCGAGTTCTGGATCGACCATGGCGAGGATCTGGAGCAGCGCTTCAACGCCTGGGCCAGCAAGTAAACGCGCGCTGCCCGGCCGCCTTCATGCCGCCGGGCAGCGCCACTAACCAGTCAATTGCGGAGTGTATGGATGTGTCGCTGAATACCCTGGTTGTGCATGATCCCTTGTTGCAGGCGCAACCGGCCCGGGTCGGCCCGGTACGGGCCGGCGCCATCGCCAGCGAGTGCTTTGGCGTATCGGGCGCCGTTCGGCCGTTGGCCGGCGAGCGCGACCTGAATTTCCAGCTGTCCTGTACGGACGGCTCCTCCTACCTGCTGAAAATTTCCCATCCCCTGGAGAACCCTCAGGTGGTGGACTTCCAGAATCAGGCCTTGCTGCATATCCAGCGGGCCGATCCCGAACTTCCCGTGCAGCGGGTGTATGCCGCGCGCGACGGGCGTTATCAGGCCAGGGTCGATGTAGAGGGGCAGCAGATGCTGGTGCGTCTGTTCTCCTTCGTCGATGGCTTGCCGCTGCATCAGGTCGAGCAGCGCAGTTCCGCGCTTCGCCATAATCTGGGCGAGGCGATGGCGCGGCTCGACCGCGCGCTGAGCGACTTTCACCATCCTGCCTCCGGCCACGAGCTGCTGTGGGACATGCAGCAGGCGGCGCGGTTGCGACCCTTGCTGCTGCATATCGATGACGGTGAACTGCGTGATCGGGTGACGCAGGCGCTGGATGCCTTCGCAAGCCATGCACAGCCGCGTTACCCGCAACTGCGGGCGCAGGTCATCCATAACGACCTCAACCCGCACAATGTCATCGTCGACCCCCGGCATCCGGAGCGATTGCTCAACATCCTCGACTTCGGCGATATGGTGCACGCGCCGCTGATCAACGAAGTAGGCGTGGCAGCCGCCTATCAACTGGGCCACGAGGGTGACGTGCTGGCGCCGGCGCTGACCTTCATCGCGGCCTATCACCGCCTCAATCCGTTGCGCGATGCCGAGCTGGACATTCTTGCCGAACTGATCGCCACGCGGCTGGTGATGACCATCAGCATCACCGCCTGGCGGGCCAGTCTGCACCCGGAAAATCGTGACTACATCCTGCGCAACGTGCGCCAGGCGAGTGCCAGCCTGCGTGGCTTGGCGGCCATCCCCAGCGATATGGCGCGGGAGCGAATTCATCAGGCCTGTCGGGGAGCGCTGCAGCCATGAGCATGATCAACGGATTCAGCGCCGCCGATGCGGCGCGTTTGAGTGAAAAAGAAAGAAACCTGATCGAACGCCGTGAGCGGCTGCTTGGCCCTGCCTATCGGCTGTTCTACGAACGCCCGCTGCACACGGTGCGCGGGGAGGGCGTATGGCTGTACGACGAAGCCGGGCGTGCCTATCTGGATGCCTACAACAATGTCGCTTCCATCGGCCATTGTCACCCGCGGGTGGTGCAGGCCATCGCCGAGCAGGCGGCGCGCCTGAATACCCACACCCGCTATCTGCAGGAAGGCATTCTCGATTACGCCGAGAACCTGCTGGCGACCTTTCCCGCTGCCCTGCAGCAGGTGATGTTCACCTGCACCGGCAGCGAAGCCAACGACCTGGCCCTGCGCATCGCCCGCCACTACACAGGCGGTACTGGCGTGATCATCACCCGGTTCGCCTACCACGGCGTTACCGGCGATATCTCCTCTCTGTCGCCGTCGCTCGGCGCGAGCATCCAACTGCCCGCCCATGCACGCACCGTGCGTGCGCCGGACGCCTATCGCCTGGGCGCCGAGCAGGCGGGCAAGCGCTTCGCCGAAGACGTGCGAGCCGCCATCGCCGATCTGCGCGCCAATGGCATCAAGCCGGCAGCGCTACTGATCGACGGCATCTTTGCCAGCGATGGGATATTTCCAGGCCCCCAGGGCTGCATCAGCGAAGCGGTGGCCATCGCCCAGGCCGAGGGGCTGCTGTATATCGCCGACGAAGTGCAGTGCGGTTTTGCCCGTACCGGCGATTGCATGTGGGGGTTCCAGCGGCACGCCGTGCAACCGGATCTGGTCAGCCTGGGCAAGCCGATGGGCAATGGACAGCCGATTGCCGGGGTGGTGGTGCGTCCCGAGGTGCTCGAACCGTTCGGGCGCAGCATGCGCTACTTCAATACCTTCGGCGGCAACCCGGTGTCCTGCGCCGCCGGCCAGGCCGTGCTGGATGTGATCCAGGACGAGGGGCTGCAGCAGCGTTCGGCGCAGGTCGGCGGCTACCTGCTCGACGAGCTCGGCAAGCTGGGTGAGCGCCACGAATTGATCGGCGATGTGCGCGGCGCCGGGATGTTCCTTGGTGTCGAGCTGGTGAGCGACCGGGCAAGCAAGGCCGCGGCAGCGGAGCAAACGCGGCGTGTGGTCAATGGCATGCGAGAGCGTGGTGTGCTGATCAGCGCGGCCGGGCCGCTGGAGAACATCCTGAAGATTCGCCCGCTGCTGGCCTTCGAGAAGCCGCATGCCGACCTGTTGGTGTCTGCGCTGGACGAGGCCTTGCAGGCGCTGGGCTAATCGAAGAACTCCACGGGCACCTTGTCCGTCAGCCATACGCCGTTATCCGCCTGGAAGAACTTGAAGCCCTGCTGGTGCATGCGCAGGGCTTCGACTTTCAGTAGCACTGGCGTGCCGTAGCGTTTTCCCACGTCCATGGCCGTCGTTGTATCCGCGGACAGGTGCACGTGATGGCGAGCCCCGGGGATCAGGCCCTCGCGTTCGATGGCGGGCAGGAAACGTGTGGCAGTGCCGTGGTAGAGCCACTCGGGGGGCTGCTTCTCGGTGTGCTGAAGCTGCACCTCGGCAGTGGAGTGCCCTTGTACGGCGCGAATCCGCAAACCGTCCTCGGAAATACCGAAGCGTTTCTTGTCGCTGCTGCTGACCACTGCGTGGATCAGTTGCAGATCCAGGGTACGGCCTTCCCGGGCTGCACCTGCTATCAGCAGATCGATGCTGGCCCAGCCTTGGTTGTCCAGTTGCAGGCCGATTGCCTGAGGTTCGTGCCGGAGTACGAAACTGAGAAATTTGCTGGTGTCGTTCAGTTGTCTGTTCGTCATGTCATTCATGGCCGTATGGGGTTTTCAGCCTGCTAACCCTGAGGCGCCGTGCACCGCTTCGCCGATCAGGACTGGCCTGCGATCAGGCGCCCGGTTTGCTGTCCAGCGCCTTGCAACTGGCCGCGTAGTTTTGCCGGCAGGCGCTCTGGAACAGGCGGCGGGCCTGGTTCGGGTCACGTTCGACACCCTGGATGCCGCGCATGTAGAGGTTGCCGAGTATGTGCTGGGCCATGGGGTTACCGCTGCTGGCGGACTGGTTCAAGTACTGGAGCATGGCCTGTGGGTTGGCGAACTCCGGGTTGTCGCGCCCAGTGTAGAGGTAGGCAAGGCTCACGGCGGCTTGCGCATGACCACGATCCGCCGCCTGCTTCCACCAGTATTCGGCCTGCTTGAGGTCCTTTTGCGGCTTACCGACGAAGTAGAAGCTGCCGAGCTTGAACTGGCTGTCGAGGTCGCCACGCTGCGCCAGGCTGCTCAGGTGTTGGAAATCATCGCCGCCGGCCTGCTGTGCGGGTGTCGTGGTGGTGGCAGGGCCTTGGCTGGCAGGTGCCTTGGCAGCCTCTTCACGGCTGGCGCAGCCGGCGATCAGCAGCATGCCGCATACCAGCAAGAGGGAAGTACTGAAGTGTGAACGTCGGGTCATGTCTAGGCTCCTGGGCAACCGCGGGCTGGACCTCATGACCGGTTCTGGGCATGCAGCCGCGGATGCGTCGATTGTTGTGGGGGGTTCGACCCGGCTGCGGCCCAAGCGTTCGTTCAGCGCGTGAAAAGCTGTCGACGATGCCAATTCGCTTGGTGTTGTGAAATTAATGCTGTATTTTTCATGAAAAATAATCCATCAATTTCATATGCATGCCGACGGCCACCCGGATGAGCGCGTTCTCCGCGGGCAGCCGCTGGCTGCTCCATCGGCTAATCGACAAGCCGCGCTTTCCCGGCAGCTCTTGGCTGGCCGTACCGCTCAACGCGGGGGCGATGTCGACCACCGGTTACGCGACAGTACCTGAAGGAACAGTGCCATGGACATGCAGGAAGAAATCGACGGGCTGGCGATCCTGATTCGCGACTTGCGCAAGCACAAGAACCTGACGCTCGGCGAGCTGTCCACGCGCATCGGCCGTTCGGTGGGTTTCCTCTCCCAGGTCGAGCGGGGGCTGTCACGGCCGACCGTGGCGGATCTGACCGCCATCAGTGAGACCCTGGGCGTGCCGACCACCTATTTCTACAGTCTCGACAAGCCGCGGATAGTGCCGTGGGTCACCCGGCCCGGCGAACGTCGCACGCTCTATTACGCCAGCGGCATCACCGACGTGCTGGTCTCACCACGCGTGTCGGCTGGATTTGCCATGCTGGAAAGCCATCTGGCGCCCGGTGCCAGCAGTGGTGATGGGCATCTGGACGACAGTTCGGAGCAGGGTGGATTCGTGCTCGAAGGGCAATTGAGCATCTGGCTGGACGATCAGCCAGATCCCGTCACCCTGGGCCCCAATGACAGCTTCCAGTTGCCATCCCATAGTCAATTTCGCTACGCCAACCTCACCGATCAGCCCGCACGGGTACTCTGGGTGTTCCGCTGAGCGGACACAGGATCCTCGCCATGACCACCGATAACCTGCTCGACGAAGTCCGCGCCTTCCGCGCCGCTCACCCTGACGTTCGCTATGTGGACCTGATCTGCCTGGACATTCCCGGGCATTTCTATGGCAAGCGCTATCCCATCGATATGCTGGAGAAGGTTGCCGCCGGCAGCCTGCTCAAGCTGCCGCAGAACTGCGTGCTGCTCGGCGCCCAGGGTGGCCTGCACGCGATCGGCGATTATTGCTTCAACGATGGCGACCCCGACGCCACCCGCCGGCTGATTCCCGGCACGCTCAAACCGGTGCGCTGGGAAAGCCAGCCCCTGGGGCAGATGCTGATCAGCTCCGACGGCACCGAGTCGCCCATCGAGTTCGAGCCCCGGGAGGTCTTGTCGCGAGTGCTGCGGCGGCTGGCGGCCAAGGGTATCCGTCCGGTCGTCGCCTTCGAACTGGAGTTCTACCTGTTCGACCGTGCCCTCAAGGACGGCCTGCCCCAGTACCCTCGCGACCCGTTGTGCGGTGATGAGGACGATCAGCCGAACCTGCATATCGAACGGCTATCACGGTTTTCCACGGTACTGCACGAGATCGTCGAAGCGGCCGAGGAGCAGGGCATCGATGCCAACGTGATCACGGCGGAGATCGGCCCGGGGCAGTTCGAGATCAACTTCGGCCATTGTGACGATGGCCTGCAGGCCGCCGACTGGGCTGCCCTGTTCGGCCGGATCACCCGTGGCGTGGCGCTGCGCAACGGGCATCGGGCCAGCTTCATGAGCAAGCCCTACCTCGATGCGCCGGGCAGCGGCATGCATGTGCACGTCAGCCTGTATGACGAGCAGGGCGACAACCTGCTGGCTGTCGACGGGCAACGGCCGCTTCGCCATGCGGTGGCCGGCTGCCTGGAATGGTTGCCGCACTGCATGCCGATCTTCGCCGCTCATCACAATGCCTACCGTCGCTACGGCTCGCGGGTGAATGCCGCGAGCCGTGCCAGTTGGGGTTACGAAGACCGTGATGCCTGCCTGCGCATTCCTGATTCGGATGCCCGCAACCTGCGTATCGAACACCGACTGGCCGGTGCCGATGCCAACCCCTACCTGGTGCTGGCGGCGATTCTGGCCGCCATGGAGCAGGGGTTGGAGCAGCGCCAGGAGCCCATCGCGCCGCTCAACGAAAACCGCCAGAGCGGTATCGACTTCCCCATGGACATGCTGTCGGCGGTGGCGGCCATGCGTCAGCATCCGGCGGTCAACGCTGGGTTGGGTGAGGAGTTCGTGATGGTCTACTGCGAGAATAAACGCCAGGATCACCTGGCCTTCATGGACAGCATCAGCGCTCGCGAGTATCGCTGGTTCCTTTGAGCCCCCGCAGGCCACGAGCCCAGGCCAGGGCACTGCCGTGGCAGTACCCGCCCGAGGCTTGCAGCTTGACGCTCGGTGGCTGCCGTTAGCGGAACAGCGACCAGCTCACCGCATAGTCGTTGAAGCCAAGGCCCCAGAGCGCGACGGTGAGCGCCAGGATCAGCTCCAGCACCAGCACGCCGATCGCCAGGGTGCCGCCGGAGATGGTCAGGCCTTCATTGAGCGGGATGCGCAGGAACGCCGGCATGCCGATATACAGCAGGCGCGCGCTGTAGGCCAGGGCGATGAGGCCGACCACCAGCAGCAACCAGGCCTTCGGGTAGAGCAGCGCGATACCGGCAATGAACAGCGGCGTGGCCACGTAACCGGCAAAGACGATGCAGCGGCGGCGGCTCGGACGGCTGGCGAACGAGTCGGACATCCAGTGAATCACGTTGCCCATGATGGCGACGCCGATCAGCATCAGGATGTAGAACACGATTCCCAGCGCAGCTGCCGTGGGCACTGCCACCTTGTAGGCTTCGCCGCCCAGGTGCCAGCCGATCTGGGTGGTGCCGATGAACGCGCTGATCACGGGAATGAGTGCCATCAGCAGAACGTGGTGGGCATACAGGCGCGTGATGCTTTCCTTTTCCCGGTCGATGTTGCGCCACTCTCGGCCCGGGTGGGCCAGCAGCCCCCAAATGTGATTGATCATGACGCTTCTCCTCTGGCTCCGGCATACCTGCCGGCATGAGATATCCGAGAACTGATCAGCCTGCATCGTGCGGCAACCGCAACTCAATTCAGCCCTCACAAGGTATGAGTGACGTTCACCGTAATAGGTTTGACCAGAAATTCGCGGATCGCCACCGCCGATCTCGCCGGGCGTCGTGGTCATTGCGTCTGATGCCATGGCTACGGGGCCTCAAGGGGATCCTGCGCAGCGGCGCGGGTCCTGGCGGGACTGCCTTTCAGCCTCTGGGGCAGCAGGATCCAACATGCCCGGCGGGTGTCGTTCCGTCGCCCAGGGTGAACGCCGCGACCCTCTGCAGCCGTGCCTGCCGTTGCCGGCGCGGCTCGCCAAGTTGGCGTCGATACAGGTCAGGCGGTTGAAAGGCAGGCTGGTAACGGGGTATGTCCGTTGCTGGCGGCAGGCTCGCAGGTGTTTGTCTGCGAAGCCCATGCCGGCGGGATTTACAGGCCGGCAGGGCATGGCAGGGCGATACCCCTAGTTTCTCTGTGTGCTTTTTAGCCCCTGCCCCGGGCAGGGCAAAAATGCTATGTTCCGCACCCTCTTCGGCGGGGATAGCTCATGAGCGACGACAAGGCACGCAATCCATCCACGGAACAGCAGGACACAGGCAAGCGCGGCGGGTGTCTGTGGCTGACCCTGCTCGGTCTGGCCTTTATCGTACTGGTCTTCGGCATCATCATTTATGCCATCACCCGCGAGCAGACCGCCGATATTCAAGCCAACGAGCAGGCGGCCATCCAGGCGTGCTGGGTCAAGGCCAGGGATCCCGCCGCCACGCCGACCTCGCGTTCCTTCGCCACCGATAGCTGCAAGGAAATGGAAAAGCAGTTTCGGATCAAGTACGGCCGCGAGCCCAACTAGATGAGCCAGAATCAGGCGGCTCCGTCCAAACGCTTTCTGCTGATCATGTGCCTGCTGGCGCTGGCCATCGTGCTGGCGATCGGGGCGTGGGTATGGGGACGCTTTGGCGTTGCCTACCTGCGCCCCTTCGGCGATCAGGAGCAGCAGGCGGTGTTCTTTCAGGGTGGCGGGCTCAAGCTGCCCGCCGAGCTCGCCGGGCCCGGCAAGATCCGCGTGGTGCATTTCTGGGATCCCCAGTGCCCTTGCCACAAGGAGACCGACGCCCACCTCAACTACCTGATCAGCCTCTACCGGTTCTCCGGGGTCGAGTTCTACAGCGTGCAGAAGCCAGGGAGCAAGGGTGAAATGCTGCCGTTCCTGCGTGGCAAGCTCACGCCGCTGGCGTCGCTGCAGGGCATGGAGTCGATTCCGGCCAGCCCGGCCATCGCCATCTGGGACCAGCAGGGGCGCCTGGCCTACGCCGGCCCCTACAGCGAGGGGCTGGTGTGCAACTCCTCGAACAGTTTCGTAGAACCGATCCTCGATGCGCTTTCAGCGAACCGCCGCGTCTCGGCAGCCAATACCATGGCGGTCGGCTGCTACTGCGATTGGCAGCCCGCGGGCGAATCCTGATTTGATCCATTCCCTGGCTTTTTAAAGGGGTATTGTTATGCGACATATTGCCGCGCAATTCTGGGGATATGAGCCACTATTATCAGTCGCAACTCATGCATTTGTTCGCAGCCCGCCAATGGCCGATGGTTTTGGCTCACGCTGCAGGTACGGCCGCATGGGGCTTTGCGCGTTGAGCGAGAGAACACCGGGCGCAGGGTTGCGGCCGGTGGTGCAGGGCCGGGGCAGGGCGGGGCTCGCTACACACCCTGACTTTTTGTAGGTCCATCGTCGTTATGCGGTTGGTTTTTTTAGCTGCGTAACCGAAAATGTCGCCCCCTCCGTTTAGTAGTTTCGACGCTGAAACGATTTCGGTGCGCTCCTGCACCGTTTTCCTGGCATGCCCAGCCGTGTTGGGTATCAGGCTGAACAGAACGCTATGTGGGATATCACTTTGCTGAAGGTCGTGAAATGAGAGAAGAGAAGTACCACCGCTTGTTCCGCACGCTTCTGACGATTGTCGTGGCCGTCTCCCTGAGTGGCTGCGACTGGGTTCTTTTCGATTCGAAAGGCCAGATCGGCATCGAGCAGCGCAACCTCATCATTACCGCCACCCTGCTGATGCTGATCGTGGTGGTTCCCGTGATTTTCATGACCATTCTGTTCGCCTGGCGCTACCGCTCCTCGAACAAGGACGCGACCTATGCGCCCGAATGGGCTCATTCGCACAAGATCGAGGCCATCGTCTGGGGTGTTCCTTGCGTGATCATTGCCGTACTGGCGGTCATCACCTGGAAAACCACCCATTCGCTCGACCCTTACAAGCCGATCGAGTCCGAGGTCAAGCCGCTGACCGTCGAAGTGGTCTCGATGGACTGGAAATGGCTGTTCATCTACCCGGAGCAGGGCATCGCGACGGTCAATGAGCTGTACATCCCGGCCAATACGCCGATCAGCTTCCAGATCACTTCGCAGTCGGTGATGAACACCTTCTTCATCCCGCAACTGGGCGGCATGGTCTATGCGATGGGGGGCATGCGCACCCAATTGCACCTGATCGCCAACGAGCCAGGCGAGTTCTTCGGCGTTTCGGGCAATTACAGCGGTCATGGTTTCTCGGGCATGAAGTTCAAGACCCATGCAACCAGCAACGAAGAGTTCGAGCAGTGGGTGACCAAGGTCAAACAATCGTCGAACACGCTGGACTTCAACGGCAGCTACCAGTTGCTGTCCAAGGCGAGTGAAAACAACCCAGTCGAGTACTTCAACGCTCAGCCTGGTCTGTTCCGGCAGATCCTTGGCCAGTACATCGATTACAAGAGCAACCCTGTGAGCGAAGCCGCGCACGATTCAGGTGCGGAGGAATAAACGATGTTCGGAAAGCTGACGCTAGATGCAATACCCCTGCACGAGCCCATCCTGGTAGTCACGATGATTGCCGTGGTCCTGGGTGGTCTCGGCGTGTTCGCCGCGCTGACCTACTTCAAGAAGTGGGGTTACCTGTGGCATGAATGGCTGACCTCGGTCGACCACAAGAAAATCGGCGTGATGTACATTCTCGTCGCCCTGGTCATGCTGCTGCGCGGTTTCGCCGATGCCATCATGATGCGTACCCAGTTGGCCGTGGCCACTGGCGGCTCGGAAGGCTATCTGCCTCCTCACCACTACGATCAGATCTTCACCGCCCACGGTACGATCATGATCTTCTTCGTGGCCATGCCACTGGTGGTGGGCCTGATGAACATCGTCACGCCGCTGCAGATCGGTGCGCGCGACGTGGCCTTCCCGTTCCTCAACTCGCTGAGCTTCTGGCTGTTCGTGGTCGGTGTGCTGCTGACCAACATCTCGCTGTTCGTCGGCGAGTTCGCCATGACCGGCTGGGTCGCGTATCCGCCCTTGTCAGGGATCGAGTACAGTCCGGGAGTCGGGGTCGACTACTACATATGGGCCTTGCAGATATCCGGTATCGGTACGCTGCTGACCGGTGTCAACTTCTTCGTCACCATCATCAAGATGCGTGCCCCGGGCATGACCCTGATGAAGATGCCGATCTTCACCTGGACCATCCTCTGCGCCAACATCATCATCCTCGGTGCCTTCCCGATCCTCACCGCCGTGCTCGGCATGCTGACCCTGGATCGTTACCTGGATTTCCACTTCTTCACCAATGAAGCCGGTGGCAACCCGATGATGTACGTCAACCTCCTGTGGGCCTGGGGCCACCCTGAGGTGTACATCCTGATCCTGCCGGCCTTCGGTGTGTTCTCCGAAGTGACCTCGGTGTTCGCCCGCAAGCGTCTGTTCGGTTATGCCTCGATGGTCTGGGCCACCGTGGCGATCACCGTCCTGTCGTTCGTGGTCTGGCTGCACCACTTCTTCACCATGGGTTCTGGCGCCAGCGTCAACGCCTTCTTCGGTATCGCGACGATGATCATCGCCATCCCGACCGGCGTGAAGATCTTCACCTGGCTGTTCACCATGTACCGCGGCCGTCTGGAATTCAGCTCGCCGATCCTCTGGACCCTGGGTTTCATCATCACCTTCTCCATCGGTGGTATGACCGGTGTGCTGCTGGCGGTACCGGGTGCCGACTTCCTGCTGCACAACAGCCTGTTCCTGATCGCCCACTTCCATAACGTGATCATCGGTGGTGCGGTATTCGGCTACATGGCCGGCCTCACCTTCTGGTTCCCGAAAGCGTTCGGCTTCAAGCTGCACGAAGGCTGGGGCAAGGCGTCGTTCTGGTTCTGGCTGGTCGGCTTCTACCTGGCCTTCATGCCACTGTACGTGCTGGGCTTCATGGGCATGACCCGTCGCCTGAACAGCACCACCAACCCCGAGTGGGAGCCGTGGCTGCACGTGGCCGTGGTCGGCGCTGTGCTGATCGGCATCGGTATCCTCTGCACCCTGATCCAGTTCGCCGTATCGATCATCAAGCGCAAGGAACTGGCCGACGTGACTGGCGACCCATGGGATGCACGCACCCTGGAGTGGTCGACTTCGTCGCCGCCACCGTTCTACAACTTCGCGGTAACCCCGCGTGGTGATCGCATCGACGAGTTCCACGAGCAGAAGCGTGACGGTCTGCCGGCTGCGCCAACCAAGTACTCGCCGATCCACATGCCGAAGAACACCGGCGTTGGCCTGATCATGTCCATTGGCGCGCTGGCCTTCGGTTTCGCCCTGATCTGGCACATCTGGTGGCTGGCTGCATTGAGCTTCGTCGGCACCTTCGCCGTCCTGATTCGCAACAGCTACAACCAGGACGTCGACTACTACGTGCAGCCCGATGAGATCGAACGGATCGAAAAGGCACACATTCAAGCAAAGGCTAATCAGGCGTAAACCATGTCCAGTGAAGTGATCAGCAACCATGCTGCTCATGCCGATGAGCATGAGCACGAACATCACCACGACGCGGGTGAAATGAAGGTCTTCGGGTTCTGGATCTACCTGATGACCGACTGCATCCTGTTCGCGAGTATCTTCGCGGGCTACGCGGTGCTCAGCACCGCGTACGCCGGCGGTCCCACTCCGAAGGATCTGATCGACCTGAAACTCGTTCTGGTCGAGACATTCGCCCTGCTGTTCTCCAGCATCACCTACGGCATGGCCATGCTGGCCATGTACCGTGGCGACAAGGGCAAGGTGCTTGCCTGGCTGGCGGCCACCTTCCTGTTCGGTCTGGTGTTCATCTCCATCGAACTCTATGAGTTCCATCACCTGATCCACGAAGGCGCCGCTCCTCAGGTCAGTGCCTACTGGTCCGCGTTCTTCACCCTGGTCGGTACCCACGGCCTGCACGTCAGTGCTGGCCTGCTGTGGATGGCGGTGATGATGCACCAGGTCGCCAGCCGCGGCCTGACACCGGTTACCCAGACCCGCCTGAGCTGCCTCAGCCTGTTCTGGCACTTCCTCGACGTGGTGTGGATCTGCGTGTTCACCGTTGTCTACCTGATGGGGGCTCTGTAATGGCTCATGATCACCACTCTGCCGCAGGCGCGAGCCATGGCAGCACCAAGGATTACGTCGTCGGCTTCGTGCTGTCGATAATCCTCACTGTGATTCCGTTCGCGATCGTGATGAACCCGGTCATGTCGAAAGCGGCCACGCTGTTCACCGTCGTCGCGTTCGCGGTGGTGCAGATCTACGTACACCTGGTGTACTTCCTGCACATGAACACTTCGTCCGAGCAGCGCTGGAACACGGTTGCCTTCGTGTTCACCATCCTGATCACCATCATCGTCGTAGCGCTCTCGATCTGGATCATCTGGAGCATGCACTACTACATGATGGCCAACTAAAAGAGAGCAGCCTGATGTTCAAGCAATACCTGCTCCTGACCAAGCCGGGCATCGTCTTCGGAAACATGATTTCCGTCGCCGGTGGTTTTTTCCTGGCTTCCAAGGGGGATATCGACCTGGTGCTGTTCCTGGCAACAGCGCTCGGCGTCGCTCTGGTGATTGCTTCCGGTTGCGTGTTCAACAACTACATCGATAGGGACATCGATGAAAAGATGGAGCGGACCAAGAACAGGGTGCTGGTAAAAGGCCTGGTTCCGCCGACTCATGCCATCGTCTACGCCTGCATCCTCGGGATCGCAGGCGTTGCCTTGCTCTATAAAGCCACTAACCTGCTTGCTGTCGCCTTGGTCCTCATGGGCTTCGTCGTCTACGTCGGGCTCTACAGCCTGTACCTCAAGCGGAATTCGGTTTATGGAACCCTGGTTGGCAGTCTGTCGGGCGCCGCTCCACCCGTTGTGGGCTATTGCGCTGTAAGCAACGAGTTCGATGTGGGGGCAGCGATTCTGCTGCTGATCTTCAGCCTCTGGCAGATGCCCCATTCGTACGCGATCGCCATTTTTCGTTTCAACGACTACCAGGCCGCCAACATCCCGGTGCTGCCGGTGATCAAGGGCGTTCCCGCTGCCAAGCGCAGTATCGTCCTGTACATCGCCGCGTTCCTGGTCGCCACCCTGATGTTGACCATCAGTGGTTATGCCGGCTACAGCTACTTCGTGGTGGCAGCGGTCAGCGGCGCCTATTGGCTGTGGATGGGCGTGTCGGGCTACAAGGCCGTCGACGACAAGGTCTGGGCACGCAAGCTGTTCGTGTTCTCGATCGTCACCATCACCGCGTTGAGCGTGATGATGTCGGTGGATTTCCAGGCGACGCCGAGCCAGATGCTGATGACTTCGGTCAACCATTTGTGTGGCGCGGATAATGTCAGTGGTTTCTGCGCGGCGTTCGCCGCGCGTTAGCCCCTCGGCTTGTGAACCGACGGGCCCCGCCATCGCTGATGGCGGGGCCCGTTTTCGTTCAAGGCTGTTAAGGTGTCTGGCATCAAGGTTTCAGCTATCTGGAGAGATGAGCATGGGTGAGCAGGATCCTTTCATCAAAGGCCTCAAGGAGCGTCTGCCCGACGACCTCAGGGACTCGTTCAGTGCCGAGCAGCTCGATGCGCTGCAGGTCGCCTTCGGGGCGCGTCAGTGGGGGCGCCATAGCCTGGATCTGCGCGGCACGCTCAAGCTGTGGCACTGGCGTTATTACTTCGTGCTGCTGGCAGGGCGGAACAAGCGCGATCTCAGCCGGGCCCAGCAGGAGCTGTCGCTGACCGCCAGGGCGGTAGGTGTCAGCGTATTCCTGCTGATGTCGCTGGCGCTGGGCCTGCTGTTTCTCTATCTGCTCAAGTCGGCCCTGGGCATCAACCTGTTTTCCGGATTTTCCCTGGGCCTCTGGGACTGGTTCAAGAAAGCCTGAACAGCAGCGCCTTCAGCCCACCTTGCGGATCCGTATCGGGGAATTCAGCCGGGTTCTGCAGGCGCTTTTCGAAGTGCAGGCGGGGAGCCTCAGCCTTCATGCCGGTGATCAGGAAGTCGCTGCCGATGTTGGGGTCGTTGATACAGGCCAGTACCCGACCTCTGGCGCTGAGCAGTTCGGGCAGCTTGCGCAGGATCTTCTGGTAGTCGCGGGTCAGGGCGAAGCTGCCTTTCTGGAAGGACGGCGGGTCGATGATGATCAGGTCGTAGGGGCCGTGGCGCTTCACCTTGCCCCATGACTTGAACAGCTCGTGGCCGAGAAAACTGACCCGGCTCAGGTCGTGGCCGTTGAGGCGATGATTGTCGCGGCCCCGGCTCAGGGCGGCCTTGGCCATGTCCAGATTGACGACGTGCTCGGCGCCGCCGGCCAGAGCCGCGATGGAGAACCCGCAGGTATAGGCGAACAGGTTGAGTACCCGCTGGCCTCGGGCATGTTCACGTACCCAGCGCCGGCCCAGGCGCATGTCGAGAAACAGCCCGGTGTTCTGCTTGCGGCCCAGGCCGAGCAGGAAGCGCAGGCCGTCTTCCTCGATGGTCCAGGCGTCGGGCCGTTCACCCACCAGGCACTGCATCGGGCTGTCGGGCTGGTAGCGATGCTGCAGCAGCAGGCTATGGGCCTGGCTACCCTGCCATTCGGCGGACCGGCTCAGTTGCAACAGCATCGCCTGCAACGCCGCGAGTTCGTCTGCCGGTGGCTCCCTGAACAGGCACACCAGCACGATGCCTTGCAGCCAGTCTACGGTGATGTATTCGAGCCCTGCCCAGCAGCGACCCCGCCCATGGAACAGGCGACGAGTTTGCCTGGGTGCCTCACTCAGGGCGCGCTCGAGATGCTGATGAAGGAAAGCGAGGTTGGCCGGGGTCATGGGGCACTGTCGTCTGCCGGGCGCGGCAGTTTAAAGCAAAGCGGCAGATCGCTCATGCTGCAGTGTCTCGTCGAGCCCGAAAAAAGCCCGTCACGAGGACGGGCTGAAATCGGACACTGGATGAGAGGTGACGCGTTACAGGATCGACAGCGGGTAGTTGATGATCAGGCGGTTCTCGTCGAACTCGTTGCTGCTGTAGTCGCGACGGATGCTGGAGTTGCGCCAGCGCAGGCTGAGGTTCTTGAAGGTGCCGTTCTGGACCACGTAGGCCAGCTCGGTTTCACGGCCCCATTCCTTGCCGTCGTCGATGGCGCCGACATGCACGTTGCTACCGCTGATGTAGCGGTTCATCAGGGTCAGGCCAGGAATGCCCGCGCCGGCGAAGTTGAAGTCATGCCGCAACTGCCAGGATTTCTCCTTGGCGTTGTCGTAGCTGGAATTGTAGCTGTCGTTGGCCAGGGTGCCGCCGCTGGTGCCCGAGACGCGCATCCAGCCGGTGTCGCCGCTGACCTTCTGCAGGCCGACGTAGACGGTGTTGCTGCCGTATTTGGCGGAGAACAGGCCGGAGTAGACCTTGTTGTCCAGCTTGCCGGCGCGAGCCGAGCCATCGTCTTCGCCCTGGAAGTAGCCGAGATTGGCGCCCAGGGTCCAGTCGCCGATCGGCTGGCTGTGGGTCAGCTGCAGGTACTGCTGCTCGTAGACGTCCTTGAGCTCGGCGCCCCACAGGCCGATCAGCGTGCGCTTGTCGTTGAAGGTGTATTCGCCGCCGACGAAGTTGAAGCGGTCAGACGCGGCTCCGGCGTAGATCAGATCTTCCATGCTGGCGTTGTTGCGCTCGCTGTTCTGGCGGAACTGGCCGCCATACAGGGTCAGGCCGGCGATCTCGTTGGAGGTGACCTGGCCACCGCGCAGGGTCTGTGGCAGGGAACGACCATCGTCGGCGCGCAGGATCGGCAGCACCGGCATCCATTCGCCGACCTTCAGCTCTGTCTTGGAGATCCTGGCTTTGGCAGCCAGGGCCAGGCGACCGTAGTCATCCGCCGGGCGGCCATCGTCATGGCGCGGCAGCAGGCCGGTGCCGTAGGTGCCGCCACCGCCGTCGAGCTTGACCGAGAGCATGCCCAGGGCATCGACACCGAAGCCGACCACGCCAGGGGTGTAACCGGAGCGCGCATCGAGGATGAAGCTCTGCGTCCACTCTTCGGCCTTGCTCTGGGCATTGGCCGGGTTGGTGAAGTTACGGTTGATGTAGAAGTTGCGCAGGTTCAGGGAAACCTTGGCGTCGTCGACGAAACCTTCGGCCTGGGCTGCGAAGGGCAGGGCGAGGGCCATGCTGCCTGCGCCGATGAGACCCAGCGAGATGATCTTGCATGCTGTCATTGTTGTTGTGCTCCCGTTTTTTGAACAGACCATCCTCTGCCAATCACCGATCGACATGCCGTGAGGAAGGTATGGATAGCCCCGTGCAGGGCGACAGACCTGCGTGCAGACACACAGGACTCTGCTTCAGGCCCTAGCCGTCGACGGATAGGTGGCGCGCAAGCGTAGAGATGAGTTCGACAGATTGGGCAAGGCAGCCCAGGGCCAGTTGGCGTGGCGCGGATAAGGTGAAGGCGACAGTCTTCATGGTGCGACCTTTTTTGTTTTTATTAGGTTCTGTTGTCATACAACATTGCCACTGATTATCTGCAGCTCTGAATCGGCTTGTCAACGCACGCCGATGAAACCTTCCGCCAGGCCAGCCCCCGGTGTCGGTTCATGACTCGATAATGCGGTTAAATATCCGTTAATCCTGGTCATAAGTATCGAATCGACAGATTGCTGGATATCCCTCTTGGGGGGCGATTATACGAACTTGGCCATAGGCCAGGTAATAAGAAATGTTGTGTGATAACGTATGACGATATTTATCGGTGCAGGAAATCCCATGCCGCATTGTCTTGTCGAGGGCTCGCGCTCACTGGAAAAAACGCTCGGTGGCGGCGAGCTGGTCGCGCTGCTGCATGACGCCGCCATGGGCACCGGATTGTTCAGGGAGGGTGAGGTGAAGGTGCGTCTGAGCCTCTACGACCACTACAGTGTCGGCGGCAGTCAGGGCGATTTCCTGCATGTGATCTTCTACCTGCTGGCCGGCCGCACGGACGAGCAGAAGAAAGCCCTGTCGATGGCCATCGTGCGTACCCTGGTGGAGCGCCTGCCGGAGGTCGAGAGCATTTCGGTGGATGTGCGGGACATGCGCCGTGAAGCCTTCAGCAACCGGCGCAGCTACCTGGACGCAGGCTGAGCGGGCAGGCGGGCGGCAGAGATTGCCGCCCGGCAGGTGATCAGCCCCGGTAGTAGCGCTGCGCCACGAATGGGGTCCTGGCGACTTTCATGGCGACGCGCTTGCCGCGTACCAGCGCCCATACATCGCTGTCCACGGCGACGTGGCTGCTCTGTACGTAGCCCATGGCCAGCGGCGCTCCCAGGCTCGGCCCGAAGCCACCGCTGCACACCTGACCGATGGTTTCTCCCTCGGCATTCACCAGTTCTGCACCTTCACGTACCGGCGTGCGTTCCTGGGGTAGCAGGCCGACACGTTTGCGGGCGACGCCTTCCCGCTGCTGCGCGAAGATCCGCTCGGCACCCGGGAAGCCGCCTGGGCGAATGCCATCGGCCCGTCGCGCCTTGGAGATCGCCCAGAGCAGGCTCGCCTCGATCGGCGTGGTGTCGGTGCTCATGTCGTGGCCATACAGGCACAGGCCGGCCTCCAGGCGCAGCGAGTCACGGGCGCCCAGGCCGATCGCCTGCACTTCGGGCTCGGCCAGCAGGCTGCGCGCCAGGGCTTCGGCGTGGGCGGCGGGCACGGAGATTTCGTAGCCATCCTCACCGGTGTAGCCCGAGCGGCTGACGTAGCAATCGACGCCGAGCAGGCGTACCGCCGCGAACTGCATAAAGGTCATCTTCGCGACTTCAGGTGCCAGGCGGGTGAGTACGTCGACTGCCTTGGGGCCCTGCAGGGCGAGCAGGGCGCGCTCGAAGCGCGATTCGATCTGGCACTGGTTGGCGATGTGCTGCTGCAGGTGCATCAGGTCCTGATGCTTGCAGGCCGCGTTGACCACCAGAAACAGCGTGTCGTCGCCCAGGTTGGCGACCATCAGGTCGTCGAGGATGCCGCCGTTGGCGTCGGTGAACATGGCGTAGCGCTGCATGCCCACCGGCAGGTCGACGATATCCACCGGTACCAGGCTCTCCAGCGCCTTGGCGGCGCCGGCGCCGCGCAGGATGATCTGGCCCATGTGCGAGACGTCGAACAGCCCGGCGGCTTCGCGGGTGTGCAGGTGTTCCTTCATCACGCCGAGCGGATAGTGCACCGGCATCTCGTAGCCAGCGAATGGCACCATGCGTGCGCCCAATTCCAGGTGCAGCGCGTGGAGGGGCGTTTTCGCCAGAATTTCAGAGCTCATTGCGCTCTCCTGTGTAGGTCGTGAGCGGCCCGCAATCGCGTGCGGGCATAAGGGGGGCTGCCGAAGCGTTCGGCAGCCCGGCGCGATCAGGCGTCCTGATAAGCCTCGATGGGTGGGCAGGCACAGACCAGATTGCGGTCGCCGAACACGTTGTCGACCCGGCCTACCGGCGGCCAGTATTTGCCGTCGATCAGGTTGCGGGTCGGGAAGACCGCCTGCTCGCGGCTGTACGGATGCGTCCACTCACCCACCAGTTCGGCGGCGGTGTGCGGGGCATTCTTCAGCGGGTTGTCGTCGACATTCAGCTCGCCGCGTTCGACCGCACGAATTTCCTCGCGAATGGCGATCATGGCGTCGCAGAAGCGATCCAGCTCTTGCTTGGACTCGCTTTCGGTCGGCTCGATCATCAGCGTGCCAGCCACCGGAAAGGACATCGTGGGGGCATGGAAGCCAAAGTCGATCAGGCGCTTGGCCACGTCGTCGACACTGATGCCGCTGCTGTCCTTGAGCGGTCGCAGATCGAGGATGCACTCGTGGGCCACCAGGCCGCCTTCACCGCTGTACAGCACCGGGTAGTGCTCTTCCAGGCGACGGGCGATGTAGTTGGCATTGAGGATCGCCATCTGCGACGCCAGGCGCAGGCCGGTGCCGCCCATCATGCGGATGTACATCCAGGTGATCGGCAGGATGCTGGCGCTGCCGAATGGCGCGGCACTGACCGCGCCTTCCTTGCGCTGCATGTGGGCGTGACCGGGGAGGAAAGGCGCCAGGTGGGATTTCACGCCGATCGGGCCGACGCCCGGGCCGCCGCCGCCATGGGGAATGCAGAAGGTCTTGTGCAGGTTGAGGTGGGAGACGTCGCCGCCGAACTTGCCGGGTGCACAGAGGCCGACCATGGCGTTCATGTTGGCGCCGTCGATGTACACCTGGCCGCCGTTGTCGTGAACGATGGCGCAGATCTCGCGAATGCCTTCCTCGAACACCCCGTGGGTCGACGGGTAGGTGATCATGATCGCTGCAAGCTGATCGCGGTGCTGCTCGGCCTTGGCGCGCAGATCGGCGATGTCGACGTTGCCGCGGGTGTCGCAGGCGGTGACGACCACGCGCATGCCGGCCATGTGGGCGGTGGCCGGGTTGGTGCCGTGGGCCGATTGCGGGATCAGGCAGATGTCGCGCTTGTCGTCGCCGCGGCTGTGGTGGTAGGCGCGGATCGCCAGCAGGCCGGCGTATTCACCCTGGGAGCCAGCATTGGGCTGCAGCGACACGGCGTCGTAACCGGTGGCAGCGCAGAGCATGGCTTCCAGCTCGTCGGTCAGTTGCCGGTAGCCGGCGCTCTGCTCGACGGGCGCGAAGGGGTGCAGGTTGCCGAACTCCGCCCAGGTGACGGGAATCATCTCGCTGGCCGCGTTGAGCTTCATGGTGCAGGAGCCCAGTGGGATCATGCTGCGGTCCAGGGCCAGGTCCTTGTCGGCGAGCTTGCGCAGGTAGCGCATCAGCTCGGTTTCCGAGTGGTAGCGATTGAATACCGGGTGCTCGAGGATCGCCGACTGACGCCGTTGCCCGGCCGGCAGCGCGCTGTCGGCAGCGTTGGCCAGGGCCGCGAAATCCGGCAGGGGCTTGCCATCGGCGAACAGGATCCAGAGTTGCTCGATATCCGCCTGAGTGGTGGTTTCGTCGAACGACAGGCCGATACGCCCGGCGTCCACTTCGCGCAGGTTGATGCCGGCTGCACGGGCTTTCTGGTGCAGTGCCGCGGTCCGCTCGCCACTTTGCAGGGTGAGGGTGTCGAAGAACGCCTGTTGTTCGATCTGCAGACCGAGCGCCTGCAGGCCGCGGGCGAAGATCAGCGCCAGCTGGTGGACGCGCTGGGCGATCCGGGTGAGCCCCAGGGGGCCGTGGTAGACGGCGTACATGGCGGCGATATTGGCCAGCAGCACCTGGGCGGTGCAGATGTTGCTGGTGGCCTTCTCGCGACGGATATGCTGTTCGCGGGTCTGCATGGCCAGGCGCAGGGCCGGGTTGCCGAAGCGATCCACCGAAAGGCCGACCAGGCGGCCCGGCATGTCGCGCTTGAATGCGTCACGGGTGGCGAAATAGGCGGCATGCGGGCCACCGAAACCCAGTGGCACGCCAAACCGTTGCGCGCTGCCCAGCGCCACGTCGGCACCGAACTCGCCAGGCGCCTGCAGCAGGGTCAGGGCCAGCAGATCGGCTGCCACGGCCACCAGGGCGTTGGCGCCGTGGAAACGCTCGACCACGTCGCGGTAATCGAAGATGTCGCCATTGCTCGTCGGGTATTGCAGCAGAGCGCCGAAGAAGGCGCTGGCGTCGTCGATGGCGGCCTCGTCACCGACCACCACTTCTATGCCCAGCGGCTCGGCGCGGGTACGCAGCACGTCGAGAGTCTGCGGGTGGCAGTGCTGAGAGGCGAAGAAGGCGTTGGCGGCCTTGTTCTTCGACAGCCGCTTGCAGAAGGTCATGGCTTCGGCGGCGGCGGTGCCTTCGTCGAGCAACGAGGCGTTGGCGATAGGCAGGCCGGTGAGATCGCTGATCAGGGTCTGGAAGTTCAGCAGCGACTCCAGGCGGCCCTGGGAAATCTCTGGCTGATAAGGCGTGTAGGCGGTGTACCAGGCCGGATTTTCCAGCAGGTTGCGCAGGATCGGCGAGGGCGTGTGAGTGCCGTAGTAACCCTGGCCGATATAGTTGCGAAACAGCTGGTTCCTGGCGGCGATGGCCTTGATGGCGGCCAGCGCATCGGCTTCGCTCTGGCCGTCGCCAGCAGGCAGCACGCTGGTGCCCTTGATGCTGCCCGGAATGACGCTGGCGGTCAGTGCGTCGAGGTCGCTGAAACCGAGGGTTTCGAGCATGGCAGCGGTATCTTGGTCGCGTGGGCCGATGTGGCGTGCGATGAATTCGTTGCGAGTGGTCAGGTCGGTCATGGTGTTCTCTCAGGCGTCGGCTTTGGCGTTGAGCAGGCGCTCGTAGGCGTCCTGATCGAGCAGGCCGGCCAGCGCCTCGGCGTTGCCTGGGCGGAAGCGGAAGAACCAGCCCTGTCCCAGCGGTTCGGCGTTGACCAGCTCGGGGCTGGCCTCGAGTTCGGCATTCACTTCGACCACTTCGCCGTCGAGCGGCATGCCGATGTTGCTCGCTGCCTTCACCGATTCCAGCACGGCCACTTCTTCACCGGCGGTGTAGGCCTGCAGGTCGGGCAACTGTACGAATACCACGTCACCCAGTGCGTCCTGAGCGTAGGCGGTGATACCCACGGTGACCAGCCCGTCAGCCTCCTGACGCAGCCATTCGTGCTCGACGGTGAAACGCAATTCGCTCATGAGGACTCCTTGGTGGTTTTGCTGCCCATCTGTGTGGGCGCGGCTCGTTGAACAAGCCATTAGCAAGCTCGGTGCCAGTTTAATTTTTACTTATAAATCATGGACTTGAAGGATTTCTGTAAATGGCTTCTGCTTGACCGTATCTATTTCGATACAAATTTTCCCGCCGTTCAGGGCGAGGCCATGCAGAGGCTGCGCATGTCGCACCTGGCACACTGTGTGTCGGATTGAATACGGTGTATTGAGATCGATACATGCTGCGGCGTTTAGAGGGACCGCAGCAAGTCAGTGCAGCGCGCTGCGAGTACCCAACCGGCGCAGGCGATCACTGAGGCGCAGGTGCAGCGCAGGGTCGTTGCACAGCAGCAGCGCGCGCTGGATATCGAAGCGCTCTGCCTGCGGGCAGTCGAGTCGCTGATAGAGGTCGGCCCTGGCCAGGTGATCGCCGACGTTGGGAGGCGTTAACTGCAAGCAACGTTCGGCGTCTTTCAGGGCAGACAGGTAATCTTCTTCCTGCACATGCAGATGGCGCAGGTTGCGCGACAGGCGCACGATCATGTCGCGGGCATCGCAGGCCAGCATGTGCTCGGCGCTCAATTGGGCCTGCGGAACCATGTGGCGCAGCAGCAGCTCACGGCAGTCGCGGGTGTACAGTCGCCGCCCGCCACAAGGGTCGAGCAGGTGGTCTGCACCGGGAACCCGCAACAGGAAGTAGCCTGGGAAATTGACGCCCTGCAGGGGGATCTCAAGGCGTCTTGCCAACTCCAGGGCGATCAGCGCGATGCTAAGGGGCTGGCCGCGACGACGCTGCAGCACCTTGTGCAGCAGTGCGGCCTGCGGCCGTACCGGGTTGTCGTCGTCTTCATGGAAGTGCAGGTCGTTGAGGCTGCGCAACAACGGCTGCGCGAGTTCCTGCGGCGGCAGGTTGGGGAGGCCGGCATCGACCTGGTGCTTCAGGCCACCGAGTTCGTCTACCACTTGCCTGGGCTGCAGGGTCACGTCGTGTTCGGCAGCAACCCACAGGGCCGCTTCGAAGAGCGCCGGCTGCTCGGCGTTCAGGCAGGCAAGGCAGTGGTCACGTGCGCTCATGGTCACCTCCCGTGGGTGACCTCTGTTTTAACCGTGCGCGCGCCTGACGTCTAGAGCTGAAGGCCGAGGATATGTAGCCGGCGATCTGTCCGCCGCCGTCCGGTGATCATTGCGCCTGGGCTTCGCTACCTAGCTCGCCGAGGGCATCGGGCTGATTCTTGAAGGCCTTGGCGAACACATCGCGGTTTCTGGCCATGTAGATGCCCAGCTCTTCGCCCTGTTCCTCGCTGAGGGACGGTACCGCCTTCTGCAGTACATCGCTGAGCAGTTCTGCCAGCTCCAGCATCTTGTCGTGACGGTCGGCTTCGGCTTTATCCATGAATAAACGCTCCGGATCGCGACTGCTGCGGTACACCACTTCGACGGCCATTCATCACCTCTACGCCTTCACGCTAATGGTTGAAAAAATACTGTTCATGCATACAGTTTCGGCAAGCATAGTGAACCTTGCTGCATTTGAACAGGGTAAACATGATTCCCGGTATGCGCGGCATCTTGTCACGCGCCGCAGGTTGTCGCATCCGTGCCTTTTCGGCGACAGCGGGCTTCTCTGTGCCACGGCAGTCGCTCCGGGCCAGCTTCGCTGGTCTCGTTCCTGCATGGAGATGTCACGCGGACGTGTCATGATGACCGCGTTGCCGGCTGCATCAATCGTCAGAGGGGAAGGGTATGAAGTGGGTAGATAACAGCCGCAAACAGATGCACAAGGGGGCCAATTCGATTGGCAACCTGTTCGTCGAGAGTTTCCATTACCTGGGCCTGTTCGTGATTGGCGGGGCGACTGCCTGGGCCTCCGTCGCAGCCTTTCTGGGCATGCTGGAGAAGGGCAGTGCCAGCGTGGACGACATTCTGCTGCTGTTCATCTACCTGGAGTTGGGGGCGATGGTCGGTATCTATTTCAAGACCAACCACCTGCCCATCCGTTTTCTTTTGTACATCGCCATCACGGCGCTGACCCGTTACCTGATCGGCGATGTGTCCCACCACAAGGCACCGGATATCGGCCTGCTGTACCTGTGTGGCGGTATCTTCCTGCTGGCGCTGTCGGTGCTGGCGGTACGCTTCGCCTCGTACCGGTTCCCGTCCAGCAAGGCCATCGATTCGACCGGTGAAGTGGTTGGCGACAACTATTCGGAGAAGTGATCGAGCGGCTCAGTCACCCAGCGGGGCGAACAGCGCCTGCAGGTCGTCCTCGCTGAGTTGCCATTGCGCCTGGCTGCCGCCTTCTTCCAGCAGGCCGCGGGCCAGGCTGGCCTTGGCCTGCTGCAGCTGCTGGATCTTCTCTTCGACGCTGCCCCGGGCGATCAGCTTGTAGACGAACACCGGCTTGTGCTGGCCGATCCGGTAGGCGCGGTCGCTGGCCTGCGCCTCCGCTGCGGGGTTCCACCAGGGGTCGAAGTGGATCACCGTGTCGGCGGCGGTGAGGTTGAGGCCGGAGCCGCCGGCTTTGAGGCTGATCAGGAAAACCGGATACTGCCCTGCCTGGAACTGCTGTACCGGCGTACGGCGATCACGGGTGCTGCCGGTGAGCTTGGCGTAGGCGATACCGCGGGCCTGCAACTCGACCTCGATCAGTGCCAGCATCGAGGTGAACTGAGAGAACAACAGTACCCGACGGCCTTCGCCGATCAGCGCTACGAGCATCTCCAGCAGGCTGCCGAGCTTGCCGGAGTCGCTGCTGCTCAGTTCTTCCGGGGCTTCGCCCAGCAGGCGCAGGTCGCAGCACACCTGGCGCAGGCGCAGCAAGGCTTCGAGGATCAGGATCTGGCTGCGGGCCAGGCCCTGACGGGTGATTTCCTCACGCACCTTGCGGTCCATGGCCAGGCGCAGAATCTCGTAACGGTCGCGCTGGGCCGGGGTCAGTTCCACCCACTGGGTGATCTCTGTCTTCGGTGGCAGCTCGCGGGCCACCTGTTCCTTCTTGCGACGCAGCACGAAGGGTTTGATGCGCCCACGCAGATGCGCCAGACGCTGCTCGTTGCCATGCTTCTCGATGGGCGTACGGTAGTCGCGGGTGAAGCGCTTGCTGTCGCCGAGCCAGCCCGGCATCAGGAAATTGAACAGCGACCAGAGTTCGCCCAGGTGGTTTTCCAGCGGCGTACCGCTCAGGCACAGGCGCTGTTGCGCATTGATCTGGCCCGCGGCGAGAGCCGCCTTGCTGCGCGGGTTCTTGATGCTCTGGGCTTCGTCGAGAATCAGCAGGTGGAAGCGCTGCGCGGTCAGTGTCTTCAGGTCGCGTGGCAGCAGGGCATAGGTGGTGAGCACGATGTCGTGATCGGCGATCAGCTTGAACAGGCTGCGCCGCTTGCCACCGTGCAAGGCCAGGACCCTGAGGCTCGGCGCGAAGCGGGCGGCTTCATCCTGCCAGTTGGGAATCAGGCTGGTGGGCATGACGATCAGAGCCGGTTGCAGCAGGCGGCCGTTCTGTTTCTCCAGGAGGATGTGCGCCAGGGTCTGCAGGGTCTTGCCCAGGCCCATGTCGTCGGCCAGCACGCCGCCGACCTCCAGTTCGGCCAAGGCCTGCATCCAGCCCAGCCCCTGCAACTGATAGGGACGCAGTTGCGCCTCCAGGCCGAGCGGAGCGCTGACGGTCTGCTGCGTGGTGTGCTGCAGGCGTCGCGCGAAATCGCGGAGATCGGCACCACCTCGCCAGTTCAGGGCCGGGCCCTGTTGCAGGGCGTCGAGGCGCGTCGCATCGGCGCGTGACAGGCGCACCCGGGTGCCGATGTCTTCGCCATCACCGATGAACAGTTCGCCGAGCGCCGCCAGCAGGGGCTTGAGCCGTGCATAGGGCAGCGCCACGCGGCGCTGGCTGTGGGGCAGGCTGACCAGCAACAGTTCTCCGTCCTGGCGCTGCGCCAGAGCTTCGCCGGAGAGCAGCCAGGGGCTGCGGCGAATGGCCAGGAGCAGAACCGGTAGCAGGCTGATGCGCTGGCCCTCCACCTCGATGCCCAGTTCCAGGTCGAACCAGCCCTGACCGGGCGCCTCGTCGACATCGGCATACCAGTCGTCGATCTGTGCCAGGTTGTAGTGAAAGTCGGGCTGCACTTCGACCCGCCAGCCCTCTTCGCGCAGGGCCGGTACCTGCTGCTGCATGAAGGCCAGCCAGGCTGCGTCTCCCAGCAGTTCGAAGTGCTCGCCGGGGTGCTGGGCGAGCGCCTCGCTCTGTCGCAGGGCGGTACGCAGGCCGGTTTCTTCCAGGCGCTGGCGCAGCTCGTTTTCGCGGGCCGCATCGCGCACGATGCGCAGCTGCCGGGTGGGCCCGAGGCGATAGAGCAAGTCCTTGGCCGGCTTGCCCGCTGCGCTGTGGCCCTGATAGTCGAAGGCCAGGGCGGCGCGGTGCTGGGTCTGTTCCAGCATGCGCCCCTTGCGCGCGTCGAAGTGCACGCGCACGTGGCTGCCGAGGGTCAGCACCGGTATCGGCGGCACATCGTCGATGCGGGTTTCTTCCATGGCTTTTTCGACGACGATCAGTGAGCCGAGGTCTTCGCCGGCGCGCTGGCGGGCTTCCAGGGTGAGCAGGGCGGCGACTACGTGCTTGCAGTTGAAGCCGACCGGGCAGCTGCAATGGCCGGTTACCGACCAGCCTTGGCCATAGGGGTGCAGGGTGATGCGCTGCTGGTACGGCCGCTCGCCATTGCCCTGGCAACTGGCGAGCAGGCTGTGGTCCTTGAGGCTGAGCAGGCGGCTGAGGCCGCGGCTGGCGTAGTCCTGGCCGCGGCGCAGTGCGCCGTCATCGAAATCGCCGCGCCAGTCGGCCTGCTGCAGGTGCAGGATGTCTGGCATCAGGCGAGCGCTCCGGGGGCAAAGGCAGGGTTCGGCATGGCAGGATGAATGCGGTGGCAAGCCGCCGATGGTCTCACAGGCGGAGCGGGATTGGCAGCACCCGTACGGCTGATGCGCCCGTGCCGGGGCGGCTCACTTGTCTTCGGTCTTGATCGCACCGCGAATGTTCATGGCGGCCAGGCACAGTTGTAACGCGATCAGGGCGTAGGCATGGCTGTAGAGGCCCCAGACGATCCACAGCAGATTGCTGGCCATGAACACCCAGAAACCCAGGTTGCGGCGCTGGCGCTGTTTCGAGGCGACCAGCCAGGCGGCGGCGACGGTAACCAGCATGGCTGGCCATTGCAGCCAGTCGATGTATTCCATGAATGCGCTCGTTTATCAGCAAGGACTTGAGGTGCGACCCGGCTGGTAGAGGTCTGTTCGACCTTTCAGACCGGTTGGCTCTCGCGTTGGGCCTTGTCGGCGTACATCTCGGCGTCGGCCATGCGTAGCAGGTCGCTGGCGGTTTCACCGTCCTGGGGAGCGATGGCGATGCCGATGCTGATGCCGATATGCAGCGTTTGCTGGTTGAAGGTGATCGGCTCGCTGAGCGTTTCCTCGATGCGTTGCCCGAGGCGAATCGCCGCTGCACGATCGAGGCCTGGCAATAGGGCGGCGAACTCGTCGCCCCCCAGGCGCGCCGGCATGTCGATGCGTCGCAGCAGGCCGCGCAGGCGTTTGGCACTGACCTTGAGCACTTCGTCGCCAGCCGCGTGGCCGTAGCGGTCGTTGATCTGCTTGAAGTGATCGAGGTCGATCATCATCAGCGCGAACGGTGTGCTGCGCCCCTTGCTGCTGAGTGCGTTGGCCACGCTGTGGTCGAAGAGACGACGATTCGGCAGGTCGGTCAGGGCATCGAAATGAGCCAGGGTGTTCAATGGGCGCAGCAGGTGGCGGCAGATCAACAGCACGACCAGGGCCGACAGCACCAGGCTGGCCAGCAGCAGGTAGCGCTGGAAGGTCTCGATACGCTCATAGACAGCCATGGTATGGTTCAACGACCTGCCCATGATCAGCAAGACCTCGCTGGCGCCCTGGGCGTTGAGGTTGGCGAGCGACACCGAACGCATCAGGTACTCGTTGCCTTCGTCCTGCAGCGTCCAGGCCGCGCCATCGACCAGCGCGGCCGGGTTGCCCAGCAAACGGTCGAAGCTGCTGTCGAGGGTGTCGCCATGCAACTGCCAGGCGCCATTCTCGCCACGCGACATGATCACGAACTCGGTATCGGTGACCTGCTTGAGGTCGTTGGCGAAGTCGTCGTCGATCGCGAAGCCCAGGGTGAGTTCGGCCTGCGGCGTGGGCATGTTCACCACGCTGTGGATCAGTTGGTAGAGCACGCCGCTCTGGCTGCGCAGCATGGCGATGGGCAGTTGCCCATCGGCGCTGCCGGACTGCGTAGCAGCCTTGAGCAGGGGAACGATGTCGGCCTGTTGCAGCTCGCTGGGCACGCTGGCGATCAACTGCCGATCGAGGGTGTTGAGCACGGCGATATCGGCCTGCAGGCGGCTGCCGTGATTCTGCAGCATGGATTCGATGGTCGCCCGCTCACCGATGGCGATGGCTTCCTTGAGACCGTAGTCGGACGCCAGCACGGCGGCGCCCTGGGTGAGCTGCCGTTGATGCAGTTCTAACAGTTGCTCGACCACTTGGGCGGTGGTGCCCAGCTCGCTATTGATGGTTTCCTCGACGATGCTGCGGTTGGTACGCACACTGACCAGGTAGACCACCATCTGCACCGTCAACAGCGCAGCCAGTAGTGCCAGAATGATGCGTCGCTCCTGGGTCTTGATGTGCTGGCTGGTTCTCATCGAATGTCCGGTCGGGATGATGTGGTATCGAGTGTAGAGCAGCGATTTCCCTGCAAGTGCCCTGCGCTCAGGGCATCCGCTTGAAGATTCGTTCGGAGAACAGCATCTGGGCGAGCAGCGGATAGCTCAGGTAGTGCAGTGCGAAAATCACCACACCCATCGGGCTGGGTTCGTCCTGCAGGGTCATCATGCCCAGCAGGCCGGCATACAGCAGCGCCAGCATGCCGCCATACAGCCACACCAGGCGGCGCCGTTCCCCGCGGCTCGGCGGGCGGCGCTGTGTCCAGGCGAACAGCAGGGCCATCAGCGCCGCCACGCTGGCGGCGATCACCAGTGTGGCCAGCACGCCGCCGAGTTTCACGAAGCTGCGCAGCAGCAGGTTGAGCAGGACGGCTGCGACCACGCCGATCACGGCGTAGCGGGTCATGGCGACGGAAGCATGGGATGGAGGCATGGCGGCACGGCTCGGTGCAAAGGATGAAACCTGAGTCTCGTCGCTGGAGCCGGGTTCTACAAGGCGCGATCCAGGCCGAAGCGGCGGCTCAGCAGGCGATCGAGCAGCGCGCCGGGCAGTAGGGCGGCGAGCAGCGGCAGTGCGCGGCTGCCATTGCCGATGCGGAGCACCCGTGGCCGCTTGCCGCCGTTTACGGCGGCGAACACATTGCGAGCGACGTGGCTGGCAGGGGTCGGATTGTCCTGGGAAGCCATGGCGCGGGCACGGATGCCGTCACGCATGGGCCACCAGGGCGAGTGCTCGCCGATCAGCTGCTCGGCCTGACGGCTGGCCTGGGTGCCGAAGCTCGACTCGATGGCGCCGGGCTGCACCTCCAGCACGCCGACGCCGAAAGGCGCCAGCTCCAGGCGCAGGGCATCGCTGAGGGCGTGCACGGCAGCCTTGGAGGCGCAGTAGGCGCCTGCGAACGGGGTGACCAGCACGGCAGAGACACTGCCGATGTTCACCACCAGCCCCTTGTTGCGGCGCAGTAGCGGGAACAGCGCCCGGGTCACGCTGACGATGGCGAACACATTGGTTTCGAACTGTCGGCGCAGCGCCGTGGCACCGCCATCGATCAGCGGGCCCATGGCGCCATAGCCGGCGTTGTTGATCAGCACGTCCAGGCCACCGATGCGTTCCTCCAGGGTGGTGGCCAGTCGCTCGACTGCAGCGTCGTCGTCCACGTCCAGTTGCACGGCGTTGAAGCCCGCCTCGCTCAGGCGCGCCACGTCTTCCTGTTTGCGGGCGCTGGCCCAGACCTGGTAGCCCTGCTGCGCAAAGGTGTCGGCCAGTGCGCGGCCGATGCCACTGGAGCAGCCGGTGATCAGCACCGTGGGATGGCTCATGGGGAATCCTTGTGCTTGTCGTTGTGTGGATCGTTCACCTGTTTTCAGCGACTGAACGTACCTTGCAGCTGTTCGGCACGAAACTCCAGGGTGCTGGCGCGGTAGCCGCTCCGCAGGGGGGGCAGGGGCAGGCAGGTTTGCCAGTCGGCACCCGGCAGCAATTCACCGGGGCCGCTGTAGCGTGGCGTTTCGTAGAGCCGCTGTGCCAGGTTGACGCTGTCGCCTGGGCGGTAGGCGGCTACCTGCCAGCGCAGCTCCAGCAGGGCGGCTTCGCTGCCGTTGTGCAGGTGCAGGCTCAACGGGCGATCGGCCGGGCAGCTTTGCGGCGCATGACTCAGGCGCAGCTCGAGGCGAGCCAGGAGACGATTCTCCCGGCTTTCCTGCCACAGCACCCAGCTCGAGACCATCCCCAGGCCGACCAGCGCGGCGAGGGAAATGGGCAGGGCCTTGGCCGGATAGCGGATCAGCAGGATGAACCAACTGAGCACCAGAATCGCGCCGACAATCATCGCGGGACCTTGAACGTCGAATGTGGGGCAATCCTACACAAGCCCGGCTGCCTCGGCACGCCTGCAGGGTTGGAGGATGTTTCCACTAGGGTCTGTGCCCGTTTCAGCGCGGCCGTGCGTGAAACGGGAACAGACCCTGTCACTGCGGGGCGTGATCGCGCAGGAACACCAGCTTGTCGGCGCTGGAGTCCTTGGCCGAAAAGCGGTAACCCTGGTCGTCGAAGTCCTTGAGGTCCTTCGGATCCTTCAGGCGCTCCCTGATCACGTGGCGGGCCATCAGGCCACGGGCCTTCTTGGCATAGAAGCTGATGATCTTGTACTGGCCGTTCTTCAGGTCCTTGAATTCGGTGTCGATGATGCGCGCCTTGAGCACCTTGCGCTTGACCGCGCCAAAGTACTCGTTGGAGGCCAGGTTGAGCAGCACGTCGTCGCCCTGGGCCTGCAGCGCCTGGTTCAGCCACTCGCTGATGCGCTCGCCCCAGAAGGCGTAGAGGTCCTTGCCGCGGGCATTGGCCAGCTTGGTGCCCATCTCCAGGCGGTAGGGCATCATCAGATCCAGCGGGCGCAGCAGGCCGTACAGGCCGGAAAGCATGCGCAGGTGCTGTTGGGCGAAGTCGAAATCCGCATCCGTGAAGCGTTGCGCATCCAGGCCGGTGTACACGTCGCCCTTGAACGCCAACAGTGCCTGCTTGGCGTTCCGTGTATCGAAGGCCGGCGTCCAGCTGCCGAAGCGTGCGGCATTGAGGCCGGCGAGCTTGTCCGACAGGTGCATCAGCTCGGCGATCTGTGCGGGGGAGAAGTCGCGCAACTGGGCGACCAGTTCCTGGGCGTGGTCGAGGAATTCGGGTTGGGTGAAGCGTGACGTCACCGGCGCGGTGTCGTAATCCAGGGTCTTGGCGGGTGAAATCACCATCAGCATAGGTCGTCTCCTTCAGCGGAGCGTCGATTCTAGCCGATTCGGCACCATCAGCAGCGCTGCGTCCGGAAACGCTTCGGCGCTGCGCCACGGGGGCGTCCGACTCCGGACTTTAGCGGCGGGCTGGGCGGTCGCCAAGGGTCATTCGTCTAACCGAAAAATAAACTTCAAAAATCTGAAAAGATCGTTTTCCTGTCACATTTTTTGGAGTATCAACGAACTGTGGCCTGCCGCGAGTCGATCATGATGATCCGTCGCTGCAGGCAACGCCTTGAAAGACCGCCGAACCCTGCAGACAGGTGGCGGCCCCCGGCCCTCATCCGTTTGCACCTCTCCGCCCGGGCGGGGAGTCGGTGGCCCTGTGTGGCGGAGCGCCGTCCTGGCATTCCGTCGCTGGATCCGACAAGAGGTGACGAGTATGGATGACCACGGACGCATCAAGCCCACCGCCCCAACCTTGTACGCCCTCGACACCAATGTCCTGATTCACGACCCCAACGCGCTGCTCAATTTCGAGGAGCACCACGTCGCCATTCCGATGACCGTGCTGGAGGAACTCGACAAGCTGAAAACCGGCAAGCAGGGAGTGGCCGCCGAATGCCGGCAGGCGATTCGTCTGATCGACAAGATCCTCGACGGCGCCAGCCCCGAGGAAGTCGAGCACGGCGTACCGATCCAGCGTGGCAAGGGCGAACCGCGTGGCTTCCTGTCGATTCTCATGAGCAAGAGTGCGGCGCCTGTCACCTGGTTGCCGGAAGACCTCAACGACAACAAGATCATCAACCAACTGGTCGAACTGAAGTCACGCCGGCCGGGCACCTCGGTGGTGCTGGTGACCAAGGACATCAACATGCGCCTGAAGGCGCGTGGTTGCGGCCTGGACTCCGAGGACTATCACACCGACCAGTTGGTCGACGACATCTCGCTGCTCTCCAAGGGCTATCACAACGTCGAGGGCGCCTTCTGGGACCGTGTCGCCAAGGTCGACACCCGGCAGGGCCATGGCCGTACCTGGCACCGCGTGCAGTTGAGCGAAGAGTTGCCGGGGGTCAACGTCAACGAGTTCATCATCGACGAGCAGGGCTTCGTCGGCTGGGTCAAGGAGGCCGAGGGCGGCGAACTGCTGATTCTCGACCTGCATCAGGAGCCGCTGCTGCACCAGGAGGCCTGGGGGCTCAAGCCGCGGGACATCTATCAGGCGCTGGCGCTCTATGCACTGCTCGACCCCGACATCCACCTGGTCAACCTGACCGGCGCCGCCGGTTCGGGCAAGACCATTCTGGCCCTGGCGGCGGCCATCGAGCAGACCATGGTCAGCAAGCGCTACCGACGCATCATCGCCACCCGATCGGTGCAGGGGCTGGATCAGGAGATCGGCTTCCTGCCCGGTACCGAGGCCGAGAAGATGGAGCCCTGGCTGGGTGCCATCACCGACAACCTCGAAGCCCTGCACATGGACGACGAGAACACCCATGGCAGCGTCGACTACATCCTGCAGAAGGTGCCCTTGCAGTTCAAATCCCTGAACTACATCCGTGGACGCAGCTTCCAGCAGAGCCTGATCCTAATCGACGAGTGCCAGAACCTCACCCCGCACCAGATGAAGACCATCATCACCCGCGCCGGCAGTGGCTCCAAGGTGATCTGCCTGGGCAACCTGGCGCAGATCGACACGCCCTATCTGTCGGCACCCAGTTCAGGCCTGACCTACCTCACCGAGCGGTTCAAGGGCTTCGAGCATGGTGTGCACATCACCCTGCAGGGCGTGCCACGCTCGATACTCGCCGAATACGCGGAAAGCCACATGTAACCGCCGTGGCGCACGCCCCGAGTCGTGGTGCGTGCGCTCAGACGGGCCAGAACGGTTGGCCGGGGCGCGGCAGGTTCTTGCGCTGCTGGATCTCCTGCAACTGGATATCCAGCTTGCGCTTGCCCGTCCAGGCCTCCAGGGTGCATAGCGAAGCCGGCAGCTGGTTTTCCACCAGCGCGAGCAGGTCGAGCGCCGGGACCGTGCGCAGGCGCAGATCGGCCAGGCGTGACGCCGCCAGCCCATGCAACTGCGCCAGGGACTTGCAGGTACTCAGCAGCAGGCCGTGCAGTTCGGGGGCACCCTCGAGGTCGAGCCGGCCCAGTTGTGCCTGATCTTCGACCCAGAGTGCCCGCAGGCCCGGGAAGTGCTCCAGCTGCAGGTCTTTGAGCCCGCGCACCCGTATGATTTCCAGCTCGCGCAGCCCCTGATGTCGCAATTCCGGCATGGCCTCTCGGCTGCCGAAGCTGACCGAGAGAAACACCAGGGCCGGCAGGTGATTGGCCACGTCCAGCGGCGTCCCGTGCGGTTGGCGATGCAGGTACAGGCGCTCGAGACCGGGATGCCCGGCCAGAGCCTGGAGATGGTGGCTCTGGGCGCTGAGCGCCAGAGTATGCAACTGCCCCAGGCCGGCCAGGGGCGCCAGATCCAGCACCGGGCCGCGATCCTGCGAGACCCGCAAGGTGCGCAGGCGGGCCAGGTTGGGCAGGGCCAGCAGGCCGGGAAAGTCGCCGTGCTCGACCTGCAGCGCGAACGCCTCGAGGTGCGCCAGGTTGCCCAGTGCCGCCTGCAGGCCATGGGTCTGGCGCAAGCAATCGAGGGTCAGCGAACGAACCTGTGGCAGGTGCTGAAGAACGCTGGCGTCGAAGCCTTCGCCTGGCTCGTGCGAGTAGAAACGCACCTCGAGCCGCTCCCCATGGCGTTCGCACAGGGTGTCGAGTCGGGCCAGCATGGCCCCGTCGTAGGCCGCGCGCCGGTCGAACTGAACGATGCGCCGGGCTGACGGTTGTTCGCTCAGCGGCTGTGCCAGATGCTCCTCTATCTCGGCGAGGGCAGGGTTGGTCAGGCGCGGGCTGGGCATGGTCGCATCTCGGTGGGGCGCGGGGCCGCCATGCTCTCACCTGTTGACTGCCGGCGCCACCTGCCGGTGGGTTTGCAGGGGCGGTCGCTGGGCCTACAATTCCCGCCTCAGTGAATTGGAGATTGCCCGTGCTGACCCATCTCGACTCCCAGGGGCGCGCCAACATGGTGGACGTCAGCGACAAGGCAGCGACCGTTCGCGAAGCCGTGGCCGAGGCGCGCGTGCGCATGCGTGCCGAGACCTTGCAGATGATCGTCGATGGCGAACACCCCAAGGGCGACGTCTTCGCCGTGGCGCGTATCGCCGGTATCCAGGCGGCGAAGAAAACCTCGGATCTGATTCCGCTGTGCCACCCGCTGATGCTGACCAGCGTCAAGGTCGAGCTGCAGGCCGACGGCGTTGACGCCGTGCTGATTCGCGCGCGCTGCAAACTCAGCGGCCAGACCGGGGTGGAAATGGAAGCGCTCACCGCTGCCAGCGTCGCCGCGCTGACCCTCTACGACATGTGCAAGGCCGTGGACCGCGGCATGCTCATCGAGCAGGTGCGCCTGCTGGAGAAGGTCGGCGGCAAGAGCGGCCACTTCCTGGCGGATGAGGACGCGCGATGATCAGCGTGCAGTACTTCGCCCGTTATCGCGAAACCCTCGGCCTGGACACCGAGCAGCTGCAACCCGGCTTTGCCACCCTTGATGAGCTGCGTCAGCACCTGCTGGCGCGCGGTGGGGTGTGGGAAGTGCTCGCCGAGCGCGGACTGATGTGCGCGCGCAATGAAGAGCTCTGCGCGCTGAGCGAACCGCTGACCGATGGCGATGCGGTGGCGTTCTTCCCCACGGTTACCGGAGGCTGAGATGGGCATTCGCGTACAGCAGGTGGTTTTCGATCCGGGGCTGGAGACCAATGCCGTGCATGCGGCCAATACCGGTGTCGGTGCGGTGGCCTGTTTCGTGGGCTACGTACGTGATTTCAACGATGGCCGCGACGTGGCGGGGATGTTTCTCGAGCATTTCCCCGGCATGACGGAAAAGGCCCTGGTCGGTATCGAAGCCCAGGCGCGCGCGCGCTGGCCGTTGCTGGGCGTCGAGGTGATTCACCGGGTCGGTCGGCTGGAGCCGGGCGAGCCGATCGTCTTCGTCGGCGTGGCCAGTGCCCACCGGCAGGCGGCATTCCAGGCCTGCGAGTTCATCATGGACTACCTGAAGACCCAGGCGCCGTTCTGGAAGAAAGAGGACACCGCCGACGGCCCGCGCTGGGTCGAAGGACGGGAGAGCGACCAGGCATCCGCGCGGCGCTGGCAGGCCGGTGGCTGATCGGGGTCGCCCGGGTTGGAAACGGCACGCCTCAGCCGAATTCGATGAACACCTTGAAGAACAGCGGCGCGAACATCGACAGTGCGCCCAGGCCGGTCAGCCAGATGCCCCATTCCTGTTCGCGATTGTTGAAGCCGATTCCCAGCAGCAGAAAACCGCTGATCAACAGCACGATCATGATATGAAACGCGTCCATGGCGATGCCTCCTCTGCAAGCGTTACGTGCCAGGAGCCGCGCCACTGCGAGTGTCGACGATGCAGCGACGGCATCCACCTTGAGCGTAGTCGAGCCGTGACCTTGTCGCGTTGATCCACGGCAATTCGCGGGATCAATAATAGGCCACCCTTGCGCGCTCCAGCGCCTTGCGCTGCCTGGCCGTTCGACGGCATCGGAACCTGTCAGCAGATCTGCTGCGCAGCAGCCCTGGCCGGTTGAAAGCACGCTGAAACGCCAACAGACCCTAAAGGGCTGCGGGTTCTCGGCGATTTTGTTCGCGGTCGGCGCCGGCCGCGATTAAAATCGCCGCCTGAATTCTCCTGCTACCCAAGGATCCTGTTATGCCCCGTATCGGAACCCCCCTGTCGCCCAGCGCGACCCGTGTGTTGCTGTGTGGCTCGGGTGAGCTCGGCAAGGAAGTGGTGATCGAGCTGCAACGCCTCGGTGTCGAAGTCATCGCCGTCGACCGTTACGCCAACGCGCCGGCCATGCAGGTGGCGCATCGCAGCCACGTGATCAGCATGCTCGATGGCGCAGCGTTGCGCGCGGTGATCGAGCTGGAGAAGCCGCATTACATCGTGCCGGAGATCGAGGCGATCGCCACCGCCACCCTGGTCGAGCTGGAGAACGAGGGCTACACGGTGATCCCCAGCGCCCGTGCCGCGCAGTTGACCATGAACCGCGAAGGCATCCGCCGCCTGGCTGCCGAAGAGCTGGGGGTGCCGACTTCGCCGTATCAGTTCGCCGACTCCCTCGAGGAGTTCCAGGCGGCGGTCAGCGCCATCGGTTTCCCCTGCGTGGTCAAGCCGATCATGAGTTCCTCGGGCAAGGGCCAGTCGGTGCTCAAGGGCGCCGATGACGTGCAGAAAGCCTGGGATTACGCCCAGGCTGGCGGCCGTGCCGGCAAGGGCCGGGTGATCGTCGAAGGGTTCATCGACTTCGATTACGAAATCACCCTGCTGACCGTGCGCCATGTCGGTGGGACCACCTTCTGTGCGCCAGTCGGTCACCGCCAGGAGAAGGGCGACTACCAGGAGTCATGGCAGCCCCAGGCGATGAGCCCGGCCGCACGTGCCGAGGCCGAGCGCATTGCCCTGGCCGTGACCGGTTCCCTCGGTGGCCGTGGCCTGTTCGGCGTCGAACTGTTCGTCAAAGGCGATCAGGTGTGGTTCTGCGAAATCTCCCCGCGCCCCCATGACACCGGCCTGGTCACCCTGATCTCCCAGGATCTGTCGGAGTTCGCCCTGCATGCCCGGGCCATTCTCGGCTTGCCGATTCCGGCGATCCGTCAGTTCGGCCCGTCGGCCTCGGCGGTGATTCTGGTCGAGGGCGAGTCGCAGCAGGTCAGCTTCGGCAACCTGGGCGGCGCACTCAGCGAGCCGGATACCGCGCTGCGCCTGTTCGGCAAGCCTGAAGTCAGTGGTCAGCGCCGCATGGGCGTTGCCCTGGCCCGTGACGAATCGCTGGAAGCTGCACGCGCCAAGGCGCTTCGGTCGGCGCAAGCGGTCAAGGTCGAGCTGTAAAAGCCAGGGCTGTTAGCGCGGCAGACGCAAGGTGGGCAGCGCTCTTTTGTCCACCATTGCGATCGTAAAGCAGTGCACGGGGCGGGCCGCGCAGGTAAAGCGTCGTCCAGCCTTCATCTGTGTGGGAGGCAGATGATGTGGGAGCGCGCCATGCGCGCGAAATCGCGGGCGTGGCCCGCTCCCACAATGGATCGCACAACGCCAGTCCACCACTTCGCGATCGCGATGGTGGATGAGAAGAGCGTCATCCACCCGACTATAGCCAGTGGTAGCACCGCTATCGCTGGCTGCTTCACCTCTGCTGGGCCTCCCAGGCCCTTACCTCGAGAACCCGGCTGCCGCTGGCCTTGAGGATTTCCAGGCGGTAGCGGCCGACCTGCAGGCACACGGCGCTGTCCGGGATGTTCTCCAGTATCTCGGTCACCAGGCCATTGACGGTCTTCGGCCCGTCCACCGGCAGGCTCCAGCCCAGGCTGCGGTTCACTTCGCGCAGGTAAGCGCTGCCCTTGATCGACCAGGTGCCGTCCCCCAGGGGGTGGAATTCGCTCGGGTGAGCGGTCTCCACGGTGCTCAGGTCACCGACGATCTCTTCCAGAATGTCTTCCACGGTGACGATGCCCATGGCTTCGCCGTATTCGTCGACGACGATGCCGGTGCGGTACTTGTGCTGCTGGAAGTTCACCAATTGGGTGGCCAGGGTCGTCCCTTCCGGTACGAAATAGGGCGCGTCACAGGCCAGCAGCAAGCTGCTTTCGTTCAGTTCGCCACGGCCTGCCAGGCGCCGCATGTGCAGGATGCCCTCGGTCTGGTTGAGGCTGTCGCGGTACACCGGCAGGCGGGTATGTGAGGCATTGCGGATCTGTTCGGCCAATGGCGTGGCGCTGTGCAGGTCGATGCCGGTGACTTCGTGGCGGGGGATCATGATGTCGTCGACGTTGACCCGGTCCAGCTCGAGCACGCCCAGCAGCATCGCGCGTCGTTCGCTGGGCAGTGGCAGGTCATCGGCCTGCAGCGCGCCGCGCAGCTCGTCGAGGCTGAGGTCATCGTGCTGCTCAGGCGCCGGCTTGCCGATCCTGCTGCGCAGTGCCTGGCCGATGCTCAGCAGCAGCTCGGTCAGCGGCGACAGCGCGGCGCTGACCAGCGTCAGCGGGCGGCTCGCCGGGTAGGCGAACAGCGGCGCCGGGAGGATGGCCAGCATGCGTCCGAGGGGATGGGCCAGCATCAGGACGGCCAGGGTCAGCAAGAACGGCGAAATGGCCAGGGTGGCGGGACCCCTCTGGCCCAGCGCAAGCAGGGTGGCGGCCACCGAGGCGGCCATGGTGCTGCAGATGGTGCCGATGCGCAGGGTCGCGGACAGGCGTTGTGGGCGATCCAGCAGGCGGACCAGCCGGGCGGCGGCCCGATGGCCCTGACGGGCACGCAGGCGCAGCCGATAGCGATTGAGGTTGAACAGCACGGTGCGCGAGCAGATGAAGAACGTCGCGCTGCCCAGTAACAGGAGTAGCAGGGCCAGTTGTGGCAGGGGGGAGGGCGTGTCCACGGTCAGATGTGAAGGATGAATTCGCGAACCAGCTTGCTACCGAAGAATGCCAGCATCAGTAGGCAGAAACCGGCCAGCGTCCAGCGGATCGCCTTGTGCCCGCGCCAGCCAAGCTGGTGGCGACCCCACAGCAGCACGGCGAATACCACCCAGGCGAAGCAGGACAGGATGGTCTTGTGCACCAGATGCTGGGTGAACAGGTTGTCGATGAAGATCGCCCCGGACAGCAGCGACAGCGACAGCAGGGCCCAGCCGCACCACAGGAAGCCGAACAGCAGGCTTTCCATGGTCTGCAACGGCGGGAAGTTGCGGATCAGGCCGGAGGGGTGCTTGTGCTTGAGCTGATGATCCTGGACCAGCAGCAGCAGCGACTGGAACATGGCGATGGTCAGCATGCCGTAGGCCACGATCGACAGCAGGATGTGGGCGAGGATGCCGGGGCCTTCCTCGATCGGCTGGGTGGTGCCGCTGGGCATGAACTGGGCGCACAGCACCGTCAGGCCGCCCAGCGGGAAGAGGAACAGCAGCAGGTTGTCCACCGGCATGCGTTGGCTGGCCAGCAGGATCAGCGCGATCACCGTGAAGGCGATCAGGCTGGCGGTGTTGAAGAAGTCCAGGGTCAGGCCTGCACTGTTGTGCATCTGCATGAACAGACTGCCGCCATGGAAAAGCAGGGCGATCACGCCAAGAAGCACCAGCACCGCTTTACTGGGTGTGCTGCGACGGGTCAGGTGCAGGCCTTGGTAGCTGGCGGCGCCAAAATAGCAGATGGCTGCGGCGAGGCTGGGCAACAGAGGGTGCATAGATCCTGAATGACAAGGCCTGAGAGGCGCTGAGTGTGGCACAAAAGGCCACAGGCAAGAAAGGCCGCAGGCGGTGCCGTGCTCAAGCCCGTTCTGCGACCCAGACCTTCGCAGGGTTCGTGACGCTGCAGCGGAAGAAGCGATGCTTCGCTTCTGCCTCGCAAGTGGGGGGCGTTGAACGCTTAACTGACCGGCATTGGCCGCATAGTGAAGCGCACAGCGTACCCGTTAAAGCCCGAGTTTACCGGGGACCTGGGGCGGGCGCGTCCTCTGCCTCCTGCCGACCGCCAAGGTACAAAGCGAGGAAGCTTTCGCAGCGCTGGAAGAAATCGAGGCGATTGATTTCCCTGACGAAACCATGACCTTCATCGGGGTAGAGCACATAGGTTACGGCCGTGCCGTTGTCACGCAAGGCCTGTACCATCTGTTCCGATTCACTTTGCCTTACCCTCGGGTCGTTGGCGCCTTGAGCAATCAACAGTGGGCTGCGGATAGCTGTCGCGCGGTGCAGCGGAGAGCGGTCGTGAAGGTGGCGGCGACCGGCCTCGGTGCGCGGGTCGCCGATAGCGCGGTATTGCATGGCGCGTGCCGCTTCCCAGTAGGCTGGAATGGCGGCCAGCAGGGTTTCCAGATTGGATGGCCCGAACAGGTCGATGCCGCATGCGTAGCGGCCAGGGAAACGGCTCAGCGCAGAGAGCACGGCGTAACCCCCATAGCTGCCACCGAAGATCGCCAGACGTTTCGGGTCGGCGATGCCGCGGTCGATGGCCCACTGCACGGCGTCTTCCAGGTCTTCGTCCATCTTGCCGCCCCATTCGCCATCGGCGGCGTTGATGAAGGCCTTGCCGAACCCCGTCGAGCCACGGAAGTTGACGCTCAGAACGCCGTAGCCGCGGTTGGCCAGCCACTGGTGCAAAGCATTGAAGCCGAAACCGTCTCGCGCCCAGGGACCGCCGTGAACCAGCAGCACGAAAGGCAGAGGCCAGCGGCTGCTCAGTTCACCGCTGTCGGCTTCGCCGGGTAGGGTCAGGTAACTGACCATTTGCAGACCGTCGCGGGCGTGAAGCACCGTGGGTTGCAGACGGGCCAGTTGCACCTTGGCCAACTGTGGACGTAACTCCAGCAGTACGGTCAGCGAACGCTCGTCGCGCCGGTAGAGCCATGCACTGCCGGGGGTGGTGTCCGACGATGCCTGGATGAGCCACAGGCGATCGTCCAGGCTGCGGCTACCCAAGAACCACTGGCCGTCGATCCGACTGTCGAGGTAGTCAAGGTCGGGGCGGATTCTCTCGTCGAGCACCTTCAGGCGATAGCGCTCGTAGGTCACACCGTAGGCGAGCGGTCGGTAGTCGCCCGGATCATTGAGGGTGTTACCGATATCGGCGCGTGGATCGCTCGCCAGCAGGGTCTCGTGGCCGCTGTGCCAATCTATGGCGAATAGAGCAGCGGTGTCGCGGCCCTGGCTGTCACGCCAGTACAGCGTTCGCCCGTCGGCGCTGAAGTGGCTGGGGCCGCTGTTGCGTGCATCGTCTGGCGACAACTGGCGCCACGCCTGCCATTGCTGTCGAGCGTCGCGGCGCAGGTAGTCCATGCCACCATCCTCGCGGCTGCGTGCGGCCAGTTGTACCTGGTAGTGATCGTCGAGCAGGAAGCCGAAGAACCCTGGGTTTTCCTCCAGCAAGGTCATGTTCCCGTGCGCCAGCGACACCAGATATAGATCCGGGAAGCGCGGGTCGCGCGCGTTCCAGGTGATCACCATTTCGCCCGGCCGTTCCCGGCTGATGCTTTGCAGCGTCGCGCGGGCTCCCTTGAGCGGTGGAGTGAGATCCCGGCATGCGCCGCTGGCAGCATCGACGGCGAGCAGGCGCCAGTTCTCGTCGCCCTGATGATCCTGGGAGAACAACAGCACGCCCGGCATGTGGCTCCAACTGAAACTCTGGATGCCGCGTTGCCTGTCGTAGGTCAACTGCCGGCTCCGCTCGGGCGCTTCCAGCGGTGCGGCGTGGATGTTCATCACGCCGGTGATGTTCTCCAGCCAGGCCAGCCATTGCCCGTCGGGGCTTATGGCCATGCCGGCGCGTGCTGGGTTGGCGAACAACTGGTGGCGGGGTATCAGCGGCGTACGGATGGTGCCCATCGCTGGAGTAATCGAATCGCTCATGCTGCGCTCGCCTTCGGGGCCGACTGGAGCTGCGCGGTCAGGCTCGCGCGCAGACGGCTGTTATGGGGCCGGCGAAGGATGGGGTAGCGTTCCATGAAGTCCTGGTTCAAACGCAACCAGGATGTATTGTCCCGCTCCCATTGGCTGCGCAGTTCGGCCAGGCGTTCATCGCTGAAACGCCCGTCCGGCTCTTTTTCTTCGCGCTGTTTGAACCAGGCATAGCGCAGGGATTCGACGGCCATATCCTCGGTCGACCAGCCCTGCTCGACCTGCAGGCTCCTGACCACCAGCAATGTGCCATGTAGCAACAGGGCCGTGACCCAGGCAGATCCGTTGTCGGGGTCCGGTATCGGGCTGGCGTTGGCAAGCAGTTGCAGGAAGGCATCCTGGGTAGCGCAATACGGGTCGCCTTTGCTGATGGCGTCGAGTGCCTCCTGGCGCAGGCTGTGCCACTGTTGCGTGCTGGCGCCGTCGCGGGCCAATTGCAACCAGCGTTGGCGCAGGTCGTCGAGCGCCGGCTTCTGCAGCAAGGCCTGCCAGGGAGTCTGCTCGTCGGCCAGCCAGTCCTGCAGCAAGGTTGGGGCTACGTGCTCGAGGCGGGTACCTGGCTGGATCGCGCCCACCACCTCGCGGATGTCCGCCTCCAGGCTGAGGCCGGCGAAATGCAGGGCGCAGCCCAGGGAGGGCGGCAAGCCGGCCAGCCGCTGGAACACCTCGATGTTGGCGCTGTGTACCAGGGCGGCGCTCACCGTGCCCTGGCCTTCGAACCAGTAAGGAAAACGCGATTCGACGATCTGCCCGGCGGCGGCGTGGCGCAGCAGTCGTTCGAACAGGAAGGCTTTCAGCTCGGCGTCGCCATAAAAGGCGCCGCCCAGGCGGTCGTCGACTTCACCGGCGCTGCTTTCGGGGGCTCGCTCCGGTGTGGCGACACCGTGTCGGGCCAGCCAGTCACGCATCTGGGCAAAGCTCATCACCCCGGTGCGACGCGCCAGTTCCTGCCCGTCGCGCATCAGAACCAGCAGGGGATACCCCTGGCGGCGAATCGATCGCCCAGTTCGGGGTAGGCCTCGATATCAATCTTGGCGACTTTCAGGCGATCCTCATAGTGTTCGGCCAGGCGCTCGAGGTGAGGCGATAAGGTTCGGCAAGGCGCACACCAGTGGGCCCAGAAGTCCAGCAGCACGAGGTTGCCGGATAAGGTCGTTTGCAGCGTATCGGGGGTCAGTTGACTCATCTGGGAGGTCATATGGTATCTCGTTGTATCGAATGGAGGAGCCCGCCGGACGGGGCGTCAGGAAGGAGGGGGGCGGCGACAACCTCAAGGGTGTGGTCGTGGAAGGCCTCCAAGGTTTCGCGGTGCGCGACGCTGATCAGCGTGATGCCGGGCAGTTGCGCTAGCAGGGCCTCGTACAAGGTTTGCTCGGTCGCTGCATCTAGGGCGCTGGTAGCTTCGTCGAGGAACAGGTAGTCGGGCTTGTGCAACAGTGCGCGGGCTACCGCGAGGCGTTGCTGCTCACCGCCGGACAGGTGCTGTTGCCAGTGGACGTTGGCGTCCAGCTGGTCGGCCAGCTCGGGCAGTTGCACAACCCGTAGCGCCACGCGGCAGGTTGCATCGTCGAATGAGTCGGCTGCGGCGGGGTAGCACAACGCTGCCTTGAGGCGGTCATGGGGGATGTAGCTGCGTTGCGGCAGGAACATCAGCTTTGCGTGCCGGGGCAGACGAACCGTGCCTTGGCCGTAGGGCCAGATGCCGGCGATCGCCCTGAGCAGTGTGCTCTTGCCCGCGCCGGAAGGGCCGCGGATCAGCCAGCGCTCTCCCGCGCCGATGCGCAGCGCCGGGATCGCCGAGATCACCTCGCCATCGGGTCGCTCGAGGCGCAGCGAGGTGGTGTCCAGACCGTCCTGTGGCGCCTCCAGCACCTCGAGGCTGCGCGTCGGCTGTTCGCTGCGATGGATCGCGGATGAAAGGTCGCGCAGGCGGTTGCCGACCGCCAGCCATTCGGCGAAACCCACATAGGCCTGGGTGAAGAATGACAGGCTTTGATAGACCGAGTTGAAAGCCCCGGTGATACGCGTTACGTCACCCAGGCTGATGGCCCCGGATAGGTAGCGCGGCAGCGCGCCCAGAGTCGGCAGGATGGAGCCGGTCTGCACGTAGATGTCGCGGGCCAGCATCATCTTGCAGGTGCGCACGATGATGTCGCGCCAGTTGCCCTTGACGTCGCTGAAGCTGTCCAGCAGCCGCTGGCATTCGCGCGGGCCCGCGTTGTAGAAGGCAATCTGCTCCGCATTTTCGCGCAGTTGCATGCCGCGGTAGCGGAAGTTCGCCTCCACGCTCTGACGGCGGTTGAACAGCCCGATCAGTTGCCGTCCTGCATAGTGCGAGACCAGCAGGCTGCCCAGAGCATAGGCGAAGGCCAGGTAGACCATGTAGCCGGTGATGGCGAAGTCCTGTCCGGCGACACTGAACTCCAGGGTGCCGGACAGGTGCCAGAGCACGACGCTGAAGGTGATAGTGGTGACCACCACCCGCACGGTTCCCAGTGACAGGGTCAGGGTGAGTTGGATGAAGGTTTCGATATCCTCGGCGATACGCTGGTCGGGGTTGTCGACCAGCCCGTCGCGCTCGATGGCATAGAAGGCTTGCCGTTGCGTCCAGGCCTCGATGAACCAGCGGGTCATCCAGCTGCGCCACTGGTAGCGCAGCATCTCGGAGATCAGGTAGGCCGAGAGCAGGGACACGCCGATCGCCAGCAGGCTCACGGCCAGCGAGGTCAGCAGCACTTGCCACAGTCCCTCCCATTCACGCTTGACCATGGCATCGACCACCTCGCCGTCGAGTTGGTTCGACCACACGGCGACGTAGACCGCGCTGAACATGAGCGCCAGTTGCGTGGCCAGGAGCAGCCAGCCCTTCCAGCTGTCACGCGAGACCCAGTAGGGAATGATCAGTTGCCAGGCGCTGGGGCGACGCGTGCCGGGAGGTAGAGAATGCATTCAGTTTCCACAACGCCTTGGGATGACGGGAAGCGCCGTCGAATGCGGCACCGCATGACCGCGACTCAAAGGCTCTTGTTCAAGGTCAGGGTGAGGGTTCGGCCATCCAGGATGGGGACGTAAATAGTGGAGCTGGAATAGCCGTACAGTTCGCGGTCGAAGAGGTTCTTCACGCCCAGCCGTGCGGACCAGTCGGGGGCGCTGTAGAACACCCCGGCATCCACCCGGGCAGCGCCCGGCAGGGTCTGCTCGTCATTGCTGGTGCCCAGGCGGGTTCCGCTGTACGCGCTGACGCCCAGGGACACGCCGAAGCCTTTCAGCGGTACCGACTGGAAGGCGTAGTTCGACCACAGATTGGCCTGGTGGCGCGGCTGTGCGGCCGGCAGATTGCTCGGGTCGCCGCGGTCTTTGGAGCTGGTGTAGGTGTAGCTGGCGATGACATCCAGGCCTGGCAGTAGACGGCCGGTCAGTTCGGTTTCGAAACCTTTCAGTTGTTGTGCCTGGCGCGGCTGGTAGCAGGCCCGCGCACCGTTGTATTCCAGGCGGTTGGACTGTTCCAGCTGGAATGCGGCAGTGGTCCAGGACAGGGCATTGTCACTGCTGTTGAGTTTGACGCCCACTTCCTTGTTGACGGTTTCCATGGGCGGAAAGCTGTTGCCGCCGGCGCAGTTCGCCACTGCGGGGAACTGTGGCAGGAACCCTTCGGAGTAGCTGGCGTACAGCGCTGCATTGGCCGTCAGGTTATAGACCAGACCGGCATTGTAGCTGGTGCTGTCAAGCGATTGGGCTGGCACTATACGGGTGCTGTTGAACTGCGGGTAATAGGTGCTGCTCTGATCCTGCTGGTATTCGCTGCGGCGCACGCCCAGCAGGATGCTCCAGTCATCGATGCTGATCAGATCCTGGGCAAACCAGGCTCTCTGTTCGCTCGAGCCGTCGTAGTCCGAGTAGTGCGTGCGGCTGTCGCGCGGCAATTTGGGAAAGTCGAATTGTCCTGGCGCATAGACCGGAACCGCGAGACTGTCACCGGAGTAGCTGGTCATGTCGTAGCTGGTCTGGCTGTGATTGAAGCCCGTGGACAATGTATGGGCGAACGATCCGGTTTCGAAGGTGAAGCGCAGGTAGATCGCCGGCCGTGGTACGCGAATCGGAGACATTGTTGGAGCTCGATATCGACATGATCATGTCGGCCGTGCTTCTCGGGAACTGTGTCAGGTACTGGCTGAGATCCTGGTGGCTGAGCGTGCGTTGCATCCGGCTGACCAGAGTCAGCCAGGGAGCGAAGGCGTGCTCGAGGCTGTAGAAGAAGGCTTCGCTACGAACCTCGATACCGTCGTCGACCCGGCCCAGGCGCATATCGGGTTCCGGCTGGATGCCGTCGAGGGCGAAGGTATAGCGGTTGGGCGGCAGGTATTGCTCGTCGTAGGAAAGCCCGACGTTGAAATCGGTAGCGTCGTCTTTCCAGCGCAGTTGGCCCATCAGGTAATCGCTTTCCCGGCCATTGAAACCGGCATCGTTATGATCGGCGTGGGCCTTGGCCGCAATCAGGCGAGCGCTCAGACGCTTGTCCTCGCTCAAGGCGCCACTGAGGTCGAGGGCGAGGCCTTTATCCTGGTGCGAACCATACTGCAGCGAGACATCGCGTACGGTCTCCGCGGTGGGTTTCTTCAGCACGATGTTGACGCCACCGCCCAGGGAGTCGCCGCCGGAAAGGATCGCCTGCGGCCCTTTGAGCACTTCGATGCGCTCCACGCCGGCGATATTGGTGCTGGTGGCTGAGGGATTGTTGATGCCATTGCTTAGCGTGCTGGTCTGGGAGAAACCGCGGATCGTGTAAGAAGGCAGACCCTGGGCGCTTTCCCGGGTGATGACCCCGGCGACGTTCTGCAGCACGTCCTGCACGCTCTGCGCCTGCTGCGTCTCGATTACCTTGGCGGTGATGACCGAGACCGCCTGGGGCACGTCGAGCAGGTCGGCGCCGCTGCGCGTGGACGTTTCCGAACGCGAGGCCTTGAAGCCGGTTTCCCCTTCGCCGCGGGCGGCAACCACCGTTAGCGCGCCCAGGCGTGGTTCGAATACCGCCAGTTCGCCGTTGGCCATGAGCTGCACATTCAGCGCGGAGGCGGCGATGGCCTGCCGCACGGCGTCCAGGGCGCTGAGGCTGCCATTCAGGGCCGGCGCCTGCAGATCCTGGACTTCACGCGTCTCGAAGCGTACCGCCGTGCCGGTGGCCCGGGCGATTTCCTTGAGGCTGCTGGCCAGTGGGCCGGCTGGGATGGACAGCGCATGGAGGCCAGGGGCGACCGCCTGATCGGCAGCCTGGGCTTGCGTACCGTGAGTGATCGCCGCAGCCAGAACCGTTAGTATCGTTTTGCTGCGGACATTGACCACACATCGCCGAATTGTACCGAACACTTCTAGCTCCTCCTGGTGGTGGCTCCAGTGATCCGGTTGCCTTTTCCGATGGTTAGTAGGGATTTTCTCGGCACAAGTATATTTAATTGTTCGGTACAATTTAAATATTCCATACAGAATTAATGAGCATAATCATATGCTTTAATTGCCAGTACAATTCAGCTAGCATCAGCCGAACAGTTAACGGTATAGGAGGGCCCCCATGAGCATCCGCCCCGGCGATGGCGAGCAGCCCGCGAGCTCCCTGATCGATCAGGTTTGCCAGGCCCTGATCGAGCGCATCCATGGTGGCGAGTTGTCGCTGGGCGCGCGCCTGCCGTCACTACGCAAGTACGCCGCCGAGCGTGGGGTCAGCGTCGACACCGTGCTGCGTGCCTACGACAAGCTGGTCGGGCTGGGCTATCTGGAGTCGCGCCGGGGTTCGGGTTTCTACGTGAAGCGCAGCAAGCCGCAGCGTCAGCAGAAGACCGACTGGGGCGGGATCAATAGTCTGGGCGAGCCCTGGAGTGCCTTGTTGACCCGTGAGGTGGCGCAATCCGAGAGCCCTGGGGACGGCTCCCTGTTACAGGCCTGGATGGACGAGGGCGCTCTGGGCGATGCCCTGCGTGGGATGCGCAAGCTGACGAGCGAGGATTTCGCCAACCACATCAGTCCGCGCGGTCATGCACCGTTGCGGCAGACCTTGCAGCGCAACCTGGCGAGAGTCGGCATCCATGCGCAAACCTCGCAGATCGTCACTACCAACGGCGCTACCGATGCCTTCCATCTAGCGGTCTGGGCGAATTTCTTTCCGCGCGACTACGTTATCGTCGAGGCGCCTGGTCACTTTCTGCATGTGCAGCGCCTGCTGGCCAGTGGTCTCGAAATACTCCGGGTGCCGCGCCTGGCTGACGGGCCGGATCTTGAGGTGTTGCGCGGGCTGTGCGAGAAGCACAGCCCGCGCGCCTTCGTCTGCAGTTCCCTGTTGCAGAATCCTACCTCCAGCAGCCTGTCGCCCTACAAGGCCCACCAGATCGTCAAGATAGCCGAGGAGTTCGACCTGCTGCTGATCGACGACGACACCTATGGCGACTTGCTGCCCTCGTCGGCCCTGGGCCACGTCGCACGCCTTGGGGCACTGGATCAGTTGCAGCGGGTGATCCACATCGGCAGCTTTTCCAAGACGCTGTCGCCGGGATTGCGCAGCGGCTACCTGGCCGCCAGCGCTCAGCAGGTCGAACGCATTCTGCTCTACAAGTCGGTCGGCGCCATCCACGGCCCGGTGCTGACCGAGTGGGCCGTCCATCAATTGTTGGCAACTCCTGCCTACCATGCGCACTGCGAGCGCCTGAAGGCTCGCCTGGATGAGGCGCGCGAACCGCTGGTGCAGCGCCTGCGGGCCTTGGGCTGCCGTTTGAAAAACCCTGGAGCCGGCATGTACCTTTGGGCGGAGCTAGGGGGTGATCGGGATGCTGATGGCATTGCTCGTGCCCTGGCTGCCAAGGGGCTGCAGATGGCGCCTGGCTCATTGTTCTGCAGGTTCCCACCTTTCGCCTCTCACCTGCGTTTCAATGTGTCCACGACCCAGGCGCGCCACCTGGAGCTGTTGGCCAGGTGTCTTGATGATCGTGCCGCGGGTTCTTGATCGAGGTTCGCAAAGCTTGGGTCGGGGCTGCCATCCTTGATCGCCCCCTTTTCGCCCGCTTTTTATTGGCTATGTTCCTGCTGGTTGTTGCATGCCCGGTGAAGCGGATTGTGCTAACAGCCCGTAACGGGCATGGTCTTTCTTGCAGGATGGCCATGGCGCGTTGCCCTGTGGTGTCGGCATTGTAGCGACTTCGCTATAATCCGCCGCCTGTCGCATGCCTGGCCTGGTCCGGGCCGCACTTCAAAGGAACGCGCATGTTCGAAAATCTAACAGATCGCCTCTCGCAGACCCTGCGTAGCGTCACTGGCAAGGCCAAGCTCACCGAAGACAATATCAAGGACACCCTGCGTGAAGTGCGCATGGCGCTGCTCGAGGCCGACGTGGCGCTGCCCGTGGTCAAGGACTTCGTCGGCCGGGTCAAGGACCGTGCGGTCGGCACCGAGGTGTCGAAGAGCCTCACCCCTGGCCAGGCCTTCGTGAAGATCGTGCGTTTGGAGCTGGAAAGCCTCATGGGTGCGGCCAACGAAGACCTCGACCTGAGTACCACGCCGCCAGCCGTCGTGCTGATGGCCGGTCTGCAGGGCGCGGGCAAGACCACTACCGTCGGCAAGCTGGCGCGCCTGCTCAAGGAGCGCAAGAAGAAAAGCGTGATGGTGGTGTCTGCGGACGTCTACCGGCCGGCGGCGATCAAGCAGCTGGAAACCCTGGCGGGTGACATCGGCGTGACATTCTTCCCGTCCGATATCACCCAGAAGCCGGTGGCCATCGCCGAAGCGGCGATCCGCGAGGCCAGGCTCAAGTACATCGATGTGGTGCTGGTGGATACCGCCGGTCGCCTGGCCATCGACGCCGAGATGATGGCCGAGATCCAGGCGCTGCACGCGGCGGTCAAGCCGGTGGAGACCCTGTTCGTGGTCGACGCCATGACCGGCCAGGACGCCGCCAACACCGCCAAGGCCTTCAACGACGCACTGCCCCTCACCGGTGTGGTGCTCACCAAGGTCGACGGCGATGCCCGTGGCGGTGCCGCACTGTCGGTCCGCGCGATCACCGGCAAGCCGATCAAGTTCATCGGTATGGGCGAGAAGAGCGAAGCGCTCGAGCCCTTCCACCCCGAGCGGATCGCCTCGCGCATCCTTGGCATGGGCGACGTGCTCAGCCTCATCGAGCAGGCCGAGCAGACCCTCGATCGCGACAAGGCCGAGAAGCTCACCAAGAAGCTCAAGAAGGGCAAGGGCTTCGATCTGGAAGATTTCCGTGACCAGCTCGTGCAGATGAAGAGCATGGGGGGGCTCGGCGGCCTGATGGACAAGCTGCCGCAGATGGGCGGCGTCAACCTGTCGCAGATGGGCGGTGCCCAGGGCGCAGCGGAGAAGCAGTTCAAGCAGATGGAGGCGATCATCAACTCCATGACGCCTGCCGAACGTCGCGATCCCGAGATCATCAGCGGTTCGCGCAAGCGCCGCATCGCCATCGGCTCCGGCACCCAGGTGCAGGACATCGGCCGCTTGATCAAGCAGCACAAGCAGATGCAGAAGATGATGAAGAAATTCAGCGCCAAGGGCGGCATGGCCAAGATGATGCGCGGCATGGGCAGCATGATGCCGGGCGGCGGTATGCCGAAGTTCTAGGGGCTGCAAGCCCCAGGCGTCGAGCCGCAGGAAAGCCGGGTCTCCGGCATTCTGCTTTTACTTGTGGCTTGTGGCTTGTGGCTTGCCGCTTTTGCTCATAGAATATGCGGCCTTTCGGGCCCAGGCCCATTTTTAAATGTGTGCCTCAAGTTAGCACCGACTATAGGAACGATGTTCAATGGTAACCATTCGTCTCGCTCGCGGCGGCTCCAAAAAGCGCCCTTTCTACCACCTGACCGTGACCAACAGCCGCAATGCGCGCGACGGTCGCTTCGTTGAGCGTATCGGTTTCTTCAACCCGATCGCTTCGGGTGCCGAAGTCAAGCTGTCCGTGAATCAAGAGCGCGCTACCTACTGGCTCGGCCAGGGCGCACAGCCGTCTGAGCGCGTTGCTCAGCTGCTGAAAGAAGCTGCCAAGGCTGCTGCCTAAGCACTTTATGAGCACGACGCCGGCTCCCGCCGAGGATCTGATGGTTCTTGGCAAGATTGTCTCGGTGCATGGCGTCAAGGGTGAGGTGAAGGTGTTTTCCTTTACCGATCCACTGGATAACGTGCTCGATTACCCTCGCTGGACGCTGCGGCGCGATGGCGAGGTGAAGCAGGTTGAACTGGCTGGTGGACGCTTGCAGGGCAAGGTTCTGGTCGCCAGGCTGAAAGGGCTCGATGATCGTGAAGTGGCGCGTACCTACGCCGGCTTCGAGATCTGCGTTCCCCGCAGCCTGCTGCCTGAGCTGGAAGACGGCGAGTTCTACTGGTATCAGCTGATAGGTCTGAAGGTCATCGATCAGGCGGGGCAGTTGCTCGGCAGGATCGATCATCTGTTCGAGACCGGTGCCAACGATGTGATGGTGGTCAAGCCGTGCATCGACAGCCTCGATGATCGTGAGCGCCTGTTGCCATATACGCAGCAGTGCGTGTTGTCGATCAGCCTCGAGGCTGGCGAGATGCGGGTCGACTGGGATGCGGACTTCTGACGCCATGCCGAGCCTGCGCGTCGATGTCATCACGCTGTTCCCGGAAATGTTCGCCGCCATCGGCGATTACGGCATTACCAGCCGTGCGGTGAGGCAGGAGCTGTTGCAGCTGACCTGCTGGAACCCACGCAGTTACACCATGGATCGTCATCACACCGTTGACGACCGCCCCTTCGGTGGTGGTCCAGGCATGGTGATGAAGATCAAGCCGCTCGAAGATGCCTTGGCCGATGCCAGGCAGGCCAGCGGCGGTCAGGCGAAGGTGATCTACCTTTCGCCGCAAGGCCGCCCGCTGACACAAGCGGCGGTACGCGAGCTGGCGAAGGAGGAGCGTTTGATCCTCATCGCCGGCCGCTACGAGGGCGTCGACGAGCGTTTCATCGAAACGCATGTCGACGAGGAATGGTCGATCGGCGACTACGTCCTGTCCGGCGGTGAGCTGCCGGCCATGGTGCTGATCGATGCGGTAACGCGCCTTTTGCCTGGTGCATTGGGTCATGCAGATTCGGCCGAGGAAGACTCCTTCACGGATGGCTTGCTCGACTGCCCGCATTACACCCGTCCGGAGGTGTATGCGGATAAACGTGTTCCTGAGGTGCTGCTTGGCGGCAACCATGAACACATCCGGCGCTGGCGTTTGCAGCAGTCCCTGGGACGCACCTGGGAACGCCGTGCCGATCTTCTGGATAGCCGCTCGCTTTCTGGAGAAGAGAACAAGCTGCTGGAGGAATACATCCGCCAGCGCGACGATAACTAAATATCGATGGCCGGCCTGACGGCCCGTCTTAGGAGCGCAGCATGACCAACAAGATCATTCAGCAACTCGAAGCTGAGCAGATGAGCAAAGAGATCCCGACCTTTGCCCCGGGCGACACCGTAATCGTCCAGGTAAAAGTGAAGGAAGGTGACCGTCAGCGTCTGCAGGCGTTCGAAGGTGTGGTAATCGCCAAGCGTAACCGCGGTCTGAACAGCGCCTTCACCGTGCGCAAGATCTCCAGCGGCGTAGGCGTTGAGCGTACTTTCCAGACTTACAGCCCGCTGGTCGACAGCCTGTCCGTCAAGCGTCGTGGTGACGTTCGCAAGGCCAAGCTGTACTACCTCCGCGACCTGTCCGGCAAGGCAGCACGCATCAAGGAGAAGCTGGCTTAAGCCACGCTTGCTCTCGAAAAAAAGCAGCCCTTGGCTGCTTTTTTCGTTTCTGGCGTTTGTTGAAGTGGCAGCAACGAGGCGCTAGCAGCCGTAGGGTGGATGACGCTCTTTTCATCCACCATCGCGATCTCAGAGCGGTGGACGGATGAAGCGTCGTCCACCCTACAAATGACTGCTTCCGCCTTGTAGAGGCCTTTCCTATTAGGTGCGATTTTCGTATCCAATATGCACACCAACGTTGTGAGCAGGTTCTGAGTGATGACCCCAAGAGAGCAGGAAATTCAACGGCGTACCGAGCTTTCCGAAACCCGTGTGGCCAAGGCGGTGTTTCCGCCGACCACCAATCATCACAACACCCTGTTTGGCGGCACGGCCATGGCGTGGATGGACGAGGTGTCGTTCATCGCCGCCACCCGCTTCTGCCGGCTGCCGCTGGTCACGGTGTCTTCCGACCGGATCGACTTCAGCCATCCGATTCCGGCCGGTACCATCGTCGAGCTGGTCGGGCGCGTCAGCGCGGTCGGCAACACCAGCATGAAGGTGCAGGTCGACGTGTTCGTCGAGGACATGTACGGCGCCCGTCGCGAGCTCGCCATCCGTGGTGCCTTCAGCTTCGTGGCGATGGGCGAGGATGGCAAGCCGGTGCCGGTGCTCCCGGATTTCTGATCGTGCGCGTGCCATCGGCACCGTCAAACCGTCGCTGTTCCAGAGGTAACCGATGTCCGCAGTCGACCATCCGCTGATCGAGCGTTTCATCGAGACGCTGTGGCTGGAGAAAGGCCTGTCCGTGCACACCCGCTCGGCCTACCGCAGCGACCTGGCGTTGCTCAACGGCTGGCTGCAGCGGCGTGGCGTCGAGTTGCCGTCGGTCGGTCGTGAGGTGCTGCTCGATCACCTGGCCTGGCGCATGAACGAGGGCTACAAGGCGCGTTCCACGGCGCGACTGATTTCCGGGATGCGCGGGTTTTATCGATTTCTGCTGCGCGAGGGGGTGATCGAAACCGATCCTACCCTGCAGGTGGACATGCCGCAGCTCGGTCGTCCCTTGCCCAAGTCGCTGTCCGAGGCGGATGTCGAGGCGCTGCTGGCGGCTCCCGACCTGGATGACCCCATCGGGTTGCGTGATCGCGCCATGCTCGAGGTGCTGTATGCCTGCGGGCTGCGGGTCAGCGAGCTGATCGGCCTGACCCTCGAGCAGGTCAATCTGCGCCAGGGCGTGCTGAGGGTGTTCGGCAAGGGCAGCAAGGAGCGCCTGGTGCCCATGGGCGAGGAGGCGATCGGCTGGGTCGAGCGTTATTGTCGCGAGGCACGGCCGATGCTGCTCGGCGGGCGACCGGGCGACGTGCTGTTTCCCAGCCTGCGTGGCGAGCAGATGACCCGGCAGACCTTTTGGCACCGCATCAAGCATCAGGCCAGGGTGGCCGGCATCGCCAAGTCGTTGTCGCCACATACCCTGCGGCATGCCTTCGCCACCCATCTGCTCAACCACGGTGCGGATTTGCGCGTAGTGCAGATGCTGCTCGGGCACAGTGATCTGTCCACCACGCAGATCTATACCCACGTGGCACGGGCTCGCTTGCAGGCCTTGCACGCGCAGCACCATCCGCGGGGATGAGGCGGCCGCGGCAGTTGGCGCTGTGCGTGCTGCCCTGCGGCCCGCCCCTGTGGTTGTGATAACCTTCGTCCTTTCCCCGTCACCCCGTCGCTCGATAGGAGTATTCATGCGTGTGACCCGCATTTTCGCGGCCATGGCCCTTGGTCTGGTCAGTACCCTTGGCCAGGCTGCCGATCCGGATCAGACGATCCGCAAGAACCTGCTGTCTATCCAGCCCGACCTGCCGATCGAAGCCATTGCCGAAAGCCCGATGCCCGGCGTCTACCAGGTGCAGCTCAAGGGCGGCCGCCAGCTGTATGCCAGCGCCGACGGGCAGTTCGTCATGCAGGGTTACCTGTTCCAGTTCAAGGACGGGCAGGCCATCAACCTGACCGAGGCTGAAGAGAGCCGCGCCATCGCCAAGCAGATCAACGCCATTCCCGCCAAGGACATGGTGGTGTTCGCGCCCAAACAGCCGAAAGCCCATATCACCGTGTTCACCGACACCGATTGTGGCTATTGCCAGAAGCTGCACAGTGAAGTGGCCGAGCTCAACAAGCAGGGTATCGAAGTGCGTTACCTGGCTTTCCCGCGGCAGGGGCTGGGCAGCAAGGGAGCCCGGGATCTGGCCAGCGTCTGGTGCTCGAAGGACCGCCAGGCAGCGATGAATCAGGCCAAGGCGCGGCAGTCGGTGGCCGAGGCCACCTGCGACAACCCGGTGGCCGAGCAGTACAAGCTCGGGCAGATGATCGGGGTCAATGGCACGCCGGCGATCATTCTGGAAAACGGCAAGATGATCCCCGGCTATCAGCCCGCCGCGCAGCTGGCGAAACTGGCGCTGGAAGCCAAGTAGCCGATTGACTATCCATTGGCCGCTTCGTAATGTGCGGCTCTTTTTCCACGGCCAGAGCCTGCTCTGGCCGTCTTATGCAGTGCAGCTGGGGAGTCAAGTGTGAAACCGGTCAAAGTAGGCATCTGTGGGCTGGGTACCGTCGGGGGCGGTACCGTCAATGTGCTCAAGCGCAACGCCGAAGAAATCGCGCGGCGTGCCGGGCGCGGCATCGAGGTGGCGCAGATCGCCACCCGTACACCGAAGCCCCAGTACCAGACGACCGGCGTGAGCATTACCGACGATGTCTTCGCGGTGGCCAGCAACCCAGAGATCGACATCGTCGTGGAGCTGATCGGCGGCTACAGTATCGCCCGTGAGCTGGTGCTCAAGGCCATCGACAGCGGCAAGCACGTGGTCACCGCCAACAAGGCGCTGATCGCCGTGCATGGCAACGAGATCTTTGCCCGCGCCCGCGAGAAGGGCGTGATCGTCGCCTTCGAAGCGGCGGTGGCCGGTGGCATCCCGGTCATCAAGGCGATTCGCGAAGGCCTGGCGGCCAACCGTATCAACTGGCTGGCGGGGATCATCAACGGTACCGGCAACTTCATTCTCAGTGAAATGCGCGAGAAGGGCCGCGCCTTTGAGGATGTATTGGCCGAGGCGCAGGCGCTGGGGTATGCCGAAGCCGATCCGACCTTCGATGTCGAGGGTATCGACGCGGCCCACAAGCTGACCATTCTGGCGTCCATCGCGTTCGGTATCCCGCTGCAGTTCGACAAGGCCTACACCGAAGGCATCACCAGGCTGACCACCGCCGACGTCAACTATGCCGAGGCGCTGGGCTACCGCATCAAGCACCTGGGCGTGGCACGCCGTACCGACGCCGGTATCGAGCTACGCGTGCATCCGACGCTGATTCCGGCCGACCGCCTGATCGCCAACGTCAATGGCGTGATGAACGCGGTGATGGTCAATGGCGACGCCGCGGGCAGCACGCTGTTCTACGGCGCTGGCGCTGGCATGGAGGCGACCGCCTCGGCGGTGGTGGCGGACCTGGTGGACGTGGTGCGTGCCCTGACCACCGATCCGACCAACCGCGTACCGCACCTGGCTTTCCAGCCGGATTCGCTGTCGGACCATCCGATCCTGCCGATCACGGATTGCGAAAGCGCCTATTACCTGCGCATACAGGCCAAGGATCGTCCTGGTGTACTCGCCCAGGTGGCGAGCATCCTGTCGGAGCGTGGCATCAACATCGAATCGATCATGCAGAAAGAAGTCGAAGAGCAGGATGGCCTGGTGCCGATGATCCTGGTCACTCATCGCGTTGCCGAGCAACGCATGAACGATGCCATTTCGGCACTTGAAGCGCTGACCGACGTGGTCGGCAGCGTCGTGCGCATCCGCGTCGAACAACTGAACTGAGGGCAGCCCAGGCTGCACGCGGCAGAGAAGGCCTCTGGTCCACTGCCGGCTTGATCAACCGAACTTGAACACCGCAGCAGGGGAGAAGCGACAGGCCGCGAGCAAAGGCACTTGTGCTTTTGCGTGGTGCTTGAAGCTTGAAGCTTGCCGCTCGAACCGAAGGTTTGCAGACAATGCGTTATATCAGCACTCGCGGCCAGGCACCGGCCCTGAATTTCGAAGATGTTCTGCTGGCCGGCCTGGCCACTGACGGCGGCCTCTACGTGCCGGAGAACCTGCCGCGCTTCACCCAGGAGGAAATCGCTTCCTGGGCGGGCCTGCCGTATCACGAGTTGGCGTTCCGGGTGATGCGCCCGTTCGTGGCGGGGAGCATCGCGGATGCGGATTTCAAGAAAATTCTCGAAGACACCTATGGGGTGTTCGAGCATGCCGCTGTCGCACCGCTGCGCCAGTTGAACGGCAACGAGTGGGTGCTCGAGCTGTTCCACGGCCCGACCCTGGCGTTCAAGGATTTCGCCTTGCAACTGCTCGGGCGCCTGCTCGACCACGTGTTGGCCAAGCGCAACGAGCGCGTGGTGATCATGGGCGCCACCTCTGGTGACACCGGTTCCGCGGCCATCGAGGGCTGCAAGGCCTGCGACAATGTCGACATCTTCATCATGCACCCGCACAACCGGGTGTCCGACGTGCAGCGTCGGCAGATGACCACCATCCTCGGCGATAACATCCACAATATCGCCATCGAGGGCAACTTCGACGATTGCCAGGAAATGGTCAAGGCCAGCTTCGCCGACCAGGGCTTCCTCAAGGGCACGCGCCTGGTGGCGGTCAACTCGATCAACTGGGCGCGGATCATGGCCCAGATCGTCTACTATTTTCACGCGGCCCTGCAGCTCGGTGGCCCGGCGCGTTCGGTGGCCTTCTCGGTGCCGACCGGCAACTTCGGCGATATCTTCGCCGGCTACCTGGCGCGCAACATGGGCTTGCCGATCAGCCAATTGATCGTCGCCACCAACCGCAACGACATCCTGCATCGCTTCATGAGCGGCAACGGCTATGCCAAGGGCGATCTGTACCCGACGCTGTCGCCGTCGATGGACATCATGGTGTCGTCGAACTTCGAGCGCTTGCTGTTCGACCTGCACGGTCGCAACGGCCCGTCGATCGCCGCGTTGATGGCCGAGTTCCGCCAGACCGGCGGGTTCACCGTCGAGGACGACCGCTGGACCGAGGCCCGCAAGCTGTTCGATTCGCTTGCCGTTAGCGACGAGCAGACTTGCGCGACCATTGCCGAGGTGTACGCCGCCACTGGCGAACTGCTCGATCCGCACACCGCCATCGGCGTGCATGCCGGCCGCGAATGCCGACGCAGCCTGTCGGTGCCGATGGTGGTGCTGGGTACCGCGCATCCGGTCAAGTTCCCGGAAGCCATCGAAAGGTCCGCGGTGGAGCTGTCGCCGGCGCTGCCGGCGCACCTGGCCGATCTGTTCGAGCGCGACGAGCGCTGTACCGTACTGGCCAACGACCTGAAGGCAGTGCAGGCATTCGTGGCTGCCCACGGTAATCGCGGCAAGCCGCTTTAAGCGATAACGCTGCAAGGCGAAAGGCCGGCCACCTGGTGGTGCCGGCCTTTCGTGTTTTCAGGGGCGTGTCGACTGACTGCTGTGGGAGCGGGCGATGCCCACGATTCGCGCGCATGGCGCGCTCCCACGAAAGCGGGGTCTGTAGCTTTCAGGTCGTAGGTTGGGCTTTAGCCCGCCAAGCCAAGGCCCGCTTTGCCTAATCGCCGCCAGACCCTACCGCCGATTGACGGCAGCAATCGGCGACTGCTGGCACAAGCGCTTGTCCAGCTGGCCGACGTAGGGGTTTGCCCAGCCCATGACGCACCCCATCAGCTGATTGCGCTGGCGCTCCCATTGCTGCGCCGGGTAGGTCTTGTTCCAGGCAGTGAACAGTTGGCGATTCTGTCTCGACAGCCTGAGTTTGTAGCGGTCGCTCATGTACAGGTAGGTGCGCGCGATCATGCCGCGTACCTCCTTGCGCGGCATCACCTTGCGGGCCTTGAAGTCGACCACCGTCGCGCAGGCGCCGTACTGGCTGGGTGCCTGGGGCAGCCAGCCGAAGTCGTAGTTGCTGCGATCGCCGTTGACCTCGCCGATCGCCGGTACCAGGTTGTGCAGGTCGGCTTCGGCGCGGCGAAACACGCTGTCGTTCTTGCTGCAGTTCTTGCGACCGCCATGCTGCCAGCACTGGCGCTGGTGGCCGATCTGCCAGGCTGGCACGATGTGTTCCCACTCGATCCGGGCGGCCCTGTTGGCATTCTTGCGCGGGGTGTAACCGCAGCTCTTCAGGTCGACGCGGTTGCCACTGAAACTGCAGCCGCAGTAGAACTCCACTGATTGACGCTCGTAGAGCTTCCAGCCGATTTTCTTGGCCTGGCTGAAGGTTTGCGGCGGTGCGGCGGAGATTGGCGTGGAGAGGATGAAGCAGAGCAGGGCGAGGAGGCTGCGGGACGACATGCGGCTTTCCGAAAAAGTGGCGAATCATACCGGTTCGCCGCCGGATGCCAAGGCTAGCCAATTGATGGCGCAGTGGTTGCGTCCTGGCTTTCGCGCAACTGCGAAAGGGTCGGCGGATTTTTCTTCGGGGAGTCGGTTTAATCGCCGGGATTTCTCCCGCACCATCCACTCCTCCGCATGATTCCCGCTCCGATCGACGTCCTGGAAATAATTACATGTGATGAATTGATGTGTCACATGTAATGTTCTAGTCTGCACGTCATGGAAAACAAATCGTCAGCTCATTACCAGCGTCTGTTTCGCCAGCGTCTGCGCGAACAGGGTCTGGTGAAAAAGGAAGTCTGGATACTGCCCGAGCATGCCCAGCGGCTCTCGGCGGTCGAACGGAAACTGCGCCAGCCCCAGTCGGAGCTGGCTTCAATGGAGGAGGGGCCGAGCATGCCTCAGGTTTGGACTGCACAAACGTTGTTCGATGCGCTGTCAGGGGCAGAGCCGTTTGCTGATGGCCGCGCTGCCATCGAGCTGATTCAGGGTGCCGATGCCAGTTTGCACGTGACCATGAAGGATTATGGCGACCTGCCGCTGTTCATCGCAGTATTCGGTGATCAGATCATCGTCGAGGCGCTGCTCTGGCCCGCCAGTGACGTGCGCGATACTGCCGCTTTCAACGAGGAAGTGCTGCGTAGCCACAAGCTCTTCCCGCTCTCCAGCGTCGGCCTGGAAACCCTGCCCGACGGGCAGGCCTGCTACACCATGTTCGGTGCGTTGAGTGCCTCGTCGATCCTGCCCAACGTGGTGCTGGAGATCGAAACCCTGGCAGACAACGTCATCAAGGCGACCGAAGCCTACGAAGACTTCCTCAAGGCCAGTGCATAAGGAGAAACGCTGATGAACGTCTGGAGCAAATTGCTGACGGCGCTGCGTGGCGGTGCCAACGAATTGGGTGAGACGCTGGTCGATGGGCAGGCGTTGCGCATTCTCGATCAGGAAATCCGCGACGCCGATATCGAGCTGCGCAAATCCAAGGAAGCCCTGGCCGAGATCATGGCCAAGCAGAAGCTGGCCGCCGAGCGTGCCGGTAAATCGGCAGCCAAGGTCACCGAGTACGAGCAGTACGCGCTCAAGGCCCTGGAAGCAGGCAATGAGACGCTGGCCGGCGAAGTGGCCGGCAAGATCGCCAACCTGGAAATCGAACTGGCCAGCGATCGTGAACAGGCTGATGGCTATGCCGCCAGCGTGGCGCAGTTGCGCAAGGCGGTGACTCAGGCCGAAGCCAACATCAAACGCCTGAAACAGCAGGTGGACACGGTCAAGGCGACCGAAAGCGTGCAGAAGGCACAGATGGCCGTGGCTCAGCGCTACGGTGGTTCCCAGGCCAAGCTGCACACCGCGGTCGAGTCGCTGGAGCGCATCAAGCAGCAGCAGGCCGAACGTGCCGCCAGGATGGAAGCCGCGGCCGAGCTGGCCGAAGCGTCCAACCCGGATGACTCGCTGGATGCCAAGCTGCGTGCGGCGGGTATCGTCGCCGACAAGACCAGTGCCGACAGCGTGCTGGCGCGTCTCAAGGACAAGGCCAAGCCCTGATTCATCGGGCCAGCCACGACAGGTGGCTGTGGTACGTCATGAATGGTGGAGCCAACAGGCTCTGCCATGTTTTTCAGGGATAGGAAATCATGGAAATCTTCCTGCAGGTCTCGCTGGCTTTCCCTACCGTCATCTTCAGCTTCCTGCTGTGTCTGGCGGTGGTGTACTGGGTCATCGTCGCGTTTGGCCTGATCGAGATCGACGTGCTCGACGTCGAAGCCGACTCCGCACTGGAAGGCCCGGCTGCGGCACTCCTGTCCAAGCTCAAGCTGCGTGACGTACCGCTCACCCTGGTGCTGACCCTGCTGTTCTTCTTCGCCTGGTTCATCAGCTACTTCGTCGACCTCTGGGGGCTTGGCCTGTTGCCACTGGAGTGGCTGCGCTACCCCCTGGGCGCGCTGGTGGCAGTGGCCGCGTTGTTTCTTGCCGTGCCGCCGACGCGCCTGCTGTGCGCGCCGCTGCGCCCGCTGTTCCTCAAACTGGAAGTGACCAGCAGCAAGAGCGTGCTCGGTCAGACCGCCGTGGTGCGCAGTGGCCGGGTGACCGCCAGCCATGGCGAGGCCATGCTCGAAGACGGTGGTGCCGGGCTCATCCTGCGGGTTCGGGCCGACGAGCAGCTGGGCTTCAAGCGTGGCGACCGTGTCGTGTTACTGGAATACCTGGAAGCGCAGCATGCTTACCGGGTGATTACTGAAGAAGAGTTCCGGGGTATCTGAGAACCTGATCAAAGTCTGCTGCGCGTCGGCCCTGCGGCGTTGAAAACAAGCTCGGAATGCTCATTTACAACTCGTAAACTCCGCGTCCTCGCTTGTTTTCGCCTTGCAGGTCTCTAGCTCGCGAGACTTTGGTTCAGGTTCTTAACTGGATCCATCCGCCTCAAAGGAGATTGAGCGCAATGTATAACCTTCCACCGTCGTTGATTCCCGTGCTGGTCGGAGTCGGCCTGGTCGCCCTGCTGATCGTCGGGCTGCTGGCCTTGTTCAAGGCCTTCTACATCAAGGTTCCCCAGGGCACCGCGCTGATCGTCAACGACATGTCGTCGACGCCCAAGGTGCACTTCACCGGAGCGCTGGTCTACCCGGTCATCCACCTCAAGGAGTTCATGAAGATCTCCCTGATCACCCTGGAAGTCGACCGCCGCGCCAAGGACGGGCTGATCTGTCGCGACAACATGCGCGCGGACATCACCGTGGCGTTCTACCTGCGCGTCAACGAGACCCAGGAAGACGTGCTCAAGGTCGCCAAGGCCATCGGCGTCGAGCGTGCCTCCGATCGCGCGGCGGTGAACGAGCTGTTCAACGCCAAGTTCTCCGAAGCCCTGAAAACCGTCGGCAAGCAGTTCGACTTCGTCCAGCTGTTCGAGAACCGTCAGGAATTCCGTGACCGCATCGTCGAAGTGATCGGCAACGACCTCAATGGTTACGTGCTCGAAGACGTGGCCATCGATTACCTGGAGCAGACCGCCAAGAGCTCCCTGGACCCGAGCAACATTCTCGACGCCGAGGGTATCCGCAAGATCACCCAGCTGACCGCTGCGCAGAACGTCATCACCAATGACCTGGAGCGCAACGAAGAACTGGCGATCAAGAAGAAGAACGTCGAAACCCGCGAGGCGACGCTGGCCCTCGAGCGTCAGCAGGCCGATGCCGAAGCGCGCCAGAAACGCGAGATCGAAACCATCCAGGCCCGTGAGCAGGCGGAGACCCTCAAGGTCAAGGAAGAAGAGCGCCTGAAGGCCGAGCAGGCGCGCATCCAGACCCAGCAGGAGCTGGACATCCGCGCCGAGAACCATCAGCGCGAAGTGGAAGTGGCGCAGCAGAACCGCCAGCGTGCGGTGGTCATCGAGGTGGAGAAGGTGACCCGCGCCAAGGATCTGGAAGTGGTGGCCCGCGAGCGCGAAGTCGAACTGCAGCGCATCGAGAAGGAAAAGGCGCTGGAAGAAGAGCGCAAGAACATCGCCAGCGTGGTGCGCGAGCGGGTTGCGGTGGAGAAGACCGTTGCGCAGGAAGAGGAGCGCATCAAGGAAGTCCGTGAGGTTTCCGAAGCCGAGCGCATGAAGCAGGTCACCGTGATCACTGCCCAGGCCGAAGCCGAGCAGGAGCTGGTGCGCCAGGTCAAGCAGGCCGAAGCGGACGAAACCCGTTCCAAGCACAAGGCGGTGGAAATCAACAACCTCGCCCAGGCCGAGCTGGAGGCCGCTGCCAAGAGCGCCGAGGCGAAGAAGAAGCTCGCCGAGGGTATCGAAGCCGAGCGCGCCGCGCCGGGTCTGGCCGATGCGCGGGTGCGTGAAGTCACCGCTGCGGCCAAGGAGAAAGAAGGTCTCGCCGAGGCGCGTGTGCAGGCCGAACGTCTGATTGCCGAAGCCAAGGGCGAGCAGGAGAAGGGCCTGGCCCAGGCGCGTGTGACCGAAGCGCAGGCGGCAGCCAAGGAGAAGGACGGCCTGGCCGATGCCAAGGTGCTGGAAGAGAAGCTCGGCGCGCAGGCACGAGGCGAAGAGCAGCTCGGCGTGGCCAAGGCCAAGGCGACCCAGGACCTGGGCATGGCCGAGGCGCAGGTACTGCTGGAGCGTCTGAACGCCGAAGCGCAAGGCCTGGGCAAGAAGTTCGGTGCCCTCGACGCGCTCAGCGACAATGCCCGTCAGCACGAAGAGTTCCGCATGCAGCTGGAGAAGAGCTTCGAGGAAGCCATGGCCGCCATCGCGGCGAACAAGGAAATCGCCAAGGATCAGGCCGAGGTTCTGGCCACCGCGCTGGCCAAGGCGAAGATCGAGATCGTCGGCGGCGAAGGCGACTTCTTCAACTCGTTCGCCAAGTCGCTGTCGGTGGGCAAGGCCATCGAGGGTGTGGTCGGCAAGAGCCCGGTGGTGCAGGACGTGCTTGCCCGGCTGTTGCAGGGCCGCGTGCCGGAAGCCAAGCCCGTGCAGCCGGATACCGAGCAGGCGTGATGCACGATGCCTGGGGCGTCGCTGACGCCCCAGGCAACCAACCGCTTCGCGATGGCAGGAGCAGGCAAGCCTGCTCCTGCCACTGGTTGCAGATACAGCGTTCAATCACTCTACAAGGAATGTTGCATGTCAGAACCAAGAGATCATCTGGAAATGACCTTTCGTTCGATCCAGTGCTTTGCCGACGACGGCCGCCTGGATGCAGACGAACTGGGCTCGCTGCTGGCGATCGCCGAGCGCGACGGCGTGATCGATGACAATGAGATTCGTGTGCTGACGCGGATCATCGCCCGCATCAAGCCGGAAGAACTCGACCAGCCGATGCGCGACAGGCTCGCCGACATCGCCAGGAAGATCGGTGCCTGAGCACCGCTAGAAATCGCTTTTCGCGCCGCCCTCTCGCGGTAGGCGCGCTTTTGCTTGCAGACAGCGCAGATTCAGGAAAACCACGATGTCGGACGCCCAAGCCGAAAACACCCAGCAGGACATGCTCGACAAAGCCGTTGCCGAAGGCGGTGCCTATGAGGTGCTGCACAAGCGCCTGCAGGAGCAGGGGCTGCGCCTGCGGCAAAATACCGAGGCACTGAACGAGCAGCGTCTGCAAGAGTTCGGCAGCAGCCAGATGGAAGTGACCGGTCGGGTTCGCATCCGTACCGAGAACAACTGCATCGCCCGCGATATCGTCCAGGTCGGCGACTGGCTGCTGTTCGGCTACAACGTGTTCCTCGGCCTGAAGAAGGAAACCTCGGTCGCCGACGTGTTCTCGCTCTACCGGCTGGTGGAAGGGCCGGAGGGCTACGAGGCCGAGTCGATCGCCCTCGATGGCACCTTCCTGGCGCAGAGCGGCTTCGTCAACGACTTCAACGAGCTCTACACCTACTACAAGAACACCCGGCTGCTGCAGCTGGCGATCCGTGACGGCAAGCTGCTGGCCAGCTTCCAGATCGGCGAGCGCATCACCGACATTCGCGTGTTTCGCTGGTCACTGTCGCTCGACGGCAAGGATGTGCGCTACATCGACAACCGCGGCGAGCGCGATATCGCGCTGCCGGCGCCGTTCGATTTCGAATGGCAGAAAACCACCCGCGAGATGACCGTCAACGGGCGCTTTCCGCACCTGAACATCCTCGACACGGTATTCGTCGAGACCATCGGTGGCGACCTGACGATCAAGGTCGAGAACAACACCGAGAAGGGCGAGGGCATCTACCGCGAAGAGGTGGTGGACAAGACCCAGTCGCTGGACGATGCCCAGGTGGAGTTCGCTGCCCTGGGTAGCCTGATTCTGCTGAAGATCCTGCCGTACCGCGAGGAGCAGTGGCGCTACCTGGTGTTCAACCGGCTGACCCGCAAGGTCGAGCGCATCGATGCCATCGGCCTGGCCTGCGTGCAGCTACCCGAAGACCACGGCATCATCTTCCCCGGCGGTTATTACCTGCAGAACGGTGAACGCAAGACCTTCGAGCAGTCGATGGCCGGCATGCGCTTCAAGCGCTCGGTGCGTTCGCCCAATGGCGAAGACGTGCAGTACATCTTCTACCACCCGGGCGAAGGCCGGGCGGTATTGCTGACCTACAATCTGGTCACCCGGCAGTTGCAGAACCCGATCTTCGGCCACGGCTACGCGCGCCTGGAAGACGGGCGCATGGTGATCTTTTCCGCCGAGGGCAGCGAGCCGACGCGCATCCATCCCATGCAGATCTGGCAGACGCCATTCTGCAGCGAGGAGTATGCCGCCCGTCAGCCGGCACGCAGCGGTTTCTTCGGGCGAATCGGCAATGCCGAGCTGGTGCGCGGCGTCTCCGACCTGTTCAACCTCAGCCGCGAGATCGACAGCCGCGAAGTCTCGGTGCCGCGCTACACCCTGCTTTGTCAGAACACCCGGCGGCTGTTCGACGTCTATCACTGGCTCAGCGATCCGCAGTGCGCGGGCATGGCACCGTTGCTGCGCGAGATCGCGGCGACCGGCGAGCTGGTGCTCGACGAGTTCGAGAAGGTCGAGAGCATTCGCCAGCAGTCGGCCACGGCCATGGCCAGTGCGGAACATCGGCAGAAGGCGCTGCTCGAGAGCCTGCGCTCGGAGAGCTGGGACAAGGTCGAGCAGTACGTCGAGGCACTCAACGCCATCACCGCCCAGCGCGGCCAGTTGCTGACCATCCGCGATTATCGCTACATCGACGTGGCGCGTATCGACGCCATGGAGCAGGCGCTGCTCGAAGCCCGTGAGCAGACTGCCGCCGCCACTTCACGTTACCTGGCAGGTGATACCGCGCTACAGCCGTATCACGACAACCTGCAGGCACTCGATGCCCAGGCGCAGAAAGCCGAGACCGTGGCGCAACTGGCCGAACCCCTGGCAGGGCTGGGCGAGATGGCCGCCAATCTGGACATGCTCTCCGGGCTGATGGCTTCGCTGCAGATCGACGATGCCACCGAGCGGACCCGCATCGTCGACGCCATTTCCGAGGTGTACGCCAAGCTCAACCAGGCCAAGGCGCGAGCCGAGCAGCGCCGCAAGGGGCTTGGCTCGACGGAAACCGTGGCGCAGTTCGGCGCCCAGTTCAAGCTGTTCAGCCAGAGCATCACCAACGCCCTGGCGCTGGCCCAGGATCCCGAGCGCTGCGACGAGCAGTTGTCGCGGCTGCTGGTGCAACTCGAAGAACTGGAGAGTCAGTTCGGTGACCACGAGCAGTTTCTCGGCGACATCCTGGCCAAGCGCGAGGAACTGCTGGAAACCTTCGAGGCCCACAAGCAGACCCTGCTCGACGAGCGTCAGCGCAAGGCTCAGGCCTTGCTCGATGCCGCCCGGCGCATCCTCGACAGCCTGGGCCGCCGCACCGCGCGTTTCGACCAGGCCGAAGAACTGAATGCGTTCTTCGCCGCTGACCCGCTGATTCTCAAGCTGCGTGAACTGGCCGAACGCCTGCGCGAGCTCAAGGACAGCGTCAAGGCCGATGATGTCGAGGCGCGTCTGAAGGGCGCCCGGGACCAGGCCGTGCGTGCGCTGCGCGACAAGAGCGAACTGTTCGAAGAGGGCGGTGATGTCATCAAGCTGGGGCCGCGCCACCGCTTCGCCGTCAACACGCAGGAGCTGGACCTGACCCTGCTGCCCCGTGGCGACGGGCTGTTCCTGCACTTGACCGGCACCGATTTTCTCGAACCCCTGCACGACCGCGAGCTGGAGGCATTGCGCGATTACTGGCAGGTGGCGCTGGAGTCGGAATCGGCCGCGTTGTACCGCGGCGAGTTCCTCGCCGGTCTGGTGCTCGACGCCGCCGTGCGTAACGCCGAGGGGCTCAGCCTCGACCTGCTCAAGGCGCAGATGAGTCAGCCCGAGGAACTGATCAAGCGCATCCGCGAGTTCGCGGCACCGCGCTACAAGGAAGGCTACCAGAAGGGCATTCACGACCAGGACGCCATGGCCATCCTGCTCAGGTTGCTGGCGCTGCGCGAAGGCGCCGGGCTGTTGACCTACACGCCTCTGGCCCGTGGTTTCGCATTGTTCTTCTGGAACCGCTGGCGCGAAGACATCGACGCCGCCCACTGGGCCGAGCGCGCCCATACCTGCGCCAACATCCGCAAGCTGTTCGGTCGCGATGAAGGCCTGGTGCAGTTGCGTGCCGAAGTGCTGGCGGCGATGCAGGGGTTCCTGGCACGCCACCCGATGCCGCTCGAGGCGGCGCCGTTGCGCGAGGCTGCCGAGTATCTGGTCGAGGAGCTGGCTGCCGAGCGCGTGGAGTTCGTGGTCAGCAAGTACGCCCGCGATCTGCTCGACGGCCTGCGCCAGCACCTGCAGAGCGCACACATGTGGGACGGCTACCTGCAAGCCCAGGAGCGCCTGCGCGCAAGGCCCGATCAGCGCTGGGCGCTGGCGGAGAACTGGTTGCATGCCTATTGCGCCGAACAGAGCGCGGCCTCCCAGGCCTATGTAGCCGAGGCCGTGGCCCTCGGCCTGATCGATGCCGAGCTGCCGGTTCGTGTCACCGAGGCGGATCTGCAGGTGCGGGTCGATGGCCTGCTCGGCGAGCATCCAGGGATCGAGCAGGGCACCCTGGCGTTCGCGCTGGACGATTTCTTCCAGCGTCTGCGTCACCACCGCGAGACCTTCCTGCCGGCTCTGCAGCGTTATCAGGCGTTGCGTCAGGAGGTGGTCAATCGCGAGCGCGATGCGTTGCGCCTGAGCGAGTTCAAGCCACGACCGCTGTCCTCCTTCGTGCGCAACAAGCTGATCAACGATGTGTACCTGGGTGTCATCGGCGACAACCTGGCCAAGCAGATGGGCACTGCCGGTGAAAGCAAGCGCACCGACCTGATGGGCCTGCTGATGCTCATCTCGCCGCCTGGCTACGGCAAGACCACCCTGATGGAGTACGTGGCTCACCGTCTCGGTCTGATCTTCATGAAGATCAACGGCCCGGCCCTCGGCCATGAGGTGCGTTCCATCGACCCGGCTCAGGCTCCCGACGCCACCTCCCGCCAGGAGCTGGAGAAGCTCAACCTGGCGCTGGAAATGGGCAACAACGTGATGCTCTACGTCGACGACATCCAGCACACCCACCCGGAATTCCTGCAGAAATTCATCTCGCTGTGCGACGGTACCCGGCGCATCGAGGGCGTGTGGAAGGGCCGCACCAAGACCTACGACATGCGCGGCAAGAAGTTCTGCGTGGTGATGTCGGGCAACCCCTATACCGAGTCCGGCGACGTCTTCAAGATCCCTGACATGCTGGCCAACCGAGCGGATATCTACAACCTGGGCGATACCCTGGGCGGCATGGAAGAGGCTTTCGCGCTCAGCTACATCGAGAACGGCCTGACGTCCAATCCGGTGCTGGCGCCGCTGGCCACCCGCGATATGGCCGATGTCTATCGCTTCGTCGCCAAGGCCGAGGGCAAGCCGTTCTCCAGCAACGAACTGAGCCACGGTTACAGCGGCGCCGAGGTCAACGAGATCGTCTCCACCCTGCAGCGCCTGATGCAGGTGCGCGACGTGGTGCTCAAGGTCAATCAGCAGTACATCGCCAGTGCTGCCCAGGCCAACGAGTACCGCACCGAGCCCTCGTTCAAGCTGCAGGGCAGCTACCGCAACATGAACAAGATGGCCGAGAAGATCTCCTCGGTGATGAACGACGCCGAGCTGCTGCAACTGATCGCCGATCACTACCAGGGCGAATCGCAGCTGCTGACCACCGGCGCCGAGGAAAACCTGCTCAAGCTCGCCGAGCTGCGTGGCAACCAGACGCCCGAACAGCTCGAGCGCTGGGCGCAGATCAAGCGCGACTTCATGCGCAACAAGGCCATGGGCGGCAGCGACTCCGACATCGGCGGGCGTGTGGTGGCGCAGCTCAGCGATCTGGTCGAGGGGGTGCGTGGCCTGGCTCGCCGCGAGCAGGCTGCACCCGCGCCTGCCGCCGTGCCCTGGCAGGAGCTGCTGGCTGGCCTGGAACGCTTGCGCGAAGTACAGCCGAAGGTGGAGGTGGCCGTACAGGCGCCGCCGCAACCCGGTATCCAGGCGCTGCTCGAACGCCTCGCCGATGGCCTGCAAGACGGTGTGGTGCCGTTGATCAATGCCATGGACAAGAAGATCGACATCGACCTGGGGACCCACAAGCGTATGGGCGACATGGCCCAGCAACTGCGTGAGATCGCCCGGATGATGGGCCAGGGCGGCGACACGCCGTGACGCTCTGGCTGTTGCCGCGGCTCAAGTTGTTGTTCGGTATCGCCGCATTGATGGTCGTGCTGCAACTGGTCAACAGCCTGGATGGCTACAGCCTGAACCGCTGGGGGCTGATTCCGCGTGTGCTGGAAGCGCTCCCCGGCGTGCTTCTGGCGCCCTGGCTGCACGGCAGTTGGTTGCACCTGTTGGGCAATCTCAGCGGCTTTCTGGTATTGGGCGCGCTGGCCCTGCTGGAGTCGCGCAGCGAGTTCGCCCGTGCCAGCCTGTTCATCATCGTCGCCAGTGGTCTGCTGGTCTGGCTGTTCGGCCGCCCGGGCATTCATGTCGGCTCCAGTGGCTGGCTGTTCGGGCTGTGGGGGCTGCTGCTGGGGCGCGCCTGGTTCCGGCGCAGCTTCGCGGATTTGCTGCTGGCGGCCCTGGCCCTGGTGCTCTACGGCGGCTTCTTCTTCGGCCTGCTGCCGCAGCAGGGCGTGTCGTTCGAATATCACCTGGCCGGCGCATTGTGCGGCGGTCTTTACGCTTCATGGCAGCGTGGCGGGCAAAAGCGCCGCACCCGAAAGCGAACTCGACAGGGTTAAAAGATGGATTTCGATCGCCTCGATCAACACCTGCGTGACAGCCTCGCGGACCTCAAGCTCAGCAACGATGAGCGAGACGAACTGCGCGAACTGGGCAACGACCTGACGCCTGATCAGGTGCGCTACCTGCGCAACCGCGCCTTCTCCCTGGTGCGCGAGTTGGTCGGCAACCCCGAGGACGCCATGCCGGCCCTGAAATGGCTGGAGCAGGTGATCAAGACCCTGGAGGTGCGCTGCTCGCCGGTCGGTGGTCACGCCAGTGCGCATTTCAGCCCAGGGGAAAGTTGCCGTCGGCGCATTCGCGACCTATGCCAACAGGCCCGGGAGTCGGTGGATGTGTGCGTCTACAGCATTTCCGATGACCAGCTCAGTGACGAGCTGATCGCCGTGCATCGCCGTGGCGTGGCCGTACGAATCATCAGTGACAGTGAAAAGCGCTTCGACGTGGGCAGCGATATCCCGCGACTGATCGATCAGGGCGTGCCGCTGCGCATCGATGACAGCCCCTTCCACATGCACCATAAGTTCGCCCTGTTCGACCGCCGCCTGCTGCTCAATGGCAGTTTCAACTGGACGCGCAGCGCGAGCACCAGCAACGAAGAAAACCTGCTGGTGACCGACGACCCCTATCTGGTCGCCGAATATGCACGGGAGTTCGACAGGCTGTGGACGCGCTACCGCCCCGGTTGAGCGGCGGCGCAGAGCGGCTTTGCGAAATCAGCGACGCAACGCTGGCAGAAGCGTCTGCCAGCTGGCTGGCAGGTGTCGGCGCAGGGCGCTGGTCATCGCCTCACGGCGTTTCTGGTAGAGCAGACCCAGGCCGATGACGCCCAGGCCGATCAGGCTGACCACCACCGGGAACAGCAGCGAATCCTCGAATACGTCGTGGGCCAGATAGCCGAGATAACCCGCCACGCCCAGGGCGCCGAAGACCATGAACAGCGGGCGGCGCAGCAGCACGGCGAAACTGATCAGGCCCAGATTGATCAGGCAATAGAGCAACTTGCCCAACTCGCTGCCGCTGTCCTGCAGGCTCAGGCCGCACCAGAATGCGGTGAGGCCCGCCAGGTAACCCCAGAAGGCGAAATCCTGTTTGCTGCGGCCGTCCACCAGCAGGCTGACGAGCAGAATCAGCAGGCCGAACCAGAGCGAAACGTCACGGCGTTGCTCCCAGGTGATGTACTCGTCATGAAACAGTTCGCTGAGATCCATCGACATGAACCAGAGGGCCACGGCGATCAGCATGACGATGAACGGGAAGGGCATCACGCGCAGCACCAGCAGGCCGACCACGATGGTGGCCACTTCCATGAACAGCCAACCGCCTTGCACGTAGCGGTAGTAGTCGGCGTAGTCGGTTTGCGTGTCACCCATGGGCCACAGGCCGAACACGCGCTGTGCGGCGAATACCACCAGCGGCACGAGGCTCACTGCCACCGCCGCGAGCAAACCGCCGGGTATCGGCTGGCCGCGTTGCCACAGGCTGCGGCCACCGAGGAAGAACAGCAGCAGGTAGGCAGCGCTGATCAGCAGCAGCGCGGTATCACCGATGCTCATCCAGGCTTCGGTCATCAGCCAGCCCATGGCGCCGATGATCAGCAGGGCGCCGAAGTAATAGGCCACATGAGAGAGCTGAAAGCTGGGTCGGCCGTCGGGCTGCTGCTGGAGAAACTCCAGCAGCGCCTGATCCTGGCCAGGCTGCAGGACGCCGGCCTGCACGGCGCGGCTCAGGTCGCCGCTGTCGATCTGGAGTGGCATGAACGAATCCCTGTATTGACGTGAGGCACCAGCGGGCCGCTGCGGCGCGCTGCGTGACGCGATGACGCTGGGGGCGGCAGGCCGGCCTGGCGGGCCGGCTGCCGAATGGCATGCACAGGCGTTGCCGTCACTGTTTGCGCTGAACCGGCTTGAGCAGTACTTCCGGCGGCATCTCGCACTGGATCTTGCGGCCGATCAGCTCCTCGATCGGCGGCAGGGCGAAGGCATCGTCCTCACCGGCGAAGCTGATCGAGGTGCCGCTGCTGCCAGCGCGGCCGGTACGACCGATGCGGTGCACGTAGTCGTCCGGGTCTTCCGGCAGGGTGAAGTTGATCACGTGGCTGATGGCATCGACATGGATGCCGCGGCCGGCCACATCGGTGGCCACCAGTACGCGAATGCTGCCCTCACGGAAACCTTCCAGCACCTTGATGCGTTTGTGCTGCGGCACGTCGCCGGACATCTGCGCGGCGCTGATGCCGTCGCGGGTCAGGCGTTCCTCGATGCGCCGAACTTCATCCTTGCGGTTGGCGAAGACCATCACGCGGATCCAGTCGTTCTGGGCGATCAGGTTGTAGAGCAGCTTGTACTTGTCTGCCGAGGCCACGGCGTAGACGTGCTGCTCGACGGTATCGCTGGCGACGTTTTCCGGCTCGATCTCGACGATGGCCGGGTCGGTGGTCCACTGTTTGGCGAGGTTCATCACGTCTTCGGTGAAGGTGGCGGAGAACAGCAGCGTCTGGCGTTCGCCCTTCATCGGGGTCTGGCGGATGATCTGGCGGACCTGAGGGATGAAGCCCATGTCGAGCATGCGGTCGGCCTCGTCGAGCACCATGACCTCGACCATGTCCAGGTGGACCTCACCGCGTTGGTTGAAGTCCAGCAGGCGGCCCGGGGTGGCGACCAGGATGTCGCAGAAGCGTGATTCGAGCAGCTTGAGCTGTTTGTCGAAGTCCATGCCGCCGACGAAGCTCATGACGTTCAGGTCGCTGTACTTGGTCAGCTCGGCAGCGTCCTTGGCGATCTGTACCACCAGCTCGCGGGTTGGCGCGATGATCAGTGCCCGCGGCTCGCCCATGTAGCGGTCTTTCGGCGGCGGGGTCTGTTGCAGCTGGGTGATGATGGAGATCAGGAAGGCAGCGGTCTTGCCCGTACCGGTCTGCGCACGGCCGATGGCGTCGCGACCCTTGAGGGTGTAGCCCAGCACGCCGGCCTGGATCGGCGTGCAGTAGGGGAAGCCCAGGTCGTGGATGGCATGCATCAGCTCCGGGGACAGCTTGAAGTCGTGGAAACGGGTCTTGCCGGGGGCTGGCTCGACCTTGAAGTCTTCGAGTTTCCAGGTGTCGACGGGCTTGGGCGCGCGTTCGCGGCGAGGTTTCGCGGGTTTGCTGTGGGGCTTCTGGGCAACGGGAGCCGACGCTTTCGGTGGCCGTGGCTGGCGTTCCTCGCGAGCGGGGCTGGCGGGTGGCGGGGCGGGCTCGGGGGTCGGGGAGACTGAGCTGTGTGGCTCATTTTCGGCTTTGCCGAATATTTTTTTGAGTGCGTTGAGCACGGTCATCTCGTCGGTTGGTTAAGGAATGAACGACGGCCAGTGTAAAGCAAGACGCGTGCAGGGCGAAGTACTCCGCCGACATGGGCGTACAGGGCCCGTCTAGCGGCTGGCGGGCATGGCGCGGGGCTTGTTCATCGTCGAGGCGATCGCTACACGCGTTCAGTCACAGAGGCGGTTACGGCCTCCATCCTTGGCCCTGTACAGGGCCTGATCGGCACGGGCCATCAGGCTGGTCAGGCTGTCTTTGGGCAGCATCTGGGTCAGGCCGAGGGAAATGGTCACCCCGGGCTGGGCACCCAGTGGCGAATAGAAGGCAGTGACGTGTTCCAGGCTTTCGCGCAGACGTTCGGCGATGTCGGCGGCCTGTTTCAGGTTCAGCTCGGGCAGCAGCACGACGAACTCCTCGCCACCGAAGCGGATCAGGCTGTCACGGGTACGCAATTGCCGGCGCAGGGTATGCGCCACCATGCACAAGGCATAGTCACCGGCCAGGTGGCCGTGCTGGTCGTTGTATTCCTTGAAGTGGTCGACATCGAGCATCAGCAGGCTCAGTGGCTGGCAACTGAACAGGCAGCGGGAGCGTTCACGGTCGAAGACATGCTCCAGCCAGCGCCGGTTGAAGGCCCCGGTCAGCTTGTCGACATTGGCGTTCTGCTCGCTGTCGATCAGTTGCCGGTTGCCCTGGCGGACCCGGCTGCAGAGTACCTCCAGCAGGTTCTGCATCATTTGCGGTGATTGCTGGAACAGCGTGGTCAGGGCATCACGGTGCAGGCGTAGCACGCTGCTCGGCTCGGTGGCCACCACATAGGCGCTGGGATGCTCGTTGTCGATGAAGCTGACTTCGCCCGCGTAGTCACCAGGGCGCAGGGTGGTCACCGGCTGGTTGTCCATGGAGCCCAGATAAACCTTGAGGCTTCCATTGACTACTATATAGAGGTACTGGTTGCGATCGAATGGCGACAGCAGCACTTCGCCGGTGTCCAGGTCGCAGGGCAGAAACGAGTCGAGCAGCTGCGTCAGGCTGCCCAGTGCGACATTGTTGAACAGGCGCAGATGACGAATCTGTTGAGGATCGGTCTGCCAGTGGGCTGCCTTCATGGCATCAGCATCCTTGCTCGAAAACGATCAACGAGTGGCACCGCTACCGCTCCCTGGGTCAACGACCTCATTCATGGTGATGGACGGGTCTCATTGGCGTGACAGTATCCGTCGGCCCGAAGACTGACAATCCTCTTGCCGACGACGACGACGGGCGGCATCGGCAATGTGATCTCGATCACGCGAATCAGGCGTTACAGACGGGCTGCCAGCCAGTTGCCGATATCGCGGATTTGCTCCGGTAACACTTCGTGGCCCATGGCGTATTCCTGCCATGTCACGTTGACCTCATGCCGCTGCAGCCAGTCATGGGCAGCGCGGCCCATCGGCGGTAACACCACGCCGTCCTGATTGCCGTGCAGGCAGTACACCGGTATTGCGCGTTGCAGGTCGCTCAGGTGCACCGGGTCGGCAAAGGTCGGGGCATAGGTGGACAGCGCCAGAACACCCCCCAGTGGCCCTTGCCAGCGCAGGAAGGCGGTGTGCAGCACCACCGCGCCGCCCTGGGAAAACCCGGCGAGGAAAATCCGCCCCGGATCGATGCCTTCGTTGCGCTGCGCCTCGATCAGATCGATCACCTGCTGTGCCGATTGTTCGAGCTGCTCGCGATCGATCGCCCTGGCCGGGCTCATGGCGAGAATGTCGTACCAGCTCGGCATCGAGTATCCACCATTGATGGTGACTGGACGGGTAGGCGCCTGGGGCAGGACGAAACGTGTGCTGTTCAATGATTTCTGCAGGGCTTGAGCCACTGGCTGGAAGTCGAAGCGGTCTGCCCCCAGACCGTGCAGCCAGATGACACAGGCATCGGCGGGAAGTGGGGACTGCAGTACCAGAGTGGTGTCCATGGGTTGCTCCATTGTGGGGCTTTCGCTCTAAAGTGGTGCGATGTGCGTTTTCAGCACTACGCTAATCCGTGAACAAGATGTCGCAAGATTACAAGTTTCACCCTTGACCTCCCCGTGGCAGGGGCAAAATCGAAGGATGGTATGGGCTTTGCTATCAAAGCTGTGGACTGATGTCGTTGGCCCCGTACGGTAACACCGCCCGGGGTTGCGGAGCAGACGGGGAAGCCGATTTGATGGGGTTTCCAAAAGGTTCGCCGGGCGCTGCATGCCCCGCGATTTGCAAATTCGCTATCCGTCTCAGGCCCGCTCACCCGCGGGCTGGCGCGAGCGTCGATGACCCCCCTTCGAATGGGTCGCTACACTTGTGCCGAGGTCTGAACGCCGGTCGACGCTGCTGCTGCCAACAGCGTCGGTATGCCCCAAAAAGGTACGGCGATCCGACTGAGACTCCAACACAACAAAAGCAACCGGAGAATATTCAATGAAGATGGTCAAAACCACCCTGGCGATGTTGACCACCGCCGCCGTTCTGGGCGCCGCGGGCATGGCTCACGCCGGCGCCACCCTGGATGCCGTGAAGAAGAAAGGTTTCGTACAGTGCGGTGTCAGTGATGGCCTGCCTGGCTTCTCGGTGCCGGATGAGAAAGGCAACTATCAGGGCATCGACGTCGACATTTGTCGCGGTGTCGCCGCAGCAGTGTTCGGTGACGCGACCAAGGTCAAATACAGCCCGCTGACCGCCAAGGAGCGTTTCACCGCGATCCAGTCCGGTGAAGTCGACGTGCTGTCGCGCAACACTACCTGGACCAGCTCCCGTGATGGCGGCATGGGCCTGGTGTTCACCGGTGTGACCTACTACGACGGCATCGGCTTTTTGGTCAACAAGAAGCTCGGCGTCGCCAGCGCCAAGGAACTGGATGGCGCGACCATCTGTATCCAGGCAGGTACCACCACCGAGCTGAACGTCTCCGACTACTTCCGCTCGAACGGCCTGAAATACACCCCGATCACCTTCGACACCTCCGACGAGAGCGCCAAGTCCCTGGAAGCCGGGCGTTGCGACGTGCTGACCTCCGACCAGTCGCAGTTGTACGCACAGCGCATCAAGCTGGGCGCGCCGGATGACTGGGTAGTACTGCCGGAAGTGATCTCCAAGGAGCCGCTGGGCCCGCTGGTTCGTCGTGGCGACGAAGACTGGATGGCTATCGTCAAGTGGACGCTGTTCGCCATGCTCAACGCCGAGGAACTGGGTGTCGACTCCAAGAACGTCGAAGCCCTGGCCAAGGAAACCAAGAACCCTGACGTCGCCCGTATGCTCGGTGCCGACGGTGAGTACGGCAAGGATCTGAAGCTGCCCAAGGACTGGGTCGTGCAGATCGTCAAGCAGGTCGGTAACTACGGCGAAGTCTTCGAGCGCAACATCGGCAAAGGCAGTGAGTTGAAAATCGAGCGTGGCCTGAACGCTCTGTGGAACAAAGGTGGTCTGCACTACGCGCCTCCCGTGCGTTGATTGACCTGTCGCCCGGCAGCCGGCTGCCGGGCGATTTTCGTTCCGCTATACCTGGGGCATTCCCATGCAGAAAAACATCGGCGCACCGCAGGGGTTCTCCCTCAGCGATCCACGTGTGCGCGCCTGGCTATTCCAGATCATCACCGTTGTGGCCGTGGTCGCGATGGGATGGTTCCTGTTCAGCAACACACAGACCAACCTGCAGCACCGGGGTATCACCTCCGGCTTCGACTTCCTCGAGCGCAGTGCCGGCTTCGGCATCGCCCAACACTTGATCAGCTACACCGAAGCGGACAGCTATGCTCGCGTGTTCGTCATCGGCCTGCTCAACACCCTGCTGGTGTCGTTCATCGGCATCGTGCTGGCCACTTTCCTCGGTTTCATCATCGGTATCGCGCGGCTGTCGCCAAACTGGATGATCAGCAAGCTGGCGACCGTCTATATCGAAGTGTTCCGCAACATCCCGCCGTTGCTGCAGATTCTCTTCTGGTACTTCGCCGTGCTGCTGCCGCTGCCCGGGCCGCGTGCCAGCATCAACGTCGGCGACAGTTTCTTCCTCAGCAACCGCGGCCTGAACATGCCGGCTGCCGAGGCCACAGGGGCCTTCTGGCCGTTCGTGGCCGGCCTGCTTGTGACCCTCGTCGCCATCGTGCTGATGACCCGCTGGGCCAACAAGCGCTTCGAAGCCACCGGCGTGCCGTTCCACAAGTTCTGGGCGGGCCTGGGCCTGGCGATCGCCATCCCCGCGCTGTTCGCGCTGGTCTTCGGCAGCCCGCTGCACTGGTCTGTACCGGAGCTCAAGGGCTTCAACTTCGTCGGCGGCTGGGTGATGATCCCCGAGTTGCTGGCGCTGACCATCGCGTTGACCGTCTACACCGCGGCCTTTATCGCCGAGAACGTGCGCTCCGGGATCAACTCGGTCAGCCACGGGCAGACCGAAGCGGCTCGTTCCCTGGGGCTGCGCCCGGGCCCGACCCTGCGCAAGGTGATCATTCCCCAGGCCATGCGCGTGATCATTCCACCGCTGACCAGCCAATACCTGAACCTGGCGAAGAATTCTTCCCTGGCCGCCGGTATCGGCTACCCGGACATGGTCTCGCTGTTCGCCGGTACGGTGCTCAACCAGACCGGCCAGGCCATCGAGGTGATTGCCATCACCATGAGCGTGTACCTGGCGATCAGTATCAGCATTTCCCTGCTGATGAACTGGTACAACAAGCGCATCGCGCTGATCGAGCGGTGAGGACCTAGCGCAATGAGCACGACCCATATCTTCAAGCCGGATCAGCCGCCACCCAGCGCCAGCGTTGGCGTGGTCGCCTGGATGCGCAGCAATCTGTTCTCCAGCTGGCTCAATACCCTGCTGACCTTCTTCGCCATCTACCTCGTCTGGCTGATGGTACCGCCGCTGCTCAAGTGGGCGTTCATCGACGCCAACTGGGTGGGCACCACTCGCGCCGATTGCACCCAGTCAGGCGCCTGCTGGGTGTTCATCCAGGCGCGCTTCAGCCAGTTCATGTACGGCTTCTACCCCAGTGAACTGCGCTGGCGCGTGGACCTGACCGCCGTACTGGCGATCATCGGCGCAGCACCGCTGTTCATTTCCCGCTTTCCGCGCAAGGCCATCTATGGCATCGGCTTCCTGGTGATCTACCCGGTGGTTGCCTGGTGCCTGCTGCATGGTGGTGTGTTCGGCCTGGAAAACGTACCGACCAGCCGTTGGGGCGGCCTGATGCTGACCCTGGTGATCGCCGCGGTGGGGATCGCCGGCGCATTGCCGCTGGGCATTCTGCTGGCCCTGGGGCGCCGCTCCAACATGCCGGCGGTGCGGGTGGTCTGCGTGACCTTCATCGAGTTCTGGCGTGGCGTTCCGCTGATCACCGTACTGTTCATGTCTTCGGTGATGCTGCCGCTGTTCCTGCCCGAGGGCATGAGCTTCGACAAGCTGATGCGGGCGCTGATCGGGGTGATCCTGTTCCAGTCGGCCTACATCGCCGAAGTGGTGCGTGGTGGTCTCCAGGCGATTCCCAAGGGGCAATACGAAGCGGCCGGCGCCATGGGCCTGGGCTACTGGCGGATGATGGGCCTGGTGATCCTGCCGCAAGCGCTCAAGCTGGTGATTCCGGGCATCGTCAACACTTTCATCGCCCTGTTCAAGGACACCAGCCTGGTGATCATCATCGGCCTGTTCGACCTGCTCAACAGCGTCAAGCAGGCGGCCGCCGACCCGGCGTGGCTGGGCATGGCGACCGAGGGCTATGTGTTCGCTGGCCTGATTTTCTGGATTTTCTGTTTCGGCATGTCCCGCTACTCCCTCCATCTGGAGCGGAAGCTCGATACCGGCCACAAGCGTTAGGAGTCACTTAGATGAGCGAAGCAAACAAGCAACCCAGCGCCGAGCCGATCATTCAGTTGCAGGGCGTGAACAAGTGGTACGGCCAGTTCCACGTCCTCAAGGACATCAACCTGGACGTGCGCCAGGGCGAGCGTATCGTGCTGTGCGGCCCGTCGGGCTCGGGCAAGTCCACCACCATCCGCTGCATCAACCGTCTGGAGGAACACCAGGCCGGTCGCATCGTGGTCGATGGCACCGAACTGACCCGGGACCTCAAGGACATCGAGACCGTGCGCCGCGAAGTGGGCATGGTGTTCCAGCACTTCAACCTGTTCCCGCACCTCACCGTGCTGCAGAACTGCACGCTGGCGCCGATGTGGGTGCGCAAGATGCCCAGGCGCAAGGCGGAAGAAATCGCCATGCACTTCCTCGAGCGTGTGCGTATTCCGGAGCAGGCCCACAAGTTTCCGGGGCAACTGTCCGGCGGCCAGCAGCAGCGTGTGGCCATTGCCCGTGCCCTGTGCATGAAGCCGAAGATCATGCTGTTCGATGAGCCGACCTCGGCACTTGACCCGGAAATGGTCAAGGAAGTACTCGACACCATGATAGGCCTGGCCCAGGACGGCATGACCATGCTCTGTGTGACCCACGAAATGGGCTTCGCCCGCACCGTGGCGGATCGGGTGATCTTCATGGACAAGGGCGAGATCGTCGAACAGGCCGAGCCCAACGCCTTCTTCGACAATCCGCAGAACGAACGGACCAAGCTGTTCCTCGGGCAGATCCTGCACTGAGAACGAACTTACCATCTGCTGCGCGTCGGCCCTGCGCGTTAAAAACAGGCTGGATCACCAGCCCGGTCGGAAAGCCGCTTGCGGCTAACGCACTGTAGTGCGGTCCCGGAGGGGCGAGCGAAGCGAGTTATGCTCATGTACAAAAGTACACTCGCATGCGAGCCCGGTCCGCTTGCTCGCCTGTTTTTGCGGGGCCGCCTAGGCCTTGCAGGACTCTAGCTTGCTAGATCGAAAGTATTGGAAGGGAGCCTCAGCAGGGCTCCCTTTTTCGTTGTGATGAAGGCGTATCAATGGCCGATATGCCCTATCGTCGGCTCGGCGTTTTGCGGCGATACTCTGCGCATCGCCCAGGAGCTCAGCCATGTCCCACCCGAATGCCGATGTGATCACTCGTTTCTACCAGGCCTTCCAGCAGCTGGATGCCGAGCGCATGGTGGGTTGCTATGCGCCTGGTGTCAGCTTCAGTGACCCGGCATTCGGCACCCTGACCGGTGACGATGCTGCAGACATGTGGCGCATGCTGACCACCCGTGCCAAGAACTTCTCCCTGACCTTCAGCGATGTGCAGGCCGATGCCAATGGTGGTAGCGCCAACTGGGTGGCCACTTACCTGTTCAGCCAGACCGGCCGCACCGTGGTGAACCGCATCCAGGCGTCGTTCGTGATTCGTGATGGATTGATCGTCGAACACCGTGATCAGTTCGATATGTGGCGCTGGTCCGCTCAGGCGCTGGGTTTTCAGGGCCTGCTCATCGGCTGGACGCCGCTGCTGAAAAACACCGTGCGCAGGCAGGCCAGGAACGCTCTGCGGCAGTTCCAGGCCGCCCGTGCGTCAGCCGGGCAGCAAGGTGTAGAGGCGCACAGGTGAACGGAGTGGTAGGCTTCCCGGTCTCAATCTTCATCGATGAATGGCCCGGTGCATGTAAAGAGGCCGTTCGTTGCGTGAAAGTCCGTCTACCAGAGTATTTCGATCATGAGTGTTATGTCGCTATCACCCAGTAAAGCCAAGGCATGGAGCGTGCACGCGGTAACCGCCAGTGGGGTCATCCTCGGCATGCTGGCCTTGTTGGCCCTGATCGAGGGGAGGGCGCAAAGCTGCCTGCTGTGGTTGGGGTTGGCGCTTCTGGTTGACGGCTTGGACGGCACCCTGGCGCGCAAGTACGACGTCAAGGTGGTGCTGCCGCATTTCGACGGCTCGACCCTCGACCTGGTGATCGACTACCTCACCTACGTATTCATCCCGGCGATCTTCGTCTACCGCTTCATCCCGCTGCCCGAGTACACGCTGCTGCTCTCCGTGGGCGTCATCCTGCTGTCGTCGCTGTTCTGCTTCTGCAACGTCAACATGAAGAGCAAGGACAACTACTTCGTCGGCTTCCCGGCGGCGTGGAACGTGGTGGTGGTGTACCTCTACCTGCTCGACTTCGAGCCTTGGGTGACCTTCCTGGTCATCATGGTGCTGGCCGGCCTGACGCTGACCCGCATGAAGTTCCTGCACCCGTTCCGGGTCAGACAGTTCATGCCGTTGAACATCGCGGTGACCATGGTCTGGATGTTCGCTTGTGCGCTGCTGATCCTGCAGTTCCCGAACCAGCCGCTGTGGTTGCTGGCGCTGTGGGGCCTGTCTTCGGCGTACTTCGTCGGCATGTGCGTATGGCGCTCTGCCCGCGAATGGTTCGCCTGATCGCCGGCAATGAGCGTTACGCCGGACAAAATCTGGTTCGTCTATCTGGTGCGTGCCGCCAATGGCGCGCTCTATTGCGGCATCAGTGACGATCCACTGCGCCGTTTCGCCCAGCATCAGAGCGGCAAGGGCGCCCGCTTCTTCTTTTCCAGCCCGGCAGTGGCCCTGGTCTACAGCGAAAGCTGTATCGGCAAGGGCGATGCCCTGCGCCGCGAGCGGGCGATCAAACGGCTGGGCAAGGGCGCCAAGGAAACGCTGGTGGCCACTGGGAGCCTCATGCATGTCCTTGATGAGCACTCATCAGCCCCAGTGGGTTCTGCCTAAGCTGAGTTAAGCTGCAGGCCTCATCCGTTTCCGGAGGTCTCCAATGTCTGAGCTGATTCTGCACCATTACCCCACGTCGCCCTTCGCTGAAAAGGCACGTCTGTTGCTGGGTTTCAAAGACCTGGCCTGGCGCTCGGTGCAGATCCCGCCGGTAATGCCCAAGCCGGATCTCACTGCGCTTACCGGCGGCTACCGCAAGACGCCGGTTCTGCAGATCGGTGCCGACATCTACTGCGACACCGCGTTGATCGCCCGCCGCCTGGAAGCGCATCAGCCACAGCCGGCACTGTTGCCGCACTCCCAGGCGTTCGCTATCGCCGCCTTCGCCCAGTGGGCCGACTCGGTGGTGTTCCAGCACGCGGTCAGCCTGGTGTTCCAGCCCGAATCCATCGCCGTGCGCTTCGCCAAGGCGCCTCCCGAGTTCGTTCAGGCCTTCGTCGCCGACCGTGCCAAACTGTTCGCCGGTGGCCAGGCCAGCCGTTTGCCCGCCGAACAGGCCAGGCACCAGTGGCCGGCGTTCATGGCGCGCCTGCAGGCCCAGCTGGAGGCGGGCGGTGGTGAGTTCCTGTTCGGTGAGGCGAGCCTGGCCGATATCGCCATGGCCCACCCGCTGTGGTTCCTGCGTGCGACGCCGGTGACCTCGCCCCTGGTCGATGGCTATCCGGCCGTCTCGGCCTGGCTGGAGCGGGTGCTGGCGCGAGGGCATGGTACATCGCAGTCGTTGAGCAGCGAGGAGGCCATCACGGTGGCCCACGAGGCCACCCCGGCGCCTCTGCCGACTGAGGCATTCAGCGACCCCAACGGTTTCGCCAACGGCCAGGCCGTGGCGATCTCCGCCATCGACTACGGCGTGGATGCGGTGGAAGGCGAGCTGTTGTTCGCCGGGGTGGAAGAGCTGATCGTGCGCCGCGAGGATCCCCGGGCCGGGGTCGTGCACGTGCACTTCCCGCGGCTCGGCTTTGCTATCGAGGCGCGCTGAGGCTCGACTCAGTCCGTAGGGTGGGGCGGGGCGCGTAGCTGACGCTCTTTTCATCCACCTTTGCGGCCGCGATGGTGGTGGATGAGGCGTCACCCTACGAACTAACGCTGATCCGGCAGCAGGAAGTTGCCCGGCCCGGCGTTTTCCAGGGTCGGCACTTCGGCTTCGTCCTTGAGGTCGACGCCCGACAGCTGGCGGCGGCAGGCCTCGCGCATCAGGTACATCAGGCGAAAGGTCGCCATACCGTAGCTGAGGCCTTCCAGGCGCACGTTGGAGATGCAGTTGCGGTAGGCGTCGTTGAGGCCGACCCGTGGCGCATAGGTGAAGTACAGGCCCAGGCTGTCCGGGGAACTGAGGCCCGGGCGTTCGCCGATGAGGATCACCGTCATCTTCGCTCCCAGCCGTTCGCCCACCTCGTCCGCCACCGCGACCCGGCCCTGCTCCACCAGGGTGATCGGCGCCAGCATCCAGCCTTCCTCGTTGATCTGCTCCAGCAGTTTTTCCAGGAACGGCAGGCTGTGGCGGTGCACCGCCAGTGACGACAGCCCATCGGCGATGACGATGGCCAGGTCATAACCACGGCCCTTTTGCGCAGCATATTCATCCAGCGCGCGGGCGGACTCTTCGTCGAGGCGTCGGCCGAGATCCGGACGCTGCAGGTAGGTATGCCGATCGGTCGCAGCGCTTCGCGCCAGCAGGGTATCGAGCCCACGGCCCTGCAGCTCCTCGCGCAGCCCCTCATGGTCAAACGGCAGGTGCACGGCGTCGCGGGCCTGGGCATGGGCGAACTGGAAATCCAGCTGCGCGGCGGTCGGCAGGCTGGTGCCCGCCCGGCCCAGGGCGATACGGGCCGGGGTCAGTTGCCGCAGCTGCTGCCAGGGATTTTCGGTGGTAGGGGATTGGTCTGCCATGCTGCCCTCTCAAGCCAACTGCGCCAGGGCCTGGCGAAACGCCGGCGGCAACTCGTCGCCCATGCGCAGTCGGCCGCCCTGCTGCTGGAAGATGCCCATGCGTGCCAGCCACTGTTCGAACTCCGGGGCGGCGTGCAGGCCCAGTACCTTGCGGGCGTAAAGCGCATCATGGAACGAGGTGGTCTGGTAGTTGAGCATCACGTCGTCGGAACCGGGAATGCCCATGATGAAGTTGATGCCGGCGGTGCCGAGCAGGGTCAGCAGTATGTCCATATCGTCCTGGTCGGCTTCGGCATGGTTGGTGTAGCAGATGTCGCAGCCCATGGGCACGCCGAGCAGCTTGCCGCAGAAGTGGTCCTCCAGGCCGGCACGGATGATCTGCTTGCCGTTGTACAGGTACTCGGGGCCGATGAAGCCGACCACAGTGTTGACCAGGAAGGGATTGAAGTGCCGGGCCACCGCGTAGGCGCGAGTCTCGCAGGTCTGCTGGTCGACGTCGTGGTTGGCGTTGGCCGACAGGGCGCTGCCCTGGCCGGTCTCGAAGTACATCAGGTTGTTGCCCAGGGTGCCGCGCTTGAGGCTCAAGCCGGCCTCGTAACCTTCCTGCAGCACCTTGAGGGTGACCCCGAAGCTGGCGTTGGCCGCCTCGGTGCCGGCGATCGACTGGAACACCAGGTCCAGCGGCGCACCGCGCTCGATGGCGGCGATGGAACTGGTGACGTGGGTCAGCACGCAGGACTGGGTAGGGATCTCGTAGCGCTGGATGATCGCATCGAGCATCTCCAGCAGGGCACGGATCGAACTCGCGCTGTCGGTGGCCGGGTTGATGCCGATCATTGCATCGCCATTGCCGTAGAGCAGGCCGTCGAGAATGCTGGCGGCGATACCGGCCGGATCGTCGGTGGGATGATTGGGCTGCAAGCGGGTGGACATTCGCCCGCGCAGCCCCATGGTGTTGCGAAAGCGGGTGACCACGCGGGTCTTCTGGGCCACCAGCACCAGATCCTGCACACGCATGATCTTCGACACGGCGGCAGCCATCTCCGCTGTCAGCCCCGGCGCCAGGGCGCTCAGGCTGGCTTCGTCGGCAGCCTCACCGAGCAGCCAGTCGCGCAGCCCGCCGACCGTCAGGTGGCTGACCGGAGCGAAGGCCGCCGCATCGTGGGTGTCGATGATCAGCCGGGTGACCTCGTCCTTTTCGTAGGGAATCAGCGCTTCCTGCAGAAAATGCTTGAGCGGCACGTTGGCCAGAGCCATCTGCGCCGCGGCGCGTTCCGCGTCGCTCTGCGCGGCGATCTCGGCCAGGTAATCGCCAGAACGCGCCGGGCTGGCCTTGGCCATCAGCTCGCGCAGGCTGTCGAAGTGCCAGGTCATGTTGCCGATGGTATGGGTGAAGCTAGCCATATATCCATTCTCCTGTCGTAGCCGCCACAGCGGCCACTCGGGGCCAATCAGCGCAGGGAGCGTTCGGCGGCCTGGATGGCGGCGAACTCTTCCTCCGGCGTGCCGGATACCAGGTGGTGACGGCTGTACAAGGCGAAGTAGGCGATGAACAGAGCGTAGATGATGGCCGCGCCGATCACGACCCGTGGGTCGACCAGGAAACCGGCGACCAATGCCACCGCTGCCAGCACCAACGCGACCGACGAGGTCAGCACGCCACCGGGGGTACGGTACGGGCGTGGCATGTCCGGGCGGCGCACGCGCAGGGTGATATGTGCGGCCATCATCAGTACATAGGACAGCGTCGCGCCGAATACCGCCACCAGAATCAGCAGATCACCCTGGCCGCTCAGCGACAGACCGAAGCCGATGATGCCCGGCACGATCAGCGCCATCACCGGGGCCTTGTTGCGGTTGGTCAGCGACAAGCCGCGGGGCAGGTAACCGGCGCGCGACAGGGCGAAGATCTGCCGCGAATAGGCGTAGATGATCGAGAAGAAGCTGGCGATCAGACCCGCAAGGCCTACCAGGTTGACGAACTGGCTCATCCAGGTGGAGCCGCCATAGACCTTGACCAGCGATTCCACCAGCGGGTTGCCCGAGGCGATCAGCGACTGAGCACCGGCGGCGCCGGGGCCGACCAGCAGGATCAGCCCGGCGAAGGCCAGCAGCACCAGCATCGCACCGATCAGGCCGCGGGGCAGGTCGCGCTTGGGGTCCTTGGTTTCTTCGGCAGCCAGCGGCACGCCTTCGACCGCCAGGAAGAACCAGATCGCGTAGGGCAGCGCCGCCCAGATGCCCAGGTAGCCGAATGGCAGGAAGGCACTGGCGCCAGTGGCTTCGGTAGCCGGAATATCGAACAGATTGGCGACCTGAAAGTGCGGCACCATGGCCACGATGTACACGCCCAGCGCGATAGCCGCCACGGCGGTGATCGCGAACATCAGCTTCAGCGCCTCACCGGCACCGAGGATGTGGATGCCGATGAACACCACGTAGAACACCAGGTAGATGATCCAGCCACCGACGCCGAACAGCGACTCGCAGTAGGCGCCGATGAAACAGGCGATGGCGGCGGGGGCGATGGCATACTCGATGAGGATCGCGGTACCGGTGAGGAAGCCGCCCCAAGGCCCGAAGGCGGTGCGGGTGAACCCATAGCCGCCGCCGGCGGTGGGAATCATCGACGACAGTTCGGCCAGCGAGAAGCACATGCACAGGTACATGGTCGCCATCAGCAGGGTGGCGATGAACATGCCGCCCCAGCCGCCCTGGGCCAGGCCGAAGTTCCAGCCGGCGTAGTCGCCGGAAATCACGTAGGCGACGCCGAGGCCGATCAGCAGGATCCAGCCGGCAGCGCCTTGCTTCAATTGCCGGCTGGCGAAGTACTCGGCGCCAACGGCTTCGGTTTCCACTCCGCCTGGCAGGGCGGTGGTGGTGTGCGTCTGTTTGGACATGGGCAGGACTCCTTTAAGGCCGCGCTGCCCGGCAGCACGGCGTCACGGTATGGGGCAATGGCAGGTCAGAAGCACCCCTGCGGGCGGGTGGTGCTGCGGGTCAGTGGCCCGGTGTCCAGGCTGAGCGGCTTGGCAGGGATCATGGGCATCACTCCGCAAACGGCGATTGTTGTAGTGATGAGCGCGCCATCATCATGAGCCGGTTTCATGGCCGCGACTTGACCCAGCGCGTGGACGGCTGTCGCCCAAGGTCAAGTTTTCCGTGCGCCACGGGCAGGTGTCGCGTGCGGTCAAACCGGGCTGCGTCGTTTCGGTGCAGGTGTTTCCATATGACTCGTTTTGGGGCAATGGGCGCGCATTGCCCCCCGCTTGCGGACGGAAAATCCTGTAATGACAAGCGCTTGGCTATGTCGCGGCGCCCGGCGTGGTTCTTGCTTCGTGAAACGAATTGTCACGAAGGAGCGCCGGATGACCTCCCTTATCGCCCCGCCGGCCACCCTGTCGATGATGGCCGGCTCACCAAGCAACGCTGGCGTGCTGGCGGCGGCCGCCAATGGTCTATGCGGTTTCATCGAGAAACACGGCGGTGACGCGGACCGCATCCTCGGCATGTCCGGCATCGACCCGGAGTGCCTGCGCCACCCGACCCTGAGCCTGGCCCTGCCCAATTACTGCCAGGTCCTGGAGGAGGCATCGCGCCAGTCCGGCTGCGACAACTTCGGCCTGTACTACGGCCAGCAGTTCAAGCCCCAGGCGCTCGGGCTGCTGGGCTACATCGGCCTGTGCTCGGCCACGCTCGAGCAGGCGCTGATCAATTTCGCCCAGGCGTTTCCGCTGCATCAGCGCGACAGCCTGATCCGCCTGGTGGACGAGGGCGACTGTTACCGTTTCGACTACCAGGTACGCCATGGCGCCATCCTCTGTCGGCGCCAGGATGCCGAACTGACCCTGGGCATGGCTCTCAACCTGATCCGCCATGTGCTGGGCAGCCACTGGGCGCCGCGTGCGGTGCACTTCGAGCACCCGCGCCCGGAGCACTGGCACGAGCACTGCAAAGTCTTCGATGCGCCGGTGTATTTCGAGCGGCCATTCAACTCGCTGGTCATTCCCAAGCGCGGCCTGGATCGCGCCATGCCGCAGAACGACCCGGTACTGCTGCTGGTCATGCAGGACTCGCTCAGCCGCCTCAGCAACCAGAGCGCATGCGGCCAGCGTGATCTGGCCGACGACGTGCGCGAACAGATCCGCCAGCAACTGCTGAGCGGTGAACCCGTGCTGGAACTCGTCGCCGAACAGCTGGCCATGAGCAGTTGGTCACTGCAACGGCGCCTGCGCGACCAGGGCCTGACCTTTTCCGGCATGGTCGACAAACTGCGCTGCGAGCTGGCGATCCATTACCTGCGCCAGCACCAGTTGCCCATCTCCAACCTGGCACCGTTGCTCGGCTACTCGGAAGTCAGCGCCTTCTCCCGAGCGTTCCGCCGCTGGTTCGGCGTCAGCCCACGGCAGTGGCGGCATGACAGCGATGGCGTCGGGGCGCGCGCGCACTGAGCGACCTGGCTGCGTGTGGCCCTTCAACTGCCATTGTGCATAAGAGCTGGCTTGGTTGTGGCCGCCAGTGGCCAGAAGGCCAGTACGCAAGCCCCTCTATGTTATCCATTACAAGCGGTGCATCTAAACTGGCTCACGCCTAGGGCTGAGAAAAGAAGCCCTCGTCCCCTCAAGTCTGAAACTCGACAGGTTAAATGTCGGCAGCGAGTCTTGACTGAGGTGCACGGTTCGGTCGACTTTGCATAGGGTTGCTGATCGCTTTTTCGAGCGGTCGGTATCAACGCCCTTATCTCGTCTCGCATGGAGCCTGCGTATGAATATCGATTTTAGACGCGGCGAATGGCTGAATCGTCCCGCCACCTCAGCGGTTTCGGAACACAGCCTGACGATGACAACCGATCCAAAAACGGATTTCTGGCGCGAGACCCATTATGGCTTTACCCGCGACACGGGGCACTTTTTAGGCATTGCCAGCGCAGACGGTTTCACGGCGACAATCCGCATCCAGGGCGAATTCCGCTCCTTGTACGACCAGGCAGGGCTGATGGTGCGTCTCGACGAGAAGCGTTGGGTAAAGACCGGGGTGGAGTACACCGACGGGGAAGCGTTTCTAAGCACCGTCGTCACCGATGGGAAATCGGATTGGTCGGTCTCACAGCCCTTCAAGGCGTTGGAAGACTTCTATATCCGCGTCACCCTTTCAAATGGCGCGATGCGTATCCAGGCGTCCCGCGACGGCAGCTTCTGGCCACTGCTGCGGCTGGCCCCATTCCCGGTTGCCGATACCTACCAGGTTGGCCCCACGGCCTGTACCCCGAAACGAAGCGGGCTTGTCATCCGCTTCTCGGAATTTGCAATTGACCCGGCTATCACCAAAGACCTTCATGACCTGACGTGATGGTGCGATGGCTCGGTGTGGATACCACGACCGTTATGCACATAGAAGGGGGAAAGATTAATCTATTGGGATCACTGTCCGCTCCTAGCTGGTAGCTGCCTATAGCCAACGTTCGCTGCCGGCCAGAAGCCGACATATGAAGAGCATCAGTGTGAGCTGCCAGACTTGGCGCTCCAGCGCGGCGGGCAATGTCATGGGCCACGGTTTACAGTGAGGCGTCTCGGGGCCGGAGACGCCATGCGGTGTCCAGATTGCCACAGTCTTTCAGAGGCGGTACAGACTGCCGAAGTCAGCGCCATCCATCGGCGTGCTGTCCGTGCAGCCCGTCATCGGCAAACCCTGTGACCATCCTGTCGCCAAGGCCTGCACGTCACGCAAGGGATCGGACGCCTTGGCGCGTTCATTGCGAATGCGGCAGGTTTCAGGATCAGTGGCAAACAGACCTCGAGCGAAGACTCGACCCTGCTCGGCCAGCTTGGCGGTCTTCGGCCCGCGGATCTCCGCGAAGCGCTGCAAGGCTTCATCAAGGCCGTTCGTTCCTTCCAGGCATCTAGCAAGGTGCCAAGCGTCTTCCAACGCCTGACAAGCGCCCTGGCCCGATGTCGGCAACGGCGCGTGCGCCGCATCTCCCACAAGCAGCACATTAGCCCGGCTCCACGCGTGCAGCGGCTCCAAGTCGTGCACGGCAATCATTCGGATGGCGTGCGTCGGCGTCGCCTGGATGATACGGGCGATAGGCTCCGGCCATCCCGCGAACAGATCCTCGATCTCCTTGCGCATATCGGCTGCGGGCGTCGGCCCTGACAATGGCCGCGCCTGCGCCGCTGCCCAGTAGACCAACTCCGGCCGGACCGGCACGCAACCGAAGCGATTGCCCGAACCCCAATAGTCCTGAATCGCTATATCGCTCACCAACGCACTTTCCCCCTGCGCCACACCTATCCAGTTCACAAATCCCTGATAAACCGGCGTGTTATCCCCCGCAACGAACTCGCGTGCCACCGACCCCATACGGCCATCGGCGCCGATAAGCAGATCTGGACGGATACTCACCCCGTTCTGGAAGCGCGCCACCGCTTTGCCATTAGCCTCCAGATCTATCCCCACCGCCCGATGCCCGAACTCCACCGGGATTCCGCTCTGTGCCGCATGCTTCAGCAGCACGGCCTGCAAGTCCCTCCGCAAAATGGTATGAGTCGGATATCCCATTGTCTCGTCCAGCAGCGCGATATCTATGCCCCCCAACGAATTGCCCGCAGCGTCCTGGCGGCGCACTACCACTGGCCGGCCACCCGCTGCCGCGATGTCTTGGAGGAGGTCCAGTTCCTCCAGCACAAAGCCAGCGTTGGGCCAAAGCGTCACGCCAGCCCCCATGGTCGCTGGCCCCGCCCGGCGCTCATATACCCGGGGACTGTGTCCCCGCTTGCGCAAGGCAAGCGCCACGCTCAACCCCGCAATTCCGCCGCCAAGTATTCCGATTTCCACGCTGGATCTCCTATTCAATCCGCCCCAACGCGCCATCGGCGACAACCCATCGGACGAGACAGCATCTTAGATTCCGTCAATGGGGAGAACTATTATGTAAAAATGGGCGACTTTAATACCTTAATCGGGATAATCATGCGCAATGCCCTCGACCTGAACACCGTCCGTGTATACGTGGCGGTCGTCGATGCACAAAGCTTTGCCGGCGCGGCGCGCCTGCTGTCCCTGCCATCCTCTAACGTCAGCCGCCACGTCGCCTCGCTGGAACGCAGATTGGGCGTTCGCTTGCTGGAGCGAAGTACTCGCCACCTGCGCATGACTGAAGCCGGCAGACTTCTCTACGAACGTGCAAAACCTTTGCTCGACTCCTTGCTCTCCACTGAGGAAGAACTTGGCGCGGTGCAGCATGAACTGCGGGGGCCCTTAAGGATGTGCATGCCAGGCGAAGCGCCAAGGCTACTGGCCCCTATCCTGGCCGAATTCTGTAGCCTCCATCCCGGCGTCGAATTGGAGTGCGACACACGCCTGACCGGTTTAGAAGCGCTCCGGGAAGACGTGGACCTCTCCATCGTCTTCCATCGTGGGCGCCAGGATGACAGCACCATCATCACCCGCGAACTCGCTACGCTACCCAGCATTGTGGTCGCGGCTCCCGCTCTGTTAGCCAAAACGGGAACTCCGCGACAAGTGCGCGAACTAGAGTCCTTGCCGTGCATTACTACACTGAGCGCATTGAAGGGCCAGCCCTGGCTGTTTCTCGACGGCACAGGCGAAATCGTGAAGGTGTCTGTGCGTAGTCGCTATCGTGTCAACAGCGGAGAGCTTGCGTTGGCGGGCGCGCGGCAAGGCATCGGTTTCGCGATAGTGGCAGCCTATCCATGCCAGGAAGATCTTGCCGCGGGCCGATTGCGGGAAGTGTCGCTGGACCTTCGCGCTGCGCCGCTGCAATTGCTTGGCGCGTACAGCCACCGCCATTCCGTGACCGCGCGGGTTCGGGCGTTGCTGGAATTTATACAGCTGCGGTTGGAACGAGTTGGGAGCGGCTCAAGATGAAAGTCGTAATGAGGGCAGCGTCCGAACGGCCGAGGTCCTACCCCGGGTCGTTTTCTGCCTTTCCTGTATGACTGCAATTGGCCGTCAACGGACGTAGTCGAAAGTCCGCTTCTGGCCGATAGCTGTCTCACAGGAGGAGCCACTACGCTTGGAAGAATCTATCGGGCCGGCATGGGTAAAGGAAACTTGATGCCATGCCATCAATAATTTCCTCGCTGGCAAGGCGCCCGACTACCGCGGCCAAAGTAATTCCAGGGTGCATTGCGCAAACATAGACGCCGACCATTTGAGGTAGATAACCGATAATAGGGATACCATCGGCTGGTATGGGCCTGAGTCCGACACAAGCCCGTTCCGGAACTATTGAAACAACCCCATGGAGTTCGTTCCGGATTGTCTTGGCAGTTCGAAGTGCTATTGCTAACGGCTGATTATCCATGGCTTCGTCCAGGTAATCTTCTGCCGCCAGCAACGCGCCATCCGAGCTTTGCCTCACTTCCATTTCTGGACTGGAGATCAGTGTGTGCACGAGGTCGGGTTGTGACTTGTAGCGGATGAAAATGGCAGGCGAGGCCTTTATTGGTAGCGTCACCTCAAGCATGTCTGTCAGCTTCGTAATACCTGTCCCGGCTGCCAATACGACTATATCGGCGTCAATGCTGCCTATTGTTGTTTCAACCCCGGACACCTTTGCATTCTGGGTTATAAAACCGAGCACTCGCGTCTGAGTGAGAATCTTCGCCCCATATGCCTCGGCACCCGTGATTAACGCATGCGTAACTGCCACTGCGTCGAGTGCCCCTTCTTCCGCTACAAATAAGGCAGACTCAGGAGGATTCTTAAGATTTGGCTCAAGGTCGAGAATCTTCGATCGAGAGACCAAGTTTTCCGATGCCTGCTTACCCGAAGCCGACAGCGTCGCATTCGACATCTCGCTGTATGACAAGGCGCCTGTCCATCGTATCTCCAGACCAGGCAGCTGCGTTTCGAGTCGGCGGTAATCTTTGATCGCAGAACCGCGCAGGCGCGCAATTGGGTCAGGTTCGGGGGGTGTGGTATTGATCCAAGCGAATGAACTTCCTGTCACTCCCGACGCTATGCTTTCCGCCTCGACCAAGGTGACATTCGCACCTTTACCAGCCAGGTGATACGCAAGTGACGCGCCTACGATGCCTGCACCAATGACAACGACTCGTTTGCCCTGAGCATTTCCCAATATCAACCTCCGTTTTGTCGACGTGCCGATGGCACAACAGCTGGATGCTTTTCAGATGTCCGCTATTTGGCCGATTGCAGCCGTCAGAAAAGATGAGCCGGGTTGACAATCATTTTGCTTGCGCGCGTCTCAAATCACCAGACAATCGGCTTATTGTCCCAAGCCCAGAAGCTCCCGCTGTCGTCCGCTCCATGGGCGCCTATCATCTCGATGATGCGATCCGCCGAGAACGCCGGCTCGAACAGTTGCCCTTCGGGCACCTTCGCCTGGAATGGCTCAGACAGCTGCGTGTCTGTCGTGCCGGGGTGTATCGCCAGGACGGTTGAGGCCGGGTTCAGGCGTTTCAGTTCGATGCTGGCCGTATGCAGCAGCTGGTTGAGCGCCGCTTTGCTGGCCCGGTAGCTGTACCAGCCGCCCAGGCGGTTATCGCCAATGGAGCCGACCCTTGCGGAGAGCGCTGCGAAGGTCGCGGGCTGTTTGCGCAGTAACGGGAGCAGATGCTTGAGCAGCAGGATCGGCGCGAGGGTATTGGTCGCGAAGCTCGCCTGCAGGCTTGCCAGGGTCAGTTGCGACAGACTCTTTTCCGCCTTTGCACCGTCCTGGTGAAGGATGCCCAGGGTGCTGATGACGAGGTGCAGGTGGTCGCATTCTCCACGCACTTCACTTACCAGTGCTTCGAGGGATTGCTCATTGCGCCCGTCGCAGTCGACCCGCTTCAGGCGTTTGCCGTATTGCGCGGCCAGTTTGGCCAGCTCGGCAGAGGTGCTGGCTTGCCGGGCCACGGCCCATAGCTGGGTCACATCATCGCGAGCCAGCAATGCGGTGCACAGGGCCAGGCCGATACCTCGGCTGGCGCCGGCTATGAGTACGCGCGCATCACTGTCCAGTTCGGGTATCAAACGCATGACGCACCTTGAGAGGCATGGCCTAAGTGCCTGTTATGACTGCAGGGCAGGGGATGACGTTCAGGTGGGCGGCGCAGCACTTCGCGGTAACCACCTGCGGCCTGATCGCAAGCCGCGAAAGCTGCCCGGGTGGCTCAATAAGCCGCCAGAATCCCCTGCGGGTTGTAGCCGTGGATCACCGTGCCGTTGACCTTGAGCACTGGCACGCCGCGGCCGCCAAGGGCTTCGTAGGCGCGACGGGCTTCGGGGGATTTTTCGATGTCCAGTTCGGTGTAGGCGATACCGCGTTCACCGAGGAATTCGCGGGTCTTGGCACAGTAGCCGCACCAGCTGGTGGCGTAGAGGATGACGTCACCCTGGCCGGCCACCTGCTGCGGCTTGCCCAGCAGCATCGGCTCGAGGCGATCCCAGTGTTGCCAGGCGGCGAGCACCGCGAGAATCAGCAAAATCCGTTTCATGAGGGGCGTCTCGGCAGGGTGGCCCTAGCGTTATCGCTCAATCCTTGCGGCGTTTCAACTGGTCGGTCAGCTGGGTCGGCAGGTTGCGAATGGTCAGGGTGCCCGAGGCCTCGTCGTAGTCGATCTTCGAGCCCAGCAGGTGGGCCTCGAAGCTGATCGACAGGCCTTCGGCGCGGCCGGTGAAGCGGCGGAACTGGCTCAGCGTGCGCTTGTCGGCAGGGATCTCCGGCGACAGGCCGTAGTCCTTGTTGCGGATATGCTCGTAGAACGCTTTGGGCCGCTCTTCGTCGATCAGCCCGGAGAGTTCTTCCAGGGTCATCGGCTCGCCCATCTTGGCCTGGCTGGTGGCGTAGTCGACCAGGGTGTCGGTCTTGGCCCGTGCCTGCTCTTCGGGCAGGTCTTCGCTCTCGACGAAGTCGCTGAAGGCCTTGAGCAGGGTGCGTGTCTCGCTGGGCGAGTCGACGCCTTCCTGGCAGCCGATGAAGTCGCGGAAGTACTCCGAGACCTTCTTGCCGTTCTTGCCTTTGATGAAGGAGATGTACTGCTTCGACTGCTTGTTGTTGCGCCACTCGCTGATGTTGATTCGCGCCGCCAGGTGCAGCTGGCCCAGATCCAGGTGCTTGGCCGGGGTCACGTCCAGGGCGTCGTTCACGGCGACACCTTCGCTGTGGTGCAGCAGGGCGATGGCCAGGTAGTCGGTCATGCCTTGCTGATAATGGGCGAACAGTACGTGACCACCGGTGGACAGGTTGGACTCTTCCATCAGCTTCTGCAGATGCTCCACGGCCTGACGGCTGAACGGCGCAAATTCCTGGCCTTCATCGAGGTAGGTTTTCAACCAGCCACTGAAGGGGTAGGCGCCGGATTCCTCATGAAAGAAGCCCCAGGCTTTGCCCTGTTTGGCGTTATAGCTCTCGTTGAGGTCGGCGAGCATGTTCTCGATGGCCTTGGAGGCGCCCAGTTCGCTGTCGCGGGCGTGCAGCACGGCAGGGCTGCCGTCGGGTTTCTTGTCGATCAGGTGGACGATACAGTGGCGGATCGGCATGGGAAATCTCTTCGGGCGTGACGCAAAAGGGCCGCTGAAAGCGGCCAGGGCTGTGAGAGAGTCTACCCGACTGTTGGCGGTTTGGTCGCCGGTCGCTCGGTCAGCCAGGGGCAACGGCGTTGCGCCGGACCTGGCGCCTGTGGTCGAGCAATGTCAGCAACCCCAGCAGGCCGATGGCATATAGCGCATCGACGCCGAGCATCAGCAAAATGCCCAGGCAAAGCAGGGCACTGATGCCGGCCAGCCAGCGCCATAGTCCCTCGAGCAGTACCCAGCCGGCGGCCATGCTGAGCAGGTAGATGACGATGAAGTTGCCGTTGGCATAGCGGATCAGTTGATCCAGCGACAGCGACAGGCACCAGATCACCGTGGTGCTCAGTGCGCAGCTGACCACTACCAGCAGCAGTGCCCTGGCAGGCACGCCATTGGCGTTGCGGACGGCCAGCGGGCGCGGCAGCTTGCCTTCGTCGGCCAGGCTCCAGATCAGCCGCGCGAAGCCCTGGATATACACGTTCATGGAGGCGAAACAGGCCAGGTAGCCGATACTCGCGCTGAGCCAGCGGGCTTGGTCGCCCAGCAGCAGGTCGAGCATGCGGGGCAGCGAGGCCGCGTCGGTGCGCGCATCGCCGTAGGCGTGAAAGCTCAGCACCGCCACCGAACAGGCCCAGTACACCAGGCCGGCGAGCACCACGCCGAGCAGCAGGGCCAGGGGAAAGTCGCGTTGCGGGTTCCTGAACTCCTCGCCCAGGTGCGTGAAGGCCTCGATGCCCACGAAGCACCAGAACATCACGCCCAGGGCCACCGGCAGCAATTGCCAGTTGCCCGCCAGGGGCGGCAGCAGCGGTCGATCGGCGTGGGGCAGGTCGCCTTTGAACCAGATCAGTGCGATGGTGGCGACGATGGCCAGGGCGATGACGATCTGCACACTGCCGGAGGTGCGTGCCGGGCGCTGGCCGAGCAACAGGATGATGCCCAGCGTCAGCAGTTGAATGGCCAGAACCGCCAGGTCGTTGAGTGCGAACAGCGCGTGCCAGAAACCGCTGGCGATGTTCAGCGCCGCCGGCAAGCCTACGGGTAAAACGGCCAGGAACAGAAACGCGCTCAAGCGCTCCATGCGCTCGCCGAATGCACGACCGATCAGGTGCGGTGCACCGCCAGCATGGGGGTAACTGCGGCCGAGCTGGGCGAAGGTGAAGGCCATTGGCAGAACCAGCGCGATCAGCAGCAGCCAGGCCCACAGTGAGATGTCCCCGGCGGCAGTGGCGGCCAGTGCCGGGATCACGAACACCCCGGTGCCCAGCAGCGAGGTGCAGAGCAGAGCGACGCCCTGCAGCAGCCCCAATTCCTTGTTCAATCGACTCATGTTGTATGCTCTCGCTCGTCCTGACGTGACGGCAACTGCCCGGTGCGGTGCGCTGCTGTGCCAGGACGCCATGGTAAGGCCGCGCTGCTTCGGTGGCTGCTGGCGAAGCGTCGGAGGGTACCGACGAAACGGCGGGAATGCCCGCCACCTTGTATGTGCAGATGGACGCAGAGAGCCTCGTGGACAAGTTCGATCAACGCATCATCGCTTTGCTGCGCGCCGATGCGCGCCTGACCGTCACCGAGGTCGCCCGGCAGGTCAATCTGTCACGCTCCGCGGTGAGCGAGCGCATCCGCCAGCTGGAGGCGTCCGGGGTCATTCAGGGCTATCACGCGCGTATCGCCGAGCCCACCACCATTGCGGTGCGGGCCTACCTGGAACTGTTCTACACCGGCGGGCGCTGCGAGCATTACGTCGAACGCATGCGTGCATTCCCGGAAGTCCGCCGCTGCTCGGGCATCAGCGGCGAGACCGACATGCTGCTGTATCTCGAGGCGCCGTCCATGGAGCGGCTGGCTGAAGTACGTGGCGAAATCGAGAACTTTCCCGGGGTCTTCAAGGTGAAGACCCATGTGCTGGTCAAGGACTGGCTGATGTAAGGTTGGTACCCTTTTCGTAGGGCGAATCACGCTTTAACTGCGTGATGTGACGATTCATCAGGCTGTCCAACGCCGTCACCGGTGGTCGACGTTGATGGTGGATGGGAAGAGCGCCATCCGCCCTACGCGGAGTCCGCAAGAACTATGCTTCAGTCTGCCTGTCAGCCAATCGCTAGGTCATCATGGAAACTGAGTTTTCTACCACTATCTGGGAGTGGTATGCAGACGATGAGTATAAGAAATTACTCTCTTTTTGCGAGCTATGCTCCGGCCTGGAGTTCCTCGCCATGGAACCGGAGGCGCAAAGCTCATCCACTCCATCCTGCCCCGGCTGCGAAGTGTGGTATGAGAAAATGCTATGCATCCAGCAATTCGTGGACGATTTTGGTCGTGCATTACCTGCAAGCAGCAACACTCAGCTGAAGCTCTTGTTCGAGTTGTGCGAAAATCTTAGCGACGAAGCCTATCATTGCAATGACCAATTCATGTTTCACCATAAGGAGTGGGAGTGCGTGAGGCACGCTTCTCGAGTCGCATTAGATGGTCTTGGCTGGAGCAAGCTGAAAGCCTACATTCCAGAGTTCGAAGGGCGCAGTCGAAATGTACTTTACGGGGTTGCGTATACGAAAACCTAGCAACTGCTCCAAATCCGTTCGCTGGGGCGACGTGTCGCCACCCCTTGGGTCAATCGCCAGGCCGCACAGGGGGCTCGATATTCACCGTGAGGCCGATGTCCACCCTTCGACAGCCGCTGCTTCTAAGGCATGCGACGATTCAGGCGAATTGAATACCCGTGGCGATCGCCTTGCAGTCAAAGAACTGTCCGACTCCGTATTGTCCGCAACCGCCGCATGCGAGTTCGATGACCAGACGTTATATGCACAAGATGGCAACGGCATGGCTTTTCCTGTGGCCATTCCTTGCTATGTACGGTTAAGGTTCCGAGCGCGCAGGCTTATCTGCGCTTGGCGATCTGCAGCGCTTTGTAAAGCACGTCGCCAGCACAATGGATGCTCGTTTTGCAGTGTCACTCCAGTATGGAGCAGCGTTGTACTGGAAAAACGACGATGGCTTGCATGCCGTCCAACGCGTGGTTCAAAGCGCTCGCTTCGCTCACTGGCACGGGCTCACGCTCGCCCCTTAAACAAGCGTTAGTGCTTATGATCGATCACGAAAAACTCCAGGTGTTGGTTCGGCAACTGTACGCCACGGTCGCTGAACTGGAAGCAATGTTCCCCAGTAGGCATTTCACCCCGGATGGCCATATGGTCGGCAGCCTTGGGGAGTGTCTGGTCGCGGATGCGTATGCGCTTGAACTTAAAGCCGCATCGAATAAAGGCTATGACGCCGTCACCAAAGACGGTGTGCAGGTTGAGATCAAGGCAACCCAATCAAACTCCGTGGCGTTTCGGAGTCTGCCGCAGCATACGATCATCATCAGGGTATTTCCCGACGGAAAATTCGAGGAAATCTACAATGGTCCCGGAGCTCTTGTTTGGCAACAGTTCGAAGGTAAACGAATACCTGGCAACGGCCAGTTTCAGGTGTCTCTCAGGAAACTCCGACAGCTCAACCAATCAATCGCGGATGCCGATCGCGTGCCGAGAGCCATTCGATAATTGCTTCAAAGCCGTTCGTGTCACTCACGCGAGGCGTGCTGAACCCACCTTCTAAAAGATTTTGCCTCTCGGGAGTTCACTATGTACTACCTGATCGTGAAGTACCTTGTCACCGCGGGTATCGTGGTGCTTGTCTCGGAGCTGGCAAAGCGCAGTGACAAGCTCGGTGGGTTCGTTGCGGCCATGCCATTGGTCACAGTGTTGACACTCATATGGCTGTACGTCGAAAACCAACCGTCGGCAAGGATAGAGAATCACGCGTGGTATACGTTTTGGTATGTCATCCCAACGCTGCCGATGTTTTTGATTTTTCCCGTGCTACTTCCACGCATTGGGTTCTGGTCTGCGTTGTTTGCTTGTAGCTTAATCACGATCGGGTGTTTCGGTTTTTTGGCGTTTATCGTGCGCCGTTTTGGAATCGAACTTCTGTGAGTGGTGTTATGAACGGTTAAAGCCTTTTCGCCTCGCTCGCATGGGCGAGCTGAGGCCTGGCTCTCGATCGAGTACGTAGGGGGACCACTCTCCTGCGAGGCCCACCCGGTCCACCAAACCATTCAATATCGTATCGATAGCTGATCACCTGCTCGCCGCTGATGGTGGATGAGAAAAGCGTCATCCACCCTACGTATCCCGTTACCCGGCACGGATGTAACACACCGCTTTGATCGTTCCTCACGCTCTGCGTGGGAATGCACTGAGGGACGCTCCAGTGGGCGAGGGGGAAGCGGGCGTGGAGTGCCCTGACCTGTGTTCCCACGCTGGAGCGTGGAGGCCCTCAATGCGCTACCGCCGAATCATAAGCCGTTACCAGAAACTCCCAATCCTCCTCAGGCATCGCCCCGCGATGGCGTTTGAGCTGTCGCATATCGTGGCGGGATGCATCCGTTTCGCGCCAGCGTCGGCGGCTTTTTTCCAGGTCGAGCAGGGCGATCTCGGCGTGAAGTGCGCTTCCCTGGATATCGCTGACCTTGACGAAGATATGCTTGGGATAACAGCAGCCATGTTGCCAGCGGCCTTGGTGCATGCGCTTCAGGGTGCTGGCCAATGCCATCAGCATGCTTGTCGACTGCGCGCTGCTTCGCTGCACGGCGTACCACTGATCGAGGCTGACGAAGCCCGGCAGGACCTGGGTGATCAGCAGCGCCTGCCATTGCCCCTGTTGCTTTCTGGCCGAGCCGTAGACCAGTTTGGGCACGGTAATACCGAGCCGAGCGAATGCCTGATAGGCGATCAGCTCACGTACGATGGTCGGGCGGCCCAGCGGATGGCGCAGGCTGCGATACAGATGGCCGGTCTGGCGCTTGCTATACAGCGCCTGGTAAGACGGGTTGCGTGGTTGCAGCAATTGCACGCCGCTTTCTCCCTCGCGACGCTGGTTGAGGGGCTCCACCCAGGCGCCGCTGCATTGCCACCAGCGCTCGAAGGTGGAACTGGCGGTAACAGTCGATTGATAGCCGATGACCGTCGCCATTACAGCACCTCACGCTTGCGCAGCACGTAGGTGCGCCACATGGCGTAACCGGGCAGGAAGTCGCGGTGGCCGAGGATCTGGAAACCGGCTTTGAGAAACTCGAATTCGATTTCGTCGCGGCGCACCACGAAGCGATTCTCGCCACCGCCACGGCGCTGTTCCAGGCGGCGCCGACGCCAGGCCTTGTAGTTGCCGTCGACCCACAACGACACGATCACGGTGTCCCGGGTGACGCGATGAAATTCGCTCAGCGCCGCCAGCCGATGTTCCGCTGACTGGAGGTGGTGCAGCAGACGAATGCAGAACACGCAGTCCACCGAGTTGTCGCCCAGGGCGATGTCGAACGCCGAGGTCTTGAAGGCTTTTACCCGGGCGAGCACCTCGGCTGGTTGAGCGGCGAGGGCGGTGCTGAGCATGTCAGCGGAATTGTCGGCGGCCAGGATCACCCGGTTCGGGTGTTCGGCGAGCATCGGCCAGAAACGGCCCGCACCGCAGGGCAGGTCCAGCACCAGGTTGGGATCGCCAGCCAGGCGCAGGGCGCTACGGCCTACCTGAAGATCGCGCCAGTGGGAAAGCCGACGGGCCAGCCCGTCCTGGTGTTTGTTGAGGTAACCCTGAGCATGGTTCTGGTCGTACTTGCCGGAGAAGGCGAGCTCGATGGATCTGGGCTTGGACATGGCGAGGCACCTTGGTGGTAGTGCCTCGATCTTATGCAGCGGCTTCTGATGAAGCCGTTAAGCAGACGTGAAAAAAATGTCAGGACGGCGCCTCGAACGACACCTGAAAACAGCTCCCGGTGACGGGCAGGCTGTGCACCGAGATCTGCCAGCCCTGGTGCGCGCAAATCCGCTTGACCAGTGACAGGCCCAGGCCGAGGCCCTCGCCCCGGGCCTGCTCGCCGCGCACGAAGGGGTCGAAGATCTGTTCGTGCTGCTGCTGCGGAATGCCGACGCCGCTGTCCTCGACCCGAAAGCCGCCGGGCTGCAGGGTCAGCTTCACGAAGCCGGTTTCGGTGTAGTGCAGGGCGTTGCGCAGCAGGTTGGCCATCACCGTACGCAGCAAGGTGGGGTTGTAGACATCATCGTCCTGTGCAACCACCTCCATGCGGAAATCCAGACCTTTCTCGCGCATCAGCGGAGCCCATACGTCGAGCTGTTCATCGGTGATCTGGCGCAGGCTGGCGCTGCCGGCGAACAGGCTCTCGTTGCCTTTGACCCGGGCCAGTTGCAGGAAGGTCTGCACCAGATCCTGCATCTCCGCGCTGGCTCTTTCGATGCGTTCCACCTGCTTGCGTTGCGCGGGTTCCAGCACCACCTGGGAGAGCAGCTCGCAGGAGCTGGCAATGACCATCAGGGGCGTGCGCAGCTCATGGCTGACGTCACTGGTGAACAGGCGCTCGCGCTCCAGCGACTGGCGCAAGCGTCCCAGGGTGCTGTCGAAGGCGGCCGCCAGTTGGCCGACTTCGTCGTCCGGGTACTCCGGTGCCAGGGCTGGCGCCAGCGGCAGCAGCTGGTCGCGATGGCGTACCTGATTGGCCAGCTTGCTCACCGGGCGCATCACCCGCTCGGACATGAACCAGCCCAGTGCCAGGGCGCCGAGTACGGAAAGCAGAAAGCCGGCGAGCACCACGTTGAACAGCACCTGCTCGCGTTTTTCGAACTCGCTCTGTTCCTGCACCAGCAGGTAACGCTCGCCGCCGATGATCTGGGTGAAGATATAGAAGGCCCGCTCGCCCTCGAACTGTTCGCTGAAGCCTTCCGGCAGGTCTGCATAGCGGCTGGGGATCGCGTACTGCGGGTAGTTCGAGGCATAGAAGCGGGTGCGCGAGTCCAGGCGCGGTTCCTGTCCGCTCTGCAGATCCTGCTGCACCACCACGCCCAGTTCGAGGGCGAGCTCTTCGGAAACCAGGTGTTCTTCGATCAGGTGAACGATGGCCACGATGCTCAGGGAGAAGATCCCGCTGACCAGAATGGTCATGGTCACGAAGGCGATGAGAATGCGCCGTCGGAACGGTTGTCTAGTTGCCATCGCGATTCGCTGCCAGGCGGTAGCCCACGCCATGCAGGGTGTGCAGCAGCGCGGTGCCGAAGGGCTTGTCGATGGCCTGGCGCAGCTGGTGGATGTGGCTGCGCAGGCTGTCGCTGTCGGGGCAGTCATCACCCCACAGCGCTTCCTCCAGTGCCTCGCGACGGACTACCGCGGGCGAGCGTTGCATCAGCACCGCCAGCAGTTTCATGCCCAGCGGGTTGAGCTTGATGAGCGTACCGGAGCGGCTCACGGTCAGCGTGTCCAGGTCGTAGGTGAGGTCGGCGACTTCCAGCAGGCGCCGGCGATTGCCCTGGGAGCGCCGCAGGATGGCTTCGATACGGGCGACCAGCTCGGACAGTGCGAAGGGTTTGACCAGGTAGTCGTCGGCGCCCGCACTCAGCCCCTGCAGGCGGTCTTCCAGGGCGTCACGGGCGGTGAGCATGAGGATCGGAATGCTGCTGCGCGCCTCTTCGCGCAAGCGGCGGCACAACTGGTAGCCGTCCAGGCCGGGCAGCATGATGTCCAGCACGATCAGGTCGTAATGGCCCTGGGTCGCCAGGTGCAGGCCGGACAGACCGTCCTGGGCGCAATCGGCCGTGTAGCCCTTGAGCTGCAGGTAATCCAGGATATTGGCGAGGATGTCGCGGTTGTCTTCGATCACCAGAATGCGCATGCAACGTTCTCTTCACAGGGATTGACGCTTTTTTCACGAGGCATTGACGAAGCCCTCACGGGGCGAACGCAAGACTGTCGCTCGTTCATCCAGCCAGGATCATACGATGCCACAGCTTCGCTACGCCTCACCACGCTTGTCGTTCGTCTGCTGTATGACGGCGATTCTATTTTGCATACCGCTTGGTTCTGCCCTAAGTGCCGTACGAACGGAAAGCCCCGGTGCCACGCAGCCGCTCTGGGCGACCCCTGTGGACAAGACCTTCAACCTCTATCGCATGCAGCCCTATCTCTATCGCAGTGCCTTGCCGAGCGCCGCGCAGCGAGGGGAGTTGCAGAAGTTGAAGATCGCCACGGTGATCAACTTCTACCAGCGCAGCGATGCCGACTGGCTGAGCGATGCGAGCATTCGCCAGGTTCATCAGCCGTTGCATGCCGACCGTATCGACGACGCCGATGTGCTGCAGGCGCTGCGCAGCATTCGCCTCGCCCAGGCCCGGGGGCCGGTGCTGATTCACTGCAAGCACGGGCAGAACCGCACCGGGATGATCGCGGCCATGTACCGCATCGTCTATCAGGGCTGGAGCAGGCAGCAGGCCATCGACGAGATGCGCGAGGGAGGCTTCGGCGGCAGAAAGCGCTTCGAGGATGCCGAGGATTATTTGCAGCAGGTCGATCTGCCGCGTTTTCGCGCGGCCCTGGACAGCGGTGCCTGCAGCACCAGCCCCTGGGCCTACTGCGCCCTCAAGGAAAAACTGCTCGATGCCTTCAACGGCTGAGGATCCTGCCATGATCGATATACGCCGACTGTCCTTGGCGCTGCTGCTCGTGTTGCCGTTGAGCGCCTGCCAGAGCACCCGGGACTCCATGCTTGCCCAGGGGTACTCGGCGGCCTTCGCCACTGGCTACGAGGATGGCTGCATCAGCGGTAACAGTGCCGCCAAGGCACTCGGTGCGTTTCGCAAGAACGTGCCGGTCTATCTTCAGGATACCCAGTACGCAACCGGCTGGGACGACGGCTTCCGCCAGTGCCAGGCCAGTGCCAACGCGGAAATCGAACGGCGCCTGCAGCCCGACAGCGACGAGGATCGCGCGTGGCGCCGGCAGGTGGATCAGGACATGGCCAGGGCACTTGGCCTGATCCGACCTTACAGGCTCAATCGCAATGCGAGGGCGCAGAGGGTGATCAGCAGCACTGGCAGTGTCAGCACCAGACCCACCTTGAAGTAGTAGCCCCAGGTGATTCGCACGCCCTTGCCTTGCAGAACGTGCAGCCAGAGCAGCGTAGCCAGGCTGCCGATGGGGGTGATCTTCGGGCCCAGGTCGCAGCCAATGATATTGGCGTAGATCATTGCCTCACGGATCAGCCCGCTCGCATCACTGGCGTGAATCGACAGTGCGCCGATCAGCACGCTGGGCATGTTGTTCATCACCGAGGACAGCCCGGCGGCGAGCAGCCCGGTACCCAGCGTCGCGCCCCACAGGCCGTGCCCGGCGAGGCCATCGAGCACCCGGCTGAGCAGATCGGTCAGCCCGGCGTTCTTCAGGCCATACACCACCAGGTACATGCCCAGCGAGAAGATCACCACCTGCCAGGGGGCTTCGCGCAACACGCGACGGGTGGAAATCACCTTGCTGCGCGCGGCGATGCTGCCCAGCAGTGCGGCGCACAGCGCGGCCACCGCGCTGATGGGGACGCCCAGTGGCTCGAGGGCGAACAGGCCAACCAGCAGCAGCCCCAGTACCCACCAGCCCATGGCGAATGTGGCAGGGTCACGGATGACGGTCTTCGGTGCCGGCAGTGCCTCGGGCGCGTAGCGGGCTGGAATGTCGCGGCGATAGAAGAGGTAGAGCACCAGCAGGGAGGCGGCGACGCTGGCCAGGTTGACGGGCATCATCACCGCGGCGTATTCGGCGAAGCCGAGCTTGAAGTAATCCACCGAGACGATGTTCACCAGGTTCGACACCACCAGCGGCAAGCTGGCGGTATCGGCGATGAAACCGGCTGCCATCACGAAGGCGAGGGTGGTCGCGGCGGAGAAGCCAAGCGCCACCAGCATCGACATCACGATCGGAGTCAGGATCAGTGCCGCGCCATCGTTGGCGAACAGCGCGGACACCACTGCGCCGAGCAGCACGCTGAAGGCGAACAGGCGCGGGCCGCTGCCACCGGCCCGGCGTGCCACGTGCAGGGCGGCCCAGGCGAAGAAGCCGGCCTCGTCCAGCAGCAGGCTGATGATGATGATCGCGATGAAGGTCGCGGTGGCGTTCCAGACGATGCTCCAGACGGTGGGGATGTCCTGCAGCGCCACGGCGCCCACCGCCAGCGCCAGCAGGGCGCCGAGGCTGGCGCTCCAGCCGACCCCCAGCCCCCTGGGCTGCCAGATGACCAGTACCAGGGTGAACAGAAAGACCGCGGAGGCGATCAGCATGCCGGGCTCGGCCGGCCGGCCGGCGAGTGAAGCGTGGCGCGGGCGCGGCAATCGAGAGAGTCGGTGGGGGTAATCATCATGGTTCCGTTGGCAGGCATGCCGACTATACGAGTGGATGTGAGCAAATCAAACCAGCGCGGAGATCGTCAGCCTTCTTTGAACAGTCATCAGCGCAGGGCACAGTGACGGCTAGAAGGGCAGCGCGTGAAAAGAGCGATGCGCGATCCAATACCTGCATTGGATACTCGTGATGCCTGTCGCTCTCATGCCGTACCGAGAAATCCGCATGCTCCGCACCGCAAGCGATCGCCATCCGTGGTCCATCTTTCTGATTTTCCTGCGCCTAGGGCTGACATCTTTCGGAGGCCCGGTCGCTCATCTCGGCTACTTTCGTGAAGAGTTCGTCAGCCGCCGACGCTGGTTGAGCGAGGCCCGTTATGTGGAGCTCATCGCGCTCTGCCAGTTCCTGCCGGGCGCCGCCAGCAGCCAGGTCGGCATGGCGATCGGCTTGTCCCAGGCCGGCTACCGCGGTGCGCTGGCCGCCTGGGTAGGCTTCACCCTGCCGTCGGCCGCGCTGCTGGTGCTGTTGGCGCAGGGGCTTTGCGTTCAGGGCGAGGCCATGGCGGCCGGGGCACTGCATGGTTTGAAGATCGTTGCCGCCGCCGTCGTCGCTCAGGCGGTGTGGGGCATGATGCGCACGCTCTGTCCGGACACGCCGCGGCGGGTGCTGATGGTGATCGCCGCCTGCACGGCATTGTCGGTGCCGGGTGCAGGGGGGCAGCTTGCGGTGATCCTGCTTGCCGGGCTGGCCGGCTGGCTGTTGCTCAAGCCTGCTGGCCGGAACGGGGAGGATGCGCTGGCTATCGACATCAGCCCGCAGGCTGGCATCGTCTGGCTGGCTTTGTTCGTCGCCTTGCTGCTTGGCTTGCCTGCGCTGGCGCACCTGCTGGAGAGTCACACGCTGAGCCTGCTGGACGCCTTCTACCGAACCGGCTCGCTGGTATTCGGCGGTGGGCACGTGATGCTGCCCTTGCTGCAGGCCGAGGTGGTGGCCACCGGCTGGATCGACCAGGATCTGTTCCTCGCTGGTTATGGCGCTACTCAGGCCGTGCCCGGCCCCCTGTTCACCTTCGCGGCTTTTCTCGGCAGCGCCATGCAGGGCTGGAGTGGCGGCCTGCTGTGTCTGCTGGCGATCTTCGCGCCTTCGTTCTTGCTGCTGGTCGGCGTACTGCCGTTCTGGGCTCGGCTGCGCAGCCGCCCGCGGGTGCAGGCGGCGATGCTTGGCGTCAATGCGGGCGTGGTCGGTCTGCTGTTGGCCACGCTGTACCAACCAGTCGGCACCAGTGCCATCTTCAGCCTTCTGGATTTTGCCCTGGCGGCCGTCGCACTGAGCGCCCTGATGCTCGGCAGGCTTGCGCCCTGGCTGGTGGTGTTGGCTGGCGCGCTTGTCGGCTGGCTAGTACTGTAACGACGACTTCCGCCCAAAGAGATGCAGCAATGGCTTTCGACTGGCATGGCGGCACCATTACCCGCGATACGCCCATTGGCGATGATTATCGAAGTACCCAGAAAGTGCGTCGTTTCATGTGTGAACAGTGCGGAGCCGCCTTCCGTTTCGACCGGCCGTTCATGGCCTGGATTCGCAGCGGGGCGCCACGCACCATGGGGGAGGTGGTGGACGAGTGGAAGCGTCTTAACGGCTAAACCGGGGCGAACGCCTTGCGGTAAGACGCAGCGCAGGCTCCGTTAGCGCTTCAAGCGCCGCCGTTCTGCAGGCGCTGCACCAACTCAGGCAGTTCACTCATGCGCCCGATCAGATGCTGGACACCCAGCTGGCGCAGGGTTTCGCCGTGTTCCGGGGGGATATGGCTGGCACCCAGGAAGCCGACTACCTGCATACCCGCCGTCAGCGCGGCAGTCGCGCCGGTGACGCTGTCTTCGACGACCAGGCAGTTACGTGGATCGACGCCAGCGCTTTGTGCTGCCAGCAGGTAGAGATCCGGAGCGGGTTTGGGGCGCTCGACCTGATCGGCGCTGAAGGCGCCACGGTTGACTCGCTCGACCAGCTCGCAGCGTTGCAGAGCGAAGGCCACCGAGTCGCCATAGCTGTTGGAGGCCACTGCCAGCGGTAGATCGATCTTCAGCAGGGCATCACGCACGCCTTCGATCGGCTGCACTTCAGCGCGTATCAGCCCCTTGATGCGGGTGCGGTGCTCTTCCAGAAAACCGTCGGGCAGGCGTTTGCCGAAGTGCGCCTCGACCCGGGCCAGAATGTCACGGCTCTGCAGTCCGAAGGTGCCGGCCAGTACCACGTCCAGCTCATGGGCCGGATAGTGTTCGGCCAGTGCCGCGTGCAGGTGACGCTCGGCGATGATCTCGCTGTCGATCAGTACGCCGTCGCAGTCACAGATCAGCAGTTCGATGGGCGGTTTCGGCTGCATGCGTGGGGTTCCCCTCGGCAAAGAACCCCTGTTTAGCATATTCCGCTTGGCTGATGTTCATGAGTCCGGCTATCGCCCCGCTCAACCTCGGCTATTGCTGCCTGCGGTCGAGCGTGCGGTGGGGGGAGGGGTCAGCTTCGAGCCGGCTGTGTGGCGGGGCGCTGCAACAGCAATAGCGGCAGCCCGGCGCCCAGAACCACCAGGCCAAGCAACGCGCCGGCACCCGCATACAGTGCGCTCGAGAAGAACAGCGCCAGGCAGCTGCCGGCGAACAACACCGGCGTCAGCGGATACAGCGGCACGCTGAACGGCCGCGTACTGTTCGGTTGCAGACGGCGCAGGCGCAGGAGCGACAGGGCGGTCAGGCACATGAACAGCCAGAACACCGGTGCGGTATAGGCCATCATGCTCTGCACGCCGTTCTCGCTCAACGCACCGAACAGCAACAGCGGCAGCGTGATCAGGCACTGCACCAGCAGGGCTCGTACCGGCGTTGTCGCGCGGTCGTTCCAGGCGCCGAGCGTCGACAGTTGGGGCACGTCCCGCCCCAGCGCGTAATACACCCGTGAACCGGTAAGGATGGTGGCGTTCAGCGTGCTGATAGCGGTGATGCAGATCAGCACGCTGAGCAGTACACCACCCCAGGGGCCGGCGACGATGGTCATCAGGTCAGCGCCGATGGCGGTCGACTGGCGCAGGCCCTCGAGGCCGAAGATGTTGATGAACACCAGATTGGCCAGCAGGTACATGGCGGTCACCACCAGCGTGCCGAACAGCAGCACGCGGCTCATGTTGCGTGCCGGGTTGCGCAATTCGCCGGAGAGATAGGCCGCCTCGTTCCAGCCACCGTAGGTGAGCAGCACGAAGACCATGCCCATGCCGAGCATGCCGGCCAGGTTGCCGCTGGCGTGTGTTTCTACGGCAGGCACGGCCGCAACCGGCTCGGCCAGCAGCAGACCGGCGAGTATCACGGTGACCAGCGTCACCAGGGTGATGCCGGTGAACAGCACCTGCAGGCGCTTGGATTCATGGGTGCCGAGGATATTCAGCGCGGTCAGTGCCAGTACCACCAGGGTGGCGTGCCAGGCGCTGCCATAGTCGCCCAGCGGTAGCAGGCGCTGGGCGTAATCGCCATAGATGAACGCCACCACGGCGATTGCGCCGGTCTGGATCACCGTACCTCTGGCCCAGGCGAACAGCAGGCTGACCTGCCGACCCCAGGCCAGATTGAGGTAGTGGTATTCACCGCCGCGATCTGGATAGCTGGCGCCGAGTTCGGCATAGCACAGCGCGCCGACCAGCATCACCAGACCGCCGGCCAGCCACAGGCCGATATACACGAAGGCATTGTCGGCGTGCTGGGCCACCAGCGGTGGGAAGCCGAAGATGCCGACGCCGATCACCACGCCGACCAGCATGGCGACGCCGTCGATGACCGACAGGCCGGGTTGTCGTGCCGCTGTGCGTGCGTTCATGGCTTAGCTCCGTCGTGCGCTCCAGCCGGTCACCGCGCCTTCGGCGGAAATCGGTTCGATGCGATCACCCTCGACCTGGCCGACGTACAGCTTGCCGTCGACCTCGAAGCGCAGCTCGGTGCCATTCAGGCGCCCGCGCAGGTTTTCCTGGTGCTGGGTGGTGCCGCTGATCTCCTGGAAGCGCTGCTGCAGGTCGACATGGAAGGTCTCGCCTTCGCTCTCGATCTGCCAGTTGCCAGCGATCTTGGCTGGCACCACCCACAGGTAGATGCGTGCACCTTCGACGATATCGCTGCGATCCGGCTCCCAGTCCTCCATGCTGAAGGCGTGGGAAACCACACGGGTGCCGGGCTGCAGGGTGTCGAGGATCACCGGGCGCAGGCGCATGTTGACGGTCGACAGCAGGTACAGGGTCAGCACGTCGGCGTCGGCGAAGTCTTTCTCGAACAGGTCGCCCTGCTCGAATACCACCTTGTCGGCGACACCGGCTTGCTGCGCGTTGGCTTCGGCCTCTTCGATGCGCTGCGGGTTCAGGTCGATACCGTAGGCAGCCTTGGCGCCCCGATCCTTCACTGCCGAGATGGCGATGCGGCCATCACCCGAGCCGAGATCCACCACGTAGTCGTCCGGGCCGACGTTGGCCATCTCCAGCATGCGCGCCACCACCGGTTCCGGAGTGGGCACGTAGGGCACGTCGAGGGCGATCGTCTGGGCGTGGGTGGAAGCGCTGTGCAGCAGGCCGAACAGGGCCAGCGCAGTGGCGCACAGGGAGAGGGGGCGGGCGGACGCGGTGTTCATCGGCGGATACTCCTCAGCGGGATCGGTATGGGAGGTGAACGATTTTCCGACCGAAGCCTTTGCACCAGGGTTCGACCCGCGAAACGGAGCATGCCGGCAGATTCGCCGAAAATTCCCCCTCAACGCAGGTAGCACGGCGGCTTTGGCGAGTGTTACCTGATGTGAAACCATTGCCTTGGCGGCGTCGAAAAGGCATGGTGGCCGGGTTTTTCAGTCACTGGATCGGGCCGTTCATGCGCCTTCTGCACACCTCCGACTGGCACCTGGGCCAGCACTTCATGGGCAAGACGCGCCAGGCCGAGCACCAGGCGTTCTGCACCTGGCTGATCGAGCAGGTGCGCGAGCACCGGGTACAGGTGGTGCTGGTCGCCGGGGATATCTTCGACACCGGTTCCCCGCCCAGTTATGCCCGTGAGCAGTACAACCATTTCGTCGTGGCCTTGCGTGACACCGGCTGCCAACTGGTGGTGCTCGGCGGCAACCACGATTCCGTGGCGATGCTGGGTGAGAGCCGTACCCTGCTGGCACAGTTGGGCACCCGGGTGATCCCTGGCGTCGGCGTACAACTGCAGGATCAGTTGCTGGTGCTCGCTGACGCCGATGGCCAACCGGCGGCGCTGCTCTGCGCCATCCCCTTCATCCGCCCGCGTGACGTGCTGCGCAGCGAGGCGGGGCAGAGCGCGGCGGACAAGCAGCTGTCGCTGCAACAGGCCATCCATGCTCATTATCAGGCCCTGTTCGAACTGGCCCTGGCGCGACGTGCCGAGCTGGGCGTCGCTTTGCCGATCATCGCCACCGGCCACTTGACCACCGTTGGTGCCAGTGCCAGCGAATCGGTGCGGGAAATCTACGTCGGTGCGCTGGAAGCCTTTCCGACGTCGTCGTTTCCAGCGGCCGATTACATCGCGCTCGGGCACATTCACCGTCCGCAGAAGGTCGGCGGCCTCGAGCATATCCGCTACAGCGGCTCGCCGATCCCGCTGAGCTTCGACGAGGCGCGCCAGCAGAAGGAGGTGCTGCTGGTGGAAGTGGACGAGGGTGGTCTGCACGGCGTGCGCGCCTTGCCCGTACCGCGTTTCCAGGCCCTGCAATCGCTACGCGGCAGCCTGAAGACACTGCCCGCCTTGCTCGCCGAGGCCGCCCTCGAGGGCAGCCCGCAACAGCCGGTGTGGCTGGAGGTGCAGGTCGAGGGCGACGACTACCTCAGCGATCTGCAGGTGCGCATCGCCGCGTTATGCGAAGGCTTGCCGTTGGAGGTGCTGCGTATTCGTCGTGCCCGCGGCACGGCGGTGGCCAGCCTGCACGGTGAGCAGAGCACCCTCGATGAGCTGACGCCTGAGCAGGTGTTCGAGCAGCGCGTACGGCAGGAGACGCTGGACGAGCAGGCCGTGCAGCGCCTCGAGAAACTCTACCGCGGCGTTCTGGACAGTCTTCGCCGCGAGGATTGAGGGGCTCATCGGCAGAGTCGGACAACGCCACCCGGGGCGTCCCCTGGGGTGGCGTTTTGCATGGGGTCACGGGCATGCCAGCTAGATGCGGAATTGCCCCAGCAGGCGATTGAGCTGCTCGGCCAACTGCTTGAGGTGCTGACTGGCGGTACTCGATTGCTCGGCCGACTCGGCGGCACTCTGGGCCAGGGCGGCGGTGTCGCTGACGTTCTGGTTGATGTCCTCGACCACTTGAGACTGTTCCAGGGTGGCGCTGGCGATGGAGGCGTTGAGCCCGGTCAGTGTGCGCAGTGATTGAGCGATCTGCGCCAGGCTCTCATCGGCCTGGCGGGCCTGGATCACCGTCAGTTGCGACGCCCGGCTGCTGTCGCCTATGGCTTTCACCGCGGCCTCCGAGTCGCCCTGCAGGCGTTCGATCATGCCCTGGATTTCCGCGGTGGATTTCTGCGTACGCTGGGCCAGCAGGCGCACTTCGTCGGCCACCACGGCAAACCCGCGACCCTGCTCGCCGGCTCGCGCGGCTTCGATGGCGGCGTTGAGCGCCAGCAGGTTGGTCTGCTCGGCGATCGAGCGGATAACCTCCAGCACGCCGCCGATCTGCGTGCTTTGCGTGGCCAGCGACTGGATCACGGTTGTGGCCTTGTCGATGGTGTCGGACAACTGATCGATCTGCTTCAGGCTGGCGTCGATATTGCTCCGGCCCTGTTCGGCCTGGCTCTCGGCGGCATGCACTTCGCTGGAGGCGTGTTCGGCATTCTTGGCCACGTCCTGGACGCCGTAGGTCACTTCGTTGACCGCGGTCGCGACCTGCTCCATCTGCTGCGCCTGCTGCTGGCTGTGCTGTTGGGCGGCGCTGGCAGTATCCCCGAGCGACCGCGCGGCCTGATCCAGAGAGCCTGCGGAGTCGAGCAACTGGCGGATCACCTGGCGCATCTTGCCGGTGAAGGCGTTGAAATGCCCGGCCAAAGCGGCCAGTTCGTCGCGTCCCTGGTCGTCCAGGGCCTGGGTCAGGTCGCCTTCGCCGCTGGCGATGTTGGCCATCGCCGCTACCGCCTGCCGCAAGGGCCGGGCGATACTGCGCGAAATCATCACCACCAGGGCGATCAGCAGCAGGGTGGCGGGTACGCCGATGGCCATGGTGCGCAGGGCCTGTGATTGGAACTCGGCCTGCACGTCATCGACGTAGACGCCGGAGCCGATGATCCAGTCCCAGGGCTGAAACAGCGAAACATAGGACACCTTTTTCGCCGGTTCGGTGCTGCCTGGTTTGGGCCAACGGTAGTTGATGGCGCCGGCACCCTGTTTCTGGGTGACGGCGAGCATGTCCTGGAACAGCGCATTGCCGTCCGAATCCCTGAAGTCGGAGAGGTTTTGCCCCTCCAGCGACGGGTCGGTCGGGTGCATGACCATGGTCATTGATCCAGAAATACTCCTCACCGGCGTAGCGCAATCCGCGCATTGCCGCTATCGCCTTCCCCTGTGCCTGTTCGCGGCTCAGGCTGCCGTTGCTCTCCAGGTCATGGTAATGGGTGACCAGGCTGACTACCGTCTCTACCAGGTGCTGGGTCTTTTCCGATTTCGCGGCATACAGGCCGGTGTTGATCTGGCTGAGCATAGAGGTGCCGAGCAGCACCAGCATCAGAAGCGGCAACACCATGATGAGCCACAGACGGCGGTTGATCGGCAAGCGACGTAAGCTGTTCATGGGTGCACCCCTGAGAGTTTTGATTATTGCAGTCGGCAACGCGGAATAGCTGTCTCTTGTCTGATATCACCTTGACATCAGTGGGTAAATGGAAACTAACCAGCCGGGTAGATTTCTTTCTCATCAAAACCTGCCCCGTCCTGCTTTTATGGGTTTCGTGATGCCGACGAGTGTTTGCAGGGCGGGGGGAGTCGAGGTCAGACTCCCGAGGCGATACCGATGCTCGGCTGCCTGCTGCCGAGCGGGACGGGGCGGGACGGGACGGGACGGGGAAGCGAATCGCAGTATCATGGGGCATGCCTGCCCCTCGGCCTCGCTGGCCGCTGTCGCGGCACAGTTGGCCCCTTGCAGGTGGCGCCCAGGGCCCGTGGATACCTGCTCAGCAGGCTTTATGGAATGGCATGAGGGGGAGCAGCAACCGTCAGCCAGTGCCAGCCAAGCGGTTCCCAGGTGCAGCGTCTGAGCGGATAGCCCATTGAGGGACGCGCCGGAGCAGGCCGAGATGCCGACCGGCTGGGCTCAGGAGTCTGGCGTGCCTGCGCACCAGACTCCCCGGGAATCATTCAGGCCGCAGTTCGAGCAGGCGGCCGCCGCTACCGTCCTCCAGCAGCCACAGGCTGCCGTCGGGGCCTTGTTCGACATCGCGAATGCGTGCCCCCATGGCGTAGCGCTCCACTTCGCGGGCGTTGTCGCCATCGAACGCCACGCGCACCAGTGCTTGCGAGGACAGCCCGCCGATCAGGCCGGCGCCGTCCCAGTCCGGGAAGCGCTGGCCCTGATAGATGACAAAGCCGGCGGGAGAGATGACCGGGGTCCAACTGATCTTCGGCGCCTCGAACTCGGGGCGGGTGGCGTGATCCGGGATCGGCCTGCCGTCGTAGTGATCGCCATCGGATACCTCCGGATAGCCGTAGTTTGCGCCGCGCTTGATCAGGTTCAGTTCGTCGCCGCCGGCCGGGCCCATCTCGTGTACCCAGAGCTTGTCGTTGGCGTCAAAGGCGATGCCGAGCATGTTGCGGTGGCCCAGTGACCAGACCTGGGCAGCAACATCGCCCTGATCGGCGAAGGGGTTGTCGCCAGGCAGGCTGCCGTCGTCGTTCAGGCGCACGAGCTTGCCCAGGTTGGCCTTCATGTCCTGGGCCGGGGTGAATTTCTGCCGCTCGCTGGAGGTGATCCACAGTTTGCCGTCCGGGCCGAAGGCCAGGCGATGACCATAGTGGCCGCTGCCACTGACCTTGGGCGTCTGCTGCCAGATCACGCTCAGCTCGGTCAGCGCACCGCTGCCATCGTCGTTGAGCTGCAGCTTGGCGCGGGCCACTGCGGCGCCGCGGGTATCGCCATCACCGGCCTCGGCGTAGCTGATGTAGACCCAGCCGTTATTGGCGAAATCCGGGTGCAGGATCACGTCACCGAAGCCGCCCTGGCCGCCATAGGCGACTTCCGGCACACCGGCGATATCGTGGGTCGCGCCGCTCTTCGGGTCGACATGCTTGAGCGCGCCGCGCTTTTCGGTGACCAGCAAAGTGCCGTCGGGCAGGAAAGTCATGGCCCAGGGCTCGTCGAGGGTGGCGCGGGGTTCGCTGGTGAACGGCCATTGCGCCTGGGGCAGGGCGTCTGCAGCCTGGGCGCTGAGGGTGGCGAGACTGAGCGTGATGCCTGCGAGCAGATAAGGAATGGAACGGGCCATGGCGAATCTCTCTCCTTGTGAACGGATCTCACACGTTACCCGCGCCTTGCAGGGGTAGCCGGGCGTATTTGTTACGACGCACGTCAGCGCCGCTCCGTTCAAACCAAAAGCCCCGGCTCTGCGCATGAAGCGCATAGCCGGGGTCCTGAGACCGCCGGGTTTCAGCGAGCGGGTATCAGAGCGCTGCCTGCGGGCTGCGGCCCAGCACGCGCTGATATTCCTCCCTGGCCTCCTGCTCGGAGAACTCACCCGACCACTTCGACACCACCACGGTGGCGACGCTGTTGCCGATGGTGTTGCAGGTGGCGATGGCCATCGACATGAAGCGGTACACGCCGAACAGCAGTGCCAGGCCTTCGAGCGGCAGCGAGCCGATCGCCGTCACCGTGGCCGCGAACACCACGAAGCTGCCCCCGGAGACCGCTGCGGCGCCTTTCGAGGTCACCAGCATGATGGCGAGAATCCCCAGTTGCTGCTCCCAGCTCAGCGGTACGCCATAGGCGTTGGCGATGAACAGCACGCACAGCGACATGTAGATCGACGTACCGTCCAGGTTGAAGGCATAGCCGGTGGGCAGCACCAGGCCGACGCTCTGCTTGGAGCAGCCGAACTTCTCGAGTTTCTGCAGCAGGCGTGGCAGGGCACTTTCCGAGGAGGCGGTACCGATGACGATGAAGATCTCGTCCTTGATGTACTTGAGGAAGCGCCACAGGCTGAAGCCGCAGACGCGGCAGATGGTGCCCAGCACCACGAAGATGAAGAAGAACACCGCTGCGTAGAACATCAGCACCAGATTGGCCAGCGACATCAGCACCGCGGTGCCATTGCTGCCTACCGCGTAGGCCACCGAGCCGAAGGCGCCCAGCGGGGCCAGTTTCATGATCAGGTTGATGAACTCGAAGAAACACTCGGAAACGCGGTTCAGACCGTCCTCGATCACTTCACGTTTCTCGGCCTTGAGTGCCAGCAGGGCGAAACCGAACAGTACCGAGATCACCAGCACCTGCAGCAACTGGCCACCGGCGAAGGCGCCGACGAAGTTGTCGGGGAAGATGCCGTAGATGAAGTCCAGGGTCGATTGCGGGGCGTGCCCCTTGGCGACCGCCGCCGCGGCAGCCGCCGAGGTGGCACCGCTGGGGTGGGCATCGTGCATGCCGGAACCGATCTCGATCAGGTTGCCCCAGAGCAGGCCGATGGCCAGTGCCAGGGTGGATACCACCTCGAAGTAGATCAGCGCGCGTATGCCCACTTTGCCCACGCGCTTGATGTCGCCCGCCGAGGCGATGCCGTGCACCACGGTGAAGAACACCAGCGGCGCCACGGCGGTCTTGATCAGCTTGAGGAAGATGTCGCCGAGGATCTTGAACTTGGCCGCGAGCTCGGGGGCGATGAAGCCGAAGGCGATACCGAGCAGCATGGCCGCGATGACCTGGAAGGTCAGGTCGCGGTAAAACGGTTTTTTGCCTGTGGATGACATGTCGGAATTCTCAATTGTTGTCTTTATGGTCTTGAGAGGTTTGGGCCCGTCGCCAGGCCCGGGACGGCGATCAGCGGGCGACGCGCCCCTGGCGCTGCAGGGCGCGGTCGACCATGGGCCCGGCCAGGCCGAGGTAGTTGGCGGGATCGGTCAGGCGTTGCAGTTCGGCGCGGGGCAGGTGGTCGGCGACTTCGGGATCGCGCAGCAGGGCGTCGAGCAGGCTGACGTTCTCGTCGTTGGCCACGCGGCAGGCGGCGTAGACCACGTCATGGGCGACCTGGCGACCGAGCTCCGGTGCCAGCCCCATCATCACCGCCTCGGCGACGATCAGGCCGCGGGTCATGTCCAGGTTCTGACGCATGCGCTCGGTGCGCACGTCCAGCCCGGCGAGCATGAACTTGGCCTGGCCCAGTGAGGCCGCACTGAGGGCGAAGGCTTCGGGAATGGCGATCCACTCGGCCTGCCAGGGGCCGGTGGAGCGCTCGAAGTCCTGGATCATCGCATCGAGCATCAGCCCGGCCTGCTGGCGCACGCCCTTGGCGGCGGCGTACATCAGCTCGCAGGAAATCGGATTGCGCTTCTGCGGCATGGTGCTGCTGGCGCCGCGGCCCTTGACGAAGGGTTCGTAGGCCTCGCCCAGCTCGCTGGTCATCATCATCATGACGTCCAGGGCCACCTTGCCCAGGGAGCCGGTTACCAGCCCGAGGAAGTTGAGGGTCTCGGCCAGGCCGTCGCGGGCGACGTGCCAGGTGGCCTGCGGCACGCCCAGCCCCAGTTCCGCCATCAGCGCTTCCTGCACCTCCAGGCCCTTGTCACCCAGCGACGCCAGGGTACCGGCAGCCCCGGCGAACTGGCCGATCTCGACCCGCGGGCGCAGCTCCACCAGGCGCTCGGCATGGCGGTCGAACATGCTCAGCCAGACCGCGCACTTGTAGCCGAAGGTGATCGGCAGGGCGTGCTGCAAGTGGGTGCGGCCTGCCATTGGCGTGTCGCGGTAGCGCTGCGCCAGGTCGGCGAGCAGGCCCCGTACGGCCTGGATGTCACGCTCGACGATGGCCAGGGCGGCACGCACCTGCAGAACCACGGCGGTGTCCATGATGTCCTGGGTGGTGGCGCCCCAGTGCAGGTAGCGACCGGCGTCACCACAGGTCTTCGACAACTGCTCGACCAGCGGCAGTATCGGGTAGCCGACGATTTCCGTTTCGTGCTGCATCAGCGCCAGGTCGAGGGATTCATAGCTGGCCTTGGCGGCGATGACCTCGGCGGCCTCGGCAGGGATCACGCCGCAGCGGGCTTCGGCGCGGGCGAGTGCGACCTCTACTTCGATATAGCGCTCGATCAGCGCTTTGTCGGAAAACACCTTGCGCATTTCGGCGGTGCCGAACATGTCGCGGAACAGGGCGGAGTCGAAGACGGTGGTGGACATGGGAAAGGATCCTGGCTGTTATTATTGATCGGACATAATTTATATGTACGGACATAATAAATACGCCTGCGCTGATACACTGTCAACCGCAACGGATCGGGAGCAGGTGAACGGTGAATCAGGCGCTTTATGCGGTGGTGGCAAGGGATCTGACGGAAAGCATCGCCAACGGGCGCTACCCGGTGGGTTCTCTGCTGCCCACGGAACTGGAGCTGTGCGAGATCTACGGGGTCAGCCGGCATACGGTGCGGGCAGCCATCGCCCAACTGCTCAATCAGGGCCTGGTCTCGCGCCGCAAGCGCGTTGGCACCCGGGTCGAATCGGCCTCACCCAGCGGCGGCTACTCGCAATCGCTGGCGTCGGTGGCCGACCTGGTGCACCTGGCGGAAACCCAGATCCGCAGCATCCAGCGTGTGAATCATTTCGTCGCCGATATCGCCGAAGCCAAGCGCCTCGGTCTGCAACCCGGCGGCCGCTACTTCTGCGTGTCGAGCATCCGCATCGAGGAAGGCCAGAGCCATGCGCCGCTGTGCTGGACCGACGTATACGCCGAGCAATGCTACGAAGCGGCCATCGAATTGGCCCGTGAGCACCCGGACGAACTGATTGCGGCGCTGATCGAAAAACGCTATGGGCGGCATATCGAGATTGTCGACCAGCAGGTCAAGGCCGTGCTGCTCGATGCCGAGCTGGCGGGCAGCCTGAATGCCGAAGTCGGTGCGCCGGGGCTGAAGATCGTCCGCCACTACCGCGACGAACGGGGCGAACTGGCGGTGGTCTCGGAAACCGTGCACCCCGCTGATCGCTTCACCCTGGTCATGCAGATGAAGCGGGAAAAGCCTCAAACCTGATGGTGGCTGCAATCACTCTGTTTATCCGTGGCTGCAGGGATTCTGCCTTGTTTCGTTTCACTGCTCGCGCTATCTGCATTCTGTTGGCATTTATGCTGACGACCTTTCTGTCACTTTGATGCAAAGCTCCTATCGCATCGACACATTGCTCGGCTCGGGATACGAGGATGGGCTTCTGGGCCATTATCCGGACAAGGCTGCGCACTGATATTTGCGTGCCGCCGAAGACGGCGATCCGCTTGCTCAATACCGACGTGGGCTCATGCTTCTGAGGGGCAGTGGAATCGAGGCTGATCCTGCGGCGGGGCTGAAGTGGATCCGCTGTTCGGCCGAGGGTGGCTACCGCATTGACCGAGTTGGCTGAGAAAGGGGCATACGCCGATCCGCTCAAGCAAATGATCCAGTTCGTTGCCCAGCGTGTGGTGGAATTCGATGTCGAAGGCCTATGCGGTTTCGGCTTCGATGTCAAAAGCCCTGACCGGGTAAACAGCCACAACGGCTATGCGGCGTGGCACGGGGCAAAACAGTGAAAAGCACATAAGCCGATCCTGGCAATGCCAATCCCAGAGACCTGACGAAGTGTCAGTCCACCGCCGAACGTCCCAATCAGCTATGGGGCGCGGATTTCACGTTCGTTTCAACCTGGTAGGGTTGTGCCTATGTGGCGTTCATCGTGGATGTCTACTCGCGGTTCATCGTTGGCTGGGGTGTCAGTCGGCACATGAGCGCGGAGTTTGTTCTGGATGCGCTCGAACAGGCGCTTTACGCTCGTCGGTCTGAACTTCACTGGCTGATTCATCACAGTGACAGGGGATAACAATACCTGTCGATTCACTACAGCGAAGGCTTGGGTGAAGCAGGTATCGAGCCGTCGGTTGGCCATATCGGTGACAACTACGGCAACGCACTGACATTGACTATCAATGGCCTCTACAAAGCCGAGTTGACCCACAAGCGAGGACCATGGGAAAGCATAGAAAGCCTGGAGTGGGAAACGCTGAAGTGGGTCACATGGTTCAACCGTCAGCGGCTGTTGGAGCCGATAGGCAAAAGGCCGCCAGGGGAGTTCGAGGCACTATACGAACAGAATCAGGCAGCCATATCGGTGGCTGCCTGACTCGAACACAATAGCCTCCGCGACATCCAGGGCGGTTCAATTGAACGAGCGGCGGCCGCTGAACGGGAGGTTCAGAGCCGATATCTCATGTACGGCCCATTCAGGCGATTCAACGCCGCAGTGAGCACTGAATTAGAGCAGTTCAGGTTACAGACCGCGGGAATATTCGGCTCATTGCTCTGTACTCGAGATATCGGATGTGAGTACGGCCACTCAAAATCGGTAATGAGTGGTGGGATTCACGGACGGATATCCACACGTAATGAGTGTTTTTTCGTGGGCAGACTTTGCCTATAGTGATAGGTCGAAAGCTTCTCATCTGCGCGGATCTATGTTGAACCAGGGTGTTGGCCATAGGTTTGGATGGCAAATTGTAGTATGAGACCGGTACACCTAAGAAGGAATGGAAATGGAATGAAGTTCACAATCTTAGCAGTAATGCTACTGGTGTCCAGTTTAAAGTCTCAGGCCTCCAGTAATGCGACCTGCCACACTTCCAGCGACGGTTCAATGTTCTTCCGCTGGAACAGCCTGATATTGAAGCTGTGGCCTGATGAATTGTCTGAAGAGCAGTTCAACACCGTGAGCTCTGAAGAGTTCGGGTGCATAAATAAACCGATAGAAAATTATCGTTTCTCGCCAAGGTCTGACTTCTGGTTTCCAAATTTCAAAAACAAGGTGCAGATGATCGAATTTTTCGATAAATCGACCAGCCAGAACGACCCGGCGAATGACGTGCAAGGCATCAAGAAAAGAATATTCGACAGACAGTGCTCATCTCAAAACGCGCAAATAAGAAAGTTATTTGGGGAGGCTATTGAAATTTGCGACTTGAGGAATAACGGATCCATCCACAGTCGACGCTATAAATTCGATTCCTACCAATCACAGGGGCGGGCACACGAAGTTTATTGCCGAACATCAAGCAGCGGAACAGAAAGCTGTGAAGTTCAGTACAGAATAATGCCGAGCCTGATAGTCAGGTATGAATTTTACAGCAATAATGTTGCCTTTGAGAACTATGTGAATCTAGATAGAGATCTACGGCGGCAGTTCTCGAACAGGGTCGTAACAGGAAGGCAGTCTGAATAGGTTGAATCGCCCCGGCTTTCCTAGACACTTTCCAAGCTCTGGAAATAGCGCTTTTCAAAATCCACTGGCGATAGCTGCATAGCGCTGCTGTGCCGGCGTTTAGGGTTATAAAACATCTCGATGTAATCGAACACATCAGCGCGTGCTTCTTCACGAGTGCCGTAGGTTTTCCGCCTGATGCGTTCGCGCTTCAGCAGTTGGAAAAAGCTCTCTGCCACGGCGTTGTCGTGACAGTTACCGCGCCGGCTCATGCTACTGATTAGGTTGTTGGCCTTGAGGAAACTTTGCCAGTCCAGGCTGCTGAACTGGCTGCCCTGGTCTGAGTGGA